>NZ_BAAGZB010000001.1:0-3857 GCF_054778955.1 Flexivirga lutea
AGCCCACGGGTCATCGGTGGCGACCGGGTCGTCCAACCGGTCGTGGAACGCCCGGACCACGACGGCATCGAGCGTTGCGGCGCCTCGCGCGCTGCCCGATCCGATATCGTTCATGTGTTCGAGTATGTCATGAATCATCAGCGCTGGCAATGGTTTTCGATGGCGAATGTTGTCCACATACCCTGTGATTGTCCACAGGTGGAGGTGTGCTGGGTTGACGGCCGGCGGTCTCGATGCACCTTCCCCCGCTGCGTTCCTCCGGCACTCGACCCGCGGCGTGGGTTCCTCCGGCACTCGACCCGCGGCGTGATCGTGCCCGCTGCTGCGGGAGGATGACTCCACGAGAGGAGTGATCGATGGCGGCGAGGAAGATCGACGCACAGGAGGGTCGTGCGGCGGTGCTCGCGTGGTGCGCAGATCCGCAGGTGGGACGGACCGTGCTCGCGACGGCCGTGCGCTTCAGCCTGCAGGAGCTCGCGTTGCAGGCGCCCGGTCGCAGCGTGGAGGTGCGCGTGCCGCCATACGGTGCGGTGCAGGTCATCGAAGGCCTCACCCATCGTCGTGGCACACCGCCGAATGTCGTGGAGCTGAGCGCTGATTCGTGGCTGAAGCTGGCTGTCGGCGACATCTCGTGGGAGGACGCCGAGCGCGACGGTGCGGTGTCCGCGTCCGGTTCTCGTGCGGATCTGTCGCCCTACCTGCCGTTGATCCGTCGCCCGTAGTCGCACCCGCATAGGCTGCCCTCATGCGCGTAGGCATCACCATTCTTCCCGAAGCCCGTTGGGCCGACATGGAGCCGCAATGGCGTGCGGCCGAAGAACTCGGCTTCGATCATGCCTGGACCTACGACCACCTGGTCTGGGGCGGTCTGCCCGACTCGCCGTGGTTCGGCACCACGCCGACCCTGACCGCCGCGGCTCTGGTGACCTCGACGATCCGGTTGGGAACATTCGTCACCTCGCCGAACTTCCGGCACCCCGTCACGTTCGCGCGTGACGTGCTGGCCCTCGACGACATCTCCGGCGGCCGGTTCATCTGCGGGATGGGTCGCGGCGGTGACCTCGACTCCGAGTTGCTCGGCGAATCACTGAGCGTGCGCGAACGCACCAATCGGTTCGGCGAATTCGCCAGACTGCTCGATCGGGTCCTCACTGAGGACCACGTCACGTATGACGGCAGGTTCTTCAGCGCGCACGACGCGCGGAACCTGCCCGGCTGCGTGCAACAACCGCGGGTGCCTTTCATCATCGCCGCGAATGCGCCCAAGGGGATGCGCCTTGCCGCAGAGCTCGGGGACGGCTGGGTCACCTACGGCAAACCCACTGAGAACGAAGACGACTGGTGGTCCGGGTTGCGCGAGTCGAGCGAGCGCATGAGTGAAGCCCTGGCGGTGGCCGGTCGCGACGGCACGACGTTCGAACGTCATCTCAACGCCGACGGTTCACGGGGATCGGTCTACGAGAGCGTCGATCGGTTCGAGGACGCGGTCGGTCGGGCACGGGAAGCAGGGTTCACCGACCTCATCACCCACTGGCCCCGCTCCGACAAGCCCTACGCGGCAACGATCGACGTGCTGGAAACCGTTGCCGCGCAGGTGCTTCCCAGTATCAACTGACCGCGACCCCGGCGCTCTCGTTGCCAGCCCTGTCGACGGCGCTCACGACATACACGTGAGTCCCGGAGCCGGCGTCGCCGTCGGTCCAGCTGTTGCTCCGTCGGTCCGCGGGTATGACGGCCGCGAGATATCGAGCGTCGGCGAGATCGCGGCTCTTCGCGTGAGAATGACTGTGCTGCAATGGGATTCGGTAGATCGCGAAGTGCGCCGTGTCGCGTGACCCGGTGCTCCACCGCAGCGTGTCAGCATGTCGAGTCAGGTCGTCGACCCGCGCGGGCGCACGCCGCTTGAGCCGAGGAGTGACCGGCAGCAGCGCAGGCTTGGAGTACCACTTCTCGTCCAGCAGGGTCGTTGCGCCCAGTTCGTCGTTGCGCACGGGAACTGCGGAGAAATAGATGTTGCCGTCGACCTGCGGGTAGGAGGCATTCAGTTGAAGGTGCGAGGAGAGCTCTTCGGGGTTCAACCAGTGCGGATCGACCGCACCGTTGGTGTTGACCTTGTATGTCGCCTGCCCGATGTAGAGGTGCACCGGCGTGCGGTCCACGACGTCGGACCACCAGTCGACGAGTGTGGCGTAGTCGGCAGGTGCGAAACCGATCGACCAATAGATCTGCGGGCAGATGTAGTCGATCCAGCCCTTCTTCACCCAGCCCCGCGTGTCGGCATACAAGTCGTCGTAGGTCTCCACCCCGGCGGTGGTGTCGGAGCCGATCGGGTCGGTCGCCTTATTGCGCCATACGGCGAACGGCGAGATCCCGAACTGGCACAACGGTTTCGACTTCTTGATTCGGCGGCCGAGACGGACGATCAGGTCGTCGATGTTCGAACGGCGCCAGTCATCGAGGGACATGCCGTTGCCGTACTTGGCGTATTGCTCCTCGTCGTGGAAGACCTTGCCGGCGGCGGGGTAGGGATAGAAGTAGTCGTCGAAGTGCACGGCGTCGATGTCGTAGTGCTCGACGGCATCCATGATCGCGTCCTCGACGAACCGGCGGACGACCGGCTCTCCGGGGTTGTAGTAGAGCTTGCCGCCATACGGCAGCACCCAGTCAGGATGCTGTCGCGCGGGATGCGATGGGATCAACGTGCTCGGGTCCTCCGTCATCGCGACGCGGAACGGGTTGAACCACGCGTGCAACTCCAGGTTGCGCTTGTGCGCCTCACGGACGGCGAAGCCGAGCGGGTCGTAGCCGGGGTCCTTGCCCTGCTCGCCGGTCAGCCACGCTGACCACGGCTCGTATGGCGACGGCCACAGGGCATCGGCGGTCGGCCGCACCTGGAGCACGACGACGTTGTGCTGCTGGGCGACCGCAAGATCCAGCCAGGCGATCAGTTCGGCCTGCTGCTGCTCGGCGGACAGGCCTTGCTTCGACGGCCAGTCGATGTTGGCGACGACGGACACCCAGAAGGCGCGCAACTCGTGCTTCGGCATGGTCGGGTCGGTGGGGTACTGCCCGGGGCGCGGCTGCGGCACCACGTAGTTGTGGCGGCCGTGTGGACTGGCATCTGCGGCGCAGGTCGTCGCCGCAGCCACGAACGGCGCGGCGGCGACGCCGAGCAGCACGCTGCGGCGGCCGGGCTTCTTCGGCAGGTGGTCGATCGACATGTCGGCTCCTTGGTCCTGGGAGGGGTATGCCGACTCTGTCACCGCAGCCCATGCTGTAGGTGGTTTACGCACTATCGATTTTGAAGGAAATTCCTAACGCTGCGACGGATCCCAGTGCCGGAAGCCCGCTGCAGCAGCGGTCGTCTCGTCGTGGAAGTAGACCTCAGCCTCGGTCGAGTCGTATGCCGGCGATGCGGTCGAGTGGAAGATCATCGTGTCGGCGTTGCCCTTGACCCAGCCGTCCGGCCCGGACCCGTCCGCGGCCGGGGCCGCCGAGCCGGGACCGAACGGCCCGTCGGCGCCCTCGGGGTCGTCCGCATCCGCATCCTCGTCGGCGGAAGCGTCCTCGGTCGGCGTGCCACCGAATGCGGCCAAGGGCAGTGGCGGCGTGTCCCAGTCGTCGGCGCCGGAGGTCGGTGTCGCTGGTGCGGGCTCCGGGCGTGGCTCGGGTTCGGTGGCCGCGGGTTCGGTGGCCCCGGGTTCGGTGGCCGCAGGTGTCTCTTCGAGTGCGGGTGGTGGGGTGTCCCAGTCGTCGGCGCCGGCGGTGGCTGCGGGTGTCTCTTCGAGTGCGGGTGGTGGGTTGTCCCAGTCGTCGGCGCCGGCGGTGGCTGCGGGTGTCTCTTCGAGTGCGGGTGG
>NZ_BAAGZB010000001.1:3954-84494 GCF_054778955.1 Flexivirga lutea
TGGTGGGTTGTCCCAGTCGTCGGCGCCGGCGGTGGCTGCGGGTGTCTCTTCGAGTGCGGGTGGTGGGGTGTCCCAGTCGTCGGCGCCGGAGGTGGCTGCGGGTGTCTCTTCGAGTGCGGGTGGTGGGTTGTCCCAGTCGTCGGCGCCGGCGGTGGCTGCGGGTGTCTCTTCGAGTGCGGGTGGTGGGGTGTCCCAGTCGTCGGCGCCGGAGGTGGCTGCGGGTGTCTCTTCGAGTGCGGGTGGTGGGGTGTCCCAGTCGTCGGCGCCGGAGGTGGCTGCGGGTGTCTCCTCGAGTGCGGGTGGTGGGTTGTCCCAGTCGTCGGCGCCGGAGGTCGCTGTCGCTGGTGCGGGCTCCGGGCGTGGCTCGGGTTCGGTGGCCGCGGGTGAGTCCTCGAGTGCGGGTGGCGGGGCGTCCCAGTCGTCGCCGGCGGAGGTGGCCGCGGGTGAGTCCTCGAGTGCGGGTGGCGGGGCGTCCCAGTCGTCGCCGGCGGAGGTGGCCGCGGGTGTCTCCTCGAGTGCGGGCGGCGGTGCGTCCCAGTCGTCGCCGGCGGAGGTGGCCGCGGGTGTCTCCTCGAGTGCGGGCGGCGGTGCGTCCCAGTCGTCGGCGGCCGGCTCGGCGACCGGTTCCGGAGCCGGCTCGGCTGCCGGTTTCGCAGGCGGTTCGGCCACCGGCTCGGCGCTCGACGCACCGGCCTCCGGCTGCACACTGGTGGCCGGCTGGTCATGGGTGTCGACCGAGTCCTGGGCGGGCGCGGCGCTCGCGACCTGCCCCGGATCGACCGCCGGCTCTGCCCTGCTCAGCTTGTGATCACTGGTCACGCCGTCGATGCCAACCGAGCGACCGCCCTTCGGGTCGCGCAGCAGCAGCCACAGGACGACGGCCAGCACGACAATGATCAGGGCCAGGATCAGCCACACCATGAGCAATACCTCTGAGTTCGACGGTGATCCGACGGAGCGTTCGCCGGACGGGATCAACTAGCGCCTCACCCTAACGAGTCGCGATCGCGCTCGCCGCCGCGTCTCTACTCGCCGGTAACAACGCGATGTGCAAGGTCGCCCCGCGCAGGGCGGCGACATACCGCTGAGCGCGCGGGGTTACCGTTCTGGGCGTGAACGAGCAGGAACGACCGTCCCACGGGGACGGCCCGCAGCGGGACCCACGCGTGGTCCGACGCCGGGTGCGGCGTACTCCCAACTTCCTGCGGTTCATCATCACCGGGGCGGTGATCGGCCTGATCGTCGGCGCGATCATCGCCAGCACCGGCCCGCAGACCGCGGGCTACTCCACCCGCACGGGTGTCGCGCTCATCGGCGCTCTACTGGCCGCGATCGGTGCGCTCGCCGGAGCGATCGTCGGTCTGATCCTGGAACGGCTCCTGAACCGCCCGTGACCGAGCAGTCCGCTCCCCATGTCACACTGGTGACGTGGCGCGTGGAGATGGACGGCTGACGCACGATCTCTATCCCGGTGAGAAGGCACCCCAGGACGAATGCGGTGTCTTCGGTGTCTGGGCTCCCGGTGAAGAGGTCTCCAAACTCACCTATTTCGGGCTCTATGCCCTGCAGCACCGCGGTCAGGAATCGGCCGGCATCGCGACCAGCGACGGCCACAGCATCCTGGTCTACAAGGACATGGGCCTGGTGTCGCAGGTCTTCGACGAGTCGAGCCTGACGTCGCTGCGCGGCCACCTGGCCATCGGCCACACCCGCTACTCGACCACCGGCGGCAGCACCTGGGAGAACGCCCAGCCGACTCTCGGCGGCAGCGACCGCGGCACGGTGGCACTGGCCCACAACGGCAACCTGATCAACTCCGCCGAGCTGCGGGAGCTGGTCGACCAGCAACTGGACGGCCGCGCGGCCCGCGGCGAACTCGCCCGCGGCAACACCTCCGACACCGCGCTGGTCACCGCGCTGCTCTCGGAGAACCCCGACAAGCCGCTCGAGGAGACCGCCCTGGAGGTGCTGCCGAAGTTGCGCGGCGCCTTCTGCTTCGTCTTCATGGACGAGCACACCCTGTATGCCGCCCGGGACCCGTATGGCGTGCGCCCGCTCGCGCTGGGCCGCCTCGACCGCGGCTGGGTCGTGGCATCGGAGACGGCGGCACTGCAGACGATCGGCGCCAGCGTGGTGCGCGAGATCGAGCCCGGTGAGCTCATCGCGATCGACGAATACGGGCTGCGCAGCCACAAGTTCGCCACCCCGACGCCCAAGGGCTGCGTCTTCGAATACGTCTACCTGGCCCGGCCGGACGCGGTGATCCGCGACCGAGTGGTGCACGAGGCGCGGGTCGAGATGGGCCGGGTGCTGGCCCGCGAGCACCCGGTGGATGCCGACCTGGTGATCGGCGTGCCCGAGTCCGGGGTGCCCGCCGCGACCGGCTACGCGCAGGAGTCCGGCATACCGTTCGGCCAGGGCTTCGTGAAGAACGCCTATGTCGGCCGCACCTTCATCCAGCCCAGTCAGACGCTGCGCCAGCTCGGCATCCGGCTGAAGCTCAACGCCCTGCAGCACGCGGTGAAGGGCAAGCGGGTGTTGGTCGTCGACGACTCCATCGTGCGCGGCAACACCCAGCGCGCCCAGATCCGGATGCTGCGCGAGGCGGGCGCGGCCGAGGTGCACGTCCGCATTTCCTCGCCGCCGGTGAAGTGGCCCTGCTTCTACGGCATCGACTTCGCCACCCGCGCCGAACTCATCGCGACCGGCCTCGGCGTGGAGGAGATCTGCTCGTCCATCGGCGCCGACTCGCTCGGCTACATCTCCGAGGCCGGCATGATCGCCGCGACCAAGCAGCCGAAGCGGGAGCTGTGCAGTGCCTGTTTCACTGGCGAATACCCGATCGAGCTGCCCGAGGACGGCCGGATCGGCAAGCACGTGCTGGAGACGCTGCCGATCGACGTCCGCACCGGACACGACAGCTCCATCGACGTCGCCGACCAGGACCGGCGCAGCGACGCCGAGGGTGTGTCGATCGGTTTGTCCGGTGGCGCCGAGAACTCCCTGTTGCAGCCCTGATCCGTCATACCCCCGAAGGACTCCGATGACCGACTCCCCGCAGATCACGTATGCCGCAGCCGGTGTCGACGTCGAGGCGGGTGACAAGGCGGTCGAGCTGATGAAGGAGTCGGTCCGCCGCGCCACCCGGCCGGAGGTGATCGGCGGCCTCGGCGGCTTCGCCGGCCTCTTCGACGCGTCCGCGATCGCCCGGTTCGCGCACCCGGTTCTGGCGACGTCCACCGACGGCGTGGGCACCAAGGTTGCCATCGCCCAGGCGATGGACGTGCACCACACCATCGGCTTCGACCTGGTCGGCATGGTCGTCGACGACATCGTGGTGTGTGGCGCCGAGCCGTTGTTCATGACCGACTACATCGCCACCGGGAAGGTGGTGCCTGAACGCATCGCCGCGATCGTGCAGGGCATCGCGGCCGCGTGCGAGCAGGCCAACGTGGCCCTCGTCGGCGGCGAGACCGCCGAGCACCCGGGACTGCTGGAGCCGAGCGAGTACGACGTGGCCGGTGCCGCCACCGGCGCCGTCGAACGGGCCGACCTGCTCACCCCCGACCTGGTGCGGGCCGGTGACGTGGTGCTCGGGGTGCCGTCCAGCGGGCTGCACTCCAACGGGTTCTCGCTGGTGCGTCGCGTCATCGCGTCGGCGGGCTGGCCGCTGGACCGCGACGTGCCGGAGTTAGGCCGCACCCTCGGTGAGGAACTGCTCACGCCGACCCGGGTGTATGCCGCCGACCTGCTGCAGCTGGTCCGGGAGCTGCCGGTGCACGCCCTCTCGCACGTGACCGGCGGGGGATTGGCCGCCAACCTGGCCCGGGTGCTGCCGACCGGGCTGACCGCCGTGGTCGACCGCAGCAGTTGGACGCCGCCGGCGGTCTTCTCGGTCATCGGCGAGCTGGGCAACGTCCCCCAGGAGGACATCGAGCGCACCCTCAACCAGGGCGTCGGCTTCGCCGTGGTGCTTCCCGAGGCGGCCGTCGACGACGCGCTCGCGCTGCTGGCCGCGCGTGACCTGCCGAGCTGGGTCATGGGCACCGTCCGGGCCACCGACGAGGTCGATGCCAGCGGCGCCGAGATCGTCAGCGGCGCGAAGGGCGCGCAGTCCGGCGGGGCTCAGCTGATCGGTGTCCACGGCTGAGGGAGTGACTGCGCGCCGCGACGTGCAGTCGTGGCAGGTGCGTCATACCCAGGCTGGGCGGAACAGACCGATCCACGGACCGACGGTCCGTGGATGCGGTGAGTGTGGTGTGGTGCCCCCGGTCAGCAGGGGGCAGGGTCAATCGCGGTGCGACGCCCAGTCGGCGTAGTCGCCGTAGTCGTCGTCATCACGCGACTCGTCGGCTTCCTCCGCACCGTGCTGAGACTTCGCGCGAAGTTCGCGCTCGAGTGCATTCAGATCCGTGTCGGGAGAGAAGTACTTCAACTCCCGGGCTACCTTGGTCTGCTTTGCCTTGGCCCGGCCGCGCCCCATGGCGAGACCCCCTCGTGTGTGTTGCCGGGGTGCGACCCGACGGGAACCCGCGCATGCGCGAGACCGCCCTCGGACCCCGGGATCCTCGGTCTATGTCGTGAGGTAAACGGTACCTCAGCCGCCGGACATTCCCAGCATCGACCGGCACCTGTCGCGCAGATCCGATGACGGGGCGGGTCACAGGTCGGAGTCGTCGTCCCGAGAGCGCAGCCGGATCAGCGCCGCGACACCGCTGACCACGATGAGCGCGGCGACCGTCAGGACGATGATCAGCAGCGGCTCGTTGTTGGTCCGGTCGGTCGGGCGCTGGAAGGTCGGCACCGACGTGGAATAGCTGGTGTCGTCCGACGTCGACCCGCTGCTGCGCTCGAGACCGCCGGTGGCGCTGGAACTGCCCGTCCCGGTGGTCCTGCCGGCGCTCGTGTCCGGACTGCGCGTGCTGGCTGCCGCCGCGTCGACCGAGAAGGTGAAGTTGCCGGTCGCCGGATGCCCGTCGGAGGACGTCACCCGCCATACGACCCGGACGGTGCCCGGCGTCGTGGTCGCCTTGAGTCGCTGCGTGACCACGGTGTCGTTGACGACCGGTTCACCGAGCTGCAGCTGCGCGCCGGATGCATCGGTGACCTGGATGGCCGTGCCGGTCGCGTTGATGCCGTCGCTGAACGTCAGCCGCAGGGACGTCGGCGCCGTGCGCAGGTCGGTGCCCGCGGCGGGATTGGAACCGACCAGCGAAGCGTGGGCCAGGGCCTGGCCCGTGCCGGCCAGCCAGGCCGCGAGCAGCAGCGGCAGGACGAGGAGGCCGAGACGGGGACGCAGAAGACGCATGGGCCCGATTAGAACATCGGCTGTGCCGATCGGGCCCATGCGCCGGTCCTGGCGGTGTGTCTCGGACCTCCGGTCAGTGCAACCGGACGGTCTTGCTGTCCTTGAACAGGCCTCCGCTGAAGTCGATGGCCGTGGCCTGCACGCCGACCGGCATGTCGTAGACCAGGATGCCGTCGACGGCGTTGCCCGGGTTGATCTGCGCCAGCCAGACGTCGTTGTCGGCCATCACCAGCTCGGCACCGCTGTCGGGGCTGTAGGTCTTGTTGTCGGCGTCCTTGATCTTCTGCTCCGAATCCAGCAGCGTCTCGGAGTCGTTGCCGACATTGCGGACCGTGACGTAGACCAGCGTGAAGCGGCCCTGCGCCTTCTGCGCCATGAAGTCCTGGCCGACCTGGGCCTGGTTGCGCACCACCTTGGTGACGGTGAACTGCAGATTGCCCGACTTCACCGGGTCGCCGATGCCCGGCGCGGTGTCCTTCGCCGGCTCGGCGGCTGCGCTCGTCGGCTTCGCCGAGGTGGCGGACTTCGCCGGCGCCGCGCTGTCGCCGGTCGCCGAGCCGTCCGCAGAGCCGGCCGCAGAGCCGGCCGCAGAGTGCGAGGCCGCGGTGGTCGGAGCCGGGTCGGAGGCCCCGCCACTCGCGGTGGCCGCCGTGGCGATCACCACGACGGCGGCCAGCCCGCACAGCCCGGTCAGGATCTTGTGCCGGGCGAACCAGTTGGCCTTCTTGGGTGCCGGACCGGGCGGCACGGGCGGGTAGGGCCCGCCGGCGTACGGCGGTTGGCCGCTCCACTGGGTGGGGTTCTGCTGCTGGTGTCGTGAGGTGTTGTGGGCGCCGTGGTCGGGGCCGTCGTGCTGGGTCATCGGGTGCTCCTCCGCTTGTCGTTCTCCGATGGCCTCAGTGGACCGCGGCGGCGGGGTGGCGCACTTCCGGCGACCGGCTCGACATACCTCCGCCGAACGGGGGAGGTGGTGATCGCCGACCGGTGGATATGCGCCGTCCGAGGCGGGCCCTAGAGTGCGGCCATGACGACCGCAGCCGACGCATCCTGGTGGCGATCGTCGCGCGTGCGGCGTGGCGCGGTCACCACCGTGATCGTGCTGTTGTGCGCCGGCACGCAGATCAGCACGTCGGCATACGTGCAGTACCGCCACGACGGCATCACCGACCGCGCGGTCGCCGATGCGACTCAGTCGTCCGGCCGCTTCATCCTCCTCGGCCTGGTCGGTGTTCTCGCCGGTGTCGCGCTCGTCTGGCGGCACCGGTGGCCGGTGTGGATCTCCCTCGGCATCAGCACGCTGACCATCGCCCTGCCGCTGGACGCCATCACCCCGCTGTTCGCGCTGTATGCCGTGCTGCTCGTCGCGTCGGGGCCCTGGTTGTGGGCCTGCCTGGCCGTGGCGACCGGTGCGGAGCTGGCGAGCGTATGGCGCGACGGCACCGGCAGTCAGGTGTCGTCGTGGGCCCGCAGCATGTTCTCGATGGACGACGCCACGCGCTTTCCGTGGTGGCTCGTGGTGCTGGAGACGGTGATCCTGCTCGCGATCACGGTCGGGGCCGCGATGCTGGTGCGCAGCCGCAGGGCGCTGCGGGTGAGCAAGGTCAAGGAAGGCCGCGCCGAGACCAAACTGCACGCGCTGGGTGAGGAGGTGGCGCGCCAGGCCGAGCGCGAACGGATCGCCCGGGAGGTGCATGACGTGCTCGGCCACCGGCTGTCGCTGCTGTCGCTGCACGCCTCCGGTCTGGAGCTGGCCGCCGAGGACCCCAAGCTGGCCCGGAGCGCCGCACTGGTGCGGGAGGGCGCCCAGGAGTCCATGGACGACCTGCGTTCGTTGCTCGCGGTGCTGCGGCAGCCGGGCTCCCCGGACATCAGCGCCACGCTGCCGACGCTGGTCGACCTGCCCCGGCTGATCGACGAGTCGCTGGCGGCCGGCAGCCCCGTCGCGGCGACCGTCTTCCTCGATCACGGCGCCGACCTGCACGACCAGGTCGGTCGCAGCGCCTACCGGATCACCCAGGAACTGCTCACCAACGCACGCAAGCACGCCCCCGGCGCACCGGTCCGGCTGCAGATCGAGGGCGGCCCGGAGCGTGGGCTGCAGATCGGCACGGCCAACCGGGCGCCCGACCCGGCCGACCACACCATCCGGCCCGGCAACGGGCTGACCGGCATGCACGAGCGGGTGCAGCAGGCCGGCGGCGAGTCGTGGGTGTGGGTGGACGACGAGGGCGCCTTCCGGACGCTGGTCCGGCTGCCCTGGCGATCGAGAGGAGCCACTGGTGAGTGACGCGCAGGTGCAGCCGATCAGGGTGCTGCTGATCGACGACGACCCGCTGGTGTGTGCCGGGCTGGAGCTGATCCTGTCCAGCACCGACGACATCGAGGTGGTCGGCACTGCGGGCGACGGCGACGAGGCGGTCGCAGCCGTGCAGCGACACTTCCCGGACGTCGTCCTGCTCGACGTGCGCATGCAGCGCCTCGACGGCATCGCGGCAACCGCGGCGCTGCGTGCGCTGCCCCAGCCGCCGCGGGTGATCGTGCTGACGACGTTCGACGCCGACGACGTGGTGATGCGGGCGATCTCGGCCGGTGCAGCCGGCTTCCTGCTCAAGACCGCCCCGGCGCCCACCATCATCGCCGCCATCCGCAACGTCCATGCCGGTGACGGCGCGCTGTCGCCACGCAGCGTGCGCCGGGTGTTCGAGCAGATCAACGACCGTCATACGAGCGAACACACCGCGGCGCGCGAGGCGATCGGCATGCTCACCGAACGCGAGCTCGAGGTGGTGCAACTCGTCGGCGAGGGGCTGAGCAACCAGGAGATCGGCGCCCGGCTGTATGTCGGGGAGGCGACCGTCAAGACGCATCTGTCCGCGGCCCAGCGCAAGCTCGGCATCGAAGGGCGCGTGCGGCTGGCGGTGTTCGCCTCGAAGGCGGGCCTGGTCTGAGGCCGGGCCGGCCGGCATACCGACCGACCCGCAGTCCGCAGACGACAACGGACCCGTCCGAGGACGGGTCCGTTGTGCGGCCAGTGCGACCGTGGTGGCCAGAGACGGGGTCGAACCGCCGACCTAGCGATTTTCAGTCGCTCGCTCTACCAACTGAGCTATCTGGCCTTGTGGCTGTCTAACGTCCCTCCGAGAAGGGATGGCGACCCCGACGGGACTCGAACCCGCGACCTCCGCCGTGACAGGGCGGCGCGCTAACCAACTGCGCTACGGGGCCTTGCGGCCTTCTTGCATCCTGCATCATCACCATGAGTGATGCGTATCCCCAACGGGATTCGAACCCGTGCTACCGCCGTGAAAGGGCGGGGTCCTAGGCCGCTAGACGATGGGGACTACATCTTCGACGACCAGTCCTGTCGCTCAGCGCACCTCGGCTGGTGTCGAGGACTAGAGAACTATAAAGGAGCGTTGGGCGATCCGCCAAAACGAGGTCCTCAGGACCTCGCCGCCCAGCGCAGCAGGTCCCTCTTGGGCCAGGTGTTGACGATGCGTTCGAGCGGGATCTGCAGCCGTTCGGCGCGTTCGCAGCCGTACTCCACGAAGTCCAACTGCCCCGGCGCATGGGCGTCGCTGTCGATGGAGAAGAGGCAGCCGGCGTCGAGCGCGAGCGCGATCAGATCGTCCGGCGGGTCTTGGCGTTCGGGCCGGGAATTGATCTCGACCGCGACACCGTGCACGGCGCATTCGGCGAAGACCGCCGCTGCATCGAAGCTGGACTGCTCGCGCCGCAGCGCCTTGCCGCGGCGTTCGCCGTCGACCATCCGTCCGGTGCAGTGGCCTAGGATGTTGGTGCGCGGGTTGCGGACCGCGCCGATCATCCGGCGGGTCATCGGCGCCTTGGCCATCTTCAGTTTCGAGTGCACGGACGCGACGCGTACGTCGAGCTTGTCGAGCATGGCGTCGGTCTGGTCGAGGGTGCCGTCGTCCAGGATGTCGACCTCGATCCCCTTGAGCAGCGTGAAGTCACCGGTGCGTTCGTTGATCCGGTCGATCAGTGCCAACTGCTTGGTCAGCCGCTCGGCACTGAGCCCGTTGGCCACCCGCAACGACGGTGAATGATCGGTCAACACTTGGTATTCATGGCCGAGTTCCATTGCGGTCGCGACCATTTCGGGGATCGGTGAGCCGCCGTCGCTCCAGTCGGAGTGGCTGTGGCAGTCGCCGCGCAGCGCCTCCCGGTAGCGCTCGCCGCCGTCGGCCAGGCGTTCGGGTGACTTCTCCTCCAGGCTGGTCAGGTATGCCGGCCGGTCGCCGCCCAGTGCTTCCCGGATGACCGCCTCGGTCGACTTCCCGATGCCCGGCAACTCGGCGAGGGTGCCCGCCCGTGCGCGGTTCTCGAGCTCGTCGCGCGGTGTCGCCACCACGGTGTCGGCCGCCTGACGGAAGGCCTTGACGCGATAGGTGCCTGCACGGGATCGCTCCAGCAGGAACGCGATCCGGCGCAGTGCGTCGAGGGGCTCCATGGTGGTGTCGTCCGGCATACGCCCAGCTTGCCGGACGAGTGTGGGTGAGTGTGCCGAAGGGACGACGGTCGTGATGTCGGACAGTTCTGGCAGCTGACCCGTGCATAACCGGCAACGGTCGCTGGTTGGGTCGGGTTCTGGCAGCTGACCCGTGCATAACCGGCAACGGTCGCTGGTTGGGTCGGGTTCTGGCAGCTGGCCCGTGCATAACCGGCAACGGTCGCTGGTTGGGTCGAAATGGTTGGTGCCTTACGCTCCGTGCGTGCGGATCTGGATCGAGTTGCCCCTGCTGGTGGCGGGCGTTGCTTGGGCGTGGTGGGTGCGCCGGCGCATGCAGCAAGGTCAGCTGCGCTGGCTGATCCGGGCAGCCGCGCAGAGCACCAGCCGCGCGCGCACTCTGACCGTGAGCAGCCAGCTGATCGCAGCCGTGCTGGCCATCGTCCTACTCGTGGTCGCGCTGTGGGCGGAGCAGGTCTATCGCGCCTTCTGGATCCGAATTCCGCTGGCACTGTTGGTGATCTCTGTCTATGTTCCGTTCGCAACGCAGCTCGCACCGGTGCGGTTCCGGCTGGGCACGTTGCGCCGTTCACCCGAAGAAAGGATGGTCGAGCTCGGTGCGCGACCGCCCGTCGCCGAAGCGATCGGTCGTGCCGGGCGGCCGTTCGCGTTCGTGGGTTCGCTGATCTTCCTGGCGTCGATCGCGGTCCTTGCCTGGCACCACGTGCGCTGAGGGAGTCTCAGCGCGACGACAGCAGGCCGGCGAAACGATCCAGGTCGATGTTGCCGCCGGACAGGATCACCCCGACCTTCGCGCCCGGCATGTCCGGAGCCAGCGTGCGGGCCGCGGCAAGCGCCAGTGCCCCGGTGGGCTCGACCACCAGTTTGCAGGTGTGCGCCAGTGACCGCATCGACGCCACGAGTTCATCATCACCGACTCGCACGATGTCCTCGACGAGCTCGCGGATGATCGGAAAGGTCAGCTCGCCCAGCGCCGTGGTCTGGGCACCGTCAGCCAGCGTCTGCGGCACCGGGATGCGGACGATGTGCCCTGCGTCGAACGACTGCTTGCCGTCGTCACCGGCGGCCGGCTCTGCGCCGAAGACCCTTGTCCCACCTCGCTTCCCGCGGACCGCGACGGCCGTGCCGCTGAGCAGTCCGCCGCCACCGAGCGGTGCGATCACGACATCGAGATCCGGCACCTCCTCCAGCAACTCCAGGGCCGCGGTGCCCTGCCCGGCGGCGATGTGCGGGTGGTCGAACGGTGGTATGACGGTGCGGCCGTCCCGCGCGGCCAACTCGGCGGCGATCGCCGCACGGTCCTCGGTCTGCCGGTCGTAGAGGACGACCTCGGCGCCATACCCCTTGGTGGCGGTGAGCTTGATCCTCGGCGCGTCCGTCGGCATCACGATCGTCGCCGGCATGCCCAACAGCCGGGCGGCCAACGCCACCGCCTGCGCGTGATTCCCAGAGGAGAAGGCGACGACCCCGGCGGCGCGTGCCGCATCGTCCAGCCGGCTGAGCGCGTTGTAGGCGCCGCGAAACTTGAAAGCGCCCATCCGCTGCAGGTTCTCGCACTTCACGTGCAGTGAGACGCCCAGCTCGGCGTCCAGCCGTGCCGAGGTCACGACCGGTGTGCGGTGTGCGACGCCGTCCAGCCGGCGCGCGGCGTCCTCGACGTCGGCGAACTCGAACGTCGTCATCGGGTTCCTGTCATCGGGTCTCTTCGGGACGGCTGTCGCGCTCGGTCTCGGCCGCTGCGTCGGGACCGGACGTCGACGTCGGCAACGCCGGGTTGGCCGGCTTGGCGCTCGGCGGCGCTTTCGGGCCGGTGGGTGCGGTGGCCGCCGGTGCGTCGTGCCGTGCCCGGTCCTGCACGGTCTTGACGGCGAACAGGACGGCGACGACGCCCGCTGCCATGAGCAGCCGCGGGTGCTTCACACCGCGCTTGACCAGGAACTGCTCGATCCGGTCGTCGGCCTTCATGCCGAGGCCGGAGGTGACCAGCATCAGCCCGCCGGTGGCGGCGGCGAGCACGTCGCTGGCGCTGACGGCCTTGTGCAGCGGGTGGTCGTCGGGCAGGTCGTCACCGCGGACGACGAAGAAGAGCGACCCGGCCGTCCCGGCGGTGTTCGCCCAGCGCAGGCCGCGCCGCGCCCACTTCGGGAAGCGCGCGGGCTGGATCAGCGTGATGACGCCGGCCGTCGCGGCCGACGCGAGGTTGAGGGCAGTGGTCTGCTTGGAGGACGCCATGGCAAAACCCTAGAGCGTGCTCGGGCGCGGGCAGTTGTCGCCCGAGGACGGCGACGGTGGGCTCAGGCGGCTCGTGTCGCCGCCGACCGACGGTTGTCGCCCGGCTGCAGGGTCTGCGCGGCGGCGTGTGCCCGCCGCAGCAACGGGCCGGCCAGCACGGCGAGCACACAGGCGAGGCCACCGGCGGTGACGGTGACGGCGAACGCGGCGGTCGCGCCGGACACGTCACCGAGTCGTCCGGCGACGGCGGCGCCGACGGCATACCCCAGTCCGGTGGCGGCAGCCAGCAGCGTCATCGCGGCGCCGGTGCGCGACGGAGGTGTCAGCTGCTCGCCGAGGGTGAAGGTGGTGATCATGTATGGCGCCACGCAGCACCCGAGCACGATCAGCACCGGGCACAGCAGGGCCAGGGAGTGCACCAGCAGCAGCGGCGACGCCAGCACGAACAGGCCGGCCGCTGTCACCCGCCAGCGGGTCACGTAGCCGATCCGCGCCGGCAGCGCTGCCATGCTCAGCCCCGCCGCGACGCTGCCGACGCCCAGCAGTGCCTGGACGAGGCCGGCCACCCCGCCGTGTCCGGCGTCGGTCGCGATGACGGTCGTGCCGGTCTGCACCGAGCCGAAGATCATCCCGATGATCAGTTGTGCCAGCAGCAGCGTCCCCAGCGCGGGAGTCAGCAGCCGCCCGGCCGCGGCGACCCCGGTGCGGGAGGAGCGCAGCCGCGCCGTCGGGTGGATGGCGAACCACGTGCCGAAGACGGCGAGCAGGGCCGCGGCGGTGCAGATGCCGACGCCCGGGTCGACGACCGCAGCGATCGACCCGACGAGGGCCGGGCCCAGCACGAACGACGCCTCGTCGGCCGAGCCCTCGTAGGAGAAGGCGGTGTCGATCAGCCGGACCGCCGAGCCGGGGCGGTCGCTGGAGGTGATGATCGGACGCCAGCGGACGCGTGCCAGCGGCCCGGCCTGCGGGATGAAGAAGCCGCCGACCGCGGCCGCGACGGCCGCCCACCCCCACGGGATGCCGCTCTCGGCGGCGATCACGACAGCGATCAGGCCCAGGGCGCTGATGACCGACTGGACGAGCACCACGGATCGCTGGCCGAGCCGGTCGGACACGGCGCCGAGCACTGGGGCACCGGCCGCGTTGGCGACGGCGAGCGCACCCGCCGTGGCACCACCGGCTCCGTAGCTGCCGGTGGTGTGCGCGACGAGCAACAGCACGCCCATCTGGCTCATCGCCAGGGGCAAGCGGGCGAGGAACGCCACGACGATGTAGGTGCGTCCGGTCAGGCCGAAGAGGTGACGGTATGACGCGACGGGTGACACGGGGGAGGCCTTTCGGGTCGTGCAGCGCCCTTCGGGCACTGCGTCGGAGGTCGGCAGAAGCCGACGCGCGACTTCCCGCCTCCAGTCGCGCCGGACCCTTCACTGAACGGGTCCCAGTCTACCGCCGATCCGCCCGGTCACCGACCGCGTCGCTCGTGGCCGGGCGTTCGCCGCGAACGGCGGCGCGGTGCCTTGGGATTCGGGGCCCGGTTTGCGACCGTGGTCACGGACATCGCCGTCTCGGAGGGATGTCCGGCAACCCGAGGGGAGTTGGGGAGCAGATGGCGACGGTTTCCAGGCGGGACGCCCTGGCCGCGGGTGCCGCGGTCGGTGCGGCGGCGGTGCTCGGTGGGTGCGGCATCAGCGGTGGTGGCGCAGGGGCGCGCCATACGCCCGAAGGCGGTCGGTCGTCCGCCGGGACGCCGCATGCGTCCACCTCGTCGTCCCCGGCCGTGCGGCTGATCGGCGACGGCTCGACGTCCGACACCGGTCCGCAGCCGCACCAGCCGGTCGCGCAGCGCCTGGTGCCGGGACAGACGCCACCGCAGTTCGTGGTGATCTCCTGGGACGGTGCCGGCGAGATCAGTGGGCTCAACCTGCTGTCCCATTTCCGCGAGGTGGCGCGCGACACCGGTGCCTCGATGACGCTCTTCCTGTCCGGTCTCTTCCTGCTGCCACGCAGCCACAAGGATCTCTACCACCCGCCGCGGCACCGGGTCGGCGCCTCCGACATCGGCTATTTGGAGGACGAGGACATCCACGCCACGATCCAGAACATCGGCGAAGCCTGGCGCGAGGGCCACGAGATCGGCACTCATTTCAACGGTCATTTCTGTGGGCCGCGCGGTGTGCAGCAGTGGTCGCCCGCCGACTGGAAGAGCGAGATCGAGCAGGCGAAGTACTTCGTCGAACATTGGCGCAGCACCACCGGATTCACCGACCTGCCGCCGCTGCCCTTCGACTACGACAAGGAACTCGTGGGCGGCCGCACGCCGTGCCTCGAGGGTGCGGACAACCTGCGGGTCACGGCGTCGAAGCTGGGCTGGCGTTACGACAGCAGCAAGACCGGCATCCAGATGTGGCCGTCGAAGGATCGCAATCTGTGGGATCTGTCGATGCAGTCGATCCCGTTCGCCGGGCACACCGGGCAGGTGATCTCGATGGACTACAACATCATGTACAACCAGACCGGCGGCACCACCCGCGGCACACCGTCGCGGCGCCCCGGCTGGCAGCAGGAGGCGGTGGACACCTACCTGGCCGGTTTCCGGCGCGCCTACGACTCCAACCGGGCACCACTGATCATCGGCAACCACTTCGAGGGCTGGAACGGCGGCATCTACATGACGGCCGTCGATCAGGTGATGCGCAAGATCGCCACCTACCCGGACGCCCGCATCGTGTCCTTCCGGCAACTGGTCGACTGGATCGAGGCACAGGACCCGGCGGTGTTGGCCAAGCTGCGAACGGTGCCCTTCGGTGTTCGACCGCCGGGCGGATGGAAGCAGTTCCTGGCGGCCTAGCGGCGTGGCGGTCTTGCGTGCGGCGAGTCGCGCACTGGATGCTGAGGTGAATCTCTCACTCCTGGAGGCGATGTCCGGTGCGGTCCTTCCACGTGATCGCCAACCCGTTGTCCGGCGGCGGACGCGCCGTGCACATCGCACGTGACGTCGCCGCGAACCTGGGCGACGCCGGCGGCACCGTGCGGATCACCTTCTCGCCCGGCATCGAGATGGCCGAGAGCCTGATCCGGGACACGGCGGCCGCGGGGGAGATCTGCGTGCTGGTCGGCGGCGACGGCATGGTCAGCAGCATGGCGGGCCCGCTGCACAAGTACGACCTGGTCGCCGCGATCGTCCCGGGCGGTCGTGGCAACGACTTCGCGCGCCAGCTCGCCATACCCGAGAACATCCACGACGCAACCCGATTGGCGGTGGGCGGCGTCGAGACGAAGGTCGACGCCATCGAGGCGGAAGGCCGCGTCGTGGTCGGCAGCGTCTACGCGGGCGTTGACGCACGCGTGTCCGAGCTGGTCAACGCCGGCGCCGGGCGGCTGCCGTCGGCGGCGCAGTATCAGCTGGCGTCGGTGCGCGGACTGCTGCAGTTCAGTCCGCGGCACTACCGCGTGCAGGTCGACGACGAGACCTTTGACTATCGCGGATTCACTGCGATCGCAGCCAATTCCGGCTACTACGGCAGGGGCATGCACATCGCTCCGGACGCCGACGTGCGGGACGGACTGCTCGACGTGGTGATGGTCGGCGCCGGCAACCGGTTGAAGTTCGTGCGCTCCCTGCCGCAGCTCTACCGTGGCACCCACGTGCGCAACCCCGAGGTCAGCGTCCTGCGCGGGCGCACCGTGCGGATCGAGGCCGAGGGCGTCGAGGCGTATGCCGACGGTGATCCGCTCGCTACGGCGCCCGTGACCGTGCGGGTGCTGCCGGGTGCGCTGCGCCTACTGTTGGGGCCCTGACCACAGTTCGACACCGAAGAAGGAATGCAGATGGCTGCCAAGGGTTCGGCAAAGGGCTACTGGATCGCGCGCGTCGCGGTGCACGACGACGCCGGGTATGCCGAGTACGTCGCAGCGGCCAACCCCGTGTACGCCGCTTTCGGCGGCGTCCCGATCGTGCGCGGAGGTCGTTTCGACATCAGCGAGGGCGAATCGCGGGCGCGCAACGTGGTGATCGAGTTCCCGAGCTACCAAGCAGCGATGGACTGCTACAACTCACCGGGGTACCAGGCTGCTCGTGAGCTGCGCTTCAAGGCCGCTGAGGGTGAGGTCGTCGTGATCGAGGGCGCCGAGTTGTCGTGATGACAAGCCGGTGGCTTCCTTGTTTCCGGAGGACGTAGATCACCGGCACGAAGCGGCCAAGAAACTGGTGCGTTGACCACTGGGCGCTGGCTTCGGTCAACCGGTAGACGGGTTCGCCGTACTCCGCGCGCCACCGGGTGCCGACGACCACCTTCTCCGTGATCGCGTGGTGGTGTCGCCGCCAGGCCCTACTTCCTGTATGGCGGTCGCTGCGCGGTCGACGTGCTATGGGACGGGATCGATACCTAGGCGGAGAACCCGAACTGCTCTGCCAGCCGAATCAAATGTCTGGCGTCGCGGCATCCGACATCCAGCGCGTGCCCGCCGGTGACGTGCCGGGCGGCGACGTCGAAAAGCTCGTCCGGGCCGGCCGGTTCGACGAGGTCGATGTCCAACTGGTCGAACAGTCGCCAGCTTCTTGGGTGGTAGATCTCGGACATTTCCACACGGACAGCATGCCGGGCCGCGACTCGGATCTGCGCGACCTTCGACTCCCCGCCGATCGGACTTCGGTCCGTTCCCCTTGTCGTTGGCGAAATCGTAGGTCTGCACTTCCATTCGTCCGAGACTCATGTTTGCTTCGCGCCCTGACGATCCTCGATCTCTGAGGAGGCCAGCTGCGTCCTTCGCGCGTGAGCGCCAGTCGATCAGATTGAGGTACCACCGACATTTTCGAAGTCTGGATCCCGTTGTGGGGTGGGGCTATTCGCCGGGGACGGTGGTGTAGGTGCGGCCGGACGGGCTGGTCCAGGTGCAGACCCCGTCGGCCGTCATGGCGACGTGCCAGTGTTGTTCTTGTTTGGTGCGGTGGTGGTGTCGGCACAGGCATTGGAGGTTCCAGGCCGCTGTGGTCCGGGCAGGCCAGGGGACGACGTGGTCGATGTCGCACCAGCGAGCAGCCCGGGCGCATCCGGGGAACCGGCAGTGCCCATCTCGAGCGCGGACGAAGTCGGCGAGCCGGTGACTGGGCCGGTATTGCGTTTCATTGGTTTCCACGGTGACGCCGGTGTTCGCGTCGACCAGGGCGCGGGTGATCGTCGTGCCGAACGAGCGAGACATTTCGCAGATGACGGCGGCGGGAATGACTCCGACGCCGGGCACGATGGCGTCACCCAGCAAGGCGGTCGAGACGCCGGGCTGCGTCGCTGCTGCGGGCGGTCGGCTCGGTTCAGCCCGCCACCATGCTGGCGGTCCGTCGTCGCCGTCGTCCCGATCAATGGGTTCGTAGTCGTCGAATACGTCGGGCGGGTAATCGTCGGGATCAGGCGGCCACAAAGTCTTCATCAGTTCGTTGAACTCGATGTCCAGGTCTAGTTGCGACTTGACTCGTACCCCGGTGGGCGTGATGGATCCGGCTCTGGCTGCGGTGGGGCGGCCGTGCGGCAAGACCGTGAGACCGGTGATCGGGTGCGCGAACGCGGCAGGCCAGAACGCCGCCCCCTGCCCGACGCGCGGTGCTGCCGACGCTGCGTCCCCGCTGCTTGGGCTGGTGGTGTCTGCTCGGACGTGGACCGGGACGTGGATGAGCAGTTTCGTTGCCACGGTGGCATTGCCCAGGGCCAGGTCGGCGAGGGCATCGGCGCGGCATTCGGCCAACGTCTTGTCCGTGCTGGTATCCGCATGCACATCCCGGGCGAGCTGGTCGAGCGCCGACATGAGCTGCGCAGCGATTGCCGAGTCCAGGATGGCGTGCAGGTGGGTCAGGCCGGGTTCGTCGTCGGGGTGGGTGAAGACCCCGACCCGGTCCCGGCGTCGTTTCGTGGCGGCCTTGTCCGCAGCGACCTGGTCCACGGTGCGCAGGATGCGTTCGGTGCGGTGCCGCAATTGCCGGTTGGACTGCCGCGCAATCAGCTGCACGTTCTCTTGCACGACGGTTGCTGCCTGAGCACTGTCGTCGTCGGGGTGGACGTCACCGAGCAACGCGGTCTCCACTGTCCGCGCCACATCGATTGTGACCGGGTGCCCGTCGTCGCCGAGCTCTTTGACGGTCCGCCCGATGGCTCGGTGGATCGAGGCCAGCTTGGCGGGCTCGAGTTCTCCGGTGCCGACCCTTGCGAACAACCGCGGGGTCCGGGTGATCATGTCGGCGGCTTCGCTGACCCGCCCGACGGCCTGCCCGGACGTCCAGCCCATCAACGGGCCGATCTCGCAGCCGATGAACTCGTCCTGATGTGTCCCGATCGGGTGCGCCACCGCATGCTCTCGGAACCCTGACGGGGAGGTGTGGTCCGGGAAGCGTACGGGCTCGATCGCGGCGACCTGGGCGAGCCGGGCCGCCTGCACGCGACATTCAACACGTACTGGGCGGCGGCAATCTGCTCCAGCAACTCGTCCTTGCCCGGCGTGATCGCATCCAGCCGGGTGTCCTCGAACGCGGACACCAACAACTCGAACGCCGCCCGGATCTTGCCAGCTGCGGCCAGCCCATCACCTGCTGGTGTCTGGTCTGTCGGTGTCCCTCCCATGCACCAAGTCTACCGAACTGGCGTTCGAACTACAAGGAGCCCGATGATCGAATATCCTTTAGAGTCAACGGCTTTCCCCTCGCCGACGTAACCTCGACACGCTCGGCCACCACGAAGACCCGATGCAGCGATGGCGAGCACGCGGGCGACCACACCGACACGAAAACCCTTGTGGCTCAGCTCGACCGACGTGCATCAGGGATCGCCTACTCGGCCGAGGCGCCGCAGCCGAGCGCCTGACGCATCGGCACGAGTTTCGCGTCGGACTCCCTCAGCTCGGACTCGGGCTGCGACCCGGCGACGATCCCGCAACCGGCGAACAGCCTGATCCGGTGCGGTGTTTCGAGTGCGCCGCAACGCAGCGCGATGCCCCACTCGCCATCTCCCGCGGCATCCAGCCAGCCGACGGGTCCGGCATACCGGCCGCGGTCCATCCGCTCGAGTTCGGCGATCAGGTCGCGTGCGGCGAGCGTCGGCGTGCCGCACACGGCCGCGGACGGGTGCAGCGACGCGGCGAGCGTGAGCGACGAGACGTCCTCGTGCAGCACGCCGGCGACGTCCGTCGCCAGGTGCATGACGTTCGGCAGGTGCAGCACGAACGGCGACTCCGGCACGTTCATCGACGAGCAGTGCGGTGAGAGCGCGTCGGCAACCGACCGCACCGCGTACTCGTGCTCCTCGAGGTCCTTGCTGGACCGCGCCAGCGAAGCGGCGAGGGCCAGGTCGTGCTCGTCGTCGCCGGTGCGCCGGATCGTGCCGGCGAGCACGCGCGAGGTGACCAGACCCTTCTGCCGGCGCAGCAGCATCTCGGGGGTCGCGCCGATCAGCCCGTCGACGCTGTAGGTCCAGGTGTTGGGGTAGGAGTCGGACAGGTTGCGCAACAGGTAGCGCGGGTCGATCTCGCTCGCGGAGCGGACCACCACGTCACGCGCCATCACCACCTTGTCGAGCGCGCCGGACTGGATACGATCGACCGCCGAACCCACGGCCGCGGTCCATTCCGCGTCGGTCAGCGCACCGCTGCCGACGGCGGACACGTCCGGGGCCGCCGGACACCGGCCGGCCTGCAACCTCGGCGCGCCGGGCAGTTCGGCGGCCGTGCTGATCGTGGTGATCCAGGCGACGTCGTTGCGCCGGCCGACGACGACCTCGGGCACGTGCAGCACGCCACCGGCGGCGGACGCCGCCGCGAAGGCGAACGACCCCACCGCGATGAGGCCCGAGCCGGGCAGGTCCACCTCGGTGCGGACGACCGCGTCGCGCACGATGCTGCGCCACCACTGCTCCGCGTCGGCGAACCGCGCCGTCCCGTGCGTCTGTATGGCGGCGGCGGTGCCCCACCCCACGAAGCCGTCCCCGTCGCGCAGCCAGCTCACCGGCGCCTCGGCGCCGGCTGGGATCAACGAGACCAGATCGCCCGGGTCGGGGATGCGCCGCGAGCGCACGACCAGTGCGGGATGGGATTGGGGCAACGGCATGGTCACGAGCGGCCACCTTACGCCGCCGTCAC
Organism: Flexivirga lutea; assembly: GCF_054778955.1. NCBI lineage: Bacteria > Bacillati > Actinomycetota > Actinomycetes > Micrococcales > Dermacoccaceae > Flexivirga > Flexivirga lutea. The sequence goes on from NZ_BAAGZB010000001.1 coordinate 24,102, forward strand.
CGGTCGGCCCCCGTCCGCGCCGTCTCGGCATACGGAAGAATGCGCCGTATGAACCGTGCGAGCTTGGAGAAGCAGCCCCGTGACGTCGCCACGATGTTCGACCAGGTGGCGGCGCGGTACGACATCACCAACGACGTCATGTCGATGGGGCAGGACCGGCGCTGGCGCAAGGTCGTGGTGGAGTCGGTCGCGCCCCGTCCGGGCGACCTGATCCTGGACATCGCGGCGGGCACCGGCACCAGCAGCGAGCCGTTCGAGCGCCTGGGTGCGCGCGTGGTGCCGGCCGACTTCTCGCTAGGCATGCTGCGCAAGGGCAAGCAGATGCGGCCGCAGATGGCCTTCACCGCGGCCGATGCGATGCAGTTGCCGTTCGCCGACGGGGTCTTCGACGCGGTGACGATGTCCTTCGGTTTCCGCAACGTCCACTCCACCGAGGAGGCGCTGCGCGAGTTCCGGCGGGTGACCAGGCCCGGCGGCAAGATCCTGATCTGTGAGTTCTCCACGCCGACCAACGGTGCGTTCCGCAAGGTCTACAGCGAATACCTGATGTCCGCGGTGCCCCGGGTGGCCCGCAAGGTCGGCTCCAACGCCGAGTCCTACGTCTATCTGGCCGAGTCCATCCAGGCCTGGCCCGACCAGGCCGGCATCGCGTCGCTGATGCAGGACGCCGGCTGGGAGTCGGTCGAATGGCGCAACCTGACCGGCGGCATCGTGGCGCTGCACCGGGCGACCAAGCCCGCCGCCGACTGGATGACGACTTAGGTTCGCCTCAGTAGGTTCGCTGACCTGGTTGGGAATACAGTGCATGGGTTAGTGAAGACGTTCACAAGCTAGAAAGATTCACCCGAGTGAGCCTCCCCGGCGTTAGCCCTGCCCTGGACGAGAACGCCGACGTCATCGTCGTCGGCGCCGGCCCCGGTGGATCAGCCACAGCCGCTTACCTCGCAATGGCCGGTCTCGACGTGCTGTTGTTGGAGAAGACCCACTTCCCCCGGGAGAAGGTCTGTGGCGACGGTCTGACCCCGCGAGCCGTGCGTGAGTTGATCACGCTCGGCGTGCCGACGCCCGAGGCGGACGGCTGGATCAAGAACAAGGGCCTGCGGATCATCGGTGGCGGCATGCGGTTGCAGCTGGACTGGCCGGACGTCGCGAGCTTCCCGCCATACGGCCTGGTGCGCACCCGCCAGGACTTCGACGACATCCTGGCCAAGCACGCCGTCAAGCACGGCGCCCGATTGCGCGAAGGCGTCAACGTGGCCGGCGCCATCCGTGACGAGCGCACCGGCGCGATCGTCGGTGTCGAGGCCAAGGAGATGGGCGAGAACGACCGCCCGACCGGCCGCACGCTGACCTTCCGCGCGCCGCTGGTCATCGCCGCCGACGGCAACTCCTCCCGGCTGTCGCTGGCCATGGGCCGCGACAAGCGCGACGACCGCCCGATGGGTGTCGCGGTCCGCGCCTACTACACCAGTCCGCGGCACGACGACGACTACCTGGAGTCGTGGCTGGAGCTGTGGTCGCAGGACAAGAACGGCAAGCGGGTGCTGCTGCCCGGCTACGGCTGGATCTTCGGTGTCGGCGACGGCACCAGCAACGTCGGGCTGGGCATCCTCAACACCTCCAGCGCGTTCGGCAAGACCGACTACAAGGACGTCATGCGCCGGTGGGTGGCCACCATGCCGGAGGAGTGGACCTACAACGAGGAGACCATCACCGGTCCGATCCGCGGGGCGGCGCTGCCGATGGGCTTCAACCGGCAGCCGCACTACGCCGACGGCCTGCTGCTGGTGGGCGACGCCGGTGGCATGGTCAACCCGTTCAACGGCGAGGGCATCGCCTATGCGATGGAGTCCGGCCGGCTGGCAGCCGAGGTGGTCGCGCAGGCGTTCGGCCGCGCCGACGACGCCGGACGCGAGCGGGTGCTGCAGTCCTACCCGAAGGTGATGAAGGACGCGCTCGGTGGTTACTTCACCGTCGGCCGCTACTTCGCGCAGCTGATCGGGCACCCGGAGATCATGCGCTTCGCGGTGCGCTACGGCCTGCCGCGCAAGACGATGATGCAATTCTTGTTGAAGGTCATGGCCAACCTCGGCGACGAGCACGGTGGCAAACTCGATGACCGAGTGATGTCGATGCTGTCACGGGTGGTGCCCGCAGCATGACCGTCTCGGCTCGAACAGCGACGTTCGGAAGGACTCGTAAGCAATGAACTACTCCTACGCCCCGCTGTTGTTCTTCGCGGGCATCGGCGCCGCGTTCGCCATCTTCTCGGTGCTCGGCGCGAGCTCACTGGCCGGCCCGAAGCGCTACAACCGCGCCAAGGTCGACGCCTACGAGTGCGGCATCCAGCCGAGCCCGCACGCCGAGGGCGGCGGCCGCGTGCCGATCAAGTACTACCTGACGGCGATGCTGTTCATCATTTTCGACATCGAGTCGGTGTTCCTCTATCCGTTCGCGGTCTCGTTCGACCGGTTGGGACTCTTCGCGCTCATCGAGATGGTGCTCTTCGTCGTGACCGTGTTCGTCGCCTACGCCTTCGTGTGGCGCCGCGGCGGACTTGAGTGGGATTGAGGTCTACGGACATGGGAATCGAAGAGAAGCTGCCTGCGGGCTTCCTGCTGAGCACGGTGGAGCAGGTCGCCGGCTACATGCGCAAGAGCTCGGTGTGGCCGGCCACGTTCGGCCTGGCCTGCTGCGCGATCGAGATGATGGCGGTCGGCACCCCCGACTACGACATCGCCCGCTTCGGCATGGAGCGCTTCAGCGCCACGCCCCGGCAGGCCGACCTGATGATCGTCGCCGGCCGGGTCAGCCAGAAGATGGCGCCGGTCGTGCGCCAGGTCTACGACCAGATGCCGGAGCCCAAGTGGGTCATCTCGATGGGCGTCTGCGCCAGCTCGGGCGGCATGTTCAACAACTACGCGATCGTCCAGGGTGTCGACCACGTCATACCGGTGGACGTCTACCTGCCGGGTTGTCCGCCCCGGCCGGAGATGCTGATGAACGCGATCCTGGAGCTGCACCAGCAGATCCAGAACAGCAAGCTCGGCGTCAACCGGGTCGAGGCCGCACGCGCCGCCGAGCGCGCCGCGATGGAAGCGACGCCGACGCATCAGATGAAAGGCCTTCTCGCATGAGCGATGAGAGGAAGCCCGACGAACCCAGCGCGGAGGCGACGACCACCGACGCGGTGACGCCGAACGAGCTCGTCGAGACCACCACCGTGGGCGAGCCGGTCAGGATCGCCGACCGGCACGGGATGTTCGGTTCGTCCCTCGGCAACGACACCAGCGGGTACGGCGGGCTCAACCGCCCCGTGCTCTTCCCCGGCACCGCGAGCAAGCCCTACGGCGGCTACTTCGACGAGCTGACCGACGCCTTGCAGGCCGGCCTGACCCGGCGCGGCGGCGACTACGACGTCGCGGTCGAGCGGGTCGTGGTCGATCGCGGCGAGCTGACCCTCTTCGTGGCACGCGAGCACCTGCCGCTGGTCGCGCAGGCGCTGCGCGACGAGCCGGCGCTGCGTTTCGAGCAGTGCCTCAGCGTGAGCGGAGTGCACTACCCGCAGGACACCGCCCGCGAGCTGCACGCCGTCTACCACTTCATCTCGATCACGGGCGGCAGCAAGCGGGTGCGCGTCGAGGTCGTGGCACCCGATGCCGATCCGCACATCCCGTCGATCGTGGAGACCTACCCGGGCGCTGACTGGCACGAGCGCGAGACCTGGGACATGTTCGGGATCATCTTCGACGGCCACCCGGCTCTCACCCGCATCCTGATGCCGGACGACTGGCCCGGTCACCCGCAACGCAAGGACTACCCGCTCGGCGGCATACCGGTGGAGTACAAGGGAGCCACGGTGCCCCCGCCCAGCGACAGGAGGTCGTACAAGTGACTTCGACAACCGACGCGTATGGCGCCACCACCCACGACGTCGACGACGAGACCCCGGTGCTCAACGCCGTCGGCGGCGACTGGGACGACCTGGTCGACGAGGCGGCCGCGCTGCACGAGGAGCGCATCGTCGTCAACATGGGTCCGCAGCACCCGTCGACCCACGGCGTGCTGCGCCTCATCCTCGAGCTGGACGGCGAGACGGTCACCGAGGCCCGGGCGGGCATCGGCTACCTGCACACCGGCATCGAGAAGAACATGGAATACCGCACCTGGACGCAGGGCGTGACCTTCTGCACCCGCATGGACTACGTCATGCCGATCTTCAACGAGGCGGCCTACTGCCTGTCCGTGGAGAAGCTGCTCGGCATCACCGACCAGATCCCGGCCCGGGCGCAGGCCATCCGGGTGCTGATGATGGAGCTCAACCGGGTCACCTCGCACCTGGTCTGCATCGCCACCGGTGGCATGGAGATGGGCGCGACCACCGTCATGACCATCGGCTTCCGCGAACGCGAGCGGATCCTGCGGATCTTCGAGGCGATCAGCGGACTGCGGATGAACCACGCGTACATCCGTCCCGGCGGTGTCGCCGCCGACCTGCCCGCGGGCACCATCGACCAGGTCCGCGAGAACATCCCGCTGGTGCGCAAGGGCATCGGCGAGCTCGAGGCCCTGCTCAACGAGAACCCCGTGCTGAAGGCGCGCATGTGCGACGTCGGCTACCTGGACCTCACCGGCTGTATGGCGCTGGGTATGACGGGACCGGTGCTGCGCGCGACCGGTCTGCCGCACGACCTGCGCAAGGCCGACCCCTACTGCGGCTACGAGACCTACGACTTCGACGTGGCCGTCCGCGACAGCTGCGACGCCTACGGCCGCTACCGGGTCCGCATCGACGAGATGTACCAGTCGCTGCGCATCGTGGAGCAGGTCATCCAGCGGCTCGACGAGAACCCCGGACCGGTCATGGTCGCGGACAAGAAGATCGCGTGGCCGGCCCAGCTGGCCGTCGGATCGGACGGCCAGGGCAACAGCCTGGACCACATCCGCGAGATCATGGGCGAGTCGATGGAGTCCCTCATCCACCACTTCAAGCTGGTGACCGAGGGCTTCCGGGTGCCGCCGGGCCAGGCCTACGCCGCCATCGAGAGCCCCAAGGGCGAGATCGGCTGCCACACCGTGTCCGACGGTGCGACGCGGCCCTACCGGGCACACTTCCGTGACCCGTCCTTCAACAACCTGCAGGCCGTCGCCGCGATGGCCGAGGGCGGCTCGGTCGCCGACGTGATCGTGGCCGTCGCCAGCATTGACCCGGTGATGGGAGGCGTTGACAGGTGAGCATCGAAGAACACGTCGAGCACGAGGTCGCGGTGCCGTTCCACGAGCAGACGCCGTTGCAGCAGAGCGCCGAGCCCTACACCGCCGAGCAGCTGGAGCAGTTGCACCGCGACTCCGACGAGATCCTGGGCCGTTACCCGGTGAAGCGGTCGGCGCTGCTGCCGATGCTGCACCTGATCCAGAGCGTCGAGGGTTACGTCACCGGCCGTGGCGTGACGTTCTGCGCCGAGAAGCTGGGCCTCACCGACGCCGAGGTGTCGGGTGTGGCCACCTTCTACACCCAGTACAAGCGCCATCCCAACGGCGAATACACCGTGGGTGTCTGCACCAACACGTTGTGCGCGGTGATGGGCGGGGACCTGATCTTCGACGCCGTCTCCGAGCACCTGGGCATCGGGCACGACGAGACGACCGAGGACGGCAAGATCACCCTCGAGCGGGTCGAGTGCAACGCCGCGTGCGACTATGCGCCGGTGGTCATGGCCAACTGGGAGTTCATGGACAACCAGACGCCCGAGTCGACCATCCGGCTGGTGGACGACCTGCGTGCTGGCAAGGACGTCAGGCCGACGCGCGGCCCGGCCAAGGTCTGCGGCTTCAAGCAGATCTCCCGCACGCTGGCCGGTTTCCCGGACGGCCTGGCCGACGAGGGCGTCGGCGCGGGCGGTCCGAGCCTGGAGGGCCTGAAGCTGGCCAAGGAGCACGGCTGGCGCGCGCCGGGCGACTCCTCCGAGGTGGGCGACGAGCAGCAGAACCCCACCGGTGCCGGCCAGGACCCGCAGCCGGGTGACCCGCACACCAGCACCCAGGGGCACGGCACCGCAGAGTCCGCCAAGGAGGAGAAGTAATGGCCACCACGCTGACTCCGATCCTGACCAAGTTCTGGGACGACCCGCGGTCCTGGACGTTGGACACCTACCTGGACAACGGCGGATACCAGGCGCTCGACAAGGCCCTGGGCATGGAGCAGCAGGCGCTGGTCGACATGACCAAGGACTCCGGCCTGCGCGGTCGTGGCGGCGCCGGCTTCCCGACCGGTCTGAAGTGGTCGTTCCTGCCCAAGCCGGACGGCGGCCCCCGCTACCTGGTGGTCAACGCCGACGAGTCCGAGCCGGGCACCTGCAAGGACATCCCGCTGATGATGGCGGCGCCGCACTTCCTCATCGAGGGCGTCGCGATCACGTCATACGCCATCGGCTGCCACCACGCGTTCATCTACCTGCGCGGCGAGACGGTGCACGTCTACCGCCGGCTGATGCGTGCGGTCGAGGAGGCGTATGCCGCGGGCCACCTCGGCAAGGACATCCACGGCACCGGCTTCGACCTGGAGGTCACCGTGCACGCCGGTGCGGGCGCCTACATCTGCGGTGAGGAGACCGCGCTGCTGGACAGCCTGGAAGGCCGGCGTGGCCAACCCCGGCTGAAGCCGCCGTTCCCCGCCGTCGCGGGTCTCTACGCCCGGCCCACTGTGGTGAACAACGTCGAGTCGATCGCGTCGGTTCCGCTGATCGTCGGCCGGGGTGCCGACTGGTTCGGCGACATGGGCACCGAGAAGTCCAAGGGCTTCGGCATCTTCAGCCTGTCCGGTCACGTGACCCGGCCGGGTCAGTACGAAGCGCCCCTGGGCATCACCTTGCGCGAACTGCTGGACATGTCCGGTGGCATCCGCGAGGGTCACCGGCTGAAGTTCTGGACGCCGGGAGGCTCCTCGACGCCGATCTTCACCGACGAGCACCTGGATGTGCCGCTCGACTTCGAGTCGGTGGCCGCCGCCGGTTCGATGCTCGGCACCCGCGCCCTGCAGATCTTCGACGAGACCACCTCGGTGGTTCGGGCGGTCAGCCGCTGGACCGACTTCTACGCGCACGAGTCGTGCGGCAAGTGCACGCCGTGCCGGGAAGGCACCTTCTGGCTGAAGCAGATCATGACCCGGCTCGAGGTCGGCCAGGGCACCCAGGACGACATCGACAAGCTCGTCGACATCTGCGACAACATCCTCGGCCGTGCGTTCTGCGCGCTCGGTGACGGCGCGACCAGCCCGATCACCTCGGCCGTGCAGTACTTCCGTGAAGAGTTCGAGGCCGGCATGCACTCGCCGTGGTGGGAGGCCTTCCCGCCCGAGCGTTCGGCGCTCTTCCCGGCCGCTTCCACCCAGAAGGAGACCGCGTCCGTATGACGACCGTCACTTCATCCGCATCCGGCGGCGCGGCCGCAGCGCCGCCGCCCCCGCCGGAGAGCGTGTCCCTGACCATCGACGGTGTGCCGGTCAGCGTGCCCAAGGGCACCCTGGTCATCCGTGCCGCCGAGGAGATCGGGGTGCAGATCCCGCGCTTCTGCGACCACCCGTTGCTGGAGCCGGTCGGCGCCTGCCGCCAGTGCCTTGTCGAGGTCGCGACGCCGGGACCGGACGGGTCGATGCGGGCCATGCCCAAGCCGCAGGCCTCCTGCACCATCGAGGCCACCGAGGGCATGGAGGTCAAGACGCAGATCTCCTCGCCGGTGGCCGACAAGGCGCAGCAGGGTGTCATGGAGCTGCTGCTGATCAACCACCCGCTGGATTGCCCGGTCTGTGACAAGGGCGGCGAGTGCCCGCTGCAGAACCAGGCGATGAGCAACGGCCGGCCCAAGTCGCGCTTCGACGACATCAAGCGCACCTATCCCAAGCCGATCAACATCTCCAGCCAGGTGCTGCTGGACCGCGAGCGCTGCGTGCTGTGCGCTCGCTGCACTCGCTTCTCCGACCAGATCGCCGGTGACCCGTTCATCGCGCTGATCGAGCGCGGCGCGCTGCAGCAGGTCGGCATCTACGAGGAGAAGCCGTTCGAGTCCTACTTCTCCGGCAACACCGTGCAGATCTGCCCGGTGGGTGCGTTGACCGGCGCGGCATACCGCTTCCGGTCGCGTCCGTTCGACCTGGTGTCCACCCCGTCGGTGTGTGAGCACTGCGCCAGCGGCTGCTCGCTGCGCACCGACCACCGCCGCGGCGTGGTGCTGCGCCGGATGGCGCTGGAGGATGCGGCGGTCAACGAGGAGTGGAACTGCGACAAGGGTCGCTGGGCGTTCAAGTACGCCACCACCGACCGGCTGCAGACGCCGCTGGTGCGCGACGCGCACGGTGAACTGCGGGTCGCTTCCTGGCCCGAGGCCCTGGCCGTGGCGGCCAAGGGCATCGCGGCTGCCAAGGCGGCCGGCGGTGTCGGCGTGCTCACCGGCGGCCGGATCAGCGCCGAGGATGCCTACGCCTACAGCAAGTTCGCGCGGCTGGTGCTCGACACCAACGACATCGACTTCCGCGCCCGTCCGCTGTCCGCCGAGGAGGCCGACTTCCTGGCCAGCTCGGTCGTGACGACCGGTCCCGATACCGCGGCGACGGCCGGTGGTGCCGCAGCGCAGCAAGGCAGCACCGACGCAGACGAGCCGCGAAAAGACGTCCGCGGTGCAGTGACGTACACCGACCTCGAGCACGCTCCGTCGGTGCTGCTCGTGGGCATCGAGCCGGAGGAGGAGTCGCCGATCATCTTCCTGCGGCTGCGCAAGGGCAACCGCAACCACGGCACCAAGGTCCTGTCCGTCGCGCCGTTCGTGACACGTGGCCTGGCCAAGATGGGCGGCACGCTCATCGCGGCCGCACCGGGCACCGAGGCCGAGGTGCTGGACGCGATCACCGCGGCCACCGGAGACCTGGAGTCGACCGCCGCCGAGCTGAGCTCCGACTCGATCATCGTCGTCGGCGAACGTATGGCGACCGTGCCGGGCGCGCTGTCCTCGGTCCTCGCCCTGGCGCAGGCCAAGGGAGCACGCGTCGCGTGGGTGCCGCGGCGGGCCGGTGAGCGCGGCGCGCTCGAGGCCGGCGCCATCGGCAACCTGCTGCCCGGCGGGCGTCCGGTCGCCGACGCCGCCGCGCGCGCCGAGGTCGGCACGGTCTGGGGCGCCGCCGAGCTGCCCGCACAGCCCGGTCGCGACACCGACGCGATCCTGGCCGCCGCCGCGTCCGGCGAGCTGGCCGGCCTGATCGTGGGTGGCCTCGACCCCCGCGACCTGGCCGCGCAGCACGCCGCACAGGCCGGTCTGGACCGGGCCTTCGTGGTGTCGCTGGAGGTCCGGCAGAGCCCGTTGGCGCCCTACGCCGACGTCATCCTGCCGGTCGCCGCCCAGCAGGAGAAGTCCGGTTCCTACGTCAACTGGGAGGGTCGCGTGCGGCCCTTCGAGAAGGCCATCGAGAGCACCGCGATCTCCGACCTGCGCGCTCTGGACCTGCTCGCCGCCGAGTTGGGCGAGTTCCTGGGCACCCGCACCGTGGAGCAGGTCCGCGCCGAGATGCGCGAGCTCGGTGCCGGCGCCGGCGAACGCCCGGCGCGGCCGCGGGTCAAGTCCCGTGGTGTGCCGCGCCCGCTGATCGGCGAGGCCGTGCTGGCCACCTGGGCGCATTTGCTGGACAAGGGCGTGCTGCAGGACGGTGAGCCGTTCCTGGCCGGCACCGCCATGGCGTCCGTGGCGCGGCTGTCGTCCGCGACCGCAGCCAGTGTCGGCGTGCACGAGGGTGAGCGAGTGCGGGTGTCGACCAAGGACGGGGCGATCACCCTGCCGGTGGTCCTCACCGAGATGCCCGACTACGTCGTGTGGTTGCCGACCAATTCGACCGACAGCGCGGTGCGTGCCACCCTCGGTGCCGACGGTGGCGCGATCGTCACGCTGGCCAAGGCGCCGGCGGCCGTCACCGACCAGTCCCCAACCGAGGAGAGTGTTCAGTGAACCTCGTCGCCCTCGCCGGTCCGGCGCTGGCCGCCAGCACCGACAACCCGGCGGCCGACTTCAGCGACACGCCGTGGTGGCTGTCGCTGATCAAGGCGGTGTTGCTGTTCGTCTTCCTGCTGCTCAACACGCTGATCGTGATCTGGTTCGAGCGGCGCGTGATCGGCCGGATGCAGGAGCGTCCCGGCCCCAACCGCACCGGACCCTTCGGTCTGCTGCAGACGCTGGCCGACGGTGTGAAGCTGGCGTTGAAGGAAGACATCACGCCCCGCAAGGCCGACAAGCTGATGTTCGTGCTGGCACCGATCATCGCCGGCGCGATGGCGTTCGTGTCGTTCGCGATCATCCCGTTGTCCGGCAACGTGTGGATGTTCGGCCACTACACGCCGCTGCAGCTGACCGACGTGCCGGTCGCCGTGCTGCTGGTGCTCGCCGTCGCGGGTGTCGGTGTCTACGGCATCGTGCTGGCCGGCTGGTCGTCGGGTTCGACATACCCGCTGCTGGGCGGTCTGCGCTCCAGCGCCCAGGTGATCTCCTACGAGATCGCCATGGGCCTCGCCCTGGTCGCCGTCTTCCTGTATGCCGGGTCGATGTCGACCAGCCAGATCGTGCTGGCGCAGAAGAGCTTGTGGTACTGCATCCCGGCGTTCTTCTCCTTCGGCGTCTACATCATCACCATGGTCGGCGAGACCAACCGGCTGCCGTTCGACCTCGCCGAGGGTGAGGGCGAGTTAACCGGTGGTTTCCACACCGAGTACTCGTCGCTGAAGTTCGCGATGTTCTTCCTCGGCGAATACGTCAACATGTTCACCGTCTCCGCACTGGCCACCACGCTCTTCCTCGGCGGCTGGCAGGCACCTCCCGGCATCGCCGCCATCGGCGGCGGCATGTTCAACGGCGGCTGGTGGGGCCTGTTGTGGTTCGTCATCAAACTGTGGCTGTTCATGTTCTTCTTCGTCTGGCTGCGCGGCTCGCTGCCGCGTGTCCGATACGACCAGTTCATGCGGCTGGGCTGGAAGGTGCTCATCCCGAGCACCCTGGTGTGGGTTGTCGCGGTCGCCTTCCTGCGCGCCTCCAACGAGGGCTTCCTGGGCGACAGCATGGTGTTCGGTGGCCGGATCCACCGGTCGACGCTGATCACCATCGTGATCATCGTGCTGCTGGTGCTGGCGGCCGCCTGGATCTACGACTACAAGGCCGCAGCCCGGGAGAAGGCCGTCGCACCGCAGGCCACCGAGATCGACCCCTTCGCCGGTGGTTACCCGGTGCCGCCGTTGCCGGGGCAGCAACTGCGTGAGCCCGCCCCGGCCCTGACCGCGTCGGCGGCATACCAACCCGAGCGCTTCGACAACGCGACCGATTCCGAGGAGGAAGAGACTCGTGGCTGACAACAAGAAGTCGAGCGGCGCCCACGCCGCCCAGGGTGACGAGCAGCAGAACCAACAGGGTTTCCTGTCCGAGCTCTTCGCCCCGGTGGCCGGCTTCGGGGTGACCTTCTCCACGATGTTCCGCAAGGTCACCACCGAGGAGTATCCCGAGGAGAAGCGGCCCACCCAGCTGCGTTTCCACGGCCGGCACCAGCTCAACCGGCACCCGGACGGCCTGGAGAAGTGCGTCGGCTGCGAGCTGTGCGCCTGGGCGTGCCCGGCCGACGCCATCCTGGTCGAGGGCGCCGACAACGACGACGCGTCGGGTCAGCGTTTCTCGCCGGGTGAGCGTTACGGCCGCGTCTATCAGATCAATTATCTGCGCTGCATCTTCTGCGGACTGTGCATCGAGGCCTGCCCCACGCGCGCGCTGACGATGACCAACGAGTACGAACTCGCCGACGACAACCGCGCGGACCTGATCTTCACCAAGGACCAGCTGCTCGCGCCGTTGCAGCCCGGTATGACGCCCGCCCCGCACCCGATGGTGCAGGGCATGGAGGAGCGCGACTACTACCAGGGCAAGGTGACCGGCGCGACGTCCGAGCAGGAGGAGTGGGTGCGTGAGCATCACTCCGGCGACGACGCGATGGCGTCCTCCGACGCGGAAGGAAAGACGGCATGAGGCTCGGTGGTGCGGAGGCAACACTGTTCTTCTTCGGTGCCCCGCTCGCAGTGGCCGGTGCGCTGGCGCTGCTGTTCGCGCGCAAGGCAGTGCACGCCGCGATGGGCATGGCGCTGACGATGGTGCTGCTCGGTGTCTTCTACATCGCCGAGCAGGCCGAATTTCTCGGCATCATCCAGGTCTTCGTCTACTCCGGCGCCGTGATGATGCTCTTCCTCTTCGTGGTCATGCTGGTCGGTGTCGACTCCTCCGACTCGCTGGTGGAGACCATCAAGGGCCAGCGTGTCGCCGGCCTGCTGCTCGCCCTGGCGGTGATGGTCAGCATGCTGGTCAGCGTCGCCAAGATCAGCTTCGGCACCGCCAAGGGGCTGGACAAGGTCAACGGCAGCACCGGCAACGTCAGCGGGCTGGCCAACCTGATCTTCGGTCCCTACGTGTGGGCCTTCGAGGTCACCTCGGCGCTGCTGATCACCGCCGCGCTCGGCGCGATGATCCTGGCGCACCGCGAGCGGCTGCGCCCGAAGGCGTCGCAGGCCGATTGGTCGCGCGGCCGCATCCGCCGCAACGAGTACGTCGCGGGTCTGCCGGTGCCGGGTGTCTACGCCCGGCACAACGCTGCCGACGTGCCGGCGCTGCTGCCGGACGGCACACCCGCCGAGCCCTCGGTCCAGCGAGTCCTCAAGGCACGCGGCCAGGTCGGCTCGGCCGGCGGTTACGTCGCCGCTGCCCAGGAGATCGAGGGCGAGGCCGGAGACATGACGAGCAAGGAAGTCGGTGACCGTCAGTCATGACACTCACGTCATACATTTACCTGTCGGTGATCCTGTTCTCGATCGGCAGCGCCGTGGTGCTGCTGCGTCGCAACGCGATCATCGTGTTCATGGGCATCGAGCTGATGCTCAACGCCGCCAACCTCGCCTTTGTGACCTTCGCGCGCATGCAGGGTTCGCTGGACGGCCAGGTCATCGCGCTGTTCGTGATGGTGGTCGCTGCCGCCGAGGTCGTGGTCGGCCTCGCGATCATCATGGCCATCTTCCGCGCCCGCAGGTCCGTGTCGGTGGACGACGCCAACCTGCTGAAGCTGTGAGCTCGAGGAGTATTCGTGACCTTGCATGACGCCACCGGTGTGGCATCGATCGGCTGGCTGATGATCGGCCTGCCCGCCCTGGGCGCAGCGCTGCTGCTGCTCGGCGGGAAGAAGCTGGACAAGGCGGGCCCGATCGTGGCCGTGCTGCTGTCCTGGGCCTCGTTCGTCATCGGCCTGCTGATCCTGCTGCAGTTGCGCGGCAAGCCGGCCGACGAGCGGTCGCTGCACCTGCACCTCTACTCCTGGCTGCCCGCCGGAAAGCTGCACCTCGACGCGGGTCTGCTGCTGGACCAGCTGTCGCTGACCTTCGTCATGCTGATCACCTTCGTCGGGTCGCTGATCCTGGTCTATTCGCTGGGCTACATGGAGCACGACCCGGACAAGCGCCGGTTCTTCGCCTACCTCAACCTCTTCGTCGCCAGCATGCTGCTGCTGGTCCTCGCCGACTCCTACCTGCTGCTGTTCGTCGGCTGGGAGGGCGTGGGCCTGGCGTCATACCTGCTGATCGGCTTCTGGAACTGGAACCCCGCCTACGCGACGGCCGCCAACAAGGCATTCTTCCTCAACCGCATCGGCGACATGGGCATGCTCATCGCGATGTTCGTGATGTTCTGGGCGTTCGGCCGGATCGACTTCGCCGGAGTCAACGCCGGTGTCGCACACGCCGGCAAGGGCACCCTGCTGGCGATCGGCCTGTGCCTGCTGGTGGCCGCCTGCGGCAAGTCCGCGCAGTTCCCGCTGCAGTCCTGGCTGGGCGACGCGATGGCCGGCCCGACACCGGTGTCCGCGCTGATCCACGCCGCGACGATGGTGACCGCCGGTGTCTACCTCATCGTGCGCAGCCACGTGATCTTCAACGCCTCGGAGAACGCCCGCCTGGCGGTGTGCATCGTCGGCGCCATCACCCTCTTCGCCGGCGCGGTCATCGGTTGCGCCAAGGACGACCTGAAGAAGGCACTGGCCGCCTCCACCATGTCGCAGATCGGCTACATGGTGCTCGCGGCTGGTCTGGGCCCGGTGGGCTACGCCTTCGCGATCTTCCACCTCGTCACGCACGGCTTCTTCAAGGCCGGCATGTTCCTCGGCGCCGGCTCGGTCATGCACGGCATGAACGACCAGGTCGACATGCGCCGCTTCGGTGGACTCGGCACGGTCATGAAGATCACCTGGATCACCTTCGGCCTCGGGTTCCTGGCCATCATCGGGTTCCCCGGGCTGTCCGGCTTCTGGTCCAAGGACAAGATCATCGAGGCCGCCTTCGAGGGCAGCGGCTGGAAGCCGTGGGTCTTCGGCCTCACCGCGCTCATCGCCGCGGGCATCACCGCGTTCTACATGTCGCGGATGTTCTTCATGACCTTCATGGGCAAGCGCCGGTGGACCGAGGACGTGCACCCGCACGAGTCGCCGCTGACGATGACCGTCCCCATGATGGTGCTGGCCGTCGGCTCCGCCTTCCTCGGCCTCATCCTGGGCCCAACCGGCATCATCAGCGACTGGCTGGAGCCGGTCGTCGGCAAGCACGAGGCCGGCAGCGCGGTGCTCGGGCAGTACCCGCTGATGGTGGCCACCTTCGTGCTGATGGTCATCGGCATCGCGATCGCCTGGAAGATGTACTGGCGCGACGACGTGCCGATCACTCCACCGGTCGGCTCGCCGCTCACCCAGGCCGCCCGTCGTGACCTCGGTCAGGACGACTTCAACCAGGCCGCCATCCAGCGTCCCGGTCTGCACCTGACCCGCTCCCTGGTCTTCTTCGACAACAAGGTCGTCGACGGCGTCGGGAACGGCTCGGCAGCCGGCATCGGTGGCAGCTCCGCTCGACTGAAGAAGATGCAGAACGGTTTCGTGCGTACTTACTCCCTGACGATGCTCGTGGGCGTCGTCGCAATCCTCGGCGCCTGGTGGGTGGTGCAGTGATGTCGAACTTTCCCTGGCTGACGACGATCGGCGTCATACCCCTGGTGGGCGCCGTCGTCATCGGGCTGCTGCCCAAGGGCGCCACCCGCAACTCGCGGGTCGTGGCGCTGGCCTTCTCGCTGATCACCCTGGTCGTCGGCATCGTCGCCGCGACGCAGTTCAAGACCGGCGGCGGTCACGGGCAGTTCCAGCTGACCGAGACCCACTCGTGGATCCCGCAGTTCGGGGTCTCCTACGCCGTCGGCGTCGACGGTATGGCGCTCACGCTCATCCTGATGAGCCTGGTGCTGGTCCCGGTGTCGCTGATCGCGGCCTGGAACGACGTGCCCGAGGGCGGGCGCCGCGAGCAGGGCTACTTCGCACTGCTGCTGGTGCTCGAGACGTTCATGATCGGCGTCTTCGCCGCGACCGACGTCTTCCTGTTCTACGTCTTCTTCGAGGCGATGCTGATCCCGGTCTACTTCCTGATCGGGCTGTACGGCGGCCCGCGCCGGCAGTATGCCGCGGTGAAGTTCCTGCTCTTCTCGCTGCTGGGCGGGCTGATCATGCTGGTCGCGGTCATCGCGCTCTACCAGCAGGGTCCCGGTGGCGACCACGGCTTCCTGGTGAGCACGCTGACCGGGCTGCACATGTCCGAGAGCACCGAGCGGCTGCTGTTCGTCGGCTTCTTCATCGCCTTCGCGATCAAGGCGCCGATGTGGCCGGTGCACACCTGGCTGCCGGATGCGGCGACCGAGGCCAAGCCGGCCGTCGCCGTGCTGCTGGTCGGCGTGCTCGACAAGGTCGGCACGTTCGGGATGATCCGCTTCTGCCTGCAGCTCTTCCCGAACGCCAGCAAGTGGGCGACCCCGGTCGTCATCATCCTGGCGCTGATCTCGATCATCTACGCGGCGATCGCGGCCATCGGCCAGAACGACATGATGCGGCTGATCGCCTACACCTCGGTGAGCCACTTCGGCCTGATCGTGCTGGGCATCTTCGCGGTGACCCAGACCTCGCTGGTCGGCTCGCAGCTCTACATGATCAACCACGGCTTCACGACGGCGGCGCTGTTCCTCTTCGTGGGCTTCCTGATCATCCGCGGCAAGAGCAAGAACATCACCGACTACGGCGGCTGGCAGCGCACCACCCCGGTGCTCGCCGGCGTGTTCCTGACCGCCGGCCTGTCCGCGCTGTCCCTGCCGGGCCTGAACTCCTTCGTCTCGGAGTTCCTGGTGCTGGTCGGCTCCTTCCAGCGCTACCCGGTCGCCGCCGGGATCGCGGTGGTCGTCGTGGTGCTCGCGGCGCTCTACATCCTGCTGATGTACAAGAACGTCTTCACCGGCCCGAAGCAGGCGCTGGTGGCCGCACCCGACGGCACCCTGGCGCTCGGGCCGGACGGGCTGCGGCCCAGGACCGGCATCACCACCACGCTGTTCGACGAGCCCGAGATCGACAAGGAGGACGTCCCCGAGCAGGCGCGGGTGCGCGGATCCGACATACAGGATCTGAACACGCGTGAGCGTCTGGTCGCCGGCATCCTCATCGCGATCATGCTGGTGCTCGGCTTCTTCCCGAAGCCCGCGCTCGACCTGCTGCGTCCCGCGGTGGACTCGACCCTGCAGCACGTACACGTCCACGACCCGGCACCGCACGCCGGCGTCACCACCGAGGGGAGCAGCAAGTGACCTCGCCCGCCGCGTTCACGCAGGCACACATCTCGTATGCCGCTGTCGTGCCGATGCTCGTCATCTTCGGCGCGGCGATGGTGGGTGTCCTCGTCGAGGCCTTCCTGCCCCGCGCCCAGCGTTACTGGGCGCAGGTCGGTGTGACATTCGTCGGCATCGTGGCCGCCTTCCTCACCCTGGTGCTGATCTCGCGGGACAACCGCGGCATCACCGCCGCGGACGCGGTCGTCGTCGACGGCCCGGCGCTGCTGCTGCAAGGCACCATCCTGGTGATCTCGTTCTTCGCGGTCATGCTGATGGCCGAGCGGTTCGACACCCCGGCGGCGGACGCGTTCACCCAGTCGGGTGCTTCGGTGCCCGGCTCGCCCATGGAGACCAACGCCGTCAAGCTGGGCGCGACCACGACCGAGGTCTTCCCGCTCGCGCTCTTCTCCATCGGCGGGATGATGCTCTTCGTCGCGGCCGGTGACCTGCTGGTCATGTTCATCGCGCTCGAGGTGCTCTCGCTGCCGCTCTACATCCTGACCGGGCTGGCCCGCCGCCGACGGCTGCTGTCGCAGGAGGCGTCGCTGAAGTACTTCCTGCTCGGCGCGTTCTCCTCGGCGTTCTTCCTCTTCGGCTCCGCCCTGGTCTACGGCGCGACCGGATCGATCAAGTTCGGCGAGATCGCCAACGCGGTCGGCACGGTCACCGGCCGGGACGACATCATGATCCCGGGTGTGTTCCTGATCGCGGTCGGTCTGCTCTTCAAGGTCGGTGCCGTGCCGTTCCACACCTGGACGCCGGACGTCTACCAGGGTGCCCCGAGCCCGGTCAGCGGCTTCATGGCCACGACCGTCAAGGTCGCCGGTTTCGGCGCAATGCTGCGGCTGTTCTACGTCGCGCTGGAAGGACTGCGCTGGAACTGGCAGCCGATCGTGGCGATCGTGGCCGTGCTCACGATGGTCGTCGGTGCCGTGTTCGCGGTCACCCAGACGGACATGAAGCGGCTGCTGGCCTACAGTTCGATCTCGCACGCCGGCTTCCTGCTGGTCGGCGTGGTGGCCCTGAACAAGACCGGCCTGTCCGGGACGATGTTCTACCTGGTCGCCTACAGCTTCACCACGCTGGCCGCCTTCGGGATGATCCCGCTGGTGCGGTCGGCCGGTTCGGAGGCGACCCACCTGTCGCAGTGGGCCGGTCTGGGCAAGACCAGCCCGGTGCTCGCGGCGACGTTCTCCTTCCTGCTGCTCGGTTTCGCCGGCATCCCGCTGACCTCCGGGTTCACCGCGAAGTTCGCGCTGTTCTCCGGCGCGGTCGGCCACGGCTCGACCTGGCTGGTGGTCATCGCCATGTTGATGAGCGCGGTCACCGCGTTCGTCTACATCCGGATCATCGTGCTGATGTACTTCTCCGAACCGACGGGCGACACGCACGTGCTGATGCCGTCGGCGTTGACCGGCATCGCGGTGACGGTGGGCGCACTGGCGACGCTGGTCCTCGGCGTGGCTCCGGCCCCGCTGCTGAACCTGGCGCAGCACTCCGCGCTCTTCCTTCGATGAAGGGTCGCGTCGACCGAGTAGGCGGCGGGGGCCTCGATGAGTAAAGCCGCGACGTTGATGCCGTCGGCCAGCGGGGCGCTGGCCGACCGGCTCACCGCCGGGCTGGGATCGGTCGAGTCCCGGCTGGCCGAGGTGGTGCAGCACGAGGACGAGTTCATCGCGGGTGCCTCGCAGCACCTGCTGGGCGGCGGGAAGCGGTTCCGCCCGTTGCTGACCCTGCTGGCCTCCGAGCTCGGCACCGGCGTCAACGAGGCAGTGATCGACGCCGCCGTCGGGGTCGAACTCACCCACATCGCCTCGCTCTACCACGACGACGTGATGGATGCCGCCGAACGACGCCACGGCAAGACCAGCGTCAACGCCGAGTACGACAACATCACCGCCATCATCGTGGGTGACCTGCTCTTCGGACGTGCCTCGGAGATCGTGGCCGGCCTCGGCAGCGAGGCCGCGCGCATCCAGGCGCAGACCTTCGTCCGGCTCTGCGCCGGCCAGATCCGCGACGACCGGCAGGCGCCGGTCGACGCGGACCCGATGGAGCACTACCTCGGGGTGCTGGCCGACAAGACCGGTTCGCTGATCGCGACGGCCGCCCGGTATGGCGCGATGTTCGGCGGATGCCCCGCCGAGACCGTAGAGATCATGCGCCAGTACGGCGAATTCGTGGGCATGGTCTTCCAGCTGTCCGACGACGTGCTGGACATCGCCTCGGACGGTTCGTCCGGCAAAACCCCGGGCACCGACCTGCGCGAGGGCGTCACCACCCTGCCGGTCCTCTACGTCCGGGCGTCCGAGGACCCCGCCGACGCCCGGCTGCAGGACCTCGTGTCTCGTCCACTGCTGGACGACGCCGAGCACGCGGAGGCGCTGGAGCTGCTTCGTGCGCACCCCGCCCTGGAGCAGGCTCGGCGCCATACGGCTGCGGTCGCGGAGCAGGCCGTCGCGCTGCTGGAACCGCTGGGCGACAGCGACGCCCTCGCGGTGCTGCGCGACCTGCCCGGCCAGGTGGCCTCGCGCACCGTCTGACCGGTCCGCGAACCGGGCGGCGCTTTCATGGTCGGCCGTCCAACTTCGCCGCTAGACTGACTGCCATGTCACGGCTGTCAGCGCAGGATCGTCGGGTCGAACTCATCGATGCGACCGTGCGGGTCGCGGTCGCGGAGGGGCTGGACGCCGCGACCGTGCGGCGGATCGCGCAGGAGGCCGGTGTGCCGCTGGGCACCGTGCACTATTGCTTCGGGTCCAAGGCCGCACTGATCAGCGCAGTCGCCGACAGCATCGAGCAACCCACCATCGACGTCACCCTGCTGGAGACGCTGCCGACCGACCAGGCACTCCTGACGGCGTTCCGTGCCTACTGGGAGCAGATCGGCAGCGACCGGCGCCGCCAGCTGTTGATCTACGAGCTGCTCGCGCACCTGTCCCGTGGCGACGTGGCCAGCCGGCAGATCGCCCGCAAACTCCTCGATCGCGCGTATGGCGCCGTGCTGGGCGCCATCCGCCGCTATGCCGAGGACCTCGGCCGGACCATGCCGGTCGAGCCCGAGGTGCTGGCCCGTTTGGTGATCGCGGTGACCGACGGCGTGAGCCTCGCCTGGATCGTCAACAGCGACGATGCCCAGGCGCAAGTGGTGATGGAGACCTTCGCGCGGCTGCTGGCCGGCGCGATCGACCAGGGATCGGGGCCGGCGTGAGGCTGGGCCCCGGACGCAGTGCGCGCAGCGGCGCGGCCGGCGTCTGGGACGCGGTGACCACGGCCTGTGCACCGGTCGCGGCGCTGGACCTCGCGGCCTGCGAGCACAACGTCGCGGAGATGCGCGGGCGGGCCGGTGGCCTGCCGATCCGGTTGGCATCCAAGTCGATTCGGGTGCGCGGGCTGATCGACATGGTGCTCGGCGAGCCGGGCTACCACGGGGTGCTCGCCTATTCGGGTGCGGAAGCGCGGTGGCTGGCCGAATGCGGTGTGGACGACGTGCTGGTCGCCTACCCGACGGTCGACTCCGTGACGATCTCGGCGGTGGCGGCCGACCCGGTCCTGCGTGAACGGGTCACCTTCATGGCCGATCTGCCGGATCACCTGCGGCTCATCGACGCGGCCGCGGGCGGCGCGCGGGTGCGGGTGTGCCTCGATGTCGACAGCTCGCTGGACCTCGGGCCGGTCCACCTCGGGGTGCACCGATCGAGTGTGCACTCCGCATCGCAGGCCGCCGAATTCGCCCGCCACGCAGCCCGGTTCGCGTCGATCCGGCTGGTGGGCCTGATGTTCTACGACGCACAGATCGCCGGCATGCAGGACACCGGCGCCGCCATACGGCTGGTGAAGCGGAAGTCGGCGGACGACCTGCGGGTCCGGCGCCAGGAGGTGCGGGCGGCGGTCGAGCGCTACGCCGAGCTGGAGCTCGTCAACGCCGGCGGCACCGGCAGCCTGCACGCCGACTGGGACAGCTCGGTGACCGAACTCGCGGCCGGCTCGGGGCTTTTCGCCCCAACGCTGTTCGACGGGTATGACGGCACCGACCTGCACCCTGCGGCCTACTTCGGCACACCGGTGGTCCGCAAGCCACGACGGGACGTGGTGGTCGCCTTCAGTGGCGGGTATGCCGCCTCCGGCGTCGCCGGGCCGTCCCGGTCGCCGCAGCCGGTCCATCCGGTCGGCTTGGAGCTGATCCGCACCGAGGGTGCCGGCGAGGTGCAGACACCGTTGCGCGGCAAGGCTGCTCGAGACCTGCAGGTGGGAGACCTGGTGTGGTTCCGGCACGCCAAGGCCGGTGAGATGTGTGAGCGGTTCGACGAGATCGTGCTGGTGCGTGACGGGGCGATCGTGGACCGGATGCCGACCTACCGCGGAGAGGGGCAGAACTTTGGCTGAGTGGAGCAACTGGGCCGGCACGGTCACCAGCCACCCGCAGGAGACGGTCACGGTGCACGACGTCCCGCATCTGCAGCTGCTCTGCGAGGAGTCGATGCGTGCCGGGCGCAGGGTGAAGGCGGTCGGCGCCGGCCATTCGTTCACCGGCATCGCCGAGCCGACCGACGTGCTGGTCCGCATGGACCGGCTCTCCGGAGTGCGCTCGGTCGACGAGGCGACCGGCCGGGTGTGGGTGCATGCCGGGACGCCGCTGCACGTGCTGGGGCCGGAGCTGCACCGCCGCGGTCTGGCGATGACCAACCTGGGTGACATCGATCGGCAGACGATCGCCGGTGCCGTCTCGACCGGCACCCACGGCACCGGCGCCGGTTTCACCGGCTTGGCGGGTCAGCTGACCGGTGTCGAGCTGGTGCAGGCCGACGGTGCACTGCTGCGTGTGACGGATACCGAGAACCCGCAGCTGCTTCCGGCCGTGGCCCTCAGCCTGGGCGCCCTGGGCATCGTCACCGCGCTGGAGATCCAGTGCGTGCCGACATTCCTGCTGCACGCGGTGGAGGCCCCGGCCACGCTGGACGAGGTGCTCGACGGCATCGACGAGTACGTCGACGGCACAGACCATTTCGAGTTCTACTGGTTCCCGCACACCGACCGGGTCCTCACCAAACGCAACACCAGGCTGGCCGACCCAGCGCAACGCAGGCCACTGCCGGCCTGGCGCTCCCGGATCGACGACGATCTGTTGTCCAACAAGCTGTTCGGCGTGCTCAACAGGGCGACCACCCGGGCGCCACGCATCATTCCCGCGCTCAACCAGGTGTCCGCTCGCGCCCTCTCCCGGCGCGAGTTCACCGACTGGTCCTATCGGGTCTTCGCGTCCGAGCGGGACGTGGTCTTCCGGGAGAGCGAGGTCGCCATACCTCGCGCGGCGGTGCCGGACGTGCTGCGCGAGCTGCGGTCCTGGTTGTCCCGAAAGGTGGAGGTGGTGACCTTCCCGGTCGAGGTGCGCTTCGCGGCGGCGGACGACCTCTGGCTGTCGACGGCCTATCGGCGTGAGTCCGGCTACATCGCCATACATCAGTATGCCGGGCGCGACCACCGCCGCTATTTCGAAGCGTTCTGGTCGATGCTCGCCGGCCTCGACGCTCGTCCACACTGGGGCAAGATGCACGAACTCGACGCTGCCGCACTACGTTCGCGCTACCCCCGATTCGACGACTTCGTGGCGCTGCGCGACCGGCTCGACCCGCAGTTCGTCTTCAGCAACCCCTACCTGGACCGCGTCCTGGGCTGACCGTCCGCAGACCCGACCCCGACCGGCCCGCCCCACCCCTACTTACCGAGCGGAGACAAAACCATCCAGCGGACACGATCCGGCGCCCATTTCCGGGCGATTTTCGTGTCCGGTCGGTGCATAATGTGTCCGGTCGGTGCATTTGTACCCTTGCAGTTATGTAACTGGGCGGGTACGTTCATCCGCATGGACGCAGTTCTGCAGGCTCTGGCCGACCCGAGTCGGCGCACGGTGCTGGAGATCCTGCGCGACCACGAGGCGACGGCCGGTGAACTGGCCGGCGCCCTGCCGATCGCGCGACCCGGCGTCTCGCGGCATCTGCGGGTGCTGCGCGAAGCCGGACTCGTCGAGGTGCGCCAGGACGCACAGCGCCGGATCTACCGACTGTGTCCCGAAGCGCTCGTCCCGGTCGACGACTGGCTCGACGACTACCGAGCCCTGTGGCAGAACCGCCTCGACGCGCTGCACACCGAGATAGCCCGAGGAAAGAAGGCCCGCACGTGAAAACCATTGCCACGATACGGAAGCTGGACGACACGCGCGGGGTGGTGCGCGTCGAGGACGTCTATGACACCGACATCGAGGACCTGTGGGAGGCGTGCACGGATCCGGAGCGCCTCGCCCGCTGGATCGCCCAGGTCGAGGGCGATCTGCGGCCCGGCGGGATCGTCCACGCGACCTACACGAGCACAGCATCGGGCGCCTGCCGCATCGTGACGTGCGAACCTCCGAGCCACTTGTTGATCGCCTCCGTGCCGGAGTCGGCGGACCAGCGCGAGGACCTCGACGGAGACAGCGAGACAGAGGTGTGGCTCAGCGCCGAGGGGTCCCGGACGCGCCTGGTCGTCGAGGAACGTGGTCTGCCCGGGGACAAGCTGCACTTCTACTGCGCGGGATGGCAGGCGCATCTGGAGGACCTCGCGACGACGCTGGCGAGCGGAGAGCCGGTGCACGCCGGCGGCTGGTCGCCCGAACGACCGGCCGACGCTTTCGACGCGCGGTTCCAGGAGCTCATCCCGGTCTACGAGCAAGCCGGCGCCTGAGCCGACTCAGATCGCGCAGTTCTCCGCGGCACGGGCCAACCGCCGCGCCCGTGACCCGGCGGTGAGCGAGTCGATCGTCAACAGGACCAGCGCGACCCAGACGATGGCGAAGCCGATCCACCGGGCGATCGGCATGTGCTCGCCGAGCAGCAGTACGCCGCACAGGAGCTGCAGGATCGGGGTGATGAACTGCAGCATCCCGATCGTCACCAACGGCACCCGGCTCGCGGCAGCTGCGAAGAGCAGCAGCGGCACAGCGGTCACGACTCCGGCGGCGAGCAGCAGCAGCGTGTGTCCGGTGCCGTCCGAGGTGAAGGTGGCGTTGCCCGTCATACCGACGACCACCAGCACGACGATCGCGATCGGCGTCAGGACGGCGCTCTCGGCAGTGAGGCTCTCGACCGCGGTCAGCGAGCCGCCGATGCGCTTCTTCATGAAGCCGTAGCTGGCGAAGGAGAGCGCCAGGACCACCGAGATCCATGGCGGCCGGCCGTAGTCGATGGCCAGGTAGACGCAGGCGAGGGCGCCGACGCCGACGGCGACCCACTGCAGGACGCGCAGACGTTCGCGCAACACCACGACACCGAGGGCGACGGTCACCAACGGGTTGAGGAAGTAGCCCAACGCCGCCTCGACGGTGTGCCCGGTGACGACGGCCTGGATGTAGACGGTCCAGTTGACCGCGATCAGCAGGCCGGCGATGGTCGTCGCGCCCAGCTGGCGGGGGTTGGACGCCAACCGGCGCAGGAAGCCCAGGTTGCGCGTGGCGGCCAGCACCGCCAGGCAGACGACCAGCGTCCAGACGATGCGGTGCGCCAGCACCTCCCACGCGCCGGCCGGCTTGAGGGCGTTGAAGTAGAGCGGGAAGGCACCCCAGATCAGGTAGGCCACGAAGCCGTATGCCGCGCCGTTGCCGGCGAGTGCGGAACGCTGTGTCGCAGTCGTGTCGTCGCCCGCCGACGTCCCTGCACTCGTGGTCTGCACAGCGCTCATTGTCCCACTCTCGCGTATAACGATCGTGAAGCACCAGCGAAATCTTCTTCATGACCATGAAGGACAACTGCAGCGTGTCGACGCCGGGCTCAGGGACGGGTCCGGGCCGTCACCCAGTGACGGCCGGGACGGCCACGATCTAGCGTCGCACCATGAGCCGCCGTCTCGTGCTGACCGTCCTGGCCGTGTGCGCGCTGGTGCTGCTGCCGTGGACGACCTATCTCGGCCGGACGCTGCCGGCCACGCACCTGACCGACGACTGGCGGCTCGCCTGGGTCGGTTTCGACGTCGGCCTGATCGTGCTGCTGCTGGCCGCGCTGTGGTCCGGTCACCGGCGGCACCCGTGGGCGGCGTCCGCGATGGTGGCGACGGCGACCGTGCTCGTCTGCGACGCCTGGTTCGACGTCGTGCTGGACTGGGGCTCGGCGGACGCCTGGGCGAGCATCGCTTCCGCGGTCCTGGTCGAGCTGCCGCTCGCGGTCGCACTGTCGGTGTCCGCCCGGCGCCTGCTCTCCGGCGGTATGCCGCGGCACGTCGTCACCGCGGAGGAGATCCGCAGCGGCTGGGCCCGTCACCGGCACGGGCCGATGTCTCTCGAACGGCCAGCGCTGGAGACACTCAGTCCCGCGGACCGGGCGACGGTGGACGCGTTCTACGAAGAGAAGGTCCAGCAGGAGCTGCGGCTCTTCGCCTGGGCGGCGGCCCGGCACGCCGACTTCGGCGAGCGGGCGAAGGGCAGCCGGTCGGCGATGTGGCTCACCGACCGGGAGCTGCGCCGGTTCGATCGTGAATATCTCGACCTGGTGCTGCGGTACGCCCAGCTGCACACCGGACCCGCCGAGCACACCCGCGAGTTCGCGGTGCGGTGGTATGCCTTCCCGGCGCCGGCCGAACGGGAGTTGCACACCGCTGACCGGAGGTCAGCCGCCGACCGCCCAGGTGTCGCCGCCGTGCAGTAGGTCCAGCAGCTCCGCGTCGGTCGCCGGACCGGCCGGGGATGCGGCCGCGACCTGCGCGCGGACGCCGTCGTCATACGTGGGGCGGTCGACATCGCGGAAGATGCCCATCGGGACGCTGGTCATCGACGCGCCGTCGAGTCGCGACAGCGCGAATGCCGTCGACGGGTCCTCGGCCGCGGTGTCGTGGGTGAGCACCTGGGCCGGGTCGGCGGTCGCCTCGGGTGCCAGTTCCAGTCGTCCGTCCGCAGCCCGTATGACGACCCGCGCCTGCTCGCCGTCGCCGGCACGCACCGGCTCGCCGTCGACGAGCCGTAGGATGCGGCCCTCGCCCTCGTCGGCGTCCTTGAGAATGTCGAACGCGCCGTCGTTGAAGATCGGGCAGTTCTGGTAGATCTCCACCAGGGCGGTGCCGCGGTGCTGGGCCGCCGCGCGCAACACGTCGGTGAGGTGCTTTCGGTCCGAGTCCATCGTGCGAGCAACGAAGGTCGCTTCCGCGCCGAGCGCGAGCGACACCGGGTTGAACGGCCGGTCGACCGAACCCAGCGGTGTCGATTTGGTGACCGCGCCGACGTCGGAGGTGGGGGAGTACTGCCCCTTGGTCAGTCCGTAGATCTTGTTGTTGAAGAGCAGGATCTTGAGGTTGACGTTGCGGCGCAGCGCATGGATGAGATGGTTGCCGCCGATCGACAGTGCATCGCCGTCACCGGTGACGACCCAGACCGACAGATCCGGCCGGCTGGTGGCCAGGCCGGTGGCGATCGCCGGGGCCCGCCCGTGGATCGAGTGCATCCCGTAGGTGTCGAGGTAGTAGGGGAACCGGCTGGAGCAGCCGATACCGGAGACGAAAACGATGTTCTCCCGGCGCAGTCCGAGCTCCGGCAGGAAGCTCTGCACGGCGTTGAGGATGATGTAGTCGCCGCAGCCGGGGCACCAGCGCACTTCCTGGTCGGAGGTGAAGTCCCGTTTGGTCTGCTTCTCGCCGTCGGCCAGCAGGGGGACGCCGGCGATGCCGCTGGTGGCCGGCATCCCGAGATCGGTGGTCGTCACTGGTTGCTCCCTTCGCCCATGGTGTCGAGGTGTTCACCGATGACAGCGGCGATCTCCGCTGCGGTGAAAGGCAGTCCGCGGACTGCGGTGTGGCTGCGTATGTCGACGAGGTATTTGCCGCGCAGCAGCAGCGCGAGCTGCCCGAGGTTCATCTCCGGCAGCACGACGCGCTCGTAGCGGCGCAGCACCTCACCCAGGTTCGCCGGCATGGGCGCGAGGTGGCGCAGGTGCGCACGGGCGACCTTCGCACCCGTCGCGCGGGCCAGCCGTGCACCGGCCGCGATCGGACCGTAGGTCGAACCCCAGCCCAGGACAAGGAGTTTGGCATTGCCGGTCGGGTCGTCGACCTCGATGTCGGGCACGGCGATGCCGTCGATCTTGGCCTGGCGGGTGCGGACCATGTGGTCGTGATTGGCCGGGTCGTAGCTGATGTTGCCGGTGCCGTCAGCCTTCTCGATGCCGCCGACCCGATGCTCCAGGCCGGGTGTGCCGGGCACCGCCCACGGGCGCGCGAGCGTCTCCTCGTCGCGCAGGTAGGGGTGGAACGCCGGGTTGCCTTTGGCATCAGTGGCGTTCGGTTCCGTCGCGAAGTCGACCTCGACGACCGGCAGTTGGTCGATGGAGGTCGGCAGCCGCCACGGTTGCGACCCATTGGCCAGATAGCCGTCGGTGAGCAGGATGACCGGTGTGCGATAGGTGGTCGCCATCTGCACGGCCTCGATGGCCGCGTCGAAGCAGTCGGCAGGGGAGTTGGCGGCGATGACCGCGACGGGTGACTCGCCGTTGCGGCCGAACATCGCCTGGAGCAGGTCGGCCTGTTCGGTCTTGGTCGGCAGACCGGTCGATGGTCCGCCACGCTGCACGTCGATGATGACGAGCGGCAACTCGAGGGAGACGCCGAGCCCGATCGTCTCCGACTTCAGGGCCAGGCCCGGCCCGCTGGTGGTCGTCACGCCGATCGCGCCGCCGAAGGAAGCGCCCAGGGCGGCGCCGATGGCCGCGATCTCGTCCTCGGCCTGGATGGTGGTGACGCCGAAGTGCTTCAGCCGCGACAGGTTGTGCAGCAGGTCCGAAGCCGGGGTGATCGGATAGCTGCCCAGCACGAGCGGCAGCTTCGCCCGGTGTGCCGCAGCGGTCAATCCGTATGCCGTGGCGACGTTCCCGGTGATGTTCCGATAGGTGCCGGCCTCCATCGGTGCCGGCGCGACCGCGTATTGCACCGAGAATGCCTCGGTCGTCTCGCCATACGCGTGACCCGCGCGCAGCGCCGCGAGGTTGGCCTCCAGGATGTCCGGCTGCTGGGCGAACTTGGCGGCGAGGAAGGCGCGCGTGCCGTCCAACGTGCGGGTGTACATCCAGGACAGCAGGCCGAGCGCGAACATGTTCTTCGCGCGTTCCTTGTCCTTGCGGCCCAGGTCGAAGTCGGCGAGCGCCTCGACGGTGATCGAGGTCAGCGGCACGGGGTGCACCTGCCACGCCTCGAGCGAGTCGTCCTCCAGCGGGTTGGTCGCGTATCCGACCTTGGCGAGGTTGCGCTTGGTGAACTCGTCGGTGTTGACGATGATCGTCGAACCGCGTGGCAGGTCGCCGAGATTGGCCTTGAGTGCCGCGGGGTTCATCGCGACGAGCACATCGGGCGCGTCGCCCGGGGTCAGCACGCTGTGGTCGGCGAAGTGCACCTGGAAGCTGGAGACGCCGGGCAGCGTCCCCTGTGGTGCGCGGATCTCGGCGGGGAAGTTGGGCAGGGTGGACAGGTCGTTGCCGAGGACGGCGGAGTCGCTGGTGAAGCGGTCGCCGGTCAGCTGCATGCCGTCACCGGAGTCTCCGGCGAACCGCACGACGACGCTGTTGATCTGTTTCAGGTTGCTCACTGGTTCTCCCGCTATCGGTGCTAGCAGCAAATCTACGCGTTGCTCCGGCACCGATTACATCCGGGTGGACAGGCATAACTACGACTTATATCTCGAGTCGACTCGAGGTTTTGTGCGCTGTGATCCAGCCCACTCGCGCAGGTGGTCGGCGCGCGAGCGCACCGGCCGGGATCAGCGCTTCGGCGGCTGCATTCGCGTCGGTATGGCGAGCCGGTTCCACACGTTGATCGTGGCGATCGCGACCAGCAGGTGGGCGACCTCCTCCTCACTGAACTGGTCGCAGGCGGCGGCCCACACCTCGTCGGTGACCCCCTCCTCGCCCAGCCGGGTGACCTGGTCGACCAGCGCCAGCGCGGCGCGCTCCTGGTCGGTGAAGCACCCCACCTCACGCCAGGCCATCAGCTCGAAGAGCCGCTGCGGCTGCTCGCCGGCCTCGAGAGCGTCGTGGCTGTGCATGTCGATGCAGAAGCCGCAGCCGTTGATCATCGAGGCGCGCAGTTTGACCAGTTCGTAGAGCGTCGGGTCGACGTGAGTGGCGGCGTACTGCTCGAGCGCGATGACCTTCTCGTAGGCCTCGGGTATGACGTTGGCGATCTTCATCCGCGGTTGCATGTCGTGCTGCTCCTTCTGTCCAGATGGTGCGTCCGTCACAGGTCTACTCCTCGGCGCGGTCGCCGTCAGCCGCACCCCTCGTCATCCGCGAACGCCAGACAGGTGCCGGCGAGGGCGCGACGCACTAGGGTGCGCAGATGAGTGTTGGACACGTCGTGGTGGGTTCCGGTCCGGTGCGGTTGATCGCCCTGCACGGGTGGTTCGGGTCGTCGAGCGGTTGGGGGGAGCTGCCGCTGCGGATCGACGGTGACCGATGCACCGTGGCGTTCCTGGACTACCGCGGATACGGCACTCGCAAGACCGAGACCGGTGACTACAGCCTCGCCGAGATCAGCGCGGACGCCCGGGCGCTCGCCGACGAACTCGGCTGGAATCGTTACGCATTGATCGGCCACTCGATGGGTGGCACCGCCATGATGCGCACCTTCGCCGACGCACCGCAGCGGGTCACCGGACTGATCGGTGTGTCGCCGGTGCCGCCGACCGGGGTGCCGTTCGACGACGAGTCGTGGGCGTTGTTCGACGGAGCCGCGGACAACGACGACAACCGGGCGGCGATCATCGACTTCACCACCGGCAACGTGCACCCGGACGAGTGGGTGCAGCAGATGGTGCGCTTCTCGGTGGAGAACTCCCGGCGGGACGCCTTCGGCGCCTACCTGCCGTCGTGGGGCAGGACCGACTTCCACGAAGAGGTCCCCCCGGTCGAGGTGCCGCTGCGGCTGATCGTCGGCGCTCGCGACGCGGCGCTCGGCCCGCAGACCTGTGAGGCCAGCTGGCTGCAGCTCTTCCCCGACGCCGCGATGGCCGTCATCGATGACGCCGGACACTATCCGATGTACGAATCACCGGACGCCTTCATGGACCACTTCGGTCGCGCCCTCGACGCACTGGACTGAGCAGGATGGCGACGCCGTCGACTGCAGCTCTGCACGATCCGAGCACCTACACCGAGGGCGTGCCGTTCGAGCTGATCGAGCGATTGCGCGCCGCCGGTCCGGTGCACTGGGTGGACGAACCCGAACTCCCCGGTCTGCCGCCCGGGCCCGGCTACCACCTGGTGGTGGATCACGCTCTGGTCACCGAGGTGGTGCGCGACCCCGCGACATACTCCTCGGCGCTCGGTGGCACCCAGATCCGTGACCCTGCGACACCGGGTGACTTGGCCTACGTGCGCCGGATGATGCTGAACATGGATCCGCCGGAGCACACCCGGTTGCGCAGGATGATCGCCGCGTCGTTCACGCCGCGGGCGGTGCGGGCGCTGGAGGATCGGATCGCCGCGCACGCCGAGGGCATCGTCGACCGGATGCTCGACGGACCGCACGAGTGCGATTTCGCCAAGGATGTCGCGGCTGATCTGCCGCTGCTGACGCTGGCGGACGTCCTCGGCGTGCCGACGGAGGATCGTTGGCTGATGTTCGACTGGTCGAACCGGGTCATCGGCTTCCTCGACGCCGACTATGCCGGATCGGCGACTTTCGATGGAGCACAAGGGACTTCGCTGGCGCAGGAGGCGGTGGCGCTGCGCCCGTCGCCGGATGAGCACGGACGTATGCCGGACCCGCGCGGCCGTGACGGCATGCCGGACCTCTACCGCTACGCACACCTGCTGGGTGACGCGAAGCGGGCCGAGCCGGGTGACGACGTGATGTCGATCCTGCTCGCGCAACGCGCGGAGGACGGCGGGCAGTTGTCGGTCGAGGAGTTCGAGAACATGTTCTGGCTCTTCGCCGTCGCGGGCAACGAGACGCTGCGCAACGGGTTGCCCGGCGCGATGATCGCACTCCTGTCGAACCCCGACGCGATGGCGGCACTGCGTGCCGACCCGTCGCAGATCCGGGGTGCGGTGGACGAGTTGCTGCGCTGGTGGACACCGGTCATGACCTTCCGGCGCACTGCTGCCCGTGACGTCCAACTCGGGGACACCGCCGTGCATGCCGGTGACAAGGTGGTCGTCTCCTACCTGGCCGCCAACCGCGACCCTGCCGTCTTCGACCAGCCGGCGGAGCTGCAGCTGGGCCGAAAGCCCAACAACCATCGCGTCTTCGGCCACGGTCCGCACGTCTGTGTCGGCGCACACTTCGCACGGGTGCAGATGGAGCACCTCTTCCGTGAAGTGCTGGTCCGCACCCGCGACATACAACTCGCCGGGGAGCCGGCCCTGCTGCGGTCCAACTTCCAGCGCGGCGTCAAGCGGCTGCCGATCCGCTGGGAATGAGTGGTCGACTCATTTCACATAGACGTCGACGTCGAGCGCGGCGACCTGCTCCTTGTACTGGCTCGCCCACTCCTTCTCGACCGACGCCAGATCACGCTTGAAGACGTGCGCAAAGCTGGCGGCCGTGCTGCCGTAGGCCGGCTCGAGTGATCGTTTGTAGAACCGGATGGCGGTGGCCTGGCCGAACTGCGAGACCAGGTACGAAACGAACATGAAAGACTGCGCGTAGGCATTAGTGGCTCTTTCCTGCGCGAACTCAGAGTTGGTCGCCGGCAGATTCGGCGGCGGTGCAGCCTGCGGAAACACAACGGTCGCCGTTGATCCTGCCCACTCGGCGTACCCCTCCGTGACCCATAGCGGTGCGTTTCCAGCGCTGTCCGAGTCCGGCAGGGTGTTGGCATGAAAGAACTCATGGCGAATGTCGTGTTCCAACCACGCGCGGTTGTCGAGCAGTGTTCGGCCGGTGCCGATGCTTGATGCGGTGTCAATCACGATCCAGCCTTGGGCGCCCGGAGGCCCCGGTGGGACGTACCCTCCGGCTACATCCTTCGAAGAACCGGCTATCCAATTCTTGAACTCGGCACCGTTGCGCGGGAGAAGCATGAGGTATTTCTCATTCGGACGAATCCCGGTGATTCGCTCGATAGCGTCGACAGACTCCTGGGCAAAAAGCGCGCACCTTGAAAGGTCGCCCGCGGCGATGTCTCCGACTGTTATCACCCGCGCCAACACCTTGCTTTTGAGGTCGGAGCGCGTCCACAATGCGACGGGGATGTCGCTGCTGTCCTCGATTCTGCCGACGACCTCTGTCGGCAGTGTGACAGGATGCTTCGAGGCCTTTGTCGGTGCGGACCCAACGCTGCACGCGCCGAGGATCGCAGTCGCGCCTCCCGTGACGATAAGCGTCAATGCCACGCGTCGAGAGAGATCCTGTCCTTGGCTTGGCATAGTGCTCGTTTCGTCATTTGATAGTGACTACTGCGTTGGCCCCGCAGAGGCACCTTGGGGCCAACGCACCGACTATTTTTCTCGGTCAACAACCATAGTTGCGGAAGTAGTCCACCATGTATCGAGTTGACGTTTCCCGTGTGATCTCAGCAGAACCACCGTGACCTTCGCGGATGGCCTCCTGGGCGGCATCGACCGCATCGGGGTGTGTCCGGTAGGGACCGAATAGCTCGCCCTTTGGGAACATGTTCGGACCGACAGTGTCGATGCATTCCATAGGTGATATTGATGATACGGCTACGCGAGTTCCGCTGGGAATGCTGGCGTGGGCCGGCGTTGGCATCAACGGGACAGCGATGGCAATCGCTGTAACAGAGACTGCCATGATGTGTCGAATTTTCAATTGTTTCCCCTTTGAATCGTGACGCCCCCCCTTGGGCGCTAAGAGTGAGAGTTCGAGCGAAGTGGTCGAAGCCCCCGTGGGGAAAATATAGAAGTATCCGCGATGGAACTGCAATCATTCGAGAGTAAATCTTTGGCAAAGCGTTTTCGGTCAGCATATTATGGGTGAAAGTTCAGGCTTTCTTGAAGTTGTTGTGATCCAGAGGTGTGTCGGTCGCTACTGTGTTGTTGTGCTGATCTGGATCAACGGCGCTTTCGGGGCGGGCAAGACGCAGACCGCGCACGAGTTGCGGCGGCGGCTGCCGGAGAGCCAGGTGGCGGATCCCGAGGTGTTGGGCTTCGCGATGCACAAGATGCTGCCCGACTGCGCGCGCGGTGACTTCCAGGACCTGGCGCAGTGGCGGTCGGGCGTCGTCCACACCCTGCAGCAGGCCGAGGATGCGGCGCGCGGACCGGTCATCGTGCCGATGACGATCGTGCGCGACGACTACTTCGACGAGATCATCGGCGGACTCCGGCAGCTGGGTGTCGACGTACGGCACTACACGCTGAGCGCCAGCGCGCAGACGCTGAGAAGCCGCCTGCGGTCACGGCTTTCAACCCTGCGCGGTCACGAGGACACGTGGGCGCTGGGCAACATCGACCGATGCGTGCAGGCGCTGGTCGGCGATCGCTATGCGACCCATGTGCCGACCGACGACTTGTCGGTCGACGAAGTCGTCGAATGGATTGCGGCCGACGCCGGCCTGCAGCTCGCGCGGCCGCGGCTTCGGCCGCAGCGGTACCAGGCGCGCCGACTCGCGGTGAGTGCGCGTCACATCCGGTGGTGATGCGACGGATGCATCACCGCGTGTGCTCGCGCACTCCTTGACGGCATGGAAGACAATCCGGGCATGAGAGCAGAGGTCACGACCTACCGTTACCTCCGGTTCTGTCTGCTCGCGCTCCTGCTGGCCCTGGCAATCTCGCTCGGCATCGAAACCGTGCGCGGCGGCTGGCAGACGTCGATCAGCGCGTACTACTACACGCCCGCCGGTCCCGTCTTCGTCGCCGTGCTGGCCAGTGTCGGGGCCTGCCTCGTCGCGCTGCGCGGCTACACCGACGCGGAGAACGTCTGCCTCGACCTGGCCGGCATCAGTGCGCCGATGGTGGCCTTCGTGCCGACGCCGGAGAGCGGTCGCTCACCGGACGTGGTGGCCATCACCAACAACGCGGCGACGTTCCTGACGGTGCTCGGCATCGGATACCTGGTGGTGCTCGGGTATGCCGTCCGCCGGGTCCGGCGGCGCGAGCGCCTATCCGCCTGGAGCGCCGTCGGACTGGTGGCCGTGGCGCTCGCGTGGCTCGTCGGCGTCGTCTGGCTGGCGGTGGACCGTGACGGGTTCGCCCGCCATGCGCACACGCTGGCGGCGACGTTCACCTTCGTACCGTTCGCCGGCGTGGTCGCCCTGAACACCGACTGGGGTGTGCGGGTGATCGCCCGGAAGGCGACTGCGAGCCGCACACGGTTCGACAGGGCGTACTGGGTCGTCCTCGGTGGCATGGGTCTCGTGGTCGTGGTCTTCGCCGCCCTGCGGTCGTGGTCCTACGCGCTGCTGGGACTCGAGATCGGGATCCTCGCTCTCTTCGCGGCCTTCTGGATCCTGCAGACCATCGACCTGATGGATCCGCGCCGGGATGCGGCAACTACCGTGCCGGGCCGATCAGCGCCCGGTGTTCGACCATGAGGCAACGGTCCATGACGACCGTCAGGCCGGCGGATGACGCTGTGGCTGCGACACTTTCGTCATACAGACCAAGCTGCGTCCACAACGCGCCCGCACCGGCGGCGATGGCGTCGTCGGTCACTGCGGGCAGCTCGCTCGGCCGGCGGAAGACGTCGACGATGTCCGGTGCCGCGGGCAGGTCGGCCAGGCTCGGGTGCACCGGCCGGCCCATCAGGGTGGTCAGCCGCGGGTTGACGAACCACACTTCGTAGTCGGTGTGTTCGAGCAGGTATGCCGCCACGCCGTGGCTCGGTCGGGTGGGCTTGTCGGAGACGCCGACCACGGCCACGGTGTGCGCCGCCCGCAGTAGATCACGGATCTTCCGGCTGGACGGCCTGCTCCACTGGTGCTGCTCGCTCACGAGCCCACGGTATGCCTGCCGTGGTCGCCGGCTGCGAATCCGCTGCGACCGCAGGCCGTGTGTCGCAGTCGATTCGCAGGGCGAGTGCCTAGCTTTCGTGATCGGAGCGGGAGACTCTCGCCGTCAGGAGAACGCCATGAAGTTTCGCCGTACAGCTGCCGCCCTCGCCGTCGCCGCCGCAGCATCCACCACCGTGATGCTCGCCACGCCGGCGCACGCCGCCGGATACCGCACACCGGTCTCGAGCTTCCCGGTCGGAGATCCCGGCATCCTGTGGGACAGCGGACAATTCGTGAATTTCTACACCGGCTGGCGGGCGAAGGTGGCCACCGCGCCATACGCCAACGGGCCGTGGAAGCAGGCCGGGCACGCGCTGAACGCTGACCCAGTCTGGTCCAAGCAGTCGACCTCGACATCGCATCCCGCGGTCTGGGCACCATCGGCCATCAAGATCTCGTCCGGGAAGTACATGCTCACGTATGCCGCCCAGCGCAAGGACTCCAGCTACCTGCGCTGCATCGGGGTCGCCTTCGCGACCAAAGCCACCGGTCCCTACACGCCGGCCTCGACGCCGCTGTCGTGCATCAACGGGCGGTACGGCGCACCCGACGTGATGTCCGGTGCTGCGTCGAACGACTCGGTGATCGACGCGACACCACGCTTCCTGACGTTCAACGGGTCGAGGGGTCTGTATGTGACGTACAAGACGCAGCACAGCGTCGGCACGAAGGGCCAGCCGGGTTTCCATTACTACTCGACGATCCGGATGGTCAGGGTGCAGACCGCCAGCAATGCGTCGTCGGTCAAGATCTTCGGCACCAGTCACATCCTCACGACGCGCCCGGACAACATCGAGGAGAACCCGGTGATGGTGCAGCGCGGCAACACCTTCACGCTCTTCACGTCGCTCGGCGGCTACACGCTGTGCAGCTATCACACGGAATACCGGACGTCGACCCACCTGTGGGGCTGGCCGGCGACGTCCCATCGCCTGAGCTTCCCGTCCAACACCAACACCTGCGGTACCGGGGACGCCGACGTCTATTACTCGCCGCAGGCGAAGGCGTACCGGATCTTCTGGTCCGGACGGCCCGGTGGGGCGGGGAAGTCCCACCCGTTCTATCTCTACAGCGGCGAGCTGGCGTTCTCCAACGGTGTGCCGAAGGTGACCGGAGTGGACGCCCGCAAGTCGTGACGCGGCGAGGCCGGACAGGAGTCGTCTCCCGTCCGGCCAGGCGTGCGTCAGGCGGCGCTGTGCGCGTCCACCGCCGACGCCGTCTCGAAGGCGAGTTCGAGGATCTGCGCGACATCGCTGACCGGTCGTATGTCGAGAGCGTTCCTCACCTCGTCCGGCACGTCGTCCAGATCCGGTTCGTTGCGCTGCGGGATGAACACCGTTGTCAACCCTGCGCGCTGCGCCGCGAGCAGCTTCTGCTTCACGCCGCCGATCGGCAGGACACGGCCGTTCAGGGTCACTTCTCCCGTCATACCGACATCGCTGCGGACCGGTCGGCCGGTGGCCAAGGATGCCAGGGCGGTGACCATGGTGACACCGGCGGACGGGCCGTCCTTGGGCGTTGCACCGGCGGGCACGTGCAGGTGGATCGGTCCGGTGAGTGCCGCGACGTCGACACCGTGCTCGGCGCCGTGGGCGCGCAGGTAGGAGAGGGCGATCTGTGCGCTCTCCTTCATCACGTCACCGAGTTGGCCGGTCAGGGTGAGTCGCGGGCCGGATTCACCGTCGACAGAAGCCGATTGCAGTGTCGCACTCGCCGGTTTGGCGGCTTCGATGAACAGCACGTCGCCGCCCATGCCGGTCACCGCGAGTCCGGTGGCGACACCGGGCACGGCGGTTCGTTCCGCTGACTCCGGGGTGAACCGGGGTCGGCCCAGGTAGTCCGTCAGGTCGTCGACGGTGACCCGCACGGGCGCCTCCGCCTTGTCCATGGCGAGCTGGGTGGCGACCTTGCGCAGGATCTTGCCGAGCATGCGCTCCATCTGACGAACACCCGCTTCGCGCGTGTATTCGCCTGCCATCTCCCGCAGTGCTGCTTCGTCGATGGTGACGTCATCCGCCGTGAGCGCAGCGCGGTCCAACTGTCGGGGCAGCAGGTGCGTCGACGCGATGGCGACCTTGTCATCCTCGGTGTAGCCGTCGAGGGCGACCAACTCCATCCGGTCCAGCAGTGCGCTGGGGATGGTCTCGAGAGTGTTCGCGGTGGCGATGAAGACGACGTCGGACAGGTCGAGATCGAGTTCGAGGTAGTGATCGCGGAAGGTGTGGTTCTGCGCCGGGTCGAGCACCTCGAGCAGCGCGGCGGCCGGGTCGCCGCGGAAGTCGGAGCCGACCTTGTCGATCTCGTCGAGGAGTACGACGGGGTTCATCGAGCCGGCTTCCTTGATGGCGCGCACGATCCGGCCGGGCAGTGCCCCGACATACGTGCGTCGGTGGCCGCGGATCTCGGCCTCGTCACGCACACCGCCGAGGGCGACACGCACGAAGGATCGGTCCAGGGCCCGTGCCACGCTCTCGCCGAGCGACGTCTTGCCGACGCCGGGCGGCCCGACGAGGGCGAGCACCGCGCCGGAGCCGCGTCCACCCACGACCTCCAGCCCGCGTTCAGCGCGGCGTCCGCGGACGGCGAGGTATTCGACGATGCGGTCCTTCACGTCCTCCAGGCCGTGGTGATCGGCGTCCAGCACCTCGCGGGCAGCGGTGATGTCGGTGCGATCGGACGTCGTGTGTTGCCAAGGGAGTTCCAGCACCGTGTCCAGCCAGGTGCGGATCCAGCCGCCTTCCGGGCTCTGCTCGCTGGAACGCTCCAGCTTGCCCACCTCGCGCAGCGCAGCCTCGCGCACGTCATCCGGCAGGTCGGCCGCCTCGACCCGGGAGCGGTAGTCGTCGGCGCCCTCGGGTTCGCTCCCACCGAGTTCCTTGCGGATCGCCTCCAGCTGCTGGCGCAACAGGAACTCGCGCTGACTCTTGTCCATGCCGTCGCGGACGTCGCTGGCGATCTTGTCCGAAACCTCTTGCTCGGCAAGGTGATCGCCGGTCCACTTGATGAGGACTTCGAGTCGCTTGTCGACGTCGGTCTGTTCGAGCAGCTCGATGCGTTGCTGCGGCGAGAGGTAAGAGGCCCAGCCGGCCAGGTCGGCCAGTGCGTGGGCATCGGTCGTCGACTCGACGTGGTCGATGACCTGCCACGCGTTGCGGCGCTTGAGGGTGGCAATCACGAGTCGCTTGTAGTCGGTGGCGAGCTCGCGAGTGCGCTCGGTCGGTTCGGCAGGTGCCATCACCTCGGCCTCCACCCAGAGGGCGGCGCCGGGTCCGGCCACGCCGCGACCGATGCGGGCGCGGTCGGTGGCGCGCAGCACCGCAGCGGGTTCGCCGCTCGGCATCCGGCCCACCTGCTCGATCGTCGCCACGGCGCCGATCGTGGGGTAGTTGTCGTCGATGCGCGGGGCGAGCAGCAGCTGTTCGCTGCCGGCGGCCCGGGCGGCGTCGACGGCCGCGCGCGCTTCGTCGTCCAGCTCGATCGGCAGGGTCATGCCGGGCAGGGCCACCTGGTCGTGCAGAAAGAGCACCGGCAGCTCGGTTGTTCGGGTCATCGCTCTCCTGGAGTCGTATGGCGGCACGGTGTGCCGCAGCCAAAGTTGAGTCTTATGGGCTCAAGGCTGTGGTGGCGAGTTTTGTTCCCGCGGCACACGGGCGGGGCATCATGGCGTCGTGGAGGCAGGTGCAGCGGGCTGGTACGAACGGCTGTATGCCGGAGCACACGACGGATCGTCGGTGGTTCCGTGGGATCACGGGGAGCCGACGCCATACCTGGTGACGTGGCTGCGCGAGCGTCACCCGGACGGTCGGCCGCACGTGGGCCGGGCGGTGGTCGTCGGCTGCGCGTATGGCGACGACGCCGAGCTGGTGGCGTCATACGGCTTCGACGTGACCGGGTTCGACGTGGCGCCGACGGCGGTGGAGTCGGCGCGCGAACGGCATCCGGCATCAGCGGTCGACTATCGGCAGGCGGATCTGCTCGCGGTGCCGCCGGAGTTGGTCGGGGCGTTCGACCTGGTCGTCGAGTGCACGACGTTGCAGGCGTTGCCGCGACAACTGCACCTGGCGGCTGCGGCAGGTGTTGCGTCCCTGTGCGCACCCGGCGGCGAGATTCTCGTGGTTGCCCGTTGCCCGGCTGATGACGATCCGACGGGGCCGCCGTGGTTGTTGCCGGAGTCGGAGGTGCGTCGTGTGGCGGCCTGCGATGTGCGGCTCACCCGCCTGCGACGGATTCCGATGCGCGGCGGCGACCGGTGGGTCGGGGAGTTCGCGCGCGACCCTGCTCAGTCGAACTGATCGGCGATGCGCGTCAGGCGCTCGCAGTGTGCCGGCAGGTCGCTGCTGTAGGGGAGATTGCTGTGGCCGGGCAACAGGCCGACAGACCCGTCTAGCTGTTCGCGCAGAATGTCCGCGTGGCCGGCGTGCCGCTGCAGGTCTGAGATCTTGTGGACCATGAGTTCGTGCAGGGTGACCTCCGCATCGCCCCACTGAGCGACGTGGCCGATCGCTTCGAGCGGTAGCACGTCGATGGTCTCGTCCGCGAAGGCCTGCACGCGACGATAGAGGTCGATGATTCCGTCAGCGGTCTCGAATTCCGTTGCGTACCAACCGGCGCGGGGATCCGGGTCATCGGCGGCGACGAGTTCGTCAGGCATGCCGTTGCCGACATAGATCGCCACGTGGTAGGCGTAGCTGCCGTCGTCGGCCATTCGCGCCCGAAGGGACGGCCGAAGTAGAGCACTTCGGTCTTCAGCGGGTCCTTCGGGTCTGTCGTCATCCGGTCAGCGTTTCACGGATGTTCGAAATACGGCCGGCAATCGTCGAACCCGTTGACGGCGAACGAGATTCGCGAGTCGCTCGCGGCCCAGTCATCGCGACTCAACCTCAGGTGCTGCAGGTCGACGATGCCGTCGCCGGCGTCGTGCGGCCGGACGCCGTTGTCTCGGTCGCCGATCCGTCGACTCACCCCGAGGGAGGCATGGTTGGTCACAACAGCCGAGGTGATCGCCTGATGCGCGCCGAGATGTTCGAAGGCGAACGCCAGCACCGCCGTGCGTGCTTGAATGCCGAATCCCTTGCCGCGGAACGGTTTTGCGATCCACGACGCGGTGTCGACGGTGCGGTAGGTCGAAAACCTTGTCCCCTCGAGGGTCTGTATGCCGATGGGCTCGCCGTTGCGCCATACGCCGAAGTCGAGTGCCCACTCGTCGATGGACCAGCACCCGCGATGTCGCCAGACGCTCTGCGCGAAACGGCGCTCGCGGTCCTGCTGAGCCGGCATCCCGGTCAGCGGCGGGAAGCGCGGGTCGAGGTCGAAGTCGTCCGGAAAGATCGTGATGAACTGCGCCAGCTCAGCATCGCGCACCGGCCGGAGCAGGAGCTCCGCGCCGGTGAGAGTCAGTTCGTCGAACGGCCACGCTGTGATCACTTGGCAAGCTTCGCAGAGCAGCAGCTGTCGGTCATCCCGTATATGCTGAAAGCGAGTTTGTGTGGGCAAGGAGATCGACCAAAACCCCTGACAACAAAGGATATTGCTGTCATTTCGTCTTGCGATCAGATTCGAACACAGTTATTATGAACCATGTCCAATCAGCCGCTTCTGGTCACTGGCGAGGCCGTCGCCGATGCATCGGTCGACGCGCTGCTCGCGACCGCGCACGCCCTCGCGCGAGAAGCGGCGAACAGGATGCGATCCGGCACGGCGGACACGTCCCGTGAGGGCCTGATCGACCAGGCGGTTGTCTGCCAGCAGGTTCAAAACTCGATGTGGGCAGTTCAATCCGCACGGCTGGCACAGGTCGCCGCGATCGAGGAGGTCGTCTCGAGCGACGGGCCGCCGCGTGAGGTGCGGCATGCCCTCGGTTCGTATGCGGACGAGTGGCTGCCATCGGAGATCGGCACCCGGCTCGGCTGGTCCGACCGTCAGGCGACGACTCGGCTGACCGAGTCGGTGGACGCCATACGTCGCACGCCGCGCCTGTTCGACCTGACAGCGCGCGGCACGCTCGATTCGCGAAAGCTCGTCGGCGTCGGAGACACTCTGTGCGGTGCCTCTCCGAAGGTCGCCGGAAAGGTCGAGAGGGAGTTGCTCGCGACGTTCGGCGATGTGGATGACGTGGTTTTGACGACGTCGACCAAGCTGATCCGACGCTCGCGGCGACTGCTCGCCCAAGCAGCGCCGGCCGACGCAGACAAGGCTGCCACCGAGCGGCGGGCCAATGCCAAGGGCGTCCAAGTGTTCCCGCACCACGAGCCGGGGCTGAGTGTGTTCCGCGCCGTCCTGCCCAGCGAGGACGCGATGCGCGTCATGGCCGGTGTGAATGAGCTCGCCCGTCACTTGCATAAGGACACGACCACCGGAAAGTCGCTCGACGAGTGCCGTGTCGACGCCTTCGTCGACTTGCTGCTCGGGAACATCTCGGTCGGCACCACGTGCGTCGTGCAGATCCCGCTGTTCCCGATCGGCTCCGCGACCGACGGGGCCGTTTCATCTGGTCGTGCCGACTCCGAGGAAGCGGACACGACCGTTCGGCGGCCGGCCGTTCGCGCCGGACTCGCCGCCGCGATGTCCGCGGCGGGTCGTCACCTGTCGTGTGAGTCCAGTGCCCCGGCGGCGCCCTCGTTCGCCGAGGCGCGGTTACAGCATCTGCTCGAGTTGTCGGCAGCCGAAGGCATCGATCGGCTGGTCGAATTGAACACTCCGACGTCGAATGTCATTGTGCGTGAGCCGTGCGATGTGACGACTCTCGTCAGGCGAGAGCCCGGGGTTCGCTTCGCACCGAGCGTCCGTGTTGACCTCCGATCAAGGGGACCGAGTTGTCGAAGACTTCACGGTACCGATGATCTTCAGGGCGTGCCGGAGCAGCGGCATCGCACCACCTCGGCGACGACCGGCAGCCCGGCCGACGCTTATCGCATCGGCGACGCCGTCATCGAAAGTCTGGGCGTCATACCCGCCGCGGCTCTCATCGAGTTGTGCGGTGCACTCGGCACCAAGGTGACGCGTGCGCTCATCGACATGAAGACGGGAGCGACGGTCGAAACCGCCGATGGAACCTACAAACCCGGCGCCCGCCTGCGGCGATTCGTGGTGACGAGGGACCAGCATTGCCGTTTTCCAGGCTGCACTCGACCCGCCCGCCTCGACGATCTCGACCACGTCGACCCATATCCCGACGGTCCTACCGCGGCCTGGAACCTCCAATGCCTCTGCCGGCACCATCACCGCGCGAAACACGAAGGCGGCTGGGCGGTTTCGATGACATCCGAAGGTGTCTGCACCTGGACCAGTCCCTCCGGCCGCCGCTACGTGACGCATCCGGCCGACTGACCAGCATGGTTCGGACACGACAACCGCGAGCGCCTGCGCGACGGCAGTGCGCCCGGTCGGCCGTCACCCACGCAACGTCGGTCTGTCGCGGGCTCAAGGCCGGCCGAGGATCTCGATCCGCATCAACGCGATGGTCTCCTGGTCGGCACACACGTCGAAGCGGACGATGTGGCCATCGCGCACCCGTGCCGCGATGGTCGACAGGACACGTCCGTCGGGCGCGTAGACGGCGCCGATCACCCCGTCGATCAGGGCCAGTTCGGCGCCGGCGGCCCGGCCCTGGAAGGCGGCCGCGACGGCGTGCACACCGTGCAGTGAACTGTCGATCTCCGGTGCGCCACCGGGTGCGGCCGCCGCCGCAGCCACCGCCACCCGGTCCGCGCGCAACTCGATCTGCGGGTCGAGCACCGCCAGCAGACCGGCCAGGTCACCACTGCGCGACGCCCGCAGGAAGGCCGACACCGCACTGCGCTGCTGTTTGCGCGCACTCGACACGTCCGCCTCGCGCACGCGGCGCCGGGCACGCGACGCCAACTGCCGAGTCGCACCGGGTGCGCGCTCGATGACCGCGGCGATCTGCTCGAACGGCACACCGAAGAGGTCGTGCAACACGAACGCCAGACGCTCTGCCGGACCGAGTCGATCGAGCACCACGAGCAACGCGTTGGTGACCGAATCGTCATGGACAGCAACGAACTCCGGCTCCTCCATGACCGCTGCCAGCGGCGCGTCATCGCCGTCCAGCTCATCCTCGGCGCGCGTACGCCGGGACCGCAGCATGTCCAGGCAGATCCG
Organism: Flexivirga lutea; assembly: GCF_054778955.1. NCBI lineage: Bacteria > Bacillati > Actinomycetota > Actinomycetes > Micrococcales > Dermacoccaceae > Flexivirga > Flexivirga lutea. The sequence continues at coordinate 66,916 of NZ_BAAGZB010000001.1, forward strand.
CGACACCACCGTCGTCAGCCAGCCGCCCAGGTTGTCGATGCTGTCCCGGTCGACGCCGGCCAGCCGCAGCCATGCCTCCTGCACCGCGTCATCCGCATCGCCATACGTCCCGAGCACGCGGTAGGCCACTGCGCGCAGCCGCGTCCGATGGGTGTCGAACTCGTGCGCCAGAAATTCGTCATCGCTCACGTGTCACATTCTGCGTGCGCCATCCGTCACCCGCTGTGATTCAACCGATGAACTCAAGGAGACCGCACGATGGAACCCCGTATGACCAACCCCGCGCAGCTGCTCGACCCGTCCGGGATCAAGGGCATCTACGCACTCGTCGCCGCCGTGCGAGGAGCGGGCGTGCCGGAGGCGACGCTCGAACTCGTGCACCTGCGCGTCAGCCAGATCAACGGCTGCTCGTGGTGCCTGCAGTACGGCCTCGAGTCGGCCAAGAAGGCCGGGGAGAGCGACGAGCGGCTGATCTCGCTCGCCGGGTGGCGTGATGCGCCGTACTTCACCGACGACGAGCGCGCCGCTCTGCTGCTCGCCGAGCACATGACCCGCATCGCGGACAGCCTCGACCCCGTCCCGGACGCGGTCTGGGACGAGGTCGCCGACCACTACGACGAGACGGCGCTCGCGGCATTGGTGACCTGGATCGCGACCACCAATCTCTTCAACCGGATCAACGTCACCACGCGCCAGGTGGCCGGCACCCGCTGATCGCCGTCCGACACCGTGCCATGGCAGGCTTGTCCCGAGCGAGGTGAGTGGTATGACGGCCTGGGTGCTGCACGTCGACATGGATCAATTCCTTGCTGCCGTGGAGATCCAGCGTCATCCCGAGCTCGCGGGCAAGCCCGTCGTGGTGGGCGGGCGTGGTGACCCGACCGAACGCGCCGTGGTGTCGACGGCCTCCTATGAGGCTCGCGAATACGGTGTCCGCTCCGGTATGCCGCTCAAGATCGCGGTGAAGCGATGCCCCGACGCGGTGTTCCTACCGGTGGATTCCCCTGTGTACGGGGCTGTTTCGACCACCGTGATGCAGACGTTGCGGGACCTGCCGGGCGCCGTCGTCGAGGTTCTCGGATGGGACGAAGCCTTCGTCGGCATCGACACCGACGACCCTGTCGGCTCGGCTCACGCCGTCCGTGACGCCGTGCTGGCGGCCACCGGGCTGCACTGCAGCGTCGGTGTCGGGGACACCAAGGTCCGTGCGAAGGTGGCCACCGACCTCGGCAAACCACGCGGGGTCTTTCAACTGACGCGGGACAACTGGCTCGAAGTCATGGGAGAGCGCCCAGTCCGTGCCCTCTGGGGCATCGGCAGCCAGACGTCGAAACGGCTGGAAGCACACGGCATCCGCACTGTCCGGGACCTGTCCGCCGCCTCGGACGAGGTGCTGGCCGCCGAATTCGGCCCCAACACCGGCCCGCACATCGGTCGGCTAGGTCGCGGTGTCGGCAGCGCGACCGTCGATGACACCCCCTGGGTCGCCCGCGCCCACGGTCACGAGACGACATACCAACGCGACCTGACGACGGTCGATCAGGTACGCAACGCCCTCGGCGAATTGGCTGCTCTGGTGGTCGAGGATCTGCAGGGCGAACAGCGGCCCTGCCAGCGGCTCCATCTGAAGATTCGCTTCGCGCCGTTCTTCACCGTCACTCGCGTCCGCAAACTGCCGGCACCGACGTATGACGCGGCGGTCATCGCCGACACCGCGTTCGCGCTCTACACCCAGCTCGCCGATGAGCGACCGGTGCGCCTGCTCGGTGTCCGCGGTGAGATGGTCCCTCCGGAGGGCGGTTACGACGCACCCCGCACTCACGGCCGCCGCGGCGGTCCGTGACGGTGGTCCGTCCTACCGTTGACGCCATGACACAGACCGAACGCGCAGCCGCCTTCCACGCCCTCCACGACGACCTGCTCGTGCTCCCGAACTGCTGGGACGCCGCCTCGGCTGCGGTGATCCAGCGAGCGGGTGCCACAGCCCTCGCGACGTCGAGCGCCGCGGTCGCCTGGTCGCTCGGCGTCCAGGACGGCAATGTCCTTGACCGTGGCCTGATGCTCGAGCACCTGCGACGCATCTGCTCGGTCGCGACCGTGCCCGTGTCCTGCGACATCGAAGGCGGATTCGGTGAAACGACAACCGACCTCGCCGAGACGACCCGTCTGGTGATCGAGGCGGGAGCGGTCGGCGTGAACCTCGAGGACGCGATCGACGGTGAGCTGCGACCGGTCGACGAGGCAGTGGAACGCGTGCGTGTGGTCCGCGAGGCGGCGACCAGCACGGGTGTCGACATCTACCTCAACGCCCGCACGGACGGCTATCTGCTCGGGGCAGCCGACTTCGACGACGCCGTCGCCCGGGCGGCGGCATACCTCGACGCCGGTGCGAGCGGCATCTTCGTCCCCGGGGTGACCGACCTGGTCGAAGTCGCTCGGTTGACCGCCGCTATCGACGCCCCTGTCAACATCCTCACCGGTCCGCACGCGCCCGGCATCGCGCAACTGCGCGCGGCCGGCGCCCGTCGGATCTCGGCGGGCTCCTCCCTGGCCGGGGCGATCTTCGGGCACCTCGAGCGGGCGGCTCGCGAACTGCTCAATGCCGGCACGTATGACGAGCTCGCCGGCGGACGCGCCCACGCCGAGCTGAACGCGCTGTTTCCGAAGGAGGCCGGGCGTCGTCCTGAGTAGGCCGCGAGTTAACGGCGGAGCGCCTTGCGGGCCAACGCATTGCCGCCGAACTGCGCGAGCTGAACCAACGCGATGATCACCGCGACCGCGATCCAGGTCACCGCCCAGTCGAAGCGGTGGTAGCCGTAGGTGATCGCGAAGTCGCCCAGTCCGCCGCCACCGACCGCCCCCGCGATCGCCGTCATGTCGACGACCGCGACGAAGATGAACGTGTATCCCAGGATCAGCGGACCGAGCGCCTCCGGCACCAGGACGGACCGGACGATCCGCCACGGGCCGGCGCCCATCGCCTCGGCAGCCTCGATCACGCCGGGATCGACGGAGACCAACGACTGTTCGACGATGCGGGACACGCCGAACGTTGCCGCGATGACCAGCGGGAACAGCACCGCGCGGGTCCCGATCGTCGAACCCATCGCCTGCAGGGTGAGCGGCGCGATCGCGGTCACGAAGATGATGAACGGGATCGGCCGGACGATGTTGACCAGCACGTTGAGCACCGTGTTGATGACCCGGTTCTCCATCAGCCCGCCGCCGCGGGTGGTGAACAGCGCCACGCCGAGCACCAGCCCGAGGACGCCGCCGATGAGGATCGTCACGACCGCCATCAGCAGGGTCTGCCAGATCGCGGTCTGGAACGTCGGCCAGAGCGTCGACCAGTCCGTCGTCACCGTGCGCCCCCGTCCACCGTGCCCGCAGCACTCAACGCCTCGACCGTCGCCCGTACGCCCTCATCCGGGCCGCGCAGCGCAAGCGTGAACGAGCCGAGCGACTCGTGCTTGAGGTCGGTGATCCCGCCGTACACGATCTCGAAGTCGACACCGTGCTCGCGCGCAGCGGTGCTGAGCACGGCACCCAACGCGCGCTCGTCGGTGACCGCGACGGTCACCAAGGTGTCGTCATACGTGTCCCGAAGCTGTTGCAGCCGTGCAGCATCCGGCCGGTTCCCGACCGTCGCCGACACGAACCGCTGCGTCGTCTGCGCCTGCGGTGAGCCCAGTACGTCGCGCACGGTGCCGGTCTCCACGACCCGGCCGGAGTCGAGCACGGCGACGCGATCGGCGATCGCGCGGACCACGTCCATCTCGTGGGTGATCACCACGATGGTGATTCCGAGCTCCTCGTTGACCCGCCGGAGCAGGGCCAACACGTCACGGGTGGTCTCCGGGTCCAGCGCCGAGGTGGATTCATCGGCGAGCAGCAGGTCGGGGTCCGAGGCCAACGCCCGGGCGATACCGACGCGCTGTTTCTGACCGCCGGACAGTTCTTCCGGGTAGCTCCAGGCCTTGTCCAGCAGCCCCACGAAGGAGAGCAGTTCGGCAACCCGCTGTTCCTGCTCGGCACGCCCCAGCCCGGCCAGTTGCAACGGGTACGCCACATTGCCGAAGACGGTCCGCGATCGCATCAGGTGGAACTGCTGGAAGACCATCCCGATGCGACGACGTAAGGCGCGCAACGGTTTTCCGTGCAGCCGGGTGATGTCGACCCCGTCCACGGTCACGGTGCCCGACGTCGCCTTCTCCAGGCCGTTGATCAGTCGGACCAGTGTGCTCTTGCCGGCGCCGGAGTAGCCGATCACGGCGAAGATCTCACCGCGGCGGATGTCCAGGCTGACGTCGTCGAGAGCATGGTGAGCCTCGGCGCCGGTGCCGAAGATCTTGAACACGGCGGTGAGTCGGACGACCGGATCCGCCGAATCCACCTCGGACGCAGTCGCTTCGGTGACGGCGTCGGTCATTGCCCGCTCACGACCTTCTCGTAGCCGGCCAGCAGCTTGCGCAGGTCGGCGGCCGGCTTCTGCACCGGCACACTCGTGTTCTTCGACTCCGCCACGACGAGCTTCTCCACACGCGGGTCGTGATACAGCTTCACGATCTCGGCATACGTCGGGTTGTCCTTGTCGGCGGCCCGCGACACGATCACGTTGATGTAGGGCTCCGACGTGCTCGACCTCGGGTCGTCGGAGAAGAGCGCCTTCTTCGGGTCCAGGTGGCCGTCCAACGCGAAGTCGTTGTTGACGACCGCGCCGTCCACCGAGGACAACGACGTCACGGTCTGTGAGGCGTCGACTGGGGTGACCTTCACCTTCGATGCGGACGTGTCGATGTCCGCGGGTGTCGACACGATGGTGCCGCCGCCCTTGAGCTGGACCAACCCGGCCTTCTGCAGCACCAGCAGTGCGCGGGCCTGGTTCGTGGGGTCGTTCGGTATGGCGATGTCGGCGCCTCGGGGGATTTGGCTGAGCCGGGTGTGCTTCCTGGAATAGAGACCGAGCGGCACGACATACGTGGACCCGACGGGCGTCAGGTCCTGGTGCGCTTGCTTGTTGTAGCTGGCGAGAAAGACCAGGTGCTGGAAGAGGTTCAAGTCCAGTTGGCCTTGCGCGACAGCGGGATTCGCCTGCGTGTAGTCGGAGAAGTTGACCGTTTGCAGGTCGATGCCGTGCTCGCGCGCAAGCTTCTTCAGCACCGGCCAGTAGTCCTGGTCGGCGTCCGTGACGCCGATCTTCACCGTGGTGAGCTTGCCGCCGGAAGCCGAGTCGCCGGCGGTCGCGCGGCCGGCAGCGAACCCGCCGCCGGCGCCGACCACCAGGGCGATGACGGCAGCAGTGAGCCACGTACGCCGCGACCGGCCCGGTCGGGGTGGCAGGGAGGGGCGGTCCGGCAGGGAAGGGACGCCAGACGGGTCGGACGGGGTGTTGGTGGACATGGTGACCTCAGGCTTCGGCTGTCGTTCGTATGACGCAAGGGCGCCCGGCCGTGCTCGAACCCGCGCGCACGCGATCAGCGGGCGCTCGGGCAACGGGGTACTGCCGTGCTTGCCGCACTGCGGATCGGTGGATCACACACTGCGGCCCAGTCATTCACCTGGGGCACCCCGCCACGTGCGTGAGGGTTGCCGCCCAGCAAGCCAGGGCTTGTCGCTGGGACTCGTGACTGACTTAAACATAAGGAACAGTTACCGAATAAGTCAAAACGTGTAGCGGTGCTACTGGTAGGTGAACTGCGTCACGTCCATCGCGCCACCACGGTGGTGACCGCCTGAGTCGAGCGCAGCGGCTAACTCACGTCACGGCGGATCGTCGTGCGCACCGCGATGGCGGTGATGGCGACCGCGTAACCGACGATCAGGACCGCGGCGAGCCACGGATTGAGCAGTTCGGCGCCGGTCGCGGAGCCGAAGGCGCGGCGCCCGGAGAACGCCAGCGCCTGCACCGCGCCGCCGGGGAAGAAGGGGTATGCCGGCCGGGTCAGCGCGATGCTGTTGATCGTCTGTTCGATCGCGAAGAGATAGATCAGCAGTGCGGCAACGGCGGCGATCTGGTTGCGCAGCAGTGCGCCGACGGCGACGCCGACCGCGGTCATCACGGCGATGGAGAGGGTGCCGCCGACGACCGCTCGCGTCACGCCGCCCGCGGTGAGCGAGCCCCCGAGCAGTCCGCGGGCGGACAGCCACGGAGCCGCGATGGCCGAGCAGACGCCGACCACCACGACGCCGACGAACAGTCCGTAGCCGGTCAGGACGATCAGCTTGGCGCTGATCAACCGGCCGCGATGCGGTATGGCGAGGTAGCTCGCGGTCGCGGTGTGGTGGCGGTACTCGCCGGTGACCGCGGTGATGCCGACGATCGCGGTGATCATGTAGGCGGTCTGCACGCCGCCGATGAGTGCTCCGGTGAAGATGTCCAGCGGTGGGTGTTCGCTGGCCTCCGATCCGGCGACGGTCAGCACCGTGACGAGGACCGCGACGGCCACCGCGCCCATCCCGAGGATCCACCACAGGCGGGTCGTGGCGAGCTTGCGCAGCTCGGTGCGCAGCGCTGTCGCCATACCCGATCCGGTCTCCGCAGGTGCATCGGTCCGTTCGGCGACGGCACTCATCGCGTTGCTCCCTCGCGTGCGGGGTCTTCGACGGCGGCGCTGCCGTCCGGTTCGGTGCGACTGAAGAAGAGTCGTTCCAGCGTGTTGGCTTCGGTAACCAACTGCCGCAGCGGTATGCCGGTGTCGTGCGCGATCAGCCCGATACGGGTGGCGTCGACCCCGCGCACGATCAACGTCTCTTCGCCGGTCCGCTCGACCCGGACGTCGTCACCGACAGCCCGGTGCACGGCGGCCTGCAGTCCGGCCGGGTCCGCGCTGCAGACCCGGACCTCGCCGCTGCCGACCTGCCGGATGTCGCCCTCGTGCACCAGTCGGCCGCGATGGATGATGACGACCGAGTCGACCAGTTGCTGCATCTCGGCCAGCAGGTGGCTGGACACCAGGACCGTGTGCCCGGCCGCCGCGAGGTCCTGCAGCAGTCCCCGCAACCAGCGGATGCCTTCCGGGTCCAGCCCGTTGGTCGGTTCGTCGCAGATCAGGACCGGCGGGTCGGCGAGGATCGCCGAGGCGACGCCGAGGCGTTGGCGCATGCCCAGGGAGTAGTCGCGAACCCGCCGTCCGCCGGCCGTCGCCAGGCCGACCTGGTCCAGCGCCTCGTCGACGCGGTGGTCGTCCACCCCCCCCGCCGCGATCGCGCAGATGCGCAGGTGATCTCGCCCGGTGCGTGCCGGATGGAAGCCGTCGGCCTCCAGCAGCGCTCCGACGGTGCGCGCCGGAGCGTCCAGGTCCTGATAGCGGCGGCCGCCGACCATCGCGGTGCCCTCGCTCGGGGTGATCAGGCCCAGCAGCATGCGCAACGTCGTCGTCTTGCCGGCGCCGTTGGCTCCGAGGAACCCGGTGACCTGGCCCGGGCGGACGGTGAAGCTCAGCCCGTCCACCGCCGCCAGCGGTCCGAACCGTTTGGTCAGCCGGTGTACGTCGATCGCGCACGGCCGTTGCTGGGAACGCATCCCGACTCCTCGTGTGCTCGAGGGCCGTGCCGCATCATCCGCGGTCGACGCCGACTGGTCGGCGACCGTCGCCGGCCACAAGCAACGGCAACTGCTGAGGATCGGCGCGATAGCGGCCGAGCTGGTCAGCAGCGACGGCCTCGGTGCGGTGTCGATGAGCCGGCTCGCGCGGGAGAGCGGCATCTCGCGCGCGACCCTGTACAACTACGTTCCGGATGTCGTCACTGCCGTCCGCCACCACCTCACCGCCCAGTCCGAGGCATTCCAGGCCGCTGTGGCGGCCGCCGTGGCCGAGGAGGAAGACCCGGAGGCGCAGCTGCGGCGCTACATCCAGGAGCAGGTGGCGTATGTCGCGGGCGCGGATCATCGCGCGGCGGCCGCGCTGCTCGAGTCCGGTGCCGCACTCGGCGGCTCCGATCCGGCCGGCCATCAACGCCGTGACTCCTCGGTGCTGGAGGGCATCCTCGACCGGGGCGACCGGGCCGGGACCTTCCGGGCCGGGACCTTCCGGTCCGGTCACCGGGCGGCCCGCCTGACGCTGATCAGCCGGCTGCTCTACGGCTCACACGAACTCATGCACCAACAGCACGTCAGCCGCGATGACACCGTCGCCCTGATCACCGAGCTCATCCTCGACGGTATCCGCCGATAGGCTCCTGCCGTGCCAGCCGCGGAGATCGTCGTCAGCGCCGTCGTGTTTCGTGACCCGCAGGGGCGGGTGCTGACGGTCCGGAAGTCCGGGACGGACAAGTTCATGTTCCCCGGCGGCAAGCTGGAACCCCGCGAGCGCCCCATCGATGCGGCCGTGCGGGAAGTCGCCGAAGAGCTCGACATACAGGTGCGAGCCACCGACCTGCGTCTGCTGGGCACCTTCACTGCGGACGCCGCCAACGAGCCGGGGCACACCGTCACCGCGACGGTGTATGAGCACGACTTCGTTCCAGTGAGCGCCCCGGCGGCCGAGATCGCCGAGCTGCGCTGGGCGGACGTGTCCGCGGACGCCACGCAGGATCTCGCGCCGCTGTTGGCGCACCGGGTCTTCCCGGCGCTGCGGGGCGGACATCTGCGTCCGTCAGCAGACCGTCCACTCCGGGAGCGCCTCACGCACGAGACGCCACGCCCTGGTTAGGCTCTGCGGGTGTCCACGGGAGTGACCGGTTACTTGGTGCTGCTCGGCGTCGGTGTCGCCGGAGCAGTGCTCTTCGCTGCTGCGATGGTCTCCCGGCGCCTCCTCGCGCCCCGCGCGCCCGGCCTGGCGAAGCTGACGACCTACGAGTCCGGCGTCGACCCGGTGACCGGCGGCTGGGCGCAGACACACTTCCGCTACATCACCTATGCGTTCTTGTATGTCGTCTTCGCCGTCGACGCCGTCTACCTCTTCCCGTGGGCACTGGTGCTGCGTGATCACGACCTCGGCATCGCCAGCCTGATCGAGATGGCCATCTTCATCGCGGTGGTGCTGGTCGGCCTGCTGCACGCCGCCCGCCGGGGTCTGCTCACCTGGAGTGACCGATGACCACCGACCTGCCGATGCCCCGTGTCGGCGCCGGTCAGGCCGTCGCGCCTCGACCGATGCGACTGGTCCTCAACTGGGGCCGGCGTTACTCGCTGTGGGTCTTCAACTTCGGATTGGCCTGCTGCGCCATCGAATTCATCGCTGCGTCGATGGCCCGCCACGACTTCATCCGGCTGGGTGTCATCCCGTTCGCCCCCGGTCCGCGCCAGGCCGACCTGATGGTCGTCTCCGGGACCGTGACCGACAAGATGGCGCCCGCCGTCCGCCGGCTCTACGACCAGATGCCCGAACCCAAATACGTCATCAGCTTCGGTGCCTGCAGCAACTCCGGCGGTCCCTACTGGGACTCCTACAGCGTCACCAAGGGCGTCGACCAGCTGATCCCCGTCGACGTCTACGTCCCCGGCTGCCCGCCGCGACCCGAAGCGCTGCTGCACGGCATACAGGTGCTGCAGCAACAGATCGCCGACGAGCGGTTGCACACCAAGGGCCTGCGCGCCAAGCTCGGCTCGTATGCCGGCCGCAAGGCGTCCGCGGCCGAAGTGAGCCGTCCGCTCGTCGCTCCTCCCTCGCAGGAGAAGGACGCGTGACCGACCAGACCCACGAGATCCCCACGGTTTGCTGCGAGCCGGGGGAGTGGCGACAGACCCTCGAGCGCGTGCGCGGCGAGGGCTTCGACTTCTTCGACTTCCTCACCGCCGTCGACCAGACCGACGCCGACGAGCGGCCCGGCTTCGACGTCGTGGTGCATCTCTACGACATGACTCCCGGTGCCTTGCGCGAGATCTTCGTGCAGACCCGCGTCGCCGACGGCGCAACGCTCCCCAGTTGCACCCCGCTGTGGAGCGGTGCCGCCTGGCACGAGCGCGAGACCTACGAGATGTTCGGCATCGGCTTCGACGGATACAGCGAGGCCGGCTCCGGCAAACTCCGAAAACTGTTGCTGCCGGACGGTTTCGACGGCAACCCGCTGCGCAAGTCGTTCGTGCTGGTGGCCCGCGCGAGCAAGCCGTGGCCGGGAGCCAAGGAACCGGGCGGCGGTGGCACCGACGGCGCCAAACCCGCCCGCGCGCCGCGTCGCCGGCTGCAGCCGCCGGGTGTCCCCGACGAGTCCTGGGGGCCGAGGTAGATGGGCGGCGACATCCTCGAGATCGCGCTCCGGTCGGTCTGCGTGCTGGCCGCGTTCCTGGTGCTGCCCCTGCTCGTCGGCCAGACCGAGCACAAGGTGATGGCGCACATGCAGGGGCGGCTCGGACCGATGGAGGCCGGCGGCTTCCACGGCTGGGCACAGCTGATCGCCGACGGCGTGAAGTTCGCCCAGAAGGAAGACATCGTCCCGCTCGCCGCGGACAAGAGCGTCTTCCGGGTGGCGCCCGCGCTGGGCATCGTGTCCTACCTGCTGGCGCTGGCCGTCATTCCGTTCGGACCCGGCTTCTTCGGCGCCGACGTCCCCGGCAGCCTGGTGTGGGTGCTGGCGGTGGGTGGCATCGGCACCGTCGGCATCCTGATGGGCGGCTGGTCCAGCGGCAACAAGTACTCCCTGCTCGGCGGCATGCGCACCGCCGCCCAGTTGGTTTCCTACGAACTGCCGCTGATCCTGGTCAGTGCGTCGTTCGCGATCGCCGCCGGATCGCTGTCGCTGGTCGGCATCGCGCACGCCTGGAACCCCTGGTGGCTCATCTGGCAGCTGCCCGGCGCGCTGGTCTTCCTCGTCGCGGCAACGGCCGAGCTGCAACGCCCGCCGTTCGACATGCCGGTGGCCGACTCGGAGCTGGTCATGGGCCCCTACACCGAATACACCGGCCTGCGCTTCGCGCTCTTCCTGCTCGCCGAATACGCCGGCATCGTCGTCATGTCCTTCTTGCTGGCCGCGCTGTGGCTCGGTGCCTGGGCGGGGCCCTTCAGCGACTCGCTCGGCTGGCTGTGGATGCTGATCAAGGGCGGCATCTTCGCCTTCCTGATCATCTGGATCCGGGTGGCCTGGCCGCGCCTGCGCGAGGACCAGCTGCAGCGCGTGGCCTGGCTCGGACTGGTCCCGATCGCGTTGCTGCAGTTGGCAATCACGGCAGTCGGAGTGGTGGTGACGTCTCGATGAGCAAGTTTCTCGGTGGTCTCGCAAAGGGCATGGCGACCACCGGCCGCACGATGGTCACGCACGCCCACACCCAGCAGTACCCGCACGTGCAGCCCGACCTGCCGGCTCGCAGTCGCGGAGTCATCGCGTTGCTGGAGGAGAACTGCACCTCGTGCATGCTGTGCGCGCGCGAATGCCCCGACTGGTGCATCTACATCGACTCCCACAAGGAGACGACCCCGCCCGGGCCCGAGGGCGGCCGCGCCCGGCAGCACAACGTGCTGGACCGCTTCGCGATCGACTTCAGCCTGTGCATGTACTGCGGGATCTGCATCGACGTGTGCCCCTTCGACGCGCTCTTCTGGAGCCCGGAGTTCGAATACGCCGACGGTGACATCCGCAACCTCTTGCACGAGAAGGAGAAGCTCGGCGAGTGGATGCCGACCGTGCCGCCGCCGGCCGCGGTCGAGGACGGCGCCGCGGACATCTCCGGGGAGAGTCTGTGACGACGTACGACGTGCTGTTCACCATCGCCGGGGCGATCAGTGTCGCCTCCGGGTTGCTCGCGGTGAGCACCAAGCACCTGGTCCACTCGGCGCTGTGGCTGATCGTCAGCCTCGGCGCCCTGTCGGGTTGCTACTTCGTGCTGGGTGCTGAATTCGTCGCGCTGGTGCAGCTTCTCGTCTACGTGGGTGCCGTGGTGATCCTGGTGCTGTTCGCGCTGATGCTCACCCGGGCGCCGATCGGTAGAAGCCACGAGCACGACACCCCGCTGCTGCAACGCGCGGCGGCCCTCGTCGTCGGCGCGGCCACCGCGGCGCTGCTGGCGACCGTGCTGATCAGTGCGTTCGGCAACGAGCGCAGGCCCGTCGACGGCGGCACCACTCACCAGCTTGCCGGCCGGCTCTTCAGCAGCTGGGTGTGGCCCTTCGAGCTGCTGTCCGCGCTGTTGCTGGTCGCCCTGATCGCTGCGCTCGCGTTGGCGCGCCTGCCGATCGGGCGGAGGGCGCCGAAATGATCCACTCCGCGCTGCCCATGGTCGTCGTCGGGCTGCTGTTCGGTATCGGCCTGTATGGCGTCCTGGCGCGCCGCAACGCCGTGCTGGTGTTGATCGGGGTCGAGCTGATGCTGGCCGCGGCGGGGCTGCTGTTCGTCGCCATCGGGTCCCTGACCAGTGACGCGATGCGGGCCGGACAGGTCATGACGATCTTCGTGATCACCATCGCGGCGGCGGAGATCGCCGTGGCGCTCGGGGTGATCCTGGCGGTCTTCCGCGCCCGCGGCAACATCGACATGGCGCAGCCGGCCGGCCGGCAGGGGGACGACGCATGATGCTCGCGAACAGCAGGTTCGACACCACCACGCTCGCGCTCGACTTCCCGGTCCAGCCGAGCCACCTGGTGGTGTTGTTGCAGGCGGCCATCCCGGTGCTGATCCTGTTGCTGACCCGGCGCAGTGCGCGCGCCTTCGCCGTGGCGAGCGTGTTGAGCTTCCTCGGCCTCGTCGCGGCGATCGCGTTGCTGGTGCAGCACACCCGCGGCGGCGCGATCGCAGGCCCGGACACCATCGGTGGACTCCCGCTCGGCGCCGGCATCCGGGTGCCGTTGCACCTGCAGGTCGACCGGCTGTCCGTGCTCGTCGCCGTCGCGGTCGCGCTGGTGTCCTGGGTCGTGCAGCTCTTCACCCGGTGGTACCTCTACAGCGATCCGCGCTACCGTCAGTTCGCCGCGTCGGTGGGCCTGTTCACGGCGGCGATGCAGCTGGTGGTGCTGTCCGGGGACGTGCTGCTGATCCTGGTCGGCTGGGAGTTGATGGGCTGGTGCTCCTACCTGCTGATCGGTCATGAGTCCGAGCGGCCGAAGGCGCGGCGCGCGGCATACAAGGCGTTCATGGTGACCCGGATCGCCGACACGCCGCTGGTGATCGGGCTGGCCATCCTGTCGCTGGGCGCGCACAGCACCGGCATCGACGACATCGTGCGGCACTGGTCCGCGGCCGCCGGCAGCCACGGCACCGCCCTGACGGTCGCCCTGCTGTGCCTGATCTGCGCGGTTGCCGGCAAGTCCGCCCAGGTGCCCTTCCAGGACTGGTTGGCCGACGCGATGGAGGGCCCGACGCCCGCGTCCGCGCTGATCCACGCCGCGACCATGGTCGCCGCCGGCACTGTCGTGCTCGGCAAGCTGGTCGGCCTGCTCGAAGCCTGCGACGCGGCACGGGTGGTGCTGGCCCTGGTCGCCGCGATCTCCGCTGTCTGCGCCGGGGTCCTCGCCTTCTGCCAGCACGACCTCAAACGCCTGCTGGCCTGGTCCACCGTCTCCCAGGTCGGCCTGATGCTGCTCGGCATCGCCGTCGCCGCACGGCACGGGACCGCCGACCTCGGCATCGCGCACCTGCTGTCGCACGCGATGTTCAAGGCGTTGTTGTTCTTGATGATCGGCTGGTTGTCGGTGCTCGTCAGCGGCACCGCCGTCGAGCGGTTGTCCGGTGCGCTGAGCAAGCACCCCGAGGCGCGCCGGATGGTCGGCATCGGGTTGCTCGCGCTCGCCGGTGTGCCGCCGTTCGTCGGCTTCGTGTCCAAGGACCTGATCATCGACGAGGCCGCCCGCCGGGGCATCGACGGCGACCTCACCGCACGGATCGCCTTCGCCGCGCTGGTCTGCGTGGTGTTGCTGACCACGGCATACACGATGCGGATGTGGCTGATCCTCATCCACCGGACCGGTGCCCAGCGGGTGCAGGTGCGTGAGTGGGTCGAGGACAGTTACGACGTGCAGGACGTCGGCATCGTGGAGATGCTCACCGACCTGCCGCAGGTCGACGCGCACGGCCGGCCGACCGAGCGCACGGCGCCGGTGGAGTTGCCGCCCGAGGACGAGCCGGACCTCGAGCCCGAGTTCGGCGAGCAGCAACCCGGTGGCGGTGCCCGGTTCGGCCTGCAACTGCTGGCCGTGCTGTCGGTCGTCGGCGGACTGCTGGTCCTCTCGCCGATGCTCGACGTGGACTGGAAGCACCCCGACGTCTGGCTCATCGGTGCGTCGCTGCTGCTGATGGGCGCGATCGCGCTGCTGGTGCGGATGATGTCGGTCGGCACGGTCTATGGCGACGCTGCCGCCCGGCTGCCGATCTCCGTGCGCGCCTCTGCGTCCCGCGGCTTCGACGCCGACCGGCTGTATGTCGCCTTCGGCCAGGCATTCCTCGCGCTGGCACGCGGGGTGGCTCGGCTCGACGACCGGCTCGACCACGGTGTGCAGCAGTTGCCAGCAGCGGTCGCGGCATTCGTCCGCCGAGCCGACCGGCTGCACACCCGCCGTCCCACCAGCGGCCTGGTGGCGGTGTCCGTCGGACTGGTCGCCGTCGGACTGATGGGGGTGATCCTGTGGTAGCAGCGCTGTTCATCGCGCCGCTGGCACCGGTCGTCGCCGGGCTCGCGCTGGTCGTCGGTGACCGGAGCATCCGGTCCGTGAGCCGGCACACGGCATACATCGTCTCGTTGGTGGCCACCCTCGCCTCGTTGATCGCGTCGATCGCGATCTCCTACGACCGCCCGGTCCTCGACCGGCAGTGGGTGCCCGAGATCGGCATGCGGCTACACCTGGCGGTCGACGGCATCAGCGTGCCCTTGCTGCTGATGACTGCGGCCGTGGGCGTGCTCGTGGTGGTGCACGCACGCCACGAGCAGCCGGAGGGCGGCACCCCCGCAACCTTCTTCGGCTGCCTGCTGCTGGTGATCGGCGGCGGTATCGCGACCTTCCTGGTGCAGGACGCGATCAGTTTCTTCCTGGCGTTCGAGGTCGTCCTGGTGCCGATGTGGGTGCTCATCGGCCGGTTCGGCGACCGGCGGGACGCCCGCGAACGCGCCCGCGCCGGCAACACGTTCGTGCTCTACACGGTGCTCGGCTCGACGCTGATGCTGGTCGGCATCCTCACCATGTCGTTCGCGGCGGGCACCACCGACCTCGCCGGTCTCGCCGCACATCCGCTGTCGCCCGGCAAGCAGACCGCCGTCGCCGCGGTGCTGCTGATCGGGCTCGGCATCAAGGTGCCGATGTGGCCGTTGCACTCGTGGTTGCCGCGGGCGCACACCATCGCGCCGACCGCAGGGTCGATGCTGCTGGCCGCCGTGCTGCTGAAGATGGGCACCTACGGAGTGTTGCGGTTGGTCATCGCGCCGCTGCCGCAGGGTGTGGAGCGCCTGGCGCCATACGTCGGGACGCTCGCGGTCATCGGCATCGTGTGGGGCGGCCTGGTCTGTCTCGTGGAGCGCAGCCTCAAGCGGCTGGTCGCGTGGTCGTCGATCGCCCACATGGGTTTCGTGCTGCTCGGGCTGATGAGCGGCACCACGATCGGGTTGCAGGCGGCGTTGTTCGCCAACATCGCCCACGGCGCGATCTCCGCGCTGCTCTTCGCGGTCGTCGGTGGCCTCAAGCATCGCTGGGGCGGCGCCGACGACCTGGACCACCTGGACGATTTGGACGCGGTGCGGCGCTCGCTGCGTGACGTGTCGCCACGGTTGAGTCTGGCGCTGGTGATCGGTTTCGCCGCGTCGATGGGGCTGCCCGGTCTGGCCGGTTTCTGGGGCGAGGTGCTGGCGATCTTCGGAGCATGGACACCTGCCGGTGGCCGGCCCGAGGGGTGGTTCCGGGTGCTGGCGATGTTCGCCTCGATCGGTGCGGTGCTCGCCGCCGGATACGCGCTGCGGGTGTTGCGGGTCGTCTGGCAGGGCCGGGCCGAGGGTGGTGCACCGCCGGAGGCGGAACCGGCCGGTGACGCCCGCGGCAACGAGTGGCTGGTGACGTCGGTGCTGAGCACCGCCGTCGTCGTGCTCGGCGTCATACCACTGGTGCTGCTGCAGACCACGTCCGGCGCGGTCGACCACCTGATGGCGGTGATCGGTCGATGAAGCTCAGCTACGACTGGTGGCTGCTCGCCCCGGTGCTGATCCCGGCGATCGGCAGCGTGCTGCTGCTGGTGCTGGACGCCAGCGCGCCCCGGCTCGGCCGGGTGCACTGGGCGATCACCGCGCTGCTGCTGCTCGTCGCCGCTGCGGCCGCTGTGCCCGGTGCGCTGCCGTCGGCCGACAACCCGCGCCGCACCTTGTGCCTGTCGGACGGCACCTGCCTGTATGCCGTCGACCACGTCGGGGTCGGGCTGCAGCTGACCGCCCTGGTCAGTGGCGCCGTCGTCGCCCTGATGGCGTTGCCGATCCGGGTGCCGGCGGAGCGTGCCGCCGTGCAAGCCACCCTCGTGCTCGCCGCGACCGCCGGCGCCACGGGTGTCGTCGCCGCCCGCGATCTCGCCTCGTGGCTGGTGATGCTCGAACTCGCCACCCTGCCGGCCATCGCCCTGGTCGCGCTGCGTACGCGCCGCGCCGCTGTCGATGGAGCGCTCGCGCTGCTGACGACGTCGCTGGTCAGCTTCGCGATCACCGTCATGGGGGCGGCCCTGTGGTTCGCCGCGACGGGCTCGGCGCTGTTCTCCGGCGACGCGGTGCTGCAGGCATCGGGTGACGCGGACTCGCGGCGCATCCTGGTGCTGGCCGTCGTCTTCATCGTCGCGGGGCTGGCCTTCAAGCTGTCCTTGGTGCCGTTCCACGCCTGGACGCCCGAGGCGTTCGGCGGCGCCTCGGTGCCGATCGGTGCGTTCCTCGCCGTCACGTCCAAGGCCGCGGCGCTGGCGGCGCTGCTGGTCATCTTCCGCGGCGTCACCGTGCTCGGCACGTCGGCGCTCGCCGCGATCGGGGTGCTGTCCGCGCTGTCCATGACTCTGGGCAATCTGATGGCCCTGCGGGAGAAACGCACGCTGCGCTTCCTGGCCTGGTCGACGGTGTCGCAGGCCGGCTGGGTCGTGTTGCCGCTGGCCACCGTGTCCTCCCGTGCGGTGCGCTCGGCCGCTGCCTACCTGATCGTGTATGCCGTCGCCACGCTCGTGGCGTTCGTCGTCGTCACCGCGCTGGCCCACGCCGACGGACGGGAGCACGCGACACGTCTGTCGTCATACGGCGGACTCCTGCAGCGGCGGCCGCTGCTGGCGGTGACCCTCGCGCTTGCGTTGCTGACCCTGATGGGTCTGCCGCCGGCCGTCATCGGGCTGGTGGCCAAGGTGGCTGCGATCGGCCCGGTGGCCGGCGGGCGGCTGTGGGTGCTGGCGATCATCGCGGCGATCAACGCCATGCTCGGCGTCGCGGTCTACCTGCGCTGGCTGCGAATCTTGTTCGGCGCGCGCAAGGACCCGGACCACGCCGACGAACTGCACCCGCTGCACCGGGCGCTGGTGATCGTCGGTGCCGCCGCCCTGGTGGTGACCAGCATCGCCCCCCATTCGCTGCTGCAACTCGTGGGCCGGTAGGTCGCTCGGCCGGCGTGCTGGGGTGGTCTGCTCGGCCGGCTTCGTCGTACCGAAGTCTCCCCAGGGTGGGGCTTTGGTACGGCGGGGGCTGGGGTTCGTGTACCGAAGTCTCCCCAGGGTGG
>NZ_BAAGZB010000001.1:84587-1366469 GCF_054778955.1 Flexivirga lutea
AGGGTGGGGTTTGGTACGGCGGGGGCTGGGGTTCGTGTACCGAAGTCTCCCCAGGGTGGGGTTTGGTACGGCGGGGGCTGGGGTTCGTGTACCGAAGTCTCCCCAGGGTGGGGTTTGGTACGGCGGGGGCTGGGGTTCGTGTACCGAAGTCTCCCCAGGGTGGGGTTTGGTACGGCGGGGGCCGGGGTTCGTGTACCAAAGTCTCCCCAGGGGAGAGTTCGGTACGGCAGTCGGCAGGCGACCACGGTCGCGGCAGCTGACCGGAACAAACGCATCAGGCACGCACGTTCTGCAGATATGCACCGTCACTTCAACGGCCTGAAGACAGCCGCGCTCTTCGGCGGCATCTGGGTCGTGCTGCTCGCGATCGGCGGGCTGGTGGCCGGTGGTCGCTACATCTGGATCTTTGCGTTGATCGGTGTGGCCACCACGGCATACAGCTACTGGAACTCCGACAAGCTCGCGATCAAGGCCATGCGCGCATACCCCGTCAGTGAGATGGAGGCGCCGGCGATGTACCGCATCGTCCGGGAGCTGTCGACCAAGGCCGGCAAGCCGATGCCCCGCCTGTTCATCTCGCCGACCGACGCACCCAACGCGTTCGCCACCGGCCGGAGCCCGCAGCACGCCGCGGTCTGCTGCACCCAAGGC
Source organism: Flexivirga lutea (assembly GCF_054778955.1). NCBI lineage: Bacteria > Bacillati > Actinomycetota > Actinomycetes > Micrococcales > Dermacoccaceae > Flexivirga > Flexivirga lutea. The sequence continues at coordinate 85,239 of NZ_BAAGZB010000001.1, forward strand.
ATCCTCGACCTGCTCGACGAACGCGAACTACGCGGTGTCCTCGGCCACGAGCTCATGCACGTCTACAACCGCGACATCCTCACCTCCTCGATCGCCGCGGCGCTCGCGGGCATCATCACCTCGATCGCACAGATGATGATGTGGTTCGGGATGTTCGGTGGCGGTGGCGGCGGCGGCAACGACGACGACCGGCCCAACCCGCTGGCCATGCTGGCGATGGCATTCCTCGCGCCGGTGGCCGCGAGCCTGATCCAGATGGCCATCAGCCGCACCCGCGAGTACGACGCCGACGAGGACGGCTCGAAGCTCACCGGCGACCCGCTCGCGCTCGCCTCCGCGCTGCGCAAGCTCGAGGCCGGCACGGCCCGGACCCCCCTCGCGCCCGAGCCGAAAGTCGTCAATGCCAGCCACATGATGATCGCCAATCCCTTCCGGGCACAGGACGTTTCACGCCTGATGTCGACTCACCCGCCCACCGAGCAGCGCATTCAGCGACTGGAGGACCAGGCCTACGGCCGGCAGATCCGTCCGTGACATGAAAGCCTGAGCCCATGGGTTCTCTGCTGCGCACCGAGGCACAGGCACGTGCCGCGCTGATCGACGTCACGTCCTACGACATCGCGCTCGACCTGGATCAGGGCGAGGAGACGTTCGGCTCGGACACGACCATCCGCTTCACCTGCCGCGCGCCGGGGGCATCGACGTTCCTGGACCTGGACGCGGTCTCGGTCATCTCCATCACGGTGAACGACCAGGAGATCGACCCGGCATCGGTCGTCGACCGCCGGTTGCCGCTGGACGGGCTGCGCGAGGACAACACCGTTCGGGTCGTGAGTGTGATGCGCTACCGGCACGACGGCGAGGGCCTGCACCGTGCCGTCGACCCGGCGGACGGACGCCACTACGTCTACGGCATGTCCTTCCTCAACGCCGGCCCCTCGATCTTCGCCTGCTTCGACCAGCCCGACCTCAAGGCGCCGTACGACGTACGGGTCCGGGCTCCGCAGGACTGGCTGGTCGCGGGCAACGGTGCCGCCCGGCGGACTGCGCCCGGTGAGTGGACGCTGGTCACGACACCGCCGCTGTCGACATACTTCGTGACGATCTGTGCCGGGCCGTATGCCGTGGAGACCGACGAGCACGACGGCATCCCGCTGGGCATCTACGTGCGCGCATCGCTCGCCCAGCAACTCACCGAGCAGCGCGACGACATCTTCGAGGTGACCAAGCAGTCGTTCGACTACTACCACCGGCTCTTCGGGATCCGTTATCCCTGGGGCAAATACGATCAGTTCTTCGTGCCGGAGTTCAACGCCGGAGCGATGGAGAACCCCGGCTGTGTGACCCTGCGCGACGACTACATCTTCCGTGGTGCGCACACGCGCACACAGTTGCTCACGCGCGCCAACACGATCAGCCACGAGATGGCGCACATGTGGTTCGGCGATCTGGTCACGATGCAGTGGTGGGACGACCTGTGGCTGAACGAGTCGTTCGCCGAATACATGGCGCACCGCACGGTCGTGGACGCCACGCAGTACACCGAGGCCTGGGTCGACTTCGGCATCACTCGCAAGACGTGGGGTTACGGCGTCGATCGCAGCCCGTCCACGCACCCGGTCGCCGGCGCTCCGGCGCCGGACGCGGAGTCCGCGCTGACCAACTTCGACGGCATCTCCTACGCCAAGGGCGCGTCCGCGCTGCGCCAGCTTGCACTCTACGTCGGCGACGACGCGTTCGTCGCCGGTGTCCGAAAGCACTTGGCGGACAACAGCTTCGGAAACGCCACGATGGCCGACTTCCTCGGCGCCGTCGAGGAGGCCAGCGGACGATCACTGACCGAGTGGACCCAGGGCTGGTTGCGCAGCTCCGGTGTCGACGACATCCACCTCGACGTGCACGACCAGGACGGCACGATCACCCGGGCCGAACTCGTGGTGACGCCCCCGGAGGCGGACCCGGCAACGCGGTCGCACGTACTCGACGTCGCCGCGCTCAACGACGGGGTCGCCGGCAAACAGCTCCGGCTGCACACCGGCGGAGCGCGGACCGACATCCCCGAACTCGTCGGGACGGCGCGCGCCCGGCTGCTGCTGCCGAACACCTCGGACCTGACCTGGGCGACCACCGTGCTGGACGAGGCCTCGTTGGCCTCGGTCGCCGACGAGTTGGCCGCTGCGGACGACCCGTTGGTCCGGCTGGGCATCTGGTCGGCCCTGCTGGGCGGAGCCGACACCGGCCGCATCGACCCGCGCCGGGTCGTCGAGGTGTTCGGCGCCTGCTGGCCGCAGGAGCCCGTGCCGTCACTGAGCGACGCCCTGTCCGGTCAGGTGCGGACTCTCTACCCCTATCGTCTTGTGCCGCCGTCGGATTCGGCAGCAGCGCGCGACGCGCTGCACGGCGCTGGACGGCGCCGGCTCGACCAGGTCGACCCGGCCTCACCGGCAGCGCTGACTGCCGCGCGTCTCGTGGTGACCACGACGACCGACGGGCAGCTGCTCGACCGGTGGGCGTCGGACACCGACCGGCCTGCTGCGGCGGCCGGTGACCAGGACTTCGGCTGGCTCGCAGTCCACCGGCAGGCCGTCCTGGGCCTGGTCGACGACGCGGCGATCGAGCAGGCCGCCACGTCGGACGAGAGCCTCAGCGGCCACCTGTCCCGGCTCGGTGCGCGTGCCGCCCTGCCGACCGAGGAGGCGAAGGCCTGGGCATGGGATCAGTTGTACGGCGAGACGCACCTGTCCAACTACGAAGGCCTCGCGATCGCGCGCAGCTTCTTCGCTGGGTATGCCGAAACCCGCGTCACCGAGATACTGCGCCCGTACGTCGACCGGTTCTTCACTGAATTGCCCGCTGTACCAGCCAAATACGGCGACATGGCGGCCGAGAAGTTCGTCGTCGCCGCGTTCCCGCACCGTGCTACCGAACCGGCCGTCGCGGATCGCGCCCGCGCAGCCACCGCGTCGAGCGAAAACTCCGCGGGCGTGCGACGGGCGCTGACCGATGCGCTCGACCGGCTCGACCGCGCACTGGTCGCCCACGAGCGTTTCCCCGCCACCAACGCCACCACGGAAGGCTGAGCACCAGTGTCGTCGCTGCTGCGCACCGAGGCCGAGGAGCGCGCGTCACTGATCGACGTGACGTCCTACGACCTCGCCCTGGACTTCACCCGCGGAGACGAGCTCTTCGGCTCCCGAGTGGTCATCCGGTTTGGTTGTGCGACGCCGGGAGCATCAACATTCGTCGATCTCGATCCGCGGGAAGTCCACTCGATCACGTTGAACGGCAACAGGATCGACGACTCCCAGGCCAAGGATGGCCGGCTCTGGCTGGACCGGCTGGAGCCGGACAACGAGCTGGTGGTGGACGCGACGATGGGCTATGTCCGCGACGGCGAGGGCATGCACCGTGCCGTCGATCCGCAGGACGGGCAGGCCTATCTCTATGGCAGTCCTGCGTCGTCGACGGCCGGCAAGATCTACGCGTGTTTCGAGCAGCCGGACCTGAAGGCGCCGTACGACGTGCAGGTGAAGGCACCGGCGGAGTGGTCGGTGATCTCCAACGGTGCGGCGGATGATGCGGCACACGACGCGGTCGACGGGTGGCGCAGTTTTGAGACGACCCGGCCGATCGCCACCTACTTCTTCACGGTGTGCGCCGGCCCGTTCGCGCGGCAGACGAGCGAACACGACGGGATCCCGCTGGGCCTCTACGTACGCGCCACCCTCGCCGAGGAGTTGCGTGATCAGGCCGAGGAGATTTTCACCGTCACCCGCCAGGGCTTCGACTACTACCACCGGGTCTACGGCATCCGCTATCCGTGGGGCAAATACGACCAGGTCTTCGTGCCCGAGTTCAACATGGGAGCGATGGAGAACCCGGGGTGTGTGACGCTGCGCGACGAGTTCGTCTTCCAGGGTCACGCGTCTCGCGCCGAGCACCTGCTGCGCGCCGTGGTCGTCATCCACGAGATGGCGCACATGTGGTTCGGGGACCTGGTCACCATGCAGTGGTGGGACGACCTGTGGCTCAACGAGTCGTTCGCCGAGTTCCTGGCCCAGCAGGGCACCGCCGAAGCCACCGAATTCACCGAGGCGTGGGTCGACTTCTCGGCGACCCGCAAGAACTGGGGGTATGCCGCCGACCGTGCGCCGTCGACGCACCCGATCGCCGGGACGCCGGCGCCGGACGCCAACGCGGCCCTGGAGAACCTGGACGGCATCACCTATCCCAAGGGAGCGTCGGCGTTGCGCCAGCTGGCGGCATACCTGGGAGAGGAGACCTTCCTCTCCGGTGTGCGGAAATACCTGCGGGCACACGAGTTCGGCAACGCCAGTCTGCAGGATTTCCTGCGGGCGATGAGTGAGGAGAGCGGTGAGGACATCGTGGCCTGGGCGCGCGGCTGGTTGCTGACGCCGGGCACCGACGTCCTCGCCGTGTCCGCCGATGCGGACGGTGTGTCGATCGCCCGCTCGGCACCGCAGCATTACCCGGCGAGTCGGCCGCACGTCACGGATGTCGCGGCCTATCGGGACGGTGTGCTGCTCGGTGCCACCGACCTACGCCTCGATGCGGACGTGACGGCGGTCGACGGCCTCGACCTGGTGGAGCGGCCGAACCTGGTGCTGCCCAACGCGACCGACCGCACGTGGGCGATCGTCGCGCTCGATCAGGACACCCTGGCGGCGTTGCCGGCCGAACTGCCCCAGCTGGCCGACGCGACCGCGCGCGGCGTCGTCTGGTCGTCGCTGTTCAACGGCGTGGCACTCGGCACGGTGGACCCCGCACTGGTCCTGGACGTCTTCGAGGCTGCCTGGCCCAGCGAGGACGTCGACCCGCTGCTCGAAGCGGTCGCCAATCTGATCAGCAGCATGCTGCCCGGCCGGTTCTTGACCCTGGACCGGACACCAGCCGCGCTGGATCGCCTGGCCGGCACCGGGATGCAGGTCTTCCAGGCTGCCGGCATCCCGGATTCCCGGCGTCTGACGGCGGCCCGCCTGGTCGCCGCCACCTCCGCCGACACCGATCTGCTGCGCGGCTGGCTCGACGGTCGCGGGTTGCCGGACTTCCTCGCCGGTGACGACCAGTTCCGGTGGTCCGTGATCGGCCGGCTGGCGTCGCTCGGCGCGATGGAGAGTGCCGAGATCGGCCACTGGCGGGAGAAGGACCCCTCGGTCAGCGGGGTGTTGCGCTCGTTGTCCGCCCGGACCCGGATCCCGACGGCGGAGGCGAAGGCGTGGGCCTGGTCGCACCTGTTCGACTCGGACAATGCCAGCAGCCACGAACTCGGCGCCGTGGCGAGCGTGTTCTTCGGGCCCACCGACCAGATGGTCACCCGGCCGTATGTCGAGCGCTTCTTTGCCGAGTTGCCTCAGTTGGCAGGCAAACTCGGTGACATGGTGCTTCACCTTCTCGCCGCGGACGGCTTCCCCTCGACCGTGGTTGAGCCCGCCACCGTCGAGGTCGCCGAACGTGCGCTCGAGCGGCAGTTGCCGGCCGGAGTGCGCCGGTCGTGGGTCGACGGCACCAGCCGGCTGCGTGAGCAGCTGCGTTCGCAGGAGGAGTTCGGCGCATGAGCCTGCAGTGGAGCATCCTGGCGGTGCGGCTCGATCGACCCGATGCGCAGCCGTGGGTGGAGGAAGCATCGGACCTGGTGCTGAAAACCGCGTCCGTCGGCAAGCTGCTGCTACTGGGCGAGGTGGCACGCCGCATCGACGACGGCGATCTCGCCGCCGAGCACCGGGTCAGCAGGGCCGGCGCACCGTTCGTGCGCGACTCCGGGCTGTGGCACGCGCTCGACCAGGGCGACCTCTCCGTGGTCGACGCATGCCGGCTGGTCGGCGCGGTCAGCGACAACCTCGCGACCAATGTGCTGCTCGACCTGGTAGGCCTGGATTCGGTGGCGGCATACGGAGATTCGATCGGCGCAAAGCCGATGGAGCTGCTGGATTACATCCGCTCCGAGGCGCGCGACCTGACCGTTCCGGGCACTCCGCCGACCCTGTCGCGGGCCAGCGCAGCATCCCTCATCGGCTATCTGCGCAGGCTGTATGACGGCACTGTGTCCTTCCGGGTGGAGGAGTGGATGTCGTTGAACACCGATCTGTCGATGGTGGCGTCCGCCTTCCACGAGGATCCGTTGGCGCACAACATGATCGACACGGGCGAGCATCCGGTCCTGATCAACAAGACCGGCACCGACGACGGCATCCGCGCCGACGTCGGGCTGGTCCGCGCCGGTGATCGTGTCGTCGGCTACGCGGCGATCGCCAACTGGCCGACGGACGACTCGCCGCCGGGTCTGGCCTCGGTGCTGGCGCGCATGCGCCGCATCGGTGCCGAGATCCGCGACCGGCTGGCGCAGGACTGACCGACCGTCGTGCTGCACCGACCCTCGCCGACGGTCAGTGCAGCACCCCGCGTTGCCGGGCCAGGTCGACGGCCTCGGTCCGGTTGGCGGCACCGAGTTTGGCCAGGATGTTCGACACGTGCACGCTCGCGGTCTTGGTGCTGATGAAGAGCCGGCCCGCGAGCTGCCCGTTCGTCATACCCGCGGCGACGAGTCGCAGCACGTCGAGTTCCCGCGGGGTCAGTGCCCCGCCCCGTGCGGTCTCGCCGCCTGACCGTCCGCGCAAGCGGGTGACGAGGCGCGCGGCGCCCAGCCGGTGTGCGGTCGCCAGGGCGTCGTCGGCGATCGATCGCGCCGCGCTGCGGTCGCCGGCCGCCTGCAACGCGCGGCACAGCAGCAGCTGCGTGGCGGCCTGCTCGTAGCCGAAACCGGCGTGGCCGAAGAGACGCACGGCCTCCCGGTGCTCATCGGCCGCCAGCGCGTGCTCGCCGGCATACCGTGCCAGTTCGCCGCGAGCCCGGGCGAACCAGGCCCGTGACTCCTCGCCCAGTGACTCGCGTGCGCCGCGCACCGACAGCACGGCCTCCAGCCGGGCTTCCAGCTCTTCCACCCGGGATGCATGATCCGCGGCCGCTCGTGGATCGGCGAGGGCGGCCTCGGTGAGTTGGGTCAGCAAAAGGGCGGTCATCCGGATCTGAGCGTCGAAAACCCGCATCCGCCATACCTTCTCGACGGTCGCAATCGCTTCGTCGTAGATGCCGATCGCGCCGTCGAGGTCGCCGCCAGCGCCGAGGATCTCGATCATCCCGGGGGCATCGTTGACCAGGATGAACATGTCGTGCGACCACTGCTCGTGCAGCACCTCGTGCCGGGCCCGCGCCTGCTCGAACCTGCCGCGTGCGACGTCGACCGTGAGCCGCACCGCTTCGCCGGACATTCTGGCCAACAGCGGCAGGTCGTCGGTCTTGGCCAGCAACTCGTCGACGCGGTCCCAGTCGCTCAGCTTGGCAGCGAGGGTCGCGGCGAAGATGACCGAATCCATGCCGTACATCTCGGTCCGCGCATTCGTCTCGTCCGCCCGGCGGATCGCCTCGTCGTAGGTGGCAGCAGCCTTGGTGTGCTGGTCGGTGCGCGCCTGCAGCCCGGCGAGCTGGTGCAGCGCGCGCAGCTCGGCGCGGATGTGGCCTTCGGCGGCCGCCTGCTGCCGGACCTGCTCCAACGTGGACAGTGCCGAGCTCATGTCGCCCGCGATGCCGTCGAGCTTGGCCTGGGTCGTCATCGCGTCGGTGATGATCGAGGGTTCGTCGACGGCGCGGCCGATCGTCAGCGCGTCGCCCGCGGCAACGGCCGCCTCATCGAAGCGGTCGAAGGCGAGCAGGTAGTGCGCCTTGAGCGCAAGCAGCTGGCCCAGCAGCACCTTGTCGTCGAGGTCGCGTGCCCAGTGCGCGGCCGTGTCGAGCAGCTCGTCGGCCTCATCCGGCAGGTCGGCGACACCGAGCTTGAGATGCATGGACGGCAGGTCGGTCAGCAGCAACGCCGACAGGTACAGCCGCAACAACTCGGCACGCTCCAGCAGGGGCCCGGTGTGCGAGCGCAACGCGTCCCGCATCAGGTCGGCGGCCCGCAGCGGATCACCGGCCGCGAGCAGGGCGCCGGCGGCGCGTTGTGACAGGTCGGTGGGCACGTCGGTGAGTTCGGGGTGCCAGGCGGCCAGCGAGATGGCGGCCTCGAAGTGGCGAGCGGCGTTCGACGGTGCAGCGGTGGCCAGTGCCTCGTCACCGGCCCGCACTCGGGCCCGCAGCGCGACCTCGAAACGCCCCGCCTGCTCGGCGTGTCTGGCCAGCAGGGCGGCCCAGCAGTCCGCACCGGTCGCGAGGAGTATGTCGGTCAGCCGATCATGCAGCCGCACGCGTTCGCCGGGCAGCAGGTCGTCGTACACCGCCTCGGACAGCAGCGCGTGGCGGAAGGCGTAGGTGCCGTCGCGGGTCGAGACGAGCAGGTGGGCGTCGATGGCGGCCCGCAGCGCACCGTGCAACTGCTCGGGTGGCAGCTCGACCAACCCCTGCAGGGTCGCGTGGGAGGCCGCGGAGCCGGCGACGGAGACCGCGCGCAGCACCCGGCGTGGTTCGTCCTCGAGCGAGTCGGCACGCACGAGGAGCAGGTCGGCGAGGTCGCCCGGCAGCTGCGGGCCGGCGTTCGCGGCGGCGACGAGCTCCTCGGTGAAGAAGGGGTTTCCGCCCGAGCGACGGATGATGTCGCCGGCGGCGGGTTCGGCGAGCCCCGGCTCCAGGTGGTGCACCAGGGCACGGGCCGGCTCGGCCGCGAGCGGGTCGAGCAGCACCCTGCGGACCGTCGGCAGCCGGGACCACTCGGCCAGCGCCGGACGCAGCGGGTGGCGCCGGTGCAGGTCGTCCGTGCGGTATGTCGCGACGACGTGCACCCCGGGCCGCACGTCACGGGTGAACTGGTAGGTCAGCAGCTCACGTGTCGCACGGTCGGCCCAGTGCACGTCCTCGATGACGACGAGCACCGGCGCCAGCTCGGCGATGTCGTCGAACAGGTCCGCGACGGCCTCGAAGAACTCGACCGGCCGGGCGCTGTCACCGGGCGTGAGGCCGTTGACGGCCACGACGCCGGCAGCGGCCGGCAGGTCGCGCAGGGAGCGCGCGATGTCGGTGATCGGCAGGTATGGCGCGGCGCTGTCGCCCAGGTCGAGGCAGCGACCCACGAGCGCCACGCCACCGGCCTGCCGGCAGATCGCGGCGATCTCCTGCACGAGACGGGTCTTGCCGATGCCGGCGTCACCGCCAAGCAGCGTGATCGACGACCGCGCCCGGTCCCCGAGCAACCGCGCGAAGTCGTCGATCTCTGCACTGCGACCGAAGATCGGTCCGTCGGGGGCGGAGTCGGAGATCACTGGTTCATTGTCGCCCGTCCGCGGCTGCGCAGGACGACCATTTTCCGGTGGCTCACCGCCCGGCGAACTCGCCGGCGGACCGGCCAGCACCGATCCGCCGAGGTTCACCGCCCTCCGAGGTGGCCCGGAGTGACCAGGTTGGGGTCGTGCCGGGGCGCCGGCGTGCGGTCGACCGGCCGGCGGCGTCGCCCGAAGAGCCGCCGGACACTCAGTTCCCAGCCGTGCGCGACGGCGAAGTCGTGGGCGATCTGCTGCTGCCGGTAAGCGATCTCGGCCCCGACGATGGGGGAGGTGGAGTAGGAGAAGGGTGTCATCAGGGTGCCTTCCGATGTCGTGTTGCGTTGACATCGACAGTCGTCGCCTGAGGTAGCCGCTCGCCTCGGGCAGATGCCCTATTTGTCCGCTGGGCAGTGCCTCAGCTGCGTGCCGTCAGCGCCTCGAGCGGGCGGGCACACTCCTCACCGAGCGTGCACACTCCTCACCGAGCGGACACGAACGCACCGAGCGGACACACAAAGTGGCCGGAATCCGGCCACTTTTCGTGTCCGCTCGGTAGGTATGGTGTCCGCTCGGTCAGGGGAGCGGGGAGCGGGGGCGGGTGCCCACCCGATCAGTCGTAGGGGCCGCCGGCGACATACAGGACCTGCCCGCTGACGAAGCCGGCGTTCTCCCCGCAGAAGAACGACGCGGCGTTCGCGATGTCGGCGGGGCGGCCGACCCGTTGCACGGGGATCTCCTGGGCGGCCAGTTGCTGGAACTCCTCGAAGTCGATGCCGACCCGGTCCGCCGTCGCCTTGGTCATGTCGGTGACGATGAACCCCGGCGCGATCGCGTTGGCGGTGACGCCGAACTTGCCCAGCTCGATCGCGAGCGTCTTGGTGAAGCCCTGCAGGCCGGCCTTGGCCGCCGAGTAGTTCACCTGGCCGCGGTTGCCCTGCGCCGACGTGCTCGACAGGTTGACGATGCGCCCGAACTTCGCCTCGGTCATGTACTTCTGGGCGGCGCGTGTCATCAGGAAGCTGCCGCGCAGGTGGACGTTCATCACGGTGTCCCAGTCGTCCGCGGACATCTTGAAGATCAGGTTGTCGCGCAGCACGCCCGCGTTGTTCACCAGGACCGTCGACGCGCCGAGCTCGCCGGCCACTCGCTCGACCGCGGTGGTCACCGAGGCCTCGTCGCTGACGTCGCACCCGACGGCGAGTGCCCTGCCTCCGGCTGCGGTGATGGCCTCGACGACGGCGCCGCACGCTCCCTCGTCGAGGTCGAGCACGGCGACGGCGAGGCCGTCCGCCGCGAGGCGCTGGGCGATCTCTGCGCCGATGCCGCGTGCGGCACCGGTGACGATGGCGGTTCGCTGGTCCGTCATGGTTCTCCTTGCGTTGTTCGGTGGTTTCAGTGCGCCGGCCGAGTGCCGGGGGAGCGGATCGGAGGGGTATCGGCTAGGGGTGCCAGACCAATCGGCCGATGGTCCTGCCCGCTGCCAGGTCGGTGAGTCCCTCGGGCAGTTCGTCGAAACGGAGGGTCCTGCTGATCACCGGCTGGATCGCGCCGCTGGCGGCGAGGCGGGACAGCTCGGCATACCCCTGCTGGATCACCGACGGCCGCATGGTCTGGTAGTAACCCCAGTGCAATCCGAGGATCGAGTAGTTCTTCAGCAGCATGTGGTTCAGCGGCGGCGCCTGGATGCGGCCACCGGAGAAGCCGACGACCACGATCCGTCCCTCGAAGGCGACGCACTTGGCGAGCAGGTCGTAGGCGTCGCCGCCGACGGGGTCGAAGATGACGTCGGCGCCGCGGCCCTCGGTGGCTTCCTTGACCGCGGCGACGACGTCCTCGGTGGTGCGGTCGATGATCACATCGGCGCCCAATTGTCTTGCCGCAGCCGCCTTTTCGGCGCCGCCCACGATTGCGATCACCCGGTTGCCGTTGATCTTCGCCAGCTGCACGGTCGCCGAGCCGACGCCGCCGGAGGCTGCCTGCACGAGGACGGTGTCCTCGGGTCGTAGCTGGGCGCGGCGGAACAGTGCTGCCCACGCGGTCTGGTAGGCGATGGTCAGCACTGCGGCCGCATCGTCGTCGAGCGCCTCTGGTGCGAGCGCGCTGGCAGCCGGCATCAGCGCCGATTCGGCGAAGGCGCCGTGCGGCAGTGCCGCCATACCGATGACGCGATCACCGATCCTGCGGTCGGTCACGCCATCTCCGACCGTGGTGATCTCGCCACACAGTTCGGCACCGGGGACGAAGGGCAACTCCGGTCGCACCTGGTAGAGCCCCTGGCACATCAGCACGTCGGGGAAGTTGAGCGCTGCGCTGCGCACCCGGACCCGGACCTGGCCGGCGGCGGGTTCGGGGTGCGGCAGATCGGCCGTGCGCAACGCCTCCGCCGGGGTGCCGAGCTGCTGCACCTGCCATGCCTTCATGGCGTCCCTCCTGCGTCGTCGATCCGTGCCTGCAGGCGCTGCATACCCCGCAACCACTTGTCGGTGGCTGCTCCACGCAGCGCGAAGTAGTCCTTCACCTCCGGATGCGGGAGCACCAGGAAGTCTCCGTTCGCAACGGTTTCCACCAGGCAGTCGGCGACCTGAGCGGGCTCCAGGGCACCGTCGTGACCGATGACGTCGGCCACCGGGTCGGTGCCGGGTCCGGGGTACATGTCCGTGCGGACACCCTGCGGGCAGATGGCGTGGACGTCGACGCCGCGATGCCCGTAGGTGACGGCCAGCCATTCGGCGAAGGCCTCGGCACCGTGCTTGGTCACCGCGTATGACGGCTGGCCCAGCACGGTGAGCAGTCCGGCCGCTGATGCGGTGACGACGAAGCGTCCGCGGCCGCAGGCGAGCCATTCGGGCAACAGCAGCCGTGCGGCGCGCACATGCGCCAGCACGTTGACCGACCACGAGGTCTCCCAGTCCGAATCGGGCGTGTCGAGCCCTGCGCCACGTGCGACACCGGCGTTGCCGATCCACACGTCGATCGCCGACAGCTGCTCCCGGGCGGCGTCGACGACGGATCGCACGCCCTCCGGGGTGGCGATGTCGGCGGGCACGGCGTATGCGCCGATCCGGCCGGCGGTCTCGTCCAGCGGCTCGTCCAGCACGTCGGTCACCACGACGCGGGCACCGAGCACGGCCAGTCGTTCTGCAATCGCCGCCCCGATGCCTCGGGCGGCGCCGGTCACGACGACACGTTGGTCCTGCCAGGTCGTGAGCGGGGTGGGCACCGGTGCTCCTTCGAGGGTGGGCGGCTGACTAAGCGCTTGCTTAGCGTCGCACGCTGCGGCATGCTCGTCAACGAGGCGGAGCCCGTCCGTCGCGCGTCGAGGGAGAGGGGTCCCGATGGCCGAGCCGGTGGATGCGCTGCCGTCGGCGACGCAGCGCAGGCTGCTGGAGGCCGCACGGGATGCATTTGGTGCCAAGGGTTTTCACGGCACGACGACCCGGGACATCGCGGCCGCGGCGGGCATGTCACCGGCGGCGGTCTACGTGCATCACCGGACCAAGGAGTCGCTGCTCTTCGCCATCTCCCTCGCGGGTCACCGGGCGACGTTGCAGGCGCTCCGCGATGCCGGTGCGGCTGCCGACGGGCCGGTGCAGCAGCTCGCGGCGATGGTCCGCCGGTTCGTGCTGGGGCACACGACGGAGCACACGCTCGCACGCGTGGTCAACTACGAACTCGGCGCGCTGACCCCCGAGCACCGCGCCACCATCGACGCATTGCGGCACGACATACAGCAGCTCATCCGCGGTGTGCTCGCCGACGGTGTGGCATCCGGCGCCTTCCAGTGCGTCGATGTCGGTATGACCACCAACGCGATCATGGGCATGTCGATCGACGTCGCGCGCTGGTATGACGAACGCGACGCCTGGCAGCCCGAACGCGTCGCCGACCACAGTGCCCGGATGGCGCTGCGGATGGCCGGCGCGCGGGACGGTTAGCGCCGCGATGCCCTACCGGTAGTTGGTGAACTGCAGCGCCACATCCAGGTCGGCGCCCTTGAGCAGTCGCTGCACCTCCTGCAGGTCGTCCCGCGACTTGCTGGTGACGCGCAATTCGTCGCCCTCGATGCGCGACTTCACCGACTTCGGCCCCTCGTCCCGGATGAGCTTGGAGATCTTCTTGGCGTTCTCCTGGCTGATGCCGTCGCGCAGGGTCGCCTCGAGGCGGTAGTCCTTGCCCGACAGTTGCGGCTCGCCGTCGTGCGACAGTTCGAGCGACTTCAGCGAGACACCGCGCTTGACCAGTTTGGTCTGGAAGACGTCGAGCACCGCGAGGGTGCGCTCCTGCGAGTTCGCCTTCATCAGGATCTTCTCCCCGGACCACTCCAGCACGGCGCCCACGTTGCGGAAGTCGTAGCGGGTGGCGATCTCCTTGGCCGCCTGGTTCAGCGCGTTGCTGACCTCCTGCTTGTCGGTCTTGCTGACGATGTCGAACGACGAGTCGGCCATGCTGCTGCTCCTTCGGATGGCGGGTGCTGCTCGCCCCGAGTATGCCGGGCTGCCACCGGTGGCGGCCCCCGGGACGCCGATTGGCCCAGCGCGCACGATGCTTGTTATCCTCGTCCACGCACCACGCCAGGTTGCCCGAGCGGCCAATGGGAGCGGACTGTAAATCCGTCGCGAAAGCTACCTAGGTTCGAATCCTAGACCTGGCACCGCGTGCACGAGGGCCCCGGCAGTTCTGCCGGGGCCCTCGGTCGTGCCGGGGCCGTTTCTGCGTCATCCGGATCGTCATACGGCGATGAGTGCGATGCCCGCCAGCACCACCACGGCACCGGCGAACTTGCGCGCGGGCGCCGGCTCGTGGAAGAGCTTCCAGGCCAGCAGTGAACCCACCACGATGCTCGACTCGCGGGCCGGCGCGACCAGGGCGACCGAGGTCGTCGTCATCGCCTGCAGTACCAGGATGTACGCGAGCGGGGAAAGCACTGCGACACAGACGATCTCGCGCCAATGCTCACGTGCCACGCGCGACAGCTCCGCCCGCTGACCGCGCACCCCGGGGACCATCAGCAGGCTCTGCCAGGCGGTGCTCAACGCGAAGTAGGGCACCGGCAGCAGCGCCAGCCCGGTCATCGAGTGGTCGTCCCACAGCGTGTATGACGCGATGGCCAACCCGGTCAGCGCCCCCCACTGCAGCCCGGTCGCAGCCGGCTTCGCCGACGGTCCGGTATGGCGCCGCGGCGCACCCGCCGGTCGTGCGGCGGCGACCACGGCGACACCCGCCACGATGACGAATCCGCCGGCGACGGCGATCGGGCCGGGGCGTTCGGCCAGCACCACGATGGCGAAGAGCATCGTGAGCAGTGGGCCGGTGCCACGGGCGACGGGGTAGACCACGCTCAGTTCGCCCTTGCGGTAGCCGGTCTGCAGCGCGAGGCCGTAGGCGATGTGCAACAGGCCGGACAGCGCGGATGCGGCCAGCAATGCCGCACTGAGGGCCGCGCCGTTGGCCGCCAAAACGATCAACCCGATCGGCAGCCACACCAGCGCGGACAGGGCGGCATACGCGAAGACGAAGACGTATCCGCCGTGTGCGACGCGCTTCGCGGCGATGTTCCAGATCGCGTGCAGCACCGCGGCGGTAAGCACCAGGGCCAGAGCGGTCGCCGACATCCGTTGACGCTATCGAACCGTCGTACCGGCGCCGCGGAGAGGCAGGATGACGGACTGGCCGGCCGCCGCGCTGGGTGTATGGCGCCGGAGCGGGTAACCTCGGTCCTGGTCGGCAGGTTGTTCCTTCACGTCTTGAGCGCGCTGGATCCATGCAGCGCTCGACGCACAGGCCCCGATGAGTCCATGTCGGGTGCGTGCCACGTCGTCGTTTGGCCCCGGGCGTCGCGCAGAGTGTGCGGCCCGGAAGACATATCGAAGGGAACCGCCATCATGGCAACAGGCACCGTCAAGTGGTTCAACGCGGAAAAGGGCTTCGGCTTCATCGCCCCGGAGGACGGCAGCCCCGACGTCTTCGTCCACTTCTCCGCGATCAGCGGCACCGGCTACAAGTCGCTGGAGGAGAACCAGCGTGTCGAGTTCGACTCGGCGCAGGGCCAGAAGGGTCCGCAGGCGGAGAACGTTCGCGCGATCTGATGAAGCACGTCTGATCGAGGCGGGCGCATCCGGCACTTCCGGATGCGCCCGCTTCGCTTGTCGCCGGACCGAACCCGCCACGCGCCACAGGGGGCGCGCAGACCTGTTGGGCGCCCGCTGAAACCACCGGACGCCCGGCTGAAGGGCCAGCGAAACCGTGGTGAAACTCCTGCTCCCTAGCTTCCTCGGCATACCGATCCCCACGCGAGCCGCAGGAGGCCGCCATGACCAACTCCACCCTCACCGAGCCCACGACGACCGAACCACCGGGGCCGCGGACCTATGCGTCCATCCGGGCCGCCTGGATCCCGCTGGCCGCCCTCTGCCTGGCCTTCTTCGTCGAGATGGTCGACAACACGCTGCTGTCCATCGCGTTGCCGACGATCGGCCGCGACCTCGGCAGCGGCACCACCGCACTGCAGTGGGTCACCGGCGCCTACTCGCTGACGTTCGGCGGCCTGCTGCTCACCGCCGGCTCGGTGGCCGACCGGTTCGGGCGCAGACGCGTCCTGCTGGTGGGTCTCGCCCTCTTCGGGCTGATCAGTCTGACCGTCGTCCTGGTCGACTCGACCGGCCAGTTGATCGCGATGCGGGCTGCCCTCGGGGTTGCGGCCGCCGCGATGGCGCCGATCACCAACTCGCTGGTCTTCCGCCTCTTCGACGACAAGGCGCTGCGCATGCGTGCGATGACGGTGATGATCGTCGTCGGCATGTCTGGCTTCATCCTCGGCCCGCTGCTCGGCGGCACCGCCCTGGCGCACATCCGCTGGGAGTGGCTGCTCGTCGTGAACGCTCCGATCGCGCTCATCGCCGCCGCCGGGGTATGGCGCGGCGTGGCGCCGGACGACCGAGGCGGCCTGACCAGCGACCGGCTCGACCTGCCGGGTGCGGCGCTCAGCATCACCATGATCGGGCTCGCGTGCTACTCGCTGACCAGTGGCGTGCAGCACGGCTGGTTGTCGGCCGTCACTCTCGCGTCCGTCGGTGGCGCCGTCGCTGCAGGCATCGCCTGGGTATGGCGCGAGCGGACCAGCAGGACACCCATGCTGGACCTGTCGGTGCTCTCCGACGGCACCGTCCGCGGCGCGATCTTGGCGCAGGTCGGCACGGCCATCGCGATGGCTGCGGTGATGTTCGGCCTGATCCTGCACTTCCAGTACGCCTACGGCTGGAGCCCGGTCCGTGCCGGCCTGGCGAACCTGCCGATGATCGCGACGATGCTGGTCGCCACACCGTTGTCGGAGTGGCTGGGCAAGAGCTTCGGTCACCGCATCGCCTGCCTGGTGGGCGCGGCGTGTCTCGGCGGCTCGCTCGTCGGTATGGCGTGGGGCGTCGAGCACGGCTACCTCGCCATCGCGGTCTCGATGGTGATCATGACCGTGGGCCTGCGCACCGTGATGACGATCTGCGCCGTCGCGCTGGTGGATGCCATGCCGGCCAACCGCACGTCGATGGGCACCGCGCTGAACGACACCGCCCAGGAGGTCGGCACGAGCGTGGGCACTGCCGTCGTCGGCACGCTGATCGCCGCGCTGGTCACTGCGACGTTGCCCGCGGGCACCTGGAGTGCGGGCCTGGTGCAGTCCTTCTTCCACGGCGAACGCATCACCTACCTGGTGCTTGCCGGCATCGTGGGCGCCATCGCAACGATCGGCGCGCTCAGCCTGACCGACTCCCACACGGTCGAAGAGAACTGAGCCCGGTGACCGGTCGGCCGGTCCGTTCGACCGTGCGCCGGGTAATCCGGTTGCGGCGGGTCCGCGAGTACGGCTTCATGGGTGGCATGGCAGATGTACACGTCGGCCCGGCTCGCGACGCCCGGCGGTTCCTCGACACCGACGAACTCGTGTGGTTCGCCGAGCCGTCGCGCGAGTCCCCGGAACGGACCCTGTCCGGCATACCGGAGGACCAACGGTTCGCCGCCGAGGTCGCGGACGGCGACCCGTCCTACTACGCGGGCGTTTACGGTGTCTACCCGCTGACCCTCACCGTGCCGGGACGAAGGCAGGCGCTGCAGCAACTGCCGGCGAGCGGACTCACCTTCGTCGGCGTGCACCCAGACGAACGTCGCCGAGGGGTCCTCACCGCGATGCTGCGCGACCACTTCGAGCGAGTGCGTGGTGGTGACTGGTCCGGATTGTCGGTGCTCCACGCGAGCGAGCCGGCAATCTATGGCAGGCACGGCTACGGAGTTGCGTCGCTGGAGACCCGGGTGACTCTGACCAGGCGTGCGACCCTCACCGCCCCGGGCCTCGAGCCGGACGCGTCGGCACTTCAGACCCGTCTGGTGGCAGCGGGCGGGCCGGGCGTCCCGGACCGCATGCGGGCCGCCGCACTGCACGCCGGTGCCCGCACGCTCGGCTCGGTCGTCCGGGAGGTCGAGGCCTACGCGATGTTCGGCCGCGATACGCCACAGACGCTGCGTGACAAGGAACCACAACGGATCCTGTTCGCGACACGTGACGGCAGCGATATCGGCTATGCCCGGTTCCGTCGCCAACAGAAGTGGGAGGACGGCCGACCCGACGGCACCGTGGAGGTCGGCGAACTGGTCGGTGACCCCGCGACCGAGCTCGCGCTGCTGCGGCGCCTGGTGGACCTCGACCTCACCTCCTCGGTCGTCCTCAACGGCCGTGGAGTCGATGACTCCGTCTTCGCGTGGGCAGGTGGAGACCGCAGCCTGCGCGGTCCCGTCTGGGACAGCCTGTGGATCCGGCTCGTCGACCTGCCGCTCGCCATGGCGCGGCGTGGGTATGCCGCCCCGGTCGACCTCGTGCTCGAGATCGAGGACGCCTCCTGTGCCTGGAATCAGGGCCGATGGCGGTTCACCGTCGACGAGGAGGGCGCCGGCCGCCTCGCGCGCACCGATGGCAGTCCCGATCTGCTGCTCGCCACGCAACTGCTGGCGAGCGCTTACCTGGGTTCGCGCAGTCTCGAGGCCGCGCGGGTCGCCGGGCTGCTGGACGAGCACCGCGCCGGGGCGGCCCGGGACCTCGACGCCGCCCTACGGATGCCGCTGGCCGCGGCCGCCGCCGTCGGCTTCTGATCGCGTCGAAGGCGACGACCTCCGTCAGCGCACGATCGGTGCGGTGATCAACTCCTCGGGCACACCGAGCGCGTCCACCAGCGTCGACACCTGGCCGCGCAGTTCCTGGCACAGGTCGTTGACCGAGGCGGTGACGGCGCGGCTGCGTGCGGTGGTGATCCGGCCGTGCTCGAGGAACCACGCCTTGTCCTGCTCGATGGACGAGAGGGCGTAAAGGATCAGCGTCCGCTCCAGCAGAGACTTCGCCGCGCCGTCCGGCATACCGTCCAGCGCCTCAACTGCCGACTCCAGGACGCACCGGTCGATGTGCGTGCGTGCCGCCAGCAGGACATGGTCCTGTGCATTGTTGAACAGCTCGAGAGCATTGTCCTTGGTCGCTTTCCGCAAGCGGCTGCCCAGCGTCTCCAGGACGTGGTCGGCCCGTTGCTCGAACATCGACGCCGCCCAGCCCAGGCTGTCGGTCGCCGAGTCGTCATCGCGCCCCGTCGCGGCGTCGACGAGCCGCTGGATCCCGGCGCGGCCGGCGGTGCGCTCGACGATGCGCTCGCCCACCTGGCCGGCGACCTTGCCGACCATGCCCGGCACGTCCAGGTCGCCCCACATCGCCTGGTAGTCGGTGAGCAGGCCCTTGGCCGCGAGCTGCAGCAGCACGGTGTTGTCACCCTCGAAGGTGGTGAACACGTCGACGTCCGCGCGCATCTGGGTCAGCTGGTTCTCGGCCATGTATCCCGCCCCGCCGCATGCTTCTCGGCAGGCCTGGATCGTGTCCAGTGCATGCCAGGTGGTGACCGCCTTCAGGCCGGCGACCCGCGACTCCAGCTCGCGCTGGCCCTCCACGTCGCGCTCGGCGTGTGCCGGGCCGCCCTGCAGCTCCTGCAGGCGTTCCGTGACGGCGTTCTGCGCGAAGCTGAGGGCGATCGACTTGGCCAGCCGCGGGAGCAGTTTGCGTTGGTGGGCGAGGTAATCCAGCACGACGATCTCGTCCTGGTCCTCCGCCGCCGCGAACTGCCGCCGCGTCGTTCCGTAGCGCAGCGCGATGGCCAGAGCCTTCTTCGCCGCCGCACCGGAACCGCCGCCCACGCACACCCGTCCGCGCACCAGCGTGCCGAGCATGGTGAAGAAGCGGCGGTTGGGATTGTCGATGTCGGAGACGTAAGCCCCGTCGTCGTCGATGTCGCCGAAAGCGCCCAGCAGATTGTCCTTCGGCACGCGGACCTTGTCGAAGGCGAAGGTGCCGTTGTCGACACCGGGCAGTCCGCCCTTGGCCCCGTTGTCGCCGATCGTCACGCCGGGCAACGGCTTCCCGGTGTCGTCGCGCACGGGCACCAGCACTGCATGTACGCCGTGCCGGCCGGCCCCAGTGACCAGTTGCGCGAAGACGACGGCCAGGCGAGCGTCACGCGCGGCGTTGCCGATGTAGGTCTTCACAGCGCTCTCGGTCGGTGTGTCAATGATGATTTCTCGGGTCGAATCGTCATACGTGGCAGTCGTTTCCAGGGCTTGGACGTTGCTGCCGTGGCCGACCTCGGTCATCGCGAACGATCCGAGCAACCGCCCGGTCATGATGTCCTCCAGGTATGCCGCGTGATGGCGACGCGTGCCCAGCCGCGCGACGGCACCGCCGAAGAGCCCGAACTGCACACCCGTCTTCACCAGCAGGGACAGGTCGCCGAAGGCTTGCATCTCGAACAGGACACACGAGGCGGCGTAGTCCAGCTCGCCGCCGAACTCGGCGGGGAAGCCGACCCGGCCGAACCCGAGGTCGGCGATCTTGCGCAACGCGTCGGTGGTGTGCGCGCGATGCTCCTCCGTCGTGAGCCCGGCCGGTGCGAGCATCAGCTCGGCCGGCAGCTCGGTCCGCGCCTTCCGGCGCAACTCGATCCAGCGGCCGTCGAGGACATCGCGCAGTTGGTCAGCGGTCCGGTCGGTCATGTCGTGCTCCTTCGGGTCGAGGACGGGTCGAGTCGGAGGTGAGGCCGAGGGCCCCGGTGAGGCCATCGGACGCGAATTCCGCCAGATGTCGGACCACGACGCCGCGTGGCGGCCGGTCGGGGTCGGCCAGCCAGCGGTCGGCCGACTCCCGGACGAATCCGATCAGTCCGTGCGCCCAGATGCGGGCGGCGTCGGTCGGTCGGCCGGCATCGCGCAGCGCCTCGGCGAAGATCGGCTGCAGCACGCCGGCGATGGTGTCGCTGATCCCGATGACCGGGTCGTCCTCGGGTGCGACGTTGAGAGCGGGTCGACGGACCACGAAGCGGTAGACCTCCGGATCCCGTTCCACCTGCACGAAATAGCTGTCGATGACCGCTTCGATCGTCGCACGCGCGTCGCCGGCCAGCGGCGCACCGCCCGCACCCTCCCCGGCGTGCGTCAGTGCCTGTTGCAGGTCGCCCAGCACGTTGCTGTCCACGCTCGCGCAGACCGCCAGGTAGAGACCGAGGCGATCACCGAAATGCCGGTAGATCACCGTCTTGCTGGTGCCGGCCTCGGCGGCGATCTCGTCCATGCCCACCGTGGCGCCGTGACTGCGGATCGCACGC
The DNA here is from genome assembly GCF_054778955.1 of Flexivirga lutea. Classification (NCBI taxonomy): domain Bacteria; kingdom Bacillati; phylum Actinomycetota; class Actinomycetes; order Micrococcales; family Dermacoccaceae; genus Flexivirga; species Flexivirga lutea. Next base: position 106,177 of record NZ_BAAGZB010000001.1, read on the forward strand.
AAGGCGGCATCGGTCAACTCTCGCCGGCGCTGCTCGCGATGCTCGGCCCAGCGGGCGTCGCGGCCGTCGACGCGTGGGGGATGGCGGGTGGTCATGCCTCAAGAGTATCCGAAACCTGCTGTACCTGCTACTCTCGGTATCGGTAAATATGTCCCTTGAACATGGGAGTTTCTTCGATGAGCTCTGCAACGAACGAGCGCAGCGTCCGTGACGTCTACGTCCTCGGCGGCAACCGCATCCCGTTCGTGCGGTCCGGCGGCAAATACCTCAAGGCGTCCAACCAGGACATGCTCACCTCGGCTCTGGACGGTCTGGTCTCGCGCTACGGGCTGGCCGGCGAACGGCTGGGCGAGGTGGCGGCAGGAGCAGTGCTGAAGCACTCGCGCGACTTCAACCTGACCCGCGAGTCGGTGCTCGGGTCCCATCTGTCGCCCACGACGCCGGCGTATGACGTGCAGCAGGCGTGCGGCACCGGCCTGGAGGCCGCAATCCTGGTCGCCAACAAGATCGCGCTCGGCCAGATCGACTCCGGCGTCGCCGGCGGCACCGACACGACCTCGGACGCCCCTCTCGCAGTGAATGATTCATTGCGGCGGACGCTGATGAAGGTCAACTACGCCAAGACACCGCAGCAACGGATCTCCGCGCTGACCAAGATCCGGCCGGGACAGCTCGCACCGGACCAGCCGACCAACGGCGAGCCCCGCACCGGTCTGTCGATGGGCGAGCACCAGGCGATCACCACCAAGGAATGGGGCATCACCCGGGAGGCGCAGGACGAGTTGGCGGCACTTAGCCATCGGAATCTCGCCGCGGCATACGATCGCGGCTTCTTCGACGACCTGGTGACGCCCTACCTCGGGGTGACCAAGGACAACAACCTGCGTCCCGACAGCACGCCCGAGAAGCTGGCCGAGCTGAAGCCGGTCTTCGGCAAGGGCGAGGACGCCACGATGACCGCCGGCAACTCGACGCCGCTGACCGACGGAGCCTCGGTGGTGCTGCTCGGCTCGAAGGAGTGGGCGGACGAACACCGCATCACGCCGCTCGCCCGGTTCGTCGACGCCGAGACCGCCGCCGTCGACTACGTGACCGGCGACGAGGGTCTGTTGATGGCTCCGCCCTACGCCATCGCCCGCATGCTGCAGCGCAACGGATTGTCGCTGCAGGACTTCGACTTCTACGAGTTCCACGAGGCCTTCGCCTCGACCGTGCTGTGTCATCTGGCCGCGCTGGAGAGCCCGGAGTTCTGCACGCAGAAGCTCGGACTGGACGAACCGCTCGGAGCGATCGACCGGAGCAAGCTCAACGTCAACGGATCCTCGCTCGCCGCAGGTCATCCCTTCGCCGCCACGGGCGGCCGGATCGTCGCGTCGACCGCGAAGATGTTGGCGCAGAAGGGCTCTGGCCGGGCACTCATCTCCATCTGCGCCGCGGGCGGCAACGGCGTCGTCGCAATCCTGGAGGCAGCACAGTGACCGACACCTACGCGAACCTCGTCAACAAGAACGCCTTCGGCAAGAAGGTGGCCGGCCAGTTCGGCCTGCCGCGACCGGAGATCCTGCGCCGTTATGAAGAAGGGCAGGACCTGCTCGCCGGCCCCGCCGCCGTCGGCGGCATCGGCGACGCACCGGTCGCCGCCTCGGCCACCGGCATCGTCAGGGCCTCCGGTGGCCAGGTCGTGCAGGCGTCGCCCGAGGCGACATACGACAGCAAGCTGGGCGCGATCGTCTTCGATGCCACAGCCGCCCGCACCCTCGACCAGCTGGACCAGCTGCGCGCCACCGTCGCGCCGGCCGTCAAGAAGCTCGGTCCGTCCGCCCGGCTGGTCGTGATCGGTACGACGCCGGCGCAGCTGGCGGACGCCGAGGCGGCCGCCACCCAGCAGGCACTGGAAGGCATCACCCGGTCGATCGGCAAGGAGATGCGCCGGGGCAGCACCGCCAACCTGCTGTGGGTCGACCAGGACGCACAGGGCGACTCCTCCGTCCTCGCCGCACCGTTGCGGTTCTTCCTGTCCGCCCGATCGGCATACGTCTCGGGCCAACCGGTCCGAGTGCGGGCTGCCGAGGTGCCGGACACGGCCGATTGGCGGCACCCGATGACCGGCCGCATCGCCGTCGTCACCGGTGCCGCCCGCGGCATCGGCGCGGAGATCGCCAAGGTCTTCGCCCGCGCCGGCGCGGAGCTCATCCTCGTCGATATCCCGGCGGCCGGCGAGTCGCTGAGCAAGGTCGCGAACACGCTCGGCGCGACCGCGCTGCAGCTCGACGTCACCGCCGCCGACGCGGGCGAGCGGATCGCCGAGGCAGTGGCGCGCAAGGGCGACACGCTGCACGTCATGGTGCACAACGCCGGCATCACCCGCGACAAGCTCTTCGTCAACACCGACGAAAGCCGTTGGGGCAGTGTGCTCGACGTCAACCTGCGCTCGCAGTTCCGCATCAACAAGACGCTGCTCGACCCGTCCGTCAAGGGCGGTCTGGCCGAGGGCGGCCGCATCATCGCGGTCGCCTCGATCAGCGGCATCGGCGGCAACCGCGGCCAGTCCAACTACGCGGCCTCCAAGGCCGGTGTCATCGGCATGGTGCGGCAACTGTCGCAGAACCTCGCCGACCGGGAGATCACCGTCAACGCGGTGGCACCGGGCTTCATCGAGACCGAGATGACGGCCAAGATCCCGTTCGCGACTCGCGAGGTCGGGCGCCGGCTCAACTCGCTGCTGCAGGGTGGCCGGCCGGTCGACGTCGGCGAGGCGATCGCGTTCTTCGCCGAGCCGGGCTCGTCCGGTGTGACCGGTCAGGTGCTGCGGGTGTGCGGCCAGAGCCAACTGGGTGCGTGAGTTCGGTATGACGAAAGTCGTGGAACTGCAAGGCCCCCCGAGCCTGCCGAAGATCTTCGCGCGCGCCGTCGCGACCTCCAGGACGCACCACGGCAAGAGCGGGCTGCCCGACCTGCAGGTGGTCCGACGCGGGGTGCAGGTCGATCCGGCGGCGCTCGCGGACTACGACCACGTGTGCGGCTTCCCCCTGCGGGACCAGCTGCCGGCGACCTACCTGCACAACCTGGTCTTCCCGTTGCAGGTCACGCTGTTCGCGGACAAGAGCTACCCCTACCCGTTGATGGGCAGTGTGCACCTGGACAACACCCTCACCGTCCACCGTCCCGTGCTGCTCGGGGAACCCCTCGACCTGTCGACGTGGGCCACCAACGCCCGGCCGCACCGCAGCGGCGTGCAGGTCGACGTGATGTCACGGGCGCACGTCGGCGACGAACTGGTGTGGGAGGGCTTGGCGACATACCTCTATCGCGGCCAGCGGGTCGAGGGCGACGTCCCCGACCGCACGCCGGACGTCGAGGCGCCGGACGGCGCGGGCATGATCTGGCGGCTGTCCGGCGACCTCGGCCGCCGGTTCGCCGCCGTCAGTGGTGACGTCAACCCGATCCACCTGCATGCGGTCACCGCCAAGGCGATGGGCTTCCCGACCACGATCGTGCACGGCATGTGGAGTCAGGCGGCGATGCTCGCCGCGATCGAGAACCGCCTGCCCGCCTCGTATGTCGCGAAGATGTCGTTCCGCAAGCCGGTGCTGATCCCGGGCACGGTGCGCCTGGTGGCGCGCGAGACCACCGGGTCCTGGCAGCTCGCGGTGCGCGACAACCGCAAGGCGACCGTCCTGGTCCGCGGGGAGGTTTCGCCGATTTCGTGATCGAAGAGGCTTTGAGGTAGCCTTTTCGCTGCGCTGCCCGGGCAGGGCGACAACATCGTCGCGCTCGGGTTGCAGCAGGCCCCTATAGCTCAGTCGGCAGAGCGTCTCCATGGTAAGGAGAAGGTCAACGGTTCGATTCCGTTTGGGGGCTCGCAGATGGATCGCCATCCATCCGTCGAGGCGGGGTAGCTCAGCTGGTTAGAGCGCACGACTCATAATCGTGAGGTCGCGGGATCGAGCCCCGCCCCCGCTACCAAGACAGACGCACCGAAGACAGAAACTCCGAGAGCAGGTTGCCGTGGCCAGCAAGAGCGCAGACATTCGCCCCAAGATCACCTTGGCGTGCACCGAGTGCAAAGAGCGCAACTACGTGACGAAGAAGAACCGTCGCAACAACCCCGATCGCGTGGAATTCAAGAAGTACTGCCCGCGTGACAAGAAGCACACCGTGCACCGCGAGACCCGCTGACCGCAGCTCGCCATACGCTCCACGAGCGCCCCGGACCGGCAACGGTCCCGGGGCGTTTTCGCGCCTATGACGACCAGTAGTCTGACGCCATGGCTGTGAACCCTGAGGTGGCCGGGCGGAGCTATCCGCCGTCCGCGCCGTATGTCGTGTCACGCGCGAAGATCGCCGAGTTCGCCAGGGCGGTGGGTGCGACCGACAAGGCGCACTTCGACCCCGACGTCGCCCGGTCACGGGGTTACGCCGACGTGATCGCGCCGCCGACGATGGCGGTGATGATCTCCCAGCAGGGTGACGCCAACGTGATGGCCGACCCGGAGGCCGGCATCGACTTCAGCCGGCTGGTGCACGGCGAGCAGGCATTCGAGCACCACCGGCCCCTGGCCGCCGGCGACGAGGTGCAGGCCACCACGACGATCGAGAAGGTCCGCCAGGCCGGTGGGCACTCGATGGTCACGATGGGCACCGAGATCACCACCGTGGACGGTGAGCTGGTGACGACCGCGACCTCGGTCGTCGTGATCCGAGGGGACGGCGAGGCATGAGCATCGAAGCAGGCACCGAGATTCCGTCGCGCACCATCCATGTCGATCGGGCCACGCTGGTCCGGTATGCCGGAGCCAGCGGCGACTTCAACACCATCCACTGGGACGAGCAGTTCGCCAAGTCCGTCGGCCTGCCCGACGTGATCGCGCACGGCATGTGGACCATGGGTGCCGCGATCCAGCCGGTCGTCGACTGGCTCGGCGACGCCGGACGGGTGACGTCATACAGCGTGCGGTTCAGCGCGCCGGTGCCGGTGCCGCACGACGGGGGAGCGGACATCGAGGTCGGCGCGACGGTCAAGTCCGTCGACGGCGACACCGCCACGATCGACCTGACCGCCACGTCCGGTGGGCAGAAAGTGCTGGTGCGCGCGCGGGCGACCGTCGCGCTGAAGCCCGCCTGATGCGCGAGGCGAACGACGTCGAGCTCGCACCGCTCACCACCATGCGGGTCGGCGGCCCGGCCGCCCGCCTCGTCGTCGCGGAGACGACCGACGAGATCGTCGACGTGGTGCGCGAGGTGGACGACGCCGACGAACCGCTGCTGGTGCTGTCCGGCGGATCCAACATGGTGATCGCGGACGAGGGCTTCCCGGGCACCGTGCTGCGGATCGCCAACGCGGGCATCGAGGTGGAGTCGGACGACGCCTGCGGGGGAGTGCACGTGCGGGTCGCCGCCGGGGAGGAGTGGGACGACCTCGTCGAACGGTGCTGCGACGAGGGCTGGTCCGGCATCGAGGCGCTGTCCGGCATACCCGGGCTCACCGGTGCGACCCCGGTGCAGAACGTCGGAGCCTACGGTCAGGAGGTCGCGCAGACCATCGCGTCGGTGCGCACCTGGGACCGACAGGAGCAGCAGGTGCGCACGTTCACCAACGCGGACTGCGAATTCGCCTACCGCCATTCACTGTTCAAGGGGTCGTCGTTCCGCGGCGGCGGGCGGTATGTCGTGCTGGACGTGCTCTTCGCACTGCGGCCGACCGAGTTGTCGCAGCCGGTGGCCTATACCGCGCTCGCGGACGGACTCGGCATTCAGATCGGTGAGCGGGTGCCGCTGGCCGACGCGCGCGAAGCGGTCCTGGAACAACGCCGACGGCGCGGCATGGTGCTCGACACCGACGACCACGACACGTGGTCGTGCGGGTCGTTCTTCACCAACCCGATCATCAGCGCTGCGGCATACGACGCCCTCGCGGCGGCCGCGGCCGAGCGCTTCGGCGCCGACGCGCCGCCCCCACCGCAGTGGCCCACAGACGGCACCGGCGTCAAGACGAGCGCCGCCTGGCTGATCCAGCACGCAGGCTTCGACAGGGGCTACGGCATGCCCGGGCCCGCGGCGCTGTCCGGCAAGCACCCACTGGCGATCACCAACCGCGGCGGCGCGACGGCGGGCGACGTCGCCGAGCTCGCGCGTGATGTGCGGGACGGCGTGCGGGCCGCGTTCGGCGTGACGCTGGTCAACGAGCCGATCTTCGTGGGTCACGAGCTCTGACCCTCGCATCCCAGCCGCCGGAGTGCCACGATGGAAGTGGCACTTGGGAGGTCGCGATGTGGCGGCTCGTCGAATACGTCGGTGCCTGCGTGGCACCCGCGGCGCTGCTGGTGGCTGCCGACAAGGCGGTGCGCTGGTGGGTCGCGCCGCGGACCCCGAAACACACCCCACGCACGCCGGCGTCCCGGGACATCGCCCGGCTCTCCTCCGACCTCACCCGCCTGTATGCCGAACTCGATGTGCTGCGCGACTCCAAGGCCGCCGCACGCGTGCACCGGTTGCGAGCGACCACCCTGGCGTACGACGACGTCCTGGAGTCCTGCTGCACCGCGTTGCAGGTGCGCGACGGTCTGCCACCACGGGAGTGGACCTCGGTCGAGCGGCTCGAGGTCGAGGCCACCCTCGAGGAGGCTGGGCTGCGCTGGTGAGCCGTCATTCGCGCGGGTGCGCCAGCCAGGCGTCGATGTCCTCGTATGCCGCTTTGCGGACGTCCGGCGGGGCGAACGACGCGTCCATCGACGAGCGCGCGAGCGCGGCAAGCTCACGGTCGGTGAAGCCGTGGTCGGTCCGCGCCGAACGGTATTGATCGGCCAGGCGGTTGCCGAACAACAGCGGGTCGTCGGCGCCGAGTGCGACCGTCGCGCCGGCATCCACGAGGGTGCGCAGCGGCACCTCCGCCGGCGTGCGGTAGACACCCAGCGCGACGTTGGAGCCCGGACAGACCTCCAGGGCGATGCCGGAGTCGACCACCCGGTTGAGCACCGAGCGCGACTCGACGGACCGCACCCCGTGGCCGAGTCGGTCCGGTTGCAACGACGCAACGGTCTCGTTGACCGCGGCGGGGCCGAGCAACTCGCCCGCGTGCGGCACCGCAGCCAGGCCGGCCTTGCGGGCGATCGCGAAGGCGGCGGCGAAATCGGCGGTGGTTCCACGGCGTTCGTCGTTGGACAGCCCGAAGCCGACCACCTGCCCGGGCTGGTCACCCGCGTGGTGCGCGGCGAGCCGGGCCAGCGCGCGAGCGTCCATCGGGTGCTTGAGCCGGGAGGCGGCCACGATCACGCCCACCCCGATCGGCAGGTCGGTGCTCGCCGCCCGTGCCTCGTCGAGCACGATCTCCAGCGCGGGCGTGATGCCGCCCAGCCCGGCGGCATACGACGTGGGATCGACCTGGATCTCCAGCCACCGCGAACCCTCGGCCACATCGTCCTCGGCTGCTTCGCGCACCAGCCGGCGCAGGTCCGACTCGTCCTTGACGCAGGCGCGGGCGGCGTCATACAACCGCTGGAACCGGAACCAGCCGCGCTCGTCACGGGCGGAGAGGGCGGGCGGCCAGTCGGCCAGCAGCGCCTCGGGCAACCGCACGTCGTGCTTGGCCGCCAGCTCCCGCAGCGTCGTGATGCGTAGCGACCCGGTGAAGTGCAGGTGCAGGTGTGCCTTCGGCAGGGCAAGGACCGAGCGGGCGCCCACGGGTTCCGGCATGCCCCGAACCTAGTAGACGCGATCGAGCGGACACACACCGAACGAGCGGACCAGAAAATCGCCCGGATTTTCTGGTCCGCTCGTGACGTTCCGTGTCCGCTCGGTTCAGCCGAGCGGCACGAAGCGCAGCTCCTGCGTGGCGGGTTTGCGCGCGGAACCGGCTGCCGACTTCGTGCCGGTCCAGTTCCGGTAGGGCTCGGTGCGGGCCGGGCTGCCCTTCCCGCCGCCCAGGTCCAGCACCAACCCGCTGTAGCGGTTGACCAGCCGGAACGCGTTGCCGCCCTTGCCCTGGGTGGCCTGGATGAACCACTGTTGGCCGGCGGTCGGCCCGTCGCCACCGACCGGTGAGAGTCCGGTCGTCGCGCCCCAGGCCCGCCCGGTCGTGGAGGTGTCATCGACGCCGAGCGCCAGGCCGGAGGACGCGTTGCGGACCGTGTAGGAACCGTCGTCGTTGGACCGGAATCGCCAATGTGTGGAGGCCGAGTTCCCCTGGGCGACAACGGTCTTGGAGCCGACCGCAGCCAGCGAGCCACCGGCTGCGAGCAGCCGGTAATCCTGCCCGGCCCGGACCGGTGACGTCGCGGGCTGGTCGCTGTCGATCGTGATGGTGGCGTAGTCACCGTCCGAGCCGTTGGCGCACGCGATGGAGCAGTAGCTGCGGAAGGTCTTGCCGACGGTGGTGCCCTGCGTCCTGCTGACCGGGTCGATCAACCAGCGATACCAGCTGCTGTTGGCGTATGCCGAACCCGTGTCGCCGACCAACGTCCACTTCGGGTGGGCGAGGTCGTCCGTGGCGTAGATGCGCTGCGGAGTGTTGTCGGACAGGCGTTCCGGCGTGCCGATGTACTTGCCGAGGTAGGCGTCGTAGGCGATGTTCAGGATGAACAGGTCGGAGTTCGGCGGCAGGGTGCCGGCCGCCTGCTGCTGCCGCCAGGTGCCCTTGGTGGTGGGGTCGTACTCCTTGTCCGGCGCGACATACCCGGTCGGCGAGCTGGCCGTCGAGACGACGCCGCTCTCCTTGCCGCCGACCCCGGGCTGGCGCCAGGCGCCGTCGTAGTACTTCTGCCAGGTGCCGGTCGCCATCTTGCCGCTGATCGGCGCGCGGGCGACGTGCTCGGTGAAGCCACCCCAGCTGCCGCCCTTGTCCACGATGCGCGAGCCGTAATAGACGTAGAAGTAGCCGGACTTCATGTCGACGAACAGGCGCGGATCGCCGTCGCCGTAGTAGTAGGTCTGCTCCGGGAACGCGTGGGTGTCACCGCGTTTCGTGCTGTACGGCGAGGTGATCGCGTGGCCCTTGATCTGCCACGTCGTGCCGTGGTCGGTGGACACGGCGTAGTCGATTGCGTCGTAGTGCAGTCCGTCATCGAACGGCCGTGGGGTGAATTCGTTGTGGACCAAGCCGATCCAGTTCCCGGTGTCCGGGTCGACCCAGGTGCCGACCAGGTCGCAGTAGTTCGCGAAGGAGTAACCGGTGGGTGTCGGGGTCGCCGTCGCCTCGCGGCCGGTCGGGCCGTTCAGGCAGCGCCATACGGTGTCGTCGTTGCGGTCCTGCGGGTTCGCCGGGTCCGCGGCCGTCGACAGCGCCTCGTCCTTGGTCGCGGTGTCCATGTCCTTGCCGGTGTAGAACTCCCACTCGTGCACGCTGTCGGCGCTGTAGAGGGAGGCGGACTGCTGGAAGTGGAAGGTGCCGTCGGCGTCGATGAACGGCGCGGCGGGGGTGTCGGTCGGATGGTTGTAGGCGCCGATCGTGCCGACATCGATCGTGTACGACGGCGCCTGCGGCGCGGCGCTCGCGCCCGGTGCGGCGGCGACGGTGGCCAGCGCGATGGCTGCCACTCCGGCGCTGCGCAGGGTCGTGGTCCGGTGCATGGGATGACCTCTTCTCTCGGCGAGCTGCGGCGGGGACGCGCAGCCTGGCCTTGTCGAGGCTAACGAGCAATTGACGTTAGGTGAGCGTTCGAGCGCAAAAACTTCATCAAGAATCAAAGTCGGATCCTGTGCGACCCTGTGCGAGGTCGGGGTGGGCCGTCGCTGACCGGCCGGCGGGCGGTGCCCGGCGGTGGCAGTCCGCGACCGCGGAACTCCGATGGAGCACGCACCGTTTTGTGAGGAGTGGGCCGGACACCGTATGCTTGACCCACCGATCAACCTCAGGCTGATGTGGCATGCCCGAAAGATGGCTTGTCGCGGTTGCGTGAGCGCTCGGAGGGCACTAGCTCAATTGGCAGAGCACCGGTCTCCAAAACCGGGGGTTGGGGGTTCAAGTCCCTCGTGCCCTGCACGACAGATTCACCAGAAGCAACGAGTCAGGAGTCACCGTGAGCACGAGCACCGCCTCGACGCGCGGCTCCGCCGACGAGAAGCCGCGGGGTGGCCCCCTCGGCAAGCTGGTGCTGTTCATCCGGCAGGTCATCGACGAGTTGCGCAAGGTGGTGCGGCCGACCCGTGACGAGCTGGTCAGCTACACCGTCGCGCTGGTCGTCTTCCTGGTGATCCTGATGGCTTACGTCGTCGGTTTGGACCAGCTGCTGGTGCACCTCGTCGACTGGGTCTTCGCCTGAGGCGTATGACGCCGCGGCGTCATACAGCGCCATACAGGCGTCCGGTACGACACGGAACATCAAGGAAAGCAGGGCAATGACTGGCGAGCTGGACCCGCAGGAGGCTGCGGCGCTGGACGCGACGCGCGCCGAGGACGAGGCATGGGACGCCGACCTGAAGGCTGAGGACGGCCAGGCCGTCGACGCTCTCGTGCTCGCGCACGACGAGGACGTCGACGCACCGGCGGACGACATCCGCGAGGCCATCGAGGACCAGATCGATGCCGCCGACGGTGACAGCGACACCGAGCAGGCACTGGAGATCGCCCGTGACGGTGCCGACCCGGAGGACCCGGCCGAACTCGACGCCATCCACCGCACCGAGACCGACGTCGAGGACGACGGCGACGACTTCGACCCGGACGCAGCCGAGGCCGGTGACGACCCGCAGGCGGAGGCCGAGATCGCCGAGGCAGACGACGACACGGCCGCCGAGGCCGACGCCGAGCGTGACGAGGCAGAGGTCGACGGCGCCGAGGGCGACGAGGAGGCCGAGGCCGGTGACGACCCGCAGGCGGAGGCCGAGATCGCCGAGGCAGACGACGACACGGCCGCCGAGGCCGACGCCGAGCGTGACGAGGCAGAGGTCGACGGCGCCGAGGGCGACGAGGAGGCCGAGGCCGAGGTCGCCGGCGAGGCCGCCGACCTCGGCGAGGACGTCGCCGGCGACGACACCGGGGACAGCACCGACGAGGACAGCGCCGACGGGGACAGCACCGACGAGGACAGCACCGACGAGGCTCCCGCGCTGAGCGCCGACGAGCAACGTGCCGCCTTCATCGCCGACCTCAAGATGCAGTTCGGCGAGTGGTATGTCGTGCACTCCTACGCCGGCTACGAGAAGCGCGTCAAGGCCAACCTCGAGACCCGCATGACCAGCCTCAACATGGAGGACTACATCTTCCAGGTCGAGGTTCCCATGGAGGAGTTCACCGAGATCAAGAACTCCCAGCGCAAGACCGGCACCCGCGTGCGGATGCCCGGATACGTGCTGGTGCGCATGGACCTCACCGACGAGAGCTGGGGCGCGGTGCGCCACACCCCGGGTGTGACCGGTTTCGTGGGCAATGCCCACCAGCCGTCGCCGCTGTCGATCGACGAGGTCGTGACGATGCTCAACCCGGTCTTCGAGGAGCCGGCCGGCGCGACCGAGTCGGGTGCTCCTGCGGCCGGTGGTGCGGCCAAGCCCGGCAAGACCGCGGCGAGCGCGGACGTCGATTTCGAGGTCGGCGAGTCCGTCACCGTCATGGAGGGCCCGTTCGAGACTCTGCCCGCGTCGATCTCCGAGATCAACACCGACACCCAGAAGCTCAAGGTGTTGGTGTCCATCTTCGGCCGGGAGACCCCGGTCGAGCTGTCGTTCAACCAGGTCGCCAAAATCTAAACCCGACGAAGTTTCTCCCCCGCTTCGCTCCTCCGAATACTTCGCGGGGGCCCCGAACGGGAAGCGGTGGAGCGATAAGGAAAGAACCCTGACCGGGACTGCCGGCTCAGGACAATGCAACCGGGTCATCGCCCACGGCGTAGGCCCACGAGAAGGAATAGAGCATGCCTCCCAAGAAGAAGGTCGCCGGCTTCATCAAGCTGCAGATCCAGGCCGGCCAGGCGACCCCTGCCCCGCCTGTCGGTCCCGCGCTCGGTCAGCACGGCGTCAACATCATGGAGTTCGTCAAGGCGTACAACGACGCCACGGCGGACAAGCGCGGCAACGTCATCCCGGTGGAGATCACGGTCTACGAGGACCGCTCCTTCACCTTCATCACCAAGACCCCGCCGGCCGCCGAGCTGATCAAGAAGGCCGCCGGTGTCGCCAAGGGTTCCGGTGAGCCGCACAAGAACAAGGTCGGCAAGCTGACCAAGGACCAGGTCCGTGAGATCGCCACGGAGAAGATGGCCGACCTCAACGCCCACGACGTGGAGCAGGCCTCGCGCATCATCGCCGGCACTGCACGCTCGATGGGCATCGAGACCGAGTAACACCACCAACACACACCGTGGATGGGCCAGCTTCGGCCCGCACAACCACAACCCCGAAGGGAAACCAGATGAAGCACAGCAAGAACTACCGCGCAGCGGCGGAGCAGATCGACAAGAGCAAGGTCTACGCGCCGCTGGAGGCCGTGCGTCTGGCCAAGGCCGGTGCCAAGACCAAGTACGACTCGACCGTCGAGGTCGCGTTCCGTCTCGGCGTCGACCCGCGCAAGGCCGACCAGATGGTCCGCGGCACCGTCAACCTGCCCAACGGCACTGGTAAGACCGCCCGCGTGCTGGTCTTCGCCAACGGTGACAAGGCTGCCGCCGCGGAGGCCGCGGGTGCGGACTTCGTCGGTTCGGACGAGCTGCTCGACAAGGTCGCCGGCGGCTGGACCGACTTCGACGCGGTCGTTGCCACGCCCGACCTGATGGGCAAGGTGGGTCGTCTCGGTAAGGTCCTGGGTCCGCGCGGTCTGATGCCGAACCCGAAGACCGGCACCGTCACGATGGACGTCGCCAAGGCCGTCTCCGACATCAAGGGCGGCAAGATCGAGTTCCGCGTCGACAAGCACTCCAACCTGCACTTCATCATCGGCAAGGTCTCCTTCGACGAGAAGGCCCTGATCGAGAACTACGGTGCGGCGCTGGAGGAGATCCTGCGTCTGAAGCCGGCCGCTTCGAAGGGCCGCTACATCTCCAAGGCGACGATGTCGACCACGATGGGCCCGGGCATCCCGCTCGATGCCTCCGTCACGCGCAACCTGATGGGTGAGGACGCCGACGCCTGATCGTCGCTCTCCCGCCATACGCACGCGGCCGTCGTCCCCCGGGGACGGCGGCCGTTTGCGTATGGCGCGCAGCCGTCGCATCCCGTCATTCGGTGGATGTCGGCAAGGGGCGGCGCCGACGGTGCGGGTCCGGCACCGGCACGGCCGCCAGCAAGGAGCGCGTGTAGGGGTCCTGCGGATCGTCGTAGATCTGCGCGACCGGGCCGGACTCGACCAGCCGGCCCTGCTGCATCACAGCCACCCGGTCGGCGATGCCGCGCACGACCGCCAGATCGTGAGAGACCACCAGCAGGGCGAGGCCGCGTTCGTCGCGGAGATCTCCGAGCAGGTTGAGGATCTGCGCCCGGATGGACACATCCAGCGCCGACACCGGCTCGTCGGCGATGATCATCCGCGGTTGCGTCGCCAAGGCACGCGCGATGCCGATGCGCTGACGCTGGCCGCCGGAGAACTGGTGCGGGTAACGGTCCAGGTGCTCCGGCTCCAGACCGACCGACGTGACGAGATCTTCCAATGCCTGTCGATCACGGGGGAGACCGTGGTTGCGCAGCGGCCCGGAGACGATGCGTGCGACCGTCTGGCGGGGGTTGAGCGAGGTGTAGGGGTCCTGGAAGACGACGCTCAGTTCCCGCCGGAGGGTGCGCAGTCCCCGGCCGCGCAGCTGCGTCACATCGTTGCCGTCGAAAAGGATCCGGCCGGACGTTGGGTCCGTCAGCCGCAGCGCCAGGCGGGACAGCGTCGACTTGCCCGAGCCGGACTCGCCGACGAGTGCGACCGTCTCACCGGGCGCGACATCGAGCGAAACGTCCTGCACCGCATGCGTTTCCGCCCCCGGCCGGAAGGCCGAGCGGCTGCGGAACGTCTTGCTGACGTTGCGCAGGCTCAACAGGGGCTCAGTCATGGGGCAGCTCCCGCTCGGCGGTGTAGTGGCAGGCGGCACGGTGCTGGTCGCTGCCCGGCCGCGGGTCCAGCGGCGGGCGCTGCGTGCGGCAGGCGTCGCCCACCGCGGCGGCGAACGCGCACCGCGGGTGGAACGGACAGCCGCCCGGCAGGTTGGTGCCCGACGCCGGCACGCCGGGTATGGCGGCCAGTCTGCCGGGAGCCTCCAGGTTCGGGGTCGCCTGCAGCAGGGCCCGCGTGTAGGGGTGCGCCGGACGGTCGAAGATGTCCAGGACGCTGCCCGATTCGACGATCCGGCCGGCATACATGACGGCGATCCGGTCGGCGGTCTCGGCGACGACGCCGAGGTCGTGGGTGATGAGCACCAGCGCCATACCGAGATCGTCGGTGAGCCCGGTGAGCAGATCGAGCACCTGCCGCTGGACGGTGACATCCAGAGCAGTGGTGGGCTCGTCGGCGATCAGGATCGCGGGTTCGTTGACGATCGCCATGGCGATCATCGCGCGTTGCCGCATGCCGCCACTGAACTCGTGCGGGTAGTCGTCGACGCGGCGCTGCGGCTCCCGGATGCCGACCCGTCCGAGCACTTCGACGGCACGCTTGCGCGCGGTCGCGCGATCCACGTGATGGTGCAACCGGTAGGCGTCGCTGATCTGTCGGCCGATGGTCCGGAAAGGGTTCAGCGACGCCAAGGCGTCCTGGAAGACCATTGCGATCGTGCTGCCGCGCAACGCGACTCGTCGCTTCTCCGGCATGGCATTGAGGTCCGCGCCCTCGATCAGGACGCTGCCGTCCACGGTGGCCGACTCGGGCAGCAGGCCGATGGATGCCAGTGCCGTCGCGGACTTGCCCGAGCCGGACTCGCCCACGACGGCCAGCACCTGACCCGGGTAGGCGTCCAGCGTCACACCGTTGACCGCGGCGACGGGGCCGGACGAGCCGCGGAAGGTGACCCGCAGGTCACGCAGGCGTAGAGCGGGACTAACCACGGCGCACCCTCGGATCGATGGAGCCTTGGACGACGTCGACGATCAGGTTGCCGACGATGATCAGCGCAGCGCCGAAAAGTGCTGTGCCGACGACGATCCCGAGATCATGGGAGGAGACGCCACCGATCAGCAGGTCACCGATGCCGTGCATGCTGAACACCCGCTCGGTGAAGATCGACCCGCTCAGCAGCATGGCCAGATCGAGGCCGAACAGCGTGGTGATCGGCACCCACACGCCGCGGCGCGCGGTGCGGCGCACGGTGCGCCGGTTCGCACCGGTGGCGCGCTGGGCGAGCAAATGATCGGAGCCGAGTTCGTCGAGCATCTGGTTGCGGGCGAACCGTGCGTAACCCGCTGCGTTGATCAGCCCGATGACGCACCAGGGCAGGATCAGGTGCCAGGCCCAGTCCACCGGGCTCTGGGTCAGTGGCACGTAACCGGACACCGGCACCATGTTCAGCTGGAAACCGAACAGCAGGATCCCCAACAGCCCCAACAGGTATGCCGGGGTCGCGACCAGGAACAACGAACCGCCGCGCACCATCGCATCCGGCCAACGGCCGCGGAAGATCGCGGCGAGCGGCCCGAGCGTCATACCCACGAGGAGGGAGACGGCGGCACCACCCAGGGCGATCGACGCGGTGACCGGCAGGCGGGACCAAATCAGGCTGGTGACCGACTGCCGCTGGTCGAAGGAGAAGCCGAAGCAGGGCGCGGAACAGTGCGCAGCCTCGGCGCCCGTGCCGTACGTGCGGCCGACGAACAGCCCCTTGAGGAAGTCCAGCCACTGCACGAAGGCGCTGTGGTCGGTGCCCATGAAGTGCTTCACCTGCGCGAGCCGCTCCGGCTGGCAAGGCTTTCCACACATGACCCGGGCGGGGTCGGACGGGCCGCTGTAGAACAGCATGAAGACGCAGAAGGAGATCGCGAGCAACACCAGTAGCGAGACCAGCAACCGCCGGGCGAGGTAGGAGGTCATCGCGCGTTCTCCTCGGCACGCACGTCGAAGGCATCCCGCAGGGCGTCGCCGAGCAGGGTCGCGCCCAGCACGATGAGCAGCAGGACGACCGACGGGAAGATGAGGTAGCCGGCATCGGCGCCGGTGTAGGTCCAGGTGATGGACGAGCCGATGAGCACACCCAGGTCCGGGGTGTCGGCGCCGATGCCGACCCCGAGGAAGCTGAGTCCGGCGGACACCGCCACGGTCGCCGGGAAACTCAGCGCGACCACGACAGCGAGCGTGCCGACCAGGTTGGGCAGGAGTTCCCCGCCGAACACCCGGTGCAACGGCGTGCCGGAAGCCTTTGCTGCGTCGATGAATTCACGGGCCGCCAGTTGTTTGGTCTGGGTGTGGATCAATCGCGCGGTGCTCACCCAACCGAATGCGGCCAGCACGACGGCCAGGACCACGGGTTTGGGGATGTCGGCCGGCACGATCAGTTGCAGCGCGATCAGGAACAGCAGCGTGGGGAAGCCGAACATGAAGTCCACGAACCGGCCCAGTGTCGCTTCGAACCAGCCGCCGAGATAGCCCATCGCCATACCGACGGCGGCACCGATGATGACCGACACGATGGTGGCCGCCAGGGCGATCAGGATCGTGGTGCGCAACCCGTAGACCACCAGCGCGAACAGGTCGCGACCGGTGCCCGGCTCGACCCCGAACCAGTGGGCGCCGCTCACCCCGCCGAAGGTGCCGATCGGGTTGCCGCCGTTGTTGCCGTCGACGAGCTCGCCGTGGAAATCACTCGGGTTCTGCCCCTCCAGGGCGGTCAGCAACGGAGCGCAGAAGCCGGCCACGATGACCGCCAGCAGGGCGAGCGCCCCGATCCGGCCGCCACCGGACCGCATGGTCCGGTGGACGGCGGCGCTGATCGGGGAGCGGCTGCGCGCAACCGCGGTCGTCACTTGCGCAGGCCCTGGACCAGCACGTTCGGGTAGGTCGGGAAGGTCGGGATGTAGGTGCCCGTGACGTTGCTGCCGTTGAGGTAGGCCTGGTGCGAGTAGTAGAGCGGCACGGCCGGTGCCTGCTGCATGATCTGCTTGTCGATCGCCGCCCAGGCGGCGTCGGCCCCGGCCGGGTCGGTGATGCCGGTCGCCTTGTTGATCGCGGCATCCACGGCCGGGTCGTTGAATTTCGACAGGTTGAAGTTGCCGCCGCCGATCTGGTTGGACGCGAACACCGGCTGCAGTTGCGCGTAGGCACCCGGGTAGTCGGCCTGCCAGCCGGAGATCGTCAGGTCGAAGTTGTTGCCCTGCGAGACGGTCGCCAGCCAGGTGTCGCTGTCCTTGCCGGCCAGCTTGACGTTGATGCCGATCTTCTTCAGGTCCGCCTTGATCGACGCGGCCTGCTTGGCCTCCTGCGGTGTGGTCGAGTCGTAGACCAGGGTGAGGGTCGGCACCTTGGTGTTGCCGAGCAGCTGCTTGGCCTTGGCGATGTCACCGGTGGCCGGGGCGGGGTAGAGGTCGAACTTCTGGTAGCCCTGGACTCCCGGCGGGATCAGCGTGGTCGCGAGCGACCCGGCATACGTCGGGCCGCCTGCGATCGTCTGCAACGACTTCTTGTCGATCGCGTACTGGAGTGCCTTGCGGACGTTCAGGTTCTTCAGGCCCGGCCGGCTGGTGTTGATCGCGAGGAATTCCTCGGCACCGGAGGGGGAGACGGTCGTGCGCGCCTTCACCGCCGGATCGGAGTTGATCTTCGGCACGATCGCGGCGGTCACCGCGACACCGGCGCCGTTCTTGTCGTCGCCCTGATCGTCGACCATGCGCTGGGCGAGCGTGTCGGGGTCCAGGCCCATCTCGTAGACGACCTGGTCCGGCGCACCCAGGCGCACCGGGTCGGAGCTCTTCTGCCAGTGCGGGTTTCGCTTGAGCGTCACCTTGGAACCGACGGTGTATGACGCCACCTGGTAGGGGCCGGACGACGGCGGGGTGTGGTCGTATGCCGGAATGCCCATCCCGGCCTTGGCGGGGATCGGGGCGAAGGCCGGCATCGAGGCGACCCAGCCCCAGTCGGCGAACGGCCGGACCAGGTGGAAGACGATGGTGTTCTTGTCCGGCGTCTGGATGGAGTCCAGCTGCTTGCCCTTGGCCGGACCCTGGTATTTCTCGCCGCCGACCAGCAGCGCCTTGTGATAGCTCAAGCCGCCCTGCAGCTGCGGGTCGAAGCTGCGCTCGATGCCGAACTTGATGTCCTGTGCGGTGATGACACTGCCGTCGGCGTACTTCTGGCCCGACTTGAGCCGGTAGGTCCACGTCCTGCCGCCGTCGGACGGCGTGCCGGTGGTGGTCGCCAGGTCCGGCACGAGCTGGGTGTCGCCGTTGGGGGACGTTTTCCACGTCGTCAGGCCGCGCACGATCAGGTGGATCGAGCTGGTGCCGAGGTTCTGGCTCTTGGCCGGATCGAAGTGGATCTCCTTGCTGGAGGAGTATTCGTAGAGCGTGCCGCCCTTGGCCGGTGCGGCCGTCGCGCCGTGCCCGCCGGTCGAGGCGCCGGTGGAGGAGGAGCCATGGGAGTTGGCGTTGCAGGACGCCAGCGCCAGGCTGCCGGCGAGTGCGGTGACGGCGATGAGTGATGCGCGACGACGGGACATGTCGACCTTTCGGGAAGGACCAGGGGGTGCCAGGAAGTTATCGACATACTAGGTGCGCGTTATGACAATGACCTCCGTGGGGTACGCACCGCACGAGGGAGCGCAGCGTGCGACGCGCGCGAACTCCTCTGAGCCTAGTGCGAATCCAGCTGTCGATGGCGTATGGCGCCCGCCGGATCCGGCCGTCAGGCACGCCGGCGGAGAGACGCAGTCACACCGGCCAAGGCGAGCAACCCGGTGACGCCCATCAGGTAGCACAGCCCGTGTTCGAAGGCGATCCGCGGACCCTGCCCGGCGGCCCCGAAGAACACGATCCCGATCAACGCGACACCGACGGTGTTGCCGATCTGTTGCACGGCCGACAGCGTGCCGGACAGCGATGCTGCCTCTGCCGGAGCGACCGAGGACATCACGGTGGCGATCTGGCTGGTCAGGCAGATGCCCATGCCGACACCGGTGAGCACCAGTCCGGGGGCGAGCCACAACACACCAGCGCCGGGGGCGTCGGCGACCACGACGGCGGTGAGCGCATGGCCGGCCAGGCACAGTCCGGCACCGGCGACGCCCGCACGGGCGCCCAGTCGTCCGGACAGCTGCTCGGCGCGCGCCGTGCCGACCAGGTACGCCACCGCGAGGAAGGTGAACATCGCACCCGACTCCAGGGCGCTGAGTCCGCGGCCGCCCTGCAGGTAGATCGCCAGCACCAGGAAGTAGGACGCCATACCGAGGAAGAGCAGGGTCTGCAAGGCCAGTCCGGCGCGCAGCGTCGCCGAGCCGCGCAGCACCACGCCGAGCATCGGCTCCTCGCCCCGTCGCAGCAGCGTCCGGCAACGCATCACCAGCACAGCCGCCAGCACCACCGAGCCGGCCAGGCAGACCCAGGTCCACGCCGGCCACCCGAGCCGCCGGCCTTCGAGCAGCGGCAACAGCACGGCGGTGAGGGCGCCGGTGGCCAGGATTGTCTCGAGGGCGTCGAGCCGGGGCGGGCGGTCCGGCCGGGTCGCCGGCAGCTGCCGTACGAGCGCGAGTATGGCGCCTCCGACCGGCACGTTGACCAGGAAGATCGAGCGCCAGCCGAGACCGAGGACGTCCAGCTGGATGAGCGCGCCACCGATGAGCTGGCCGCTCGCGGCGGCGAGCCCCATCACGGTCGAGTAGGCGCCGATCGCACGCACCCTCGCGGGGCCCTGGTAGATCTCGCCGATCAGCGCGAGCACCATCGGCGTGATGAGCGCACCGCCGACACCCTGCACGATGCGGGCGCCGGTGAGCGCGAGGATCGACGGTGCCAGTCCGCAGGCAGCCGAGGCGGCGGTGAAGAGCATCAGTCCCCAGCCGAAGATGCGCCGTCGGCCCCACCGGTCACCGGCTCGTGCGCCGGCCAGCAGCAGTCCGCCGTAGGTGAGCCCGAAACCGGCGATCACCCACTCGAGCCCCGTGTCGTCGGTGTGCAGATCCTGCTGCATCGCCGGCAGTGCGACGTTGACGATGAAGAAGTCGAGGACGACCACGAAGACTCCCGCCAGCAGGGCCGCGAGCGGCCGCCAATCGGCAGGTGCCTTCGGACTGTTCTGTGCAGGAGGGGTTTTCGATGTGCGGCGACTGGAGCGCGGCACCGGGTCGTTGTGGTCATGTCTCCGTTGTCCGGCCTCCTGCAAGGGGAGAGTCCAGCGCTGCGGCGGAAGCGGGTGTCATTCCGGTGGCATTGACCCTCCCGTTGCGGGAGGGTCTTGCCTTGTGCACATGACAGAGCTGCTCAGCATCGGTGACTTCTCGAAGATGACCTTCCTCAGCGTCAAGGCGCTGCGGCATTACCACGATGTCGGGCTGTTGGCTCCGGCGCAGATCGACCCGCATTCCGGCTATCGCTACTACCGCCCCCAGCAGGTGGGTGACGCACAGCTGATCCGTCGGCTGCGGGAGCTCGACCTGCCGGTCGAGGCCGTTCGCCGGGTGGTCGCCGCACCGGATCCGGCCGTACGCGACGCGATCATCGCCGAGCATCTGGACCGGATGACCGAGCAGTTGCGCCGGACCCAGGACACCGTCGACTCGCTGCGGCGCATCCTGCGGGACGACCAACCCGCCCTGGAGGTGACGACGGTGACCGAGCCGGAGGTATCGGCGCTGGTCGTGCGCGAGCGGGTCACCGCGGATGCCGCGATGGCATGGTGGGTCGACACGTTCACCGCACTGCATCGCAGGTTGCGGCTCAACCACGGGCAGCGCACCGGCCCGGACGGCGTCGTCTTCCCGACGGCGTACTTCACCGAGGGCGTCGCGGATCTGGTGGCCTACCTGCCTGTTGCGCCCGGCACCCGGGGCGCCGAACAGATCGCCGGAGGCGCGCTCGCGGTCACCTCGTACGACGGGCCGTTCGTCGATCTCGATCACGCGTATGGCGTGCTCGGGCGATCGGTGACCGAGCGGGCCGTGGCCGCCGATGGTCCCGTCCGTGAGCGCTACCTGCCGCGCGGCGCTGCCGCGGACCTGCTCGATCACACGACCCTCGTGTGCTGGCCGGTCGGCGACTGAGCCTGTCGCCGATTTGCTCCGCGGTCGCCGCGAACCGTATTCTTGAGCCACCGAAGACCGCCGGTTGTCCACGTGCCCCGGCACGTGACCGAAGGTTCCGCACTCGAGCGGGCGACCAGCGCAGGTGAACGCAGGCAGCACGATCGCGCCATACCTCGCGTATGGCGCCCGATCGCATGTGAGCCCCGGACATCTGTGCCGGGGCTCTTTTTCGTGTGCCGGATCCTCCGCGGTGGCCCCTCGGAAGACCCGCGACGAACATTCACCAATGGATGATCGTCGGGACGAACATTCACCGATCAAGGAGGTCCGCATGGCCAAGTCCGACAAGTCGGCAGCCATCGCCGAGCTCACGGACAAGTTCCGTGACTCGGGTGCGGCCGTGCTGACGGAGTACCGCGGCCTGTCCGTGGCTCAGCTCACCGAGCTGCGCAACTCCATCCGTGAGCACGCGACCTACACCGTGGTGAAGAACACGCTCACCAAGCGCGCCGCCGAGGCGGCCGGTGTGACGGCATTCGACGACGACCTGCAGGGTCCGTCGGCGATCGCCTTCATCACCGGTGACCCGGTGGAGGCCGCCAAGGGGCTGCGTGACTTCGCCAAGGCGAACCCTCTGCTGGTGATCAAGGGCGGCGTCATGGACGGCAAGGCCCTGTCATCGGAAGAGATCACCAAGCTTGCGAGCCTCGAGTCTCGCGAGGTCCTGCTCGCCAAGCTGGCCGGCGCCATGAACGCGTCGCTCAGCCAGGCGGTCTACCTCTTCGCCGCGCCGCTGTCGCAGACCGCCCGGGTCGTCGACGCGCTGCGGGCCAAGGTCGAGACCGAGGGCCCGGTTGCCGCCGACGCCCCGGCCGCTGCCGCCGAAGAGACCGCTGCCGAGGCTCCGGCCGAGGCTGCTTCAGACGTCGCCGAGGGTGGCGACGAGAGCTGATCGCCTCACGGCGCTTCAGTTCGAATCTTTCACAAGACAAAGCCACTCACGGCATGCGACTCCGGTCGTAGAAACAACGAAAGGTTGCCAACCATGGCAAAGCTCAGCACCGAAGAGCTCCTTGACCAGTTCAAGGAGATGACCCTGATCGAGCTCAGCGAGTTCGTCAAGGAGTTCGAGGACACCTTCAACGTCACCGCTGCCGCTCCGGTCGCCGTGGCCGCTGCCGGTGGTGCCGGTGGCGCCGCCCCCGAGGCCGCCGAGGAGAAGTCGGAGTTCGACGTCATCCTCACCGCTGCCGGTGACAAGAAGATCCAGGTCATCAAGGAGGTCCGCGCGCTGACCTCCCTCGGCCTGAAGGAAGCCAAGGACCTCGTGGACGGCGCCCCCAAGCCCGTTCTGGAGAACGTCGACAAGGCTGCCGCCGAGAAGGCCAAGGAGCAGCTCGAGGGCGCCGGCGCGTCCGTCGAGCTCAAGTGAGCTGACGCTGCACTGCTCTTCGCAGCGGGCCCGGTCCTTCACGGACCGGGCCCGCTGTGCGTGGACCCCGTCATACCGGGTGGGGCGTCATACCCGCGTTCCGGTGAACAGCAGGTATTCCCACTCCATCGTGAGATCCCCTGCGGCAGAGGTGTTCGCGCCCGCCGCGAGCTCTTCGACCGCGGTGTCCAGCGCCCGGATGCGTTCCGGGTCGTCCGCATGCAGGCGATAGGTGGACAGCGACGGCCCGTAGTTGTGGTGGAAGTAGTCGCGGAACGCCGCCGGGTCGGTGAAGAACGTCACCGGCAGCGAATGGCGCCGCGTCTGCACCTGCTCGAGTGTGCCGTCGAAGAGTTGGCGCACATGATCCGCGTCGCCCCACAGCGGAGGCGGTGAGGCGCCCTCCGGTGGCGGTGGCATGAACTCGCGCATGGCGGCGAAGAGCTTGCCGATCGTGCCGTCCGGTGTCCAGGACAGGACACCGATCCGACCGCCGGGCCGGCACACGCGTGCCATCTCGCCGGCAGCCCGCCGATGGTGCGGTGCGAACATCACGCCGATGCAGGACATCACCACATCGAAGCTCGCGTCCGGGTAAGGCAGGGCCTCCGCGTCGGCCGTCTGCCACCGTATGCCGCTGTCCGGCGCCGCGGCGCGGCCGGCGGCCAGCAGTTGCGGCGTGAGGTCGGACGCGGTCACGTCCGCGCCGGCCAGCGCGGCGGGCACGCTCGCGTTGCCGGTCCCGGCGGCGACGTCCAGCACCAGATCACCCGGGCAGATCCGGAGTGCCGTGACCAGTTCACGGCCGAGCGGTGCGACGAGCTCGCGGGCGATGCGTGGGTAGTCGCCGCTTGCCCACATCGCCCGATGGCGGTCCTTCAGTGCCGCATCGGCCGGCGCGCCGGCCACAGGTATGACGGACATGACTCCTCCTTCGGGTCGCGCAGCCGAGGGGCCGGCCGAGCTGCTCCCAGCCTCCGCCGAAGCCGTCACCCCGGCCAGTTGCGAATCTGTACTGGCGGTCCGGCCCGGGGGCGGGGCACCATGGAG
Source organism: Flexivirga lutea (assembly GCF_054778955.1). Taxonomy (NCBI): domain Bacteria; kingdom Bacillati; phylum Actinomycetota; class Actinomycetes; order Micrococcales; family Dermacoccaceae; genus Flexivirga; species Flexivirga lutea. The sequence continues at coordinate 129,718 of NZ_BAAGZB010000001.1, forward strand.
GAGGGCGGCACGCAGGAGGCGGCGATGGCTGCGACATACGGCCAGTTCTGTCCGCTGGCGAAGGCGATGGAGATCCTCGACGAGCGCTGGACCGTGCTGGTCATCCGCGAACTCCTGCTCGGCAGTAGTCGGTTCAACGAGATCCGTCGTGGCGTGCCGCGGATGTCGCCGGCGCTGCTGGCCAAGCGGTTACGAACCCTCGAGCGGCACGGTGTGGTCGCTCGGACGGCGGCCGGCTACGAACTGACCGCATGCGGTCGCGACCTGCACGCCGCGATCACCACGCTCGGCACCTGGGGCCTGCGGTGGATCACCGACCTCGGCGAGGAGGACCTCGACCCGCACCTGCTGATGTGGGACATCAAACGCACTCTGCCGGTGCACCGTTGGCCGAACGAACCCACTTGCGTCGCAGTGGTTTTCACCGACGTCGCAGCGCGAGATGCCCGATGGTGGGTCGTCGTCTCGCATGGCGTGCCCGATTGCTGTGACTTCGACCCGGGCGTGGAGGCGTGCGCCACGATCCTCGCGTCGCTGCCGCTGCTCACCCGTGTATGGCGCGGCGAGCGCGGTTGGCGGGACGCGATCCGCGACCGGGAGCTGCGGATCGACGGGCTGGGAGAGGTCCGTGGCGCCATACCGGAGTGGTTCGGCCGGTCGCGACTGGCGGACGCCCTCGCGATGGCCTAGCTCACTGCGGCTCGTGCAGGCTGAAGTCGGCGAAGTCGAACCCCGGGGAGACCACGCACGCCACCAGCGTCGCGCGGTCGGGATCGGCAGGCACTGCCAACTGCCACTCGTCCGCCTGCACCAGGTGCTGCCCGCCGGGGCCGAGGGTGACGCTGCCGGTCTCGGCCGGGGCGTCGCCGGTGCCGCCGAGGGTGAGCCGCACAGGACCGCCGCCCTGCCAGATCCACAGTTCGCAGGAGCGCACGCGATGCCAGGCGGAGGTGTCGCCGGGTCGCAGCAGGAAGAGCACGCAGGTGGCCAACGACCTTGTTCCGTATGCCGTTTCGACATTCTGCGGATGGCGCCAGGTCTCGCGGAACCAACCGCCCTCGGGGTGCGGCTCGAGCCCGAGGGCACTCGGCTCGGAGGGGATCGGGTCGGAGGGGATCGGGTCGGAGGGGATCGGCTCGGACGGGTGGGTCGGCACGGCAGCTCCGGATTCGTACGACGGTAGGTCTCGTCGCGATGCTACTTCTCCATGCGGTGTGCCGAAGTCTCCCCAGGGGAGGGTTTGGTGCGGGTATGGCGTGCGGGGTCGTGCCGAAGTCTCCCCAGGGGAGGGTTTGGTGCGGGTATGGCGTGCGGGGGCGTGCCGAAGTCTCCCCAGGGGAGGGTTTGGTGGGGGTATGGCGTGCGGGGGCGTGCCGAAGTCTCCCCAGGGGAGGGTTTGGTCGGGTATGGCGTGCGGGGGCGTGCCGAAGTCTCCCCAGGGGAGGGTTTGGTGCGGGTATGGCGTCCGGTGGCGTACCGAAGTCTCCCCAGGGGAAAGATCGGCACGCCCTCACCCCGGATCACTAAGCAAGCGCTTAGCAAGTGAGTTACTGTGAAGTAGCACACCCACGATCAGGAAGGTCGCTTCGCCATGCGCCTGCAACTGTCCGACGAGGACGCTGCCTTCCAGCAGCGGATGCGTGACTTCTTCACGACCGAGATCCCGGCCGACCTGCGCGAGCGCTGGGCCGCCGGCGGCGAGCTCGATGCCGACGACATGCGCACCGCGCAGCGGTTGCTCAACGCGGCCGGCCTCGCCGTGCCGCACTGGCCGGCGGAGTGGGGCGGCCAGGACTGGACTCAGCTGCAACGGCACCTCTACCTGCAGGAGATGCAGGCGGCGAGCGTGCCGCAGCCGCTGGCGTTCAACGCCAACATGGTGGGCCCGGTCATCGCGACCTTCGGCAGCCAGGAGCAGAAGAAGCGCTTCCTGCCGGCGACCGCCAACCTGGACATCTGGTGGTGTCAGGGGTTCTCCGAACCCAACGCCGGCTCCGACCTGGCGAGCCTGCGCACCCAGGCGGTCCTCGACGGCGACGAGTGGGTCGTCAACGGGCAGAAGACGTGGACGACGCTCGGGCAGTATGCCGACTGGATCTTCGCACTGGTGCGCACCGAGCCGGACGCGCCGAAGAAGCAGATGGGCATCTCCTTCCTGGTGATCGACATGAAGACCCCCGGCATCAGCGTGCGGCCGATCCAGCTGATCGACGGCGGTCATGAGGTCAACGAGGTCTTCTTCGACAACGTGCGCGTGCCGGCCGATCAACTGATCGGCGAGCGCGGCAAGGGCTGGACGATCGCCAAGTTCCTGCTCGGCAACGAACGCGTCGGCGTCGCTCCTGTGGGTGCGATCAAGCGGGCGCTCCGCGACGCCAAGCGGCACGCCGGCGCCACGAGGTCCGGCGACGGCACCCTGCTCGACGAGCCGTTGATCGCGGTGCGCTTCGTCGAGTTGGAGACGCAACTGGCGGCCCTGGAGCTGACTGTCCTGCGGGTGGCCGCCAACTCGCACGGCGACAAGCCCGAGCCCGCGTCCTCGATCCTGAAGTTACGCGGATCGCAGCTGCAGCAGGACGTCTTCGAGTTCATCGCGGATATCGCCGGCCCCGCCTCGCTGCAGTGGTCGCACGCGGACGACAGCGAGCTGGAGGCATGGACGGCGCTCGCCACCCCGACCTATCTGAATTTCCGCAAGGCGTCGATCTACGGCGGGTCCAACGAGGTGCAGCGCAGCATCATCGCCTCGGGCATCCTCGGACTGAAAGGCTGATCTGACAATGGATTTCACCTTCGACGACGAACAGAAGGCGCTGCAGGGCGCCGTCCGCGAGCTGGCGTCGCGGCACGCTCCCGCCGAGACACCCGGTGACGTGCCGGTCGGTCCGGCGACACACGACCCGGCCGTCTGGTCCGCAATCGCCGAGATGGGCCTGATCGCGCTGCCGTTCGCCGAAGAGGTCGGCGGTGCGGGCGCGTCGCCGGTCGAGGTCGCCATCGCTGCTGCCGAGCTCGGCAGGGCCCGCATGGTGACGGCATACGCGGACGCGCTCACGGCGGCGGCGCTGATCGCCTTCGGCGGCACCGACGAGCAGCGGGCCAAGCTGCTGCCGGACCTGCTCGACGGCAGCACGCTGATCGTGCCTGCCTTCGCCGAGCCGGGACGTGCCTGGTCGCTGCAGGCGTGTGACGTCACCGCGTCGGGCACCGAGGGCGATGTCACGCTCACCGGCACCAAGGAGCCGGTGCCGTATGCCGACGCCGCTGACCGACTCGTCGTGACGGCACGAGTGGGGGAGGAGACCGGGTTGTTCCTGGTGTCGGATGCGAACGTCTCCGGCATGCACGTCCGCTTCGACGAGACGCCGGCCGTCGCCCTCGGCACTCTGCAGGACGCCACCCGCGCGATGCAGGCTGCGATCAATCTCGGCATTCTCGCCGTGGCCGCGGAGGCGCTCGGTGCGATGGACGCCGCGCTGCCGATGACGGTCGAATATCTCAAGACCCGTAAGCAGTTCGGTGTTCCGCTCGCCGCGTTCCAGACGCTCACCCAGCGCGCCGCCGACATGTACGTCTCGCTCGAGTTGGCGCGCAGCACCGTGCTGCACACCGGGATGGCGCTCGCCACCGACCCGTATGACGCGGCCGCCGCCTCGCGCGCCAAGGTCGTGGTCGGCCAGTCCGGTCGACACATCGGCCAGGAGGCGATCCAGTTGCACGGGGGCATCGGGATGACCGCCGAGTACGAGGTCGGCCATCACACGGCGCGGATCACCGCGATCGAGCACACCTTCGGCGACACCCGGTGGCACCTGGCAGCACTGGCCCGCGAGGTCGCCGGTCACGAGCAGGTGGACGTGCTGCGGTAGGCCTGCGCCGCACCGCCAAGGGCACGTAAGCACTTGGTCAAGCACGCCTCCAGCTTTGGCAAGAGTTGCCCAGGGGGTCTTGTGTTCACATTTCGAGACGGCGAAAGTTGCGGAGCCGCAAGCGTTTTCGCGCTTGACGGCAAAAAATCCCGTTAAACCGATCTCGAGAAGAAGGCAACACATGCGCAGCCTCCATCGTTTGGCTCTCGCCACCGCTGCCAGCGCGGTCCTCGTCGGTGCCGGCACCGGCACCGCCATGGCGGATCCGGTCAGCCCCAACATCATCGGCGGCACGAGCGGCAGTTCGCCGTACATCGTGCAGTTGGTGTTCGGGCAGAGCGGCGGCACCTACGGCTGTACCGGTGAGGCGATCGCCCCGCAGTGGATCCTGACGGCACAGCACTGCATCGACGGCACCCAGTGGATGGATGTCTACTTCAGCAACTCGGTCACCAATCCGGGCACGCCGATCGCCGCGGACCAGATCGGCGGATCGTCCTACGGTGACGTGGCTCTGGTGCACCTGTCGTCCAGCAAGTCGCTGAACAGCTATGCGCCGCTGGCCTCGTCATACAGCCCGCGCTCCGGTGACACCGGCACGATCTGGGGTTATGGCCTGACGGCAGGCGGAGCTCGGCCGACCCATCTGAACAAGGCGACCGTCAACGTCGTCGGTTCCAGCACCGACGCGTACGGCGGCCGCGCCATCCACGTCAAGGGTGTCGACGGCGCCTCCAACCACGGCGACTCCGGTGGCCCCCTCTTCGTCGGCGGCAAGATCGTCGGCGTCTGCTCGACCGGCGACGTCGCCGACCCGGGCAGCGATATCCACGCCGGCTCCAACTACGCCAACCTGACGGCGAGCCGGTCCTGGATCAGGTCCGTCACCGGCGTCTGAGCACAGGGCTCCCACAGCACCGACGAGCGCTGCCGTACCCCGGTTCTCCGCGGGCACGGCAGCGCTCGCCGTGTGCCGGGACGTCCGCGCATGCACGCGAGCGTCTGACGGATGGATCGGCCGCACGACCGGCGGTGGACTACTGGGCAGGGGCCGGCACCGGGCCGGTCGATCAGTAGGAGACCACCCGTCATGACCTCTCGACTCACCGTCCTCGCAAGTGTGGCCGCCGCCGTCGGCTCCGCAGCCACCGCCGCGGTCTACGCCGACTTCTCGGCGCGCATCATGCCCTCGCTCGGGCGTATGGCGAACTCCGCCGGTATCGCCCGGATGCAGCATCTGAACCGGTCGATCGAGCAAGGCCCTTTCATGCTCGCCTTCTGCGGAGCGGCGGTCTCCGGCGGCTACCTGGTCTACCGGTTGTTCCGGGGCGACCGCTCCACTGCCGACGTACTGCTGGCGGCCGGCGGCTCGGCATACCTGGCCGGGATGCTGCTGACGATGCTCTACAACGTGCCGCTGAACAACCGGCTGGCCGGGATCGACCCGCACGCCGCCGGTGCGGTCCCGTTGTGGCGCGACTACCTGCAGCACTGGACCGCGGCCAACACGGTGCGGGCGGTCCTCTCGGCGGGAGCGGTCGTGCTGCTCGTGGCCGGGCTGATCTCCGGCCAACGGGACCGCACCGGATCGCCGTCAGCCGGTGCCGAGCCGCCCGCGCGTCAGGTGACCACCGGTGCCTCCCGCTGATCTGGCGATCCTCACGCGATGTCATGGCCAGTCACTACAGTCCTGTCCCATGGCGGAGCTGGCGGGCACGACGGACATCCTGGACGGGCCGCGCGCCCGCGGCGCGTTCCTGCTACGGGTGCTGATGGAGCCGCCCTGGGCCCTGGAGATCGCCGAGGACGCACCGCTGACCGTGGTCGCGGTGCTGACCGGTGGGTTCTGGCTGCGTTGCGCGGACCGGGCGCCGCAGCAGCTCGTGGCGGGAGACGTGCTGCTGGTGCGCGGCGCGACCCGCTACCTGCTCAGCGACGAGCCGACGACCGCCCCCGACATCCACATCGGTCCCGGTCAGGCGTGCTCCGGCACGGACGGGCGGGACCTGTCCGAGGAGCTCGCGACCGGCGTGCGTGCGTGGGGCAACGACGCCGCAGGACGAGACACGATGCTGGTCGCCAGCTACCCCCAGGAGGTGCAGCTCGGCACGGTGCTCGCGGCCGCCCTGCCGCGCATCGCGGTGGTCAACGCTGCCGAGAGTCCGCTGCTGCCGGTGCTGGTGGCCGAGGCGGCGCGCGACGCACTGGGTCAGGAGGCCGTCCTGGACCGCATCCTCGACGTCGTGCTGATCTCTGTCGTGCGCGACTGGGCGGCGGAGGCACCGGCAGGTCTTGCCGGCCTGCGAGTGGTGACGGACCCCGCCGTGGCCGAAGCAGTGCGGCTGATCAAGGCCGAGCCGTCCCGGGCCTGGACCGTCGACGAGCTCGCCGCGGCTGCCGGCGTGTCCCGTTCGGTGCTCGCCCGGCGGTTCCAGGCGGTCGTTGGCATGCCCCCGATCGGCTACCTCGCCCAGTGGCGGTTGTCGCTGGCGGCCGATCTGCTGCGAGACACTCGGCGCACGCTGGCATCGGTGTCCCGCGAGGTCGGCTACGGCGGCCCGTTCAGCCTGAGCACTGCGTTCAAGAAGGCGTATGGCGTCAGCCCCGCGGCATACCGCTCGGAGGTGTCCGCTTGAGCACCCCACGAAGTTTCTCCTCCGCTTCGCTCCTCCGAATACTTCGCGGGACCCCGCCTGAGCCATCACATCCGGGCGCGACACGCCAAACCGGCCGGTATCCCTTGACCCACGGGCGAAGAGGGTGCACGCTCGTCTCCATCGAATCTCCGAGCCGGGGGGCTGTGAGGTCCGATCGTTACCGCGTGTAGACATGCGGGCACTTTTCGGGTATTGTGTTGCTTTGCGCTGCCCATATCCAGCCAACCCACCTTTGACCGCGCTCTGTCCGCGCGCCCGGGCTCACCTCGGGACGCGGAGATCTCCAGGGCCATGCCGCCGTGCCGCACGGCCGGGATGAGGTCGCGGTGGTGCCGCGGGTTGTGGACGCACATTTCGAATCGCCCGCTTTGAATGCCTGTGGAAGGATCCATCCTTGGCTGCCTCGCGCACTGCGACCCAATCCCTCTCCTCGGCAAAGACGGCTTCGGGCCGTCTGTCGTTCGCCAAGATCCGCGAACCCCTGGAAGTTCCTGACCTGTTGGCCCTGCAGACCGACAGCTTCGACTGGCTGCTCGGCAACGAGCGTTGGCAGGCCCGTGTGGCCGAGGCCAAGGCCGCCGGCAAGGTCGACGTCCCGGACCGGTCCGGCTTGGAGGACATCTTCGAGGAGATCTCCCCGATCGAGGACTTCTCCGGCTCGATGAGCCTGTCCTTCCGCGACCACCGGTTCGAGGAAGTCAAGTACTCCATCGAGGAGTGCAAGGAACGCGACATGACCTATGCCGCGCCCCTGTTCGTCACCGCGGAGTTCATGAACTCCACCACCGGTGAGATCAAGAGCCAGACGGTCTTCATGGGTGACTTCCCGCTCATGACCGACCGCGGCACCTTCATCATCAACGGCACCGAACGTGTCGTCGTCTCGCAGCTGGTCCGCAGCCCGGGCGTCTACTTCGAGCGCGCGCTGGACAAGACCTCCGACAAGGATGTCTTCAGCGCCAAGATCATCCCCAGCCGTGGTGCGTGGCTGGAGTTCGAGGTCGACAAGCGCGACCAGGTCGGCGTCCGCGTCGACCGCAAGCGCAAGCAGTCGGTCACAGTGCTGCTGAAGGCCCTCGGCTGGACCGAGGCGCAGATCCTGGAGGAGTTCGGCGACTACGAGTCGATCCGCGCAACGCTGGAGAAGGACCACACCGCCAATCAGGACGAGGCGCTGCTGGACATCTACCGCAAGCTGCGCCCGGGCGAGCCGCCGACCCGCGAGGCCGCCCAGAACCTGCTGGACAACCTCTACTTCAACGGCAAGCGCTACGACCTGGCCAAGGTCGGCCGCTACAAGATCGACAAGAAGCTCGGTCTCGAGGCGTCGATCAACGACAGCACGCTGTCGGTCGACGACATCGTCGCCACGATCAAGTACCTCGTGGCACTGCACGCCGGCCAGGAGACCATCAAGGGTCACCGGGACGGCGAGGAGGTCGACCTGCGCGTCGAGGTCGACGACATCGACCACTTCGGCAACCGCCGCATCCGCAACGTCGGTGAGCTCATCCAGAACCAGGTCCGCACCGGCCTGTCGCGCATGGAGCGCGTGGTCCGTGAGCGGATGACGACGCAGGACGTCGAGGCGATCACGCCGCAGACGCTGATCAACATCCGGCCGGTCGTCGCCTCCATCAAGGAGTTCTTCGGCACCAGCCAGCTGTCGCAGTTCATGGACCAGAACAACCCGCTCTCGGGCCTGACGCACAAGCGTCGTCTGAACGCCCTGGGCCCGGGCGGTCTGTCCCGTGACCGCGCCGGCATGGAGGTCCGCGACGTCCACCCGAGCCACTACGGCCGCATGTGCCCGATCGAGACCCCTGAAGGTCCCAACATCGGTCTGATCGGTTCGCTGGCGTCCTACGGGCGGATCAACGCCTTCGGCTTCATCGAGACCCCTTACCGCAAGGTCAAGGGCGGCGAGGTCACCGACGAGATCCACTACCTGTCCGCCGACGAGGAGGACAACTTCGTCATCGCGCAGGCCAACGCGGCGCTGACCGACGACAACCACTTCGCCGAGGAGCGCGTGCTCAGCCGTCGCCGTGGTGGCGAGTCCGAGGACGTCCCGGCCGACGAGGTCGACTACATGGACGTGTCACCGCGCCAGATGGTGTCGGCCGCGACCGCGCTGATCCCGTTCCTGGAGCACGACGACACCTCGCGTGCGCTCATGGGCGCCAACATGCAGCGTCAGGCCGTGCCGCTGGTGCGCGCCGAGGCGCCGCTGGTCGGCACCGGCATGGAGCACCGCGCGGCGCTCGACTCCGGTGACGTCGTCCGTGCCGAGAAGGCCGGCGTCGTGACCGAGGTTTCGGCCGACCTGGTGACGGTCCTCAACGACGACGGCACCCAGACGACATACCGCATCAGCAAGTTCATCCGCTCCAACGCGGGCAACTGCTACAACCACCGCGTGGTCGTCGAGAACGGCGCCCGTGTGGAGGCCGGTGCGGTCATCGCCGACGGTCCCGCGACCGACGGCGGCGAGATGGCCCTGGGCAAGAACCTCCTCGTGGCGTTCATGTCCTGGGAGGGTCACAACTTCGAGGACGCGATCATCCTCTCCCAGCGTCTGGTGCAGGACGACACGCTCAGCTCGATCCACATCGAGGAGCACGAGATCGACGCCCGCGACACCAAGCTGGGTCCGGAGGAGATCACGCGCGACATCCCCAACGTCAGCGAGGACGTGCTGGCCGACCTGGACGAGCGCGGCATCATCCGCATCGGCGCCGAGGTCCGCGACGGCGACCTGCTGGTCGGCAAGGTCACCCCGAAGGGTGAGACCGAGCTGACCCCCGAGGAGCGCCTGCTCCGCGCGATCTTCGGTGAGAAGGCGCGCGAGGTGCGCGACACCTCGATGAAGGTCCCGCACGGCGAGACCGGCACGGTCATCGGCGTCAAGGTCTTCGACCGCGAGGAGGGCGACGAGCTTCCCCCGGGCGTCAACCAGCTGGTGCGGGTCTACGTCGCCAACAAGCGCAAGATCACCGACGGTGACAAGCTGGCCGGCCGCCACGGCAACAAGGGCGTCATCTCCAAGATCCTGCCGGTCGAGGACATGCCGTTCCTGGAGGACGGCACGCCGGTCGACGTCGTGCTCAACCCGCACGGCGTGCCGCGCCGGATGAACCTCGGCCAGATCCTGGAGCTGCACCTGGGCTGGTCCGCCTCTCGAGGCTGGAAGATCGAGGGCAACCCCGAGTTCGCCCAGCAGATCGCGCCGGACGCCCAGGAAGCGCCGCCGAACTCCCGCGTCGCGTCGCCGGTCTTCGACGGTGCGTCCGAGGACGTCATCACCGGTCTGCTCGACTCGACGTTGCCGACCCGCGACGGCCAGCGGCTGGTGGACCACACCGGCAAGACCCGGCTGTTCGACGGCCGCTCCGGTGAGCCGTTCCCCGAGCCGGTGTCGGTGGGCTACATGTACATCCTGAAGCTCCACCACCTGGTCGACGACAAGATCCACGCCCGTTCCACCGGTCCCTACTCGATGATCACCCAGCAGCCGCTCGGCGGTAAGGCCCAGTTCGGTGGCCAGCGCTTCGGTGAGATGGAGGTCTGGGCACTGGAGGCGTATGGCGCCGCCTACGCCCTGCAGGAACTGCTGACGATCAAGTCGGACGACGTGACCGGCCGCGTGAAGGTCTACGAGGCCATCGTCAAGGGCGAGAACATCCCCGAGCCCGGCATCCCGGAGTCGTTCAAGGTCCTGATCAAGGAGATGCAGTCGCTGTGCCTCAACGTCGAGGTGCTCTCCAGCGACGGCAGCCTGATCGACCTGCGCGACTCCGACCAGGAGGTCTTCCGCGCAGCGGAGGAGCTCGGCATCGACCTGAGCCGGCGCGAGCCGTCCTCGGTCGAAGAGGTCTGAAAACAGACAACCGGTCGAGGTGTGCCGGGATCTTCCCGGCATACCTCACCAACTTCGTGACACACCAACTCTTTTCAGACCTTCGTTAGACACGAGAAGGAAGGCACAACGTGCTGGACGTCAACTTCTTCGACGAACTGCGTATCGGCCTCGCCACCGCTGAATCCATCCGTCAGTGGAGCCACGGTGAGGTGAAGAAGCCCGAAACCATCAACTACCGCACCCTGAAGCCGGAGAAGGACGGGCTCTTCTGCGAGAAGATCTTCGGTCCGACCCGCGACTGGGAGTGCTACTGCGGCAAGTACAAGCGCGTCCGCTTCAAGGGCATCATCTGTGAGCGCTGCGGCGTCGAGGTGACCCGCAGCAGCGTGCGCCGCGAGCGCATGGGGCACATCGAGCTCGCCGCTCCGGTGACCCACATCTGGTACTTCAAGGGCGTCCCGTCGCGCTTGGGTTACCTGCTCGACCTGGCCCCGAAGGACCTGGAGAAGGTCATCTACTTCGCGGCATACATGATCACCTCCGTCGACACCGACCAGCGTCACAAGGACCTGCCGTCGCTCGAGGCGCAGATCGAGGTCGAGAAGAAGGAGCTGGAGAACTCCCGCGACAACGCGGTCAACACCCGCGCGGCGAAGCTCGAGGCCGACCTGGCCGAGCTGGAGAAGGAAGGCGCCAAGGCGGACGCCCGTCGCAAGGTCCGCGAGTCGGCCGAGCGCGAGATGAACCAGATCCGCAAGCGCTCCGACCAGCAGGTCGAGCGTCTGGAGCAGGTTTGGGATCGCTTCAAGAACCTCAAGGTCCAGGACCTCGAGGGCGACGAGGTGCTCTACCGCGAGATGCGGGACCGTTTCGGTCTCTACTTCGAGGGCGGCATGGGCGCCGAGGCGCTGCAGAAGCGGCTGGAGACCTTCGACCTGGAGGCCGAGGCCGAGTCGCTGCGCGAGATCATCGCGACGGGCAAGGGGCAGCGCAAGACGCGAGCCCTGAAGCGCCTGCGCGTGGTCACCGCGTTCCTGCAGACCAAGAACAACCCCAGCGGCATGGTGCTGGACTGCGTGCCGGTCATCCCGCCGGACCTGCGCCCGATGGTGCAGCTGGACGGTGGCCGCTTCGCGACCTCGGACCTGAACGACCTCTACCGCCGAGTGATCAACCGCAACAACCGGTTGAAGCGCCTGCTCGACCTCGGTGCGCCGGAGATCATCGTCAACAACGAGAAGCGCATGCTGCAGGAAGCTGTCGACTCGCTGTTCGACAACGGCCGTCGTGGCCGTCCGGTCACCGGCCCGGGCAACCGTCCGCTGAAGTCGCTGTCCGACATGCTCAAGGGCAAGCAGGGCCGCTTCCGGCAGAACCTGCTCGGCAAGCGCGTCGACTACTCGGGCCGTTCGGTCATCGTCGTCGGCCCGCAGCTGAAGCTGCACCAGTGCGGTCTGCCCAAGCAGATGGCGCTGGAGCTGTTCAAGCCGTTCGTGATGAAGCGGCTGGTCGACCTCGACCTGGCCCAGAACATCAAGTCGGCCAAGCGCATGGTCGAGCGCCAGCGCGCCGAGGTGTGGGACGTCCTCGAAGAGGTCATCACCGAGCACCCCGTGCTGCTGAACCGCGCGCCCACGCTGCACCGTCTGGGCATCCAGGCGTTCGAGCCGCAGCTGGTCGAGGGCAAGGCGATCCAGATCCACCCGCTGGTCTGCACCGCCTTCAACGCCGACTTCGACGGTGACCAGATGGCCGTGCACGTGCCGCTGTCCGCGGAGGCGCAGGCCGAGGCTCGCATCCTGATGCTGTCGAGCAACAACGTGCTGAAGCCGGCCGACGGCCGTCCGGTGACCATGCCCAGCCAGGACATGATCACCGGCCTGTACTTCCTGTCCGCCCAGGACGGGGAGGCCAGGCTGGAGGACGGCGAGCACCTGCGGGCGTTCTCGTCCGCGGCCGAGGCCCGTATGGCGTTCGACCGGGGCGAGATCAAGCTGGGCGCGCTGGCGACGATCCGTCTCTACGACCAGGTCCCGCCGGCCGGTTTCGAGATCCCCGAGGGTGTCGAGGTCGACGAACTCGGTCGGCTGAAGTCGTTCGAGCTGGACACCACGCTGGGCCGCGTCCTGTTCAACGAGACCCTGCCGGAGGACTACCCCTTCCTCAACAAGGACATCGACAAGAAGGCACTCTCGGGTGTCGTCAACGACCTTGCCGAGCGCTACCCGAAGGTGCAGGTCGCCGCTTCGCTCGACGCGCTGAAGGCCGCCGGTTTCCACTGGGCGACCCGCTCGGGCTGCACCGTCGCCATCAGCGACGTGCAGACGTCGTCGAACAAGTGGGACATCCTGGCCGGTCACGAGGAGAAGGCCGCCAAGATCCAGACGCAGTTCGACCGCGGTCTGATCACCGACGACGAGCGCCGTCAGGAGCTCGTGGAGATCTGGACCCAGGCAACCAACGAGGTCGCCACGGACATGCAGCACAACTTCGATGCCAAGAACCCGATCTACCGGATGGTGTCCTCGGGCGCCGGCGGTAACTGGTTCCAGGTCCGGCAGATCGCCGGTGCGCGTGGTCTGATGGCCAACCCGAAGGGTGAGATCATCCCGCGTCCGATCAAGGCCAACTTCCGTGAGGGCCTGTCGGTGCTGGAGTTCTTCATCTCGACCCACGGTGCCCGTAAGGGTCTGGCCGACACCGCGCTGCGTACCGCCGACTCGGGTTACCTGACCCGACGCCTGGTGGACGTGTCGCAGGACGTCATCATCCGCGAGGACGACTGTGGCACCGACCGCGGTCTTACGCTGCCGATCGGTCAGCGCGGCGCGGACGGTGCGCTGGTCGAGCACGAGAATGTCGAGACCTCGGTCTACGCCCGCACGCTGGCGGCCGACGTCGAGGTCGACGGCACGGTGCTGGCCGAGGCCGGCGCGGACCTGGGCGACGTCAACCTCGACAAGCTGCTCGCTGCAGGCGTCGAGGAGGTCAAGGTCCGCTCGGTGCTCACCTGTGAGTCCCGTGTCGGCACCTGCGCCAAGTGCTACGGCCGTTCGCTGGCCACCGGCAAGCTGGTCGACATCGGCGAGGCCGTCGGCATCATCGCGGCACAGTCGATCGGTGAGCCCGGCACCCAGCTGACCATGCGCACCTTCCACACCGGTGGTGCCGCGGGTGATGACATCACCCAGGGTCTGCCGCGTGTCGTCGAGCTCTTCGAGGCCCGCACCCCGAAGGGTGTCGCGCCGATCGCCGAGGCGACCGGTCGCATCCAGATCGAGGAGACCGACAAGGCGCGCCGCATCCTGCTGACCCCGGACGACGGCTCGGACGAGCACGCCTACCCGATCAGCAAGCGCGGCCGGCTGCTGGTGCAGGACGGCGACCACGTCGAGGTCGGCACGCTGCTCGTGCAGGGCGCGATCGACCCCAAGCAGGTGCTCCGTATTCAGGGCGCCCGCGACGTCCAGAAGCACCTGGTCGACGAGGTCCAGAACGTCTACCGCCAGCAGGGTGTGTCGATCCACGACAAGCACATCGAGGTCATCGTGCGGCAGATGCTGCGTCGCGTGACGATCATCGAGGCGGGCGACACCGACCTGCTGCCCGGCGAGCTCGCCGAGCGCACCCGCTTCGAGGACGCCTCCCGGCGTGCCCTCGCCGAGGGTGGGCGTCCGGCGTCGGGTCGTCCGGAACTCATGGGCATCACCAAGGCGTCGCTGGCCACCGACTCGTGGCTGTCGGCGGCGTCGTTCCAGGAGACGACGCGAGTCCTCACCGAGGCGGCCATGCACGCCAAGAGCGACCCGCTGCTCGGCCTCAAGGAGAACGTCATCCTCGGTAAGTTGATCCCGGCCGGCACCGGTCTGCCGCGTTACCGCAACGTGAAGGTCGAGCCGACGGAGGAAGCCAAGGCCGCGCTCTACGCGCTGCCGGACTACCAGCCGTACGACTACCCGGTCTTCGGCCCGGGCTCGGGCGAGGCCGTCCGCCTGGACGACGCTTCCCTCGGGTTCGACAGCTGATCGACGATTGTTGAAGCCGGTGGGCGCGCGAACGGCAGTGAGCGCGCCCACCGGCTTCGGCGTGAGGAGATCAGCTCCACAACGCAGCTGATCGACTGAGTGACTGAGAAGGCCCCCGACCGCTTGCGGCCGGGGGCTTTCCGGTTCGGCACGTACACAACCGGCAACGCTTGCTGGTTGGGCCTCGAATGTCGCGCCGATCGCGTGCATAACCGGCAACAGTCGCTGGTTGGGCCTCGAATGTCGCGCCGATCGCGTGCATAACCGGCAACAGTCGCTGGTTGGGCCTCGAATGTCGCGCCGATCGCGTGCATAACCGGCAACGGTCGCTGGTTGCGGGCGGGATCGCCCACCAGTCGGTCAGTCGACCGGTTCGTCGGTCTCCGCCGCCCCCAGCGGACCGGCGTGCTCGGAGTCGTAGGCGACGTAATAGCTGGGCCGTTGCTGTAGGGCGGTGTAGGTGCGGCCGACATACTCGCCCAGGATGCCCAGGCACAGCAGTTGCAGCGCAGAGAACACCGTCAGGATGATGACGGTGGACGCCCAGCCCGAGGTGGTGCCGCCGTTCAGCTTGCTGACGACGACATAGACCATGACCAGCGCCGCGACCACGAAACCGAGCAGGCTGAACCACGTCGCAAAACGCAGCGGTGCCTGCGAGAAGCCGGTGATCGAGTCGAGCGTGAGCCGGATCATCTTCGACAATGGGTATTTGGAGTCGCCGGCGGCGCGGGCGTCTCGGCGGTAGTCGACGGTGGTGGACGGAAAGCCGAGGGTCGGCACCACCAGCCGCAACACGCGATTGTGCTCGGGCAGTGCGGTGATGGCGTCGACGGTCGAGCGCGACATCAGCCGGAAGTCGCCGGCGTCCTGGGAGATGTCCAGCTTCGCCAGCCGCCGCATCATCCGGTAGAAGGCGCCGGCGGTATGCCGCTTGAAGGCCGAGTCCGTCGTGCGGTCGGTGCGCACGCCGTAGACGACATCGACGTTCTGCGCGACCGCCGCGTCATACATGCGGGCGATGGTCTCCGGTGGGTCCTGCAGGTCGGCGTCGATGGTGACCACCCAGTCACCGAGCGAGCGCTGCAGGCCGGCCGAGATCGCGGCCTGATGCCCCGAGTTGGCGCGCAACCGCACCACCCGCAGGCCCGGCCAGTCGCGCAATGCCCGCTGCAGCAGGACCGAGGTGTTGTCGGTGGAACCGTCGTCCACGGCGACGACCTCGTACGGCACGGACATGGCGTCCAGCACCGGACGGAGCCGGTCGACGAACAGCGGCAGCACGGCCTCCTCGTTGAACATCGGCACCACGACGGAGAGCACGGGGTGAGCAGGAGGCGGGGTTCCCGGCACAGGTGAGTCACTTTCCAGGGGCGCGGACGAGGTATGTCGATGCAGCACGGTGCACCCGCAAATCTGCCAGATCGGAGCCGGCTTCGTCGGCGCAAGGGCCGCTATCGCGTCGATTTTGCCGTCATGTAGTGGACCGGTAGGATTGTGATCCGTGCGTGGGCTCTGCCCTGCCCGCCGACCTGCCGCCCGCTGCTGGGTATGCCGGGTCGCCTGGCACCAGGCCACCACACGCTCTCGCCGGGCAGCTCATCGAGCGCTTGGGCCGGTCGGTCACCCGACGGGTCCTGTCGCTCACGGGAAGTGCAGGGGAGGGCGCCGGTCCGACACTCCCGACCCCGGGGGTCGTGCTGACCGGGAAACCCAAGGAGTTGGCCAGGGCGGAAGCCCGTGCCAGCAGACAAGATTCGATCAGTTACGGAGACAGTAGGTTGCCTACAATCAACCAGCTCGTCCGCAAGGGTCGGCAGGACAAGATCGCCAAGATCAAGACGCCGGCCCTCAAGGGCAGCCCCCAGCGACGCGGTGTGTGCACCCGCGTCTACACCACGACCCCGAAGAAGCCGAACTCCGCGCTTCGCAAGGTCGCGCGTGTGCGCCTCACCTCGGGCATCGAGGTCACCGCCTACATCCCGGGCGTGGGTCACAACCTGCAGGAGCACTCGATCGTGCTGGTGCGTGGCGGTCGTGTGAAGGACCTGCCGGGTGTGCGTTACAAGATCATCCGCGGCTCGCTCGACACCCAGGGTGTCAAGGGTCGCCAGCAGGCACGTTCCCGGTACGGCGCGAAGAAGGAGAAGAAGTAATGCCTCGCAAGGGCCCCGCTCCGAAGCGCCCCCTCGTCGTCGACCCGGTCTACGGTTCCCCGCTGGTCACCCAGCTGGTCAACAAGATCCTGCTGGACGGCAAGAAGTCCATCGCCGAGCGCATCGTCTACGGCGCCCTGGAGGGTTGCCGTGAGAAGACCGGCACCGACCCGGTCGTGACGCTCAAGCGCGCGCTGGACAACGTCAAGCCGAGCCTCGAGGTCAAGAGCCGCCGCGTCGGCGGTGCGACCTACCAGGTCCCGATCGAGGTCAAGCCGGGTCGCGCGACGACCCTGTCGCTGCGTTGGCTGGTCGGCTACGCGCGGCAGCGTCGCGAGAAGACGATGACCGAGCGCCTGATGAACGAGATCCTCGACGCGAGCAACGGCCTGGGCGCCGCGGTCAAGCGTCGCGAGGACACCCACAAGATGGCCGAGTCCAACCGGGCCTTCGCGCACTACCGCTGGTGATGCGCACCGTCGCCCGGCGTGCTGCACGCCGGGCGGCGGGCCCGGACGGGACCGCCGTCCGCACAATCCGAGTCTGATCAACTTCAACTCACGAAAGAAGACAACGTGGCACTCGACGTGCTGACCGACCTGAAAAAGGTCCGCAACATCGGCATCATGGCGCACATCGATGCCGGTAAGACCACGACGACCGAGCGCATCCTGTTCTACACCGGTGTCAACCACAAGATCGGTGAGACCCACGACGGCGCCTCGACGACCGACTGGATGGAGCAGGAGAAGGAGCGGGGCATCACCATCACCTCCGCGGCCGTCACCTCCTTCTGGGAGGGCACCCAGATCAACATCATCGACACGCCCGGTCACGTCGACTTCACCGTCGAGGTCGAGCGGTCGCTGCGCGTGCTGGACGGCGCCGTCGCGGTGTTCGACGGCAAGGAGGGCGTGGAGCCCCAGTCCGAGACCGTGTGGCGTCAGGCCGACAAGTACGACGTGCCCCGGATCGCGTTCGTCAACAAGATGGACAAGATGGGTGCCGACTTCTACTTCACCGTGCAGACGGTCAAGGACCGCCTGGGCGCGGAGCCGCTGGTGCTGCAGCTGCCGATCGGTGCCGAGGCCGACTTCGTCGGTGTCGTCGACCTGATCGAGATGCGCGCGCTGGTGTGGCCCGGTGACGCCAAGGGTGACGTCACCATGGGTGCGAAGTACGAGATCCAGGAGATCCCGGACGACCTCAAGGCCAAGGCCGACGAATACCGCCAGGCTCTCGTCGAGCGCGTGGCCGAGGCCGACGACGCCCTGATGGAGAAGTACCTCGAGGGTGGCGAGCTGACCACTGCCGAGCTCAAGGCCGGCATCCGCAAGCTCACCGTCAACTCCGAGCTCTACCCGATCCTGTGCGGCTCGGCGTTCAAGAACCGCGGTGTGCAGCCGATGCTCGACGCGGTCGTGGACTACCTGCCGTCGCCGCTGGACGTGCCCCCGATGATCGGCCACAAGCCGGGCAACGAGGACGAAGAGGTCACTCGCGAGCCGAGCAAGGACGCTCCGTTCTCCGCTCTGGCGTTCAAGGTCGCCGCGCACCCGTTCTTCGGCACGCTGACGTTCATCCGCGTCTACTCCGGTCGCATCGCCGCCGGCAGCCAGGTGGTCAACTCGACCAAGGGCAAGAAGGAGCGCGTCGGCAAGCTCTTCCAGATGCACGCCAACAAGGAGAACCCGGTCGAGGAAGCCGTCGCCGGGCACATCTACGCGGCGATCGGTCTGAAGGACACCACCACCGGTGACACGCTGTGCGACCCCAACGAGCAGATCGTCCTGGAGTCGATGAGCTTCCCGGAGCCGGTCATCCACGTGGCGATCGAGCCCAAGACCAAGAGCGACCAGGAGAAGCTGGGCACCGCGATCCAGAAGCTGGCGCAGGAGGACCCGACCTTCACCGTCCGCCTCGACGAGGAGACCGGCCAGACCGTCATCGGCGGTATGGGCGAACTCCACCTGGACATCATCGTCGACCGGATGAAGCGTGAGTTCAAGGTCGAGGCCAACGTCGGTGCGCCGCAGGTCGCCTACCGCGAGACGATCCGTCGCCCGGTCGAGAAGTACGACTACACCCACAAGAAGCAGACCGGTGGATCCGGCCAGTTCGCGAAGGTGCAGTTGACGATCGAGCCGCTGAACACCGAGGACGGCGAGCTCTACGAGTTCGAGAACAAGGTCACCGGTGGACGCGTCCCGCGCGAGTACATCCCGTCGGTCGACCAGGGCATCCAGGAGGCCATGCAGCTCGGCATCCTGGCCGGCTACCCGCTCGTCGGGGTCAAGGCGACCCTGCTGGACGGCGCCTACCACGACGTGGACTCCTCGGAGATGGCGTTCAAGATCGCCGGTTCGATGGCGTTGAAGGAGATGGCCCGCAAGGCCGACCCGGCGCTGCTCGAGCCGATGATGGCGGTCGAGGTGCGCACGCCGGAGGACTACATGGGCGACGTCATCGGCGACCTGAACTCCCGTCGTGGCCAGATCCAGGCCATGGAGGACATCAGCGGCGCCAAGGTCGTCAAGGCGGTCGTGCCGCTGTCCGAGATGTTCGGGTATGTCGGCGACCTGCGGTCCAAGACCCAGGGTCGTGCCAACTACACGATGCAGTTCGACTCGTACGCCGAGGTTCCCCGGAACGTCGCGGACGAGATCATCAAGAAGATCCGGGGCGAGTGACGCGCGGGCGCCGCGGCATACCGAATTGAACGTGGTATGCCGCAGCGCCTATCGTCAGCCCGGTTTGTAAGAAGCGCAACAACACACACCGAAGGCGCCGCCCCGGCGCTGAACAGAAATTGTCCTTGAAGGAGGACCCACAGTGGCTAAGGCCAAGTTCGAGCGGACCAAGCCGCACGTCAACATCGGAACCATCGGTCACGTCGACCACGGCAAGACCACGTTGACGGCTGCTATCACCAAGGTGCTGGCGGACAAGTTCCCCGACCTGAACAAGGCGTCGGCGTTCGAGGACATCGACAACGCTCCCGAGGAGCGCCAGCGCGGTATCACCATCAACGTCTCCCACCAGGAGTACGAGACCGACAAGCGCCACTACGCGCACGTCGACGCGCCGGGTCACGCCGACTACGTCAAGAACATGATCACCGGTGCCGCGCAGATGGACGGCGCCATCCTGGTCGTCGCCGCGACCGACGGCCCGATGCCGCAGACCCGTGAGCACGTGCTGCTCGCGCGTCAGGTCGGCGTCCCCTACATCCTGGTGGCGCTGAACAAGGCCGACATGGTCGACGACGAGGAGATCCTCGAGCTCGTCGAGATGGAGGTCCGTGAGCTGCTGTCGAGCCAGGAGTTCGACGGCGACAACGCCCCGGTCGTCAAGGTCTCGGCGCTCAAGGCGCTCGAGGGTGACCCGGAGTGGACCAAGTCGGTCGAGGAGCTCATGGAGGCCGTCGACGAGTCGATCCCGGACCCGGTCCGCGACACCGACAAGCCGTTCCTGATGCCGATCGAGGACGTCTTCACGATCACCGGTCGCGGCACCGTCGTCACCGGCCGTATCGAGCGCGGTGTGCTGAACGTCAACGAAGAGGTCGAGATCGTCGGCATCAAGGAGGCTTCGCAGAAGACCACCGTGACCGGCATCGAGATGTTCCGCAAGCTGCTCGACGAGGGCCGCGCCGGTGAGAACGTCGGTCTGCTGCTCCGTGGCACCAAGCGCGAGGACGTCGAGCGCGGTCAGGTCGTCGTGAAGCCGGGCTCGATCACCCCGCACACCGAGTTCGAGGGCCAGGTCTACATCCTGGGTAAGGACGAGGGTGGCCGTCACACGCCGTTCTACGACAACTACCGCCCGCAGTTCTACTTCCGGACCACGGACGTCACCGGTGTCGTGACGCTGCCGGAGGGCACCGAGATGGTCATGCCCGGTGACAACACCGAGATGTCCGTCCAGCTGATCCAGCCGATCGCCATGGAGGAGGGCCTGCGCTTCGCCATCCGCGAGGGCGGCCGCACCGTCGGCGCCGGCCGGGTCACCAAGATCATCAAGTAATTCGACGGTATCCCACCGTCGGGTCTTGACCCGATCAGCCGAAAGGCCCCGGACCTCTTGCGAGGTCCGGGGCCTTTCCCGTGGGCGGGTGGCGCACCACGTGGTCCTAGCGCGCGGCGGCGGCCCGCAGGTGCGACCAGGTGACGGCACCGATGATGCCGTCGACCTTCAGGTGGTGCCGGCGTTGGAAGGTCTTGATCGCGGCCGTCGTGGCTGGGCCGTCATCGCCGTCGACCGTCAGGTGCGCGCCCAGCAGGTTCAGCAGCTGCTGCGCGTACTTCACATCGGCGCCGCGCATCCCGACGTGCAGCACACGCAGCTTCGCCGGGCGGGGGATCTGCGTGGGCTTGGCGGAGGGCTTGGGCTTGGGCTTCGGGGCCGGCGTGGGCTTCGGCTTGGAGGTGGGCTTCGGCGCGGGTGCCCGGCCGGACTGCTGACCGCTGGCGCTCTGCAGGTGGGACCAGGTGATCGGGCCCACGATGCCGTCGACGCTCAGGTGCTGCCGGCGCTGGAAGGACTTGACCGCGGCCGTCGTCGCCGGGCCGTCGTCACCGTCGGCGGTCAAGCGCGAGCCGAGCAGGTTCAGCAGCTGCTGCGCGTACTTCACGTCCGCACCGCGCATCCCGACGTGCAGCACTCGCAGCTTCGCCGGCCGCGGGATCTGTGTCGGCGTCGGCTTCGGGGCCGGCTTGGGGGTCGGCTTGGGGGTCGGCTTCGGGGTCGGCTTGGGTGTGGGGGTCGGCGCAGGTTGCGGCCACAGCGTGTCCAGCAGGGCGTCCGCGGAGGACTGCGCCAGCGCGTATTCGCCGCGGTATGCCGCAGCCGGTCGCTGCACGTCCGCGGCCACCTGACCGGACGGGGCGGCCAGCCAGGTGTTGCGCGGGTAGATCTGCTGCATCACGGCGAGGAACTTCGCCGTGGCGGACTCGGGGTTGATGCGCTGGTCGTAGGTGCCCCAGGAGTTGCGCTGCTGGAACAACCCCACGCTGTCCAGGTCACCACCGGTGTAGTTGCGCAGGGTGGTCTCCACCATGACCGTCATCAGCGCGATCTCGGCGCCCTTGCGGTCCAGGCCGCTCGCACGTGCTGCGCCGACGACGCGGCGCGCGCAGGCGACCTGTTCGGCGCTGAGCAGTCCGCCCATCCGCGCGTAGGTCATCGCGGACGCCAGTTGCGCCGCTGTCGTCGCGTCCGCTGCGGTGGGCACACAGGACACCCAGGTCAGGGACATGGTGCTGCGGTGCGTGGACCGCAGCGCCCAGACCGGGTTGCCGGCCGGTCCGGGGATGGCGGCCCCGCTCAGTGCGCTGGCGCGGGGGGTGGGCCTGATGTCGGCGTGGGCCGGCGCTGCGGACACCGTGCTCAGCGCGGTGGCGACGGTGCACAGCGCCGTGGCGGCGGTGAGAAGGCGGGGGATACCCATGTGTGTTGTCCTCATGGCTCAGGGAGGGGCGGCAGTCTGGCGGTGGTGCGCACCTCGGCCGCGCGTGCGTCACGAGGGTGTGCGGAGAATATTGTGACAGTTGTTGCGAGTCCGCGTGTCGCAATCACGTATTTTGAGAAACGTGCGCTATAGGGCGTGTCGCACGCTCGCCGGCACGGCACCTCATGGGCATTGTCTGCAGTTATACAAGAGCCCTTGTGTATGTCGGCGCCGACGCCCACCCTGGTCGCATGCCACGCAAGACAGCCGCAGAGCGGCATACCGCCTCCGCGCCGTCGGTCGACGTTCCGGACCTGCCGCAGGGCGCCGCGCTGATCGACGCCCTGCTCGCCGTGCACCACCCGGTGCGGCGGCGCATCCTGGAGATCCTGACCAATGACGGACCGGCGACCGTGGGGCAGCTCGCCGCGCGCCTGGACATCGCCGTCGGTTCGGTGAGTCACCACCTCAAGCCGATGCACAAGGTCGGCTTCATCGAACCGGCACCGGAGCTGGCACGCGACACCCGCGAGTCCTGGTGGCGCGGCCGGCACCGGCGCCTGTCGTGGAGCAACCAGGACTACGCCGACGGGAGCTTCGCCCGGCAGGTCGCCGACGCGGCCGAGCGGGCCAACCTCGAATACCTCAACGCGGCGACCGTGCAGTGGATGCGCACGCGCGAGGACCTGCCGGCGCAGTGGCAGGAGGGGCTCGCGCACGACAATTTCGTGCCCGCGACGCCGGAGCAGATGGAGGACCTGAAGCAACGCGTCCAGGCGCTCACGGACGAATGGACGCGGAAGGTGCGCGCGGACGTGCAGGAGCATCCGGATGCGGATCGGCGACCGGTGCGGTTCATCGCGCGCATCTTCCCGAGTGAGCCGGGTGCGGTATGACGACGCCGACCGTGGAGAGCCCGCGGCTCATCGCGGCTCCGCCGCCGGCGGTGCGGCGCGACCGGATGGTGCAGGCCTACGTGCTGGCCGCCATCGTGTCCGCCGGTGGGGACACGGTTTTCGCGATCGGCCTGGCCTGGACAGCGGTGCAGCTGTTCTCTCCGGGACTGGCTGGCCTCGTGCTCGGGATCGAGATGCTGCCCCAGGCGCTCTGCACGCTGTTCGGCGGCGTGATCGCCGATCGCTTCGACACCCGACGCGTGATGATTCTCGGCGAACTCGCCCGGGTCGTCGTGCTGCTGGTCGCCTCGATCTGCTGGGTGAGCGGATTGCACGCCGGCGCAGTGCTTTTCGCCGTGGCCATCTGCTTCGGCACGGTCAGCGGACTGAGCACTCCCGCGGCTCGGACGCTGGTGCGGCAGTTGGTCCGGGACGACGACCTGGTGACCGTCAGCGGCTGGACCCAGACCGGCTCTCGGCTCGCCCGACTCCTCGGTGCGCCGCTGGGCGCGGTGGTGATCCACGGGGGCTTCGGCTTCTCGATGATCGCCGATGCGATGACGTTCCTCGTCGTCCTCATCGTGCTGTGGCTCGTCGTCCGCACCCGTTTCCGGTTGCCGCGGACACCGAAGGAGCCGGTCGTCCGATCGCTGCGCTCGGGCTGGGATTACATCCGCGGCTCCGAGGTGGCCCAGGTCTTCCTGCTCGGGCTCGCCGCGCTCAACGTCTTCGTCACACCGGTGATGTCCGTCGGCATCGCTCTTCGGGTGGCCGAATCCGATTGGGGGTCCGGCTGGTTGGGCGTCTCCGAGGCAACCTTCGCGATCGGCGCCATCGTCGGCTCGATCGCCGGCACCCGGTGGCAGGGCACGTACCTGCCCATGCGGTCGTTCCGTGTGTTGGTGTTGCAGGGCATCGGACTCAGCGCGGTCGGCCTGCCGACCCGGGTCGGCCTGGTCGTCGGTATGGCGCTGGTTGGTGTCACCGCCGGGATGGCCTCGGTGTGGTTGAGCGGGTCGTTCCAGCGAGTCATCGCGCCGAGCCACCTCGGCCGGGTCGGATCGGTCAGCAACCTCGGGGACCTGGTGCTCATCCCGGCGACCACGCCGGTCTTCGGGCTGCTGGCCGGCGCCTCCTCGGTGCTGGTCGCCACGACGGCGTGCGGACTGGCGATGAGTGCATTGTGTGCGGCGTTCGCGCTCAGTCCGCAGATCCGGCAGCTGCGCTGAACAGCCACGGAGTGGTGGGCTGCAGGGCCACGGCGATCTCCCGCTGCAGCTCGGCTGCGTTCGGGATCCCTTCTCCCTCACCGCTTTCCGGATGTATGACGACATTGCCGAGGGCGACATACAGGCTGCGGAGGGTGTGCATCGCGTTGGTTGCCGCGGCTGGGACAGGACCGGGCTCGCCGGTCGCGAACATGGCGGTGATCGGCTGCAGCAGCGGTCGCACGTCGGCGTCCGGTGTGCCGAGGAGTATGCCGACGACGGCAGCCGCGACCCGATCGTCCTCCTGATCACGCCATACGAATTCCGTTGTTGCGGTGAGGCGTCCGGCGATCGCGTCGAGCAATCGATCGACCGGCGCGAGACCTCTCGCGCCCAGCTCGCCCACTGCGTCCGCGCCGTGCGCGACGGCGTGGATCCAGCCGATCGGCTCGACGTGGCCGCGTAGGTCCTGCTCGGTCGTCCACCACTCCAGCAAGGAATCCGTCCACTCGGTGGGCCAGTCTCCATCGCCGGTCGTCCAGGTGGAAGCGAGCACCGCGAGGATCAGTGGTGCGAAGGACCGAGCCTGCGGCTGCGGATGAGCGAACCGGTCCACCATGAGATCACCCAGCTGCCGACGCTGTTCGCCGGTCAGTTGCTGCGCGGAAAGAGCCTCCGCGAGCTTCGTGTAGGCGCCGTCGTCGCGGACCGAGGGATCAGCGGAGGCGAGATCGTCGGTCAGCTGCCGAAGGGCCGAGTCGTCCATGCGTGTCACCCTACGGTCGGCATCAGGCGAAGCGACCGGAGTGTCGGCCGCGTCACACCGCCGTCCGTCATACGGTCCCCGATCAGTCACGTCGGGCGGCTTTGAGAGACTGGAGCGACCGCTTCGGATGTCCCTCAGGAGAACCCGCTGTGTCCAACGCACAACAATTGACCGAGCTTTCCGCCGACCAGATCGCTGCATTCCGCCAGGAGCAGCAGACGGCGTACGACACGTTGAAGTCCAGCGGTCTCAAGCTCGACCTCACGCGGGGCAAACCGTCGGCGGAGCAGCTCGACCTGTCCAACGACATGCTGCAGTTGCCCACGTCGTATGTCGACGCCTCCGGCACCGACACCCGCAATTACGGCGGCCTGCAAGGCATTCCGCAGCTGCGGGAAATCTTCGCCGAGCTGCTGTGGGTCGAGCCGGAGCAGGTCGTGGCCGGCGGCAACGCCAGCCTGACGATGATGCGCGATGTCCTCTATTACCTGACGCTCTTCGGCGGCGTGGAATCCCCGCGGCCCTGGTCGCAGGAGGAGAAGGTCCGCTTCATCTGCCCGGTGCCCGGCTACGACCGGCACCACACCCTGCTGGAGTCGCTCGGCATCGAGATGATCACCGTGCCGATGCGGGCCGACGGCCCCGACGCGGATGCCGTCGCCGCCCTCGTCGCGGACGACCCGACCATCAAGGGCATCTGGATCGTGCCGACATACAGCAACCCGGCCGGTGCGGTGTGCAGCCAGGAAGTGGCCGCCAAGCTGGCGTCGATGCCGACCGCGGCACCGGACTTCAAGATCTTCTGGGACAACGCCTACGCGTTCCACCACCTGACCCAGGACGAGGCCAAGAGCGCCGACATCCTGTCGCTGGCCAGCGCCGCCGGCCACCCGCACCGTCCGATCATGTTCGCCTCCACGTCCAAGATCACCTTCGCCGGTGCCGGCGTCGGTTTCCTGGCGGCCTCGGTCGACCAGGTCACGTGGTACCTCGGCCACCTCGGCAACGGCTCGATCGGCCCGGACAAGATCAACCAGCTGCGGCACGCCGAGTTCTTCGGCGACGCCGAGGGTGTGCGGCAGCACATGCGCAAGCACCGCGACATCATCGCGCCGAAGTTCGCCGAGGTGCAGCGGATCCTGCGGGAGCGGCTGGGCGGCACCGGGGTCGCCACCTGGACCGACCCGGTGGGCGGATACTTCGTCAGCCTCGACGTGCTGCCCGGCACGGCGACCCGCGTGGTCCAGCTCGCCAAGGACGCCGGCATCGCCCTGACGCCGGCGGGCGCGTCATACCCCTACGGCAACGACCCTGAGGACACCAACATCCGCCTGGCGCCGACGTTCCCGGTGGCCGAGGAGGTCACCGCGGCGATGGAGGCCGTCGCGACGTGCGTGTTGCTGGCCGCCGCCGAGAAGCTCAGCGCCTGACCCGACAGGCTCGGCTCCAGATAGCCCACAAGTCGCGACGGTTGAGGGTTGTGCGCGGGCGCCGGCGGATCTGTGTGCGTAACCCGCGACAGTTGAGGGTTGTGCGCGGGCGCCGGCGGATCTGTGTGCATAACACGCGACGGTTGAGTTGTGAGCGGGCGCCGGCGGATCTGTGTGCGTAACCCGCGACAGTTGAGGGTTGTGCGCAGGCGCCGGCGGATCTGTGTGCGTAACCCGCGACAGTTGAGGGTTGTGCGCAGGCCCGACCTCGCGCCCTGTGGACAACGCCCGGACGTGTGGTGAACGTGCCAGCCTCCTGGTATGACGGACGAAGTCGTACCTGTGTTGGGCAGCATCTTCACCTCGAGGGATGCGGTCCGATCGGGCATCAGCCGGCGTAGCCTCTCCGGGCCGGAATACCGGCCGCTGATTCGCGGGGTCTACACGTCCGCCAGCTCGCCGCCGAGTCTCCTGGCCAAGGTCGGCTACCTGCTCAGCGCACTTCCTCCCGCGCGATTCGCCTCGCACCACACCGCCGCGGCGTTGTGGGGTGCAGTGACGCCGCATGCGTCCGACATACATCTGGGCACGCCCAAGCGGCACCACTCGACCCATCGGGGTATACGACTGCACTTCTACACGCATCGCCCCGAGCTGGCGCAAAACTCCGGAGTCTGGT
The DNA here is from genome assembly GCF_054778955.1 of Flexivirga lutea. Lineage (NCBI taxonomy): Bacteria > Bacillati > Actinomycetota > Actinomycetes > Micrococcales > Dermacoccaceae > Flexivirga > Flexivirga lutea. The sequence goes on from NZ_BAAGZB010000001.1 coordinate 156,715, forward strand.
TGACCACGCCGGCACAGACGTTCCTGGACCTCGCTGCGGTTCTGGAGTTCGTCGACCTGCTGATCCTCGGTGACTCGCTGGTCCGGCATACGACGCTCACTCCGGCTCAGTTACGGGCGTTCGTCGCCGACCGCCACTGCAACGGCGCACGCCGGGCCCGCGAGGTTGCCGCGCACGTCCGCTCGAAGGTCGACTCGCCCAACGAGACCAGGTTGCGCCTGCTGATCACCAGCTCCGGGATGGTCGAGCCCACGATTGGTCATGTCGTCGAATTGGGTTCGAGATATCGGCAACTCGACCTCGCGTACGTCGCGCTTAGACTCGCGATCGAATTCGACGGGCGTCACCACATCAGGCGCGAAGCGCAATGGGACGGCGACATCTTGCGGCGGGAGGAGATCGAGGGCCTCGAATGGCGGTTCGTGATCATCACCTCCAGTGCGATGTTCGGCGAGCCGCTGCAGGTGCTGGGTCGCATCGGTGACGCGGTCCAGCTGCGCACCGGCGAGCCGGTCACGATCCACGACGGCTGGCGCCGGCACTTCGGCTGACATCCGATGGCGCCGTGGCGCGCATACCCCGCGACCGTTGAGGGTTGTGTACGTGAATTGGCGCCGTGGCGCGCATACTCCGCGACCGTTGAGGGTTGTGTACGTGAATTGCGCTGCGGCGCGCACACCCCGCGACCGTTGAGGGTTGTGCACGTGAATTGGCGCCGTGGCGCACACCCCGCGACCGTTGAGGGTTGTGCACGTGAATTGGCGCCGTGGCGCGCACACCCCGCGACCGTTGAGGGTTGTGCACGTGAATTGGCGCTGCGGCGCGCACACCCCGCGACCGTTGAGGCTTGTGAGCAGGTATGACGAGCTGGCGGCATCGCTGGCAAAACGGATCTTGGGGCGCCGGTCTCGCGAATTGCACCGGGTCACGCTCGGGCCGACCGATGTGGCAGAGTTCGGCCTGTGGATTTCCCGGCCGAGACGCCTCCGACCCCGGTCTTCTTCGTGGCCGGCGGGACGGGGATCTCTGCGGAGACGCTCGGCAACATGATGTTGCAGCAGTTTCCCAGCGTGCGGTTCGTGCGCGAGAAACTGCCGTTCATCAAGACGCCCGAACAGGCTCGTGAGGCCGTCGCCCAGATGGATGCGATCAAGACCGACGTGGTGACACCGCTGGTGTTCTCCACCGTTGCGGTCGAGGAGATCCGCGAGATCCTCTCCGGCACCGAGTGCGCCTTCATCGACCTGTTCGGCTCGCACCTGGACATGGTCGAGCGGGTGCTGCACGTCAATGCGGCGCACAACGCCAGCAGCGCGCACGGCATGCGGGATGTCGGCGAGTACGACGCCCGCATGAAGGCCGTGGAGTTCGCCATCGAGCACGACGACGGGCAGAGCCTGCGCCAGCTCGAACGCGCCGACCTCATTCTCACCGCCCCGTCCCGATGCGGCAAGACGCCGACCACGATGTACCTCGCGCTGCAGTACGGCCTCCGGGTGGCCAACTACCCCCTGGTCGAGGAGGACTTCGAGTCCGGCGGGCTGCCCACACCGATCGCACCGTATGTCGACAAGTGTTACGGCCTGCTGTCGACCGCGCAGCGGCTGAGCCAGGTGCGCACCGAACGCCGGCCCGGCTCGACCTACGCCTCCCTGGCGCAGTGCACCTACGAGTTGCGCCGGGCCGAAGCCATGTTCCGGAGGCACCGCATCCCCTACACCAACTCCGCCGCCATGTCGGTGGAGGAGATGGCCGCAACCATCATGCAGACGCGCAAGCTGAGTGCCGGACGCACTTCTGGCGCCGGAGGACGATGACGCGAAAGTCGCGTCATACGAAAGGAATCCCGACATGACGAACATCGAGTGGTTCGCCGATCTCGGCATGAACGACGTCGAGACCGTGGGCGGCAAGAATGCCTCGCTCGGTGAGATGGTCCAGCACCTTTCCAAGGCCGGTGTCAGCGTGCCGACCGGTTTCGCGACGACCGCGGACGCCTACCGGCGGTTCCTCACCGAGACGGGCCTGAAGGCCGAGATCGACGAACTGCTCGATGGGCTCGACGTGGACGACGTGCGGGAACTGGCCAAGGTCGGCGCGAAGATCCGCGGGGACATCGAGCAGCAGGCGTTCCCGGCCGACCTCGAGGCGGACATCCGCTCGGCATACGAGCGGCTCACCGGTGAGCAGGGCGAGGAGGTCACCTTCGCGGTGCGCTCGAGCGCGACCGCCGAGGACCTGCCGGACGCATCCTTCGCCGGTCAGCAGGAGACCTTCCTCAACATCAGCGGCATCGACAACATCCTGCACGCGATCAAGCTGGTCTTCGCCTCGCTCTACAACGACCGGGCCATCGCCTACCGGGTCCACGCCGGCTACGACCACTCACTGGTCGCGCTGTCCGCCGGCATCCAGCGGATGGTGCGCTCGGACATCGGCTCCTCCGGCGTGATGTTCACCATGGACACCGAGTCCGGCTTCCGGGACGCGGTGTTCATCACCTCCAGCTACGGCCTGGGCGAGGCCGTCGTGCAGGGCGCGGTCAACCCAGACGAGTTCTACGTCTACAAGCCGGCGTTGCGGGCCGGCCGCCCGGCCATCCTCAAGCGCGGCGTCGGTTCGAAGGCCACCAAGATGGTCTACACCGGCGACGCGACGGTGGGGGAGACCATCCATTTCGTGCCGGTCGACGAGGCCGAGCAGGGCAAGCTGTCGCTCACCGACGACGAGGTGACCGAGCTGGCCAAGCATGCGGTCGCGATCGAGGAGCACTACGGCCGGCCGATGGACATCGAGTGGGGCAAGGACGGCGTCGACGGCAAGCTCTACATCCTGCAGGCCCGTCCGGAGACCGTCCAGTCACGGGCGAACGCCTCCACGTTGCAGCGATTCGTGCTCAAGGAACGCGGCCCCGTCGTCGTCGAGGGGCGCGCGATCGGCCAGAAGATCGGCGCCGGCGCGGTGCGCACCCTGGACTCCATCGACTCCATGCACGAGTTCCAGGCCGGCGAGGTGCTGGTGGCCGACATGACCGACCCCGACTGGGAGCCGATCATGAAGCGGGCGTCGGCCATCGTCACCAACCGGGGTGGCCGCACCTGCCACGCGGCGATCATCGCCCGCGAGCTGGGCATCCCGGCGGTGGTCGGCACCGGTTCGGCCACCCGCGACCTCACCAATGGCCAGGAAGTCACCGTCTCGTGCGCCGAGGGCGACACCGGCTTCGTGTATGACGGCGCCCGCGACTTCGACGTCGACGAGACCGCCCTGGACGAGATGCCCGAGGTGCCGGTCAAGATCATGATGAACGTCGGCACCCCGGACCAGGCGTTCGAGTTCAGCCGGCTGCCCCACAAGGGCATCGGCCTGGCCCGGCTGGAGTTCATCATCAACCGGCAGATCGGCATCCACCCGCGGGCACTGCTGGAACTGGAGGACCAGGCGCCGGAGATCCGCAGCCACATCGAGGCGCTGATCGCGGCATACGACAGCCCGCGCGAGTTCTTCGTCAAGCGGGTCGCCGAGGGTGTCTCGACGCTGGCGGCGGCGTTCTACCCGGAGCCGGTCATCGTGCGCATGTCGGACTTCAAGTCCAACGAGTACGCCGGCATGCTCGGCGGCGAGCGCTACGAGCCGGACGAGGAGAACCCGATGATCGGCTACCGCGGTGCATCGCGATACCTGTCGGAGGACTTCGCGGACTGCTTCGCGATGGAGTGCGAGGCGCTGCGCTACGTCCGCGAGGACATGGGCCTGACCAACGTCAAGGTGATGATCCCATTCGTGCGCACGCTGGAGGAGGGCAAGGGCGTCATCGACCTGCTGGCCCGCAACGGCCTGCAGCGCGGTGAGAACGACCTGCAGGTCATCATGATGTGCGAGGTCCCCAGCAACGCGGTGATCGCCGACCAGTTCCTCGACCACTTCGACGGCTTCTCGATCGGCTCCAACGACATGACCCAGCTGACCCTGGGGCTGGACCGCGACTCCGGGCTGGTCGCGGCGGGCTTCGACGAGCGCAACCCGGCGGTCAAGGCGATGCTGGCGATGGCGATCAAGGCCTGCAAGGACCGCGGCAAGTACGTCGGCATCTGCGGGCAGGGCCCCTCGGACCACCCCGACCTGGCCGACTGGCTGCTCGACCAGGGCATCGAGTCGATGTCGCTCAACCCGGATACCGTCGTGGAGACCTGGTTGCGCCTGGCCAAGCGGAGCGAGGAGAACGCCTCCGCCTAGCAAGGGTCCGCAGGTATGGCGCAGGCGCCCACCCGGTCCGGGTGGGCGCCTGCGCCGTGCCCGCCGGTCTCGGCATACGAATCGGCACTCGGTGACCAAACATCCCACGTTAGGTTCAATGGGTGTCCGCTGTCATCCCACCGCCGAAGCGCACCAGCGAGCTCGTCGTCGCCCACATGGAGCGGCTGATCCGGGACGGGGACTGGCCGGTCGGCGAACGCATTCCCGCCGAACCGGAGCTGGTCGAGCGCTTCGGTGTCGGCCGCAACACCATCCGCGAGGCGGTGCGAGCCCTCGAACACGTCGGCATGCTCGCTCCGCGCCGTGGCGACGGCACCTATGTGCGCAGCGCCAATCCGTATGCCGCCGTCATCCAACGCGAGACCACGGCGGAGGTGCTCGACCTGCTCCAGGTGCGCCGCGCCCTGGAGACCGAGGCGGCGGCCGCGGCAGCACGGTCCGCGACGGCGGACGCCCGGCAGCGGATGCGATGTCTGCTGGAGGTCGCTGAAAGGGCCTTCGCCTCAGGCGAACTCGACTCCTACGATCAGGCCGACATCGATTTTCACGAAGGCGTCGTCGCGGGCTGCGGCAACACCTTGCTCGTGCAGATCTATGCGGGCGTCCTTGAAGCGATGCGCAGCTCACACGCGGAGGTCACCCGAGCCCTGCAATCGATGCGGATCCACCCGCCGGGACATCGTGCACTGGTCGAAGCGATTGAGCGCGGTGATCCTGACGCCGCCCGCGCCGCCGTCGCCGACTACCTCGCCGAGGCGGAGAAGGGTGCGCGACAGTGAGCGGCACAGGGGCGGGAACACTGACCGACCGCAAGGAGACGCCACTCGGTGGCCGCAGCGCGCTCGTCGCCGCACTCGGCATCATGCTGGTGGCGGCAAACCTGCGTCCAGCAGTCGTGTCGGTATCGCCGCTGATCGACACCATCTCCCAGTCCTTCGGCTTCAGCAGTTCCACCGCCGGCCTGCTGACCACCCTCCCGGTGCTCTTCTTCGGGATCAGTTCACCGTTCGCGCCTCGGCTGGCACACCGTTACGGCATCGAGCGCACCATCTTCGGGGCGCTCGCGGTGCTGCTGGCCGGCATCCTGTTGCGGCTCGCGGCGTCAGCGACGGCACTGTTCGCCGGTTCGGTGCTGGTCGGCGCCGGCATCGGGGTCTGCAACGTGGTGCTGCCCGCGCTGATCAAGCGTGACTTCGCCCACCGGTCCGGCCTGATGACCGGCCTCTACTCCATGACGTTGTCCGGGGGCGCCGCGGTCGCCGCCGGTTTGACCGTCCCCATCGACGATGCGCTGCACGGACAGTGGCGCGTGACTCTGGCGGCGTGGGGGCTGCTGGTCCTCGCCGCCATGATCCAGTGGCTGCCCCAATTGCGGCGTCGCCACACGGTCCAGACATCAGGCCGGTCAGCCAGGATATGGCGCGACCGCACGGCGTGGGCCATCACGATCTACATGGGCTTCCAGTCGTTCATCTTCTACACCTTCGGTGCCTGGTTGCCCAAGTTCCTTGTCGACGAGACCGGTATGTCGATCGGTGCGGCGGGTGGGGTACTCGCCGCGGCACAGACGGTGGGGCTGACCTGTTCGCTGCTCGCGCCGATCCTCGCCGGCCGCCTGGCGGACCAGCGCGGCATCGCTCTGGGCACGCTCGCCTTCAGCATGATCGGCTTCGTCGGGTTGCTGACCGTCCACCATGCCCCGGTGCTGTGGGCCTGCATCGTGATGATCGGTCCCGGCTGCGGCATCGGCCTGTCCCTGCTGTTCATGGTGCTGCGCAGCAACTCCACCGCCCAGGCCGGCGAGGTGTCGGGTATGGCGCAGTCCGTCGGGTACGGCCTGGCCGCCGTGGGCCCGATCCTCATCGGCGCGGTGCATGACCGCACCGGGTCGTGGACGGTTGCGATGATCGTGCTCGCGTGTGCCGCCATACCGCAGGGCGCGGCGGCCTTGCGTGCTGCCAAAGCCGGTCGGATGGCGCCGGACCCGGACTGACGGATCGGCAAGGAAAATCAAGCGTGGCCGGCTCCCGGCGCGCGATGCTGCAGCCATGAGCCACGAGACTGACGTGTTCCGCCGGTATGTCGGGGTCCTCGCCGAGACGCTCGACGACCACCTGACCTCACCGGCGCAACTGGCGCAGCGGCTCTACACGTCACGGTTCCACCTGGACCGCATCGTGTCGTCCGTCGGTGGCGAGCCGCCGGTGACCCTTCGCAGAAGACTTCTGCTGGAGCGCGCGGCATACCGTCTCATCACCACTGATCGCCGGATCATCGACCTCGGTGTCGAAGCCGGCTACGCCTCACACGAGGCATTCACGCGTGCGTTCACCCGTCGCTTCGGCACGACGCCACGCGATTTCCGTTGCGCTCCGGGCGATTTCAAGATCCCGTCGAACAATGGAGTGCACTTTCAGCCGCCGGGCGGGCTGCGGCTGCCCGGCTCAGGAGGAATGACCGCCATGGAGCTGCTCACCAGAATGGTCGACCATCACATTTGGTTGACCGGTGAATTCATCGATCGGGCAACGCGTTTGACCGACGCAGAACTGGACGAGTCCATCGACTACGGCCTGGACGACGACCCCGACGTGATGACGTTGCGCCGGCTGCTGTCCCGGCTCGTGGGGCAGATGGGCATGTGGAACGCGGTGCTTGCCAACCGCGAGTACGACTGGAGCAGGGAGGAACATGAATCGGTCCTCTCGATGCGCTCGAGGCTGGACGTGGACGGTCCGCGCTTCGCGGAGAACGTACGCGCCGCGATCCAGCACGGGGAGCTCGACGACACCTTCGTCGACGCCCTGTGCGAGCCGGCGGAGATCTTCACGTATGGCGGATTGATCGCCCATGTGCTGACGTTCGCCGCCCACCGACGGACCCTGGTCGCACTCGCCCTGGACAAACACGGCATCGGCGACCTGGGCTGGGGCGACCCGATGCGGTGGGTGGCCGATTCCACCACGCCGGTCCGGTAGCGGCGACGTACGAGCGGCGTACGGGCCGTTCACTCCTCCGAGATGGTCATGGACGCCAGTCGCTGGCCGGCAAGGACGACGCCCACCGCCAGAGCGACGAGCGCGGCGACCACGGCATACGCGAGAGGCACTCCCGGCTTGCCGTCGTCCGGAGCGGTCGCGATGTGCTGCACGACCGCGTTGCCCCACGCTCGTGCCGAAAGCCATTTGACGGGGGAGAAGAGCGAGGAGATCGTCGACTCCCAGATCAGCCAGTAGAGCAGGCAGCCGACGATGCTGCGCTTCATGGACGTCGCGAGCACGGTGAAGATTCCGACATACGCGATCGTCGAGACGAGGCCGCCGGCGAACGCTCCGACGGCGACGCTGTCGTGACCGCCGACCATGGTCAGCCCGGCCGCGAACATCATCACCGCGCCGAAGACCACTCCTGCGCCGAGCACGATGACCGCCTTGCTGGTGATGATCGCCAGGCGGGAGACGGGTTTGGTCAGCAGGTAGATGATCGAGCCGTCGTCGAACTCGGAGTTGACCAGCGTCGTCGTCGCGACGAGTGCCACGACGGGCACGACGATGCCGATGCCGAAGATCCGCAGGAAGTTTTCGGCCGTGTGGTTGTCGTCACCGCCGGTCGAGGCGGCACGGATCACGGCCGCGAGGATCAGCAGGATCACCGGCATCGCGATCATCAGCCAGACGCGGGCACGTCCGAAGAGCGAGCGAAGCCCGAGACGGAGTATGGCGCCATTCATTGCCCGGGCCTCCGCAAAGTGGGGTTCATGAGTTCACCAGGTAGGAGAAGACGCTCTCGAGCGACTCATCGGTGGGTGTGAGTTCGAAGATGCGAATGTTGTTCTCCCGTGCGAGTTTCGGGACGGTGTGGGCAAATCTGCCGAAGTCGTCGGCCTCCACCTCCAGGGCGGTCTCACCGCGCAACCGGGCGCCTCGGACCGACGGCTGCGCGAGCAGCAGCGCGGCCAGCCGGCGGTCGTCGGAGCTGCGCACGACGTACTGGTTCGGGCGGTCGGTCATCAGCCGCCGGATCGCGGCGAAGTCACCGCTGGCGGCGTGCCGGCCGGCGACGACGACCTCCACGTGACGGGCGATCTGCTCGACCTCCTCCAGGATGTGCGAGCTGAAGACGATGGTGCGGCCCTGTTCGGCGAACCGGGTCAGCAGGCCCATCATGTGCCGGCGCTGGATCGGGTCCATGCCGTTGAAGGGCTCGTCGAGCAACAGCACCGAGGGATCGTGCACCAGGGCGGACGCAACCTTGATCCGTTGCTTCATGCCCTTGCTGTACGTCGAGATCTTCCGGTCCGCGGCCTCGGTCATCTCCACCAGGCCGATGGCGTACTTCGCTGCTGCCCGTGGGTCCGGCACCTTCTGCAGGTCGGCATTGAGCCGGACGAACTGCGCGCCGGTGAGGAAGTCGTAGAGCGACTCCTGGACCGGCACCAGGCCGATGTGCCGGTAGATCGCGACGTTGCCTCGCGTCGGGTGCCCGTCGAGGGTCACCGTTCCGGCGGACGGCGGCAGCAACCCCGCCATCATCGACAGCAGGGTGGATTTGCCGGCGCCGTTCGGTCCGAGCAGGCCGGTCACGCCCGGACCGATGTGCATGGTGACGTCGTTGACGGCCACCACGTTGCCGTACCACCGGGAGACGTCGATCAGTTCGACTTCACTCATGGGCGCTCGCTCCCGCCACGTACCGGGTGAGCAGGTCGTACTGCGTTCACAGGCTCGCCGCCTTCCGGGTGCGCTGCAGCAGGATCGCGGCCGCACCGAGGATCCAGCACACGGCAGCGACCGCGAAGCCGACCGTCCAGCCGGAACCGGGGTGCAGCATCTGGCTGGACGGTGTCGGCTGGTCGAAGAGGCCGCTGATCAACTCCGCCACCACCGAGAACGGGTTGAACAATGACCCGACGAAGCTCATCGTCGGCTGTCCGCCGTCGTACGCCGCTCCCTGGATGGTGGTGACGACGCCGGAGGTGAGCATCAGCGCGACGATCACCGCGGTCACCGCCAGGCCGGCCCGAGTGGTGATCGCCGAGACCATGCCCGCGAAGGTGGCCAGCATCAGCGACAGCACGGCGACACCGACGACGGCGGCCAGGTAGTTCTTCGTGTGCTCGCTGCGCGGTACGTCGGCGCTGAGCGCCGCGGCATACCAGATGGTCAGCGGTATGACGACGACCGCGAACAGTGCCGTCGCCAGCGCGGCGAGCCGCATGAGGACGTACGTCGTGCGCGACAGCGGCCGGGCGAAGTAGAGGACCACCGTCCGGTAACGCAGGTCGCGGGCGAAGAGCACCGGCGCTTGGGCCGCGGCGAAGATCGTGATCAGCAACTGCGTCCAGTAGGGGAATCCGAAGTAGTTCGCGAGCGGCGCGAAGAGGTCGGCCTGGCTGGACAGCGACATCTTGTTCAGTTGCAGCAGCAACCCGGCGAGCACGAGCGCGGGGATCAGCAGCAGGAACGCCATGAGCCACGGCATCACCTTCGACTTGCCCGACCGGCCGAGACCGAAGCAGTGCCGCAACGACGTGAGGTAGAGCGACCATGCGACCGCGCCGGTGCCCTGGCGGCGTCCGGTGAACGGCCGGTAGCCGATGTCATGGATGACACCCCGCCGCGGTGGGGTGCTGCCCGACCCTCCGATCGGTGACCCGGTCGGCCCGTTCATGCCGGCCCTCCGTGCTGCGCGAAGACCTCTTCCAGGCTGTGGTGGACCTCTTGCAACCGCACCAGTCCCAGCTGTGCGTCGGCGACCAGGTCACGGATCAGGTCGAGGGTCTCGGGTTGCTCGACCCGGACTTCGATGCGGTCGCCGACCGGCCAGGCCTGGACGCCCCGGTCGAGCAGTTGCTGGCCGATGACCCGGTCACTGCCGGGCGCGCCGAGCACTTCGATCAGCACGTTGCCGGTCGTGAGGGTCAGATCCTCGGTGCGTTCGGCGCGCAGCAGTCGTCCGGCGTCGATCACGATCACGTAGTCGACCGTGCGCTCGAGTTCGCCGAGCAAGTGACTGGTGACCATGACCGATATGCCGAAGTCGTGGCCGATGCGGCCGATCAGGTCCAGCATGTCGTCCCGGGCGCGGGGGTCCAGTCCGTTGGTGGGCTCGTCGAGGAGCACCAGCTGCGGACTGTGCACGATCGCTTGGGCGAGCTTGGCGCGCTGCTTCATACCGGTCGAATACCCACCCATCGGGCGGTGCCGCTCCTCGGCGAGCCCGACGTGCCGCAGGACGTCCGAGGTGCGCTCGCGAGCGGCATTGCGCGGCAGGCCCGACATCATCGCCATGTGCATGACGAACTCGGCAGCGGAGACGTCGCCGGGCAGCACGTCGTGCTCGGGCATGTAGCCCACGAGCGCGCGAATCTCGGCGCCCCGCGCCGTCGGGTCCATCCCGAGCACCCGGACCGCGCCCGCGGTCGGGCGCAGCAGGCCCAGGAACACTTTGATCAGGGTCGATTTCCCGGCTCCGTTGACGCCGACCACGCCGGTGATGCCATCGGGGACCGTGAGGGTGAGGGCGTCGAGCGCGCGGACGCGCGGGTATTGCACTGTCAGACCCTGCGCGTCGGCGACCCCCACGCAGGGAGCCTAACGGCGACGGGACCGTCGCAAGGCGAGACGCACGGGAAGCGAAGCCGCCCTACGCGTGCAGAACCGGCAACGGTCGCCGGTTGTGCGGGTGTGAGTCCCGTCATACGCGTGCATTTCCGGCAACGGTCGCTGGGTCGGCTCGCCGATCGGGCGGGATCACGTGCACAGGTAGCGATGGTTGAGGGTTGTGCACGTCGGCGGAGCACGCGGGTCAGTGGCGGACGTCACCATCGTCGATTTGGCGTCCATCCGCGTCTCTGGCAGACTGTTCAAGTTGCTTGACGCGCAGTGATCACGTGTGTCGCCGATCGAACCGGAGCGATCCGGCCCCGGTGAGACGCCGAACTGCCGCCCCGAAAGCGCCCAGTCCGCCAGCAGGCAGACCGTCCGGGTGAGGTCGGGAAGCGCAAGCCACAGGTGCGAAATCACTGGTTTCGCCCGGCCAACCACGCCAGAGAAGTCGGCGTCGTGCTGCGGAGCACACGCGACACACCCGAGCGCGGGGGTCGGGGAGCGCGGCCGGGTCTCACACCGAACAGACCTAGTAAGTAACTGAAGTACGGCGAGAGAGAGACACGGGCGAATGGCGGGACAAAAGATCCGCATCCGACTGAAGTCGTATGACCACGAAGTCATCGACAGCTCGGCGCGCAAGATTGTCGACACGGTGACTCGTGCCGGTGCAACGGTGGTCGGCCCCGTGCCGCTGCCGACGGAGAAGAACGTCTACTGCGTAATCCGTTCACCGCACAAGTACAAGGACAGCCGCGAGCACTTCGAGATGCGTACCCACAAGCGGTTGATCGACATCGTTGACCCGACACCGAAGGCCGTCGACTCGCTGATGCGTCTCGACCTGCCGGCGGACGTCAACATCGAGATCAAGCTCTGAACGGGAGGAATGACTCGATATGACTCACACAACTGAGCGTTCCGTGAAGGGTGTGCTGGGCGAGAAGCTCGGCATGACGCAGGTCTGGGACGAGAACGGCCGGCTCATCCCGGTCACCGTCGTGCAGGCCGGCCCGTGCGTCGTCACCGCTGTCCGCGGTGAGGGCGAGGGCTACCACGCGGTGCAGATCGGCTACGGCGCGATCGACCCGCGCAAGGTCAACAAGCCGCTGACCGGTCACTTCGAGAAGGCCGGCGTCACGCCGCGTCGCCACCTCGCCGAGATCCGCACCGCTGATGCTGCCGACTACCAGCTCGGCCAGGAAGTCACCGTGGAGACCTTCGAGGCCGGACAGCGCATCGACGCCGTCGGCACCACCAAGGGCAAGGGCTTCGCCGGTGTCATGAAGCGGCACGGGTTCGCCGGTGTCAGCTCCTCGCACGGTGCGCACAAGAACCACCGCAAGCCGGGCTCGATCGGTGGCTGCGCCACCCCGGGCCGCGTCTTCAAGGGCATGCGTATGGCGGGCCGCATGGGCGGCGAGCGCCAGACCACCCAGAACCTCACGATTCACGCGATCGACACCGACAAGGGTCTGTTGCTGATCAAGGGCGCCGTCCCCGGCCCCCGCGGCGGCATCGTCCTGGTCAAGACCGCGGCGAAGTCGTCCGTCAAGGAGGCCTGAGCCAGATGACGACCGTTGACATCACCAGCGCCTCGGGCGCCAAGGCGGGCACCGTCGAGCTGCCGGCCGAGATCTTCGACGTGCAGACCAACGTCCCGCTGATCCACCAGGTCGTGGTGGCGCAGCTGGCCGCGGCACGTCAGGGCACGCACTCCACCAAGACCCGCGGCGAGGTCCGCGGTGGTGGCAAGAAGCCCTACCGCCAGAAGGGCACCGGCCGCGCCCGTCAGGGTTCGACCCGCGCCCCGCAGTTCGCCGGCGGTGGCATCGTGCACGGCCCGAAGCCGCGCGACTACGCACAGCGGACCCCCAAGAAGATGAAGGCCGCCGCGCTGCGTGGCGCCCTGTCCGACCGGGCTCGTCACGACCGCATCCACGTGCTGGCATCGTTCGTCGAGGGCGACAAGCCGTCGACCAAGAACGCCGCCAACCTGCTGGGCGACCTGACCGACCGCAAGAACCTCCTGGTGGTCCTCAGCCGTGACGAGCAGACCGCGCTGCTGTCGGTGCGCAACCTCGCCGACGTGCACGTGCTGTTCGCCGACCAGCTCAACACCTACGACGTGCTGTGCGCCGACGACCTGGTGTTCACCCAGGCCGCGCTCGAGCGTTTCCTGGCCGGTCCGGCCGCCGCCGTGAAGGCAGCTTCGGCCGCCCCGGCGCAGCCCGCCACGACGGAGGCAGCTGCCTCCGAGGTCGCCGAGGGCGGCTTCGGCGCCGACTCGGCCGCCCCGTTGGCCGACGGTGCGTCGCCCGACCCCCAGACCTTCACGGTCAAGGGCAACAAGGACTCGATGAAGTACCACGTCGCCGGATCCCGTTGGTATGACGCCACGGTCGCCGAGGTGTGGTTCAAGACGGCCGAGGCCGCCGCTGCCGCCGGGTTCGCCCCGGCGGGTGGTGCTGCCGCGCAGAAGACCGATAAGGACAAGTGATTCTGCCATGACGCAACTGGGCAAGAACCCGCGCGACATCCTGATCGCGCCGGTCGTCTCGGAGAAGTCCTACGCCCTGCTCGACGAGGGCAAGTACACCTTCCTCGTCGACCCGCGGGCGAACAAGACCGAGATCAAAATCGCCGTCGAGGAGATCTTCGACGTCAAGGTCGACTCGGTCCACACGATGAATCGTCAGGGCAAGACGCGCCGGACCCGCTTCGGGACCGGCAAGCGCAAGGACACCAAGCGCGCCATCGTCTCGCTCAAGGAAGGCGCGATCGACATCTTCGGCTCCCAGGCCTGAAGACGATCGCCCGCAGACAAGACTCCTAAGGACAGACAATGGCTATCCGCAAGTACAAGCCGACGACGCCGGGCCGTCGTGGCTCGAGCGTGGCCGACTTCGCCGAGGTCACCCGCTCGACGCCCGAGAAGTCGCTGGTGCGTCCGCTGCCCAAGACCGGCGGCCGTAACGCGTCGGGTCGCATCACGACCCGTCACATCGGTGGCGGTCACAAGCGTGCCTACCGCGTGATCGACTTCCGTCGTCTCGACAAGGACGGCATCCCGGCGAAGGTCGCGCACATCGAGTACGACCCCAACCGCACCGCCCGCATCGCGCTGCTGCACTACGCCGACGGCGAGAAGCGCTACATCATCGCGCCGAACCGCCTGCGTCAGGGCGACACGATCGAGAACGGCTCGAGCGCCGACATCAAGCCCGGCAACAACCTGCCGTTGCGCAACATCCCGACCGGTACGGTCATCCACTGCATCGAGCTGCGGCCCGGTGGCGGTGCGAAGATCGCCCGCTCGGCCGGCGCGCGCGTCCAGCTCGTCGCCAAGGACGGCCCCTACGCCCAGCTGCGTATGCCGTCCGGCGAGATCCGCAACGTCGACGTCCGCTGCCGCGCGACGATCGGCGAGGTGGGCAACTCCGAGCAGAGCAACATCAACTGGGGCAAGGCCGGCCGCATGCGCTGGAAGGGCAAGCGCCCGACCGTGCGCGGTGTCGCGATGAACCCGGTGGACCACCCGCACGGTGGTGGTGAGGGCAAGACCTCCGGTGGTCGCCACCCGGTCAGCCCGTGGGGTCAGGCCGAGGGCCGCACCCGTCGCCCGAAGAAGGAGAGCGACAAGCTCATCGTGCGTCGCCGTCGTACTGGAAAGAAGCGGTAAGAAATGCCCCGTTCACTGAAGAAGGGCCCCTTCGTCGACGATCACCTTCAGAAGAAGGTCGACGCACAGAACGAAGCCGGCACCAAGAACGTCATCAAGACCTGGTCCCGCCGGTCGATGATCACGCCCGACATGCTCGGCCACACGCTCGCCGTGCACGACGGTCGCAAGCACGTCCCGGTCTTCGTGACCGAGGCGATGGTCGGCCACAAGCTCGGCGAGTTCGCCCCGACGCGGACCTTCAAGGGTCACGAGAAGGACGACCGGAAGGGACGTCGTCGCTGATATGTCTACTACTGAGAACACCACCCCGACCGTGGGAGCCAAGGCACAGGCGCGGTTCGTCCGCATCACGCCGATGAAGGCCCGTCGGGTCGTCGACATGGTGCGCGGCAAGAACGTCCAGGAGGCCATCCACCTGCTGACGTTCGCGCCGCAGGGTGCGAGCGAGCAGGTCCTCAAGACCCTCAACAGCGCCGTCGCCAACGCCCGCCAGAAGGCCGACCAGGCCTCGGTCGCGTTCGACGAGCGGCTGCTGGTCGTCACCGAGGCGTATGTCGACGAGGGCCCGACCATGAAGCGGTTCCGTCCCCGTGCGCAGGGTCGCGCGAGCCGGATCTTGAAGCGGTCGAGCCACATCACCCTGCACGTTGCACAGCCCGAGCGAAAGGACGGTGGCCGGTAATGGGTCAGAAGGTCAACCCGAACGGTTTCCGTCTCGGCATCACGACGGACCACAAGAGCCGTTGGTTCGCCGACTCGGCCAAGCCGGGTCAGCGCTACCGCGACTACGTCAAAGAAGACGTGGCGATCCGCGGCCTGATGTCGACCGGCATGGAGCGTGCCGGCATCAGCAAGGTCGAGATCGAGCGCACCCGTGACCGTGTGCGCGTCGACATCCACACGGCCCGTCCGGGCATCGTCATCGGCCGCCGCGGCGCCGAGGCAGACCGCCTGCGTGGTGCGCTGGAGAAGCTCACCGGCAAGCAGGTCCAGCTGAACATCCTCGAGGTCAAGAACCCCGAGACCGACGCTCAGCTGGTCGCCCAGGGCATCGCCGAGCAGCTGTCGGCGCGTGTCAACTTCCGTCGCGCCATGCGCAAGGGCATGCAGACGGCCGAGCGCGCCGGCGCCAAGGGCATCCGGGTCATGGTCTCGGGTCGTCTCAACGGCGCCGAGATGAGCCGCACCGAGTTCTACCGCGAAGGCCGTGTGCCGCTGCACACGCTGCGCGCGAACATCGACTACGGCTTCTACGAGGCCCGCACCACCTTCGGCCGGATCGGCGTGAAGGTCTGGATCTACAAGGGCGATCTGACCGCCAAGGAGCTGGCGCGCGAGCAGGCTGCTGCACCGAGCCGCCCGTCGCGTGGCCGTCGTGACGACCGGCGTGGCGGTGGCCGTGGCCGTCGTGACGCAGGCCCGCGCAGCACCGAGGCTCCTGTCGAGGCGCCGGTCGCCGAGAACACGTCCGCCGAGGCCCCGCAGGCCGAGGCGAGCAACCAGGGAGCTGAAGCCTGATGTTGATTCCCCGTCGTGTGAAGCACCGCAAGCAGCACCACCCCAAGCGCGGCGGAGCCGCCAAGGGTGGCACCGCTGTGTCGTTCGGTGACTACGGCATCCAGGCGCTGGAGCCGGCATACGTCACCAACCGGCAGATCGAGTCCGCTCGTATCGCCATGACCCGCTACATGAAGCGTGGCGGAAAGGTCTGGATCAACATCTACCCGGACCGCCCGCTGACCAAGAAGCCGGCTGAGACCCGCATGGGTTCCGGTAAGGGCTCGCCCGAGTGGTGGGTCGCCAACGTCAAGCCGGGTCGGATCATGTTCGAGCTGTCCGGTGTGTCCGAGGAAGTTGCTCGCGAGGCGTTGCGCCTGGCGATGCACAAGCTGCCGATGAAGTGCCGCTTCGTCGCGCGTGAAGGTGGTGACGTCTGATGGCAGTGGGTTCGAAGGATCTGACCTCGGCCAAGCTGCGTGAGCTGGACGACCAGGCGCTGGCCGACGAGCTCGGCAAGGCCAAGCAGGAGCTGTTCAACCTGCGGTTCCAGTCGGCCACCGGCCAGCTGGAGAACAACTCGCGGCTGCGTGCGGTCCGCAAGGACATCGCGCGCATCTACACCGAGCTGCGTGAGCGCGAGCTCGGCATCGGGCGCCAGCAGGAGACCGACGAGAAGGTCGGGTCATGAGCGAAGAGAACAAGGAAGCAACCGTGACCGAGCGCAACGATCGCAAGACGCGCCAGGGCTACGTCGTCAGCGACAAGATGACCAAGACGGTCGTCGTCGAGGTCGAGGACCGCGTCAAGCACGCGCTCTACGGCAAGGTGCAGCGCAAGACCGCCCGCGTCAAAGCGCACGACGAGCAGGAGACCTGCGGCGTCGGCGACCGTGTCCTGATCATGGAGACCCGGCCGCTGTCGGCGCAGAAGCGCTGGCGGGTCGTGGAGATCCTCGAGAAGGCCAAGTAAGAACGTTCGTAGGACGCGGCCGGCTCGTCCGGCCCGTCATACGACCACCGCGGTGGCTCGCCGCCGCAACCGCAAACACATCCGTTCCACAAGGCTCGCCGCGAGCGAGAACCAGTGAGACGACAGGAGAAGAAACGTGATCCAGCAGGAGTCGCGACTGCGCGTCGCCGACAACACCGGTGCCAAGGAGATCTTGTGCATCCGCGTGCTCGGTGGCTCGGGACGTCGCTACGCCGGCATCGGTGACACCATCGTGGCGACCGTCAAGGACGCCATCCCGGGCGGCAACGTCAAAAAGGGCGATGTGGTCAAGGCCGTTGTCGTGCGTACCCGCAAGGAGAAGCGCCGTCCGGACGGCAGCTACATCAAGTTCGACGAGAACGCTGCGGTCATCCTCAAGACCGATGGTGACCCGCGTGGCACGCGCATCTTCGGTCCGGTGGGCCGGGAGCTGCGCGACAAGAAGTTCATGAAGATCATCTCGCTCGCGCCGGAGGTGCTCTGACTATGGCAGGCAAGCCGAAGATGAAGATCAAGAAGAACGACCTCGTCCAGGTGATTTCCGGCAAGGACAAGGGTCTGCAGGGCAAGGTCATCTCGGTCGACCCCGAGCGTCAGCGTGTGCTGGTCGAGGGCGTCAACCGGATCACCAAGCACGTCAAGGCCGGTCAGCCGGGCGGCGGCGCAGGTGGCATCGAGGTCACCGAGGCGCCGATCCACGTCAGCAACGTGATGATCGTGGACCCCGAGACGAACAAGCCGACCCGCATCCGCATCCGCGAGGAGCAGGTGGAGCGTGACGGTCGGACCAAGACCGTTCGCACCCGCGTGTCGGTGCGATCCGGAAAGGACCTGGCATGAGTGCAACTGCACCGGAGAAGGTGGCGCCGCGCCTGAAGGCCCGCTACCAGTCCGAGATCAAGGGCCAGCTGCAGGACGAGTTCCAGTTCGCCAACGTGATGCAGGTGCCGACGGTGACCAAGGTCGTCGTCAACATGGGTGTCGGCGACGCCGCCCGTGACTCCAAGCTGATCGAGGGCGCCATCAAGGACCTGGCGGCGATCACCGGCCAGAAGCCGGCCGTCACCAAGGCCCGCAAGTCCATCGCGCAGTTCAAGCTGCGTGAGGGTATGCCGATCGGTGCGCACACCACGCTGCGCGGCGACCGCATGTGGGAGTTCCTGGACCGCCTGGTGTCGATCGCACTGCCGCGCATCCGCGACTTCCGCGGTCTGTCGCCCAAGCAGTTCGACGGCAACGGCAACTACACCTTCGGTCTGACCGAGCAGTCGGTGTTCTACGAGATCGACCAGGACAAGATCGACCGCGTCCGCGGTATGGACATCACGGTCGTCACCACTGCGAGCAACGACGACGAAGGCCGGGCCCTGTTGAAGCACCTCGGCTTCCCTTTTAAGGAGAACTGAGCATGGCGAAGAAGGCCCTGGTCAACAAGGCCAACAAGAAGCCGAAGTTCGCGGTGCGCGGCTACACCCGCTGCCAGCGGTGCGGCCGCCCGCACTCCGTCTACCGCAAGTTCGGCCTGTGCCGTATCTGCCTGCGCGAGATGGCACACCGGGGCGAACTGCCCGGCGTCACCAAGTCGAGCTGGTGACAACGGTATGACGACCCGGTCGTCATACTCGCCAGCACACCAAGCAAAAACCACGTAACAACTACACCGAAGGTCCGCATCGGCTCCGGCCCGCAGAAACCACGGTGAGAAGGGCAAGTGCCCACCATGACCATGACCGACCCGATCGCGGACATGCTGACCCGCGTCCGGAACGCCAACTCGGCGCACCACGACTCGGCGACGATGCCGCACAGCAAGCTCAAGTCGCACATCGCCGAGATCCTCCAGGCGGAGGGTTACATCTCCGGCTTCCGCGTCGAGGGCGAGGGTGTCGACAAGACGCTCACCATCGATCTGAAGTACGGCCCCAACCGGGAGCGCTCCATCGCCGGCGTCCGCCGCGTGAGCAAGCCCGGTCTGCGGGTCTACGCCAAGTCCACCAACCTGCCCAAGGTCCTGGGCGGTCTCGGCGTTGCCATCCTGTCCACTTCGTCCGGTCTGCTCACTGACAAGCAGGCGGCGAGCAAGGGCGTCGGCGGGGAAGTCCTCGCCTACGTCTGGTGACCCGGAACAGATAAGGAGTTAGACAGATGTCACGTATTGGACGTCTTCCCGTTCCGGTGCCCAGCGGTGTCGAGGTGACCATCAACGGCCAGGCCGTTGCGGTCAAGGGTCCCAAGGGCCAGCTCGAGCTCACCGTGCCGGAGCCGATCACCGTCGCCAAGGGCGAGGACGGCGTGATCAACGTGTCACGCCCCAACGATGAGCGCGACGCGCGGTCCCGCCACGGCCTGACCCGCAGCCTCATCAACAACATGGTCGTCGGTGTCACCGACGGCTTCACCAAGAAGCTGGAGATCCACGGCACGGGTTACCGCGTGACCGCGAAGGGCTCGGACCTGGAGTTCGCCCTCGGTTACAGCCACTCGATCCTGGTCAAGGCTCCGGAGGGCATCACCTTCGCGGTCGAGAACCCCACCCGGTTCTCGGTCAGCGGTGTCGACAAGCAGCAGGTCGGTGAGGTCGCCGCCAACATCCGCAAGCTGCGCAAGCCCGACCCGTACAAGGCAAAGGGTGTCCGCTACGAAGGCGAGCACATCCGCCGCAAGGTCGGAAAGGCTGGTAAGTAAGCCATGGCAAAGATCGTCAAGCGTTCCACGAGCAAGGCTGCGGCCCGCGCTCGGCGCCACTTCCGGCTGCGCAAGCGCGTGTCCGGCACCGCGGAGCGTCCCCGGCTGGTCGTCAACCGCTCCTCGCGGCACGTGTTCGTCCAGGTCGTCGACGACACCGTCGGCAAGACCGTCGCGTCCGCGTCGACCATGGAAGCGGACCTGCGCGCACTCGACGGTGACAAGACCGCCAAGGCCCGTAAGGTCGGCGAGCTCGTCGCCGAGCGCGCCAAGGCGGCCGGTGTCGAGGCGGTCGTCTTCGACCGCGGCGGCAACAAGTACGCCGGTCGGGTCGCCGCCATCGCGGACGGCGCTCGTGAAGGTGGGTTGACTCTGTAATGGCAATGTTCAACGTCGAAATGAGGAAGCACTGATGCCTGGACCCCAGCGTCGAGGCGCTGCCGGCACCGGCAGCAGCTCGAACGACAACACCAACGACCGTCGCGACAACCGTCGCGGGGGCCGGGACAACGACCGCGGCGGGCGCCGTGGTGGCGACGACCGCAACCAGTATCTCGAGCGCGTCGTCACCATCAACCGCGTGGCCAAGGTCGTGCAGGGTGGTCGCCGCTTCAGCTTCACCGCCCTCGTGGTCGTCGGTGACGGTCAGGGGACCGTCGGTGTCGGCTACGGCAAGGCCAAGGAAGTCCCGTCCGCCATCGCCAAGGGCGTCGAGGAGGCGAAGAAGTCCTTCTTCCGCGTCCCGATGATCGGCGGCACCATCCCGCACCCGGTGCAGGGCGAGGAAGCCGCGGGCGTCGTCCTGCTGCGTCCGGCCAGCCCCGGTACCGGTGTCATCGCCGGCGGCCCGGTGCGCGCCGTGCTGGAGTGCGCGGGTATCCACGACGTGCTGTCCAAGTCGCTCGGCTCGGACAACGCGATCAACATCGTGCACGCGACGGTGACCGCGCTGAAGGGCCTGGAGCGCCCCGAGGCCGTCGCCGCCCGCCGCGGGTTGCCGCTGGACCAGGTTGCGCCGGCAGCGATGCAGCACGCGATGGCCGACGCCGCCGCTGCGCAGAGCGACAAGGCAGGTGCCTGATGGCAAATACGCTGGTTGTGACGCAGATCCGGTCCGAGATCGGTGGCAAGCCGCAGCACCGGGAGACTCTTCGGTCCCTCGGCCTGAAGCGGATCGGCCACACGGTCGAGAAGCCGGACAGCCCGGAGTTCCGTGGCATGGTTCGCGCGGTCGCTCACCTGGTGACCGTCGAGGAGAAGTGAAGCAATGACTGAAGAGAAGACGCACGCACTGAAGGTGCACCACCTGCGTCCTGCTCCCGGCGCCAAGACCGCCAAGACCCGCGTGGGTCGCGGTGAGGGCTCGAAGGGCAAGACCGCCGGTCGCGGCACCAAGGGCACGAAGGCGCGTTACCAGGTGCCCGAGAGCTTCGAGGGTGGCCAGACGCCGCTGCACATGCGACTGCCGAAGATGCGGGGTTTCAAGAACCCGTTCAAGGTCACCTACCAGGTCGTCAACCTGGACAAGATCTCGGCGCTGTTCCCCGACGGCGGCGACGTCACCGTCGAGGACCTGGTCGCCAAGGGCGCGGTCCGCAAGGGCCAGCCGGTCAAGGTGCTCGGCACCGGGGAGATCACCGTCGCGGTGAACCTCACCGTGCAGAAGTTCTCCGCGTCGGCCAAGGACAAGGTCGAGGCTGCGGGCGGCACGATCACTGCCGCCTGAAGCGGTTCGTGACCATTCACAGCTGAAACGCTCCGCGGGAACGACGGGATGACACGTCTCGTTGTTCCCGCGGGGCGTTTCGCGCTCCCCAACGGCTCACCCGGTGAGCCCGCCAGGTAATCTCTGGCGCAGCCAGCCAACACGTGCCACTGCCGACCGGTGGGGGCCCGGCCGGCTTCATGGTTCCCAACGGGACCAGCCGGCACTTGTCACGGCATACCTTCTTGCGCGGAGGTAGGCCCAGGAGGACTCACGTTGCTCAACGTCTTCGGCCGCGCGTTCCGCACGCCCGAGCTGCGGAACAAGATCTTGTTCACGCTGGCCATCGTCGCGGTGTTCCGGCTGGGCTCGCACGTGCCCGCGCCCGGCATCAACTACACGGCCGTGCAGGCCTGCCAGAACGGCTCGGGCGGTCAGCAGTCGCTGCTCGGCCTGGCCAACCTCTTCTCCGGCGGTGCGTTGCTGCAGCTGTCGATCTTCGCGCTGGGCATCATGCCCTACATCACCGCGACGATCATCGTGCAGCTGCTGACCGTCGTCATCCCGAAGTTCGAGCAGCTGAAGAAGGAGGGGCAGTCCGGTCAGGCCAAGATGACGCAGTACACGCGCTATCTGACGATCGGGCTGGCGATCCTGCAGTCCTCGACCCTGGTCACCGCGGTGCACAACAACCCGCAGTCGATCCTGGGCAACGGTCCGGCCTGCGCCAACATCATGACCGACGGCGCGATGCCGACGCTGATCATCATGGTGCTCACCTTCACCGCCGGCACCGGCCTGATCATGTGGCTGGGTGAGCAGGTCACCGAGAAGGGCGTCGGTCAGGGTATGTCGATCCTGATCCTCGTCTCCGTCGCCGCTCGGGTGCCGGCCGAGATCTGGTCGATCCACAACCAGGGCTGGGGCAAGTTCCTCGTCGTCGTGGTCATGGGCCTGGTCATCCTCACCGTCGTGGTCTACGTCGAGAACTCCATCCGGCGGCTGCCGGTGCAGTACGCCAAGCGAATGATCGGCCGGCGGATGTATGGCGGGACGTCGACCTACATCCCGCTCAAGGTCAACATGGCCAACGTGATCCCGATCATCTTCGCCAGTTCGTTGCTGTCCCTGCCGGTCATGGTCGCGCAGTTCACGAACCCGCAGGGAGGGACCAAGCCGCCGGCCGGTTGGGCGGAGTGGATCTTCAACAACCTGGGCAAGAGCGACCACCCGTCGTACATGATCGTCTACACGCTGCTCAACGTGTTCTTCACGTTCTTCTACGTGTCGATCACTTACCAGCCCGACGAGGTGGCCGACGGTCTGAAGCAGTCCGGTTCCTTCATCCCGGGTGTGCGCGCGGGCAAGGCGACCTCGAAGTACATCAACTACGTGCTGTCCCGGATCACCGTCGGCGGCGCCATCTATCTCGCGATCATCGCGCTGATCCCGCTGATCGCCCTTGCCTTGGTGGGGACCAACCAGAACTTCCCGTTCGGTGGCGCTTCCATCATCATCCTCGTAGGTGTCGGTCTCGATACCGTCAAGCAGATCAACTCCAAGCTGCAGCAGCACCATTACGAAGGGTTCCTGAGATAACAATGCGCCTCATCATTCTGGGTCCGCCTGGTGCGGGCAAGGGCACGCAAGCCGAGCGGATCTGCGGATCACGAGGCATTCCGCACATCTCGACCGGTGACATCTTCCGGGACAACATCCGCCGGGAGACGCCGCTCGGCAAACAGGTCAAGGGCATCCTCGACGCGGGCGGCTACGTCACCGACGAGATCACCAACCAGATCGTCGCCGACCGGCTGGCCGAGGACGACGCGCGCGACGGGTTCCTGCTGGACGGTTACCCGCGCACCCTGGCGCAGGTCGAGGCACTGGACACGCTGCTGTCCGGGTGGGGACACCAGCTCGATGCCGTCCTGGAGTTGCAGGTAGCCGAGGAGGAGCTGATCGCCCGGCTCGTCAAGCGTGCGGAGACCAGCGGCCGCACCGACGACAACGAGGACGTCATCCGCGAGCGGCAGCGGATCTACACCGAGGAGACGGCTCCACTGGTGCGCGTCTACACCGAGCGACAGCTCGTGGTGCCGATCGACGGCATGGGCGAACTGGACGACGTGGCCTCCCGGATCGACGCCGCGCTGGACGGGCTCGCGACCGCGTGATCTTCGGCCGCGAGCGGCTGCCGGTCAAGACGCCCGAGCAGATCCTGCTGATGCGCCGTGCCGGCCTGGTCGTCGGGGAGTGCCTGCAGTGGTTGCGCGACTCGGCCCGGGCTGGCATGACCACCGGTGACCTGGACCGGCAGGCCGAGGACTTCATCCGCGGCCATGGCGCGACGCCCAGCTTCCTGGGCTACTACGGCTTTCCGGGCACCTTGTGCGTGTCGGTCAACGACGAGGTCGTGCACGGCATACCCGGTGCTCGTGTGCTGGAGGACGGCGACCTGGTCTCCATCGACTGCGGCGCGATCGTCGACGGCTGGCACGGAGATGCCGCCATCACGCTCGTCGTCGGTGGGGATGCTGCCGCTCGTGCCGAGGACCTGCAGGTGTCCGCCGCGACCCGGCGCGCGCTCTGGGCCGGCATCGCCGCACTACGGCCCGGCATCGGCATCTACGAGTTGGGTGGCGTGATCGAGGACTCCGTGCGCGACAGTGCGCGGGCGGACGGGCGTCGCTACTCGATCATCGACGGCTACACCGGGCACGGCATCGGCACCGAGATGCACATGGAGCCCACCGTCCACAACGAACGGGTGCGGATGCGGGGACCGCAGGTGCGTCCCGGCGCGACCGTCGCGGTGGAGCCCATGGTCACCCTGGGCACCCACGAATCCCACGAGCTGAGTGACGAGTGGACGGTCGTCACCGATGACGGGTCACGAGCGTCGCACTGGGAACACACGGTGGCCGTGACGGACGGTGGGCTCTGGGTGCTCACCGCGGTCGACGGGGGAGCCGCCGAACTCGCCGCCGTGGGCGCGACGTTCGCTCCGCTGGAATAGCCGCTCCGCATTGCCCGATTCCTGTCGCGGGCGGATCGACTGTGGTTACCATCGCCAGAGCACGACCACCACGGCATACAGGGGATCAGTGGGGGAGGGGACGTTCGTGGACGGTGCGGCGCACACCGAACAGGCTGCAGTGGCAGCCGCCCGCGGCTGGGACATCGCACGCCTGGTCCTAGGCTTCGTCACGCTCACTGTTGCCTTCAACGGCACCTGGCATCTCGCCGGTGACCGTGACGAGACCGGTCCGACCGCGCTGGCCGTGATCGGGCTCATCGCCGCCCTCGTCGCGCTGGTCGTCGATCTGGTGTTGCAGCGCGCGGTCATCGGGCAGGACTTCGACCCGGTGTTGCGGCTGGGCATTCGATCGATCCTGGTGGCGACGGTGGTCGTCTACTCGGTCTACGACCTGGTGCACGGCGAATTCCAGGACACCAGCGCAGGATTCGGGACCTTCGGGCACCTCATGCCACCCGTGGGGTCGGGACCGGTCCTGGCCCTGGCGGGCGCGGCCCTCGTCCTCATCGGGCCGTGGAAGGACCGGTGCGCCGGATCAGCCGACGCGTGGCGGCACGCTGGCGCACTAACCGCCGTCCTGGCCGCGATCGCCAATACCTACCAAGGCGTCCGCGCGGTGGCGGCGGCCAACGACACCGGCAAGGGCGTGGCGCTGCCGATTGCCAGCTGCAGCACGTGGTTCGCGCTGGCGGTCGGATCGGCGGTGCTCGGCGGGGCGCTGCTCACCCGCCGCCGCACCACCTGGCCGGTCGCCTCGCTGTGCGTGCCGTGTTGGGTCATCGTCTTCGCCTGGCAGACCGGTCTGAACTCCTCGTACGACGGCAGCGTCCTGGCCGGTCTGGACCTGTTGCTGAAGTCGTTCGGCACGCTCGGTGTGGGTCTCCTCGTACTGGCGCTGGTGCTCGCGGCGGCACCGGCCAACTCGACCACCGCCGCGGCAGCACCGGGACAGCGGTGGCGCGACGCCGCACGGGGCCTCACCCTCACGTCGGCCGGCTCGCTGCTGGTCCTGGCGATCCTCGCCGGCGCCTACCTCGGCGTCGATGACACCAGCTGGGGCGTCACCTTCTCGACGATCGGTACGGGGAGCGGATCGGACGCCGGCGACGCCGGTGCGGGCACGGGCGGCTTCGGCGCCGACGGCCCGCTGGTCTGGATCCTGGTGTGCGCCCTGGCGCTGGCGGCCATCGCGCTCGTCGCATGGTCCGCATCCCGGCGCCTCGATGCCGCGCCCGTCGTGGGTGTCACCTGGGGCGTGCTGACGTTCCTGACGATCGGGATCACGTTGCTGTCCTCGGAAGCGTTGCGTTATCTGGTCAGCAGCGACTTCCTGGTGGTCGGGCGCTCGGTCGGGACACTGGCCGCCGGAACGCTGATCGCCCCGGCCGCCGTCGCGTGCGTCTCGGTGCTGCCGGCGTCCGTGCGCCATACCGACCCGGCGCAACGGGGCGGCCCGGCGACGCCGGCGAACCCGCCCGTCGACCCCTCGACATGAGCCACTGCCCGGAGAGGCCGGGCGGACCTCCTCGCTGCGGCGACGAAAGGAAGCACACCATGCCCGAGACACCGGACGAGACACCGGACGAGACCTCCGACCGTCACACCGACGGCTGGGCCGCGTGGACGCCGAAGCCCGATGAGCCGGTCCGGCCGCCGCAACGGACGCTGGACGAGATCGCGGCCGACCGCGAGGACCCGCCCGAGAAGTGACCTTTCGGGCAGCCGCCCCCGGTCTCGCCGATTTGGGGCGGCTGCAGGTCGCCGGGTAGACTGGTCCGTCGGGTCTGGAGTGTCTGCTTCCACGCGCACGGTCGACCGCCATCCGCTTCGGGGTTTTCCACCAACGAACGCGGTCAGGCGTGTGTCCGCGCACAGGCAGTGCACGGCATACCCGACGCAATTCAGGGGCATTCTCAACCGGAGGGTGCCTCGCCACAGAATCAGTTAGGAAGGCATGGCCAAGAAGGACGGTGTCATCGAGATCGAGGGCACGATCGTCGAGGCCCTCCCGAACGCGATGTTCCGGGTGGAGCTGACCAACGGTCACAAGGTGCTCGCGCACATCTCCGGCAAGATGCGACAGCACTACATCCGGATCCTCCCCGAGGACCGTGTGGTGGTGGAGCTCAGCCCGTATGACCTGACCCGCGGCCGGATCGTCTTCCGCTACCGCTGATTCGTCGGCACGTTCGCCCCGCCACCGCTTCCCGCGGTGGCCTGACTTCAAGACAAAAGGTGCGATGAAGGTCCAGCCGAGCGTCAAGAAGATTTGCGACAAGTGCAAGGTGATCCGCCGCAACGGTCGGGTCATGGTGATCTGCGAGAACGCTCGCCACAAGCAGCGTCAGGGCTGATCACCTGCACGACTCGCGTCTTCGCACAACGGACGCAAGAAGTGAACAACTGAAAATCCTTTCGATTCGCGTGGTCCACACTTCACGTCATACGAGCACTTCCGACGTGGACGTCACCCCGGGCGCAGAGGCCCGGGACCCAGCAATCCAGCCACTCCGGCTGACGCGGGACCGATCACGCACCACACCTCTGCGAGACAACAGGAGAAATGCCTGATGGCACGTTTGATCGGTGTCGACCTGCCGCGCGAGAAGCGCGTCGAGGTTGCACTCACCTACATTTTCGGCGTCGGCAAGACCCGCGCCGCCGCGGCGCTGGAATCCACCGGCGTCAGCCCGGACACCCGTGTCCGCGACCTCTCCGAGGACGAAGTCGTCAAGCTGCGTGACTACCTCGAGGGCAACTACCGCCTCGAAGGTGACCTGCGGCGTGAGATCGCCTCTGACATTCGCCGCAAGGTCGAAATCGGTTCCTACCAGGGCCTGCGCCACCGCCGGGGTCTGCCCGTGCACGGCCAGCGCACCAAGACCAACGCTCGCACCCGCAAGGGCCCGAAGCGCACGGTCGCCGGTAAGAAGAAGGCCAAGTAATCCCCTCGCGTTCCACGCGACCGGGACACCTCTCACCACATCGTCTTTAGTTTTCAGGAGAATTCATGCCTCCCAAGAGCCGTCAGGCTTCCGGCGCCAAGAAGGTGCGCCGCAAGGAGAAGAAGAACGTCGCTGCGGGTCACGCCTACATCCGCAGCACCTTCAACAACACCATCGTCTCGATCACCGACCCGACCGGTGCGGTGATCTCCTGGGCGTCGGCCGGTCAGGTCGGCTTCAAGGGCTCGCGCAAGTCCACCCCGTATGCCGCGCAGATGGCCGCCGAGGCTGCCGCGCGTCGGGCGATGGACCACGGCATGCGCAAGGTCGACGTCTTCGTCAAGGGTCCGGGTTCGGGCCGCGAGACCGCCATCCGTTCGCTGGCCGCTGCCGGCCTCGAGGTCGGGGCGATCTCCGACGTCACCCCGCAGCCGCACAACGGCGTCCGCCAGCCCAAGCGTCGTAGCTGAGCGACCCAGACTTTCCTAAGGAGATTTGACTCATGGCCCGTTACACCGGCCCGATCACCAAGAAGTCGCGTCGCCTCAAGACCGACCTCGTCGGTGGCGACAAGAACTTCGAGATGCGCCCCTTCCCGCCCGGCCAGCACGGCCGTGGCCGGGTGCAGGAGAAGGAATACCTCACCCAGCTGCAGGAGAAGCAGAAGGCTCGCTTCACCTACGGCGTCATGGAGAAGCAGTTCGTCCGCTACTACAAGGAAGCCGCACGTCGTCCCGGCAAGACCGGTGAGAACCTGCTGGTCATCCTGGAGTCGCGCCTGGACAGCGTCATCTACCGCGCCGGCCTGGCCCGCACCCGCCGTGCGGCCCGCCAGATGGTGACCCACGGTCACTTCGAGGTCAACGGCAAGCGCGTCGACGTCCCGTCCTACCGGGTGGAGCAGTACGACATCATCACGGTCCGTCAGCAGTCGCGGGAGAAGTTCCCGATCCAGCTGGCGCGCGAGACCTTCGGTGAGCGGCAGGCCCCGGCCTGGATGCACGTCGTGCCCGAGACGCTGCAGATCCTGATCCACTCGCTCCCGACGCGCGAGCAGATCGACATTGCCCTGACGGAGCAGCTCATCGTGGAGCTCTACTCGAAGAACTAAGTCGTCTGGCTTCAGGCCGAGTGACGCTCGAAACGTCGAGTGACGCAGTGACACCTGCGTCACTCGACGTTAACGACGTCAGTCGCCCGCCATACACGTCAATAGCGGCCGGCGAGGACAGAGTCGCCTGCCGAGTTCACAGGGCTTCATATAGCGGTTGCCCTGAGGAAAGGAAAACAAGAAGTGCTTATCGCACAGCGCCCCACTCTGAGCGAGGACGTTGTCTCCGACAACCGCTCGCGTTTCGTCATCGAGCCGCTGGAGCCGGGCTTCGGCTACACGCTCGGCAACTCGCTGCGTCGCACCCTGCTGTCCAGCATCCCGGGTGCCGCCGTCACCAGCCTGCGCATCGACGGCGTGCAGCACGAATTCTCCACGATCCCCGGTGTCAAGGAAGACGTCACCGAGATCATCCTGAACGTCAAGGGTCTGGTCGTCTCCTCCGAGCACGACGAGCCGGTCGTGATGTACCTGCGCAAGCAGGGCCCGGGCGAAGTCACCGCCGCCGACATCGCGCCGCCGGCCGGTGTCGAGGTGCACAACCCCGAGCTGCACATCGCCACCCTGAACGACAAGGGCAAGATCGAGATGGAGCTGACCGTCGAGCGCGGTCGCGGCTACGTCTCGGCGCAGCAGAACAAGTCGGCTGACCACGAGATCGGCCGCATCCCGGTCGACTCCATCTACTCGCCGGTCCTCGCCGTGACCTACAAGGTCGAGGCCACCCGTGTCGAGCAGCGCACCGACTTCGACAAGCTGATCGTCGACGTGGAGACCAAGAACGCCATCGCCCCGCGCGATGCCATGGCCTCCGCCGGCAAGACGCTGGTCGAGCTGTTCGGCCTCGCCCGTGAGCTCAACGTCGAGGCCGAGGGCATCGACATGGGCCCGAGCCCGACCGACGCCGCGCTGGCCGCCGACCTGGCCCTGCCGATCGAGGACCTGGACCTGACCGTCCGCTCCTACAACTGCCTCAAGCGCGAGGGCATCCACACCGTGGGTGAGCTCGTCGGACGCAGCGAGGCCGACCTGCTGGACATCCGCAACTTCGGTGCGAAGTCCATCGACGAGGTCAAGGACAAGCTGGTCGAGATGGGCCTGCAGCTCAAGGACAGCCCTCCCGGGTTCGACGCGAGCGCCATTGCGGACCGTTACGACGACGAGGACGCCGACGGCAGCTTCGCCGAAGACGAGCAGTACTGAGAAACGCCACCACAGATCGGTGAATCATGTTGCGCTGCAGCGTGATTCGACATACAAGGAGTATTCATGCCTACCCCAACCAAGGGTCCCCGTCTCGGTGGCGGCCCCGCGCACGAGCGGCTGATCCTGGCCAACCTGGCGCAGGCACTGTTCGAGCACGACCGCATCACCACCACCGAGGCCAAGGCCAAGCGCCTGCGCCCGCTGGCCGAGCGCCTGGTGACCTTCGCCAAGCGCGGTGATCTGCACGCCCGTCGCCGGGTGATGACCGTCGTCCGCGACAAGGGCGTCGTGCACCGTCTCTTCACCGAGATCGCGCCCGACATGGCCGACCGCCAGGGTGGTTACACCCGCATCACCAAGATCGGTCCTCGCAAGGGCGACAACGCCCCGATGGCCGTGATCGAGCTCGTCCGCGAGCCGGTCAACGCCAAGCCGAAGCGCGCCGTCGTGGCCGAGGCCGAGGCCGCCACCCAGCGTGCGGTCAAGGAGGACGAGGCCGCTGCCGAGACCACCGACGAGTCGACCGATGCGAGCGCTGACGTCACCGCGACGGTGGACGCCGAGCAGTCCGTGTCGACCGAGGAGCCGTCGACCGAGACCGTCGGCGACGAGCAGGAGGCCGGCTCCGAGAAGGAGTGACCCACCTGTCTTCGGACACCCAGACCTGGCCCGGATCCGCTGCTGCGGATCCGGGCCAGGTTGTTCCCGCGCAGATCAGGCCGCGACGACCAGCCGGTCCCGGTCGAACGCCTTGGCCAGCGGGAGCAGCGCGACCAGGAGCACGACGGGCACGGCATACCCGATGCGCAGCGACCCGGTGCCGATCGCGCCGGTGAGGACCGAGCCGATCAGGGCGCCGACGTAGTTGAACTGGTTGAAGCGGGCGATGACCGCATCGGTGCGCGCCCGCGTGAGCTCCGGCGTCAGGTCGCCCGAGCCGCGTGCTAGCGTCGCGGCCGCGGAGTAGGACAGCGGTGCCACGACAGCGATGCCGGCGCCCAGCACCAGGAAGCCCGCGATGCCCACCGGCCAGCTGGGTGCGACGACGACGATGGCCAGCCCGATGACGGCGATCAGTGCGCCGCTGCGCAGCAGTCGCGCCGCGCCGAACGCATCGGTGAGCCGGTCGCCGGCGACCCGGGCCGCCAGCGATGCCACCAGGTAGGGCAGGGTCGCGAGCGCGACCAGGCTCTCGGGCGCCGCCAGCGTGTGGTCGAAATAGACCGATCCCCAAGTCGTCGAGGCGGTGTCGACGGTGTAGAAGATCACGCACGCCGCACCGACGAGCAGGATCGGCCGCCACGGGATGCCGGCCGCCGCATCGGGATCCGGGGCGGTGCCCGATCCGGGCAGGAATCGTGCGAGCGCCGCGGCGAGCGGCAGGAGCGCCAGACCACTGGACAGGGCGGCGATCGAGGCGTGCGGGAGTGCGAGCGTCAGCAGCGTCCCGGTGATGCCACCGGCGGTCCACGCCCCGTGGAAGGACGGCAGCACGGTACGTCGGAGCTGGTGCTCCAGGGAGACCGCCTGCATGTTGGTGGTCGCATCCACGATGCCGAGCGCCACGCCGTAGATGGCCAGGCCCAGGACGAGCACCGGGATGCCGGGGGCGATGCCGCTGACCAGCAGGGCGACAGTGATCGCGAGAAGACCGGCGCGCAGCAGGAGCGCGCTGCCGCGGCGGGGGGCGACCTTCTCGGCCAGCAGAGATCCGCAGCCGGCCAGCAGCACGATCATCAGCATGAGCAGCGTGAGGCCGAGTTGCGAGATGCCCCAGTGCTCCTCGAACTTCGGCAGGCGCGTGGTGAGCGACAGGAAGACACAGCCCTGGACGAAGTAACCGGCGGCGATCGCGGCGCGGGGGGAGTAGCTCACTCTCGGCATCCTGGCACGGCGGTCCGCGCCACGGGCGAAATTGGACGATTGACCATCTTCCCCGGCGGATAGGCTCCGAGCCATGCGACTGCGGATCGACTTCGGGTATGACGGCACCGATTTCTCCGGATGGGCCGCACAACCGGCACGGCGCACGGTCGAGCAGGTGCTGTCCGAGGCCCTCGGCACGATCCTGCGGTGCCAGCCGCCGAGGTTGACGGTCGCCGGCCGGACCGACGCGGGCGTGCACGCCCGGGGCGCGGTGTGCCATGTCGACGTCGACGAGCAGCTGTATGACACCCTGCCGGGTCGTTCTGCACGCAGCCCGCACGAGGCGGCGGTGACCAGGCTCGGCGGGGTGCTTCCCGCCGACGTCGTGGTCCACCGGGTCGCCGCCGCGCCGGACGGTTTCGACGCCCGTTTCTCGGCGGTCTCGCGGCGCTACAGCTACCGACTGGTCGACGACCCGGCCGCCCTGGACCCGGTCCGTCGCCGTGACACGGTCGTGGTGCGCGGCCCGCTGGGGGTCGACGCCATGAATGCAGCCGCGCGCACGCTGGTGGGGCTGAAAGACTTCGCCGCATTCTGCAAGAAGCGGGAGGGCGCGACCACGGTGCGCACGCTGCTGGACTACCGCTGGCACCGCGATGCCGACGGCGTGCTGACCGGCACGGTGCTCGCCGACGCGTTCTGTCATTCGATGGTGCGATCGCTCGTGGGCGCCGTGGTGCCCGTCGGGCTGGGGCGGCATACCGCGCAGTGGCCGGCGGAGGTGCTCACCGCCGGCCGGCGCGATCCGGGCGTGACGGTGATGCCGCCGCACGGTTTGTGCCTGGAGGAGGTCCTCTATCCGGCGGACGACGAACTGGCCGCCCGTGCCGAGGAGTCCCGGGCGGTGCGCGAACTGCCCTGAGCGGCAGGCAGATTCGCTCGTACGAACCGCCCGACCTCACGCATCGCCCGGGCCGCCTCGGGCACCCAGGAGGCGGCGGCCTGGAAGACGTGCACCTGGCCGGTCCAGATCTGCAGCTGGGTGGGGACCCCTGCCGCTGCCAGCCGGTCGGCCATCTCCTCGGCGTCGGGTCGCAGGATCTCCCGCGACCCCATCTGGAGGAGCACCGGCGGCAATCCGCGCAGGTCCGCGTCGATCGGGCAGATCCGGTCGCCGCTGGTCTCGTGCTTGGCGTCCACTCGTGCCACCAACCGTTGCAACGCCCGGCAACTGCGCACCGTGAACAGATCGCACTCGTCCCGGTGCGGGCTGGCCGCCTTCCGCTCGGTGCCGATGTCGAGCAGTGGCGACAGGCCGGTGAGGGACGCGGGCATCGGCAGGCCCTCGTCCCGCAGCGCGAGCGCGACCGCGAACGCCAGGTAGCCGCCGGCCGAGTCGCCGACGATGCTGATCCGGTCGGCGGGGTAGCCCTGGTCCAGCAGCCAGCGGTAGCCGGCGAGGCAGTCGGCGATCATGCCCTCCAGGGTGACCGCGGGCAGCATCCGGAAGTTCACGTTGAGCACCGGGAGCCGGGTCACCCGGGACGTGGCGGCGACGAGCCGGCGGTGGGAGGCCAGGCTGCAGACGATGAACGCTCCGCCGTGCAGATAGAGCACCGCGCCGTCGTCGCGTGCTCGGGAGGCGCGGATCCACTCGGCATCGCAGGGTCCGAGCTGCACCGTCGACACCGACGTCCCGACGGGCAGCGTCAACCGGTCGGCCGTGCGGTCCAGCAGGGGTGACAACCGGGACAGCGCCGGTGCGTAGCTCCAGGCGTTGAGGGCCGGTTTGGCCACCGCGTGCAGGCCGCCCGCCAGGGCCGCCGACCGCCGGCTGGTCCGCGGGAACTTCGTCCGGACCGCGGGCGCACCGACCGCCTCACCGGCCCCCGGCCGGATCGTCGGTCTGGCAGTCGACGTCATGGTGCAAGCCTCCGTCCGGGATGCGATCGGTCCGCGGGGTGAATCGTTCCTGTCCAGCGCCCTACCCTAGGCATACGGCCCGGTAACAAGCGGGACCATCAGCGGAGAGGCGGCTTTCGGATGCCGGGAATGGGACCTGTCGACGCGGGCTTCCTGATGATCGAGTCGCGCGAGCACCCGATGCACGTCGGCGGCCTGCAGTTGTTCACGGTGCCCGACGGTGAGTCGGCGACCTGGGTGCGCGACCAATTCACCGCCCTCGAGCCGGAGCAGATCAGCCCGCGGTTCCGGCTCAGACCCCAGGACCCGGTGGGTCTGCTCGGGAACTTCCGGTGGTCGGTCGACGCCCGTCTCGACCTGGACCATCACATCCGGCGGTCCGCCGTTCCCGGACCGCACCGGTTGCGAGAGCTGTTCGAGCTCACCTCGCGCTGGCAGGGTTCGCTGCTGGACCGGCACCGGCCGCTGTGGGAGGTGCACACCGTCGAGGGGCTCGAGGACGGCCGGGTGGCGGTCTTCTCCA
Organism: Flexivirga lutea; assembly: GCF_054778955.1. Taxonomy (NCBI): domain Bacteria; kingdom Bacillati; phylum Actinomycetota; class Actinomycetes; order Micrococcales; family Dermacoccaceae; genus Flexivirga; species Flexivirga lutea. The sequence goes on from NZ_BAAGZB010000001.1 coordinate 190,759, forward strand.
AGATCCACCATGCGCTCGTCGATGGCGTCTCCGCGCTGCACCTGATGCAGCGGGCCTGCAGCCCCGACCCCGACGCGCAGGACTGTCTGCCGCCGTACGCACTGCCCGCCGCGGAGGTGGAAGCCGCCGCCACCGCCCCGCGCACCGGCCACGCCCTGCCGGACGCCGCCGCGGTGCTGCGCAGTGGCATCGATCTGGCCGCGGAGCTGGCCAGCATCGGCCCCACCTCCCTCAAGGTGGCCTATCGGTCACTGCGCGACACCGGGCTCACCACGCCCTTCGACGCACCGCGGACCATCCTCAACGGCCGGATCGGCGGGGCCCGCCGGTTCGTGGCGCAGACCTTCGAGCTCGGCCGGTTCCGGGCCATCGCCGACGTCTGCGAGGTGTCGCTGAACGACGTGGCGCTGGCGGTCTGCGGCGGCGCGTTGCGGCGCTACCTCGACGAGCTCGGCGACCTGCCGGACCGGTCCCTGACGGCCATGTGCCCGGTGAACCTGCGCGACGAGACCAGTGAGGTCGGCGGCAACGAGATCGGCGCGATGATCGCTGCGCTCGGCACCGACGTCGTGGACCCGGTCGAGCGGCTGGAGGTCATCCACGAGTCGACGACCGCCGCCAAACGGACGATGCGCGAACTCACGCCGTTGCAGCTGCTGCTGATGTCGGGTTACCACATCGCCGGTCTGGGCCTGTCGATGCTGCCTGGCTACGGCCGGGTGGGCCGGCCACCGTTCAACGTCGTCATCTCCAACGTGCCGGGGCCGCGAAAGCGGATGTATTTCAACGGTGCTCGCCTCGACGGCACCTATCCCGCGTCGATCCCGTTCGACGGCATGGCGATGAACATCACCCTGGTCACGTATGACGACCAGGTCGACTTCGGCATCACCGCATGCCGCAGCAGTGCACCGTCGGTCCAGCGGATGATCCACCACGTGGCGGACGCGCTCGCCGAGCTGGAGGACGCCGCACGCGGGTAGGCCGAGAGTGCGCTGGGGCGCACCTTCGGCATACCCGCGCGGCGCCGGGCGGCGTCAACCGACTTCGATGGTGGCCCGCTTCGTCACTCCGTTGACGGTGACCGTGAGTGTCGCAGTGCCGCGTCGTATGCCGGTGAGCTTCCCGCTGGCCGGGTCGAACGCGACGACGGCCCGGCCGTGGGCGTCGCCGATGCGTACGCCGTCTCCGCCCCAGGCGGCGCTGACCGGCCAGGCGACCGGGACGGTGCGCGTCTCGTCCTGACTGATCGTCGCGGTCGCCTCGCCGCTGGCGCCAACCGCCAGCTGCGACGGGGCGGAGAGATTCAACGCGTCGACGCGGGCGTGAGTCTCGTCCCGCAGCCACGGCAGCCGTGCTCCGGTCCGCGGCACGGTGCCCACGACGCCGGCGCCGGGATCGATGCCCAGCATGGTCCAGCCGGTGAATCCGCCCTGTTCAGGCGAGCCACTCGGGGTCTTGCCCGAGTTGCCGTTGATGATGCGGGTGACGCCGTCCGCGGCGTCGGTGAAGAAGATGCCGACGTGACCGTTGACCTGTGCGATCGACTTGCCGCTGGTCGCGGTGAAGTGTGCCAGCGTCCGCCGCAGGGCGGCCGCCTCGTAGCGGTCACCGAGCTGGGACGCCTTGTCGGGTTGCGGGTCATCGACGGGGTGATGGTTGAAGACGAGCACGCCGGTGATGCGGGGGTTGCGCGCCGCGTCGGCAAGCTGCTCCTGGAGCATCCGCAGCTGCTCGGTCGAGCCGCCCGGATGCAGGGTGCCCGACGACGAATCGAGCGTGATGATGCGGGTGCGGCCGAGGTCGCGATGCGTGGACGTGGCACCGAAGACGTTCTGGAAGTTGCTGATCGGGCCGCCCATCACCTCGTGGTTGCCGGGCACGTAGACATAGGGCACGCGGTCGCCGACCTCCTCGTCGAGGACCTGCTTGGCGAAGGCGATGTCCGCCGGTGAACCCTCGTCGACGAAATCACCGTCGATGACCAGCAGGTCCGGCTTCGCCGCGACTATCTCCCGCAGGGCGCGGCGTCCCGCCGCAACGATCGGCGAATCGGGGTCGCGGGCGACGAACTGGGTGTCGCTCATCACGGCGATCCGCTGCGGGCTGTGGTCGGTCGCACCGGCGGCCACAACGGCGGGATCGGTCGGCCAGGGTGTGTCCGGCAGCGTGACCGCCGGTGGGACCTGGGCGGTCAGTCCGGCGACCGCGAGCTGGTCGGTGTAACTGGCGTCCGACCGCGTCTCCATGAAGCGGATCTTGGTGAGCGTGATCGGGTATGGCGTGCCGCCCGGCACCGGGAAGCGCACCTGCTGCCAGCCGTTCCAGGTGACGATCGGGTTGCTCGCCCCCTGCTCGGGGTCGAGGTTGGTCGTGGTGCCGTCACCCTTGGTGATCATCAGCCGCGGCCACTCACCCTTGCCAGTGCCCTTGATCCACAACGCCAGAGCCTGCGGCTGCCCCGGGACGGTCAGGGGTGCGGGCGGGACGGCATACGCGCCGCGGGTGGCCGTGGTGGTGCCGAAGTCGAAGCCGAGGGCGAGCCCCTGCGGTGCGCCGGTGTCGCCCCCGGGTCCGTCGACCGGCGTGACGGAGCCGGTCGCGCGGTCGGCGGCGAACGTCCAGGAGGACGCGTCGGTGAAGTCGGCAAGGGTCTTCTCGTCATACCCGACGGTGACCGGGACGGTGAGGTCGTGTCCCGCCACGGTGAAGGTGATTGAGCTCGAGAGCTTGCCGGCGTTCGGTGTGACGGTGAATCCGGACGGGCCGTCGGCGGTGACGGTGATGCCGTCGCCGGCGTGAACACGCACGTCCCGTGTCTCGACAGGAACGGTGAAGCCGTCGGCGTCCGATGCCGTCAGGGTGAGACTACGGCTGACGTCGCCGGACGGGAGGGACAGCACCGCGACGGACGGCGTCAGCCGCATCACCTTGCCGTGCACGGCGATCGGGACGGCAGCGCGGTGGCGCCCGGCGCGGAAGGTGACCGTCCCCGCACCGGTCGCGCGGCCACGCACCACCGTTTCGGCGGAGTCCGCGGTGACGGTCTGTAGCACCCGGCCCGGGGTGGCGGTGAAGTGGCCACCGCCCTGCGCCGGGCCGAGGTCCGCGGCGAGACGCGTGCCGTGCACCGTGCGGCTGAGCCCGATGAGCGTGTCGTTCGCCCCGTCGGCGGGGAGTCCGGCGGCCGGCTGCAGGACGGGCCGCACGACCACCGATGTCGAGGGGCCGCTCGCAGTGGACCGGAAGACGAGGGCGTTGGACACGTGCCGTTCCGTCCCGTCCGATGGGCGGCCGACGACGGAGAGACCGGACGCGCCGGCCGCACGCGCGACCATGGTGGTCGAGCCGCCGCCGTCCAGATTGATCGCGTTCCAGGCGCCGAGGTCGGCCAGGAAGTCGGTGAGCTCCTGGATCGTCATACCGTGACTGTCGCCCTGGCGGCCGTCGAGGCTGACCACCCACAGGCGGCTGCCGTCCTTGCTGATGCCGATCGCCGTACGCGCGGCGGTGACCTGGTCCTCGGTCGTCTTCCGGCCATCGGTGAGCAGGCGCTGGCTGCCGCCGACGGCCAGGTCGACCGGTGCACTGGCCTTGACCGTCAGCTCGACGTGGGTCCCGACGGCGAGGGACGCCAACCGTTTCGTCGCGGCACCGCGTGCCACCAGCAGCGAGCTGCCGGACGGTATGTCGGCAGGCTCCTCGAGCGCGGATCGCTCGTCGCTGACCGCCGTGACGGTGCTGTTCACGACGGTCACAACACGGACCGGTTCGTTCGCCGTCAGCAGCCGCCCGATCGGGTAGCGGCCCCACAGCGAGGTGAAGAGGCCGACTGAACCCGCTTGGAACGTAGGCGAATTCACCGCTGCGATCTTCGTGGTGACACCGTCGGCGCGGAGGGTCGCGGCGGACATCAACTCGCGGATCGCGGCCTTGCCGGCGGTGACGGTGAAGGCCTGCCGTGCCGTGGCTCCTGCGTTGTGCACCGTGCCGTCGGCGATGTCGGTGCCGACCGGGGCATCGGACGCATTCATGTCGTAGTAGTCGCCGTTGACGGCAGCGACCACCTGCGGCTGATCGGCGAACTCACTGACCGGCGCGTTCGCACCCGACACCGCGCCCCCGTCGGACAGGCCGAGCGACAACGACGGTGTGTCCAGATCCGCGGTCATCACCCGACCGGTCACCCAGCCACCCGGTTGGAGGCGCTGGAACGAGGTCAGGTCGAGACCGGGCGCAACAGCGGTCGAACGCCGGCGCAGATAGACCGAGTCGGCGCCGTCCAGTCCCCGGATGTCGTCGGCAGTGGCCGGCCGGTGGCCGGCTCGCGGATGAGCCGCCGACGAGTGGGCTGCCGCCGCGGTGGCCGGTGCGGTGGCCGGTGCCGCAGCGGCCCGGCCTGCCGGTGCCGCCAGCGCGCATGCGACGAGCGTGGCGGTAGCGAACGCGACCACGCTGTGCGGCAGCCGGATGGACGAGGAAAGCCTGCGACGGGGTGAGTGCACCCACCACACCTTGGTGGCACATCACGCCATTGGCAAGAGTTTCTCTCTTCCGGTCATGAAATGTTCATTATTGACATGGCGGCCGAGGCCGGGACGTGCTCAACGACGCGCGCTCACACCCACGGGCCCTGGTCCCGTTGCTGGCGAGTGCCGTACGCCTTGGCGGCGCCGTTCTGCAGCGCATTGTGATTGTCGACGCCCGACCCGCTGCCGTCACCGCCACCCCCTCGGCTGCGTTGCAGCAGAAGCATCCCGCCGCACAGCGCGACGAAGACGATCAGCACGATGATCCAGAATATGACTTCCTCCCTGTCGGGATCGAAGCTCGATCCCGTTCGATGCAGTAGACCACTTCGGCCGGAGCTGTGGTGGGCATGTCACCGGATCGATATCGAGACGACCGGGCGCCGGTGGTGTGTTGGACGAAACCCGGATGACGTGGCACCGCGCATAGGTGATGCTTGACGGTCGTGGGTCATATCGATGTCAACGCAGTGCACTACTTCCTGCCCGACGGCCGGCCGTTGCTCGGCGGTGTCAGCCTGCGCGTCGGCGAAGGCGCCAAGGTGGGACTGGTCGGTCCGAACGGCACCGGCAAGACGACGCTGCTGCGGATCATCGCCGGGGAGCTCGATGCGCACGAAGGCGCCATCACCCGTTCCGGCGGCCTGGCCGTCATGCCGCAGTTCATCGGCCGGGCGCGCCCCGAGGTCGAGGACTTCAGCGTGCGCGACCTGCTGCTGACCGTTGCGCCGGACCGGATCCGCGTGGCGGCCAAGGCGGTCGACGAGTCCGAACTGGCCATCATGCAGCGAGACAACGAGCCTGCCCAGTTGGCCTATGCGCAGGCGCTCGCGGACTGGGCCGAGGTGGGAGGCTACGACTGGGAGACGTCATGCGACGTCTGCACGGTGTCGGCGATCGGCATACCGTTCGATCGCGCGCAATTCCGTGACGTGTCGACGCTTTCCGGCGGCGAGCAGAAACGCATCGTCCTCGAGGCGCTGCTGCGCGGCCCGGAGGAGGTGCTGCTGCTCGACGAGCCGGACAACTCCTTGGACGTGCCGACCAAGCGGTGGCTGGAGACGCAGCTGGAGTCCTCACCCAAGACGGTGCTCTTCATCAGCCATGATCGCGAGATGCTGGCCAACGTCGCCACGCGCATCGCGACGCTGGAACCCGCTGCGGCCGGTGCCCACGCATGGGTGCACCCGGGTGGCTTCGCCACCTACCACCAGGCACGCGTCGACCGGATCGACAAGCTGGAGGAGCTGCGCCGGCGTTGGGACGAGGAGCACCTGAAGCTCAAGCAGCTCGTGCAGATGTACAAGGTCAAGGCGGCATACAACTCCGACATGGCGGCGCGCTACCGCGCCGCGCAGACACGATTGGCGAAGTTCGAGGACGCCGGACCACCGGAGGTGGTGCCGTTCGAGCAGCACGTCAGCATGCGGTTGTCCGGTGGCCGCACCGCGAAACGGGCGGTGATCTGCGAGGGGCTGGAGCTCGCAGGGCTGATGAAGCCGTTCGACCTGGAGGTCTGGTACGGCGAGCGGGTGGCGGTGCTGGGCTCCAACGGTTCGGGCAAGTCGCACTTCCTGAGGCTGCTCGCCGCCGGTGGTTCAGATCCCGACATCGAGCACCGCCCGGTCGGCGACAACCCGCCGAAACCGGTCGAACACCACGGCGTTGCGCGGCTCGGGTCGCGAGTTCGTCCGGGCTGGTTCGCCCAGTCCGCCCAGGCGGCCAGCACGCACGCGTGGGACCGGCGGACGCTGCTGGAGATCCTGCACCGGGGCGACGAGCACCGCGACGGCATGCCGCGGGAACAGGCTTCCCGTGCGCTCGACCGCTACGAGCTCGCCCGCGCGGCGGAGCAGACGTTCGCGTCGTTGTCGGGCGGTCAGCAAGCGCGCTTCCAGATCCTGCTGCTGGAGCTGTCCGGCGCCACCTTGCTGCTGCTGGACGAGCCCACTGACAACCTCGACCTGCACTCGGCCGAGGCGCTCGAGGCCGGTCTCGACGCGTTCGACGGCACCGTCGTCGCGGTGACTCACGACCGTTGGTTCGCCAGAGGATTCGACCGCTTCCTGGTCTTCGGATCCGATGGCAGGGTCCGTGAGACGCCCGAGCCGGTGTGGGACGAGGAGCGCGTCGAGCGGACCCGTTAGCCGCCACTCGGCGGCGGGTCGACCGGCAGCAGTCCGGTGTATGCCGCCACCCTCCGGGCTCCGGGGGAGCCGGCTCCGGCGCGGCGGTAGCGCTCCATGACCTCGGCCATCTCGGCGGCCAGCGCGGTCAGTTGCTCCGTGGTCACCAGCACGGCGTGATCGGCCAGCCCGCAGTGCTCCTGCCAGGTGGCCGGCCAACGGCCGCTGTCGTCGATCCAGGCGCCGGCGCGTTCGGCGAAGTGCTCGATGTAGTCGCGCTGCAGCCACTGCTCGGCGGCCAGATCGTCCTCGTCCAGCGCCTCGGGTTCGGCACGACCCGCCGGTTCGGCAGCAGCCCACACCCGCCGCTTGCCGGTGCCGGTGCCGGTGTCCTCGATCAGGCCCGCCTCGGCCAGACGGCGCAGGTGATAGCTGGTCGCACCCGTGTGCGTATCGAGCGCGCGTGCCAGGTCGGTGGCCGTTGCACGCCCGTGCACCCGCAGCTGGGCCAGCAGCCGGGAGCGCAGCGGGTGGGCGAGGGCGCGCAGTCGGTCCGACCCGGGGGAACGGGGCTTGTCACGCGACGGCATACATGCACAATAGTTGTGCACACATTCGATGTAAACCCTCGGCGATGCGGCAACAGGGCAGCGAAAACCGTTGCGAAACTGCAGGATTCGTCCGATTTGGGTGGTATGACGCCCCCTTCGTAGAATGGACGTCTGTTGTGCATCGCGCGCAACCACCGACCAACCACCGACATGAGGGCGGCCAGCGGCTGCCCTCGAGTCACGATCAACAAGAAAAGGCAGACTCGTGCGTACCTTCACGCCCAAGCCGGCGCAGGTCCAGCAGGACCGCGTGTGGCACGTCATCGACGCCACTGACGTCGTCCTCGGCCGCCTGGCCTCCCAGGCCGCGATCCTGCTGCGCGGGAAGCACAAGCCGACCTTCGCGCCGCACGTCGACACCGGTGACTTCGTCATCATCATCAACGCCGACAAGGTCGCCCTGACCGGTGCCAAGCTCGAGAAGAAGAAGGCCTACAGCCACTCCGGTTTCCCGGGCGGTCTGAAGTCCACGTCCTACACCGAGCTGATGGCCAAGAGCCCCGCCAAGGCGGTCGAGAAGGCCATCCGCGGCATGCTGCCGCACAACTCGCTCTCGCGTCAGCAGCTGAGCAAGCTCAAGGTCTACGCCGGCCCGGAGCACCCGCACGCCGCGCAGCAGCCCCAGCCGTTCGAGATCACTCAGGTCGCGCAGTAAGCGCCCGCCCGGACTTCCAAGGAGAATTGACAAGATGACCGACCAGACGCAGGTCGACGTCCTGGAGGACGACGAGCCGCAGCTGACCAGCTACACCTCCGAGTCGAGCACCGCCCCGGCCGGCGACGAGCCCGCCGCCCGCCCGAGCGCCTCCGCGCCCGGCGCCGGCACCGGCCGCCGCAAGCAGGCCATCGCCCGCGTGCGCATCGTCCCCGGCACCGGTGAGTGGAAGATCAACGGCCGCAGCTTGGAGGAGTACTTCCCCAACAAGGTGCACCAGCAGATCGTCAACGAGCCGCTGAAGGTCCTCGAGCTCGACGGCGCCTACGACGTGCTCGTCCGCGTGCACGGCGGCGGCCCCTCCGGCCAGGCCGGCGCCGTCCGCCTCGGTGTCGCGCGTTCGTTGAACGGCGTCGACGAGGAGCTCAACCGCCCGGCACTGAAGAAGGCCGGCTTCCTGACCCGTGACGCGCGCGTCCCGGAGCGCAAGAAGGCCGGTCTGAAGAAGGCCCGCAAGGCCCCGCAGTACTCCAAGCGCTGAGCACTGCTTCTGGCACTGCGCACGGCCCCGGCGAGCACTTCGCCGGGGCCGTTCCGTATGTCGCCCGGCGGGCAGCCGTGGGCAGGCCAACCGGTGGCGCCCGTCATACGTCGAACATCATGGGTCGGCCAGACGCCCTATGCTGCGATTTACCGGCGCGTGCAGCTGTCGCTTACCCTGCTGTGGGCTGTTCGACGGTCGTCCGACCGTTGTCGGACGGCACACCGGCGCTTCCGCGCGCCGGAGTCTTCGAGAGTTTGAGGTGATCCATGGGGCGCTTGTTCGGCACCGACGGGGTGCGCGGCCTGGCCAATCGGGACATCACGGCGGAGCTCGCCCTGGACCTGTCCGTGGCCGCGGTGCGCGTGTTGTCCGAGGAGGGCGAGTTCGCCGGTCACCGACCCACGGCCGTCGTCGGTCGTGACCCGCGAGCGTCCGGTGAGTTCCTGGCGGCCGCCACCATCGCGGGCCTGGCGTCCGCCGGTGTCGACGTCTACGACGCCGGTGTGCTGCCGACGCCGGCGATCGCGTTCCTGACCGCAGCGGCCGGTGCCGATCTGGGCGCGATGCTGTCCGCCTCGCACAATCCGATGCCCGACAACGGCATCAAGTTCTTCTCCCACGGCGGGCACAAGCTGCCCGACGCGACCGAGGACGCCATCGAGGCCCGGCTGCGCAGCGACTGGGAGCGGCCCACCGGCGACCAGGTCGGCCGCATCAAGCCGTTCGCCGAAGGCGCCGAGCGGTATGTCGCCCACCTGCTCCATGCCATGCCACACCGGTTGGACGGGCTGCACATCGTGCTCGACACCGCCAACGGTGCCGCCTGCACGATCGCCCCGGAAGCCTTCGAGCGCGCCGGAGCCAAAGTCACCCTGGTCGGCGCTGAACCCAATGGTCTCAATATCAACGACGGTGTCGGGTCCACGCACCTGCAGGACCTGTGCCGGCTCGTGCCGCAACTGGGTGCGGACTTCGGCCTCGCCTTCGACGGCGACGCCGACCGCTGCCTGGCGGTCGACGCCACCGGCGCGGAGGTCGACGGCGACCAGATCATGGCCATCCTGGCGCTCGACCTGCACGAACGACACGCGCTCGCCGGCGACACCCTGGTGGCGACGGTGATGAGCAACGAGGGCCTGCTGCAGGCGATGGCCGGTGCCGGCATCACCGTCAAGCGCACCGATGTCGGCGACCGCTACGTGCTGGCGGAGATGCGCCGCGGTGGCTACTCGCTGGGCGGTGAGCAGTCCGGCCACGTCATCCTGCTCGAACACGGCACCACCGGCGACGGCGTGCTGACCGGCCTGATGCTCGCGGCTCGCGTGGCCTCGACCGGCTCCTCGCTGCGCGAACTGGCGGCCTGTATGACGCGCCTGCCGCAGTATCTGGTCAATGTCCCAGGAGTCGACAAGCACGCCGTCGACGGGCATCCGGTGGTGCAGTCGGCCGTCGCCGACGCCCAGCGCGACCTCGGCGGGCTCGGCCGGGTTCTGCTGCGCAAGTCCGGCACGGAGCCAGTCGTCCGTGTCATGGTCGAAGCCGCCTCGGCCGAGCGGGCCCAGCAGATCGCCCAGCACCTGGCCGGCGTCGTCGCCAGTGAGCTGGCGCTGACGCCGGCCTGAGGGGACCCGTCGGGATCAGGCCGCCGAGCTGGTCGTCTCCGTCGCCTGCACCAGCGCGGTGACGGTCGCGCGCAGCGCGGTGCTGATCGGCTCGTGGGTCGCGATGTCGACGTCGGCCAACTCGCCGAGGGCGAACGTGGCGCTGGCATCCGCCAGGGGGCGGCCGCCGGCAATGGTGACCGCGAGGTGCGTGTGCTCCACCACGGTGGAGGTGTTGTGGGCCGCGGAGGACACGGCCACCGGCTTGCCGCTGAGCGATGACTGGCCATAGGGCCGCGAGGCCCAGTCGATCGCGTTCTTCAGCACCGCGGAGAGGGTGCCGTTGTTGGCGGGGGACAGCAACAGTGCCGCGTCGGCGGTGCCGAGCTGGGTGCGCAGTTGCTGCACCGGCTCGGGCGCGGTCTCGGTGTCGTTGTCCTCGTTGTAGAACGGCAGCGTCTCCAGGTAGTCGATGATCTCGACCCGGGTGTTCTCCGGGGCGAGGTCGGCGACGACGTCGGCCAACTGCCGGTGAATGGACGCGGAGCGAGGACTGCCGACGAGGACGGCGAGCGTGGTGGTCATGGGGGCCTCTCGAGGTGGCGGGTGGAACGGACGAAACAACTAAACGGACCATAGTCCGCTTTTCTTCCCGGCGGCAACCCGGCAGCCGTCCGGATGGGAGAATGTGGTCATGCCCACACCACGCCCGCTGCCGATGGCGACGATGCCGCCACGGGTCCGCCGGGACGCGGCGGCCAACTCCGACCGCATCCTGGCCGCGGCGCGCACGGTGATCGAGCGCGATGGTGTCGAGGCGCTCACCATGGACGGGCTCGCCGCCTGCGCCGGTGTCGGCAAGGGGACGATCTTCCGGGCGTTCAGCAGTCGTTCCGGCCTGTTCGCCGCACTCACCGACGAGACCGAGCGCGAGTTCCAGCAGGCGCACATGACCGGCCCCCCGCCGCTCGGCCCCGGCGCCCCGCCACTGGACCGGCTGCTGGCCTATGGCGCTGCCCGGCTGCGCATGGACCGGTTGCACGCCCGGCTGATGCTCGCCGCCGCGCAGGCGCCGATCGACAAGTTCTCCGTCCCGGCGCGCAAGGTCTCGGCGATGCACCTTCGGATGTTGCTGCGGGAGTGCGGAGTCGAGCGCGATGTCGAGGTGCTCGCCGAGTCGTTGCTCAGCATCCTGGACGCCGACGTCACTCATCATCTGACGACCGATCGCGGGATGTCCCAACCGGATCTCTTGGCGGGATGGCAGTCGCTGGCCCGGGCGATCGTGAGGGGCCGCTGAACGACGCGTGTCCTGCCCGGGGGTTGCCGCACGCCCCACACGAGCGATGTGTGAAGGTCGTACTACACACATCGGCGGACAGACCGGCGTCCTCTCGGCGTTGCGGTGAGTCCGACGAGGTGGCCACTTCCTCTCGAAAGGCGATGAGATGTCCGAGAAAGTCACTGAGGTCCTCTACACCACTGCGGCCACGGCCAAGGGCGGCCGCGAGGGCAACGTCAAGAGCGCCGACGGCGTGGTCGACCTGCCGCTCGGCAAGCCGGGCAGCCAGGCCAACCCGAAGGCGAACCCCGAAACGCTTTTCGCGGCAGGCTATTCGGCATGCTTCTCCGGTGCGCTCAACGCCATGGCGCAGCAGGACGGCGTCGACGCGAGCGAGTCGACGGTGACGGCGGACGTCACCTTCGGCAAGACCGACACCGGCTTCGGCATCGCGGTCGCGCTGACCGCGAAGATCCCGGGTGTCGACGCGGCCAAGGCGCAGGAGCTGGCCGACAAGGCACACCAGTTCTGCCCCTACTCCAAGGCGACCCGCGGCAACATCGAGGTCACCGTCGTCGGCGAGCCCGCCTGAGGCACGACCCCACCCGGCGTGCGGCCGCTCGCTTGATGCCGAGCGGACACACAACGTACTGAGAGGACACGAAATCCGGCCCGCAAACGGGCGGATTTCGTGTCCTCTCGATGTGTTTGGTGTCCGTTCGGTGAGGTCAGCCCGTCGCCACCACGGGGTCGCCGATGCGGATCTCACCTTCGGTGTCCGGGATCAGGTGGTGACAGAACCACGTCTTGCCGTCCCACCTGCGGTGCTTGCTGAGCGTGCGGATCGGCTCCTTGCCCCGGCTGAGGTCCGCCGGCTCCACAAGCGTCATCACGCACCGATCCACCGGCTTGGCGGCACGCAAGCGCACCCCGCCGATCTGCACCGCCGCCCACGCGTCCTCGGCGAAGGGGACGTCACCGTCGATGACGATGTTGGGCCGGAACCGGTCGATCGTGACCGGCTGCCCACCCGACTCCTCGATCCAGGCGTTCAACTGCCGCAGCGACGCCAATGACGCGATCGTCACCGGATAGCCGTCCTGGAACGCCGCCCGGTCGTCCGGCCGCGAGAACTCCGGATTGAGCGTGCGCTCGTCCGGATGCGCGCACCACACCACGTCCAGCCCGGCGCGACCGGTGACCTGCTCCAACCAGGCCGAGGCCGACTCCGCAGCCCCGCGGACCCGCATCGGCGGCCTGGTGAACATCGTCGCCTTCAGCTCCGGGCCTTCGGCCCGCACCGTGTATGACGACCCGGCAGCGGACAGGGTGACCGCAGGGACGGCGTCGTCGCCCTGCTCCACCGGTTGCGCCCGTATGCCGAACAGCGCCGGCAGCTCCCGGGCGCTGACCATCGATCGATCGGCGTCCACGATCATCCACTCGCGGTCGCCGCGCAGCCCGGCGAGGCCTACATACGCGCTCGGAACGTGAGTGATGGCAGTGCTTTTGACCGGGTGGAGGCGCAGCGACACGACCTGCATCGCGGGCTCAGGCGGTGACGTCGCCGACGGTGGTGACCGGCGCCACCAGTCCGTCCTCGAGCTGGTAGGTGGCGCCGACGAGCGCGAGCCGCCCGGAGTCCACCGCGTCCTTGATCATCGGCGACTGCTCCAGGAGCAGGTCGATCGTCGCTCGGACGTGCGCGTCCACGACCGCCCGGTAGTCGGTCTCACCCCGGCTGCGGCACTGCAGCACGGTCGGCAGCACCTTCTCGGCGATGGCCCGCACGTGACCCGAGGGGAATTCGCCGGTCTCGGCGGCCGCCATCGCCGCGCCGACAGCACCGCACGAGCTGTGCCCGAGCACGACCAGCAGCGGCACCTGCAGCGGCTCGATCCCGAACTCCAGGGATCCCAGCACCGCGTCGTCCAGCGCCTGACCGGCGGTGCGGACCACGAAGACGTCACCGAGTCCCTGGTCGAAGAGCAGCTCGACCGGCACCCGGCTGTCGCCGCAGCCGAACACCACCGCGGTCGGCTGCTGGCCGCCGGCCAGCGACTCCCGGCGGGCGGCGTCCTGCTGCGGGTATGCCGGACTGCCCGAGGCGTATCGCTGGTTGCCGTCGACCAACTGCTGCCACGCCTGCTGTGCCGTCGTGTGTTCGTTCATCGGTGATCCTTCCTGGACACGGTGGTGATTCGTCGGGTGCTCATAGGCCGGGCCGGGTGGTGATGGTGAACGCGGCCGGCTTCGCGGTGGCCGCGAAGAAGTCCTCGCCCTTGTCGTCGACCACGATGAAGGCGGGGAAATCCTCGACCTCGATCTTCCACACCGCTTCCATGCCCAGCTCGGGGTATTCGAGCACCTCGACGTGCTTGATGCAGTCCTTGGCCAGCCGGGCGGCCGGGCCGCCGATCGAACCGAGGTAGAAGCCGCCGTGTGCCTGGCAGGCGTCGGTCACCTGCTTGCTGCGGTTGCCCTTGGCCAGCATGACCATCGATCCGCCGGCGGCCTGGAACTGCTCGACATACGAATCCATCCGGCCGGCGGTGGTCGGGCCGAACGAGCCGGACGCGTAACCGTCCGGTGTCTTGGCGGGACCGGCGTAGTAGACCGCGTGGTCCTTGAGGTATTGCGGCATCTCCTCGCCGGCGTCCAGCCGCTCCTTGATCTTGGCGTGCGCGATGTCACGCGCGACGACCAGCGGGCCGGTGAGTGAAAGGCGTGTCTTGACCGGGTGTTTCGTCAGTTCGGCGCGGATCTGGTCCATCGGCCGGTTCAGGTCGATGCGGACCACGTCCGTGGCATCCAGCTCCTCGTCGGTCGTGTCCGGCAGGAAGCGCGCCGGGTCGGTCTCCAGTTGCTCGATGAAGACACCCTCGGGCGTGATCTTGCCCAGGCACTGCCGGTCCGCGGAGCAGCTGACCGCGATCGCGACAGGCAGCGAGGCGCCGTGCCGGGGCAGGCGCACCACCCGCACGTCGTGGCAGAAGTACTTGCCGCCGAACTGCGCGCCGATGCCGAAGCCCCGCGTCAGCTCCAGCACCTGCTCCTCCAGCTCGACGTCACGGAAGCCGTGCGCGGTGGCCGCGTCTCCCGAGGTCGGGAGTTCGTCGAGATACTTGGCGCTGGCGTATTTGGCTGTCTTCAGGGCGAATTCGGCACTGGTGCCGCCGATCACGATCGCCAGGTGGTATGGCGGACAGGCCGACGTGCCGAGGGTGCGCAGCTTCTCGTCGAGGAACCGCATCATCGACTCGGGGTTCAGGATCGCCTTGGTCTCCTGATAGAGGAAGGACTTGTTGGCCGAACCGCCGCCCTTGGCCATGAACAGGAACTTGTAGGTGTTCTCGTGGCCCGCCGCGGTGTCGGCATACAGCTCGATCTGGGCCGGCAGGTTGGAGCCGGTGTTCTTCTCCTCCCACATGCTGATCGGCGCCATCTGCGAGTAACGCAGGTTGAGGCGGGTGTAGGCGTCATACACGCCGCGGGCGATCGATGCCTCGTCCGGACCGTCACCGCCCACGAGCACCTGGGAACCCTTCTTGCCCATGACGATCGCGGTGCCGGTGTCCTGGCACATCGGCAGCACCCCGGCCGCGGCGATCCCGGCGTTCTTCAGCAGGTCCATCGCCACGAACTTGTCGTTGTTGCTGGCCTGGTCGTCGTCCAGGATCGTGCGGAGGAAGGCCAGGTGCGCAGGGCGCAGGTAGTGCGCGATGTCGTGCATCGCCGTCTCGGTCAGCAGCCGCAGCGCCTCCGGGTCGACCTCGAGGAACGTGCGCCCGCCCGGTCCGTCGACGGTCCGCACGCCAGTGTCGGACAACTTGCGGTAGGTCGTCGCGTCGTCCCCGAGCGGCAGCAGGTCTTCGTAGGCGAATTCGGCCATGGCAGGTGGCAATCTCCTTGCTGGATGAGCGGTGCTTTCAGAGTAGTGGGGCTCGCCGGCGTCACCGCGCGGGAGTGGTGTCACCGCTGCGGTGCGGTGCCTCCGGCAACCGTTGCACAACGGTTTGCCATCTGACCGGGCCGTCCGCGAGACACAGGGGGTATAAGGGGTGTAGACCGTGAGAACGTGTTGGAGCTCACACCCCCTGGATGGAGCGGATGCATATGAAACGTCTCAGGCCACCTCGACGTGGCGCAGCGGGGGCGGTCGCCGTCCTCATGGCGACCGCAGGCCTGGCCGCCTGCGGAGGAAGCAGCGACAGCGGGTCCGGACCGGCTCACCTCACCTGGTACATCAACCCCGACGTCGGCAACGCCGATGCCAGCAAGGGTGGCCAGGCGACGCTCGCCAAGGAGTGCTCGGACGCCTCCAAGGGCAAATACCAGATCAAGGTCCAATTGCTGCCCAACTCGGCCAGCGACCAGCGGATCCAGTTGCTGCGGCGACTGGCCGGCGGTGACAAGACCATGGACCTGATGAGCGTCGACCCGGCATTCGTCAGCGAGTTCGCCGCGGCCGGCTATTTCGCGCCGGTGCCCAAGGACATGGTCGCCGAGTTCAAGGCCGACCGGGTGCAGTCCTCGATCGACGCCTCGACCTACAACGGCAAACTGATGTCGGTGCCGTTCTGGTCCAACACCCAACTGCTCTGGTACAAGAAGTCGGTCGCCAAGAAGGCCGGTCTCGACATGAGCAAGCCGGTGACCTGGGACCAGCTGATCAAGGCGGCGCAGCAGACCCACATGCAGATCGGGGTGCAGGCCAAGCTCTACGAGGGCTACTCGGTCTGGATCAACGCACTGGTGGCCGGGGCCGGCGGCGAGATCGTCAAGAACCCCAACGCCACCT
The DNA here is from genome assembly GCF_054778955.1 of Flexivirga lutea. NCBI lineage: Bacteria > Bacillati > Actinomycetota > Actinomycetes > Micrococcales > Dermacoccaceae > Flexivirga > Flexivirga lutea. Next base: position 206,908 of record NZ_BAAGZB010000001.1, read on the forward strand.
ACGAGAACATCAAGCTCGGCCTGGACTCCCAGGCGGGCCGCGACGCCGCCAAGATCATCCACGAGGTCTCCTCGACCGGCGTCGGCGGACCGGCGATGGGCAACTCCACCGAGACCGAGTCGCTGAACCTCTTCGGCAGCCCGAAGGGCGGCTTCCTGGTCAACTGGCCTTACACCTACGGCGCCTACCCGGGCAAGGACAAGGCCGATGTGGCCGCGACCCGGTATCCGCAGACGGTCCAGGGTGAGAAGTCCCGGCCGCCATACGGTGGCATCCAGCTGGCGGTGGGCAAGGACAGCAACCACCAGGCGCTCGCCTACCAGGCGGCGGCGTGCATCACCAACGAGAAGCATCAGGCGCAGTACATGATCGCTTCGGGGAATCCGGCGAGTCGCAAGGCCGTCTACCGGGACTCAACGACCAAGTTCACGCCATCGGGAGGAAAGCCGCTCACGGTCCTCACGGCGTTCCCGAACGGCATCGCCGCGGAGATCATGAAGTCCCTGGACGCGGCGGCCCCCCGGCCGTTGACGCCCTACTGGGGTGACATCTCCACGGCGCTGCAGCAGAAGTTCAGTCCGCCGAGTTCGGTCGACCAGAGCACCCCGGCGAAGGCGCAGGCCTTCATTCTCAAGGTCTTGAACGGGAAGGCGCTGCTGTGAACATCCCACGAAGTCCTGCGTCCTGCGTCCCGCGACACCGCGAGGGGGTCCCGTCATGAGTGCCGTCGCCGACACCACTCAGGGCGATCTCACCGCCCGTGAGCAGGCCCACCTGTCCGACCGGGCCAAGGGCGAGCGCAACCTCGGCTGGCGGCTGGCCGGTCCCGCCTTCGTCATCATGCTGTTGGTCACGCTCTATCCGATCGGTTACGCGGTCTACCTGTCGCTGTTCAACTATCGGTTGACCGACCCGGCCGGCAAGAAGCTCGTCGGCATCCAGAACTACATCACCGCGTTGTCCGACCCGTTGTTCTGGCAGGCGTTCGAGTCCACGTTCTTCATCGTCGTGGTCACGGTGATCGTCGAGCTGATCCTGGGCATGGCGATCGCGATGGTCATGCACAAGGTCGTCTGGCCACGCCGCACGCTGCGCACCATCGTGCTGATCCCCTACGCGATCGTCACGGTCGTGTCCGGCTTCTCCTGGTTGTATGCCGCACAGATCGACACCGGCTTCTTCAACCACTGGCTGCACTTCTTCACCTTCGGCGGGTTCAGCGAGACCTACAACTGGTTCGGCGGACGGTGGTCGTCACTGACGATCATCTGCCTGTCGGAGATCTGGAAGACGACGCCCTTCATGTCGTTGCTGCTGCTGGCCGGGCTGGCCCAGGTCGACTCGGCACAGGAGGAGGCGGCCAAGGTCGACGGCGCCACCTGGTGGCAGCGTTTCACCAAGGTGATCCTGCCCAACATGAAGGCGGCGCTGATGGTCGCGCTGCTCTTCCGGACGCTGGATGCCGTTCGCATCTATGACAATCCATATGTCATGACCGGCGGTGCCAACAAGACCGAAACCTTGTCGATGCTGGTCGGCACCGAGACGGTCAGCCGGGTGGAGATCGGCATGGGGTCAGCGCTCGCGGTGATCCTCTTCGTGATCGTGCTGATCATCGCGTTCATCTTCGTCAAGCTCTTCAAGGTCGATCTGACCACCAGCGGGAGGAGTTGAGCAGTGGAGACCAACATGAGCACCAAGGCCAAGAACGGCCTCGGCGTCGCGTCGATCGTCATCATGATCTGGACCGTCATACCGCTGCTGTGGATTGTGGCGACCTCGCTCAAATCCGATGCCGCGCTGGGTGATTCGCGACAGAACATCCTCGGCAACTTCTGGCCGAAGGACATCAGCTGGGACAACTACAAGCTGATTTTCTCCGGAGGTGCGTCCGACCTGTTCGTGCCGGCGTTGTGGCACTCGATCATCGTCTGCGTGGTGTCGACGGTCATCAGCGTCATACTCGCGACGTTCTGCGCCTACGCGATCTCGCGGCTGGACTTCCCGGGCAAGAAGCTGATCCTCACGACTGCGCTCGCGGTGTCGTTCTTCCCGGTGATCGCGATGGTCACGCCGTTGTTCAACCTGTGGCGGCAGATCGGGTTGTTCGACACGCTGCCGGGCCTGATCATCCCGTACCTCGCACTGACCCTGCCGCTGTCGATCTGGATCCTGTCGGCCTTCTTCCAGCAGATCCCGTGGGAGATGGAGCAGGCGGCGCAGGTCGACGGTGCCACCAGTTGGCAGGCGTTCGTGAAGGTCGTCGCGCCGCTCGCGGCGCCGGGCGTGTTCACCACCGCGATCATCGCGTTCTTCACCGCGTGGAACGACTTCGTCTTCAGTTCCAACCTGACCGCGCAGCACGCGCAGACGGTGCCCGCGGCGTTGAGCTTCTTCACCGGCGCCAGTCAGTTCGTCCAGCCGACGGGCGCCATCTGTGCGGCCGCGGTCGTCGTCACCATTCCCGTCGTGATCCTCGTCCTGGTCTTCCAGAAGCGGATCGTTGCCGGCCTCACTTCCGGCGCAGTCAAGGGCTGAAAAGGCCTCAAGGAGAAGCAATGTCGAGCATCGAACTCAAGCACATTGTCAAGAAGTACGGCGACGGTTTCCCGGCCGTCAACGACGTCAACCTGGACATCAAGGACGGCGAGTTCGTCATCCTGGTGGGACCGTCGGGCTGCGGGAAGTCCACCCTGCTGCGGATGATCGTTGGGCTGGAGGACATCACGTCGGGGGACCTGGAGATCGACGGCAAGCGGGTCAACGACCTCGCGCCCCGGGACCGCAACCTGGCAATGGTCTTCCAGAACTACGCGCTCTACCCGCACCTGACGGTCTTCGAGAACATCGCCTTCCCGCTGCGCCTGCAGAAGGGCAAACACAGCAACGAGGAGATCGACCGGAAGGTTCGCGAGGCCTCCAGCATGCTGGAGCTGGACGAACACCTGGAACGCAAGCCGGGCAACCTGTCCGGTGGTCAGCGGCAGCGGGTGGCGATGGGTCGGGCGATCGTCCGGGAGGCCGATGCGTTCCTCTTCGACGAGCCGTTGTCCAACCTGGACGCCAAGCTGCGCGGGCAGATGCGCACCGAGATCGCCCGGATGCAGCGCCGGCTCGGCATCACCACCGTCTACGTCACCCACGACCAGACCGAGGCGATGACCCTCGGCGACCGGGTCTGCGTGCTCAAACGCGGTGTGCTGCAACAGGTCGCGTCCCCGCGCGAGCTCTACGAACAGCCGGTCAACCTCTTCGTCGCCGGCTTCATCGGCTCGCCGCCGATGAACTTCCTGCCCGCCAAGGTGGAGGGCAGCACGCTGAAGTTGCCGTTCGTCGACGTGCCGGCCGAGGGTGAGCTCGCCGAGAAGATCAAGGGCAAGGACGTCGTGATCGTGGGCCTGCGCCCCGAGCACCTCAAGGACACCACGGTGGAATCGGGCCCGGAGCACTCGGTGAAGTTCAACGCCGTGGTCGATCAGACCGAGTGGCTGGGCAACGAGCAGTACGCCTACATCCCCTACGAGGCCGACGGGGAGGTCCGCAACCAGCTGGAGGAGCTGGACCGCGACCTGGACGGCGAGGGACTGCGCACCCAGATGATCGTCAACCTGGACCCGCGGTCGCGGGTGCTGGAGGGCGACGAGGCCCAGCTCGCCTTCAACCCGGCGTCCATGCACGTCTTCGACCCGCAGACAGGTGAGAACCTCACTCGTGACGAGGACAAGGCCGCCGAGATCGCGGCCGACTCCGAGAAGATGCGCAAGGCGGCGCTGGAACGCGCGCGCAAGCGCGAGTCCGAGCAGTCCGAGAAGTCGGCCTAGCCCGGCGCGCCGACCCGCCCCCTCACCGAGCGGACACACAAATACCGAGGGGACACGAAATCGGGGCGTGGCAGCCCCGATTTACGTGTCCCCTCGGTGTGTTTCGTGTCCGCTCGGTGGTCAGTGCGTCGGGGTCGGTCGCCTACGGTTGAGCCATGACTGACTCCCGACCTGTTGTGCTCATCACCGGAGGCACCCGCGGCATCGGTCGCGCCGTGGCGGACGCCCTCGGCGAGGATCATCGTCTGCTGATCGGCGGCCGGGACGAAGCGGCCGTCGCCGCCGTGTGTGGTGCGTTGCCGGACGCCGTGCCGTTCGTCGCCGACCTGACCGACGCGGCAGCCACGGGTGCCGCCGTCGACGCGCTCGACGACGTGCCGGCGTTGGCCGGTGTGGTGCACTCCGCCGGCGTGCTGGGCAGTGGCGCAGTCGCGGACCTCGGTCGCGACGCCTGGCGCCATACCCTCGAGGTGAACGTGGTGGCGGTTGCTGACCTCACGCGCGCGCTGCTGCCGAAGCTGCGCGCCGGCGACGGCACCGTCGTGGTCGTCAACTCCGGCTCGGGACTGCGCTCCGGCGCCCAGGGCAGCCTCTACTCGGCATCGAAGTTCGCGGTGCGTGCGTTCGCCGACGGGCTGCGACAGGAGGAGCGTGCCCACGGCGTCCGTGTCTCCACCGTCTACCCGGGCCGGGTGGCCACCGACATGCAGCGCGAACTGCGCGACTTCGAAGGCGCCGCGTATGACGAGAACGACTACCTGCGCCCCGAATCCGTCGCCGCTGCAGTGCGTTTCGTGCTGACCGCGCCGCCCGAGGCGTCTGTCGAGGACCTGTCGATCCGCCCGCGTTGAGGGGGAGAGGACTACCCGAGCTCGGCGCGGGTCGGTGGGTTCGCGCCCGCCCGGGAGACGGTGATCGCGGACGTCTCGATCGCCCGGTCCACCGCGGGACGCAGCTGCGACAGATCGGCTCGGCGCAGCCGGTCGCGGGCGTCGGCGGAGCCGAGCAGGCCCGCGTCGAGCAGCCCGGACAGCAGCCCGGACTGGAAGGAGTCGCCCGCGCCCACCGTGTCCACGACGGACACGCTCCGGCCGGCGACGGAGACGGTCTGCCCGGTCGAGGAGACGTGCAGCAGCGCGCCGTCCCCGCCGCGGGTCATGACGACCAGTGACGGCCCGAGCTGCCCCCACAGTGCCAGCACCTGAGCCGGATCGGCATCGGCGCCGTAGAGCCAGGCGATGTCCTCGTCGCTGGCCTTGACGACGTCGGAGTAGCCGATCAGCTGCTCCAAGCCCGCGCGCACCTCGTGCGCCGCACCGATCAGCGTCGGCCGGGGATTGGGGTCGAAGGACACCGTGGCGTGGTCGCGGGCGGCCAGGATGGCAGCAGCCACCTTCTCGGCGCCAGGCTGCAGTGCGGCGGCGATGGAGCCGGTGTGCAGGTGGCCCACATCGCCGGGCAACGGATAGGGCAGGTCCCAGGCGAGGTCGAACTCGTATGTCGCAGAGCCGGCCTCGTCCAAGGTAGCCATCGCGGTAGGCGTGCGCTGGGCACCGAGGCTGCCCTCCACCAGCGGCACGTCGTCCGCGGCGAGATGACCGATGATGAGCTCGCCGTAGGCGTCGTCCGCCAGGTATGCCGCCAGCCGCGCCGGATGCTGCAGGCGCGCCAGGCCGATCGCGACGTTGAGCGGGCTGCCCCCGACATACTCCTGCGGTGGCCCGTCGACCGGGCGGACGATGTCGATGAGGGCCTCGCCGATGACCAGGGTGTCGACCACGAGTGCGCCCGTCAGCCGGTCAGGCCGCCGCTGAGCTGCTGCAGCTTCGCCATCGGGTGCACGGCTTCGATGGAGCGGATCGTGCCGCTCTTGGACCGCATCACCAGCGAGTGGGTGGTGCAGCCGCCGCCGCGGTAGCGGATGCCGCGCAGCAGCTCACCGTCGGTGATGCCGGTCGCGACGAAGAAACAGTTGTCGCTCTGGACCAGGTCGTCGGTGGTCAGCACGGCGTCGAGGTCGTGGCCGGCATCGATGGCCCGCTGCCGCTCCTCATCGTCCTTGGGCCACAGGCGGCCCTGCAGCACACCGCCGATGCACTTCATCGCGCAGGCGCTGATGATGCCCTCCGGGGTGCCGCCGATGCCCAGCAGCAGGTCGATGCCGGTGTCGGGGCGGGCGGCCATGATGGACCCGGCCACGTCGCCGTCGGAGATGTACCGGATGCGCGCGCCCGTGGTCCGGATCTCCTCGGCCAGCTTCTCGTGCCGTGGGCGGTCCAGCAGCACGACCGTCACGTCGGACACCGACCCGTGCTTCGCCTTGGCGACCCGCCGGATGTTCTCGGCGACCGGCAGTCGGATGTCGACCACGTCGGCGGCCTCGGGCCCGGTGGCCAGCTTGTCCATGTAGAAGACCGCGCTCGGGTCGTACATCGAGCCCCGCTCGCTGACCGCCATCACCGACACCGCGTTGGTCATGCCCTTGGCGGTCAGGGTGGTGCCGTCGATCGGGTCGACGGCCACGTCCACGTGCGGGCCGGTGCCGTCGCCGACCTTCTCCCCGTTGAAGAGCATCGGAGCGGCGTCCTTCTCGCCCTCACCGATCACCACCACGCCGCTCATCGAGACCGACGAGATCAGGTGTCGCATGGCGGCGACCGCCGCACCGTCGGCAGCGTTCTTGTCGCCCCGGCCGACCCACCGTCCCCCGGCCATCGCGGCGGCCTCGGTGACGCGCACCAGCTCCAGCGCGAGGTTGCGGTCCGGGGTTTCCGGGGTGGTTTCCGTGGTGACGGTGTCGGACGGCATGGACTCTCCTCGGAGAACTCGGGCCGCGGGACCGCGAGACGCTCGCTCGTGCCTCACGAGTGCCTCGGCCACCGCGTAGGTGGGGTTCGGCGTCGACTCTATCGGCAGGTCCGGCCACCGGCGCGGCCCCGGTGCGGCCGGTTCACGGGCAGGTGGCCGCAGGGCCCGTCATCCCGGTTTGGGACGATGAGCGGCGTGACCGACAGCGAACCTCCCGCGAGCCCGACCGCGCAGACGCCGCCAACGGATCCGGGCGACGCCGGCCGGCCGCAGCGTCGCCGCGGCATGGGCTCGGCGCGCAGCATGATCATCTCGATGGTGCTGGTGGCGCTGGCGGTGCTGGCCTGGTGGGCGTTCGTCCCGCGAGCCGAGCAGACGACGCAGCCGACGGTGGACGTCGCCGGCATCGCGCGCGAGGTGGGCCGTGCCAAGCACTGGGACCCGGCGATCGCGCAGGGCCTGCCGAAGGGTTGGCAGCCGGTCAACGTCCGGCTGGTGTCGGTCGACAAGCAGCCCGACACCTGGCAGGCGGGGTATGACGCCCCGGGCGGATGCTACGCGCGGGCGGTGCAGACCCAGGACGGCACCTCGGACTGGGTGGCTGCTCAGACCGACCAGAGCACCCGGACCGGCTCGGTCACTCTGGCGGGTGTCCGCTGGACCCAGCTGACCCGGGCCGACGGCGGCGAACGCAGCCTGGTCCGGAGCCGGCCGCTCGCGGGGCTGAGCACTGTGGTGACCGGCACCTGCGACTGGGGCCGGCTGCACCGGTTCGCCGAGTCGCTGCAACCGCTGAGCAAGAGCCAGTTGAGCCCCGCGCCGAGCGCCACCTGAGCGACCCCGGCATCACTCGTCGGTGTCGACTCCGTCCGGCGTCGCGCCGGATTCGTCGGTCATCGCGTCGATCGTGCGCTGCGCGCCGTCCAGCCAGCGCTCGCAATGGGCGGCCAGCGCCTCGCCGCGCTCCCACAACCGCATGGACTCCTCGAGCGTCTCGGTGCCGCCCTCCAACCGGCTGACGATCGACGCCAGCTCGTCGCGGGCCTGCTCGTAGCCGAGGTCGGCCACGTCGGCATGGGCGTCGTCGGCTGCGGCATTCTTCGGCATGACGGGCAGCCTAACGACAGCACGACCGTGACCCGGTGAGCGCCGGCGCGTCAGGTCGGCACGGCACGGGTACGGCTGGGGCACAGGAGGTGTGCACTGTGCCGAGCAGGACCGGCCGCGAGGAGCCGACGGAGCCGCTGACGACATACCGCCGGAAGCGCACGTTCGACCGCACTCCGGAGCCCTCGGGCGGCACCACGACCGCGGCGGAGCCGACCGGCCGGCGGCACTTCGTCGTCCAGCGCCATCGGGCCCGGCGGTTGCACTACGACCTGCGCTTCGAGATCGACGGCGTGCTGGTCAGCTGGGCGGTGCCGAAGGGGCCGACCCTGGACCCCGACGTGCGCCGGATGGCCGTGCACGTCGAGGACCATCCGCTGGAGTACCAGGACTTCGAGGGCGTCATACCGGCCGGTGAGTACGGCGGCGGCGATGTCATCGTGTGGGATCGGGGCACCTGGGAGCCGCACGACACCGACGACCCGGCGCGGGCGGTCGCGGACGGCGACTTCCATGCCGATCTGTATGGCGAGAAGCTGCGTGGTCGCTTCGTGCTGGTGCGCCGCGGCGGGCCGTCCGACCGGGAGCAGTGGCTGCTGTTGCACAAGCACGACGAGGACGCGGTGCGCGGATGGGACCCGCAGGACCACCCGCGCTCGGTGCTGAGCGGCCGCACCAACGACGAGGTGAAGGCGGACCCCGACCGGTTGTGGCGGTCGGACCTGCCCGCGGCCGCCGCGGCGGTGGAGTTGCGCGACGACACGGTGACCGGGCCGGGGGAGGAGGCGCTGGAGGCGTTGGATGCACTTGGCGACCACGGCAGCTGGGAGATCTTCGGCCGCACCCTGCGGGTGACCAATCTGGACAAGGTGCTCTTCCCCGGCACCGATGACACCGACCCGGTGACCAAGCGCGAGTTTCTGCGTTACACCGCGACCATCGCGCCGACGGTGCTGCCCTACCTGGCCGGCCGCGCGCTGAACATGCACCGCTACCCGGAGGGCGCCGGACACCGGGGCTTCTGGCACAAGTCGCTGCCGGAGCATGCGCCGGACTGGTTGGCGCGCTGGGACAACCCCGCCGCGGAGACCGGTGAGGCGCACACCTACCTCGTGGTGAACGAGCCGGCGGTGCTGGTCTGGGCAGCGAATTTCGGTGCGCTGGAATGGCATCCGTGGACGTCGCGGACCGACGAGCCGGAGCAGCCCACCTATGCGCTGTTCGACCTGGACCCCGGGGAGAACACCTCGTGGCAGGAGGTCCTCGAGCTGGCCCGGCTGCACCGGACGGCGTTCGAGCACCTGAACGTCACGGCATTCCCGAAACTGACCGGACGCCGCGGGATCCACTTCTGGGCGCCGATCGCGCGGGGTCCGTCGTTCGAGCAGACCCGCGCCTGGGTGGAGCAGGTGTCGCGGACCGTCGGCGCGGTGCTGCCGGAGCTGGTCAGCTGGAAGTGGGTCAAGAACGAGCGCCGTGGCCGGGCGCGCCTGGACTACACGCAGAACGCCATCAACAAGACGCTGGTGGCGCCATACAGCCCCCGGCCGGCGCCGGGCGCGCCGGTGTCCGCGCCGATCAGCTGGGACGAGCTCGACGACCCGGACCTGCGGCCGGACCGGTTCACCATCCGCACCATCGGGCAGCGACTCGCCGAGCGCGGCGACCTCTTCCGCGGCGTCCTGTATGGCGAGCAGCGGCTGCCACGGCTGCACTGACCCTGCGGGTGTGCCGCCCGATTCAGCTGACCGGCCGCACGGCGAAGTCGCCGGAGGCCACGGTCACCCGCAGCAGTTCGTCGGCGTCCACCGTGGCGACGTCGGTGACGAGCTGACCGTCGGTATGCCGCACCACGGCATACCCGCGCTCCAGCGTCTGCAACGGGGACAGCGCCCGCAGCTGGCCGCGCAGGTGGCCGACCTGGTCGTGCGCGCGGTCGAGCCGGTGCGTCATGCGCGCTCGTGACCGGTCGCGCAGCGCCTCGACGGTGGCCCGGCGCGTCGCGACCATCGTCTCCGGTGCGACCAGGACCGGGCGGCTGCGCAGTTGCGCCAGGTGGCGGCGTTCGGCGGCCAGCCGGTGCCGCAGCGCCCGCGCACCCGCCGCCCGGGTCTGCGCCAATCCGCGCAATTCGTCGGTCAGATCGGGCACCACCCGCTTCGCCGCATCGGTCGGGGTGGAGGCGCGCACGTCGGCCACGAAGTCCAGCAACGGGGTGTCCTCGTCGTGCCCGATGGCGCTGACGATCGGGGTGCGAGCCGCGGAGACGGCACGCACGAGTGCCTCGTTGCTGAACGGCAACAGGTCCTCGAAGCCGCCGCCGCCGCGGGAGATCACGATCACCTGCACGTGCGCCGCGGCGTCCAGCTCCTGGAGCGCGGCGGTGACCTCGGTGACCGTGTTCGGTCCCTGCACCGCGACCTGCCGGATCTCGAACTGTGTTGCCGGCCAACGGCGTCGGGCGTTCTCGACGACGTCCTTCTCAGCAGCGCTGGCGCGGCCGCAGATCAGGCCGACGGTGTGCGGCAGGAACGGCAGGGGCTTCTTGCGGCCGGCGTCGAAGAGTCCCTCGCTGCGCAACAACTGCTTGAGATGCTCCAGGCGCGCGAGCAACTCGCCGACACCCACCGGGCGCATCTGCCGCGCCTCCAGGTGCAGTGACCCGCGTTTGGTCCAGAAGCGCGGCTTGGCGTGCACCACCACCCGGGCGCCCTGCTGCAGGCCCGGACCCATCGCATCGAGGGTGTTGACGTGCACGGTGACCGACAGCGACATGTCGACCTCCGGGTCGCGCAGCGTCACGTATGCCGTCGGCGCGCCCGGACGCCGGTTGAGCTGGACGATCTGCCCCTCGACCCACAGCGGCGACATCTTGTCGACGTAGTCGCTGATCTTCACCGACAGCTTGCGCACCGGCCACGGCTGCTCGGCGGTCGTGTCGGCTGCCTTCTCCGGGAGAGGGGTGCTCACCCGGTCACTGTAGGGGCTCGGTATGTCCACACACTGTCCACCTGGTCGGGGTCCCCGCGAAGTAATTCGGAGGGGCGAAGCGGAGGAGAAACTTCGTGGGGTGACCTAGCCTGCTCCGTATGACGATCCGCATCCCCGGCCTCGCACTGACCGACCACACCCTGCAGGTGCCGCTCGACCACTCGGATCCGGACGGGCCGACGATCGAGGTCTTCGCTCGGGAAGCGGTTGCGGTGGACAAGGTCGGCGACGAGCTGCCCTGGCTGGTCTTCCTGCAGGGCGGCCCCGGCGGGGAGAGCCCGCGGCCGATGCGTGCCGACGGCTGGCTCGGGCACGTTACCAAGACCCACCGGGTGTTGCTGCTGGACCAGCGCGGCTGCGGCCGGTCGACGCCGCTGACGGCCCGCTCGACCGCCGGCATGTCGGCGGAGCAGATCGCGGCATACCTCCGGCACTTCCGGGCCGACAGCATCGTGGCCGACGCGGAGATCTTCCGGGAGCAGGTCGCCGGCGGCAAGCCGTGGACGACGCTGGGCCAGAGCTACGGCGGATTCATCACGCTCACCTACCTGTCGCAGGCGCCCGACGGCCTCGCGGGGTGCATGGTCACCGGTGGCCTGTCCGGGATCGACGCCGGCGCGGCCGACGTCTACGCCCGCACGTTCCCGCGGATCGCCCACAAGAACGCGGCCTATTACGAGCGTTACCCGGACGATGTCGCGGCGGTGCGGCGGATCGTCGATCACTTGGCGGCGCACGAGGTGCTCCTGCCCGACGGATCGCGGTTGACCCCGGAACGGTTCCGGCTGATCGGCAGCATCTTCGGGATGAGCTACGGGTTCGAGCACGTGCACTGGCTGCTGGACACCGCCTGGGACGGTGCGGAGATCTCGGACCGGTTCCGGCAGGCGGTGATGGCCGAGACGTCTTACCCGAACGGCCCGATCTACGCGCTGCAGGAGTACTGCTACGGCGCACCCGGCGTCCCGACCGGGTGGGCGGCGGACAAGGAGCTGGCGAGCCGGCCGGAGTTCGCCGCCGACGCCGACCCGGTGCTGTTCACCGGCGAGACGATGTTCCGGTGGATGTTCGATCAGATCCCGCTGTTGCGGCCGTTCGCGGAGGCCGCCGACATCCTCGCGGCGGTCGACGACTGGCCCGCCCTGTATGACGCACGGCGGCTGGCGGACAACACGGTGCCGGTGGCCGCCGCCGTCTACTTCGACGACATGTATGTCGACGCCGACCTCTCCCTGGACACCGCTCGCCGGGTCGGGAACGTGCGGCCGTGGGTCACCAACGAGTATGAACACGACGGTCTGCGGTCCGGGCCGGTCGTGGAGCGGCTGATGGACATGCTGGCCGGGAAGGTCTGACCTCCGGCCGGAACGCTGACCGCGAACCGTCCGGTTTCGCCGGGCCACGGGACCGCACCTAGCATGGAGACATGACTTCGCCCGCAACGACCGACACGCACCAGGCCGCCGTCGAGGAGCCGAAACGCGTGCTGCTCGCGGCGCCGCGGGGTTACTGCGCCGGCGTCGACCGGGCCGTCGTGACGGTGGAGAAGGCGCTCGACCTCTATGGCCCGCCGGTCTACGTGCGCAAGCAGATCGTGCACAACAAGCACGTCGTGGCGACGCTCGAGAAGCGCGGCGCGATCTTCGTCGACGAGACCGACGAGGTCCCCGAGGGCGCGACGGTGATCTTCTCCGCGCACGGCATCGCCCCGGTGGTGCGCGAGCAGGCCAAGGCGCTGTCGCTGAAGACGATCGATGCGACCTGCCCGCTGGTGACCAAGGTGCACCGTGAGGCGACCCGCTTCGCCTCCGACGAGTACGACATCCTGCTGATCGGCCACGAGGGCCACGAGGAGGTCGTCGGCACCGCTGGTGAGGCGCCCGACAACATCATCCTGGTGCAGTCGCCGGAGCATGCCGACACCGTGGAGGTGCGTCACCCGGACAAGCTGGTGTGGCTGTCGCAGACCACGCTGTCGGTCGACGAGACGATGGAGACGGTGCGCCGGCTGAAGCAGCGTTTCCCCGGCCTGCAGGACCCGCCGTCGGACGACATCTGTTACGCGACCCAGAACCGTCAGCTCGCCGTCAAGCAGATGGCGCCGCGCACCGACCTGATGATCGTGGTCGGCAGCCGCAACTCCTCCAACTCGGTCCGGCTCGTCGAGGTCGCTCTCGAACACGGCGCGCGCGACGGACATCTGGTCGACTACGCCGACGAGATGGACGAGAGCTGGCTCGACGGCGTGACCACCGTGGGCGTCACCTCCGGGGCGTCCGTCCCCGAGGTGTTGGTGCGTGACGTGCTGGCCTACCTCGCCGAGCGCGGGTATGCCGACGTCGAGACGATCACCGCCGCCGAGGAGAGCCTGCTCTTCGCGCTGCCGACGGAGTTGCGCCGCGACCTGAAGGCACGCGGTCAGGAGGATTCCGCCCAGGTCCGGCACGACGCCGGGTCACTGCGCTGACCGGTTGATCTTCCGGGGGCGTCAGCCGGCGTCCTCGATGCGATGCGCGGGACGCGCCGGTTGGGTCTCGGGGACCTCCAGGTCGAGCATCGGCCGGCCCACCTCCGCATCGAGCGCGTCGATGAGCTCGTGGGCCGTCAACGGTCGGGTGGGTGTCTCGACGGCGCGCAACTCGGCGGACGGCGCATCCTGCGCCAGCCCGAGGGCATGCATCTGCCGGGCGGTCACCAGGACCCGGGACTCCAGGGTCCCGATCATGGCGTTGTATGCCTCGACGGACCGGGTGAGCGACTGCCCCACCCGAGCGGTGTGCCGGCTCATCGTGCCGAGCCGGTCATAGAGCGCCTGCCCGAGGGCCAACAGCTCGCGGGCACCCCGGGCCAGGCTGTCCTGCTGCCAGGCGGCGGCGCTGGTGCGCAGCAACGCCAGCAGGGTGCTGGGGGAGGCCGGCACCACCTTGCGACCCATCGCGCGGTCGAGCAGGGACGGATCGTGCCGCAGCGCGGCGGCGAGCATCGCGTCGGCCGGCAGGAAGCAGATCACCAGCTGCGGGGACTGCTCGAACGCGCTCCAATAGGCCTTGGCGGCAAGCGAGTCCACGTGCCGGACGAGGGCCTTCGCGTGCTGGTCGAGCAGCCGGTCGCGCTCGTCGGGGGCGAGTCCGTCGGCCTGGGAGTCCAGGAAGGCCCGCGCCGGGGCCTTGCTGTCGATCACCAGCACCCGGTCGCCGGGAAGCCGCACCACCACGTCCGGGCGGATGCGGGCGTCATGTCTGCTGACCGCGGTGACCTGCTCCTCGAAGTCGCAGTGCGCGAGCATGCCGGCGTGTTCGAGCACCCGGCGCAGTTGCACCTCGCCCCAGGTGCCGCCGGTCGAGGTGGCGCGCAGTGCGCCGGCGAGCTGGGTGGTCTCCTGGTGCAGCGCACCGGTCACCCGCCCGACCTCGGCCAGTCGTGCGCCGAGCTCGCCGAACTGCTCCACCCGGTCACGCTCGAGCGTCGCGACCTGTTGCTCGACCCGTCCGAGCGTCGCGCTCAACGGTCCGAGGACCGCCGCCGTCTGCTGGTCGTCGGCGACCGTGGACTCCAGGTCGATCACCCGCTCGCGCAGCAGGTCGCGTTCGGTGGCCAGGGACGCCCCGCGTGCGGCATACGCCTGACGCAGCAGCAGCCAGGTGGCGGCGGCTGCGAGCGCGATCCCCAGGACGAGACCGACGATGAATTCCGTCATACCTGCAGGAAAGCACGATGCGCCGACAACCCGTCGGCGCCGCGTCAGGACGGACGGCCGAGCAGCTGGTGTTTGCCGCGCACCAGGTGGTGCCAGGCCAGGCGTTGTACGGCGAGGGTGACCACCCCGGCGAGCACCATGCCGGCGAGGTTGACCCCGAGCTGGGTCGCGGAGCCGGCCATCTCCGCGCGGGCGCCCACCGCGAGCGCGAGCGCCAGGTTGCCGGCGGCCGGCACCGTCGTGACGGAGATGAACACACCGACCATGGCGGTCGCCTTGTCGGTCGACATCGCGAAGATCCCGACCGCCCCCGCGGCCAGTGCGACGATGAACGACCAGCGGTCCGGGTGCCAGATGAACGCGGTCTGCGGGCGGCCGTGCGTGACGTCGGCACCGCTGACCAGGCCGGTGAGGCGAGCGATCAGCCCCAGGGCGGCCACGGCCGCGATCGCGACGACGAACGACGTCACCAGCAGGACGGCGCTGCTGCGCACCAGGCGTCCGCGGGCGAAGACGACGCCGGTGCACAGCGCCGCCACCGGTGCGAAGTCCGGGCTGACGACCATCGCGCCGACGACCAGGACGGAGGAGTCGGTGATGACGGCGACAGCTGCCAGGATCGTCGCCATCACCAGGAACAGGTAGTAGGAAATCGTCGAGCGGCTCGCCGACTCCGCCGAGTCGAGCACTTCCTCCCAGATCACCGCGTCGTCGGCCTCGCCGGGGGAGGCCTCCTCCAGCTCCTCCGCCCGGCGGAACGGCGTGCTGCTCGGCCGGCTGATCACGATGCCGCCACGGTCGCTGAGTGACAGGTCGTCCAGTGCCTCCACGAGTTCACCGGCCGACTCCCGGGCCGCGTCGCACTCGATGAGGTCACCGCGCGGGCTGCGGCACACTCCCGGCTGGACGACGAGATTGGTCACGCCCGAATGGGTCTCGAGCAGTCCCACGACGTCGTCGGACAGGTCCGTCGGCACGGCGAGCCGCAGATGCACCAGCATGCTGGCACCCTAGAGGTCGTCACCGCGCGGCACGGTCAATGACTGAGCTTCAGGCCGACGACGCAGCCGACGATGCCGAGCAGGAAGATGATCTTCAGCGGCGACACCGATTCGCTGCCGGTGGACATCGCATAGACCACGGTCAGCACCGCACCGATGCCGACCCAGACGGCATACGCGGTGCCGACGGGCAGGCTGCGCATCGCCACCGCCAGGCCGGTCATGCTGGCGGCGAGTGCGAGGACGAAGACTGCGGACGGGACCAGGCGGGAGAAGCCCTGCGACTTGTCGAGCGCGGTGGCCCACACGGCCTCCATCATCCCGGAGACGACGAGCACGAGCCATGCCATGGTGAACACCCCTTCACAAGCGGCCGTCTTGTCGCTGTCCGGGTACGGCGCCCTCGTCCGGGGACCACGTTCGCGGCGGCCCGATCCCAGGCTGGCACAGCGGTGTTCACCGGCCAAATCGTTCTGGACCTGCGGTGCGTCCGTGGTGCGCTCGCCGGTCGGTGGCGAGCGTGGAGGAGCGGGCCGCCAGGGACCACTAGACTCTTGATCCCGTGGCACTCACTATCGGAATCGTCGGGCTTCCCAACGTCGGCAAGTCGACCATGTTCAATGCACTGACCAAGAACAACGTGCTCGCCGCGAACTACCCGTTCGCCACGATCGAGCCGAATGTCGGGGTGGTGCCACTGCCGGACGAGCGCCTGGACAGGCTCGGCGAGCTCTACTCCTCCGACAAGGTGGTGCCGGCCACCGTCTCGTTCGTCGACATCGCGGGCATCGTGCGCGGCGCGTCCGAGGGGGAGGGGCTGGGCAACAAGTTCCTGGCCAACATCCGCGAGGCGGACGCGATCTGCCAGGTGATCCGGGTCTTCCACGACGACGACGTGGCGCACGTCGACGGCAAGGTGTCGCCCGAGTCGGACATGGAGACGATCAACACCGAGCTGATCCTCGCCGACCTGCAGACCCTGGAGAAGGCGCTGCCGCGCCTCGACAAGGAGGTCAAGGGCAAGAAGACGGACAAGTCGGTGCTGGATGCCGCGCGCGAGGCGCAGACCATCCTGGAAGCCGGAGACACGTTGTTCTCCAAGGGTTTCGACGTCACCCCGATCCGCGAGCTGGGGCTGCTGACCGGTAAGCCGTTCCTCTATGTCTTCAACGTCGACGAGGACCAGCTGGTCGACACCGCATTGCAGGCGTCGCTGCAGGCGCTGGTCGAGCCGGCCGAGGCGATCTTCCTCAACGCCAAGCTCGAGATGGACCTCACCGAGATGTCGGACGAGGAAGCCCTGGAGATGTTGCAGGGGTTCGGCGCGACCGAGTCGGGCCTGGCGCAGCTGGCGCACAAGGGTTTCAACACCCTCGGCCTGCAGACCTACCTCACCGCGGGCCCGAAGGAGTCGCGCGCCTGGACCATCCGACGCGGCTGGACGGCGCCGCAAGCGGCAGGCGTCATACACACGGACTTCCAGAAGGGCTTCATCAAGGCCGAAGTCATCTCGTATGACGACCTCATCGAGCTGGGCTCGGTCGCCGAGGCCCGCGCGCACGGCAAGGCGCGCATGGAGGGCAAGGACTACGTGATGGCCGACGGCGACGTGGTGGAGTTCCGCTTCAACGTCTAGCGTTAGTGACGTTTCCCGTGACAGCTGGGCTCGTGATCTGGGATCGGCGGAGTCCCTCGAGGACCTTCGTGATCGCCTTCTCCCCATCCGCCGGGGGCCGCAGTCCCGACGGGAGGACGTCGTGGGCGGCGAGCCCGTCCAGTGAGATCGAAGCTCGGTCAGCGAGTTCGTGGAAACGTCCGACCATCAGCACGATCGGCTCGGTGCAGGCCGTCACGGCGACGGTGAGGTCGGGTTCGTCCACCGGCTGCCAGATCGGCCGGTCGCAGTCGGTCAGTCGGCGTGCGGGGGCCTCCGGTTCCGCTTCACCTCGGAGCGCTCTCGTTTCGCGTCCAGTCGTCGTCGCTGGGAGCCGCGGGTGCGCCGGGTCGGGCGCCGGGTCGGCGTCGGGATGACGGCGTTGCGAAGCAGTATGGCGAGCCGATCCCGCGCGGCGGTTCGATTGCGTCGCTGGGAACGGTGTTCGGCAGCGCTGATGGTGAGCACCGTGCCCGAAAGGCGGATGGCGAGCCGCTCGAGTGCGAGTTCGCGCTGCGGCTCGGTCAGCGCCGTCGTCGTTCCGATGTCGAGACTGAGCTGCACCCGAGAATCCGCAGTGTTGACGCCCTGACCGCCCCGTCCCGACGCGTGCGAGAACTGCTCGACGAGCTCACCGGCCGGCACCGTCATTCCCTCAGGCGCGCCCGGTCCCGGCGGTATGCGCAGGTCGTCCACACCGGCCAGTCTGCCTCGATCATCTTGCGTCGGGCGATCCTTCGCCCGCCCCCGAGTCAGTGGTCCGGGGCAGCTGCGGGTAGTCCGCTATGGGGTAGACGCCGACCGCGAAGCCGTGGACGACGTCGCCCCGGCGGGGGAGGGCATCGAACTCCTCCACCAGCGCCCTCATCCGGTGCCAGAACTCCTGCTTCTGCGTCTCGCTGATCCGGGCGTGGCGGATGAAGCCCCACAGCTGTCCTTCGCGGTATGCCGGTCCCGATTCGGCCGCAGCCACCTCGAGGTCGTTGAAGTCGACTGCGCTGCCGCGGCTTTCGGTGCGTTGACCATCGAGCGCCACGTAGAACATCCGTGCCGTCCGGCCGTAGAACGCCTCGTCGATGGCGCGCACCTTGCGGGTGCGCACGATCTGCACCAATCCGGCCTCGGTGAGCACCTTGACGTGGTGGGCGACGGTGCTCTTCGGTCGATCCACTGCCGTGCTGAGCTCGGTGATGCTCGCGGCTCGCTCGTGCAGCAGTCCGAGGATGGTGTTGCGCAGCGGGTTGCCGAGCGCGCGCACCTGTTGCGGCGTCGTCAGCGCGAGCTGGTCCGCGAGGTCGTAGTCCGGCATCTTGCCTTCCATGGCAGAACATACTAGCTTTTTCGAACGTTCGAAGTTTATGGATCATTCAGTGGAGAAGGCACCATGTCCGAGATTCTCTTGTTCCACCACGCCCAGGGGCTGACCGCCGGAGTGCGTGCTTTCGCCGATGAACTGGTCGCTGCCGGTCACACGGTGCACGTGCCCGACCTGTTCGAGGGACGGACCTTCGGCGACGTGGAGTCCGGTGTCGCGCACGCGCGGGAGATCGGCTTCGACAACGTGCTGGCGCGTGGCGTCGCCGCGGCGGAGGCATTGCCCGAAAGCCTTGTCTACGCGGGGTTCTCGATGGGGGTGATGTCCGCTCAGAAGTTGGCGCAGACCCGCCCCGGTGCCGTCGGTGCGTTGTTCTTCGACTCGTGCCTGCCCGTCTCGGAGTTCGGTGCATGGCCCGACGGGCTGCCGGTGCAGATCCACGGTGGCACCGATGACGACTGGTTCGCCGAGGACCTGGAGTTCGCCCAGCAACTGGCCGATTCGGTGCCGACCGCCGAGCTGTTCCTCTACTCCGGCACGAAACACCTGTTCGCCGACTCGTCGCTGGCGGCGTATGACGCGACTGCGGCCGGTCTGCTGCGCGAACGGACCCTGTCCTTCCTCGCCGGACTCTGACGCGTCGGGCGCCATACGCGGGGATCACGTTGCTGCACCGAGGATTCAGGATGTTGCGGTTGGCGTCCTCCCGTAAGTGACGGCGTCGCGAACCGCGGCGGGTGCTGCCTGCGCCAGCTGGTGGTCCGGGGCGGCGCCCAGGGCGTCGTTGACGGTCGAGAAGGCGAGCCGGAGCGCGATGAAGAGGGTGGCCTCGAAGATGGCGCGATCGCTCAGGCCGCACTCACGCAGCGCCGCCACCTGGTCCGGCGTGGTGGCGTTGGGGTCGGAAACGACGGTGTGCGCCCAGTGGGCCAGCGTGCGCTGGCGCGGTGCGAGCGCCTCGGGCCGTCCGCGGATCGTCTCGGCGGCACGATGCTCGCCCACGAGCTCGGCGAGCCGGCTGCCCCACGCGAGCGAGCAATAGGAGTCCGCGCGAGCGCGAGCGGTCGCGACGACCAGCACGGCACGGTCCAGATCGTCGAGTTCCCAGGTGTCCTGGAGCTGCTGCCGGAGCGCGGTGAAGGCATCGAGCACGTCCGGACGCCACGTCCACAGCCGGGTCAGGTTGGCGACATACCCGTCGCTCTGGCGGTCTTCGTCGTATGCCGCGTCGCGCTCCGCCGACGCGGGAGGTTCTGCGATGAACATGATCCAGTGTGGTGCCGGCGCGATGACCGCCACAAGAGGAGCGGCGACGACCGCCGGTGCGTGGTTCAGGCCGGTCGGCGCGCGACCATCAGGCCGATGGAGCCGCGTTGCACCACGGCATCGTCCTGATTGGTGAGGATCAGTGCGCGATCGAGGATCCCGGCCCTGCCATTGCTGGTGGCGCGGGCGCCGGTGACGGTCAGCGTGCAGCGCAGGGTGTCGCCGGCGACGACCGGTCGTTCGAAGCGCCAGCCGTCGATGCCGAGCAGCGCGATCGAGCAGCTCTCGAAGACGCCGAGCCGGGAGACCAGTCCCATCGCCACCGACAGACCGAGCACGCCATGGGCGATCGGTGCGCCGAAGCGACCGGCCGCGGCATGCACGACGTCGGTGTGCACCGGGTTGGTGTCCCAGCTCCAGCCGGCGAACGACACGATGTCCGACTCGGTGATGGTGCGGCCCTGCGTGTGGAAGACCTGGCCGACGGCGAAGTCCTCGAAGAACCACGTGGTCGGAGCAGTGGGAGTGGTGTCGGGGGTGGTCTCGGGGGTCGTGTCAGATGTCATGGTGCGATCAACCCCGCCTGCGGTTCCACAACTGGTGCACCAATCCGCTGGGCGCGCTGACCGAATCGATGTCGAAGCGATCCTGTATGTCGGTGAGGCCGGCCCACGGACTGGTGCCGCGTCCCAGGACGACCGGGACGATCGCGAGATGCAGGAAATCGATCAGGTCGGCCTCGAGGAACTGCCGCACCGTCGACGGGCCGCCGCCGATGCGCACGTCGCCGCCCTGCGCTGCGTCCCGGGCGCGCTGCAGGACCTCGGCCGGTGAGCCGTCGACGAAGTGGAAGGTCGTGCCGTTCGCGAACTCGAGCGATGCTCGCGGATGATGGGTCAGCACGAAAACCGGTGTCCGGAAGGGTGGTTCGTCGCCCCACCAGCCCTGCCAACCGTCCTCCGGCCACGCGCCGGTCTGCGGACCGAACTTGCGCCGGCCCATGATCTCCGCGCCGATGCCTTGCGCCCAGGTGCTGGTCAGCGCGCGGTCGACGGTGATCGGTGCGTCCGGAGCGTTGTCGATGCCGTGGATGACGCGACCGTCGAAGCGCCGGAAGAGGCTTCCGGCGTCGCCGATCGGTTGCTCCAGCGTGACGTGCTCGCCGGCGGCGTACCCGTCGAGCGAGACGAACAGGTTGTGGACTCGGGTGCGGCTCATCGTGCCTCCGGCGGCTAGGTGCCCAGCAGGTTCGTCTGAGAGCCTATGACCCTCATGGACGAAGTGTGCGACGTGAACTTCCGGACGGCCCGACCAGCCGACGTCTCCTCGGTGGTGGCCCTGGTGGAGTCGGCATACCGCGGCGACGCGAGCCGGGCGGGCTGGACGACCGAGGCGGACCTGCTGCACGGGCAGCGCACCGATTCCGAGCAGGTGGTGGCCCTGCTGACCCGCGCCGACGCAGTGCTGCTCGTGGTCGACGCCGGTGATGCACTGCTGGGCTGCTGTCAGCTCGAGAACCGTGGCGACAGAGCCTATTTCGGCATGTTCGCTGTGTCCCCGGCCGCGCAGGGCGCCGGCATCGGCAAGCGCACCATCGCGTATGCCGAGACGTATGCCGCCCGGGAATGGGCGTGCCGGCACGTGGAGATGACGGTCATCCGGCAGCGCACCGATCTGATCGCCTTCTACGAACGACGCGGTTATCGCGACACCGGGGCCCGGTCGCCGTTTCCCTACGGTGACGAGCGATTCGGCATACCGCAGCGTGACGACCTGGAGTTCACCCTGCTGGAGAAGGAGCTCGGGCGCCGGTCCTGAGGCTCAGCGCTCGCGTCCGGTCGCGCCGAAACGGACCGGGGCGTCGCCGGCGACTGCCATCGCGAGCTGCTTCTCGAAGCGCGGCAACAACGGCGGCAGGTTGTCGAGTCCGAACCACCGCACGTCGCTCGACTCGTCGTCGCCGACACGTGCCTCGCCGGAGATCCAGCGGCAGCGGAAGGCGTGGTCCAGGTATTGGCAGCGGTCGCCGTTGTCGTAGGCGATCGGTCGCAGCGCCGTCACGGCGAGCAGGCGCTCGACGGTGATCTCGACCAGTGCCTCCTCAAGTGCCTCGCGTTCCGCGGTGACGTCCGGTTCCTCGCCCGGGTCGCAGACGCCGGTGATCGGGGTCCACCGGCCGTTGTCCGAGCGTCGGACGAGCAGCACCTGTGTCCCGTGCGGCCCGTCCCGCAAGATGTATGCCGACGCGCCCGGCATCCACAGCAGGTCGGTGCCGATCTTCTCGCGCAGGCCGGTGACGTACTCGGGTGTCGGCATGTTCCTGAGTGTAGGGAGGCATTCGGCGCATCGTCCCGGGCGGTGGCTGCGGCTCAGCGGCCGGCCGCCTCGCAGACCCAGCCCTCCGGAGTCCGGCCGGCGTGCAGGAAATCCGCCAGATCGTCGTGCACGGCCTCGTCCAGGTCGAGGTCGGCGCGCGGGTAGATGACCGGTTCCTCCTTGCTGTTGTGCTGGTCGAGCATTGCGAGGAGGTCGCGGCACTGCTGGAGCAGCCCGATGCGCTCAGGTGAGGCTTCGGCGAGTGCGGTCTCGATGGCGTCCATCGCGTCCCACAGGGCGCCGTGCTCGCGGAGCATGACCATGATCGGCATCATCAGCCCTGCGGCCCGAAGCGGTGGGAAGAGGAACGTCTCCTCGAGGTAGATGTGCCGGCGTAGCGCCCCCATGGCGGCGCACAGCGGTTCCCGGCGCAGCTCGCCCGCGTCGGCGCCGGCGACGAATTCCTCGATGCCGGAATCGATGTCGCGATGTTCTCGGGTCAGAGCGGCGGCAAGGCCGTCCGAGTTGGGCATGGAACCTCCTCGAGTGGGGGTCAGCCGGCCATGAAACAGCCGAGCACGATCAGGATCACGCTCAGCACTCCCAGTGCTGCGCGCAGTATGCCGGCCGAGCGACGGCCGCGTCGGATGGCGGGGACAGTGGCTGGGTCCTCGTCCGCTTGCAGGGCGGCGTGGCGCAACCGGGTCATTCGCCGCGCCTGTTGGACCGCGACCGCCAGCAGGATGACGAGCAGCGCGGCCACGACCAGGCTGATGATCAGCGCGGCGTCCCAGGGGTGGTTGCGTGCCACCACCGCACCACTCGCCAGGGCGATCACCAGTGCCGGTGTCCCGACCCGCAAGTAGGAACGGCCGAGCGTGCGGAAGAACGCCACGCGCTGCGCGGCGTCCAGCGTGGTCGCGGCGGTGCGGGCGACGACAGCGATGGCGACGTAGCCACCGATCCAGACGCTGGTGCTGAGGACGAGGACCGTCACCAGCAGGCCATGACCCAGGTTCGACATATTTATGACAATAAACGATTGTGAAAAATCGCCGGCGCCGGGTGCGGCCGACACGTGTGGCGCCGATCGTTCAGCGCGCGGGAAGCACGGTGACCTCGGGCGTTGCATCGGCCAGGACGGACAACGTCCCGAATCGCTCATAGGCGCCGCGTGCCGTCGCCTCCTGCACCGCCAGCGATCCCGCGGCTACCGCGCAACGGAGCGCGTCCTGCTGCGAGGCACCGGCGGCGAGGCGTGCGGCGAAGACCCCGCCGAAGGCGTCCCCGGCGCCGGTGGTGTCGACGACGTCGACGACCGGTGCGATCGCGCGCAGCGCCCGGCCCGGGCTGCACAGGACCGCTCCGCGACGGCCGAGTGTGGTGACGACGGTGCGGACGCCGCGCTCGAGCAGCGTCCGTGCAGCCCCGATCACCGCCGCGTCGTCCGCCGCATCCAGTGAACGCCCCGACACCTCCGCCAGCTCGTGCTCATTGACGAGCAGCGTGTGGCAGCGAGCGAGCAGATCGTCGGGAAGTCGTTGTGCGGGAGCGGCATTCAGCACGAAGGTGTCGGCCTGCGTGGCGGCGCGTCGCACGACGTCGAGGGGGATCTCCAACTGGCAGAGCACGATGTCATCCCGCTGCACCGGCAACGGGTTGCCAGACCATCGGTGGTTGGCTCCCGGCACGACCAGGATGGTGTTGTCGCCGGACGCGACCGTGATCCAGGCGCTGCCGGTCGGCGCGCCGGTGACGCGTGCGACGGTGCAGCAGTCGACACCTGCCCGGTCCAGCTCCTGCAGGGCGGTGTCACCCTCGGCGTCCGCACCGACCACGCCGACCATGATCACGTCCGCGCCCGCATGTGCAGCAGCCGCAGCCTGATTCGCGCCCTTGCCACCCACCGAATGCGTCAACGAACCGGCGAGCAACGTCTCCCCGGGCCGTGGGAAGCGATCCACGGCGAGCGTGTGGTCGACGTTGATCGAACCCACCACGGCGACCCGTGCGGCCATGACTGCTCCACTCCTCGCGATGATCGGACGACCAGCCCAGCGTATTGATCCGACCGTCGGGCTGTGCGTTCCGCCGGCGTGTGCTGAGGTGGAGGTATGACGACAGACAGCTTCACCCTTGCCGGTCATGACATCCGCCGCATCGGTTTCGGTGCGATGCAGTTGCCCGGGCCCGGCGTCATGGGCCCGCCGCGGGACCACGACGAGGCGATCGCCGTGCTGCGACGCGCGGTCGAGCTCGGCGTCAACCACATCGACACCGCCGCGTTCTACGGTCCCGAGGTCGCCAACCGCCTCATCCGGGAGGCGCTGCACCCGTATGCCGAGGATCTGGTGCTGGTGTCGAAGGTCGGCGCGCGCCGCGACGACGAGGGTGCGTGGCTGCCGGCGCAGGCGCCCGAGCAGCTCAAGCGCGACGTTCGGGCGAACCTGGACCAGTTGGGCGTCGACAGGCTCCCGGTCGTCAACCTCCGGGTCATGCCCGAGCAGGAGATCGGGGCGGAGAACTATCACCCGCTGGAGGAGCAGCTCGCCGCGATGGGTGAGTTGGTCTCGGACGGCCTGCTGGAGGCGTTCGGGGTGAGCAACGTGTCACCGGCCGAGGCGCGCACGGCGATCGACGCCGGAGCCGTCTGCGTGCAGAACGCCTACAACCTGCTGCATCGCGACGACGAGGCCACTCTGCAACTGTGTGCGGAGCGCGGCGTGGCCTACGTGCCGTTCTTCCCGCTGGGATCGGCGTTCCCCGGCATGCCCAAGGTCACCGAGGACCCGCGGGTGAAGTCGCTCGCCGACAAGCTCGGCGCCACACCGTCCCAGATCGGGCTCGCCTGGCTGCTGCGTCGGGCCGGCGTGGTGCTGTTGATCCCCGGCACGTCGTCGGTCGCGCACCTGGAGGAGAACACCGCCGCGGGACGGATCGTGTTGTCCGACACCGAGGCCGCTGAGCTGGAGGGCCCGCTGGCCGCCGAGTGACCCAGTGGTTGCCCCGCGGTCCGATCAGCGGTCGCCGCGCGGCGGCCAGGGCACGAACACACTTGTCTTCTCGCGGTATTGCGCATACCCCGGGCGGTCGGCCATCGCCTGCTCGGCAAGCCGCACGCCGCTGCCCCAGACCAGCAGTCCGACCATCACCACGGGCGACACCACGGTCAGCGCACCGGGCCAGGTGGCCGCCGCAACGAGGAAGACGCCCACCCACACGCAGGCGTCGCCGAAGTAGTTCGGGTGCCGCGACCACGCCCACAGACCGGTGTCGAGCACCGCCGGCCGCGGATCACGCGCCTTGTACCGCTGCAGCTGACGGTCCGCGACCGCTTCGATCACCAGACCGGCTGCTGCAAGCAGGATGCCCGCTGCGGACAGCGCCCAGAGTCCGCCACCCGGGTCGGCGGAGACGGCGATCAGCTGGATCGGCAGTGACACGACCCATTGGAGGACGCCCTGCAGGCCGAAGACCCGCAGCACCATCGCGGTCGTGCTGCGGCCGCGCGCCATACGTTCGTAGCGGGGGTCGTCGCCGCCGTGGCTGCGCGAACGAGCCCAGACGTGCGAGCCGAGGCGCGCGCCCCACACCGTCACCAGCGCCGCGACCGCGACCCGGCGCCCGATGCCACCGTGGCCGGTGAGCAGGCCGAGCACCGCGACCGCGGCGAAGCCGGGACCCCACACGACGTCCGCGACGGCCCACCGGCTGACCCGGACCGACCACAACGCGGCGGCAGCCTGCACGAAGGCCAGCAGCACCGCGCTGGCCAACGCCATCCAGGCGAAGTCACCCACGCGGGTCGCTCCAGGTGGCCGGCCGTTGCGCCGGCAGCGGACTCGGCCCGCGGCGGCTGCGCACCGCCACGATCTGGTCCACGCCCATCCGGCCCTCCTCGAAAGCCAGCAGGCCGCCCGCCAGGTAGAGCTCCCAGACGCGGACCGTCTCGGCCGGCACCAACTGTGCGATGGCCTCGCGGTGCTGCTCGAACCGTGCCTGCCACGACCGCACCGTCCATGCGTAGTGCTCGCGCATCGCGTGCACGTCACGCACCTCCAGCCCGGCCTGCTCGAGCAGTTCGATGGTGTCGCCGACCGGACGCATCGTCATGTCCGGCGCAATGAACGCTTCGATGAACGGGCCGCCGCCGGGGTGCCGACCGCGCCGGCTCATCTGCTGGACCAGGATGCGCGCGTCGTCGGTCGCCGCGTCGTGCAGCACCCGCGCGTAATCGGGGTAGCCCTTGTCGCCGGCGTGCTCGCCCATCTCCAGCGATGCCACGGCGTCATACCGTCCGGTGACGTCGCGGTAGTCGCGCAACTCGATCGTGACCCGGCCCTGCAGCCCGCGGTCGTGGATCCGCCTGTCGATGAAGGCCTTCTGCTCCGCGGCGATCGTCACACCGGTCACGACCGCGCCGTAGTGCTCGGCCGCGTGCAGGCTCAGGGCCCCCCACCCGCAACCGACGTCCAGCAACCGCATCCCGGACCGCTGGTCGAGCCCGATCTTGCGGCACACCAGGTCCAGCTTGTCCCGTTGCGCATCCTCCAGGGTGTAGTCGGCGGTCTCCGAGCCGCCGAGATCGCCGCGGGTCACGTAGGCGCACGAGTAGGCCATCGCGTCGTCGAGCACCAGTCGGTAGAAGTCGCTGTCCACGTCGTAGTGGTGATGTATGACGTCGCTGTCGCGCCGGCGGGAATGCAACCGTCCGCGCACCCGGATCTGCGAGGCCGGCGGCGCCGGGCGCTTGCCGATCCCGCCCGCGGCGATGACACCGCGCAGCGCAGCGGCGACACCGCGCGGACTCAGCGGCCGGCCGGCCAGGCCGCGATCGGCGCCGACCCGACGGACGTGCTGCAGCATGTCGGTGACCGGGCCGTCCAGCTCGAGGTCCCCGGCGACATACGCCTGGGCAGCCCCGAGTTCGCCCGGATGCCAGACCAATCGGCGCAGCGCGTCCGGGCCGTTGAGGCGAACCTCTGGTCCCTCGCTGCCGGCCGTGCTGCCGTCCCACGCGGTCAGCCGGATCGGCAGATCGCCGCGCAGCACCGGACGCAGCGCTTGCTGGATCGTGTCGGCGACACCCGTCGCCCGCACGTCGGTCATCGGGTCTCCTCCCGGACGAAGGTCAGCTGGTGCACATCCAGATAGCCGGCCCGGAAGCCGCCTTCCGAATACCGCAGGTAGAACTCCCACATCCGGCGGAACGTCTCGTCGAAGCCGAGTTCGGCCAGTTGCCAACGGTTCTGCGCGAAGCGGGCCGCCCACTCGTCCAACGTCCGCGCGTAGGAGTCGCCCATCGCGAGGTCGTCGACGATGCGCAGCCCGGCGCGGGCCGCGGCGGTCTCGATCAGCTCCAGGGAGGGGATCGCGCCACCGGGGAAGATGTACTTGTGGATCCAGGTGTAGTTGCGATGGGTCTGCAGCGCACGGTGGTGCGGCATCACGATCGCCTGCACCGCGGCACGTCCACCCGGACGCAACACCGTGCCGATCTGCTCGAAGTAGGTGTCGAGGAACTCCAGGCCGACCGCCTCGATCATCTCGACGGACACCACCGCGTCGTACCGGCCGCTGACGTCCCGGTAGTCGCGCAGCGAGACGTGTGCCCGGTCCGCCACCCCGGAGCGGTCCAACAGGTCATTGGCCCACGTCTGTTGCTGCACCGACAGGGTGACGCTGTCGACCGTGGCGCCGCGTTCGGCCGCGCGCAGGGCCAGGCCGCCCCAGCCGGAGCCGATCTCCAGCATCCGGGTCTGCGGCCCGACGGCCGCCTCGTCGAGCAGCCGGTCCATCTTGCGTCGCTGCGCGGTGGCCAGGTCGTCGCCCGGGCCGTACAGCGCCGACGAGTAGCTCATCGTCTCGTCCAGGAAGCCGGCGAACAGGTCGTTGGACAGGTCGTAGTGGCGCTCCACGTTGCTGAGCGAATTGGCGCGCTCCGGCCGGTCGCCGGCGGGCTGCAGCGGCAGGATGACCGAACGCAGGGCGCGCAGCGGAGCGGGCACGAGACGTTCGACGCCGCGCGCGAACTGCTCGATCAACGGCGCGAGATCGTTGCTGTCCCATTCTCCGGCCAGGTAGGACTCGCCGAAGCCGATCAACCGGTCGTGGCCGATGCGTCGCATCAGCGCGTCGGCGTCGTGGACGACCATCGTCGGCGCATCCGTGCGCCGGTCGCCGCCGAACACCGAGCCGTCCGGCATGATCACGCGGATCGCCAGTCCGGACACCGCTTGCCGGAAGATTCGCGCACCGATCCGTGCGGCGATCGCGGCGTGCGCGCCGCGGGGGATGCGTGCCACGTCCGGCCAGCGTTCCGGGTCGAT
The DNA here is from genome assembly GCF_054778955.1 of Flexivirga lutea. Classification (NCBI taxonomy): domain Bacteria; kingdom Bacillati; phylum Actinomycetota; class Actinomycetes; order Micrococcales; family Dermacoccaceae; genus Flexivirga; species Flexivirga lutea. The sequence continues at coordinate 235,213 of NZ_BAAGZB010000001.1, forward strand.
CGCAGCCGCCGCGGTGTGGTCGCGCTGCGCGGGTTCGTGCGGTGACGGGGGCAGCGGTGTCCCCAGCGGGCGAGCGAATCGGTCGGTGGTCATGACAACTCCTCGTGGGATGTCGGTCGGGGTTGGATCGGCAGGCGGCGGGCCCACAGGTAGATGCCTTGGATCCGGATCCGCGCCGAGACGAGTTGGGCTGACAACGGCAGGTGCGCTGCCAGCGTGAGGTGTTCGCGCCACGTCGTCGGCCGCTTGCCGGACCAGGACGTGACGAACGGCGCCTGTCCCGGCCGGTGCAGTGTGACGTGGATGTCGAAGCCCTCGGTGCCCGGCCGGGGGAGCGACATCGTGTAGCTGCCGGACATGTCGTTGAAGGGCGAGACGTAGAGCTCCTTGCCGACGCTTGCGCGGCCGCGCTCGTCGGGTCGTATGACGTAGGCGTGCCGCTCGCCGTACGTGTTGCGCACCTCGGCGATCACGGCCACGACCGGGCCGTCCGGTGAGGTGACCCAGTAGAGGGTCAGCGGGTCGAATGCATGCCCGAGGGTTGCCGCGCCACTCAGCGCGGTGATGCCGCAGTCGCGCAGATCGAGGCCGTTGCACTGTGCGAACGCTTCGATGTTCGCGCGCCAGGAGTCGGTCGTGCCCAGGTGGTCGCCCGCCCGGAACTTCACGAAAGGCCGCTGCCACCAGGGGATCCCGAGACTCGGGTCGGTGTCGGTCAGTGGGGTGACCCAGCTGCAGGTCCGGTAGGTGAAGTCGTGCCGCAGCGGAGTTGTCCGGACGTGGCGGACCGTGGCGAGGAACGGGGTGGCGGTCACCAGCGGCCGCCCAGCGCTTCGGCCGCCCGCAGGCCGGACAGTGCACCGTCCTCGTGGAACCCCCACCCGTGATAAGCGCCGGCGAACGCCAGGCGGCGTTCGTTCAGCCGCGGCAGGCGTGCTTGGGCGGCGACGAACTGCGAGGTGTAGAGCGGGTGTTCGTAGTCCATCTCGGCCAGCACGGTGTCGGGGTCGACGTGCTCGGCGCCGCCGAGCGTGACCAGGACCCGTCGGCCGCCCGGGGTGGGCAGCCGCATCAACCGGGTGATGTCGTAGGAGACCAGCACACCATGTTGTGTGCTCGTCGGCAGCCGGTAGTTCCACGATGCCCGCGCGGCTCGCGCCGGCGGCAGGACCGACGAATCCGTGTGCAACAGCGCCGGATTGCGCGAGTAGCGCATCGCGCCCAGCACATCGACCTGCTCCGTAGTCGGTGACTTGAGCATGCCGAGCGCGGTGCCCGGGTGGGTGGCGATCACGACGCCGGTGAAGTCGGCCTGGTCCTGATCGGTCAGCAGCGTGGCCGCCTCCGTGCGGGGTGCGACCGCGCGCACCGGGGTGTTGCACACCAGCTCGATGCGTGGATGGGCGAGCACGGCGTCGACATACGTGCGCGACCCGCCGGTGACCGTGCGCCAGGTGGGCGAGCCGGTGACCGTCAGCATCCCGTGGTGCTGCAGGAAGGTCAGCAGGCTGCGCGCCGGGTAGGACAGCGCATCCTGCGGATCGCAGGACCAGACCGCGGCGATCACCGGGCGGGCGAAGTGCTCCAGGAAGTCGTCGGAGAAGCGCTGACCCGCAAGCCAGTCGCCGATGGTGATCAGTGACTGGTCGTCGGGCGAGTCCAGCAGGGCAGTGGCGGAGCGGTGGAACCGCCGCACTTCCAGCAGCATCCGCAGGAACGCGGGACGGCGCACTGTCCGGGGATCGGCGAGGATGCCTCGGACGCCTTGGCCGCCGGCGTACTGCCAGCCGGTGCGTTCGGAGAAGACGGACATGCTCATGTCGGTGGGCTGCGTGGCGATGCCGAGCTCGTCGAAGAGCCGGCAGAGCGTCGGGTAGGTGCGGTCGTTGTGCACCAAGAAGCCGCTGTCCACGGCGACGCTGTGCCCGTCGCCGAGGGCGACGTCGTGGGTGTGTGCGTGACCGCCGGGCCGGGTGTCCGCCTCGAAAACGGTCACTCGCGCCGTACGAGCCAGCGCGTGCGCCGCAACCAGGCCGGAGACACCGCTACCGACGACTGCGAAATGGTCCGCCACCGCATACCTTCCGACGAGGATCTCTGGTCAATGGTGGTTCGTAGCGGACCGCCCGGCCGGATGGGTCCGGTCGGGCGGTCGCGCGGTTGGTCAAGTCCGGTCAGGGCCGGTCAGGTCATCGTGACGGTGGCGATCGGCGCGGTCGTCGGGTGCTTCGAGCCCCCGCTCGGCTCGACGGTGACGGCGGCCGCCTTCGCGCCGGTGATGCTGCCCTGCAGCAGCGTCGCCTTGCCCGGTTGCAGCAGGCCGGCGCTCACCGGCCCGTCGGCGGTGATGATCCAGGCCTGGTAGACCTTGCCGGCGGACGCCGGGGGCACGCCGCGCAGTGTCGCGACGGCCTTGCCCTCGGCGGCCGAGGTCACCATCACCAGGGAGCCGTCGCCGGCCGGTGCGGTGGCCCGCTGTGCGTCGGAGGCGTGCTCCACCTGCTGGATCGCCGACACCGTGGTCGGCTGGTTATCCCACGGGTGGGTTGCCACGGTGATGCCGCCGCCGATCACGACGACCGCCGCCGCCGCGGCGAGCAGGAATCGTCCGGGGTGTCGCCGGGTCCGCTCGCGCGGCGCGAGATGCGCGGCCGGAGCCTCCGGTCGCGCCCCCTCAGGGGTGTCCGGCGGCGCCTCCTGCGGCAGCCGGGATACGCCGGCGAGCACCGCGTCACGCAGCCCGGCCGGCGGAGCGACCGGCTCGGCGAAGGATGCCAGACCGGCTGTCGCCTCGCGCCATTCGGCAACCTCGGCGCGGCATTGCGCGCAGCGTTCGAGATGCTGGTCGGCGCGCCGGCGGGACAGGTCGTCCAAAGCGTCCATCGCGTAGTCGATGGTGTCGATGTGTTCCTCGCTCATGATTCACCTCCCAAAGTTGCGCGCAGTCTGAGCAGCCCGTCGCGGATGCGCGATTTCGCTGTGCCTAGTGGTATGTCGAGCCGTTTGGCCACCTCGGCATGCGAAATGCCTTCGAAGTAGGCCAGTTCGACCGCCTCACGCTGGACTGGCGACAAGGTGCTGATCGCGGCCCGCACGGCTTCGGCGCGCAGTGTGCCGTCGACCTGTTCGGCCGTCGAGTCGTATGCCGGCTGCCCCTGTGACGTCAGGTATGCCGTGTCGCGTTGCCGCGCCGCGTCGACCGAACGCACCCGGTCCACCGCCTTGCGGTGGGCGATGGTGAACAACCAGGACAACGCCGAGCCGCGGCCGGGGTCGAAGCGCGGGCTGGTCCGCCAGATCTCCAGGAACACCTCCTGGGTCACCTCTTCGCTGATCGCCCGATCGATCAGCACACGACAGACGAGACCATGGACGCGTGCTGCCGTCGCGTCATACAACTGCGCGAAGGCAGCCTCGTCACCCTGACCGACCTGCCGGAGCAGGTCGGCCAGGACGGGAACGTTGCGGACAGCCACGCCCCCCATTCTTACCTGCGGGTGGTCCGCGACAAGCAGCGACATGGCGTCAACTCCGCACAGCGGTGCTTACTTGCCCATCAGCACGGTGTCGATGATGTAGACCGTGGCGTTCGCGGTCTGCACGTTGCCACACACGACCTGCGCGTTGCCGTCCACGGTGAACTTCTCGCCGGACCCGGTGACCTTGATGGTCGTGCCGGCGAGCGACTTGTGGTCGCCGGCCAGTTTGTCGGGGCTCAGCCGGCCTTGCACGACGTGCCCGGTCAGCAGAGTGGTCAGCTGCTTCTTGTCGGCCAGCACGGCGTCGAGCTGCGACTTGGGCAGCTTGGCGAAGGCCGAGTTGGCCGGCGCGAACACGGTCAGTGCCGGCGCGCTGTTGAGGGTGTCGACCAGTCCGGCCTTCTTGACCGCGGTCACCAGGGTGGACAACGCGGGGTTGTTCGAGGCGGCGGTGGCGACGGGGTCCTGCGCCATACCGCTGAACGAGCCCTTGCCGCTCTTGGGGACGCTCGAGCACGCGGGACCGAACGGCTTGGAGGCGTTCATCGCGCCGCCGCCCATGCTGGAGCTGCTGCCGCTGGAGGGCATCGCCGAACCGGACATGGCGGAACTCGACATCGAGCTGGCCGCCGCACTGCTGCCGCCGCCGGACCCGCCGGAGCTGGACGAGCCGCACGCGGTCAGGGACGCGGCCAGCAACGCTGTGGTCGCGAGCGAAAGGGTGAGACGGGTCTTCATGGAACTCAACTCCTGCGAGTTGTCGGATGTGGTGAGGACATTGGTGATTCGGAGCTACTGGCCGGTTGGATGGGTCGGTTCGTTCGGTTCTTTCGTTCAGCGGGGTCCGTCACTGCACGACGAAACTGCGCTCCTCGATGCCGCTGGAGCCGCTCGGGAAGACGCCGGCACGGCGCGAGGTCTGCACCTGGTGGTCGCCGTAGATGACCCGTGCCCGGGCGTTGTGGGTGCCCTTCTCGGTGGCGTGCCACGCGTAGTACCACTGTCGCCAGTAGTCGACGTTGACCTGCGGGCCCATCGTCGCGTCGTGCCATGGTCCGCCGTCGATGCTCACCTGCACGCCGACCACACCGCGTCGCTGCGCCCAGGCGGTGCCGCCGATCACCACCCGGCCGGCCTGCACCGAGCCGAACGACTGGGGCACGTCGATGCGAGCGGTCGGTTTGATCTCGCCCTTGGTCGTCCAGCCACGCTCGGTCCAGTAGGCCTTCTTCGCCGCATAGGTCGTCACCGTCAGCCGGGTGACCCATTTGGTGCAGCCGAGCATGCCGTAGAGGCCCGGTGTGATCAGGCGCGCCGGGAAACCGTGGCTACGGGGGAGCGGCTCACCGTTCATCGCGACCGCGAGCAGGGCGCCACGGTCATCGGTCAGCGCGCCGAGCGGTGTGCTGATGGTGAATCCGTCGAAAGAGGTGCTGAGCACCTGCAGGTCGGGTCGGCTCGGATCCTTGACTCCCGCGGCCTGCAACAGGTCCCGGGTCAGCACCCCGCGCCACGTGGCGCCACCGGCGTAACTGCCGCCGACCTCGTTGCTCACGCAGGTGATGGTGATGTTGCGCTCCACGAGTGGCCGGCGCAGCAGTTCGGCATAGCTGATCTCGTACGGGTGTTCGACCTCGCCGTCGATCCGCAGGGACCAGCGGGAGGCATCCAGCGAGGGCACCGCGAGTTCGGTGTCGACGCGGTAGAACTTCGAATTCGGGGTGCGCAACGGCGTCACGCCGGGCACCTTGCTCTGCACGCCCTGCGGCAGGTCGGGTGCCGGGTCGGCGGCCGCCGGGATCTGTACGTCGACGCCCGACCGTGAGTCGTTGAGCCGTTGCGCGGCACCGAAACCGACCGCCGCTGCGGCCGCGGTCACCCCGGAGCCGACGACGAAGTCGCGCCGGCTGGCCCCGGTCGGCACGCGGTGCAGGGACGGCTGCCGGTCCAGCCACAGCAGCAGCACCAGGATCGCCAGCGAGACGACCCCGGCCGTGATCGTCGGAATGAGGTCGGCAGTGCGGGCGAACGGGCGGTTCAGCACCGCCCAGCCGGCGACTGCCAGCATGGCCAGCTGTATGACGATGCCCAGCAGCACCCGGCGCCGCGCTGCCAGCCCGGACAGCACCGCCACGATCAGGACGACGACGGTGACCGACGACAACAGGACGAGCTTGTCGTGCGTGCCGAACTGGCGGATCGCCCAGTCCTTCAAGGACGTCGGCGTCCGGTCGATCACCGCCGAGCCGACCGCCAGCACCGGGGACGTGGCCGGGTCACGCAGCGCAGCGGCGAACTGGCCGATCGCGAGGCCGGCAGCGACCGACAGCAGGCCGGCGAGCGCGGCCCGGAGACGCGCGGGGAGAGCATCCTTCATGCACGTGGTTCGGCACGCCACCGGACCACGGATGGGTCGAACTGTCCCCGCGCCGGGCTCAGCCCCGCCTCAGGGCCGGCTCCGGCGGTGTCCGTGCGGCGTCACTCGAGGGTCGACCGGATGGCCGCCAGCACCTGGGCGTCGTCCGGCGTCACCTGCGGGCTGAAGCGCTGCACGACGTTGCCGTCGGCGTCGATCACGAACTTCTCGAAGTTCCACTGGATGTCACCGGACCGGCCGTCCTGATCGGCTGCCTCGGTCAGCGACCGGTAGATCGGGTGCCGGTCGGCGCCGTTGACCTCGATCTTCTCGGTCAGCGGGAACGTCACGCCGTACGTCGCGCTGCAGAACTCCTGGATCTCCTCCGCGGTGCCCGGCTCCTGGCCCGCGAACTGGTTGCACGGGAATCCGATGACCGTGAATCCTGCGGACTCGTAGTCGCGCTGGAGCGCCTCCAGGGCGGTGTACTGCGGCGTCAGCCCGCACTTGCTGGCCACGTTGACCAGCAGTGCCGGCCGGCCCTGGGTGATGTCGGAGAGTGTGCCGGTGGTGCCGTCGAGACGGGCGATGGTCTGCTCGAGGATCGTCATGGGCTCAATGTATGCCGACGGTCTCGCGCCCGGTGGGCGGCGCCGCCTCGACCGCCGCCGCGGGGGTATGACGGTTCGCGCGGGTGAGTGCTCCGGCGAGAACGCCGCCGGCGACGCCCAGCAGTCCGGCGACCACCGTGGTGAGTCGGAGGCCGTCGGCCGAGGACAGCCGCACCAGGTGTTCGGTGACCGCTCGCATCCCCGCCGGGACGTGCGCGACCAGCAGGCGTGCCTGGCCACCCGCGACCGCACCGGCAGCGTCGGAAGCGTGCGGAACGGAGTGCGCGGCCAGGTCCGACTGGATGCGGGCTGCGAAAAGCGTTCCGAGCGCGGCGATCCCGACGGCGAAGCCCAGTTGGCGGGCGGTGTTCACGGCGCCGGCCGCCATACCGCCGCGTTCGTTCGGAACCACCGACATCGCGGTCGAACTCAGCGCCGGGGAAGCGAGCCCGACGCCGACGCCGCTCACCGACAGGCCCAGCACCAGCGCGGTCCAGGTGGCACCCGGGCCGTGCAGCTGCACTGCGACCAGCAGACCGCCGAAGCCGGTCAGCGTGATGCCGAGCCCGATGGCGACCCAGCTGCGCGCGCCGTGCATCCGCCGTCCCACCGTGGCGCTGGTCAGGAACGCCGTGATCGCCATCGGCAGCGTGGCCAGTCCGGCCGCCACGGGCGACATACCGCGCACCGACTGCATCCAGATCGACGCATAGGTCAGATACGCGAATGCGGCTGCAGACAGGACGAATCCGGCGATCAGGCAGCCGGCGAAGACAGGATGGCGCAGCAGACCCAGATCGAGCATCGGCTGCGTCAGCCGGATCTCCAGCGCCACGAACGCGAGCAGCATCACGGCCGAGCCGGCGAACGCGGCCAGCACGCCTCCATCGGTCCAGCCCTGTTCATTGGCGCGGATGAGTGCATACGTCAGTCCGGCCGCGAAGAGGGTGAACGTCGCGATGCCGGCCGGGTCCAGCGGGGCGCGGCGACGGGCGCCTACGGGCAGCACCAGGAAGCACAGTGCGACGGCAGTCACTGCGAAAGGCAGGTTGACGAAGAAGATCCACCGCCACGACAGGTGCTCGGTCAGCAGACCGCCGGCGATCGGACCGATGGCCGCGGCGGCGCCGGAGACGGCCCCCCAGATGCCGTATGCCGTGCCCCGGTCCTTGCCGGTGTAGCTGGTGTTCAGCAGAGCGAAGGTGGTCGCGAACATCGCTGCGCCGCCGAGTCCCTGGACACCGCGGGAGGCCACCAGCACGCTCGCGTCACTGGCGACTCCGCAGACCGCGGACGCGATGGCGAAGAGCGTCAGGCCCGCGACATACATGGTCCGGTGGCCCAGCCGGTCGGCGACCGACCCGATGCCGAGGAGGAAGGCGGCGAGTACGAGGGCATAGATGTCCACGACCCATTGCAGCGAGCTGAAGCTGGTGCCGAGGTTCACGGCCATGTCCGGCAGTGCGACGTTCACGATCGTGACATCGACGAGCAGCATCAGCGTGCCGATGCAGATCGTGGCCAGTGGTAGCCATTTGCGCATGAGATATCTGTCCTGTCAGTGATAGTGCGGTCGTGCTGTGAGATGACGTTCGCGGGGCCCGGGAATCGGCACCGACGATCGACCACGAGAGTCCACCGCTGGTGGAAGATGCGCCAGCCAGGAGGTGGTTTGCGTATATTTCCGACATGAGACCGACTGATTCGGCGGAAACCATCACGACTGATGCGTTGGACTTCAAGATCACCCATTGTCTTCAGGTTGCCCCGCGTGCTTCCTTCGCCACCATCGCGACGGTGCTGGGTGTCTCGGAACAAACCGTGGCGCGGCGCTACCGCCGGCTGCGCTCCGCCGGCGCGGTCCGCGTGATCGGCTTCGTCGACTCCTCACCGTTCGGTCGGCAGAACTGGGTGCTGCGACTGTTCTGCAGGCCGGATGCCGCGGTGACGTTGGGTACGGCGCTCGCGCGGCGTGACGACGTGCAGTGGGTCGCGGTGATGGGCGGCGGCACCGAGGTCATTTGCGTCCTGCGGCCGCGGACGCTGGATGCTCAGGACCAGCTGCTGTTGCGACAACTCCCGCGGACCGTGCAGATCACCGGGATCGAGGCGGCGAGTGTGTTGCACGTCTTTCGAGGTGCGACCACGCGGGACTGGCGGATCGGAGCGGACTTCTTGAGCCCGCAAGAGGAGGCATTGTTGTCGGCGGGTTCGATCACGCGCACCGGGCGAGTGGTCGAGTTGACGGCGCAGGACGACAGTCTCCTGCGCGCTCTGATGAGCGATGGTCGCGCGAGCTACGCCGAATTGCGCACGGCAGCCGGCGGCGACTCGACCGAGGCCCGAGTTCGCCGTCGGGTCACCGAGCTGCGGGAGGCGGGTGTGCTCTCCTTCGATGTCGACATCGACGACGAGTGCTTCGGCTTCGGTCTGTCCGCACAGGTCCTGCTGATCGTCTCCCCGTCCCATCTACAGGCGGTCGGGGAGTCGTTGGGATCGCACCCGGCGGTGCGCTTCTGTGGCGCGACGAGCGGCTCGGCGAGCATCACCGTGAGCGCCAGCTTCGCCGACTCCGAGAGCCTCTATCGCTTCGTCTCCGAGGACATCGGTCGCCTCGAGGGGGTCGCCCAGGCACAGGTGTCGCCGATCGCTCGTATTCTCAAGCGTGCCGGTGCGACTGTCCAACGCTGAGCATGCCGTGTATGTCGTCGCCGCCGAACCGGACTCAGGCTGCTGCGGTGTGGTGTCCGGGCATGCGCCCGGGTGTGAGGTCCCAGTGGACGCCGTCGGGTCGGACCTCGGCCGTGTAGCCCTGCCGGTGGACGGTGTGGTGGTGGCGGCTGCACAGGAGTGCGGAGTTGGTGGTGGAGGTGTGGCCGCCGGTCCACCAGGGGGTGAGGTGGTGGATTTCGCAGAAGCCGGGTGGTCGGTCGCAGCCGGGGAAGGTGCACCCGTGGTCGCGCAGGATGACTGCGGCGCGGATGGCTTTGGTGGCCAGGCGTTGTCGCCGTCCGACGTCGAGGGGAGCGCTGGGTCCGCCGAGGACGGCGGGGATGAGGTCGGCGGTGCAGGCGAGGCGGCGGGCGGCGCCGGCGTCGAGGACGTCCCCGGTGGTGGTGGTTGCCCCGTCGGTGCCGGTGGTCAGGGTTTCGAGGTTCATGGTGAGGAGGACGGTGGCTGCGGCGGCTTGGACGCCCTCACCGGTGGCGGCGCGGGCGCCGGCACCGACCAGGTCCAGCAGCGCGTCGACGCGGCGTTTGCCCGGGGACCGCTCGTCCCGCACCGACTCACCGTGCGCGGCGACCTGGCCGTTCGCGGCCTTGGGCGCGGGTTTCGCGGGGCGGGGTGCGGAGGTGGCCGTGATCGCGTCCTTGAGGATCGCGGCGTTGGCGGGTGCCAGTTCGGCCACCAGCCGGGTCATGCCCGTCGGTGTGGTGCCCCAGGACAGGGTTTCGACCCGTTCGAGTTTTTCGTCGCCCAGGGATAGTTGGTCGGGGGCGAACCGGGCGATGATCCGGCGGGTCAGCAGGGTGAGCCCGGCGCACCCCAGTCCGGGGTCGATCTGCAGGAACCAGCCCAGAACTTCGTCGCGGTCGGCGGTAGGGATCACCGGACCCACTTTGTCGGCCTGGGTCAGCGCGGTCCGGGCGGATTCCACCGAACACGACCCTTGCCGTAACGCGTGCGTGATGACGGAGTTCTGGCGGTGCTGGCAGGCGTCGGCCACTGCTGCCATCGTTCGGATCGTGCGCGGTTCGACCGGCACCCCACCGCCCTGTCCGTGCGCGGCCTGTGCGGTGAGGTGTCCGGTGATCCATTGGCTGGTGGTGGCCGCATCCGAGGGTGAGACGACACCCCGGTCGACCGCGTCGGCGGTCACCAGGGTCGCCACCTGCGCGGACCGGCCGTGCAACCGCAGCAGGACTGCGACCAGTTCGTCCTCCTGTGCGGTGCCGAGCTGGTGCACCGCCCCCGGCACCTCGTCCAACAGGTCCGCCATGGTGTGCAGCGCGGCCAACAACTCCGGTCCGCGACCGGGCGCCACGGGCGGCTTAACGTCTTCGGAACCGGTCACCATGTGGGAGAGCGTGAGAGGTTCGCCGGGCAGCTGCGAGTTGGCATACATGTCGCGAACCTCCTTGCTGGACAATGCTTTGGACGTATTGCATTCTGCTGCAGGGGGCGTGGGGAAACCTAGGGATTCATCGAACACACTTTCGGTGAAACGTATCGATGTGCACTGGATGGGAGACGGTGTCTGGAGAGAGGGCGGGTTCAACAAGCGCCGCCCCTCTGCCGAGACGCTGGCGTGGCTTCCGCACTCCATCGGTTGGGACAGTCGCGTCGTTTGCTGTCGCTAACCGGAAGTTCCTGCCGTCCCGACATACCACCGGCGACAGATCGGTCAGATGGCAGTCCCGACAAGACTGCCCACGCCATACGTGATCGCCATGGCCAGCAGTCCGCCGATCACGTTGCGCAACACCGCCGGCCGGGTCGGTGCCTCACCGAGCCGGGCACTCGTGGCGCCGGTCAGCACCAGCGCGACGGCCACCGCGAGGAAGCAGATCGGCACCCGCCAGTCGGGCATCGGCAGCAGGATCGCGATCAGCGGGATCAGCGCACCGATGGTGAACGCGACGAATGACGCCCCGGCCGCGTGCCATGGGTTGGTCAGCTCGTCCGGATCGATGCCGAGCTCTGCCTCGGCGTGCGCGCCGAGTGCGTCGTGCTCGGTGAGTTCATGGGCGACCTGCGCGGCGAGCTCGCGGCGCAGCCCCTTGGCCTGGTAGATCTGGGTGAGCTCCTCGAGCTCCTCCTCGGGCAGCTCGTGCAGCTCCTGCTTCTCCTTGCGCAGCATCGCGCGCTCGCTGTCGCGCTGTGTGCTCACCGAGACGTATTCGCCTGCGGCCATTGACAACGCACCGGCCACGAGGCCGGCGATGCCCGCGATCGCGATGTTGCTGCGGTGGGTCGTGGCGCCGGCCACGCCCGCCACGATGCCGGCGACGCTGACGATGCCGTCGTTGGCGCCGAGCACCCCGGCACGCAACCAGTTGAGGCGGCTGCTGAGCGAGTCGTCCTGCAGCTCGCCCTCGTGCGGCTCCACGGATGCGGTCACGAACTCACCTGCGCACCGGTTCCGCCGGCCGCTTCGGTGATCCGGTGGGCCAGCTCGATGTCGAGCTGGGTGATGCCGCCTTCGCTGTGCGTCGACAACGTCCAGCGAATGGTCGTGTAGGAGATCTCGATGTCCGGGTGGTGGTCCATGTCCTCGGCGTCGGCTGCCACCAACCGGACGAACTCGATCCCCGCGGCGAACGACGGCGCCTGGTACTCCGACCGGATGGCGTCGCCGTCGCGCGACCAGCCGTCCAATGCGGCCAACTGTCGGGTGACTTCTTCTTCGGTGAGCAGTCTGGACATGTCTTCGAGCCTGCCCTGTCCGGGACGCGTTGTCCACGCAGGAAAGGCTTCGATGACCGGCGGCTGGGCGCGCGAAGTGGGCGGGTCAACCGTTGAGGTAGGCGAGGACCGCCAGCACGCGCCGGTTGTCGTCGCTGGAGACGGGCAGGTCCAGCTTGCTGAAGATCGCGTTGGTGTGCTTGCTGATCGCCTTCTCCGTCACGAAGAGGCTCGCCGCGATGGCGACGTTGGACCGGCCCTCCGCCATCAGACCGAGCACCTCGCGCTCGCGGTCGGTGAGCCGGTCCATCTTGCTGCCCTTCGGACGGCCGGCGATGAGGTGGCGGACCACCGTCGGATCGAGCACCGTGCCACCGTCGGCGACCTGACGGACGGCTTCGATGAAGGCGCCGACGTCGGAGACACGGTCCTTGAGCAGATAGCCCACGCCGCCGTCACCGTCCTCCAGAAGCTCCCGGGCGTAGAGATTCTCGACATACTGCGACAGCACGAGTACGGGCAAACCGGGTTGTTCTCGGCGGGCGTTGATGGCGACGCGCAAACCCTCGTCGGTCAGCGTCGGCGGCATCCGCACGTCGACGATGGCAATATCGGGGGAGTGCTCCCGCAGCGCACGCACCAGGCTCGGCGCGTTGTCCGCGGTCGCGACGACGTCGATGTCGTGCGCGGCGAGAATGCGCTGCAGACCATCGCGCAGCAGCGCGTGGTCCTCACCGATCACTGCCCGCACGGCACCTCCATGGTCACGATGGTCGGGCCGCCCGGCGGGCTCGACACCACCATCGTGCCGTCGAACACCGCGAGCCGTCCCGCGACCCCTTGCATCCCGCTGCCGCGGCGGTCGGCGCCGCCGACACCGTCGTCGCCCACGACGAGGTGAATGACCTCCTCCGGACAGGTGATGCTGATCCAGCCCGCGGTGGCGTGGGCGTGTTTGCCGATGTTCGCCAGGCACTCGGCGACGCTGAAGTACAGTGCCGACTCCAGCGGCGGCGGCAGCTGCTTCGGCGGATGCAGGTCGAGCTCGAAGTCGATGGGCAGGTCGAGGGCGACGGCTCGCACTGCATCGGCCAGCCCTCGATCGGCGAGCACCGGCGGGTGTATGCCGCGCACGACCGACCGGATGTCCTGCAGTGCGTCACCGGAGTTGTCGCGGGCCTCCACCAACAGTCGTCGGGCGGCCTCCGGGTCCTTCTCAATGAGTTCGGCAGCCAGACCGAGATTCATCCCGAGCGCCACCAGCCGGGCCTGGGCGCCGTCGTGCAGATCCCGCTCGACCCGACGCAGTTCGGCGGCGGCCGCGTCTGCGCCCTGCGCACGTGACGAGGTCACCTGCTCGACCCGTCGGGCCAGCACTGCCTGCCGGGAGAGCCCGAGCAGGTAGGCGTCCAGGCCGAAGCGCCACCGCGCGATCGGTTTGACGGTGAACCACCAGAGCAGTGCACCGATGACGAACCCGGACGCCGAAACCGCAACCGCAGCAGAGGTTTCCGTCACACGTAGCGAGTCGCCGTACGGGGTGTCGAAGACGTCCGGCAGTCCCTTCCACAGGCCGAACCAGACGATGGACCAGATCGGGTAGCAGAACAGCGCGATGGTCAACACCGACAAGGTGAAGCCCAGCGTGCTGGACACCATCTCCCAGAGCAGGTCACGCCAACGGGCCGGGTCACCGGCCCACCGCTGCACGCGGCTGATGACTCCGAGGCCGCGGGTGTCGCGATATTCCTGCACCACGGGCTCTCGCAGCACGACCCGCGCCAGGCCGCGCTGGCCGATCGCGAGCAGCCGAGAGGCGGGAACAGCGACATACAGCAGCAGCAGTCCGACGCCCAGCGGAGCCGTGACCGTGCCGACCAGGGTGAGCACCAGCATGGCGAGCCCCGGGGCGGCCAGGAGTATGGCGACGAAGTGGGCCAGCATGATCTGCGGACGGTCGGCAGTGCGTTTCACGAGACCCATCCTTCCCTGCCGGAACCGGCCGCGCAGGCGGGCGAGCTCCACCGGTGGAGGTGGTGCTGGCCCCACCTCAAGTGTGGTGCTGCCGGCACTGACTTCTCCCTCTGGTGCGACAAGTGTTGACCACGGTCGGGATTCACCCGGCCGGAAGTCACAACAGGGAGGGGTCGCCACCGTGAAAAGGGCTGGGGCCACACTGAAAATCGCCCGCTGGAGCGTGCGCCACCCATGGCGCGCCCTCTGCACCTGGATACTCCTGGTGGTTGCGGCCGTCGCCTGCGGCGCGGCGATCTCCATGCACACCACCACCGCCGGCGACTACCGCGTCGGCCAGTCGGGAGCCGCCGCAGCGCAGATCGAACGCGCCGGCCTCGACGCCCCGGACAGCGAATTCGTCGTGCTGTCCCGCACCACCGGGGCGGCCGTCGGTCCCCAGGTGCGCACTGCCGCCGACCGGATCGCAGCGGACATCCGCGGCGACAGCCACGTGCTGCGCGTCGGGCAACCTGCGGTGTCACCGGACCGGAAGCTGATGATCGTCCCGATCACGATGAAAACCGTTGCGGACGGTAAGGACCCGGACATCAGCGGCATCACCCGAGCCGTCGGCGACGCGCAACCGCGGGCACCCGGTCTGGACATCGTCCAGACAGGTGACACCTCGCTGAACGACGCCATCAACACCCGTGTCGGCAACGACCTCGGCTCGGCCGAGCTGACCAGTCTGCCGATCACCATCGGCTTGATGCTGCTCGTCTTCGCCGCGCTGATCGCGGCGGGCATCCCGGTGTTCCTGGCGATCACCAGCGTTTTCGCGACCATGGGCCTGATGGGTCCGGTGTCGTTGTTGCTGCCGATGGAACCGACGGTGACCAGCGTCATCCTGCTCATCGGGATGGCGGTGGGCGTCGACTACTCGCTGTTCTATCTCAAGCGCGAACGACAGGAACGCCAGCGCGGTCTGCGCACCGCGGACGCGGTGGAGATCGCGGCGGAGACGTCCGGTCACTCGATCGTCGTCTCGGGTGTCGCCGTGCTGGTCAGCATGGCCGGCCTCTACGTCGTGGGCGACGTCACCTTCGCCTCGATCGCCACCGGCTCCATCCTGGTGGTCGCGTTCGCCGTGTTCGGTTCGCTCACGGTGCTGCCGGCGTTGTTGACGCTGTTCGGCGGCAAGGTCGACCGGCCCCGGATCCCGTTGCTCTGGCGGCTGTCGGCGCGTATGACGCCCGGTGCGGTCAGCGGGCGGGTGCTCGGCCCGGTGCTGCGCCGGCCGCTGGCCGCGCTGCTCGTCGGCGGTGCGTTGCTGCTCGGCCTGGCGGTGCCGGCGCTGGGCATGAAGCAGCAGACCAGCAGTCTGGAGTCACTGCCGCGAGACATCCCCGCCGTCCATGCTCTCCAGCAGATCGGCGATGCGTTCCCCGGCGACGGCCCGACCGCCGCCATCGTGCTACAGGGTGACAACACGGCACAGCTGCGCAGCGAGGCCAGCTCCATTGCGGCCAAGGCGATTTCGACCGGTCACTGGAAGGCGGTCGCGGACCCGGTCAAGGTCTCCGCCGACGGCCACACGGTGGTGCTGACCGTGGGCAGCAAGGCCGGCGAAGGGTCGTTTTCTGCGGGCGACGCGGTGCGCGCACTGCGCGACCACGTGCTGCCTGCGACCGTTCCGTCCGGCACGCAGTGGGCGGTCGGCGGCAGCGTGGCGGAGAGCTACGACCAGATGCAGCACCAGTCGGAGGGGCTGCCGAAGGTCCTCGTCGTGGTGCTCGGGTTGACGCTGGTGATGATGGCGGCGACATTCCGCAGTCTGGTCGTCGCACTACTGACGACCGCCCTCAACCTGCTGTCGGTGGGTGCCGCCTTCGGTGTGCTGACACTGGTCTTCCAGCACGGCTGGGCCGAATCCATCCTGCACTTCCATTCCACCGGCGGCGTGATCTCGTGGATCCCGATCTTCCTCTTCGTGGTGTTGATGGGACTGTCGATGGACTACCACGTCTTCGTGCTCAGCCGGGTCAAGGAGAAGGTCGACGCGGGCCTGCCGCCGAAACTCGCGGTGCGCCAGGGCGTGCAGGAGACGGCCGGTGTGGTCACCAGTGCGGCCGTGGTGATGATCTCGGTCTTCGCACTCTTCGCCACGTTGTCGATGGTCGAGATGAAGGAGATCGGCGTCGGCCTCGGCATCGCGATCGCGCTGGACGCCACGGTGGTCCGGCTGGTCGTGCTACCGGCGGCGCTGTCGTTGCTCGGTCACCGCGCCTGGTGGCCGTCACGCGGCACGCGCCGGATCGCCGGCCGGCAGGTGCCGCCCGCGCCATACACCGAGCGTGAGCCGGTGCGAATGGGCTGAGGTCGGCACACAGGACGCGAGCCGCCGAACAGGCCCCTCGGGGGGACCGGTTCGGCGGCTCGCGCGTGATGTCACCGCAGGATTACTGGGTGGAGAACGGCTGACCGCCGGCGTTCTCCTGGGTGTTGACCGTCGGGGCGTCCTCGAGCGCGGCGGGATCCGTCGCCGAGGCGTCCACCTCGTGGCGCTGGATCTCGCCGGAATGGATCTGTTCCGCGTAGTGGCAGGCCACCCGGTGCGAGGCCGGCACGCCGTCGATCTGCACCACCCGCAGCTGCGGGCGTTCGGTGTCGCAGCGCTCCTCCTGCCGCCACGGGCAGCGGGTGTGGAAGCGGCAGCCGCTCGGCGGGTTGGCGGGGGAGGGCAGGTCGCCGGCCAGGATGATCTGCTCGCGGCGGTCCTCGACCAACGGGTCTGGGATCGGCACCGCCGACATCAGCGCGCGAGTGTAGGGATGCAGCGGTGTGGCGTAGAGCCCGTCCGAATCCGCTTCCTCCACAAGGGATCCCAGATACATGACGCCGACCCGGTCGCTGATGTGCCGGACCACCGCCAGATCGTGCGCGATGACCAGGTAGGTCAGCCCGAACTGCTCCTGCACGTCCTCCAACAGGTTGATCACCTGAGCCTGCACCGACACGTCCAGAGCACTCACCGGTTCGTCGGCGACGATCAACTGGGGGTCGACCGACAGCGCCCGCGCGATGCCGATGCGCTGACGCTGGCCACCGGAGAACTCGTGCGGGTACTTGCGCAGTGCGGCCGCGGGCAGCCCGACCGCCTGCAACAGCTCGCGCAGTCTCGCGCCGGCGGCCGCCTTGTCCTTGGTCAGCCCGTGGGCGTGCATGCCCTCCAACAGCAAGGACTCGACGGTCTGGCGCGGGTCCAGACTGGACAAGGGGTCCTGGAAGACCATCTGCATGTCGCGCCGCTTGGTGCGCAACTCCTCGCCCTGCAGCGTCGACAGGTCGGTGCCGGCGAAGGTCACCGAGCCACCCGTCGGCTCCTCCAGGCGCAGCAGTGCGCGGCCGAAAGTCGACTTTCCACAACCGGATTCACCGACCAGGCCATAGGTCTCGCCCTTGCGGATCTGCAGCGACATACCGTCCACGGCGTAGACGTAGCCGACGGTCTTGTCGAAGATGACACCGCGCTTGATGGGGAAGTGGACCTCCACGTCCTGCGCGTCCAGCAGGACGTCGCCGCCGTCCGTGGCGGCACCCCTGTCCAGCGTCACGGTCTGCTCGCTCATGCCTCTCCTCCCGTCGGCCACGGATTGTGGCACCGCAGCGTGTGCTCCTCGACCGACGTGGAGTCCTGGTCGAGCGCGGGCGTCTGCGCCCGGCACACCTCGATCGCCCGCGAACAGCGCGGCGCGAAAGCACAACCCGACGTCCACGGGATGTTGTCGGCAACCGATCCGGGTATGGCGGCCAGCTGCTCGCTGCGCGAACCGTCCAGCCGCGGGATGGAGCCCAGCAAGCCATTGGTGTAGGGGTGCCGCGGCCGGGCGAACATCTCGTGACGAGAAGCGGTTTCGACGATCCGTCCGCCATACAGGACGTTGACCTCGTCGCACAGCCCGGCCACGACCCCGAGGTCGTGGGTGATCATGATCAGGGCGGTGCCGGAGTCGACGACCAGCTCCTTGAGCAGGTTGAGGATCTGCGCCTGGATCGTGACGTCCAGGGCTGTGGTGGGCTCGTCCGCGATGAGCAGGCGTGGCTTGCAGGCCAGCGCCATGGCGATCAGGGCGCGTTGCCGCATGCCGCCGGACAACTGGTGCGGATATTCCTTCAGCCGTCGTGACGGGTCCGGGATGCCGACCTTGTCGAGCAGGTCGCGCGACTCGGCCATCGCCGCGGACTTCTTCATCCCGCGGTGCCGTTGCAGCACCTCTGCCACCTGGACGCCGATCGAGACGACCGGATTCAGCGACGACAACGGGTCCTGGAAGATCATCGCGATGTCGCGGCCGCGCCGGTCGCGCATCTCCCGGTCGTCCAGCGTCAGCAGGTCGGTGCCGTCGTAGGTCGCCGACCCGGACACCTTGTTGCCGCGCTGCGGCAGCAGGCCCATGATGGCCAGCGACGTCACCGACTTGCCGCAGCCGGACTCGCCGACCAGGCCGACGGTCTGACCCGGTCGCACGTCGAAGGACACGCCGTCGACGGCACGGAACGGCCGCTGCCCCTTGGTGCCGAACTCCACGACGAGGTCGCGCACCGACAGCAAGGTGTCGGTCTTTGCTGGTGCTGGAGCGGTCATGCCGCTCACCTCCGGTTCCGGGGATCGAGAGCCTCACGCAGCGATTCGCCCATCAGCGTGAAGCCGAACGCCACCACGACGATGCAGCCGGCCGGCCAGAAGGCCACGTGCGGTGAGATGTCGAACAGTTGCTGGGCCCTGCCGAGCATCTGGCCCCACTCGGGGGTGGAATCGTCCGGGTTGCCCAGGCCGAGAAAGCTCAGTGCTGCAGCTTCGATGATGGCGGTCGCCAGCACCAGCGTCGCCTGGACGAGCACCGGACCGAGGGAGTTGGGCAGCATGTGCCGGAAGGTGATCGACGAGCGCTTCACCCCCAGCGCCCGGGCGGCGAGCACGTGATCGCTGGCCCGTTGGGTCAGCATCGACCCGCGCAACAGACGCGCGAAGATCGGCACCTGGACGATCGAGATGGCGATGATCAGCGTCCACTGCGACGGCTTGCCGAAGAGGGTCGCGACGGCGAGCGCCAGCACCAGCGAGGGCAACGACAGCATGACATCGACGATGCGCATGACGACCGAGTCGACCCAGCCACCGAACGCCCCCGCGATGGTGCCCAGCACCAGGCCGCCGAACAAGCCGGCCAGCGTGGCCAGCACCCCGACGATGAGCGTCTGGCGGGATCCGAGGATCAGCCGGGACAAGAAGTCGCGGCCCTGGTCGTCGCCGCCCAGCGGGAAGCCGTTCTGCGAGGGTGGGATCGGCGTGGCCGGAGTGACCTGGCCGATCAGGTACTTGGTCGTGCCGTTGTGCGGTGCGATCAACGGCGCGAAGATCGCGACCAGCACGAACAGGATCGTGACCGCGGCGCCGACGAGGAAGACGGGGTTGCGCCGCAGCCGCAGCCAGGCACTGCCGATCAGGCTGAGTCCGCCGGATTCGCTGACGTGCCCGGCGTCCGGGATGTCCGTCTCACCGGCCGTCGCGGCCAGCGCGTCGATGCGGTCCTTCTTGCGTTGCATGGGGTTCATCGCACTCACCTCGTCCGGATCCGCGGGTCGATGACGGCATACGCGATGTCGACGAGCAGGTTGACCAGCACATAGCCGATCGCCGCCATCGTGATCAGCACTTGCAGCACGGCGTAGTCGCGTTGGCTGAACGCCTGCGCGAGCGCGTCACCGACACCGGGGTAGCCGAAGACGGTCTCGGTCAGCACCGCACCGGTGAGCAGTCCGCCGACCTGCAGGCCGATGGTGGTGACCACCGGCAACAGGGCGTTGCGCAGGATGTGCCGGCCGCGGATGATCCGCGCCGACAGGCCCTTGGACTCGGCGGTGCGCACGTAGTCCTCGTTCATCACCTCCAGCACCGAGGCACGGGTGATCCGGAAGATCACCGCGAACGGGATGGACGCGAGCGCGATCGCGGGCAGGATCAGGTGCTTGATCGCATCCCACGAGGCATCGAACTCGCGGGTCAGCAGCCCGTCCAGCACATAGAAGTTGGTGACGCGAGTCGCGTCCAGGTCCGGGCTCTGCCGGCCGGCGACCGGCAGCCAGTTGAGCTCGATGGCGAAGACGTACTTCAGCACGAAGGCCAGGAAGAAGACCGGCACCGCGACGCCGACCAGCGACAACACGACGGAGCTGGTGTCCAGCAGGCCACCGTGCCGCTTGGCGGCGAAGTAGCCGAGGGGGATGGCGGTGATCAGCGCCAGGACGATCGCGAAAAAGGACAACTCGATCGTGGCCGGCAGGCGCTGTAGGAACAACTGCATGGCATCGGTGCCGGCCTGCACCTGGATGGAGGTGCCGAAGTTGCCGTGCACCGCGTTGTCCAGGAAGTGCAGGTACTGCACCGGCAGCGGCTGGTCGAGACCGAGCGTCTTGCGCAGCGCCGCACGGGTGGCGGGCGTCGCGCGCTCGCCGAGGATGGAATCGACCGGGCCGCCGGGCAGCGACCGCAGCCAGGCGAAGAGCAGGACGGAGACGATGAACATGACCAGGACGGCCTGCAGCAGTCGTCGCACGACGAATCTGAGCACGGGGATGGCTCCTACGAAGAGATTACGTGCGCCGGTGGCCGGCACCGAGGACTGACCACGGCACCGGCCACCGGGCGGACGAGGGCTACTTGCTGACCTTGGCGGTCCACAGGTGCTCGTCGGTCAACGGGCTCGGAGTGACGCCGGTGACCTTCTTGCTGAAGACGATCGCGGGCGGCGAGCTCGAGATCGGCAGACCCGGGAGGTAGTCCTCCATGATCTGCTTGTTGAGCTTCTCGTAGGCGGCCGCACGTTGCGACTCGTCGACGATCGAGTCGTCGTCGGCCAGCGCCTTGTGGAACGCGTCGCCCCACGGGTAGACGCCGACGCTCATCTGACCCTTCGGGTCGGAGAAGAAGCTGCCCAGGAAGTTGTCCGGGGTGTTGTAGTCACCCGTCCAACCCATCAGGTATGCCGCGGCGTTGCCGTTCTGGGTGCCGGTGACGTAACCGCCGGCCCACGGCATCGGCTTCGGGGTGACCTTGACCCCGACCGCCGCCCAGTCGGACTTGATCGCGTTGAAGATCTTGTCCGGTGCCGGCATGTAGGGCCGGGTGACCTCGGTGGGGTACCAGAAGGTGATGCTGAGGTTGGACTTGCCGGCGGCCTTCAGCAGTGCCTTCGCCTTGGCCGGGTCGTACTTGTAGGGCTTGAGCGACTTGTTGTAGCCCGCGACCGTGTCGGGCATGAACTGCGTCGCGACCGAGGCGCCGTCCGGCAGCTGCGACTTGACCAGCTGGTCCCGGTTGATCGCGTAGTAGAGCGCCTGACGGACCCGGATGTCCTTCAGGTCGGGGTCGACCTTGGCGTTGAGGCCCAGGTAGAGGATGTTGAACGCCGGGCGGATCTCGAGGTTGTCGTCCTTCTTCAGCGACGGCCAGTCGACCGGGTTGGGCAGGTCGTAACCGTCGATCTGACCGGAGGCCAGCGCCTGCTTGCGGGCGGTCTCGTCGGGGATGATCGAGAAGACGATCTTCTTGACCGTGGCCTTGTCGTCACCCGTGTAGTCGTCGTTGCGGACCAGGGTGACGGTCTTGTTCGTCTTGTCGTAGGACTCGAACTTCATCGGACCGGTGCCGGTCGGGTGCGCATTGGCGTATGCCGGGTAGACGAAGCCCTGGCCCTGCGCCTTGATGCCGTTGGCGTCATACTTCTTCATCGCCGTGGGCGACTGCATGGAGAACGCCGGCAGGCCGAGCAGTGCGGGGAACTTCGAGGTGGGCCGGGCGATCTTGATCACGACGGTCGAGGCGTCCTTGACGGTGCAGCCCTGGTAGAGCTCGTCCTTGGCGCCGTTGTAGCCGCCCATGTTCGTCAGCCAGTACTCCGAGGCTGTCTGCCCGGCCTTGTTCTGGCTGTCCATCCGGGTGAAGTTCTTGCAGACCGCGTCGGCGTTGAACGGCGTGCCGTCGGTGAACTTCACGCCGGTTTTGAGCTTGAACGTCCAGGTCTTGCCGTCGGCCGACGGCTTCCAGCTGGTGGCCAGGCGCGGTGCCACCTCGGCCGTGCCGGGCTTGAAGCCGACCAGGCCCTCGAAGATCTGCCGGCTGACGCGGAACGTCTCGCCGTCGCTGGCGTAGAAGGGGTCGAAGGTGGCGGGTGCACCCGCCGCTCCGAAGTTGAGCGTGGCGTTGCTGTTGCTGGCGCCGTTGCCGGACTTCTTGGAGTCATCTCGCTTGGAACTCGCGCACGAGCTGAGCGCGAGCGTGGAGGCGGCCAACAGCGCGACGGCGGCTGTGGTCTTGGTGACGGCCATGATGATGGGACCTTCCGGTGGAGAAGAGGGTTTTGCGAACGTTACCGAGTCGCCGCTGCTCTCGCCGGGTTTCGCGCACACCGTCATCATCTCGAGATGTGAACCGTCAGGAGGGCTGGTGCGGCCGCCGCAGCAACGGCGGCAGGAAGGCCGCGCCGGGTGTTCCGTTGCCGTCGGCTGCCGCGTCCTGCGGATTGGAGATGGCACATCCTCGCAAGGACAGGCACCCGCAGCCGATGCACGAGTCGAGCCCGTCGCGCAGCTTCTCCAGCGCGGCGATCTGCTCGTCCAGTCGGCCTCGCCAGTGGGTGGTGATGCGCTGCCAGTCCGCCTTCGTCGGAGTGCGGCCGTCGGGCAACCGGTCCAACTCGTCCCGGATCTCCTGCAGGGTCAGCCCGACGTGGGCTGCCGCCCGGATGAACGCCAGCCGTCGCAACACGCTGCGTTCGAACCGCCGCTGGCCACCGGAGTTGCGCTCGGCACGAATGAGCCCCTGCGCCTCGTAGTAGCGCAGGGCGGATGCGGCGAAGCCGCTGCGGCTGGCGACGATGCCGACCGGCAGCAGGTCGTGGGCGTCCATGAACGGCTCCTTCATTCCGCGGTCGGCGAACCGGAGATTGACTTCAAGTTGACTTCAACTTAGAGGATCGCATGAGTGATCCGGAGAGCCGGGGCGGCGAAGCCGGGCGGCCCGTGGTCAGTAGCACGGCAAAACCCTGAGACACTGATGGGGATCCCATCCGCGTAGAAAGGACGAAGACTGCCGCCGCACCGGTGCCGCGTGCGCAGCAGATCTGACAACTCCATGGCCATGAAGTCCCGCAGCGACGTCCGCAACGTCGCCATCGTTGCCCACGTCGACCACGGCAAGACCACGCTGGTCGACAAGATGCTCTGGCAGACGGGTGCCTTCAGCGAACGCCAGACCGTCGAGACCACCGGCGAGCGCGTCATGGACTCCGGTGACCTGGAGCGCGAGAAGGGCATCACGATCCTGGCCAAGAACACCGCGATCTCGTATGACGGGCCGTCCGCCGACGGCCAGTCGATCACCATCAACATCATCGACACCCCCGGTCACGCCGACTTCGGCGGCGAGGTCGAGCGCGGCCTGTCGATGGTCGACGGCGTGGTGCTGCTGGTGGACGCCAGCGAGGGGCCGCTGCCGCAGACCCGCTTCGTGCTGCGCAAGGCGCTGGCCGCCAAGATGCCGGTCATCCTGTGCATCAACAAGGTCGACCGGCCCGACTCCCGCATCGCGGAGGTCGAGGAGGAGACCTACGAGCTGTTCATGGACCTGCTCGAGGACGCCGACGCGGACGCCGATCAGCTCGACTTCCCGGTGGTCTATGCCTCGGCCAAGGCCGGCGTCGCCTCCACCACCCGTCCCGACAACGGTGGGCTGCCCGACGGCGCAGACCTCGAGCCGCTGTTCAAGACGATCCTGGAGACCATCCCGGCGCCGGTGTATGACGACCAAGCGCCGCTGCAGGCCCACGTCACCAACCTGGACTCCAGCAACTTCCTCGGCCGACTCGCCCTGCTGCGCGTGCACAACGGCGAGATCAAGAAGGGCCAGCAGGTTGCCTGGTGCCGCCACGACGGATCGCAGCAGACGGTGAAGATCACCGAGCTGCTGATGACCCGAGGCCTGGACCGGGAGCCGGCCGACAGTGCCGGTCCCGGTGACATCATCGCCGTCGCCGGCATCCCGGAGATCACCATCGGTGAGACGCTTGCCGACCCCGAGAACCCCGTGCCGCTGCCGCTCATCACCGTCGACGAACCTGCCATCTCGATGACCATCGGCACCAACACCTCGCCGATGGTGGGCCGGGTGCGCGGTTCGAAGGTCACCGCCCGCATGGTCAAGGACCGCCTCGACCGGGAGCTGATCGGCAACGTGTCGCTGCGGGTGCTGCCGACCGAGCGTCCGGACGCCTGGGAGGTGCAGGGCCGCGGTGAACTGGCGCTGGCCATCCTGGTGGAGCAGATGCGCCGCGAGGGCTACGAGTTGACCGTCGGCAAGCCGCAGGTCGTCACCAAGGAGGTCGACGGCAAGCTGCACGAGCCGGTCGAGCACCTGACGATCGACACCCCCGAGGAATACCTCGGCACGATCACCCAGATCATGGCCGCCCGCAAGGCGCGCATGGAGCAGATGACCAACCACGGAACCGGTTGGGTGCGCATGGAATTCGTCGTACCCTCCCGCGGCCTCATCGGATTCCGCACCGAGTTCCTGACCGAGACCCGCGGCACGGGCATCGCCAACCACGTCTTCTCCGGGTACGAGCCGTGGCACGGCACCATCACCACACGTCTGTCCGGCTCGCTCGTCGCGGACCGCTCGGGCGCGGTGACGTCATACGCCATGGTCAACCTGCAGGAGCGCGGCGTGCTCTTCGTCGAGCCGTCGACCGAGGTCTACGAGGGCATGATCGTCGGCGAGAACTCCCGCGCCGACGACATGGACGTCAACATCACCAAGGAGAAGAAGCTCACCAACGTGCGCGCCTCCAGCGCGGACAACTTCGAGAAGATCTTCCCGCCGCGCAAGCTGTCGCTGGAGCAGAGCCTGGAGTTCTGCCGGGAGGACGAGTGCGTGGAGGTGACCCCGGAGACGGTGCGCATCCGCAAGGTCGTGCTCAACGCCGGTGAGCGCGCCCGCACCGCGGCCCGCGCCCGGAGCGCCGCCAAGAGCTGATCCGACGTTCTCCTCCCCTCGAGTGACGGGTATTCCGAAAGAGCACTGAGCATGAGACTGGTCTTCGTCCACGCCCACCCCGACGACGAGTCGTTGTGGACCGGGCTCGCGATCGCGCACCACGCCGCGCGCGGCGATGACGTGCACGTGCTCACCTGCACCCTCGGTGAGGAGGGGGAGGTCATCCCGGCCGAACTGCAGCACCTGCAGCTGCCCGCCGACCAGCCACGTGCCGCCGACAGCCCCGATCCGCTGGCGGACCTGCGCCGGGACGAGCTGCACGCGGCGATCAAGGAACTCGGCGCCAGCACGGTCACCGTGCTGGCGGACGGCCGGTTCCGCGACTCCGGCATGGCCGGGATGCCGTCGGCGGCCCATCCGCGGGCGTTCACCGGTGCGCCGACCGATGAGGCCAGCGGCGCCATCGCGGCATACCTGCAGGCGGTGCGGCCGCACGTCGTCGTCACCTATGACGCGCACGGCGGCTACGGCCACCCCGACCACATCCGGACCCACGAGGCGACGCGTGCCGCGGTGGCCGGCCTGCCGCAGCCACCGGCGCTGTATGCCGTGGTGACGCCGCGCAGCTGGGCGATCGAGGACCGCGCCTGGCTGGCCGAGCACGCCACCCGGCCCGGCGTGATCGTGCCCGCCCCGGAGGAGACCTTCCTACCCAGCGTCGTGCAGGACACCGAGGTCACGCACACCGTCGTCGACGACGCGGCGCTGGGCCGGCAGATCGCCGCGCTGCGCCGGCACCGCACCCAGGTGTCGGTCGTCGACGGCTACTACACCCTGTCCAACGACGTCGCGACCCGGCTGGCTGCGCGCGAGGCGTTCCAGCGGCTGGACCCGGTCACCGGTGATGTGATGCCCGTCGTGACGGACGGCTTGCGGCATACGGGATTGATGGCATGAGCGAGGAGTTGGCCGCTGGTCGGCCGCCGGAGTCCGTTGATCCGGACGCGTACCGCCAGGTGATGGGCCGGTTTGCCACCGGCGTCTCGGTGGTCACCACCCGGCTGGGCGACATCGATCACGCGATGACCGCCAACGCGATCATGTCGGTGTCGCTGGAGCCGGTGCTGATGGTGATCAGCGTGGAACGGGAGGCGCGCTTTCACGATGCGGTGATCGAGGCCGGTGCCTTCGGGGTCAGCCTGCTGCCGGAGTCCGAACGCAAGACCGCCGCGTGGTTGTCCACCCGCGGCCGTCCGCTGCACGGCCAGCTCGACCGGGTGGAGTTCCACCGCGGCCCGCAGACCGGTATGGCACTGCTCGACAACGCGCTCGGCACCCTCGAATGTCACACCTACGACACGGTTCCCGCAGGTGACCACACGCTGGTGATCGGCGACGTACGCTCGGTCTCGATCACAGACAGGCCAGGGGATGCCCTGATCTATTACCGGGGCGCATTTGGAGTACAACGTTGAGCACGAACGCATCGGGCGGGGGCCGCGCACGCGGTGGTGGACGCAACGATCGGTGGCGCAAGGGCCTGTTGATCGGCGGCCCGACTGCGGTGGTCGTGCTCGCGGGTGCGTATGTCGGGCTCGCGGCCTGGCAGTCCGGCAAGATCCAGGGCGGCACCACGGTGGCCGGGCAGGACGTCGGCGGCATGAGCGCCGCCGACGCGAAGGCGCGGATCGCGGCGGCGGCCGCGCGACAGCTCAAGACGCCGGTCACGATCTCCTCCGGCAGCAAGACGCTCACCCTGCAGCCCGCGTCGTCGGGCCTGTCCATCGACACCCAGGGCACCGTCGACGGGCTGACCGGTTTCTCGCTGAACCCCTCGACCGTGTGGCATCGGCTGACCGGTGACGGCCCGAGCCGCGACGTGACGCCGCGGGTGGACCAGCAGCAGCTCTACCGGGCGATCTCCTCCCAGGCCGAGCAGCTCGAGGGCGCGCCGAAGAACGGTTCGGTGAAGTTCGTCGACGGCAAGGTCGTCACGACCGCGTCGACCCCGGGCAAGGGCGTCGACGTCAAGGCGATGACGAAGCAGATCGCCGCCGGCTGGCCCGGCACCAAGCACTACACCGCTGCGATCGCCGAGCAGCCTGCGGCCCTGACCGACGCGGAACTGCAGCGCTTCGTGAAGAAGTTCGCGGATCCTGCGATGTCCGGGCCGGTCACCGTGAAGGCCGGCGGCAAGCGGGCGACACTTCAGGCCAACGACATCTCCGGCGTGCTGAGCAGCACCTTCGACGGCACGTCGCTCCAGCCCCGGGTCGACGAGAAGGCGCTGGCCACGTTGCTGGACCACCGCGCGAGTGACCTGACGACCCCGGCCGTCAACGCCAAGCTCCGGCTCCAGGGCGACACGAGCAGCGTCATACCCGGAAAGAACGGGACCGCGCCGGACACCAAGGGCGCCGGCAAGCTGCTCATCGCGGCGCTCACCGCTCCCGACCGCACCATGTCGCTGCCGACCACAGCGCTGAAGCCGACGGTCACCGCGGCGCAGCTGAAGCAGACCAAGGTCGGTGACCAACAGATCTCCGAGTTCGTGTCGGTCTTCCCGACCGGGCCGGAGAACGCCGCCCGCACGGAGAACATCCGGGTCGGCCTGGCGAAGATCAACGGCATCGTGGTGCAGCCGGGCGAGACGTTCTCGCTGCTGAACGTGCTGCGGCCGTTCGACGCAGCACACGGATACGTCAACGCGCCGATCCTCGTCGGCGGCATCGACGTGCCGGGCATGGGCGGCGGCATCTCGCAGGTGTCGACCACGCTCTACAACGCGACGTTCTTCGCCGGCGTGAAACTGGTCGAGCACACCGCCCACGCCTACTGGATCCCGCGTTACCCGATGGGCCGGGAAGCCACCATGCTCGACCCCACGATCGACAACAAGTGGACCAACGACACCAGTCATCCGATCCGGATCCAGGCCGGCATCGAGGGCCACGCCTCCGTCATACGGCTGTATGGCGTCAAGACGTTCACCGTGTCGACCACCACGAGCGGAAAGTTCGACATCCAGCAGCCCGGGCCGACCAGGCACCTGACCGGTGCCAAGTGCATCCCGCAGCCGCCGCAGGACGGTTTCAAGGTGACGGTCACCCGGCTGGTGAAGGACCTGTCCGGCAAGGTCGTCAAGGACGAGAGTGTGACGACCCATTACGTCCCCGCGGTGCGCGTCACCTGCAACTGACCGTCTGAGTCACGGTGCACCGATGTCCCGGCCCCAGGGCGGGGATGGCGATCGCTCCAGCCCGGCCGCCGACAGGACCTGGATCAGACCTTGCGCGTGGAATGCGTCCTGCCACGTCCAGCGCGCGAACCCGACCCCGGAGCGACGGGCCCGATCCTCGCGGCGCTTTTCCCTGATGACGATGTTCTCGCTGGCCACGTCGCCGGCATCTCCGGTCGCTCGGTACTTGCGCAGGCCGTCGAACTCTCCGATCAGCCCGGCCCAGCCGAGATCACCCCGGCCGAGTGATCGTGCACACGTTGTTACGGAGCGCCCAGTCGCCGGCGACAAGTCCGCAGGCCAGCGACCTGGTGCGGGCCAGGTCGATCACCGTCCGCGCCGGGGGAGTGACCTGCAGTCCGGCGACCATGACCGGCTCGGGCAGGTAGGTCACCCGATGGCGGCACACCATGGTGCTGGACCCTGCCGCCCCGGCATCGACGAGCACATCGATCCGGCCCGGGTAACCGCCGAGCACCGGCATACGCAACATGGCGGCGGCCGACACCAGACCCAGCATCGGTAGCGGACACGGACGAGCCGAGCCGGTCGGCCGCGCGTGCCGATGAACGATGCGGGTCTGATGCCGCGGCGGGCGAAATGCGCGTTGGACATGATCTCGCGCGGATCGAGCGGTTGGTCGGGCATCGGCATACCCTGGCAAACTCCGTCCGACCGGCGCAGAGACCATCCACAGGCCGACTCCACTGTGACGGTCGTGTGCACGAGGGACGGCCGTCAACGGGCGTCACTGGTGCAAGAAGCCGTCAGTCTTCCGGTGTGGCGTAGTGGTACTCGTGGTGCACCCGCCAGCCGAGTGACTCGTAGAGGCCGACCGCTGCGACGTTGTCGGCGGCAACCTGCAGATATTGCATCGGGATGCGCCGGTCGGCCGCGATGCCGGCGGCCGTTGCCATGATCGCGCGAGCCACGCCGGTGCGGCGTGCGCCGGGATCGGTGTGCACGTCGAAGATGCCGCTCCAGCCACCGTGGAACGCCAGGCGAGCGTGGCCGACCGGCCGGTCGCCGATGTATGCCGTGAGGTATGCCGACTCGGGAACGAGACCCAGGATCCGGGCGAGCGTCTCGCGATGGTCCAGGGCACGGGGTGACGCGGCAGACCACCAGTCGTCGGTCGGTGCGCTGCGGGACGTCTCGACCCGCACGCCGGGGGCGACGGCTCGCCGGGCGGTCGTCGTCCTGGTCATGACCAGCGTGCGCACGACGAAGCGCCAACCCCGTTGTGCCAGAACGGTACCCAGCGGGGTCGCGGACGGTGCGACGTTTTCCGGGTGCGGAAGCTGGATCAGCGCCGGTTGATCGTGATCGGCATACCAGGCCGCCACCCGGTCCACCGCGTGATCCAGCGGTATGCCCGGATCGCCCACTGGCAGAGAAGAATTGGCCCGTCCCGTGTAACCCTCTGCAGATCGCACCAGCCACTCACCGACGTATGTCGAGACCAGCGGCGGCATACCGGCCGTCATCAGGACCTGCAGTGCGTCGATCCCGATCGTGTCCGCGTCGGTGACGTGTGCCCGACGGTGCTTGCGGGCGGGCGCCGGCGGGACGCGCTTGGCCAGCACGATGCTCGCGCGCGGCACCGTGACGGGTCCGCGACGGGTGGTCACGACGACAGCCTCGTCGCTGACCGACGCGACCTCACCCACGGCGTCGGTCAGCGTCGGACCGCCCGGCTCGAGCCCGCTCGCGGCCAGCTGGAAGCGCAGCACGACGCGCGTCCCGGCGACCAGCAGGTTGCTGAGGTGAGACTGACTGACCGGGTCCGAAGGCACGACGGCATACTAGGAGGCGAATAACGACCCGTCGGCCGTCGTCGCGCGGCCACGCATGCTTCGCAGCAGGAGGACCTTTCGTATGACCTACGTCATTGCACAGCCGTGCGTCGATGTGAAGGACAAGGCGTGCATCGAGGAATGTCCGGTCGACTGCATCTACGAAGGCAAGCGCAGCCTCTACATCCAGCCCGACGAGTGCGTGGACTGCGGCGCGTGTGAGCCGGTGTGCCCGGTCGAGGCGATCTACTACGAGGACGACACCCCCGAGCAGTGGGCCGACTACTACAAGGCCAACGTCGAGTTCTTCGACGACATCGGCAGCCCGGGCGGCGCCGCCAAGATGGGCATGATCGACAAGGACCACCCGATCATCGCCGCGCTCCCGCCGCAGAACGCCGCGGAAGCAGCGGAGTGACCCTCGCGGGTCCCGTGCGCCATGCCCGTCGCTGACCTGCCCGACTTTCCCTGGGACTCGCTGGCCGGCGCCAAGGCCACCGCGGCGGCGCACCCGGACGGCATCGTCGACCTGTCGGTCGGCACGCCCGTCGACCCGACACCCGCTGTGCTGCAGGAGGCGCTGACCGCGGCCGCCGACGCGCCGGGATATCCGCAGGTGTGGGGGACACCCGACCTGCGGAAGGCGGTCGCCGGCTGGTTCGCCCGCCGCCGTAACGCCTCCGCGGTCGACCCCGACTCGGTCATGCCGGTCATCGGCACCAAGGAGTTGGTGGCGTGGCTGCCCACGCTGCTGGGCCTCGGCGCCGGCAGCTCGGTCGGCATCCCCGAGCTGGGTTATCCGACGTATGACGTGGGCGCCCGCCTCGCCGGCGCCACGCCGCGGGCAGCTGCCAGTCTGCTGCAGTTCGGCCCGATGGCCCCACAACTGCTGTGGATCAACACTCCGGCCAACCCGCACGGCCAGGTGCTGCCGGTCGACCACCTCAAGAAGGTCGTCGCGTGGGCGCGCCAACGCGGGGTGATCGTGGCCAGCGACGAGTGCTACGCCGAGCTCGACTGGCGTGCGGACGCGGATGGTCCGACCACTCCGAGCATCCTGGACGACCGGATCTGTGACGGAAGTCATGAAGGGCTGCTGTCGGTCTACTCGCTGTCCAAGCAGAGCAACCTGGCCGGCTACCGCGCCGGTTTCGTGGCCGGTGACACCGAGCTGGTGCAGCGACTCGTGCAGGTCCGCAAGCACGCCGGGATGATCGTGCCGTGGCCGGTGCAACGCGTCGTCCTGGCGGCCGTGCAGGACGACGCGCACGTCGCCGCGCAGAAGCAGATCTACGCGGCGCGCCGCGCGGAGCTGAAAGCCGCTCTGCTGCAGGCGGATTGGCGCATCGACCACTCCGAGGCGGGGCTCTACCTGTGGGCCACGCAGGGCAAACCGTGCCGGCAGAGCGTCGACGAACTGGCCGCGCTCGGCATCCTCGCGGCACCCGGCGATTTCTATGGTGCCGCGGGCGCGCAGCACGTGCGCATCGCGCTCACCGCGACCGACGAGCGAATTTCCGCTGCGGCGAAGAGATTGGTTTCTTGACATGGGGTCGCACGCTGTCCTGTCAAGACCCTGAGGTACCGTCGATTTCGCTGACTTCCCCGGCAATGTCGCCGGTTGACGTATAAGGACGGAAAGCGAATATGACTGACCAGGCACCTGCCACATTCCAGGCAGGGGACAAGACGCTCGAGTTCGGGATCGTTCCCGCGACCGAGGGTAACGACGGTTACGACATCTCGAAGCTGCTCGGCGAGACCGGCAACGTCACTCTCGACGTCGGCTTCGTCAACACCGCCTCCTGCAAGTCGGCGATCACCTACATCGACGGCGGCGCCGGCATCCTGCGCTACCGCGGCTACCCGATCGAGCAGCTCGCGGAGAAGTCGACCTTCCTCGAGGTCTCCTACCTGCTGATCTACGGTGAGCTGCCGACCACGGCCCAGCTGGAGGAGTTCACCGAGCGCATTCGGCGTCACACGATGCTGCACGAGGACCTCAAGGACCTGCTCGCCGCGTTCCCGCGCGACGCCCACCCCATGTCGGTGCTGTCTGCCGCGGTCTCCGCACTGGGCACCTTCTACCAGGACTCGCTGTCCATCACCGACCGCGACCAGATCGAGCTGTCGACCGTCCGGCTGATGGCCAAGCTGCCGACGATCGCGGCATACGCCCACAAGAAGAGCCAGGGCCAGCCGACGCTCTACCCGGACAACAAGCTGAGCCTGGTCGAGAACTTCCTGCGGATGACCTTCGGCTTCCCGTCCGAGGACTACGACGTCGATCCGGTCGTCGCCAAGGCTTTGGACCAGCTGTTCATCCTGCACGCCGACCACGAGCAGAACTGCTCGACCTCGACGGTGCGCCTCGTCGGCTCCGGCCACGCCAACCTCTTCGGTTCGATCTCGGCCGGCATCCACGCCCTGTCCGGCCCGCTGCACGGCGGAGCCAACGCGGCCGTGCTGGAGATGCTGGACAGCATCGAGAGCGAATTCGGCGGCGACGTCGACAAGTTCGTCGAGAAGGTCAAGAACAAGGAGACCGGTGTGAAGCTCATGGGCTTCGGGCACCGCGTCTACAAGAACTACGACCCGCGCGCGGCCATCGTCAAGAAGTCCGCCGACGAGATCCTCACGAAGATGGGTGTCGACGACCCGCAGCTGGAGATGGCGATGCGGCTGGAGGAGATCGCGCTCCAGGACGACTACTTCGTCTCGCGCAAGCTCTACCCGAACGTCGACTTCTACACCGGCCTCATCTACAAGGCCATGGGCTTCCCGACCGAGATGTTCACCGTGCTCTTCGCCATCGGCCGCCTGCCGGGCTGGATCGCCCAGTGGCGCGAGATGATGGAGGACCCGGCCACCAAGATCGGCCGTCCGCGGCAGATCTACGTCGGCGAGTCCGCTCGCGACTACCCGGCCAACGGCTGAACTTTCTGCTCGACTCCTCGCACGGCACAGGCCGGGCTGCACGAACTCGTTCGTGTAGCCCGGCCCTTGTATTGCGAGGAGTCGAAGCCGGGGTTAGAGCGCCGGGCCGAAATCCGTGCAGGACGGCTCGAAGTCGGCCGGGCCGCCGCCGAGCGCGTTCATCGTCAGCTGCAGCGTCGGGCCGTCCAGGAAGAACCCGACGTGACCGACGGTGTCGGCCGGACACAGATCCTGCACCACGAGGTTCTGCGCACCGGGCAACGATTGGGCCCGGTATGGCGTGACGACCGCGTCATACTTCGTCTGGATCGTGACGTACTTCGGCCCGTTCGGCAGCGGTATGGCGCCCGTGCGTTGGTTGTATGCCGAACCGACCTGCTGGTCGCGCAGCCCCGGTGCCCCCCACGCCGCGAGGCCCACGTTGGCGATGCCCAGCACACCGAGCGCGGCAGCGGCGGTCGTGATGCCGGACAGCGTGGTCCCGTTCGAGCTCTGACCCCAGCCGACATACGTGCCGACCTTGTTGCCGCCGTCGTGCAGCTTGACGTAGTTGATGCCCATCGAGCCGCCCTGGCTGTGTCCGACGATGTCGACCTTGTCGGCGCCGGTGGCCGCCAGCACCCGGTCGATGAACGCCGCGACCTGATTGCCGGAGTCGGTCTCGGTGTCCAGCCCGCCGACGCGGCCGGCCGACAGCCAGGTCATGCCGAAGTTGGTGGCGAAGACGCAGTAACCGGCGTTCTTGAGCATCGGTGACAGCGCGACGAAGTTGGAGCCGATGTTGGCGAAGGTGCCCGGCAGCAGCACGACCGGATCCGGATGCGCAGCGGTCGGCTCGCAACTCCAGTCGTTGGCGCCGGCGACCGAACCGGGATGGAAGGCATAGCCCGCGGCCGCCTGGGGCAGGCCGCCGACGGGCAGGCTCGTGTCCGCTCGCGCCGCCGGTGCCGCTGCGGTGGCGAACAGGACCGCTGCCGTGCCGGCGCAGGCGAGGGACAGGGACGTCGACCGGGTGAGACGCATGAGGACCTCCATCGGAGTGAACTGGGTCACTCAACGCTACCTACGTTTCGGTAGGTAAGGGTGTCTCGCGCCCGTCTATTTGCTGGTCTCCACGTCGATGCGCACCTGCGTCGGCCCGCTCGTCGGTTGTGGGGCGGCGTGCCAGGTCCAGCCGTCACGGCCGCGGTGCCGCACCCACGCCCGATCGCCGACGGTGACTGCCGTGATGTTGTCGGCGTCGGCGTGCGCGATCGCCCATGCCGCAACCGCGTAGGCGCCGTCGACCGTTTTCGCGTGGTAGTCCACAGCGCTGTGCCCGGCGGTCGCGGTCAGCCCGCTCTCGTTGCTCAATTGCTGGACGACCTGGGCGGGGGAGCCGTTCTTGGTCGTCGGGTCGAGCCGGCAGCCGATGCCCTCGTGCGCGGCGCCGGTCATGACCGCGGTGATGACCTCGCCCTGCGACTCGTGTTGGGCATACGCGTCCGGAAAGCCGCTCTTCTGCACCTCCTGGGCCGCTTGGCCGATCGGCATGGTCTCCCAGCCGGGCACCTTCAGCAGCGCGTTGTAGAACGAGCCGCTGGAGAAG
The DNA here is from genome assembly GCF_054778955.1 of Flexivirga lutea. Classification (NCBI taxonomy): domain Bacteria; kingdom Bacillati; phylum Actinomycetota; class Actinomycetes; order Micrococcales; family Dermacoccaceae; genus Flexivirga; species Flexivirga lutea. Next base: position 269,636 of record NZ_BAAGZB010000001.1, read on the forward strand.
ACCGGGTCCTGGATCTGCTCGGCGGTGCCCCAGCCCTGGCTCTTGCGCTGCTGGAAGAGCCCGAGCGAGTCCAGGTCGCCGTAGGCCAGGTTGCGCAGCTTGGACTCCTGTATGGCGGTCGTGGCCGCCACCGTCGCGGCCCGCGCCGGCACGCCCTTCTTGAAGACGCCGACGTCGACGATCGTCGACGCGGATTGCGCCTGGTCCGGATCCCATTGGTACTCATAGCCTTTGGCCACGAACTTGCACGACGGCGAGCCCCAGTTGTCCATCAGGTGCTGGTAGGCGAGGTAACCGCCGCCGGCGATGCCGGCGACCAGGGCGATCGGGATCAGGCAGCCCAGGGTGCGGCGGATCGGCCCGCGCGGCCGGTGCTCCTCCTCGAAGAAGTCGTCATCCAGCCCGTCGTGGCCGAACGCCGACCACGGGGTGTCCTCCGGGTCGCGGTCGAAGCCGTCGACCGGGCCGTCCTCGTACTCCTCCGGGTCGTGCGCGTAGCGCTCCCCGTGCTGCACGTAACGCGCCGGTTGCGCATCGTGGTCGGTGCCTGCGTCATACAGCCGATGGACCTCGCGGTCTCCGGGATTGTTGTCGCGATCGCGGCGGAAGGGCATCGGTGTGGGGTTCGCAGCTTCTCTCGGGGGCGGGGCTCAGTTGGCGTGCAGCGCGTCGTTGAGGGCGATGCCGTGGCCCTGGCGCGGACGGCATTCGACCACGCCGGTGGTGGAGTTGCGCAGGAAGAGCAGGCCGTTGCGGCCGGAGAGTTCGCGCGCCTTGACGACCGCGCCGTCGGGCAGGGTCACCTTGGTGCCCGCGGTGACGTAGAGCCCGGCCTCGACCACGCAGTCGTCGCCGAGCGAGATGCCGATGCCGGCCTCGGCGCCGACCAGGCACCGCTTGCCGATCGACACGCGGTCGGTGCCGCCACCGGACAGGGTGCCCATGATCGACGCCCCGCCGCCGATGTCCGAGCCGTCGCCGACGACGACGCCCTGCACGATGCGGCCCTCGACCATCGAGGTGCCCAGCGTGCCCGCGTTGTAGTTGCAGAAGCCCTCGTGCATCACGGTGGTGCCCTCGGCCAGGTGGGCCCCCAGCCGCACGCGATCGGCGTCGGCGATGCGCACCCCGGACGGCACGACGTAGTCGGTCATCCGCGGGAACTTGTCGATGCCGAAGACCTGCACCGGACCGTCCAGCCGCAACCGCACCCGGGTCTGCTCGAAGTCGTCGACCGCACACGGGCCGTAGTTGGTCCACACGACATTGGTGAGCACCCCGAACAGGCCGTCCAGGTCGACCGTGTTCGGCAGCACCAGGCGGTGGCTGAGCAGGTGCAACCGCAGGTAGGCGTCCGCGACGTCGGCGGGTGGTGTGTCCAGGTCGATCGCGACCCGCACCACCCGGGTGCGCACCTGCCGGCGCGGGTAGTCACGGGCCAGCGCCGCCAGGTCGGCCGGCTCGGCATACGGGTCGGCGGCGGGGGCCTCGCCCAGCTGCGGTTCCGGGAACCAGGTGTCCAGCAGGTCTCCCGAATACGTCTCGGTGGCGAGGCCGTAGCCCCAGGCGGCGCGCGGGGAGTCGGTCATGGGGCCAAGGGTAGGCGACGGGATGTGATGAAGCTGTGACCTGGTGGTGGACGTGCGTCGCACCGGGCGCGCGCCATACGCCAGGATTGCTCGTATGGCGCACTTGGACCTGACCCGCGACGTCGTCGATCTCACAGCCGACCTGGTCGACATCCCGTCGGTGAGTCGTGACGAGCAGCAGATCGCCGACGCCGTCGAGCAGGCACTGCGTGCGCTGCCGCACCTGCGGGTGGACCGGGACGGCAACACCGTGGTCGCCCGGACCGACCTCGGCCGGGCCGAACGCGTCGTGCTGGCCGGGCACCTGGACACCGTGCCGCTCACCGACCCGCCGAACCTGCCGAGCCGCCGGGTCGACGGCCTGCTGGTGGGCCGCGGCACCACGGACATGAAGGGGGGCGTCGCCGTCCAGCTGGCCATCGCCCGGGCGGTGACCGAGCCCACCCGCGACGTGACCTTCGTCTTCTACGACTGCGAGGAGATCGAGGAGGAGTTCAACGGGTTGCGCCGCGTCGCCGCCCAGCACCCCGACTGGCTCGCTGCCGACTTCGCGGTGCTGCTGGAGCCGACCGACGGCGGCATCGAGGGCGGTTGCAAGGGCACGCTGCGGGTCGACGTCACCACCAAGGGGATCAGCGCCCACTCCGCGCGGCCGTGGAACGGCCACAACGCGATCCATGACGCCGGCGAGGTGCTGGCGCGGCTGGCGGCATACGAACCGGCGACCGTGACCGTCGACGGCCTGGACTACCACGAGGCGCTCAACGCGGTCGGCATCAGCGGCGGCATCGCCGGCAACGTCATACCCGACCGGTGCACGGTGACCGTCAACTACCGTTTCGCGCCCGACAAGTCGGCCGACGAGGCCGTGGCGCACGTGCGCACCGTTTTCGCCGGGTATGACGTCGAGGTCGGGGATTGTGCTGCCGGTGCGCGGCCCGGTCTCGACACGCCCGCGGCCCGGTCGTTCGTCACCACGCTCGGCCTGCCGGTCACCGCCAAGGAGGGCTGGACCGACGTCGCGCGCTTCTCCGCACTGGGTGTCCCGGCGGTCAACTTCGGACCCGGCGACCCCAACCTCGCGCACACCGACGACGAGCGGTGCCCGGAGCAGCAGATCACCGACGCGTATGACGCCTTGTGCCGCTGGTTGGGTTGAATTGCTCGACTCCTCGCAGCCCGGGTGGCGACTCTTGCCCGCCGAACTGGTCGTCGTCTCGCACGATCCGCGTGAGAGATTGGGGCCGTGACCAAGGAAACCGAGGCATACCGGAAGGGCGCGACCACGTTGCGCGGCCGCCACGTCCCCGCGACCACGACCGACCAGCGGCTGCTCGACCAGTCGCAGGACACCAACTGGGTGCACACCGACCCCTGGCGCGTGATGCGCATCCAGGCGGAGTTCGTCGAAGGGTTCGGCACCCTCGCCGAGGTCGGCCCGGCGGTCAGCGTGTTCGGATCGGCGCGGATCAAACCGGACAGTGACTACTACGCCAAGGGTGTGGAGCTGGGCCGCCTCCTCGCCGAGGCGGGTTACGCGGTCATCACCGGCGGCGGGCCGGGCGCGATGGAGGCCGCCAACAAGGGAGCCTTCGAGGCCGGCGGCACCAGCGTCGGCCTGGGCATCGAGCTGCCCTTCGAGTCCGGCCTCAACCCGTATGTCGACCTCGGCGTCAACTTCCGCTACTTCTTCGCGCGCAAGACGATGTTCGTGAAGTACGCGCAGGGGTATGTCGTGCTCCCCGGCGGGTTCGGCACCCTGGACGAACTCTTCGAAGCGGTCACCCTGGCGCAGACGCAGAAGGTGACCAGCTTCCCGATCGTGCTCCTCGGCACGAGGTTCTGGACACCGATGATCGACTTCATCCGGGACACGTTGTATGCCGAGGGCATGGTCGGGGAGAAGGATATCGACCGGTTGCAGGTGGTCGACGACCCCGCCGAGGCGGTGCGCATCATCACCACCGACGGCGACACCAACGGCGCGACCCGGCCGGAATGACGGTCGGGTCCGGGCGGCGAGCCGGCCGGGAGCGTGCAGAACCGGCAGCGGTCGCTGGTTGTGCCTGTCCGGTGTCGGCTCTGACAGTTACTCTGGGCCAGTGATCGTCTTCCTCATCGCGCTCCTGGTCGTCGTCATCGGCCTGGTCGTCTTCGCGGTCCTCGGGCACTTCGGGGCGCAGCTGGAGGATCCCACCGGCACCTCGCCGTTCGAGTCGCTGCCACGCGGCGTGGTCACCGCCGAGGACATCGATCAGGTGCGCTTCGACCAGACGCTGCGCGGCTACCGCATGGGCCAGGTCGACGAGGTGCTCGACCGGCTGCGTGCGGAGCTGCAGGCCCGCGACGACGAGATCGCGATGCTGCGCGGCACCGCCCGGCCGGTGCGCGACTGAGCAACGCGGATGGCTGATGTCGTGGTGACGCGGGACTGCTCCGCGCCGGTGAGCCGACTCTGGCAGGTGGTGACCGACTGGCCCGGTCACGGCCGGTTCTTCCCGTTGACGACGGTGCGGGTCGCACCCGGCGAGCACACCGGGACGGACGGCGTCGGCTTGCGCCTGGACGCGACGACCCGCGTCGGGCCGTTACAGCTTCACGACCCGATGGTCGTGACCCGCTGGGATCCGCCGGGGGAGAGCGGCCGCTGCGAGTTGCGCAAGGTCGGCCGGTTGCTGGGCGGCCGCACCATCCTGGCGGTCGAACCCACCGAGACCGGCTCGCGGCTGCGCTGGACCACGGACGTCGGCCCGGCGCCGGAGCGGCTGCGCCGGCTGGTCGCGCCCGTGGCGCGACTGACCGCCATACCCCTTTATCGGCACGTGGTGCGGGGCATGGTGCGGGAGGCCGAAGATGGCTGAGCGCCCCTCCCTGGTCACCGGCCCGGACGGTATGACGCGCTGCGGGTGGGCCGACGGCAGCGACGACTACCGCGCCTACCACGACGCCGAGTGGGGTGTGCCGGTGCGCGGCGAGCGTGCCCTCTACGAGCGCATCACCCTCGAGGCGTTCCAGTCCGGGTTGGCCTGGATCACCATCCTGCGCAAACGCCCGGCGTTCCGGGCCGCCTTCGCCGACTTCGACGCGGAGGTCGTGGCGGCATACGGCCCCGCCGATGTCGCGCGCCTGATGCAGGACACCGGCATCGTGCGCAACCGCCGCAAGATCGATGCCGCTGTCACCAACGCGCACGCGGTGCTGCGGCTGCGGGACGCCGGTGGTCTCGACGCGCTGGTCTGGTCGCATGTGCCGGCCACGCACCGCCGGCCCGCAGATCTCAGCGAGACCCCGGCGCAGACACCCGAATCCGTAGCACTGGCAAAGGCCTTGAAGAAGGCCGGTTTCGCGCACGTCGGCCCGACCACCATGTATGCCGCCATGCAGGCGTGCGGTCTGGTCGACGACCACGTGGCCGGTTGCTTCCGCGGGACGGCCCGGTGACGACGACCACGGCACGCGCCCGGGACCGCCGCGACCTCGTGGCTCCGTCCCGGCTGCAGGTATGGCGCGGGCGCGCCGTCGACCTGCTGCACCGCCGGCTGCTGGTGTGCGTCGTGGCGGCATACCTGCTGCTGCGGGTGTTCTCGGCGGTCGTCATGCAACTGGTGGCCGCCCAACAGGACCCGGGTTTCATCTTCTTCTCCCACGGTCAGCAGGACTACTGGCTGATGACCCACGTCTGGGACGGACGCTGGTACCAGACGATCGTCGAGCAGGGCTATCCCGCGCAGCTGCCGACGGACGGTGGCGTCGTGCAGCAGAACCAGTGGGCCTTCTACCCGATGTACCCGGAGCTGGTGCGAGCGCTCATGACGCTCACCGGTGGGTCGTTCGCCGTCGTCGGATCGCTGCTGTCGCTGGTGCTGGGCGCGGTCGCCGTCGGCATGATGGCGGTGCTGGTCCGCGACAAGGTCGGGCCGGTGGCGGCGTTCTGCGTGGTGTGCGTCTTCGCCGCCTCACCGCCGTCGCCGGTGCTGCAGATGACCTACACCGAGTCTCTCGCGCTGGTGTTGCTCATCGGTGCCCTGCTGGCGCTGCAACGCCAGAAGTGGTGGCTGGCCGGCGCCGCCGCGCTGGCGACCGGGCTGGCCCGGCCGGTCGCGGTGCCGCTCGCGGTGGTGGCGCTGGTGGCGCTGTGGTTGCGCTGGCGCGATCGCGAGGAACGCCCGATCGCCCGGCGGGAGTGGGCCGCGATGGCCTCCACGCTGGTGGGCTGCGGCATCGCCGGTGCGATCTGGCCGGCGATCGCCTGGTGGCGCACCGGCGTCCCGTCGGCATACACCGACACCATGGCGGCCTGGCGGAGCGACCACACGATCGTCTACTTCCAGCCGTGGGTGGCCAACTTCGACCAGATCCTCGGCAACGGTTTCGCCGCCGTGCTGTTGCTCGCGGTGCTGGTGCTGGGCTTCGTGCTGATCACGATCGGCCCCTGGGCGGACGCCATGGGACCGATCATGCGCACCTGGCTGTTCGCCTATGCGTTCTACCTGCTCGCAGTGCTGGACGCGTGGACCAGCACCTACCGCTACCTGCTGTTCATGTTCCCGATCCTGATCGTCTTCGTCGGCGCCGGATGGAAGGACAGGGCGCAACGGCTGCTGGTCGGCTGGCGCACCGTCATCTGGGTCGGACTCGGGCTGGGCTGGCAGGTGTGGTGGTGCTGGACGCTGCTGGTGCTGCGGCACGTCAGCGGCGACCCCATCTGACGCCGGTGGGCCGTATGACGCCCGGCGCGACGCGCGGGCAACGGGAAGAGGGCGCGGATCCGGTGGATCCACGCCCTCTCGCCATACCGCCCGGCGCTACTGCTGCGGGCCGTTCGGACCCGGCTGCTGCCCCTGCTGCGGAGGCTGCGGCTGGTGAGCCGGCAACTGCACACCCTGCGGCGGGTAACCGGGCGGCGGCCCGGAGATCTGCTGGTGCTCGCCCTGACCCGGCAGCTGTGCGTGGGCCTGTGTCTGCTCCGCCGACTGCGCGTCGTCCTCCGCCGGGTCCGCCGACGTGGACGGTGCCGGCGGCGTCGCGGGGGCGGACGGGTGGTTGGACCGGCCGGGCCGCGGCGGCCGCACGTCGTCCAGGTCGGTGGTCTGCCGGGCGACGGCCTCGGCGGCGGCGACCGCCTCCGCGACCGCCGGGTCACGCTCGAGCGTGAACCAGTCGGCGACGTCCTCGTCCTCGACGGGTGCGCGTTCCTCGGCCGGCGGCATCTCGTATCGGAAGGTGCCGTCGTCGCCCTGCGCGCCGAACGACTTGGCGAAACCCTGCAACGCCGAACCGAAGTCGCTGGGCACCACCCAGACCTTGCTGGCCTCGCCCTTGGCCATCTCGGGGATCATCCGCAGATATTCGTAGGCGAGCAGCTCGGGGGTCGGGTTGCTGGACCGGATCGCGTTGAAGGTCTTCTCGATGGCTTTGGCCTCACCCTGCGCGTGCAGGTAGCGGGCGGCGCGTTCACCCTCGGCACGCAACACCTGCGACTTGCGGTCGGCCTCGGCGGCGAGGATCGCGGCCTGTTTGGCACCTTCGGCCGCCAGGATCTGGCCCTGCTTGTCACCCTCGGCCGACTTGATCGCCGCCTCCCGGTGGCCCTCGGCCGCCAGGATGGTCGCGCGCTTCTCGCGGTCGGCCTTCATCTGCTTCTCCATCGACTCCTGGATCGACGGCGGCGGGAAGATCGACTTCAGCTCCACCCGGGCGACCCGCAGCCCCCAGCGGCCGGTCGCCTCGTCCAGCACACCGCGCAGCTGGGCGTTGATGGTCTCGCGCGACGTCAGCGTCTCCTCGAGCGTCATACCGCCGACGACGTTGCGCAGAGTGGTGGTCGTCAGCTGCTCGACGCCGACGATGTAGTCGTTGATCTCGTAGACCGCAGACCGCGGGTCGGTCACCTGGAAGTAGACGACGGTGTCGATGTTGACCGTCAGGTTGTCCTCGGTGATGACCGGCTGCGGCGGGAACGACACCACGCGCTCACGCAGGTCGACGCGCGCGCGCACCCGGTCGATGAACGGCATCAGCAGCGTCAGCTGACCGGACACGGTCTTGGTGTAACGGCCGAGTCGCTCGATGACCGCAGCCTCCGCCTGCGGGATCAGTGCCACGGACTTCGCGACGATCGCGATCACCAGGATCACGATCACCGCGACAACTATCAGGACTGCCATCAGTCATCTCCCCTTCTCACGACGGCTGTTGCGCCGTCGATGTCTTGGACGACCACGCTCTCGCCGGTGCGGAACGTGTCGTTGTCGTCGGCCGGCCGCGCGGTCCAGACATCGCCGCCGATGCGCACCTGGCCGCCGTCGTTGCCGAAGGCCTTGAGCACCGTCGCCTCCTGGCCGCGCAGGGCGTCGATGCCGGTGGGCACCGTGGGCGAGCTCAGCAAGTGGCGCTTGAGCACCGGCCGCAGGCCGAAGACCAGCCCGATCGAGACGACCGCGAAGACGATGGTCGCCAGCCACAACGGTGCGCCGAGGAAGGAGGCGACTGCCGCGGCGATCGCTCCGCCGCCGATCATCAGCAGCACGAAGTCGCCGCTGAGCGCCTCGGCGGCGGCCAGCAACACCCCGCCCGCGAACCAGATCAACGCCGCCATGCCCGGATTGTGTCATGTATGCCGTGGGCCGACGTGAGCGCCGTCACAAGGATGCCGGGTTGTGATCGAACCGGCGACTGTTGCCGGTTGTGCACGGGTGTCGGCCGGTTTCCGGTGAGGAACCGGCGACTGTTGCTGGTTGTGTGCAGGCTGGGCCGGTTTCCGGTGAGGAACCGGCGACTGTTGCTGGTTGTGTGCAGGCTGGGCCGGTTTCCGGTGAGGAACCGGCGACTGTTGCTGGTTGTGTGCAGGCTGGGCCGGCTTCCGGTGAGGAACCGGCGACCGTTGCTGGTTGTGTGCAGGCTGGGCCGGTTTCCGGTGAAGAACCGGCGACCGTTGCCGGTTGTGCACGGGTGTCGGCCGGTTTCCGGTGAGGAACCGGCGACTGTTGCCGGTTGTGTGCGGTCCGATCGAACAGCGGCGACCCGGTCAGCGGCCCTCGAAGGCCGGCTTCTCCTTGGCGAGGAACGCGTCGACGGCGGCCTTGTGGTCCGCGGTCGAACCGGTCAGCGACATCAGCTCGGCCTCGTGTGCCAGCGAATCGGCCAGCGTGTGCGTCGCGGAGAACTCCACGGCCCGTCGTATGGCGCCATACGCCTTGGTGGGGCCGGCGGCCAGGCGGGCGGCCAACTCTTGCACCGTCGCGGCGAAGTCGTCGGCCGGCACCACCTGAGTGGCCAGGCCCAGCTGCAGCGCCTCGTCGGCGCGGACCGTGCGCGGCATCAGCAGCAGCTCCTTGGCCTTGGCCACCCCGACCAGGCGCGGCAACCAGAAGGACGAGCCGGAGTCGCTGGACAGCGCGATCCCGGTGAACGCCAGGTTGAAACCGGCCGCGTCGGACAGGATGCGCAGGTCGGCGGCGAACGCGAAGGCCGCACCGGCCCCGGCCGCGACGCCGTTGACCGCCGCCACGACCGGCTTGTCCATCGTCGACAACAGGGTGACGATCGGGTTGTAGTGCTCGGGCACGGTCGTGAAGAGCGCGTCGGAGCCGTCGGCCAGCAGGCCCACGTGCTCCTTGAGGTCCTGCCCGACGCAGAACGCGCGGCCGGTGCCGGTGAGCACGACGCAGCGGACCGTCTCGTCGTCGGCGACGTCCTGCAGCGCCGCGAGCAGCGCCTCCTTGGTCGCGATGTCGAGGGAGTTCATCGCCTCCGGGCGGTTCAGCCGGACCGTGGCGACGCCCGCCGTCCGCTCCACGACGACCGGGGCGCCGGCGGCGGTGTCCGCAGGGCCGGCGTCGGAAGTTGCGGCTGGTGTGGCATCGGCAGGGCCGGCGTCGGAGGAGCTCATGGGCACAGGCTATCCGGGGCGAGGATTTCCCTCTGCGCGGCGGAAACTGAAATAATGAGCGCGACTGTTGGTCGCACCCGCCGGACACCCGGCGTCGAAAGCACCGCGTGGCATTGGTGCGGCCGAGGATTTGAGCCACGCGGACGGAAGGGGAAAGCCGATGGCGGCAATGAAGCCGAGGACCGGAGACGGTCCTCTCGAGGTCACCAAGGAAGGCCGCAGCATTCTCCTGCGTATGCCGCTCGAAGGCGGTGGCCGCTTGGTCGTCGAGATGAACGCCGAGGAGGCCGAAGCACTCGGCGAGGCCATTCAGGGCTGCATCGGCTGACGCCGACTCACTGCACGCGAACGGCCGCCCACGTCTTGTCGTGGGCGGCCGTTTCCTGTGTATGACGCGAGGGACTCACCGCTTCACGGCGGTGAACAGGCCATCGCCGACCGGCAGCATCGCAGTCGTCCAGGCCGGGTCGTCGCGCAGTTGCTTGCCCAGGTTGCGCAGCAGCACCGTGGTCTCGTCGCGCACCGCCGGGTCGGCGACCCGGTCGTGCCACAGCATGTTGTCGATCAGCAGCAGGCCGCCGGGACGCAGCAGCCGCGCCGCCGCTTCGACATACGCCGGGTAGTCGGGCTTGTGCGCGTCGACGAACACCACGTCGTAACCGTTGTCCGCCAGGCGACCGGTGACCTGCAGCGCGTTGCCGGTGATGATGCGGGTCCGCGCCGGCGGGATGCCGGCGTCGGCATACGCCTGCCGGGCCGCGCTCTGGTGCTCGGCCTTGATGTCGATGGTGGTGAGTACGCCGTCGGACGGCATACCGGCCAGCAACCACAGTCCGGAGGACCCGGCGCCGGTGCCGATCTCCACGACCGCTTTGGCGCGGGTCGCCGCCGTGAGCAGCCGCAGCGCCGGCCCGGTGCCGGCGCCGACGGGGGTGCAGCCGAGTTGTTCGCCGCGCACCCGGGCGCGTTCGACGACCTCGGGTTCGGGCACGAACTCCTCGGCATACCCCCAACTGGCGGCGCGCTGTGATGACATGCCCCGAACCTAATGCTTGCGCGGTCCCCGCGCCGAACCGGGAGCCGGAGATGTCCGGCACATCCAGCACATGCGCCGACCGCGGTAACGATTGCCGCACGTCGTGCGTTGAGCACCTCGAGAGCCGATCCGATCTTCCGGTCAGGTGTATGGCGTGACAGAAATGCCACAGCAGTGCCACAGGTTGATGCGCAAGAATCGGGGCTCAGAAGCAAGGTCGACGACACGAGATGGATGCTGGAAGCGATGACCGACCAACTGCTGCGGGGTGCAGTCAAGACCGAGGTGCCCGATGTGGCGCCACCGGGGTGGGAGCCACCGACCTGGGAGGAGATCGTCACCGAGCACTCGGCGCGCGTCTACCGACTGGCCTACCGGCTGACCGGCAACGTCCACGACGCCGAGGACCTGACCCACGACGTCTTCGTGCGCGTCTTCCGCTCGCTGCATTCCTACCGCCCGGGCACGTTCGAGGGGTGGCTGCACCGGATCACCACCAACGTCTTCCTGGACAAGATGCGGCGCAAGCAGCGCATCCGTTTCGATGCGCTGGCCGATGAGGCCGCCGCCCGGCTGCCCAGTCGGGAGGGCAGCCCCGAGCAGCTGTATGCCGATGCGCACTTCGACGACGACATCCAGCGGGCGCTCGACGCGCTGGCACCGGACTTCCGCGCGGCCGTCGTGCTGTGCGACATCGAGGGTCTGTCCTACGAGGAGATCGCCGCCACGCTCGGCATCAAGCTGGGCACGGTGCGCTCGCGGATCCACCGCGGTCGTGCCCAGCTGCGTGAGGCGCTGGCCCACCGTGCACCCGAGAACCGCCCCGCCGCGCGCACCCGGGTCGGACTGCCGACGTTGTCGCCCGCCGGAGCAACGCGGTGATGCTCTTCTCGCGCGACCAGTTCACCACCGGGGAGAAACCTCGCGGGGTGCAGGGCCACCTGGGCGACCGGGTCGCCGACTACGTCGACGACATGCTGTCCGCCGAGGACCAATACCGCGCCGATCTGCATCTGACCGTGTGCGAGCACTGCCGCTTCGCGGTCCAGCAGGAGCGCTCCATCCTGGAGCAGTTGCGCTCCGTCCGCTTCGACTCCGGTGGCCATCAGCGGATGATGGCCGGGCTCCTGTCGCTCGCGGCCACCGAACCGGACGGCCCGCTGGGAGGGCCGACTCCCGCGGCGCACAAACCGCTCGCGGCGCCGCGACCGGCGCCTGCCGTGGTGACCTGCAGCGCGCCCCCGCAGTACCAGTCGGCGCGCAAGTCGATGGCCTGCGCGCTGTTCGCCGTCGCCGGCTGTGTCGGCGTGGCGCTCGTCGCGTCGACCGCGACGGGCGTCGCGCAGAGCCCGGAGCATCCGCAGCACGAGCTGCCCGGCCGGGCAGCGCTGGTGCGCAATGTGCAGACTCCTCAGGTCGCCGAGGTCACCGCACGACGCAGCAAGGTCAGCGGCACGCTGACCCACGAGATGCCGATGTTCGCGCAGGTGGCCGCCACCCGGACCCCCTGAGCGCAACGTTCCCGGCACTGGGACGGCCGGTCGCCGCCACCGGGCCGCGCGTCGGGTGCGACAATCAGGCGGCCGAGGCTTCGACGTGACCTCGGCGGCACTTCAGCGGGAAGGTATCGACGCGACATGTTTGGCATCAGCGGGTGGGAGTTCCTGATCCTCATCGCGCTCGCCGCTGCCCTCATCGGTCCCGACCGGCTGCCGGAGTATGTCGGCAAACTGCGCGGCTACATCAAGCAGGTGCGCGACATGGCCGAAGGTGCCAAGTCGCAGCTGAAGGACCAGATGGGGCCGGAGTTCGAGGACATCAACTGGCGCGCCTACGACCCGCGGCAGTACGACCCGCGCAAGATCGTCCGGGACGCCCTCTTCGAACCGGACCCCGCACCGGACGACGCCCAGGACGGCGACGAGGTGCCGCAACTGGCCGCCGGCCCGTCATACGACCCGCACCGGTTCGACCCGGACCGCGCCACGCCCTTCGACTTCGACGCGACGTAAGCAGCCGCCGTCTCCGCAGCCGTCGCGTTCCTGACCGGCGACTGTCGCTACTTCGCGGCCGTCAGCGGCCGGCGGGGGTGAGGCCCAGCGACCGGCCGGCCAGCCCCCGGGACCGGGTGGCCAGACCCTTGGCGATGCCGCGCAGCGCGACGGCGGCGGGGGAGTCGGGCGCGCCGAGCACCACGGGCGTGCCCGCGTCGGCGCCCTCGCGCAATGTGACGTCCAGCGGGATCTGACCCAGCAACTCCACCGGCGCGCCGATCGACTTGGTCAACGATTCGGCGACCTGCCGGCCGCCGCCGCTGCCGAAGACCTCCTGGCGGGTGCCGTCCGGCAGCTCCATCCAGGACATGTTCTCGATGACGCCGGCAACCCGCTGCTTGGTCTGCAGCGCGATCGCACCGGCACGCTCGGCGACCTCCGCGGCGGCCTGTTGCGGCGTCGTGACGACCAGCACCTCGGCGTTCGGGATCAGCTGCGCAACGGAGATCGCGATGTCTCCGGTGCCGGGCGGCAGGTCCAGCAGGAGCACGTCCAGGTCGCCCCAGAACACGTCCGCCAGGAACTGCTGCAGCGCGCGGTGCAGCATCGGGCCGCGCCATACGACCGGCTGGTTGCCGGGGACGAACATGCCGATGGAGATGACCTTCACGCCCTGGCTCTCCGGCGGCAGGATCATGTCGTCGACCTGGGTCGGGCGGTTCTCGACACCGAGCATGCGCGGCACCGAGAAGCCGTAGATGTCGGCGTCGACGACGCCGACCCGCAGGCCCGAATCCGCAAGCGCGGCAGCGAGATTGACGGTGACGGACGACTTGCCGACACCGCCCTTGCCGGACGCGACCGCATAGACGCGGGTCAGCGAACCAGGCTTGGCGAAGGGGATCTCCCGCTCCGCCTGGCCGCCGCGCAACTGGTCCTTCAGGGCCGCCCGCTGCTCGTCGGACATGACACCCAGGCGCACGTCGACGGCGGTGACGCCCTCGACCTTGCCGACTGCGTCGGTGACGTCGGTCTGCAGGCGCGTCTTCATCGGACAGCCGGCGATGGTGAGCAGCACGGTGACGGTCACCTTGCCGTCGTCGGCGACGTCGACCGACTCGACCATGTTGAGCTCGGTGATGGGCCGATGGATCTCGGGATCCTGCACATCGGCCAGTGCAGCGCGAATGGCGTCCAGCGAAGGGGTGGGCATACCCCCATGGTAGGTCGTGGCTCAGGTCACTCCGGTGTCGCCTCGTCGCCCTCGGCGGTGGCGGGCGAGCGCAGGTAGCCGCGTTCCTCCATCTCCTCCAGCAGCGACCGCAACTCCGAGCGGACGAAGTCGCGGGTCGCGGTGTCACGCATCGCCAGGCGCAGCGACGCGACCTCGCGGGTGAGGAACTCGGTGTCGGCCAGGTTGCGTTCGTCGCGTGCGCGGTCGGCCTCGAGCGCGACCCGGTCCCGGTCGTCCTGCCGGTTCTGCGCCAGCAGGATCAGCGGCGCCGCATACGACGCCTGGGTGGAGAAGAACAGGTTGAGCAAAATGAAGGGGTAGGGGTCCCACTTCAGCCCGAACAACCCGATCAGGTTGAGCAGAATCCACACGATCACGAACGCCGTCATCCAGACCAGGAACTGCGCGGTGCCCATGTAGCGCGCGAAGTCCTCGGCGAAGCGCCCGAATGTGTCGGAGTCCAACGGGGCCCGCGGCAGCCACCGGCGCTCGGCCTCGCGTGGCTGGTCCAGTCGGGCGGATTCCCGCCGGCGGCGGCCCCTGCGGCGCTCGTCGTCGCGGTCCGCCATCAGATGACCTCCTCGTCGGTTGCCGGGGCATCGGACGGCCGCGGATCGTGGCGGGCCTCGCGCCAGTCCTCGGGCAGGATGTGGTCCAGCACATCGTCCACGGTGACCGCGCCGAGCAGCCGGCCGGCCTCGTCCACCACCGGCATACTCACCAGGTTGTATGTCGCGAGTTGCCGCGTCACCTCACCCAGCGGTGCCTCGACGCCGACCGGCTCGATCGTCTTGTCCACGATCGTCCCGAGCGCGGTCTGCGGCGGCTCGCGCAGCAGCTTCTGGGTGTGCACCAACCCGATGAACCGGCCGGTCGGGGTCTCCAGCGGCGGACGGCTGACGAAGACCGCCGATGCGAGCGCGGGGGCGAGCTCCTCCCGGCGCACCACGGCGAGGGCTTCGGCGATCGTGGCTTCCGGACCGAGCACGACCGGTTCGGTGGTCATCAGGCCGCCGGCGGTGTTCTCGTCATACGACAGCAACCGGCGCAGCGGTGCCGCGTCGTCGGGCTCCATCAGCTGCAGCAACTGCTCGGCCTGGTCCGACGGCAGGTCGGACAGCAGGTCCGCGGCGTCGTCGGGCTCCATGGCCTCCAGCACGTCGGCGGCACGTTCGGTATCGAGGCCGGCGATGATCTCGATCTGGTCGTCCTCCGGCAGCTCCTCCAGGACGTCGGCCAGTTTGTGGTCGTCCATCGCGGCCGCGACTTCGGCCCGTCGCTTGGGGTTGAGGTCGTGGATCACCTCGGCCAGGTCGGCGACCCGCAGGTCCTCGTACTCCTCCAGCAGCCGCTCGGCACTCTGCGCGCTGGCCTGCTGGTGCAGCCCGGTGACGTCACGGGTGTCGACGAGCATGGTGCGGCCGCTGCGGCGCCGGGTGAGGCGCGACATCGCCTTGGACGCCGACGAGATGCCGTCGACCTGCCGGACGAACACCTTCACCAGCACCCAGTCACGACGCAGGTTCTGCTCGATCGCGATGTCCTCGACGAGCCCGACGACGGTCTCCCCGTCGTGGCGCACCTGCACCCGCCGATCGAAAAGCTCTGCCAGCACGAGGGTTTCGCCCGCTCGTTGCTCGAACCGGCGCATGTTCACCAGGCCCGTGGTGATGACGGCGCCGGCGTCCACGCTGGTCACCCTGGTCATCGGCACGAAGACCCGCCGCTTGCCGGGCACCTCGATGACCAGGCCGATGGCCCGCGGCTCGGAGCCGCCGAAGGTCATGACGACATCGCGGACCCTCCCCACGCGGTCCCCCAGGGGGTCCAGCACGGTGAGTCCGGCGATCCGGGCTACGAAGACACGGCTGCTCACCACCGAAAGGTTAGTCAGCCGTGCCGGCATCCGGCTGCGGCGGTTCGGCGTGGCCGGCAACCGGGTCCGGCCCGGCGTCCGCCGGGCCGGCCGGCGCGGTGTCCAGCGCCCAGACGGTGCAGTGCGCGGCCCAGTGCTCGCGCAGACCCTCGGGCGGGTTGTTCTGCCGGGCACCCAACAGCGCCGAGGTGACCGGTTCCCATTCCCCGGAGTCCGGGTCCACCCGTCGCGCGCGCACCGGCACCGGTCCGATGGCTCGCCGGGTCTCCTTCTCCCGCAGGATAATTCGCAGTTCGTCCGGCAGCGGAGGGATGGACTGCTCGCCGTCGCCGCCGACCACGTATGCCGTCTCGCCCGAGGCGGCATACCAGCAGGGGACGGTGACGTCGGGTGGCAGCAGGAGCCACCCGACCTTCGACTTCGCGAGCGCAGTAGTCACTTCCGACACACCCGGAGCGTAGCCGCAGCGCCGGCCGCAACCGGACTGGACAGGTGGCCAACCGGACCGGGCATTAAAGCGTCATACCTGACGAACCGGGACGACAATCTGCGTCACGGGGTTCGCAGAGTCGCTCGACCGAGTGACTCGGGGGATTTTCTTGGGGGCACACAATGCATCACGCAATGGCTCGACGCCAGACACTCGGCGCGGCGCTGGCGACCGGCACGCTCGGCATGATCGGACTGGCGGCCGCAGGCTCGGCCGACGCCGCGACCCGACCGACGGTCAAGTACGGCAGCAGGGGGGCGAGCGTGACCTACCTGCAGCAACGGCTCAACGCCGTCGGCTACTGGTGCGGCACCGCGGACGGCGCCTTCGGCGCCCAGACGCAGCAGGCGGTCCTCGCCCTGCAGAAGGCCTGGGGGCTGGCCCGTGACGGCGTCGTCGGACCTGCCACCTGGGCCCGGGTGGGTTCACCCACCCGTCGACCCGCCCGGTACGGCGCGGGATATCGCCTCGAGATCGACAAGTCGCGGCAGCTGGCACTGGTCGTCTGGGGCTCGACCGTGCGCTACACGCTCAACACCAGCACCGGCGCCAACCGGCGGTTCTACGCGTGGGGCCGCTGGTATGACGGCCGCACGCCGAGCGGGAAGTTCACCGTGCGCAGCCACGTCAACGGCTGGCAGACCGGAGCCCTCGGCTCGATGTACAAGCCCTACTACTTCAACGGTGGCATCGCCGTCCACGGCTCGACCAGCGTGCCCGCCTACAACGCCTCGCACGGATGTTGCCGGCTGTCGATCGCCGCCCAGGACATGCTGATCCGATCCGGCATCCTGGTCAACGGCCGCTCCATCGTCGTCTATTGAGTGTGCGAAGTCGTCGGTTCCGGACCGCACCGCACGCACGCGCCGGCTAGCACTACCTTTGGACGTCATGAGAGCTGCCGAGGCAGACCGGCTCACCGAGCCCCGGGCGGGCGGTCCGGAAGTGCTGTCCATCGACTCGGTCCCGGCGGACGAGCGCCACGGGCGGGTCCGCGACCAGTTCACGATGTGGTTCGGGCTGAACGCCAACATCTTCGTGGTCGTGCTCGGCGGCATCCTGGTCGTGATGGGCCTGTCGTTGCTCTGGGCGGCGATCGCGATCGTCGTCGGCGTGGTGCTCGGGCTGCTCCTGGTTGGCTTCCACGCCATCCAGGGCCCGCGGCTCGGCGTCCCGCAGATGATCCAGAGTCGCGCACAGTTCGGCTTCTACGGCGCCGTGCTGGTCTTCGCCGCCTCGATCGTGCTCGACTTCGGTTTCCTGGCAGCACAACTGGTCATCCAGGCCGAAGCACTCAACCTGCTGATCGGCTCGATCAGCATCCCGGTGTGGATCGCCCTGATCGCCGTACCCGTTCTCGTCATCACCATCTTCGGCCATGACTGGCTGCACCGCTGGCAACGGTGGATGAGCGTGGTGCTCGCGCTGACGTTCGCGATCCTGTGGGTGCGCGCTCTCCTTCACGATGCGCCGACCGGAGTTGCCGCCTCGACCGGTCTGCCGCCCCTGGCCGTCTTCATGGCCGGCACCAGCATGTTCGTCATCAGCGTGGTCAGCTGGGCGCCATACGTCTCGGACTACTCGCGGTATCTGCCGGAGACGGTCTCGCGCAGCAGGACCTTCTGGGCGGTCTTCGCCGGCGCGGCCGTCCCACAGATCGGCTGCGCACTACTGGGCGCCTACCTGACCAGCCTGTTGCCGCACGCCGATTCGACGATCGCGGCGATCGCGGACGTCGGCGGCCGGTGGATGCTGGTGGTCATGGCGCTCAGCCTGATCGGCTCCGACGTCGCCAATGCCTACACCGGCATGCTCGCCGTGGTCAGCATCGTCAGCTGCTTCCGCACGGTCCGCAGGTCGATCGCGTTGCGGGTCCTGGGGTCGGTGCTGCTCGTGGCGGCCGGCACGCTGTGCGCGCTGCTGGGCTACCGGGAGTTCGTCGCCAACCTGTCCAACTTCCTCAACGTGCTGCTCTACGTGTTCATCCCGTGGAGTGCGATCAACCTCACCGACTACTACCTGATCCGGCACGGCCGGTATGACGTGCAGTCCTTCTTCACCCCCGACCGCAGCTACCCGGGTTTCGTCTGGCCCGGGCTCGTCGCGTACCTGCTCGCCGTGGCGGTGCAGCTGCCGTTCATCGACCAGACGTATTTCACCGGGCCGTTGGTCGGTGCGCTGGGCCACGTCGATGTGTCGTGGATCGTCGGGGGAGTCGCCGGAGTGGTGTTCTACGTGGCGGCGCTGCGGGTGACCGGACGCCGAGCCGCGGCGACCGGATAACGAAACGGACACGTATCGCCCTACGACGCAACGACATCGGCAGCTGCGCCGTCATACGGGTGTCAGCACGGGGGACTCGCCTCCGGCCATCGGCGCCGGAGCATCGGGGGTCGAAACGGCTGGTGCCGGCACTCTCGGGGAGTGCCGGCACCAGCCGTTCGCGGATCCGCGAGTCGCTCAGACGGTAGAGCCGCTGCGCACCCGCGCGATCCACGCCTCGACGTCCTCGAGCTTGCTGGGGATGTCGGCCGACAGCACCTCGTGGCCGTCCTCGGTGACCAGCACGTCGTCCTCGATGCGCACCCCGATACCGCGCAGCTCCTGCGGGACGAGCTCGTCGTCGGCCTTGAAGTAGAGCCCCGGCTCGACGGTGAGGATCATGCCGGGCTGCAGCTCGGCGTCCATGTAGTCCTCGCGCAGCGCCAGCGCGCAGTCGTGCACGTCCAGGCCGAGGTGGTGGCTGGTGCCGTGCACCATCCAGCGACGGTGGAACTGGCCGTTCTCCTTGTCGAGGGTCCCCTCGACGTCGACACCGTCGGGCAGCAGACCCCACTCGTGCAGGTGCTCGGCGATCACCCGGATGGCCGCCGCGTGGATGTCGGAGAACTTCACACCCGGCCGCACCGCGGCGATGCCGGCCTGCTGGGCGGCATACACCGCCTCGTAGACCTTGCGCTGCGCGTCGCTGTAGGTGCCGTCGACCGGCAGGGTGCGGGTGATGTCCGCGGTGTAGAGGGAGTCGACCTCGACGCCGGCGTCCAGCAGCACGAGGTCCTCCTCGTGCACGTCACCGGTGTTCTTGATCCAGTGCAGCGTGTTGGCGTGATCGCCTGCGGCGCAGATGGACTCGTAGCCCACACCGTTGCCACGGTGCCGCGCGTGCAGGCCGAAGACGCCCTCCACCCACCGCTCACCGCGACCGCGCCGGACGGCCTCCGCCAGTTCGGCGATGACCGCCTCGAAGCCCTCGGCGGTGGCGTCGACCGCGAGACGCATCTGCTCGATCTCCCAGGCGTCCTTGACCGCGCGCAACGTCGACAGCAGCCGGGCCAGCTCGGAGTCGGCCTCGACGCGTTGTTCGGCGGCGGACTCGGTCTCGGCCTCGGTGGTGCGTGCCTTGTCGACGGTCGCGGTGACGTCGGCGTCCGCGTCGCGCACCACCCGCACGCCGACCTCGCCGGCGTCCTTGGCGACCGCGTCGGCCAACTCGTCGATGTGCCGGGCGATGAGGCCCAGCTCGGCCTCGACGTCCTCGATCGTCGGGCGGCTGCCGACCCAGAACTCGCCGTAGCGCGCGTCGGCGAAGAATTCCTCGGTGTCACGGCCGGCCAGTGGGCGGAAGTAGAGGACCGCGTCGTGGCCGCTGCCCTCGCGTGGTTCCAGCACGAGCACGGCGTCCGGCTCACGGTCGGCGCCCAACCCGGTCAGGTGCGCGAAGGCCGAGTGCGGGCGGAAGATGTAGTCGGTGTCGTTGCTGCGGACCTTCAGTCCGCCGGCCGGTATGACGAGACGCTCGCCGGGGAACGCCTCGGAGACCTGCTCGCGGCGTTTCGCCGCGAAATCCGCGACGGCGGCACGGGCCGGTGTGGCATCGCCGCGCGGCGCCCAGCCGGAACTGATGAACGCCCGGAAGGACTCCGGTGTCGGCTGACTGCGGGACTGGGACTTCTGCTGCTTCTCACTCACACCTGCCATCGTCGCACGTGAGCGGGACGACGGGGATCGGGAGCGGGTGCGGTGCGGACTGGTGCGCCGGCTCAGTGCTGCTTCCAGGCCCAGGTGGAGTAGATCCCGTCCAGCGCCTGGGCCGCCTGCGCCGCCGCATCGGGGGAGGACGCACTGGTCATCGTCATCGAGTAGACGTGGCTGCGGAAGACGACGAAGTACTGCGTCTGGGTGAAGTCCACGCCCTGGGCCTTGCGGTCGAAGGTGTAGCCCCGGGCGGGCAGCCCGCCGATCTTGCGGTCCGGTTCGTCCTTGATGTGAACGCCCTGCTGACGCCAGGCGATCTCGGCCTGGGTCACCACGTCGTCCAGTGCAGGCGTCGGTTGCGGGTTCTCGACCACCACGTTGAAGTTCGTCGTGACCCGGTCCTGCGGCGACGGTGCCCGGATCGCCAGGGTCGCCTGCTTGATGTCCAGCTTCTTCCAGCCCGTCGGAGCGACCAGGGAGAACGATCCGTCACCGCTGGTGGTGCTGCCCTGAGCAGCCGAGGTGCTCGGGGTCGGTGTGGGCGCGGCCGTCACGGTCGTGGGGACCGACACCTTGCTGCTGGGTGTGGGTGTCGTGGCGCCGCCGGAGCTCGAGCAGGCGGTCAGGCCGGCGAGCAGCACGGCTGCCGCACCGGCCGTTGACCAACGTGTCGACAGGCAGGCCGGTAACGAGACAGTCATGCCGCCCGATCCTAGATCGTCGTGTGAGTCGTCGGTCCGGGTGATCAGCCGCCCGAGGTGACGGCCGCCTGCACCGCACCCGCCAGGTCGTTGTCGAACGACGGGGCGCCGTTGCCGTACAACGCGATCACGTGCCGCAGGATCGGGAACGACTGGCTACCGGTGGACTGGGTGTAGACCGGCTCGACATACAGCAGTCGGCCACCGACGGGGATCGCCTCGAGGGAGCCCAGCACCACCTTGGACTGACCACCGCGCTGCAACGTGAGCGCCTCGGTGATGGTGGTGTCGGACTCGATGTCGTTCTGCACCTGCGACGGCGATTCGCCCGCCCCCTCGGAGGGGAAGTCCAGCACGGTGAACTTGCCGTAGTCCGGTCCCGGCTGTGCGTCGACCGACACGAAGGCGGCCAGATCGCGACCGTTGTAGGTCACCATCGGGCTGGACAGCGCGTAGCGCTGCGCGCCGAAACCGTCCGCGGACAGCGAGATGTACTGCGACGGCTGGTTCGGCGTCGCGGCCGAGCCGGCGCTGCTGCCCTTGGCATTGATCGTCTTCGCGGCCGCGACCGTGGGGTCGTTCGGCACGGTCCAGAAGTCGTTGCCGCTGTAGAAGTTCGATGCGCCGGTGACGTGGTACTTCGCCAACAGGGTGCGCTGGACGTTGAACAGGTCGGTCGGGTAGCGCAGCTGCGCCAGCAACGACGGCGAGATGCTCGACTGCGGCTGGACCAGGCCGGGGAACACCGACTCCCACGCCTTCAACAGCGGGTCCGGCTGCTGCTTCTGGTTCCACGCGTACAGCGTCACCTTGCCCGTGTAGGCATCGACGACCGCCTTCACCGAGTTGTGCAGGTAGTTGACTCCCTTGCTCGGCTGGGACACCGACGCGCCGTCCTGGGTGAGTGTGGTGTTCGTCGCCCTGTGCAGGTTGACCAGCTGGGAGTCGGGATAGCGGTTGGAGGTGGTGTATCCGTCGACGATCCAGTCGATCCTGCCGTCGACCACCGCGGGGTAGACGTCGCCGTCGAGGGTGAGCCACGGCGCGACCTGGGCGACCCGCGTGCGCGGGTTGCGCACCTCCAGCAGCTGGGAGGCGCTGTTGACCTCCGAGCTGAACAGGATGCTGGGGCTCTTCAGTTGCACCGCGAACAGGAACCGGCGCAGCGTCGACCCGATCGGGATGCCGCCGTGCGCTGCGTAGGTCGTGTGCGCCGAATCGGCGGAACCCTTCGCGCCCGGGTGGTCGAACTCGAGGTTCTGGTGGCTGCCCGCCGGCCGGCCCACGATCGCATAGGACCCGGCCGGGAAACCCTGCCCGAAGTAGACCTGCGGCCGGGTCACCGGGATCTGCTGCGCCGGCGGCATACCACCGTCCAGGAAGTCGGGGCTCTCGGTGGTCGCGTCCATCCGGTCCGAGGGAGCGGCCACGATGCCGTAGCCGTGCGTGTAGACCAGGTGGCTGTTGACCCAGCTGTTGCTCGGTATGCCGGACAGGTTCAGCTCACGGGTCGCCAGCGCGACGTCCTGCCCGGATGCGCCCGGCAGGTTGTAGTGGCCGACATCGAGGGTCGACTTGAACTGGTAGTAGGGCTCGAGCTGCTGCTTGACGGTGAACGTCGGGGAGAGCTGGTTGGGGTCCAGCACCGGGATCTGCGCGGTCGTCCGGGCCAGCTTCACCAGCGCTGCGCCCTTCGCGGCACCCTTGGCTGCCGTCGAGGAGTTGTAGGGCACGGTCGTGACGTCGTGGTCCAGACCGAAGGCGGTCAGCGTCGCCTTCTGGTTGTGCGCGATCTCCGGCAGGTCGACCTGGGCGGCGCTGGGTGCCTCCCGCAGCCGGTAGACCAGCTTCGGCCAGCCGACCCCGACCACCAGGGCGGCCACCACCAGGGTGACCAGGGCAGCCGTCAGCATGCGCACCCGGCCGACCACGAAACCGTTGGTCACCAGGGCGGCGGCGCACAGCACCGCGATCACGACCATCACATACTTGCTCGGCACCAGTGCGTGGACGGCGGTGTAACCCGCGCCGGTGACCGGACCCTGACCGGAGGTCGTGGCGGCATACCGCGCCAGCCAGAAGCCGACCGCCTTGAGCAGCACGTAGCCGGCGAGGAGGAAGGAGAGCAGGATGACGAACGGCCGGGTGACCTTCTGCCGGCCGCCACGGATCCGCCAGCCGCCGTACCAGTAGCCGGCGACGACCGCGATCAGCAGCCCGTACTGCACGGCACTGGACAACAGCGAGACGATCGCGAGGTGGAAGGGGTAGACCTCCACGTAGAACGAGATGTCCTTGTGGAAGAGGGGATCGGTGCGGTGCCAGGGCGCTGCGTGGCTCCACAAGAGGTAGGTCTGCCACTGCCCGGCGGCGCGCTGCCCGATCCGGATGGCCGGCGCTGCCACCGCCGCCAGCACGAGCAACCAGGCCACGCGCGGTTCGAAGCGCCGGAACGCCGACCGGAACACGTCGTCCTCGTCGTCGATGTCCAACCGGGGCCGGGCCCGTCGCGCGGCCACCAGGGTCACGCCGCCGAGGGCGCCGGCGATCGCTCCGAAGACGACGAACAGGCCGACCTTGGCCCAGATCTCCTGGGTGTAGACCGAGCCGGCGTGCAGCGAGTCGAACCACAGGTAGGTCGTCGCGATGCGCACCGCCACCTGGAAGAGCGCGTAGGCCACGGCCAGCGCGCCGACCGCGATCGCCAGGCGGACGAGCCACCGGCGGACGAACCCGGCACGGGCGCCGCGGCGCTGCGTCTCGTGCAGTCGGGCAGACGGCATACGCAAGAGGCTCACCGCCGGACTCCGCTGTGACCCTCGGCAGCACAGTGCCCTCGACGTCGCATGGAAGCCTCCTTCGCGGGCGCCTGGCTGACGCAGAACGACCCGGTCCACTGGATGCGAGGACGCGTGCCCCTTCTGCGCGGGCCCTCAGAACGCGCACATCGTAGGGACCGAAATCGAGTGCCATCTTCAGGTAATTCGAAGGTTGCATTCAGGAAGCTGCGGCGCCGATGAGCAGGGGGCCGCGGCGGCCGGGACGGCCGTATGGCCCTCGTCACGTGCGTCGCCGGGCGGGCGGGGCGAGGCGCTGAATGCCGTATCCTTGCACGTCGTGACACAGTCGGCGCAGGCATCCACCAGCCCTCGACGCGTCCAGCCCTCCAGCAAGGAGGTGCAGGCGCTGGTCGAGCGGTTCGGCCTCAAGCGGGCCGGCGCCCGCGCGCCGCTGGCGGACTACACCCGTGAGTTGTGGTTGCGGCGGCACTTCATCGTGGAGTTCTCCCGGGCGACCAACGCGTCCGGTTATTCCAAGAGCATGCTCGGACAGGCGTGGCAGGTGCTGACGCCGCTGCTGAACGCGGCGGTCTACTTCCTCGTCTTCGGGCTGCTGATCGGCACCCGGCGCGGCGTGACGAACTACATCGGCTATCTGGTGATCGGTGTCTTCGTCTTCCAATTCATCCAGGGCACCATGAACCTCGGCGCCCGGTCGCTGCAGTCCAACATCTCGCTGGTACGGACCCTGCGTTTCCCGCGCGCGGTGTTCCCGGTCTCGGCCACGGTGGTCTCTCTCGAGCAGATGCTCATGTCGCTCATCGTTCTCGTCCCGATCGTGCTGCTGACCGGTGAGCCGATCCGGCTGCAGTGGCTGGGGGTGATCCCGGCGCTGGCGCTGCAGTCGGGCTTCTGTGTCGGGCTGGCCTTCATCTTCGCGCGCATCGGCGCGAAGGTGCCGGACGTGTCGCAGATGCTGCCGTTCATCCTGCGGGTCTGGTTGTACGTTTCCGGTGTCATGTTCAGCATCGACCAGGTTTCTTCGAAGTTCGCTCCCTGGGTGGGCAATCTTCTCAACATCAACCCGGCTGCCGAGTTCATGTACCTCTATCGGGGATCGCTGCTCGCTTCGGAACCGAGTGTGACCCTGAATGAATGGCTGATCGCGATCTGCTGGACCGTGCTGGCGCTCGTCGGTGGGTACGTGTTCTTCTGGAAGGCCGAGGAGCAGTACGGCCGTGACTGACGTGACCCAGGAACGGACCCCGACGGTGATCGCCGACGACGTCCACCTGACCTACAAGATCTCCGGGCGGTACGCCAAGCGTGGCGGTGCCGTCGCGCTGGCGCGGGCCGTGATGCGTCAGTCCACTCCCGGCCTGCGTGAGGTGCACGCGGTACGCGGGGTTTCCTTCACCGCCTGGGAAGGTGACGCCATCGGACTCATCGGACCCAACGGGTCCGGCAAGTCGACCCTGTTGCGTGGCATCGCCGGGCTGCTCACGCCGTCGGCGGGCGCGGTCTACACCAAGGGCGACCCGGCCCTGCTCGGCGTGAACGCCGCCCTGATCGCCACGATGAGCGGCGAGCGCAACATCACCCTGGGCGGCCTCGCCATGGGTATGACGCCCGAGGAAGTGGCGGACAGCTTCGACGACATCTGCGAGTTCGCGGGGATCGGTGAGTTCATCTCGTTGCCGATGAACGCCTATTCCAGCGGGATGGGCGCCCGACTGCGCTTCGCGATCGCGGCGAGCAAGTCGCACGACATCCTGATGATCGACGAGGCGCTCGCCACCGGCGACGCGGAGTTCCGCCGCCGCAGCGAGCAGCGGATCAAGGAGCTGCGTGAGCAGGCCGGCACGGTCTTCCTGGTCAGTCACAGCCTGGGCGTCGTCCGGGAGACCTGCAACCGGGCGATCTGGCTGGAGAAGGGTGAGATCGTCATGGACGGCGCCACCGACGAGGTGCTCGACGCCTACGAGGACAAGCACGACCCCAAGAAGGCGGCGCGCCGGCGCGAGGATCAGCGCCGCGCCGCCGAGGAGTCCGCCAAGCGGCAGGCCGCCGAGGTCCGGGCGACCGGTTAGGCGTACCCCTACGGGCCGTCAGGAGCGGCCGGTCACGCCGAGCCGTCCGGCATCGGCTGCCGCCCACGCGGCGTCGTCCGCAACGCGGCGCACTGTTCGAAGAACCGGTTGCTCGGTTGCTGCCACAGCAGCCAGACGGCGGCGGCCCCCACCAGCAGGGTCGGCACCTCCGCGATCGTCGCGGCGGTGGTGCCGCGGGTCGCCATACCGATGGTGAGCAGCAGGTTCATCACGACCAGCACGGTGGCCACGATGCGCGCCCAGCCCAGGCCGCGGCTGTTGGCGACCGCCATCACCAGCCAGACGACCGTCGCCACGATCGACATGGTGAGGAAGCCGTCGTAGGTCAGATCGGCCGCCTGACGCAGATCGGCCGCGGACAGTCGGTTCCCGGGCGATCGGGAGTTGTTGGTGTGCTCCAGTGCGCGGGTGATGGCGTCGCGGGACAACGCATTGACGAGCACACCGATCAGCGCCAGCAGCACCCCGGCATACATCAGCCGGATGGCGGTGACGACCGGTTTCGGGCGCAACGCGGCCAACCGGGGCGGGCGGGGTGCGGACATGGGTCCAGCTTGTCAGCCGCAGGACGGTCGTGTGGCGCACTCGCGGATACGCGGTGCGCGGCGGTCGGCCCGGCCGGTTACAGTCGGCCCGTGCGCATCGACCTGCATACCCATTCCACCCAGAGCGACGGCACCGAGACCCCCGTGGAGGTCATGCGATCCGCCGCACGGGCCGGGCTCGACGTCGTCGCGCTGACCGATCACGACACGACCCGCGGCTGGGGACAGGCCGCGCGAGCGGTCGCCGAGACGGGCGTCACGCTGGTGCCCGGCATCGAGATCTCCTGCGCGTACGACGGCATCAGCATCCACCTGCTCGGCTACTTCATCGACCCGCTGGATGCGGCCCTGCTGGGCGAGCTCGAACGTGCCCGCTCCTCCCGCCGCACCCGGGCGCAGCGGATGGTCGAACGTTTGGCACCGGACACCGGGCTGACCTGGCACCAGGTGCAGGAGCAGTTCGGGGCGGAGACGACCATCGGCCGGCCGCACATCGCCGACGCCCTGGTGGCTGCCGGCGTCGTGGCCTCCCGGGACGAGGCGTTCGCGTCCTACCTGGCGTCCGGGTCGAAGTACCACGTCTCGCACTACGCACCGGACCCGGCGTTCGCGACCCGGCTGGTGCGCGCGGCCGGGGGAGTGCCGGTGATGGCGCACCCGTTCGCGGCGGCGCGTGGGAGGACCGTCGACGTCGACGTCATCGAGGGTATGGCGGAGGCCGGCCTGGCCGGCTTGGAGATCCATCACCGGGATCACACCGACGAGGCGATCGGCAAGGGCCTGCAACTGGCCCAGCGGCTCGGGCTGCTGGTCACCGGGTCCAGCGACTACCACGGCACGGGCAAGGACAACCAGCTCGGCGAGAACACCACCTCACCGGAGGTGCTGGAACAACTCAGTGCGCAGGCGACCTCGGGGAGTGGACCGATCCGCCCCTGACGCGTGGGTCCTGCGACCACCGGCACCGGCCGGCCCCGAGCCCGGACATAAAAGATCGCCGGCACATCCCCGTATGTGCCGGCGATCTCTCCCCTGGACCGGCGTTCGCTCCCCCCAGTGCGCGAACGACCTTGTCCAAGGATGTCCGATCCCGCCAGCGCTCGCTATGCGACTGGGGCTGAACTTTCCCCGGGAACGGCCTAGGCCCAAGGACTAGGACCGGGTGGGACCCCGCGCGAGGTCAGTGGCTCGACCGGCGCAGCGCCGGGCTCAGCACCAGCTCGATGCCGGCGCGCTGGGCCACCCCGAGTTTGCGCAGCACGTTGCCGACGTGCGTCTTGACCGTCTTCTCGGAGATGTGCAGTTGCCGGGCGAGGTCGGCGTTGCTCACGCCATCGCGGGCGATCAGCTCGGCGATCTCCCGCTCCCGGGCGGTCAGCTCGGCTGCGGGGTCGGCCAGGTCGTCATCCGCCTCCTTGTCGGCGAGCGCGCCGAAGAGGTCGCCGATCTCGACCTGTGTCGTCTCGGACAGCTGCTGCAGTTGTTGCGCGGCCTCGGCCACCTCACCGCCGGCCGAGGCCGCCAGCTCGGCGAGGTCGCGGATCCGGCGGTGCAGCCGGTTGACCCGGGCGCTGACCTCGTCGATCAGGTCGGTCTGGTCTCGCACGCCGGTGGTGTCCAGCTCCGGATAGATCGTGTAGAGCTCGAGTTCGTCCTGCGCCGCGGTGTCCCGGGCGAAGGAGTGCATCAACGCCCGGCCGAGCCACTCCAGGGCACGGACGGCCTCGTCGTCATACACGTGCGATTGCAGGCTCTGCGCGCTCATCAGTCCGGTGACCTCACCGCTGACCGCATCGATCAGCGGCACCGCCATCGCGTCCAGGGACACCTCGTCGGTGTCGCCGAACGGTATGGCGTTGGTGAGCAGTCGCCCGCCGTCCTCCCGGTAGACGTAGGGCCGCCTGCTGCTGCGCACCCAATAGGAGACACCGTGCTTGCCGTAGCGCCCGATGCTCGGGCGCAGGAACTGGTCGTGGTCGTAGATGTAGGGGATGAAGACGGTGTCCTCGCCCCGGAAGAACCCGATGTAGAAACTGTCCACCCGGGTCAGCGCGGAGATCGTGGTCCGGCACACGGCGTAGCGTGCCGCGTGTGCGTCGCGTTCGGAACTGCGCAGCCAGCGGTCGGCGGACCGCAGCCGTTCGACGTAGGGCGGACTGAACCGCGGGCTCGCCACGGCCCGGGCTCAGCCCTGCTCGGCGGAAGCCCGACCCGCGGAACCGCCGCGATGGGTGCGGCGCCGGCGGCGCGGCGTGCCGGAGCGTCGGCTGCCCTCGCCGTCGGAGGCGTGCCCGGCGGCCTTGCGGGCGCGGCCGCCGCGGCCACCCTCGCGAGCACCGTCGCGAGCACCGTCACGGCCGCCGGTGCGCTTGCCCGTCTCGCCCAGGTCCTCGACCCGCTCGGCGCGCAGCCCGGCCCGGGTCCGCTGCGCCCGCGGCAGCTCACCGGTGGCCGAGGTCGGGATGTCCAGGTCGGTGAACAGGTGGTCGGAGGAGGAGTAGGTCTCCGGCGGCTGCGGGATGCCCAGGTCGAGCGCCTTGTTGATCAGTCCCCAGCGGCCCAGGTCGTCCCAGTCGACGAAGGTGACGGCGGTGCCGGTGTTGCCCGCCCGGCCGGTGCGACCGATGCGGTGGACGTAGGTCTTCTCGTCCTCGGGGCACTGGTAATTGACCACGTGCGTGACGTTCTCGACGTCGATGCCGCGTGCCGCGACGTCGGTGGCGACCAGCGTGTCGACCTTGCCGGTCCGGAACGCGCGCAGCGCCTGCTCGCGGGCGCCCTGGCCGAGGTCGCCGTGCAGGGCGGCGGCGGCGAACCCGCGCTGGGTCAGCTCGTCGCTGACCTTGGCCGCGGTGCGCTTGGTGCGGGTGAAGACGACGGTCAGGCCGCGTCCCTCGGACTGCAGGATGCGGGCTAGCATCTCCACCTTGTCCAGGGCGTGCGCCCGGTAGACGAACTGCTCGGTGGCCGCCACGGTCTGGCGGTCGTCGCCGTCCTCGCTCATCGCCCGGATGTGCGTGGGCTGGGTCATGTAGCGGCGGGCCAGCGAGACGACGGCACCGGGCATGGTCGCCGAGAAGAGCATCGTCTGCCGGGAGGCCGGCGTCATCGCCAGCAGCTTCTCGACGTCCGGTAGGAAGCCCAGGTCGAGCATCTCGTCGGCCTCGTCGAGCACCACGCTGCGCACGTAGCTCAGGTCGAGGTGCCCCTGCCCGGCCAGGTCGATCAGCCGGCCCGGTGTGCCGACGACGATCTCGACGCCCTTGGTCAGCTGCTCGATCTGCGGCTCGAAGGCGCGGCCGCCGTAGATGGTGGCCACGCGTATGCCGCGCCGCTTCGCGGCGGTCTGCAGGTCACCGGCCACCTGCACGGCCAGCTCACGGGTCGGCGCGACGGCCAGTGCCTGCGGCTTGCCGGGCGCCGGCAACCGATCGAAAGCCTCGTCCTGCGGGGCGACGGTCTGCTGCAGCATCGGGACGGCGAAGCCGAGCGTCTTGCCGGTGCCGGTCTTGGCCTGGCCGATGATGTCGTGCCCGGAGATCGCGACCGGCAGGGTCATCGCCTGGATCGGGAAGGGCGTGGTGATGCCGGCCTCGGAGAGCGCGGCCACGATGTCGGGGTGTACGCCGAAGTCGGCGAACGACGGAGCGGGGGCGGTGTCTGTGGTGGCGGCAGTCGTGTGGTCAGTGGTGGTGTCGTCGGTCATGACGCGTGATGAATCTTCCTGTGATCGGCGTGCGTCGCGTCCAGCGCCGGGGCGACCAGTCGTCGGACGGGTCGCTTCGGCGCGAGCATCGCATCGCGCGGTGTGGCGGAGCCGATCGGAATTCTTCGGATGCGGGGCGACCCCGCGGATGTGTCTTCGTGACCGACCGGGCACCTGGGTGTACCGGTTGTGCTCATGTTCGTGCGCGTGACAGGACGGGCACGCTGCGGCGGCCCGTCCACTGCGATTGTACCTTGTCGGGGCGTCATACCACGACCGCTACCATCGGCGCCATGACTCAGGAGACACCGGATCGGCCCCGGCGCACCCAGGCGGATCTGTCCCTGCCGGCCTACCGGCGCGGTGTCGTCGCCCTCCTCGGCGTCCTGTCGTATGGCGAGCTGGTCGGCTTCCTCACCATCGCGCAGGAGGCGGGTTACGCACCCTCGTCCCGCGACAAGGTCACGCTGGGCAAGGTGGCGACCCAGGAGTTCTCGCACTACGAACGGCTGGCGGCCCGGCTGGCCGAGCTCGGTGCCGACCCGCACCAGGCGATGGCGCCGTTCACCCGGGCGGTGGACGACTGGCACCGGCGCGCGGCCCCCACCGACTGGCTGGAGGCGCTGATGAAGGTCTACGCCGGCAACTCGATCGCGAACGACTTCTACCGCGAGGTCGCCGATCTGGTCGACGAGGAGACCCGGACCCTGATCCGGGAGGCGCTGGAGGACAGCGGCCAGGTGGAGTTCGCCGCCGGGGAACTGCGCCGCGCCATCGCGGCCGACGCGACCGTCGCCGGTCGCCTGGCGCTGTGGGGCCGGCGGCTGATCGGCGAGGCGTTGTCGCAGGCGCAGCGGGTGGCCGCGGAGAACGACGACCTGATGGGCCTGCTGGTCGACGACGGGTCCGGCTACGGGCTCGATCTCGGCGGCTGGATGCACATGTTCACCCGGCTGACCGACGCCCACACCGCACGCATGGAGGCGCTCGGCCTGTCCGCGTGAGCGCGCCATACGAACAAGTGCCCCGCGACCGGACGGCCGCGGGGCACTCTTCGTGACGCCGGTGCAGGGTCAGCGGGTGACTTGCTTCCTGCCGGTCATGTTGCCGTAGATGGTGATGATGATCGCCGCGAAGACGATGCCGACGATGAACGGCACCCAGGCGAAGCCGCTCTTGTTGTGGTAACCGATGAGCCCGACGACCAGGCTCGCGATCAGTGACGCGACGATGCCGATGCCGATCGTCATCAGGATCGAGATGTCCTGTTTGCCGGGCAGGATGAGCCGTGCGAGCGCTCCGATG
Organism: Flexivirga lutea; assembly: GCF_054778955.1. Taxonomy (NCBI): domain Bacteria; kingdom Bacillati; phylum Actinomycetota; class Actinomycetes; order Micrococcales; family Dermacoccaceae; genus Flexivirga; species Flexivirga lutea. The sequence continues at coordinate 300,869 of NZ_BAAGZB010000001.1, forward strand.
ATGAGACCACCGATGACGGCTCCGATGATTGCGCCGATCATTGCTTCTCTCCTTCTGTCGAGGTCCCGTCGATGGACGGACCCAGGACGCCGACTGTGCTACACCCTGGGAGAACCCGCAATATTGCCTGCGGGCGCGCCGGGTATCTCTTCGGTAAAGCCCAAATTCTGTTGTTCGCACCAGCCGGTGCTGGGAGGCTGGTACCCGCCCGGGTGCCGGCCAAACCAGGCGTCATACCGACCGCACGCTCAGGGTCGACCGGGGGACAGTCAGGGTCGAACCGCATGGTGGGGGATCGCGCCCGGCGGAATAGTCGTAGCCGACACTGCAGCAGATCCAGCAATCTCGGGAGGAACCACATGTCCAACCCAGCAGCCGCCCCCGAGGTGGCCCGCGAGGCGCAGACGCCGCCGGCCGCCGCGGCATACAAGCTGGCCAAGACCTACGGCAAGGGCGAGACCGTGGTGCATGCACTGCGCGAGGTCTCCGTCGAATTCGCGGCGGGGGAGTTCACCGCGATCATGGGCCCGTCCGGCTCCGGCAAGTCCACGCTGATGCACTGCCTGGCCGGCCTGGACACCGCGTCGTCCGGCGACGTGCAGATCGGCGACGTCGCCCTGACCGGCCTGAACGACAAGCAGATGACCACGTTGCGCCGTGACCTGGTCGGGTTCGTCTTCCAGGCGTTCAACCTGGTGCCCACCCTCACCGCGCGCGAGAACATCACCCTGCCGCTGGACATCGCGGGCAGATCAGTCGACAAGGAATGGATGGCCGCCGTGGTCGACCGGCTCGGGCTGGCCGACCGGCTCGGCCACCGGCCCAGCGAACTCTCCGGCGGCCAGGTGCAGCGGGTGGCCTGCGCCCGCGCGCTGGTCGGCCGGCCGCAGATCATCTTCGGCGACGAGCCGACCGGCAACCTCGACTCCCGCTCCTCGGCGGAGGTGCTGTCGATCCTGCGCGCCACCGTCGACGACTTCGGCCAGACCGTGGTGATCGTGACGCACGACCCGCGGGCCGCGTCCTACGCCGACCGGGTGATCTTCCTGGCCGACGGCCAGATCGTGAACGACCAGCGAGGCCTGTCGACCGACGACATCTACGAATACATGAAGCACCTGGACGAGCACGCCCCGACGCGGCTGGCCGAGCAGGACTGACCCATGGCTTCCACGATGCGCAAGGTCTCCTTGCGAAATCTCGCGGCGCACAAGCTGCGCCTGGCCCTCACGGTGCTGTCCGTCGTGCTCGGCACGTCGTTCATCGCCGGTGCGCTCGTCTTCACCTCGACGATGAGCAACTCCTTCAACGGCATCTTCGACAAGGTGGCCATCGGCGTCGACACGCAGATCAGCCCCAAGACCACCGACACCAACGCGTATGGCGGGGTGGAGAGCCTGGGGGTGCCCGACTCCGTCATCGCACGGATCGAGCGCGACAAGTCCGCCCTGGGTGTCGCGAAGATCGTCCCGGGCTACGAGTCGACGATGACGATCGCCGGCTCCGACGGCAAGGCGATCCAGACCGGCGGCGCCCCGACGATGGGCGCCAACTGGGTGCCCAAGAGCCAGGCGCTCGATCCGGACGGCGCCACGATCCTGCCCGGTGGCCGGGCGCCGCACGGGCCGCACGAGGCGGTGCTCAACGAGAGCGCGGCCGAGCGCGGGCACCTGAAGGTCGGTTCGACGACGAAGGTCGTCGTCTCCTCCGGCACCGCCACACCGTTCGAGGTCACGATCGTCGGCCTGGTCAAGATGGCCGGCGACACCTCCGGCTACACCGAGATGGACTTCGACACCGCGACCGCCAAGAAGCTGTTCACCGACGGCTCGCACGCATCGACCGTGCAACTCGGCGCCGTGCCCGGCGTCTCCGCCGACACCCTCAAGCAGCGGATCAACAAGGAGTTCCCCGGCTACAAGGTGCAGACCGGGGACGAGGTGCGGCAGGAGAACAAGGACGCGATCAACTCGTTCCTGCAGATCTTCAACTACATCCTGCTGGCCTTCGCGGCGATCGGCCTCATCGTCGGCACGTTCATCATCTACAACACCTTCTCGATGATCGTGGCCCAGCGGGTGCGCGAACTGGCCCTGTTGCGCGCCATCGGGGCCGCCCGTGGTCAGGTGATGCGGTCGGTGATGCTCGAAGCGGTGGTGGTGGGCCTGCTCGGCTCCGTGGTCGGGTTGGGTGTCGGCATCGGGCTCGCGGCCGGCCTGCAGGCGTTGTTGTCCAGCACCGGCACCGGGCTGCCCAGTGGCTCGCTCGTGGTCGGTCCCGGCGCGATCATCGCCTGCCTGGTGGTCGGGGTGGTCGTCACCACGGTGAGCGCGCTGGCGCCGGCCCGTCGAGCGTCCAAGGTGGCGCCGGTCGAGGCGATGCGGGAGAGCCAGACCGACGGATCCGCCTCGCTGCGGGTGCGCACGATCATCGCGGTGGTGCTCGCCGTGCTCAGCATTGCGGCGCTCGTCATCGGGGCCAGCGGCAAGGGCGGCGGCGCGGCTGGCCTGGTCGGTCTCGGAGCGCTCGGGACCATCATCGCCGTGGTCTGCGGTGCTCCGGCGCTGGCCCGCCCGGTGGTGGGTCTGCTCGGCCTCGTCTTCGCCAAGCCGTTCGGCAAGCTCGGACAGCTGGCGCGCACCAACGCCATACGCAACCCACGGCGGACGGCGGCGACGGCGTTCGCGCTCACGCTCGGCCTGATGCTGGTGGCGATCATCGGCACGCTGGGGGCGTCGTTCAAGTCGACCATCGACAAGGCGGTCAACGAAGAGGTGAGGGCGCCGATCATCGTGACCGGCACCACCAACTCCGGCGCCCTGCCGCCGGCGGTGAGCTCGGCGATCGGCAAGGTCGACGGTGTCGACCGGGTGGTCGCGATGCATGCGGTCGCCGCCACCGTCGAGGGCAAGGAGATCGGCGGCACGTCGCCCAGTGGCGACCTGACCGCCGTGGCCAACATCAAGCTGGTCAAGGGCACCACGGCGCTGGGGTCCGACGCTCTGCTCGCGTCGCAGAAGATGGCGGCCGACAAGGGCTGGTCGGTCGGCCAGACCGTCGACCTCACCAGCAAGTTCGGCCAGCACGTCAACGTGAAAGTCGTTGGCATCTACAAGGACTCGGCACTGCTCGGCCCGTTCCAATTGGGCTCCGGGGCGTTCGAGAAGCTGACCCCGCCGAGCCTGCGTGCCGACTACGTCGACCTGATCCTGCTCAAGAACGGCGCCGATCGGTCGGCCGTGCAACAGCGGATCGAGGACGTCACCGGCAGCTATCTGACCGTGAAGGTGCAGACGAAGGCGGAGTTCGCCAACTCCTCGGCACAGCAGATCAACCAGATGCTGGTGGTGCTCTACGGCATGCTCGGCCTGGCCCTGGTCATCGCCGTGCTCGGCATCATCAACACGCTGGCGCTGTCCGTGGTGGAGCGCAAGCGGGAGATCGGGATGCTGCGCGCGGTCGGCATGCTGCGGGGGCAGGTGCGTCGCACGATCTACCTGGAGTCGGTGCTCATCTCCATCTTCGGGGCGCTGCTCGGCATGGTGCTCGGTGTGATCATCGGCTGGTGCCTGGTGCGGACCTTCCGCGAATGGATCGCCGGCATCACCCCGGTCGTCCCCTGGGGCACGGTGCTGTTCACGCTGGTCGCCGCCGCGGTGTGCGGTGTGCTGGCAGCACTGTGGCCCGGCATACGGGCGGCACGCACCAAGCCGCTGGAGGCCATCGCGGACCTGTGATCGGCGTTGGTATGCCGAACGGGCCGGTCACCCTCGATGGGTGACCGGCCCGTTCGTGTCGACGCAGTGCGGTGGCTGGGCGATGTCGCGACGACGATCGGAACGGACTCAGCCGTCGGCGAACTTGTGAGCGACGGCTGAGGACCGATCCGTGAGGAATGCGACCAACAATGCAGTCAGCCGCCGAAACCGACGCGGCCGCGCTGCTCGCTGCCGATGTCGATGTAGCCCAGCACCGCGGCCGGTATGACGACATGGTGGCCGCGCTCGTCGGCCAGCACCAAGGGAGTGCCCTTCTCCAGTGCGGTCTCCACCTGCTGCTGCACCTCGTCCGGCGACTGCTCGGACTCCAGGACGACCTCGCGTGCGACGTGCTGCACACCGATCCGGATCTCCACGTTCAAGCTCCTTCGAATAGGGCTGGTTCACGAACTGGCGCTCACTCTACGTCCGGCCCGCCGGCAGACCGGAGGGTGTCGCGGTGACTGGCACAGTTGTCGCCCAGTGGCACAGCTGTAGGTGTGCCACTCGGTGGCAGGTGTGCGACTCGGCGGCCGGGCGAGGCAGGTCAGCCGCGTCAGTCGGCGACGGATTGCTCCGGGTGCAGCGGGAACCCGGCGAGGCCGCGCCATACCAGACTGGAGACAAGGCGCTCGGCCTCCTCGCGCGGCACCGTGCGGCCGTGCAGCCAGGAACGGGCGACGGTCTGCGACATACCGACGGTGGCGACGCCGAGCAGCAACGCCTGCTCCGGCGGCAGGTCGGTGTCCTCCTGGATGACCCGGGCGACGGCGTCGGCGCACTCCGCACTCATCCGGTCCACCCGGCCGGCGACCTCGGGTTCGCCCAGCAGGTCGGACTCGAAGACCAGCCGGAACGCGGCGTCCTCGCGTTCGACGAAGGTGAAGAAGGTGCGCACCGCCGCGGCGACGCGCTCCTGGTTGTCCTGGGTCGAGGCCATCGCGGCGCGGACCAGCTCCGGCAGCTCGGAGGTGTGCTGCTCGATCAGCGCCAGGTAGAGGTCCAGCTTGCCGGGGAAGTGCTGGTAGAGCACCGGCTTGCTGACGTGTGCGCGATCGGCGATCTCGTCCATCGCCGCAGCGTGATAGCCGGACTCGGCGAACACCGACTGCGCAGCCTCCAACAGCTGGGCGCGACGCGCAGAGCGTGGTAGACGTCCTCCGCGGGCTCCCGTGTCCGCAACACTCACTCCAATGTCCCTTTCTGACCGGCGCCGACCTGGCGGGTCCCGCTCGGCATCCTAGAGCGAGACTAGGCTGTGGCAGCGTGACGCGCCCACCAAGGTTACGGGGCAGTACGCCCGCAGACAGCAAGCAGGCCGAGCGGTACTCCCGGCACACGCTGCTGCCGGAGGTCGGGATCGCCGGTCAGGACAAGCTCGCGGCGGCCCGCGTGCTGGTCGTCGGAGCCGGTGGTCTCGCCGCCCCGGTGCTCTCCTACCTGGCCGGTGCCGGGATCGGCCGGTTGACGGTCATCGACGACGACGTCGTGGAGTTGAGCAACCTGCACCGGCAGGTCATCCACCGCACCACGGACATCGGTGTCGCCAAGGTCGACTCGGCCGTGCGCGCGGCGCTCGACCTCAACCCGGACATCGTGGTCGTCGGGGTCGAGGCGCGGTTGACCGCCGACAACGCCCTGCCGCTGTTCGCCGAGCACGATGTCGTCGTCGACGCCACTGACAACTTCGCCACCCGCTATCTGATCAACGACGCTTGCGTGCTGCTCGGGCTGCCGCTGGTGTGGTCCTCGATCAACCGGTTCGACGGACAGGTCACCGTCTGGTCGTATGGCGAATCCCCTTGCTACCGCTGCATCTTCCCGACCGCTCCGCCACCCGGCACGGTGCCGTCCTGCGCCGAGGCCGGCGTGATCGGTTCGCTACCGGGTGTCATGGGCTCCATCCAGGCCACCGAGACGGTGAAGCTGGTGCTCGGCATCGGCGAGCCACTGGCCGGTCGGATCCTGGTCCACGACGCGCTCGCCGGCAGTTGGGCCGGCGTGCCCGTCGCCCGCGATCCGCATTGTGCCGTCTGCGGGGACCAACCGACCATCACCGTCCTGCAGGACGAGGCGTCCGCCTGTGCGGTGCCGCCGGAGGAGCCGGTGCCGACCATCGGTGCCCGCGAGCTGGCGGACCTGATCGAGGCGGGCCGGGCTCCGGTGCTCGTCGACGTGCGCACCCCGGCCGAGCGCGACATCGTGTCGCTGCCCGGCGGCGGCATACAGGTGGACGTGGCGCAGTTGCGCGACGGCACGGGGCTGCCGGCGGTCGCCGGAGTGGACGAGTCCGCGGTCTTCTACTGCAAGAGCGGCGCGCGATCGGCCGAGGCGGTGCGGCTGGTCGCTGACGCGACCGGTGTGCGCGCTCGGTCGCTGGACGGCGGAGTGCTGGGCTGGATCGATCAGATCGACCCCTCGCTACCCCGGTACTGACATGCCGGCCGTTCACGAGCTGCCCGATCTCGCCGACGCCGTGCTCGACGTCGTCGACCGGGTGCCCGAGGGCAAGGTCGTCACGTATGGCGACATCGGCCGCGTCGTCGGTGCCGGGCCGCGTCAGGTCGGCGCGGTGATGTCGGAGTACGGCGCGTTGGTCACCTGGTGGCGCGTGCTGCGCGCCGACGGCCGGCCACCGCAGGGCAACGAGGACGAGGCATTGGCGCACTACCGCGCCGAAGAAACGCCGCTGAAGGGCACCTTCCTGGACCGGGTCGACCTCGCGCGGGCTCGCTTCGACCTGGGGTGAGCGACATGCGTCCACCTGCGACCGTCGGGGCGGGGCGTCGGGGACCGAGCACCTGTGGGTATGTCGGTCGTGCGTGATGGGATGAGTCCCGTGCTGGAACTACGTCGACCGCCCGCTCTCACAGCGGAACCGTTGGTCCTGGACGACGTGCAGCAGGCCGTCTGCGACAGCACCAGCCGCGCATCGGTGGTGATCGGTGCTCCCGGCACCGGCAAGTCGACGCTCGCGGTCGAATCCGTGGTGGCAGCGGTCGAGCGCGGCATCCCGCCGGACCGCTGCCTGCTGCTCGCACCGACGCGGCTGGCGGCCGCCGACCTGCGCGACCGGGTCACCGCGCGACTGCAGCGCACCTCGACCGAGCCGCTCGCGCGCACCCACCAGGCGCTCGGCTTCGGCATCCTGCGACAGGCCGCCGCGCTGCAGGGCGAGCCGGCACCACGGCTGCTCAGTGGACCCGAGCAGGACGTCGTCCTGCGCGAGTTGCTGGCCGGTCACGCGGCCGGTGACGGCATACCGCCGGGTTGGCCCGACTTCGTGCACAACGCCCTGCCGACCAGGGGTTTCCGCAACGAGTTGCGCGACCTGCTGATGCGCGCGGTGGAGTGGGGGCTGACTGCGGACGAGCTCGCCGCGCTGGGCCGGGCACACGACCGCCCCGAGTGGCAGGCCGCCGCGCGCGTGCTGGACGAATACGACCAGGTGACCGCACTGTCGCGACCCGGTGCGTTCGACCCGGCATGGATCCTCAGCGCGGCCGCCGATCTGCTCGAGTCCGACCCGCGGGCGCGCGAGCGGGTGCACCGGGCCATCGGCTTCGTCGTGGTCGACGACGCGCAGGAGCTGACCCGGGCGGCCGCTCGGCTGTTGCGGCTGGTGATCGCGCCCGCCACCCGGATCGTGCTGATCGGGGATCCGGACGCGACCGTGCAGAGCTTCCGTGGCGCCGACCCGGCGATGTTCGGCGCGCTCGGCGACCACTTCGGTGCGATCGACCAGGTCATCTTGCCGGTCGGGCACCGGCACCCGGAAGCGGTCCGCCGGGTGGCCGAGCGGGTGGCCGAACGGATCGGCGCCGTCGCGGGCGCCGAGCACCGGCTGGTGTCGTCCCGGCCGGGCGGACGGGTCGACGTGGCGCTGCTGCGGTCGGCGCCCCAGGAGGCCGCACACATCGCCGCCCAACTGCGCCGGGCACACCTGCTCGACGGTCTGGACTGGTCCCGGATGGCGGTCATCGTGCGCGGCCAGGGCCGGGCCGGTTCGCTGCGCCGCGCGCTGGCCACGGCCGGTGTGCCGGTCAACTCCCCGCCGACGGTGGTCCCGCTGCGGGACGAGCCGGCGGTCCGGCCGTTCCTGGCGCTGCTGGAGACCATCGGCAAACTCCTCGCCGACGACCCTGACCCGATCAGCCCGGAGCTGGCCGCCGATGTGCTGAGCTCACCCCTCGGCGGCGCCGATGCGGTGGCGTTGCGGCGGTTGCGTCGCGCGCTGCGCGCCGAGGAGCTGGGCGCGGACGGGTCGCGCTCCTCCGACGAGCTGCTCGCCGCGTCGGTCGTCGGGCTGCCGTGGCTGGAGCTGCTGGGTCCGGTCGCGACTCCGGCACTGCGGGTGGCGGGCGTCATCCGCGCCGGCCGGGAGGCTGCGGTTGCTGCCGGAGCCACCGCCGAGACGGTGCTGTGGGCGATGTGGGAGGCCAGCGGACTCGCCGACGACTGGCAGGCCAAGGCGCTGGCGGGCGGCCGCGAGGGCAAGCGCGCGGACAGCCGGCTCGATGCGATCGTCGCGTTGTTCGCCGACGCCGCGACGTATGTCGACCGTCTCCCGGGCGCAGCCCCGCTGGATTTCCTGGAGCACGTGCGCGGCCAGGACGTGCCCGGTGACCGGCTGGTCGCGGCGGCGCCCGACGACGAGACCGTCGCACTGCTGACTCCGCAGGCCGCCGCCGGCCGCGAGTGGCAGTTCGTGGTCGTCGCGGGCGTGCAGGAGGGCGTGTGGCCGGACCTGCGGTTGCGCGGATCGCTGCTGGGTTCCGAGCGATTGGTCGATGTGCTGGCCGACCGGGGCGACTCGTGGCGTGCCGCGCAGACCGCCGTCCGCTACGACGAGACCCGGCAGTTCCTCGTCGCGGTCAGCCGAGCCACGGAGCGGCTGCTGGTCACGGCCGTGCGCAACGAGGACGAGCAACCCTCGGCATACCTCGACGTCGTCGACCCGCTCGACGTCAGCGACGACCCGGACGCATTGCGTGATTTCACCGAGGTCGCGCGACCCACCACCCTGCCCGCGGTCGTCGCCGAGTTGCGGCGCGAGCTGGCCGTGGGTGACGAGGAGGACCGGTCCCAGGCGGCTCGACAACTCGCGCGGCTCGCCGCGGCCGGCGTGCGTGGCGCCGACCCGGCCCACTGGTGGGCGCTGCGCGAGCTCACCGACGACCGGCCGCTGCGCTCACCGGACCAGCTGGTCCAGATCTCGCCCTCCCGGGTGGAGAGCTTCGGCACCTGTTCGCTCAACTGGTTGCTGACCACGGCCGGCGGGGACGGACCCGACGTCGGCGCGGCCGCGTTGGGCACCCTGGTGCACGAGGTCGCCCAGGAGTTCGCCGACAAGGACCCCGACGCGATGGCGGCCGCGCTCGACGAGCGGTGGGCACGGCTCGGTCTCGGGGACACGTGGGTGTCGGTCCAGAAGCGGGCGACCGCGCACCAGATGCTGCAGCGGCTGACCGGATACCTCGACGAGGCGAAGGCGCAGGGCTGGCGGCCGGTCGGTGTCGAGGTCGATTTCTCGGTGCTCGTCGGCCGGGCACGACTCACCGGGCGGGTCGACCGCATCGAGGGCCGTGGGGAGGAGATCCGGATCATCGACCTCAAGACCGGTTCGTCCAAGCCGTCCGCCGCGGAGCTGCCGGGCAACCCGCAGCTGGGCGCCTACCAGGTCGCGGTGACCGAAGGCGGCTTCGCCGAGGGCTCGGTGTCCGGCGGGGCGGCGCTGGTGCAGGTCGGTAAGGCCGCCGGCAAGAAGGCGGTCACCCAGGTCCAGGCGCCGCTGGCCGAGCAGGAGGACCCGCGATGGGCCTACGACCTGCTCGCCGAGACGGCTGACGGCATGTCCGGCGCGACATTCAGCGCACAGGTCAACTCCCGGTGTCGCACCTGCCCGGTTCTGAAGAGCTGTCCGCTGCAGCCCGAAGGCGGACGTCTGTGACCGGGCAGCAGCGTTACTCCGCCGTGGAGCTCGCCCGGGCGCTCGGTCTACCGACTCCGACCGACGAACAAGTGGCGGTGACCGAGGCCGCCCCCGGGTCCCCGCTGTTGGTGGTGGCCGGTGCCGGCTCGGGCAAGACCGAGACGATGGCCGCGCGCGTGGTGTGGCTGGTCGCCAACGGCCAGGTGGAGCCCGACCAGGTGCTCGGTCTGACCTTCACCCGCAAGGCCGCCGGTCAGCTCGCCGAGCGCATCGGCGTGCGGTTGCGGCGGCTGCGCCGCGAAGGCATCTGGCTGCCGACGACCGACGACGGCACCCAGGCGTTGGCCGAGGTGCCCACCGTGCAGACCTACCACTCCTACGCCGGCCGGCTCGTGGGGGAGCACGGGCTGCGCCTCGGCATCGAGCCGGAGTCCCGGCTGCTCTCCGAGGCCGCGGCATGGCAGCTCGCCTCCGAGGCGGTGCTCGGCTACGACGGCCCGATGGACCAGGTCACCCACACCGAGGGCAATGTCACCACCGCAGTGGTCAGCCTGGCCGGCGAACTCGCCGAGCACTTGGTCGACGCCGAGGACCTGATCGGCTATCTGGACCACTACCTCACCGACACCGCACAGCTGCCGCCGGTGGGTGCCACGAAGGTGACCGGTGGCGACATGAAGAAGGTCGCGGACGCGCTCACCGCTCGTCGGCAGATCGTGCCGATCGTGCAGCGCTACCTGCAGTTGAAGCGGCAGCGGTCTGCCCTCGACTTCGCCGATCAGATGGCCCTCGCGGCGCAGCTGGCACGGTCCTTCCCGGCACTCAGCGCGCTCGAACGCGGCCGCTTCCGTGCCGTGCTGCTGGACGAGTTCCAGGACACCAGCGAGGCGCAGATGGTGCTGCTGCGATCCCTGTATGCCGGTGACGACGAAGCACCCGGCGATGATGTTCGCGTGACCGCGGTGGGCGATCCGCACCAGTCGATCTACGGCTGGCGCGGGGCCAGCGCCACGACCCTCGGCAGCTTCCCGCACCTCTTCGCCGATACCAGTGGGCCGGCGAAAGTGCTTCAGCTGTCTCGGAGTTGGCGCAATGACAGCAGCATCCTCGCCGCGGCCAACCGGGCCGCCTCGCCGTTGCGGGCGGCCAGTGCCGTGCCGGTCGCGACGCTGCAACCCCGGCCGGGCGCGGGGGAGGGCTCCGTCGTCGCCGCACGGCTGTCCGACCAGGACGCCGAGGCGGCATACATCGCGCAGTGGATCCACGAGCGGCACACCGGCGCCGACGGTGCGTGGACCCGTCGCACGGCCGCGGTGCTGTGCCGCAAGCGGTCCCAGTTCACCGCGGTGGTCGAGGCGCTGCGAGACCGCGACCTGCCGGTCGAGGTGGTCGGTGTCGGCGGTCTGCTGACCACGCCCGAGGTGGCTGACATCGTCAGCCTGCTGTGGGCGGTGCAGGATCCGACGCGCGGCGACCAACTGATGCGGTTGCTCACCGGACCGCTGCTGCGCCTGGGCGCGGCCGACCTCGACGGTCTCGGGGAGTGGGCGCGCACGCTGGAGCGGCGCGACCGGCCGCAGCCCACGCCCGGCGGCGACGACCGCGTTCGCCAGGACATCTCAGCCGAGACCCGCGACCGGCCGTCGATCATCGAAGCCCTGGACGAATTACCCGACGCCGACTGGTGCGGGCCCGCCGGACAGCGGATCGGCCCGGTGGCGTTGGACCGCCTGGCCGGCCTGCGGGACGAGATCCGGCGGCTGCGGTCGATGACCGGACTCCCGTTGAGCGAGTTGGTCGTGGAGGCCGAACGCGCTCTCGCGCTCGACATCGAGGTGCTCGCCCGGCCGGGCCAGACGCCGGACACCGCCCGTGTGCACCTAGACGGATTCGCAGAAGTGGCAGCCGGTTTCGCGGCATCGTCCGACCGGCCGACGCTCGGCGGTTTCCTCTCCTGGCTGGCAGCCGCCGAACGCGAGGAGCGTGGCCTGGACCGCCCTTACCTGGAGGCCGAACCCCGAGCGGTGCAGGTCCTCACCGTGCACGCCGCCAAGGGCTTGGAGTGGGACATCGTCGCCATCCCCGGCCTGGTCGAGGGCACCTTCCCGGACCACAACGGTTCGGTCGGCTGGAGCGCCGACCACCACGGCTGGAAGATCAGCCCGCACGGCGTCCCCGGCGATCCCTCCACCTGGGCCGTCAATGCCAGTGAGTGGATCGGCGGGCTCGAGGGCCTGCCCTTCGACCTGCGCGGCGACGCCGACGGGCTGCCTCCACTGCGCTGGGCGGAAGCGACCGACGCCCGCGAGTTGCGCGACGCGATCGTCGAATTCCGTGCTGCCGCAGGTCAACACGGTCTGGACGAGGAACGCCGCCTCGCCTACGTCGCCTTCACCCGAGCGCGCTCGGAGCTGCTGCTGACCGCCTCGGTGTGGTCCACGGCGAGCACCCCGCGGATCACCTCTCGCTACCTCACCGAGCTCGTCGACGCCCGGCTCGTGCGCACCGACGTGTGGGAGCCGATGCCGGCACCCGCACCCGGTGAGACCACGGTCGCCAATCCCCGAGCCGACGAGGACTCGTCGGTCGGCTGGCCGACCGATCCGATGGCGGCGCGCCGGGCCGATCTGGCGGACGGTGTGGCACGGGTGTCCGCCGCGCTGGCCGGGGACCGCCAGGATCTGCTGCCGATCGGTGACCGGGAGCAGGAGATCGAGCTGCTGTTGCGCGAGCGTGACCGGTCGCGCTCCCGTGGGCTCGGAGCAGTGCTGCTGCCACGACACCTCTCCGCCTCCGCCGTGGTGTCCCTGGCCGACGACCCCGTCGAGTTCACCCGGCGGCTGCGGCGCCCGATGCCGTCACCACCGGCGAGCGCGGCCCGCCGGGGCACCGCGTTCCACGCCTGGATCGAACAGCACTACGCACATGCTGCGCTGGTCGACGTGCTGGAGCTGCCCGGCGCGGCGGACGAGGACGCCGACCACGACGCCGACCTCGAGGTGCTGAAGGAGCGATTCCTCGCCTCCGAATGGGCGTCGCGCACCCCTGAGGAGATCGAGGTCTCGGTCGAGACCTGGATCGACGGCATCTCGGTGCGGGGACGCATCGACGCGGTGTTCCGGCGGGACGACGGCTTCGTCATCGTCGACTGGAAGACCGGCGCACGGCCCTTCGGCGCGGCGATGCAGGCGCGGGTGCTGCAGTTGGCGGCATACCGGCTGGCCTTCGCCCGGCTGCGCGGAGTGGCGACCGATGAGGTGGACGCGGCCTTCTACTACGCCGGCACCGGCGAGACGGTGTGGCCCGCCATGCCTGCCGACGACGCGATCGCCGCCTTGCTGCGGCGGGTGCCCGGCTGATCCGGGTGCGGTGCGGCCTCAGCGATCTCCGGTCCGCAACGGCGTGGCGGCTGAGGTGCCGGCCAACGGGCGGTCGCCGCAGATCGTGGGGTCGGTGTCGCGTCGCAGCCTGCGGGTGGACATCTCCAGCAGCCAGACGGTCAGTCCCACCGTCGGGAACGCCGCTCCCAGCAGGCAGACACCGCCCCACCCATGGGAGGCATACACCGCAGCCGAGAGGGCGCTGCCGACGGACCCGGCCGCGAAGTAGGACGTCATGTAGGCGGTGTTCAGCCGGCTGCGCGCATCCGGTCGCAAGGCGTAGAACAACGACTGATTACTGATGTGGGTGCCCTGGATGCCGAGTTCCAGCAGGGCAGTGCCGACCGCCAGCGCGACCACCTGGTGCCGCCCGACGTCGAGCAGCAGGAAACTGACTGCGGTCGCGGCGACGAACACCCCGGTCTGCACGCGGGCCCACCCGCGATCGGCGAGCCGTCCCGCCACCTTGCCCGCGAGGGCGCCGGCCACGCCGCAGAGCGAGAACACGCCGATCTGTGCATCGGACCAGTGGTAGGGCGCACGGGCGAGCAGGAAGCCGATGCTGGTCCAGAACACCCCGAAGGAGGAGTAGGTCACCGCGCCGTACAGCATCCGCCGGCGCAGCACCGGCTCCTGACGGATGAGGGCGAGCACCGACACCAGCGCGCGTCGGTAGCTGAGCTGCGCGGCCGGCGGGGCGTCGGGCAGTTCCCGCCGCAGCAGGACGATGGTGGCGACCATCAGTGCCGCAGCGACCCAGAACACCGCCCGCCATCCGGCGACCTCGGCCAACAACCCGGCGACGAAGCGGGAGAGCAGGATTCCCAGCAGCAGACCGGTCATCACGTCGCCGATGACCTTGCCGCGCTCGTCGTCGGCGGCCAGCGAGGCAGCGAACGGCACGAGAATCTGGCCGACGACCGACGAGACGCCGACCAGCAACCCTGCGGCGGCGAGCGTCTGCCACGTCGGTGCGAGTGCCATGGCGAGCAGGCAGCCGGTGGTGCCGATCAGCACCGCGGTCAGCAACCGGCGCCGGTCGACCAGATCACCGATGGGCACCAGCAGCGCCAGGCCGACCGCGTAACCGATCTGTCCGGCCGTCACCACCAGGCCGATGCTCGTGGTCGACGCCGCGAAGTGGTCGGCGATCTGCGCGACCAGCGGCTGGGCGTAGTAGCTGTTGGCGACGACGATCCCGGACGCGAGGGCCATCACCAGCACCAGCCGGTGATCGATGCGACGGCCTGCGGAGGATGGTGTCGGATTCACCCGGCCAGGCTGACGGCTGCATGAGGTACTTGTCCAACAAGGTAATCAACTCGTTTTCATTGCTAGCTTTTATAAATGGAGTTGAAGCAGCTGACCCACTTCGTCGCGGTCGCCGAAACCCACAGCTTCACCGTCGCGGCGCAACGGTTGCGGATCTCCCAGCCGGGACTGAGTTCCTCCATCCAGGCATTGGAGCGGGACGTCGGCGCCGTGCTGCTCGAGCGCACCACCCGACGTGTGTTGCTGACGCCCGCCGGAGCCGCGCTGCTGGACTCGGCGCGCCTGATCCTCGGCGAGATCGCCACCGCGCGGCGGCGCATTGCCGGAGCGGCGGGTCTGACAACGGGGCAACTCGCCGTCGGAATGGTGCAGACGTTCAGCTCGGTCGACGTGCCGGCTGCGCTGGCCGGTCTGCACCGGCGGCATCCCGGCATCCAGCTGACGCTGCGGGAGGCACCGACCGCTGACCTGCTGCGCGCGGTCCTGCGGGGCGAGCTCGACCTCGCCTTCGCGGCGCTCGACGGCACACGGCTGCCCGACGGGTTGACGGTCCGCCGGTCCTACACCGAGCGCATCGTCGTGGTCGTCGGTGAGCAGCACCGGCTCGCGGGACGTTCCCGGGTGCGCCTGGCCGACCTGGCGGAGGAGACGTTCATCGAGTTCCGGGCCGGCCAAGGGCTGCAGACCGTCATCGAGAACGTCTGCGCGGACGCGGGTCTGCATCGCCGCATCGGCTGCGCCGTCAGCGACATGGATCAGGTGCTGTCGCTGGTCGGGCACGGACTGGGCGTGGCGCTGGTGCCGGCACCGCTGGCCGATCGCAGTGGGCTGCCGGCGATCTCGGTGGCACCCCGGGCGCCGTCCCGCACGCTGGCGCTGGTGACGCGCACGACCCCCTCGGGCAATCCGGCAGCGCGCGCCCTGCTGGAGCTTCTGTCGGGGGAGTGAACTTCGCGGCCGGCGCAGCGTGACGCGAGGCGTGTCAGGACGGGCGCTTCGCGTCCTTCGCGTTCTCGTCCGAGTGGTCGTGGTCGTCGGTCGCGTCCGCCTCGTCGTCCGCCTCGTCGTCCAGCGGGTATGACGACGGCTCGGGATCTTCCTCCGGGCCGGTCTCGTTGGCTGCGGCCGAGGAGGTGGACCGCTCCCGGGCGTTGACTGGGATCTCGACGGTCTCGTCGTCGGAGCCGGCGTCCTCGAACTCCACCACTTCGATGTCCTCGGGGTCGACCGCCGGCGTGGGCTCCGGCGCGACTTCCGGCACCTTGCGCCGGCCGGGTGCCGGCGGAAGGAGTGACTCGTCATCGCGCATCGCCTCGTCCAGGCGCCGGAGTGCGGCGCTGCGGCGAGCGACCAGCTCGCGGTCGTTGCTGGTCACCGCGTCCATCAGGGCGTTGACCCGCTGCAACTCGGCGGCCAGCCGGACCCGGCGCTCCAGGTGGGTGTCGATCGTGTCGCGACGTGCGCCGGCATACGCCTCGAGCACGGTGTCGAACGCGGCCGGCTCGGCGAGCACCGACAGCACCGCGAAGTCGGCGGCGGGATCGGAGACACCCGCCTGCTCCCAGCCGGTCATCGCGACCACCGCGTCACCGTCGACCAGCACGTGCGAGCCCTCCAGCGGGCCGTGCACCGTGCAGGTCGCGAACTTCCACAGCGCCACCTCCTCCAGGGCGCGTTCCCAGCGCGACAACAGCCCGGCGGGCACGTGGCCGGTCGCGGCGGCGCGGTCGAGCGTCGCGAGACGCCGGGCGCGGTAGGCGTCCGCGTCATACGTCGGCAGTCCCGCCTCCTCCACCGCCCGCGGGTCGGCGTCGTGTATGGCGGCCAGCGCCTTGCCGATGTTGCGCGCCATCGGGGAACCGGCACGCAACTCGCGCCATACCAACGGGGTGCCCGGCAACCGGGTCTGCACGGACACCACCGTGCCGTCGTCGGCGACCGCGGTGCCCTCGATGCGGGGCACGGCGAACGGGACGCGCGCCGACAGCAGCCGCAGCAAGCCGTCCGACTGCTCCATCTGCGCACCGGCAGCGGTGCTGCGGCCGGCGCGCACGACCCAGTCCTTGCCGTCGGCGGTGGTGACGTAGGCGATCTGGAAACGATCGTCCTGCGCCGTCGACGTGCCACGGACGGTCGTCGGCGTGAAATGTGGGACGGCTGCGGTCGCGAGGGCGGCGAGGGTCAACGGGCTG
The DNA here is from genome assembly GCF_054778955.1 of Flexivirga lutea. Classification (NCBI taxonomy): domain Bacteria; kingdom Bacillati; phylum Actinomycetota; class Actinomycetes; order Micrococcales; family Dermacoccaceae; genus Flexivirga; species Flexivirga lutea. The sequence continues at coordinate 317,403 of NZ_BAAGZB010000001.1, forward strand.
CGGAGCACGGCCCCACGGTAAGCCGAACCGACCGCATAACCTGGATGGCGTGCCCGCAGCTTCGCAAACTGGTTTCGATCTGGTCCTCGACAGCTCCGCCCTCGACCGCCGTGCGTTGCGTCGCCGCGACCCGGCGCTGATCGACGCGCTCCTCGAGCAGCCCTCCACCGCAGTGCTCGAGGTGTATGGCGACAGGCTCCCCCACACCGGGGACGGTCATCGGTTGCATTATCGGGCCCCCGACCCGGCCGACCGCCACGAAGTCGTGGTCTACCTGGGCGAGATCGCCGGCCGCGAGGTGCTCGCGGTGCTGCGGGACAGCGACGACCGGCGTCCTCGCGAAGTGTCGGGGGGTGCAGCCCCTGACGAAGCATCGAGGGAGCGTAGCGGGGGAGAGCTTCGTGGGGTGGTCGGCGACGTTCCGGCCGACGGTTTGCGCTACCTCGGCATGCGGCTGCACGGCGACGACGTCCCGATCGCCGTCACCGCGACCGGCATCGGCCGGTGGCACGCGGTCAACGGGTTCTGCTCCCGGTGCGGTCACGCGACCCGGGTGACCGAGAGCGGCTGGACGCGGCACTGCGACGGATGCGGGCGCGACCACTACCCGCGCACCGATCCGGCCGTGATCATGTCGGTGGTCGATGCCGACGACCGGCTGCTGCTCGGCCGCGGCCGCAACTTCACCGGCAATGGGATGTCGGTGCTGGCTGGTTTCGTGGAGCCCGGCGAGTCGCTCGAGACCGCGGTCGCCCGGGAGGTCATGGAGGAGGTCGGGGTGGAGGTCGTCGACGTGCGATTCCTCGGCGATCAGCCGTGGCCGTTCCCGGCGTCACTGATGGTCGGCTTCACCTGCCGTGCGACCACGACCGAGCTGACCCTCGATCCCGAGGAGATCGCCGCGGCCCGATGGTTCACCCGGCCGGAGCTGGCGGCCGCCGTGGGCAGCGGCGAGGTGCGGCTGCCGGCGCGGCTGTCGATCGCGCGCCATCTGATCGAGCACTGGTACGGCGCACCGATTGACCAGGCCGACGACGGATCCCTGTTGCGGCAGGCACGGTAGGACGGTTAGGGACAGGGACAGAGCACGGATGACGACAGCAGACGAGGTCCTCGCGGGGCTCGACCCGGAGCAGCGGCAGGTAGCGAGCAACCCGCTCGGGCCGATGTGCGTGCTGGCCGGTGCCGGCACCGGGAAGACCCGGGCGATCACCCACCGCATCGCCTACGGCGTGCACTCGGGCGCCTACCGGCCGGATCGCGTGCTGGCGGTGACGTTCACCGCCCGCGCGGCGGGGGAGATGCGCACCCGGTTGCGCGGACTCGGCCTGCCCGCGGTGCAGGCGCGCACCTTCCACGCTGCCGCGCTGCGGCAGCTGCACTACTTCTGGCCGCAGGCGATCGGCGGCCCGATCCCGCAGCTCCTCAAGCACAAGGCGCCGGCGGTCGGCGAGGCCGGCGCCCGCCTGCGCCTGGAGCTGGACCGCGTCGTCATAAGGGACCTGGCGGCGGAGATCGAGTGGGCCAAGGTCTCGATGCTGACTCCGGAGACCTACCGCGCGGCGGCCGCCAAGGCCGGGCGCTCGCCGGCCGAGCTCGATCTGACCGCGATGGCCCGGCTGTGGGAGACCTACGAGGAGGTCAAGTCGGCCCGCGACGTCATCGATTTCGAGGACGTGCTGCTGCTGATGGCCGGTGTGCTGGCCGAACGCGACGACATCGCGGCGACCGTGCGCGGTCAATACCGGCACTTCGTGGTCGACGAATACCAGGACGTCAATGCGGCCCAGCAGGCGTTGCTCGACCTGTGGGTCGGCGACCGGCCCGACCTGTGCGTCGTCGGTGACCCGGCGCAGACGATCTACTCCTTCACCGGCGCGACACCACGCCACCTGCTCGACTTCGCCGGCCGCCGTCCCGGCACGCACACCGTGCAACTGGTGCGCAACTACCGCTCCACTCCGCAGGTCGTCGACCTGGCCAACCTCGTCCTGCAGTCCGGCACGCGGCGCGCCGAGAGCGTGCGGCTGCAGGCGCAGCGCGAGCCAGGGCCGGCCCCGGTGCTGACCCAGCTGACCGATGACGAGGCCGAAGCGGCATACGTGGCGCAAGAAGTGAAAAGGCTTCTCTCTCAAGGCGTTCCGGCGAGCGAGATCGCCGTGCTCTATCGCATCAACGCGCAGAGTGAGGCGGTCGAGCAGGCCTTGTCGGCCGCGGACATCCCCTACCTCGTGCGCGGCGGCGAGCGGTTCTTCCAACGCTCGGAGGTCAAGCAGGCGCTGGTGCTGTTGCGTGGCGCGGTGCGCGGCGACGACGGCAGCGTCGAGCTCGGCAAGCTGGTGCGCGACATCGTGACCGCGGCCGGCTGGTCCCCGCAGCGCCCCTCGGGCGGGGCGGTGCTGGAGCGCTGGCAGTCGCTCAATGCGCTGGCCGAGCTGGCCGACGACCTCGGCGGCGCCGACGAGGGCTTCCGGCTGCGCGAGTTGGTCACCGAGCTCGACCGGCGTGCCGCCGAACAACACGCGCCGACGGTCGAAGGCGTCACCCTCGCGTCGCTGCACGCTGCCAAGGGGCTGGAGTGGGACGCAGTGCTGCTCATCGGCTGCTCCGACGGGCTGCTGCCGATCTCGCTCGCCGAGGGGCCGCAGGCCGTCGAGGAGGAGCGGAGGCTGATGTATGTCGGGCTCACCCGCGCCCGCCGGCACCTGTTGCTGAGCTGGGCCGCCGCACGCAACCCCGGCGGTCGCGCGAGCCGACGGCCGTCGCGGTTCCTGGACGCAGCCGCGCCCGTCCTCGGCCCGGGAGCGCGCAGCGCACCCCGGAGCAGGTCGACCGGGCCCGCCCCCAAGAAGCCGGCCAAGCCGAAGACCTGCCGCAGCTGCGGCCGCACTCTGGACACCGCGGCCGAGCGCAAGATCGAGCGGTGCGGCGACTGTCCGGCGACCTATGACGAGGCGCAGTTCGAAGCGTTGCGGGCCTGGCGGCTGGAAGTGGCGACGTTGGCCAAGGTGCCCGCATTCGTGGTGTTCACCGACGCGACTCTCATCGCCATCGCCGAACGCCGCCCGCGGGACATCGCCGGGCTCAGCGGCATCTCGGGCGTCGGCAAGCACAAGCGCGACACCTACGGCGAGGCAGTTCTCGCCGTGCTGGACGGCGCCGACCCGGAGGCGGCCGCCGCCGCATGTGTCGCCGCGCAGGACAGCGCCTAGGCCGGCGCCGTGGACCGGCGTCCGCAGACACGCTCGCCGGAGGCGCGGTGGCGAGCCCCTCGAGATGTGTCCGACGATCACGTCCTACCGTTTTTCTGTAGGTGAATCCTGTTGTGCTGCAATGTTTTTCGCCACACACGAAAATCGTGCAAAGAATTCTCGTTAATTCAGTTGCTCGCGTGCATAGGCACCCCGTAGCCTGTTGGACGTTCAGCTCGCGCGTCCAGGCGACGTGGCGAGGCCCGCGAAAGCGAGAGGAGGGGTTCGACGTGGAAATCACCAAGATGACGCAGCCGTGCGACGAGCACGCCGCGATGACGTCTGCCCTTCCGGTGATGACGAGTGTCCACCTCGCTTCCTCCACCGCCCGGGTCCAGGGGATCAGTGCGCCCGCCGCCGGCAGTGTCAACGGTCTGATCATGCGCGAGCGCTCCGTCGACGGCATCGCCGTCTTCGCTGTCGGCGCCGATCTCGGCGTCACGCGCGATGTCCCGACCTACAACTCCAAGTTTGCCGGCGGTGTCCGGTGTTCCGTCCTTTCGAGGCCACCCGTCTGACTCAGACGACAACGTCCTCATCGAAGGCCGCGGAACCCGACACCAGGGTCCGCGGCCTTTTTGTGTCGCGGGCTTCCACCACCACCAGGAAGACCGAGTTCATGACCCAGTGCATGACCACCGCACGACCGGCCGGCGCTCACCAGGCGCCGACCGAGCAGGAAAGGCCCCGCACCCGGGGTGACCGCGACAAGGAGGTCCCACCGATGATGTTGTCCGATCTGATAGACGCGACCGCGCTGGCCGCAGACTGCGGGGAGCAGCTCCCGTGTCACCAGAACGATCCGGAGCTGTGGTTCGCCGAGCGCCCGGAGGACGTGGAGTTCGCCAAGGCGCTGTGCACCAGCTGCCCCCTGCGGGAGGCCTGCCTCGCCGGAGCCAAGGACCGTTCCGAGCCCTGGGGCGTCTGGGGCGGCGAGCTGTTCTCCCAGGGCGTCGTCATCCCGCGCAAACGGCCGCGGGGTCGTCCGCGCAAGCAGACCGTGGCCGCGTGATCACCATGCGTTCCACCACCTTCCTTCTGCATGACACCGGTATGCCGCACGACCGGTGCGTTCCTGACGGACACCACCGGTCGTGCCGGGATACCCCTCCCGAAAGAGCTTCCACGATGTTCCAGTTGCTGCGGGTCGAACCGACCCGACCTCGCCCACCGACGGGGCAGCCGGCGACCAGGCGAAGCAAACACGTGACGCGTGTGCTTCCCCCGCCGACCACACCACGTCGATGAACGCCCTGCAGCCGCCGTTCGGCGGCCCGATCGCAAAGCCGGTCGCGGCTTACCGCGACCGGCTTTGCCGTGTCCGGAGGTGGTTTGCTCGTCCGTCTGCCCGGGAGGTGGCCGAGCGGGGAACACGCTGAGCTGGCCGCGCGCCGCACGTTGGTCGCTCTCTCACCTCGTCCACCGCGTGAGACGCCGATCGCACATCAGCCGAAAGATCTGCGGATCTGGACCATGATGCTCGCGATCCCTGCAGGCCTTCGCCGCTGTCGCACAAATTCTGTTTCCTGCCTCCTGTGGGCCCGCTGGTATGTACCGCACACACTCGCGCCCGAAAGGACATCCTGATGGTTGCTCACACGACGCTCGGAACTGTCGTCGAATGGCTCGGCCTGACACTGCTGACCGCACGTGCCGGCTCGGTGGACAGCAGCCGGTCAGTGCGCAGTGTGGTGGTGCACGACATCGCCGACCCGCCATCGGTGCCGACCGGTGCCGTCGTGCTGGGCGTCGGTGTGCAGGGGGAGTGCGCCATCGCAAACCTGCTGCGCGAGCTTGTCGCGCGGGAGGCCGCCGCCCTGATCGTCCGGGAGCCGGTGACGGTCACCCCGTTGATCGACGAACTGGCCTCGCGGAGCGGCGTCGTCGTGCTGGGGCTGGTCCGGGGCGCGTCGTGGCTGCAGGTCGCCCGGATGCTCGACGACCGGCAGGTCGACGACGACGGCTGGTCCGGCGGGGCGACCGAGGCACTCGACCTCTTCGAGGTCGCCAACTCGCTGTCCGCGTTGCTGACCACCCCGGTCACCATCGAGGACGTCAGCTCGCACATCGTCGCCTTCTCGGCGGACCAGGCGGAGGCGGACGAGGCCCGCAAGGCCAGCGTGCTGGGTCACCAGGTGCCGGCACGCTACAACGACCCGATGGTGGAGGCGGGTGTCTTCCGCCGGCTGTATGCCGCCACCGCGCCGATCTTCGTGCCGTCACTCGCCGACGGCATCCGGCCGCGTGCGGCCATGCCGGTCCGCGCCGGGGCAGAGGTGATGGGATCCATCTGGGCGATCGTCGACGAGCCGTTGAGTGAGTCGCGCGCGACCGCGATGATCGAGGCCGCGAGCACGGCAGCGATCGCGATGCTGCGGCGCCGGGTGGCTTCCGACGCTTCCCGCCAGATGCGCGCCGCGCTGGTGGGCGGCCTCATCGACGGTGGTCCCGCGGCGGTCGGGACCGCGGGCCGGATGGGCGGGAATGTGACGGGCGGCTGCGTCATCGCGGCCGGCATACGTGGCCGTCGCACCGCCGGCCACGCCGCTGTGTCGGCCGAACTGGACCGGCTGGCGAATGCGCTGCGGATGTGGCTGCACCCGGAGTTGCCGGAGTCGGCGGTGGCAGTCGTGGACGAGACCGTCTACGCGGTGATCCCGGCATACCGTGGCGGCTGCCTGCAGCTGCGCCAATTGCGCCGGCTGGCAGAGGGATTCGTGCAACGGGCCGCCCGGCACGACGAGTTCGTCATGGTCATCGGCAAACCGGTCGTGGGCGTCGCGGCCATGGGCGAGTCTCGGCGGGAGGCCGATCTCGGGCTCCGGGTGCTGCGCACCGTCACCACCGTGCGGCAGCGCGTGGCCGTGGCGAGCGACCTGCAGCCACAGATCCTGCTGATGCAACTGTCCGACCTGATGGCCCACGAGAACACCACGCTCTCCGGGCCCATCGCCGTCCTGCGTGCGTATGACGAACAACATCAGTCGGCGCTGGGGGAGACACTGCACGCGTGGCTGGACAACTTCGGTGATGTCGCAGCGGCTGCCGCCGCGTTGCACGTGCACAAGAACACCTTCCGCTACCGGCTGGGCCGATTGGTGCAGATCGCGGACATCGATCTGGACGACCCCGAAGTGCGCTTCCAGCTGATGATGCAATTCCGCCTGAGCGCACCGGCGTTCGTCCGGTAGGACAACGGCGGCGGGGAAGTTCGTCCCCACGCATGAGGTCCCGAGCCTTGCGATGATCGATGCTGACTCACGTGACAGCGATGGGTGAGCCGTCGGACGGGCGGCGCGGGGAACGGACGGCCGCCGCGTGCCGGCCGGTGCCGGACGCGGCGTGGCAGGTCGCCGGCCGCCGGGCCCGGGACAGTGGCGTGGCGGTCCGTCGGCTGCGTACGGCGGAGACGTCCGAGGCCGCCGACCTGCTGGCCGGGATCTGGTCACCCGGACGCGGACGGGTGCCGATCGAGGCGAGTCTGCTGATCGCGCTGCTGCATTCGGACAACTACGTGGCCGGAGCCTTCGACGGTCGGTTACTGGTCGGCGTGTGTGTCGGGTTCCCCACGGTGCCAGCGGGTTCCGGGTTGCACTCGCACATCACGGGTGTCCGCGATACGCATCTCGGCCGTGGTCTGGGGGCCGCGCTCAAGCTGCACCAGCGCGCCTGGGCCCTCGGGAACGGCATGACCACCATCACCTGGACCTACGATCCGCTGGTGGCGTGCAACGCCTACTTCAATCTGCATCGCCTCGGGGCCAGGGCGGTCGAGTACGTCCCCGACTTCTACGGCCGGATGAGCGACGCCCTCAACGACGGACAGGCGAGCGATCGGATGGTGACGCGTTGGGAGCTGCCGGTGTGGCCACCCGCGCTGCCGGACCTGCCCGTCGGGCCGCCGGCCCTCGAACTCGGCATGGCCAGGGAGCCGGTCCGGATCACGATGCCGGCCGAGGCGATGACGTGCCGCGTCGCGGTGCCCGACGACATCGCCGCCCTGCGGCTGCGCGACCCCGGGTTGGCTCACGACTGGCGTCTGGCGACCCGCGAGGTGCTGACCGACCTGACCCGGAACGGCTGGCACATCGACGGATTCGACCGGTCCGGGTTCTACCGGCTGGGCAGATCCTGAGCCGACCGCGTTCAGGGCAGTTCGACCCGCACATTGCGCAGCGCGGTGATCGTCGTGTCGCCGGGGTTGCCGCGGCGCGGGGAGATGTCCACCGGCGCTGCCGTGCGGGGGCGGCCGACCGGGACCGCCTGGATGACGAACTCCTGCACCTGCGCCGGCTCGACCGGAGTCAGGTGGATCATGCACAACAACTCGCCGCGTGCTGCGGGGATGGACCACGTCACGTCTGCTGCCGTCGCAGCGGACACGATGTCGTGTGCCGGGCGCGCTTCGCCGAGCGGGCCGACCTCGGCGACCAATTCGTTGATTTCAGCGCGTCGTTCGACCAGCGGTCGGTCGAAGTCGACGTTCGGGGCGAAGACTTCCGCCGCCAGCTCGTCGTCCCAGGAACGGATCAACCGCTCCACCGAGGCACGAAGGTGCACGGTCTCCGGCCACAGGACGATCGTCTCGGCCGGAGTGTCGTCATACGCCAGCAGTGTGCCCAGCGCGTCCATGCAGAGGATTCCGGCACTACTGCGATGGCTGTTGGTCAGGGCGACGATGCCGTGGCCGGAGTCGGGGTGCCAGCACATGAAGAGACTGAAGCCGGGCAGCCCGCCGCCGTGCGCGACGATCGGTCCGCGCTGCAGGTCCAGGTCGATGCGCAGGCCGAGCCCGTAGCCGGAGACGGACGGGTGCAGCGCACCGCCCGTGGTGACAGTGACCGAGGGGGTGTCGACGATGTGCAGTCGTTGCATCTCCCGCCGGGAGGCGCGACTGAGCACCGGCACGTCGCCGTCCTGCGGTGCGCGGAAGGCTGCACCCAGCCAGCTGATCCAGGTGGTCAGATCCCGCACGCTGCTCATGATGCCGCCGGCCGCCGCGAACGCGGCCGAGGCGACATACGGGTAGCCGACCCAGTTGCCGCCGGTGTCCAGGTGATAGCCGGTCGCGCGGCGAACGTCGCTGGGCGCCGCATTGTCGAAGCAGGTCGCGTCCAGGTGCAGTGGTGTGAAGATCTCGTCGCGGACGAAGTCCTCGACCGGGCGTCCGACGGCCCGGCCGACGGCGAGACCGGCGAGTGTGTAGCCCAGGTTGGAGTATTCGTAGACGGCGCCGGGCACGTGGCTGTATCGCAGCCCCTTGGCGACCTGATCCAGCAGCACCTCCTCGGTGGCGTCGATGAACGGGTCGACCCACGAGTTGTCCTCGGTCAGGCCGCCCGACATCGACAACAGCATGCCGAGCGTCGGCGGCTCACAGGGGTCGTCCGCGGTGCCGCTCGCCGAGAACTGCGGGAAGTATGCCGTGATCGGATCGTGCAGCGACAACGCGCCGCGATCCCGGGCGATGAGCGCCGCGCACGCGATGAAGCTCTTGGACATCGAGGCGATCGGGAAGACGGTGTCCACGTCAGGCACCAGGCCGTCGTCCGAGACCACTCCGAACCCCCGGCCGTGACGTAGCCCGCCGGGTCCGCTGATGCCGTAGGCCAATCCCTTGGCGGTGTCGGCGGCGACGTAGTGGGCGAAGTAGGCGTCCAGTTGGGACTCGATCGGGATCCGGATCGTCTCGTTCGACATCGTGTCCATGCTCCTCGGGCGGCGGCTGGGCCGGTTCTTGGGGTGGTGGCCGGCGGGGCGTCGGCCACTCACAAACTAGTGAGACCGACGTGGTGGCGGACCGTTCGGCTGCACCAAATCGACCCCGAAGTTTCGTGCCAGCGACCAGTTCGGACCAGCCCGCCACAGACCTACTGTGGCTCGTGCCCGGCAGGGCGGACCTCAGTGAGTGGGCGGCGGCAGCGCGACCGCAGCGGCCCTTCCTCGTGCGACAGGAGCTGACGATCAATGACCCGCAGGAAGACTCTCACCAGCGCAGTGGTGATGGTGGCCGCAGCCTCGCTGGCCGCGTGTTCGTCGGGCTCCACCAGCTCGGGAGCGGCCGCCGGCACACCCCAGTCCGGGGGCAAGCTGGTGATGGCACGTGCCGACGAAGCCACCAGCCTGTTGCCGTCGGTGCCCACCGACAATGCGTCGATCTGGATCATCGAGGAGATCTACGACACCCTCACCGTCCCGGCACAGAACGGCAAGGACGTGCAGCCGTCGCTCGCGACGTCGTGGACCCAGTCCGCGGACAAACTGAGCTGGACCTTCCACCTGCGCAAAGATGCGAAGTTCACCAATGGCAGTCCGGTCACCTCGGCCGACGTGAAGTTCTCCATCGAACAGAACCAGGCCAAGGATGCTCCGTTCTCGTTCATCGACTCGATCATCACCAAGATCGACACACCGGACGCGAACACCGTGGTGTTCCACACCGCCCAGCCGTGGGCGCCGTTGCCGGCCGACATGGCGCTCTACGCCAATTCGATCGTGCCCAAGAACTACGGGGGCAAGTCGGCCACGGCGTTCGCCCAGCACCCGATCGGATCGGGACCGTTCAAGTTCGACAGCTGGACCAAGGGCAGCAGCCTGAAGATCGTCAAGAACACGGCGTACTGGAGGAAGAACACGCCGCACCTGGACTCGGTGGAGTTCACCGTGGTGCCGGACAGCAACACCCGCAGCACGCAGCTGTCCAGCGGTCAGATCCAGATCAACGAATACCCGTCCAACTCGAGCATCCAGTCGGTGCAGAAGACGCCCTCGCTGCAGGTGAGCACCTTCCCGTCCAGTGAGGTCGACTACCTCGGGATGAACACCAAACGCGAGCCGCTGAACGATCTCAACGTGCGCAAGGCGATCCGGCTCGCGATCGACAAGAAGGCCATCCTGAAGTCCGTCTACTACGGGCACGGAACGATCGCCGGCTCCTACCTGTCACCGACGAGCTGGGCGCACGACGCGTCGATCAAGAGCACGCCGTACGACCTCACCGCCGCCAAGGCCGCGCTGGCCAAGTCCACGGTGCCGCAGGGTTTCAGCACGACGATCACCATCCCCTCGGGCGATCAGAACGCCTCCGGTGAGGCGCAACTGGTGCAGAGCGACCTGGCCAAGATCGGCATCACACTGAAGATCAAGACGCTGGACCCGTCGGCGATCGTGACCGCCAAGCATGCCGGCAACTACGACATGGCGTTCGGGCTCTACACCACCGACATCGTCGACCCGGACGAGATCGCCCGTTTCGCAGGCACGTTCACCGGTGGCGTGCACACCGTCTACACCTGGTTCGACAGCGCGAAGATGAACCAGCTGGCCGCGACCGGCAGCAGCGCATCGGACCAGGGCACCCGCAAGAAGGCCTACGACCAGATGCAGCAGATCATCGACGACAACGTGCCGTTCATCCCGCTGTTCTACGTGCCGGGCATCTACTCCTACTCCCAGAAGGTCGGCGGCTTCCGGCCCGGTGCCACCGGCAACTACTTCCTGGAGCGGGCCTGGTTGGCCCACTAGCGATCCTGCTCCCACCCCGTTGCAACCCTGACCTGATCGCCCTGGCGAAAGGAGCCATCCGTGCTGCGCTGGCTGGTCCGGCGGCTACTGCTCGCCATCCCGGTCGTGTGGGGCGTCGTCACCATCTCGTTCTTTCTGATGCATCTGGCGCCCGGTGACCCGGCCCGAACAGCGTTGGGTGAGAAGGCCGATGCCGCCTCGATCGCCGCACTGCGGCATCAGTGGGGCCTCGACCAGAGCCTGCCGATGCAGTACCTGTCCTACCTCGGACAGCTGATCCACGGCGACCTCGGCACGTCCTTCTACTACCACTCGCAGATCACCGCGCTGATGGCGCAACGGCTCCCGGTCACACTGATCCTGATCCTGCTGAGCGCGGTCTTCGCGGTCGTCATCTCCATCCCCCTGGCCTCGCGCAGTGCGACGCGGCCGAACGGTGTCGCGGCAACGCTCGTCCGGTTGTTCAATGCCGTCATACAGGGTTCACCGACGTTCTTCATCGGCAGCATGCTGATCCTCTTCCTCGGGGTGCGGATCGCGATCTTCCCCGCCGGTGGCTACCCGAGCGGGCTCGGTGCCCGGGCCTGGGCGCTGGTGCTGCCGGCGATCACCATCGCACTGAGCATCGTGCCCCTGTTGGTGCGTGGTCTGCGCGCGGCCATGATCGAGTCCTACGGCAGCGAATACGTCATGTTCGCGAGGTCGAAAGGCTTGACAGCAGGGCCGATCCGACGGCGCTACGTGCTGCGCAATGCGGGCATCTCGGGTGTGAGCATCCTCGGCATCCAGGTCGGCGCACTGGCCAGCGGGGCCCTCGTCATCGAGCAGGTCTTCGCCATACCCGGCATGGGTTCGATGCTGATGACCGGCATCCTCAACCGCGACTACGCGCTGGTGCAGGCCTGCACGCTCATCTTCGGTCTCATCGTCGTGGTGGTCTACCTGCTCACCGATCTGATCTACGCCCGGCTGGACCCGAGAGCGAGGTTGTCATGACCACGACCGAATCCGCCACCTCCGTCGTCCCGCCCGAAACGGTGCCGGAGGTCCGTTCCGCCGGCTGGGCGCCGGGATGGCTACGTCGGCACAATCTGCCGCTGTGGCTCGGCGCGTCGATGATCGGTGTGCTGGCGCTGGCAGCCATCTTCGCGCCACTGATCACCCGGCACGATCCGACCACCCCCGACGCCATGCACACGCTGCTGGGACCGTCCGCGGACCATTGGTTCGGCACCGACAACCTGGGCCGTGACGTCTTCTCGCGCGTGGTGTACGGCGCCCGCAGCGACCTGACCATCGCAGTGGTCGCGGTCATCGCGCCCTTCCTCATCGGGCTCGTATTCGGTGTCGTGTCAGGCTATTTCGGTGGCTGGATCGACACGATCCTGATGCGTCTGGCCGACATCGTCACGGCGTTCCCGTTCTTCATCCTGGTCATCGCATTGGTGTTCGTGCTGGGCAACGGTGCCTGGAGCATCTTCGTGGCGATCACCTGCGTGTCGTGGGTGGCCTACGCACGCCTGGTGCGCGGCGAGGCGATGGTGCTGCGCCACAAGGAGTTCGTCGCGGCCTGCCAGGCCGGCGGCATCTCGACCGGACGGATCCTGGTGTGGCACTTCGCGCCCAACGTCGCCACCCAGGCGATCGTCTATGCGATGAGCGACATCGTGATGAACGTCGGCGTGATCGTGACGCTCAGCTACTTCGGGCTCGGCATCGTGCCGCCGACACCGGACTGGGGCTCGATGATGGCCGACGGCCAGCAGTTCCTGGCCGGCGGCTACTACGGGGTGACGTTGTTCCCCGCCGGTGCCGTCATCTGGACCAGTCTGGCGCTGTCCTTCATCGGCGACGGGCTGGCGCACGCACTGCGGGTCGAGCGATGAGCAGCGGTATGACGTCCCGCGAACCCTTGCTGTCCGTGGAGGACCTGACACTGAAGGTGCGGGTCGGAGGCGCCGAATGGGCTGCGCTGGAGCACCTTTCGTTCGATGTCGGGTATGGCGAGGCGCGTGGCCTGGTGGGCGAATCCGGCTCCGGCAAGAGCCTCACATTGCGTGCCATCCTCGGGCTGCTGCCGCCGAATGCAGTCATCACGTCGGGTCGGATGCAGTTCGACGGTGATGAGTTCGACCTCGCGCGGCAGGGCAAGCAGGAGCGCCGGCGGCTGGAACGCCTTCGTGGCGCCGGGATCTCGATGATCTTCCAGGAACCGTCGGTCGCACTGAATCCGGTGATCCCGGTCGGCGAGCAGATCGTCGACGCCGTCATGCGGCGCGACGGGATGCGGCGCGCCGCGGCGCGCGACTACGCCATACACCTGATGGAGCTGGTGGGGATCCACGACGCCGAGCAGAAGGTCGACGCCTATCCGTTCGAGTTGTCCGGTGGCCTCAAACAACGCGTGATGATCGCTGCCGCGGTCGCCGGCAAGCCCAAGCTGATCCTCTGCGACGAACCGACGACCGCGCTGGACGTGACCGTGCAGCAGCAGATCCTGAGCCTGTTCACCCATCTGCGGGACGAGCTGGACGCCGGATTGCTCTATGTCACACACGATCTGGCAGTCGTCGCGCAACTGTGCGACTCGGTGACCGTGCTCTACTCGGGCAATGTCATGGAAGGCTCGACGGACCTGCGGGCGGTCTTCGAACGACCGCAACATCCCTACACCGAGGCACTGCTGCGGTCGACACCGGACATCGACCGCATCGGCCGCCGGCTCTACTCGATCCCCGGCAGCGCGCCCTCGCTGGCGGACCGGCCCGTCGGCTGTCCGTTCGCGCCTCGCTGCGAACACCGGCAGGACGACTGCGAGATCACGCGGGTGCCCGGCACGTCCTCGATCGACGGCCGGGAGGTGCACTGCCTGCATCCGGTCGGCAGCGCCACCGGACAGATCGAACTGGCCGAGGAGGCACGATGACCGACGAGCCTTTGCTGCAGTGCACCGACGTGGTGGTGACGTTTCAGCAGAAGCAATCCCACACGATGCTGCAAGCGGTCCGGTCGGCATCGCTGACCGTGGGGCGCGGCGAGATCGTTGGGCTGGTCGGTGAGTCCGGCTCCGGCAAGTCGACCCTCGCCCGCGCGGTGGTGGGGCTGCAGCCGATCGACTCCGGCTCGATCAGCTTCGAGGGCAAGCGGTTCGGCGCGCGACGCAGCCGTGCGGACCGGCGCGGCATACAGATGGTGTTCCAGGACCCCTACGGCTCGCTGGACCCGCGCATGACGATCCGCGGCACCCTGGTCGAGATGCTGCGCAGGCACACAGCACTGCGCGGCTCGGCCATCGACGAACGGTGCCGGGAGCTGATGGACCAGGTCCGGTTGCCCGCCTCGCTGCTCGGCTCCCGGCCGGCCGGCATGTCCGGCGGTCAACGGCAGCGGGTGGCCATCGCCCGGGCGTTGTCGATCCAGCCGCGACTGCTGGTGGCCGATGAACCGGTCGCGGCGCTGGACGTGTCGGTGCAGGCCGGCATCGTCAACCTGCTGTCCGACCTGCGCGATCAGGTCGGTCTGTCGATCCTGTTCATCTCCCACGACCTGTCGATCGTGCGCACCCTGTGCGACCGGGTGAACGTCATCTATCGCGGTGAGATCGTCGAGGAGCAGGGCTGTGCGGAGCTCTTCGCCGATCCGCGCGACGACTACACCAAGACGTTGCTCGCGGCGATCCCGCGGCTGGGAGGCCCGCGCAGCGTCGGGCTGGCCGACGGGCGCTCACTGCTCCGGTAGCGGCGGCAGGTCGGCGCCGGGCACCCAGCGGTCGAAGATCTCGCGCGCGGGCACCGTGCCGCCGATCTGGCACAGCACGGCGATGCCGCCCAGCCAGGCACGGTGGATCATCACGTAGCTCGGCGGCAGGTTGAGCCGCAGACCGACGGTGAAGGTGGAGTTGCGGGGATCGTTGAGGAAGTTGAAGATGCCGCGCAACCACTCGCGGTCGAAGCGGAAGTCATTGCTGCGCAACGGTTTCAGGAAAACTCCGAGATAGTCGAGCACGTCCTGGGCGTCGACGTCGATCGAACGCTTCACGAAGCCCTCGTCACGCAAACCCTCCAGCAGTGCCACCTCGTCGCCGCGCAGCGCCGCCGAGATCAACTCGCCCATCGCGGGGGGCAGCCCGTCGGGCAGCCGATTGACCGCGCCGAAGTCGAGGACACCCAGCCGCCCGCCCGGCAGCAACCGGAAGTTGCCGGGATGCGGGTCGGCGTGCAGCAGTCCGGCGCGCTCCGGGCCGCTCACCAGGAACTCGAAGTAGCGCGCGGCCGCGAGGTCGCGTTCCTCCGGGGTGCCCGACGTGATGATCTGGGACAGCGGCACACCGTCGATCCAGTCGCTGACGATGACCTGCTCGGTGGCGAAGACGACCTGCGGCAGCAGGTAATCGGGGTCGTCGGCATATGCCTCGGCGAACTGCTCGTGCATCGCCGCTTCGAGGCTGTAGTCGGTCTCCTCGGCCATCCGTCCCTTCAGCTCGCGCAGGATCGGCGCCACGTCGAGTCCGGGCACCCAGCTGGTGCTCATCCGGGCCACCCGGGACAGCTGGTTGAGGTCGGACATGAGCGCCTCGGCGGCGCCCGGATATTGCACCTTGACCGCGACCTCGCGCCCGTCGCGCCATACGGCGTGGTGCACCTGGCCGATCGACGCGGCCGCGCGCGGCTGCTCCTCGAACTCGCGGAATGTGGCGCGCCACTTCGCCCCGAGCTGGTCGGCGAGGACGGCGTGCAACGACGTGGTGGACATCGCCGGAGCGGTGTCCTGCAGCTTGGTCAACGTCGACCGGTAGGGCGCGGCGAGCTCCTCCGGCAGCGCCGCCTCGAACATCGACAGCGACTGGCCGAACTTCATCGCGCCGCCCTTGAGTCCGCCGAGCACGCGGAAGAGCTGCTCGGCGGTCTGCGCCTGCAGTTCGGCGGTGACCGCCTCGGCAGGGCGGCCTCCGACACGCTTGCCGAGCCCGACGGCGGCACGCGCGCCGATGCCGAGCGGCAGCGTCGCGAGCCGGGCGGCCCGGGTCACGGCCTTACGGGGCAATTCGCTCATGCCCTCATTGTCACCCTTGCCTCCGCGGCGCCGCAGCAGGACGGGTGGCACGTCCACAAGTGGTGCCGCACGCGAGGCTGCGGACGCTCCAGGCTGAGGCTCACCCCGGCCGGCAACGGCTCGTGCTCCAGCAGCCCGCGCGCAATCAGCGCGGTGAGCGCCGCCGCGGCGCTGCGTAGTTCAGGCACCGTGTCCATCTCGCGGTCGACGTCGGTGTGCACGGCGCGCGACGCGAGCCAGGACGCCCAGCCCGGATCACGGGCACCGCGATGCAGGTCGAGGCAGCTGAGGCAGGGCCCGCTGCCCGGGCGCACCAGCGGCCCGACGCTGAGGCGGCCACCGGACACCACGACCGGCAGCTGCGGTATGCCGCGACGCTGCCACGGCTGTCCGGCCAGCGGCGCGAGCGCGTCGACCGCGGGCAGCACCACCAGGTCAGCAGGTGGTCCGGCGGGATCGGACTCCGGTGCCAGCAACGCCTCGGGCTCGTTGACGACCCGCCCCACGACCGGCTGCAGGGCCCGGCAGATCTCCTCCGGCAACGGACCCGCACCCAGCACCAGCGCCTGTCCGGCGACCGTCTGGCCGGCGGTGAGCCGAGCGGCCGCCCGGTGGACCGCGCCGAGCACCTGCGACCACCGCGCGGAGGGGGCGCACCGATGCCGGACGACACCGGGGGCACGCAGCGCGGCGGTCAGGCCGACGACCGCGGTGGTCTCGGTCTCGGTGAGACCTTCCAGGACCAGTGCGCCGGGACTGCCGCCGGTCATCATCACGGCGCCGGCGCCGCGGCGGCGGACCGCGAGGGTCGACGGCAGCCGCGGCGCGAGCTCCCGCACTGGTTCAGTCATCAGCGGTGTCCCTTCGATCCCGAGGCGATGGCGTGTGACGCCGGTCGCGGCGCACCCAGCCACCGTGCCAGCAGCGCCGCGTTCCCCGCAGAAGTTGTCCACAGGCCCGACCTGCTCCGGCCCGACGGACACGTCGGGCTGAGGATCGCGGGCCGACCTCGTCGCCAATGTCACCCGCATCGCTTAGGTTCGGGGTATGACGTCGCCGACACCCGAAGTGGAAGTGCGGCGCTCTGCGCGACGCCGGCGCACGGTGTCGGCATACCGCGAAGGCGACCGCATCGTGGTGCTGGTGCCTGCCCGGTTGTCCCCACGCGACGAGGAGCGGCTGGTCGCCGACATGGTCCGCAAGGTGGAGGCGGCGGCCGCGCGGGGGAGGTCCACCGACGCCGAGTTGATGGAGCGCGCGGCAGCCCTGTCCACGCGCTACCTCGGCGGCCTGGCCCATCCGGTGTCGGTGCGGTGGGTTGCCAATCAGCGTGCCCGCTGGGGCTCGTGCACCCCGGCCAACGGCACCATCCGGCTGTCCGACCGGTTGCAGGGCATGCCCGAATACGTCAGCGACTACGTCCTGCTGCACGAGTTGGCACACCTGTTACAGCCCGACCACGGCAAGAGCTTCTGGTCGCTGCTGGAGGCCTTCCCGCGCCTGGAGCGGGCCCGTGGTTACCTCGACGGTGTCGCGTTCGGGTTGGGTATGCCGTCCGATCAGGACGACGAGACGGTCGGTGACGCAGCGGACGATCCGGACGGCGACCTGCCGGCCGTGGTGCGTGACTCCTCAGGCTGAGATCAGCGGGGTGCGCAACTGCTCGATGCAGTGCGCGAGGTCGGGGTCGGTGGGCTCGGGCAGTGCGTCGACCGGCCACCACCGCACGTCGTGCGACTCCTCGGAGACGGTCACTTCCGCGTCCTGTGGTGCGATCGCCGCCACCCGAAGGTCCCAGTGCGCCGTGCACCGCCCGAACGCGCCGGTCAGGTCGTGCCGGTGCAGATAGATCGCCCCGGGCACCGCGGTGAGACCCTCGATGCCGGATTCCTCGGTCGCCTCGCGCAGCGCCGCACCGGCGACCGTGCGGTCGCCGGCCTCGAAATGTCCGCCGGGCTGCAACCACAGCCGGGCCTTCTTGTGCAGCACCAGCAGCACCTGCTGTCCGTCGGCCGAGAAGACGACCGCGCTGGCGGTGAAGTGCTCCGGCGGCCCGTGCCGCCACATCGCGTCGTCGTATGCCGCCAGGTGTGCCTCGAACGCGTCCCGCAACGGAGTCGCCGGCGCGGTGCGCAACACCTCGAAGGCGTTGTCGCGCAGCGGATCGCTCACGCGTCGCCCGTGCCGTGGTCGCCCTTGCCGTCGTCACCGTCGGGCCGGTCGTCCTCGCCGCCGCGCTCGGCATCCAGCTCCGCGGTGCCCTGCGCCAACAGCGCTTCGAGGGCGGCATCGACCTCGTCGGGCGCGGTCGCGGCCTCCTCCGGCTGCTGACGGCGTCGGACGTAGCCGCTGGGGTCGTCGAGGTCGGCGGTGGTCGGTGCGAAGTCCGGGTGCTTCCACGCGGCGTCGCGCTCCGCGGCGCCGAGGCCGGCCTCCAGCTCGGTGAAGACCTGGGCCGCGTCGCGCAGCCGTCGCGGCCGCAGCTCCAGGCCGACCAGGGAGGCGAACACGCGCTCCGCCGGGCCGCCGGAGGCCCGGCGGCGGCGGACGGCCTCGGACAACTGCACGGTGTGCGGCAGGTGCTTGCCGGCGGCCTCATTGGTGACGACGTCCACCCAGCCCTCGACCAGTGCCAGCAACGTCTCGAGATGCGCCAGCGCGCGCTGCTGCGCCTCGGACGGTTCGTTGCTGAAGAGCGAACCCTGCAGCGCCTCCTGCATCGCCGCCGGGTCGGAGGTGTCGGCGTCGGCGACCGCGCGTTCGATGCCGTCGGTGTCGATGGAGATGTCTCCGGCATACGACTGGACGGCGGCGATCAGCGCGGGGCCGAGCCAGGCGACCGAGGCGAAGAGGCGGGCGCGGGCGGCCTCGCGCACGGCGAGATAGAGGTGCACCTCACCACCGTCGATCTCCAGGCCTTCGGCGAAGTCGCGCACGTTGGCCGGCAGCATCGCAATGCCGTCGGTGAGCGGCAGCCCGACCTCGGTGCCGCTGACCAGCTCACCCGCGAGCGCACCGACGGCCTGCCCGATCTGCGCACCGAACATGCCGGCGCTCATCCGCGCCATCATCGGCTGCATCTGGCCCATCATCTCGGCGGGATTGATGCCGGCCGGCAGGCCCATCTCCTCGGCCTGGTGCGGATCCAGCCGGCGCAGCTGCTCGCCCATCGCGCGCTCGATCGCGGCGTTCACACCGCTGGCGACCGGCTCGACCAGTTGACGCCACATGGGCATCGTCTGCTCGACCCACTCGGCGCGACTGAGTGCCTTGGCTGGGCCGACGGCCGCGAACTCGGTGACCTCGTCCAGCCACAGGTTGGCGACCTGCACGACCTGCTCCACGTCACGCACCGTCGCGGCACCGACGCTGGAGTCGCCGGCCGCGGCGACCGTCTTGCGGGCGACGTCGGTGGCCAGCTCGAGGTTGACCGGGCCGTCGACCGGGGCGGACATCATCGCCTGCAGCTGGCTCTGCAGCATCTGCATCATCTGCGGGTTGATGCCGTCCGGACCGAGCTCGATGCCCATCTGCTCCAGGGCACCTGCGAGTTGGTCGTTGCCGGAGTCGCCGCCGAGGATCGACCGCAGGAGTTCGGACAGGTCCGGCTCCTTGGCGGAGTCGTCGCCGAAGTTGTCGTCGGGGCGCTCGGGTGGGTTGTCAGACATCTCTCTCCGTCCTGTGCCGGTGCCCGGGCGGGGCACGCGGCGAATGCGCGCCGGTCGCGGTGAATAGGCTTTCCACTAGACAACCACGAAGCGGCCGGTGGGGTTCCACCACCCGGGCTGTGTTCGCTGCCAGCGCAACGAGGAGGACCAGGTATGACGATCTCGGACGGGACGACGGACCGGACGCCCGATGCCCGGGTGCGTCTGGTGGACCTGCGGGACGAGGCGTTGTCCGTCGACGAGGCGCTCGCCGCGGTGAGCGATCCGGCCGCCGGCGGAGTCGCGCTCTTCGTCGGCACGGTGCGCCGGCAGGACCACGCCAAAGCCGTTGAGCTGCTGGACTACTCGGCTCACCCCAGCGCGGTGGACACGCTGCGCGAGGTGGCCGAGTCGGTGTTGACCGACGAGATCACCGCGCTCGCGGCGGTGCACCGGGTCGGCCGGCTGGCGATCGGGGATACGGCCGTGGTGGTCGCGGTCAGTGCACCGCACCGTGGAGCCGCGCTCACAGTTTGCCGGGAGATGATCGACACTCTCAAAGCGCGGGTGCCGATCTGGAAGCACCAGGTGTTCCGCGACGGAAGTGACGAATGGGTCGGACTGTAGATCGATGACAGGTGCGCAGGACCGAGGCGAGGACACGGACACAGTGGGTGGATCACCAGGGACCATGAACGCACAGCCGGACGGTCACCCGGGTACGGGAGCGGCCCCCGGGCCGGTCGCGGGGGCGAAGCGGTCGCTCAGCGGGCGCAACGTCGCGCTGCTGGTGACCGCCGTGGTGCTGGTGATCGCGGTGGCCGCACTCAACCTGATCCACGTGCCCAAGGTGATCCTGCGTCCGGGGCCGGTGACCAACACGCTGGGCAAGACCGACGGCAAGCCGGTGATCGAGGTCAAGGGCGTCAAGACGTACCCGACGTCGGGCACCCTCGACTTCACGACGGTGTCGATGGCCGGTGGGCCGCAGTACCCGGTGAGCATCATGGAGTGGCTGCGCGCCAAGTATTTCGAGGACGACGCCGAGATCTATCCCGAGGACGTCTGGTTCCCCCAGGGCATCACCTCCAAGCAGGTGCAGAAGCAGAGCACCGCGGAGATGACCAACTCGCAACAGACCGCGGAGGTCGTCGCCATGCGCGCCGCCGGCATCATCGTCCCGGAGACCATCAAGGTCATCCAGCTGCAGAAGGGCGCCGCTGCGCAGGGCACGCTGAAGCCCGGCGACGTGCTGGTCAAGCTCGACGGCACGAAGGTCACCACGCTGAAGTCCGTCTCCACGGTGATGGCGAAGGTCAAGGCCGGCACCGCGGTGCCCGTCACCGTCGAGCGCGGCGGCAAGCAGCTGCGGTTGACGGTGCCCACCAGCGCGGGGGACGGCGGCCACGCGGTGTTCGGCATCGCGATCTCCCCGTCATACGCATTCCCCTACCAGGTGAAGGTCAACGCGGGCGACGTGGGCGGACCGTCGGCGGGCACGATGTTCACGCTGGCGATCTACGACCTGCTGACTCCGGGTGCGCTGACCGGTGGCCACCAGATCGCCGGCACCGGGACGATGAGCGAGGACGGGTCCGTCGGTCCCATCGGCGGCATCCGGCAGAAGATGCTGGGGGCCAAACGCGCCGGCGCGAAGTTCTTCCTCGCACCGACCAGTGACTGTTCGGAGGCGAAGGGTCACGAGCCGAAGGGTCTGACCGTCATCCGGATCGACACGGTCAAGGACGCCATCTCCGAGGTCGAGCAGATCGCCCAGGGCAAGACCAGCGGGTTCCCCAGCTGCTGACTCGGCCGTCCAGCGAAGGAGCCGCAATGCCGACGTCGGGGTCCCCGCGACGTATGAGGTGACCCAGCGGAGGAGAACGCCGTGGGGTGACGTCAGTCCTGCAGGGTGACCTGCAGGGCGTGCACCAGGCCCGGTGCGATGTCCTTGCCGACCGCGACCTTGTCGTCGGCGTCGTGGGCCCGCTGCCGCAGCAGGCAGATCGAGTCACCGTTGCGCAGCACCGCGACCAGCAGCCGCACGTCGGCCCGGTCCGGATGCGCCGCCAGCGCCTCCGCCGCGGCCTCGGCGTTCTCCGGCAGATCCCGCTCGGCCTCCGGCGGCACGACGATCCGCTCCACCGCCAGCGCGACGCCGTCGACCTCGGCCGGCCAGGCGAGTTGACGCAACAGGCTCTCGATGTTGGAGGTCTGCGGCAGCCCCTCCTGCTCGATGGTGCTGTATGCCGAGGGGTCCGCCCCGGCAAGCTGTCCGGCCAGACCCGGCTCGCGGGCCAGCAGGTCGGCGTTGCGCGCGATGGCGAACAGCCGCGGCGACTGGTCCCACCCGGCGGAGGCGACGTGTCGTTCGGTGTCGAGGGCGCATTCGGCCAGCGGGCTCAGGACCTGCTTGAGCTGCTGACCCGGGTCAGTGGCGTCTTCCGGCATACGACCAATGCTGCCGTATTGCGATCGGGCAACGCCTGGGCCCCGCACATAAGTGCGCGGGTTAGGTTGTCCCCAGACCCTGCACCCTTGGACACGAGGCCCACGTTGACTTCTTCGGACGAGCCGGCCGGCAACGAGCACGACGAGCGTGGCGCGGCGGTGCGCCGTTTCGGACCCATCGGTGCGCGACGGGTCGTGATCGTCGCCGCGGCGATCGTGGCCGTCCTGGTGCTGGTCCAGGTCTGGGCCAACGTGTGGACCAATCAGCTGTGGTTCTCCAGCATCGGCTACTCCTCGGTGTTCCGGACCGAATACCTCACCAAGAGCACGATGTTCGTCGGTGGCGCACTGTTGGCGGGCGGCCTCATCTGGGTCAGCATGTGGCTGGCCTACCGGCAGCGGCCGATCTACGCGCCGGCGACCGCCGAGCTGGACAGCATGGACCGTTACCGCGAGGCGATCGAGCCGTTCCGCCGAGCGGCGTTCTGGGTGGTGCCGCTGGTCTTCGCGCTGTTCACCGGCTCCGCCGCGATCGGGCAGTGGAAGATCGCGCTGCTGTGGCTCAACCGGCAGCGTTTCGGCACCCAGGACCCGGAGTTCCACAAGGACATCGGCTTCTACGTCTTCACCCTGCCGTGGCTGCAGGTGGTCGTCGGCTTCCTCACCATGACGTTGATCCTGTCGCTGATCGCCGCCGTCGTGATGCATTACCTGTATGGCGGGATCGCCCTGCGGGACAAGGGCATTCGCACCACCGGTGCGGCACGCATCCACCTGTCGCTGCTGTTGGCGGCGCTGGTGCTGGTGCGTGCGGTCGCCTACTGGCTGGGCCGCTACGACCTGACCGCGACCGACAACTCGCTCTTCACCGGCATCGACTACACCGCCCAGCACGCCACGCTGCCGGCCAAGGCGATGCTGGCCGGAGCGGCGGTGATCTGCGCGGTGCTGTTCGTCGCCACCATCTGGACCCGCACCTGGCGGCTGCCGATCGTCGGACTCGCGCTGCTGGTGGTCTGCGCGATCGTGCTGGGTGCGATCTACCCGGCACTGGTGCAGCGCTTCAAGGTGCGCCCGACCGAGCAGTCGCTGCAGACGCCGTACATCGCCCAGAACATCGAGGCGACCAAGACGGCATACGGGCTCGACAAGGTGAAGATCACCTCCTACACGCCGACCAAGAAGACCGATGCCGGGCAGCTGGCACAGGACGCGGCGACGGTGCCCGGCATCCGCCTGGTCGACCCGTCGATCGTCTCCCCGACCTTCCGGCAATTGCAGGGGCAGCGCAACTATTACCAGTTCGGCAACACGCTGGACGTCGACCGCTACCGGATCGACGGCAAGACCGACGACGTCGTGGTCGGGGTGCGCGAGCTGGACCTGAACGGCGTGCCCGATTCGCAGCGCAACTGGGTCAACGACCACACCGTCTACACGCACGGGTTCGGTGTCGTGGCGGCATACGGCAACGAGCGCACCGACGACGGGCAGCCGGTGTTCCTGGAGTCCGACATCCCGCCGGTGGGCAAGCTGGGCGACTTCGAGCCCCGCATCTATTTCGGCGAGTCCTCGCCGCGCTTCTCGATCGTCGGCGGCCCTGCGGGCGGGCCGAAGCGCGAGCTGGACTATCCGCGCACCTCCTCCGGCGGCGAGCAGCGCACCACCTACACCGGCGGTGGCGGCGTCGGCGTGGGTTCGTGGCCCCGAAAGCTGGCGTATGCCACCAAGTTCCACGACTTGAACTTCCTCTTCTCGGGCTCGATCAACAGCGAGTCGCGTGTGCTGGACACCCGCAACCCGGTCGACCGGGTCAAGAAGGTCGCGCCGTGGCTGACCGTCGACGGCGACCCCTACCCGGTGGTCGAAGGCGGCCACGTGCAGTGGGTGGTCGACGGTTACACGACCTCGGCGCACTACCCGAACTCGCAGCTGCAGTCGCTGGGCAACGCCACCGCGGACGCGCTGACCAGCTCCTCGAGCAACCTGCGCAAGCTGGCCGGTGGGCGGGTCAACTACATCCGCAACTCGGTCAAGGCCACGGTCGACGCCTACACCGGCCAGGTGACGATGTACGCCTGGGACGACAAGGATCCGGTGCTCAAGGCGTGGCGCAGTGCGTTCCCCGGCACGGTGAAGCCGATGGCGAAGATCCCGGCCGGGCTGATGTCGCACCTGCGGTACCCGGAGGACCTTTTCAAGGTGCAGCGGGAGCTGCTGACCAAATACCACGTGACCGATGCGGGGCAGTTCTTCCAGGGCAACGACCAGTGGCAGATCCCGACGGACCCGGCCCGCGGCAACCGTGAGCAGCAGCCGCCGTACTACCTGTCGGTGGCCATGCCGGACCAGAAGTCGCCGACGTTCTCGCTGACCTCGACCTTCATCCCGACCGGCGACCGGCAGAACCTCGCCGCATTCATGACCGTCGACGCGGACGCCGGCTCGACACCGGGGAAGAAGAGTCCCGGCTACGGAACGTTCCGCATCCTGGAGATGCCGCGCAACGTCACGGTCAAGGGGCCGGGGCAGTTCCAGAACGACATCAACTCCTCGCAGGCGGTGTCGCCCACCACCAAGCAGACGCTGGCGCAGTTCCTGACCTACAACAAGCAGGTCGGCTCCGAGGTACAGGAGGGCAATCTGCTCACCCTGCCGGTCGGGGGAGGGCTGCTGTATGTCGAACCGATCTACGTCAAGGCGGCCGGCAACACCTCGTTCCCACTGCTGAAGGCCGTCGTCGTCGGGTTCGGCGACAAGCTGGCGTGGGACACCACCCTGGACGGTGCGCTGAACGAACTCTTCGGCGGGAACTCCGGTGCCAGCGCAGGGGATTCGGGACAATCGACGCCGCCGTCGTCCACACCTTCGCCGTCCCCGTCGGGCTCGTCCGGTTCGTCGTCGGGCTCGCCGTCCGGTTCGTCGAAGTCGAGCGGCAACCCGGCCCTGCAGCAGGCGCTGCAGGACGCGAACAAGTGGTACACGCAGGGTGAGCAGGACCTCAAGAAGGGCGACTTCGCGGCATACGGCGAGGACCAGAAGAAGTTGAAGGCCGCCATCGAGAAGGCCATCGCGGCCCAAGGTGGCAGCTCGTCGTCCGGTCCGTCGTCCAGTCCGTCGTCCAGTCCGTCGTCCAGCTCGTCGCCGGCGCCGAAGTCGACCAGCAAGTAGGTCCTGCCGTCTGGCGCGGTGTCGCCCGGGCGGGAGTATGCCGATCGCGGTGTATGGCGCGCGACGGGCATAGTCGGAAGGTGTGGCCCGGCCCGGAGTATGCCGATCGCGGTGTATGGCGCGCGATGGACATAGTCGGAGAATCTCGGTGGATACGGGCGTTTTGAATGAGTCAACGCGCCGATTTGGCGCTCCGGCCGGTGTCACGTAAGGTGGTGTTCACCGACGCGGGGTGGAGCAGCTCGGTAGCTCGCCGGGCTCATAACCCGGAGGTCGCAGGTTCAAATCCTGCCCCCGCTACGAATTTCAGGCTCGGAATCTACCGATTCCGAGCCTGAAAGCATTTACGAACTTGATCGAGTGTCCATTTAGTGACGGGTTTCCCGGACAACCCGCTGGCCGGCGGTCGCAGTGCGCCCCCGGGTGACCTACACCGCGACCGCCCCCGCGACGGCCCGGGACAGCGGTTGGCTATGCGGGTCCGACATGACCCACCTGACAGCCATGCCCGCCAGCCACGCCCTCGATCGGATCACCGACTGGCGGATCGCCCTGCGGGCCGAGAACAAGAGCCCGGGCACGATCTTCATCTCCGCCGACGGAGCCACTCGTTACCTGACCTGGTGCGCCGACGGCGACCACCTGCCGATGAGCCGCGCCGCGCTCAACTCCTGGATCGCCGGCCTGCTCGACGGCGGATCCTCGCCGGGCACCGCCCGCATCCGCCAGCTCGCCGTGCGCCGCTTTGCGGCCTGGCTGACCGCCGGCGGTGAGATCGCCGCCGACCCGTTCCCCGGAGTCAAGGCACCCCGCTACGAACCGCCGCTGGTCGAGCCGCTCACCGACGCCGAGCTCCGCGCGCTCCTCGCCACCTGCGCTGTCTCCGACGACCACGCGCGGCTGGAAGCCACCCTCAACGACCGACGCGACGAAGCGATCATCCGGCTCATGTTCGAGACCGCGATCCGGTCCGGGGAGCTCGTCGACCTCCAGCTCGACGACGTAGACCTCATCGCGCGGCTGATCACGATCCGTCGTGGCAAGGGTGGGCGCGGCCGAGTGATTCCTGTCGGCCCTGTGACCACCGAGGCGCTGCTGGTGTATCTCGACCAGCGTGAGCAACACCCGCTGGCTGCGAGCCCCGACCTGTGGCTCGGCAATCGCGGCCAGCGGTTCGGCCGCGAAGGACTCAGCCGTGCCCTGCGCCGCCGCGCCAAGCGCGCCGGAGTGCAGGGCTTCCGGCCCCACCGGCTCCGGCACACCGCCGCCCACCGATGGCTCGCGGCCGGCGGCTCCGAATCCGGCCTGATGGCCATCGCCGGCTGGACCCGCAGCGACATGCTCGTCCGCTACACCCGAGCCCGCGCCTCCGAACGCGCCGCCACCGAGGCCCGCCGACTCAACCTCGGAGACCTCTGAGCTCCGCGACAGTTGGCACGGTTCACCGCCGATCGTGGCAGACCAGCTCGCCGGAACGGCGGGTGGACGTCCGAGCGCTCGACACGGCCTGCCGCCACGACCATGATCGAACCGTGAGCGCGCAGGCCGAGACCGCCGAATCAGACAACAGCCTGCCGCAGTGCTGGTGTTGCGGCGGCTCGTTCGCCGAACCGGAGTTGGTCCACCTCGGGTCGCACCCGGAGGTGGGCCTGTGCGCGGACTGCGCCCATTGGGTGCACCGCCGCGCCGCCGAGCAGGCCGCTGCCCGACGGGGCGGGCTCCCCGCGCGGTATCGCGGAGCCTTCGCCGCGACCCGGTCCTGGGTCATCCAGCACGAGGTGCACAACCTGCCTGTCCTCGGCCGGCTGCTGCGCGGCCTGGACCGTCGCCTGCCCTGAACCTCGCGCCCGCGACCGCTCAGGCCACCCGACCCAGTTGGGCAACCCGCTCACACGGACTTGCCGACATCCCGTCCCAGCGTCCCGCCGCCGGGTCCCGGGGCGGTGTCCGGCGGGCAGCAGGCGCCGGGCACCGGAGCCATGCGTCCTCGGCGTCGACGTTCGACGAGGGCAAGTGTGGCTGCTCCCAGCACCGCCGTCACGGCGAGGACACTGATGAGGGTCGTCCGACCCTGGATCCACTGCGAGATGGTCGCGGACAGTCCGGCGAGTGCGCCGGCTCGACCCGCCGACGTCGCGTCACCGGTGGCGGCCGGATACCAGTACCAGGCGAGGTAAGCGCCGGTGAGCACGAGGACCACCGCGGTGACCTTGGGGCCGTAGCGAGCCAGCGTGGCCACCCGGTGGGTGAGCGCGGTGCCCGCGGCTGCGGTGGCCAGGGCCAGCAGCAGCAGGACGGTGGCCGACCCGGCCGCGTAGACCCCGAACACCACGAGCAGGCCGGCGTAGCTGGCGGTGGCCTGGGCCTGCGCGATGACCGCGAGCAGCACCCCGAAGGTGCACGCGAGCGAGGCGATCGCGTAGCCGACGCCGAAGACCACCATCTGAGCGGTCGGGGCAAGCCCCGCGGTTGCCCGGCCGGGGATCCGGGGCAGCCGAAGGGAGAACGAGCGACCGGCCAGCATCGCCCCACCGAGCAGCACCAGCAGTACGCCGACGGCGAGGCCGAGCGCCGGTGCGGCCTCGATCAGGCCGCGGGCGCCGGCGCTGACCACCAGCCCGGCGGCGGCCAGCGTGCCGGCGAACCCGAGGGTCAGCGCGGCGCCGGCCCGCAGCGCATGGAGCAGCCGCACGGGTGCCGGGGAGGTGTCGCCGTCGCCGATGGTGTGGCTGATCCAGGCCGGCAGTAGCGCGAAGCCGCACGGGTTGACCGGGGCGACCATGCCGGCGGCGAAGGCGAGCGTGAGCAACCCGCCCATGGCTCAGGCTCCCGCCTTCACCAGCTCAGCGGTGATGGTCTCGGCGCTGGGGTCGGTGGCCCGGAAGGTCACCTTGCCCTCGGCGTCGACCACGATCAGGGTGGAGAGCGCGGCGACCTGGAAGCGCAGAGACAGGGCCGCGCCGGTGTCGATGGCCGCCGGGACGTGCTCCGCGTCGACGGAGTCCATAAAGCCTCCGATGGTCTCCTTGGACTCGCCGGGGTCCATGTCGATGGCGAGGAAGCTTGCGTTGTCGCCCGCTTCCTCGGCGGCGGTCGCCGCCCTGCCGAGGGACCGGACGCCGTTGACGCATTCGCCGCAACCGACCGAGAAGAAGAACACGGCTGTGGGTTCCCCGGTTGCGGGCAGGCTGATCTGGTGGCCGTCGATGCTGGTCACCGTCACCGGACCACCGTCGGCCACTGGGCTCGCGGGGGCAGTGGTCCCGCATCCGGTCAGCGCCAGCGATCCGGCGGCGAGGGCCGCGGCGATCGAGACGGCCTTCAGTCCGGTTCGGGTGCGCGTCATCGGGTCTGTTCGTCCCTCGTGTCAGTGGTCTGGTCGGTACGAGTGGGCGGGGTGGGCGGACAGCAGTCAGGGCTGTCCGTGCGACGGTGCCGCCTCGCGCTCCCGACGACGGCGAGGACCACGACGCCGATCCCGGCCCCGATGACCCAGGGATTGCGCAGGAACGCGCCGATCCCAGCAATGGCGCCGCCGGTGACCAGAAGCGGGAGGAGGGCGCAGCAGGCGACCATGAGCACGGCGGCACCTGCTGCGGTCAGCAGCAGGCCGACGCCGCCGGGTTGGCCGTCATGGTTGGAGGTCATCGGTGTCCTTCGGTCCTGTCGTTGAGGCTGGGTCAGCAGCAGTGGGTGCGGTCGGTCGAGGTGTCGTCGGTGGTCGGCTGGGTGCCCGCGAGGAGGGCGGCGGTGAGGTCGGCGCCGATCCGGTGGGCCTCGGCGACCGGGACGACCTCGGCCCCGGGGTTCCCGACGAGCCAGCCGGCGGCGTCCTCGGGCGAGGTGAAGAAGTGCACCTGGTTGCAGAAGGAAGGGCGGATCGACGTCATCCGCTCGGGATTCACCAGGGACACCACTGCGGTGGCTGGTTCGACGCTGGTGACGCCGGTCGCAGGGTCGATGGTGACGCGGATCGTTGCGCCGCTGGCCGGTGAAACCGACTCGACGTGTGCCGCCCGCTCCACCAGCGCGGGGAAGATCAGGGTGTCCAGAGCGCACCAGGTGTAGAGCTCCTCGCCGGCCACGGTGAACCGGTGATTGGTCGGGCGCAGGGTCAGACCCTGGCCGAGGATCCGACCCTGGGCGTCGTACTCGGTGTCCGGCACAGCGGCCAGACCACGACGTACGTCGTCGACCGTGCGGCCCGCAGCAGCGGCGAGCTCCTCGATGCTGACGGGGTCGCCATCGACGAGCAGTCGCAGCAGCGGGACCAGCAGGCCGGCGTCCAGGCCCGACTCCCCGGGGTCGGCGAGCCGGTTGGTCAGGTCGGTGATGAGATTCGGCACGGTGATTCCTTTCAGGCGCAGCAGGACAGTTTCGAGACGTCGGCGGTGAAGGACTTGGCGACGATCCGGATGCCTTCGGCCATGGTCAGGTAGGGCGCCCAGGCGTCGGCGACCTCGGCGATGGTCTTGCCGAGGATGTGCACACCGGCGGCTGCGAGCTCGCCGGCGTCCTTCGCGACCGCGGTCAGGCCGAGGATCTCGCCGGTGTCGGCATTGGCGACCATCTTGATGAAGCCGCGGGTGTCGCGATTGACCAACGCGCGGGTCACATAGGTCAGCGGCAGAACCCGGCAGTCGCAGCGGATCCCGGCGGCGACGACGTCCTCCTCGGTCAGCCCGACCGCACCGATCGCGGGGCTGGTGAAGGTCACCCGGGGGAGCCTGGTGTAGTCGACCGACCGGTCCGCGGCGGCGAAGGCGTTCTCGGCGACCATCGTGCCGTGGTGAGCGGCGACATAGACGAACTCCGGGTGCCCGGTGACGTCACCGGCGGCCCAGATCCGCGGGTTGGAAGACTGCATCTGGTCGGTGACCACGATCTCCCCGGACTCGCCGGTCTTGACCTCCACCGCGTCGAGGTTGAGCCGGTCGGTGACCGGGCGGCGGCCCAGAGCGACCAGGATCTCGTCCGCGCGGAACTCCTGCTCGCCCCCGGAGATCTCGGCGCGGACGACGACCTGCCCGGTCCCCGCGTCGCGAGCCACGTGGACAGGCGTGGCGCGGCGAACCACCCGGATGCCCTCATCGGCGAACACCTCCTGCAGCGCCTGGGAGACCTCCGGCTCCTCCTTCGACGCCAGCCGCGAGCGCACCAGCAGGGTGACCTTCGCTCCGAGACGGGCGAAGAGCTGCGCCTGCTCCAGCGCCACGTAGCCGCCACCGAGCACCAGCAGTGACTCGGGGACCTCGGCCAGCTCCATTGCGGTCGTCGACGTCAGATACCCGACGTCGTCGAGACCATCGATGGGCGGAGCCCAGGCGCGCGCGCCGGTCGCAACAAGGTAGTGCGCGGCCTCGATCACCTCGACCGTTCCGTCGGTGCCGGTGACCTCCAGGAGGGGGGACTCCGGAGTGCCGGCGAAGATGGCCTCACCACGTCGGACCTTCCACCCGTAGGAGTCCGCGACGTCGACGTACTTCTCACCCCGCAGCGCCTCGACGAGGTCCTCCTTCCCTGCGATCAGGGCGGGCATGTCCACCGCGCCCGCGTCGGTCGCGATGCCCGGGAACCGGTCGCCAGCGTCGGCCGCGACGTGCCGGGCCTCGGCCGCCGCGATCAGCGCCTTGGACGGCACGCAGCCCGTGTTCACACAGGTGCCGCCGAACGTGCCGCGCTCGATCATCACAACGGACTTGCCGATCGTCGTGGCCCGGATGGCGGCGGCGAATGCCCCGCCACCCGACCCGATCACTGCCAGATCAAACTTCGACTGCATCCCGATTCCTCCCCGACGGTTGGGAAACGCTCCTGATGTGCTCAGAATGGACCTTCCAGTAAGGTGGAAGGTCAAGTGAGACCTGCGACACAAGGGAGTCGGGATGCGGATCGGGGAGCTCGCCGAGGCATCGGGAACCACTGCCAAGACGCTGAGGTTCTACGAGGAGCAGGGGCTGCTGCCAGCCGCCGAGCGCACCCCGGCTGGCTACCGCGACTACACCCCCGACGCCGTCGGGCGCATCGACTTCATCCACCGCGGCCAGGCTGCCGGGCTCACCCTTGCCCAGGTCCGCCAGATCCTCGACATACGTGACGACGGACAGGCGCCCTGCGGACACGTGCAGGACCTGCTCGACTCTCGACTGGCAGACCTCGACGAGCAGATCGCGCAGCTCGTCGCGCTCCGAGAGACCATCACTCAGCTCCGCGACCAGGCAGCCACGGTCGAACCGGAGACCTGCAGCCCCGACCAGGTCTGCCGCTACCTGTAGCCGAATCGCACAAAGCCACGGCGAGAGTTCACGTAACTCTGAATACAGCGTCTGATGTATTCTCGCCTTCATGAGTGCCACCACCGCCGCTTCACTCGACGCGCTCGCCCGGTTCGGGCACGCCCTGTCCGACGCCACCCGGTCCCGGATCCTCATGGCGCTGAGCGAGGCTCCGTCCTACCCGGCCGACCTGGCGGACGCCTTGGGGGTGACCCGGCAGTCGATGTCGAACCACCTCGCGTGCCTGCGCGGCTGCGGGCTGGTCGTGGCGGTCCCTGAGGGGCGGCGCACCCGCTACGAGCTTGCCGACGCGCGTCTCGGGCATGCCCTGGCCGACCTGCACCAGGTCATCCTCGTCACCGACCCGGACGCATGCGCTGACGCCGATGAGCAAGGGTGCTGTTGATGAGCACCGAGCTGCCCGTTCACTCCATCGACACGACGGCTTCGGTCGCGCCCGCTGGCCTGCACGGTCCGGCGCCGAGCCCCGAGCACAAGGCGCTGTTGATCAGCCGCGTCCGGTTCCTGGTCGCCTTCACCATCGCCTACAAGTCATCGAAGCCGTCGTCGCTCTGACCGCCGGCTCGATCGCCGGGTCGGCCGCACTCCTTGGATTCGGCCTCGACTCGGTCATCGAGGTCTCCTCGGCGCTCGCTGTCGCGTGGCAGTTCGCAGGCGGCGACCACGAGGCCCGCGAGAAGGTCGCGCTCCGGGTCATCGCGTTCTCGTTCTTCGGGCTCGCGGCGTTCGTGACCTACGACGCCGGCAGCAGCCTGATCACGGGACACGCCGCCGAACACTCGTCGCTCGGCATCGGGATCGCCGCGCTGAGCCTGCTGGTCATGCCGGTCGCTTCGTTGATCCAGCGCCGCACCGGCAACGAACTCGGCTCCCACTCCGCGGTCGCGGACTCCAAGCAGACCCTGCTGTGCACGTACATGTCTGCCGCACTGCTGCTGGGGCTCGTGGCGAACAGCGTCCTGGGCTGGTGGTGGGCCGACTCGACCGCGGCACTGTTCATCGCCGCTCTTGCGGTCCGCGAGGGCATCAACGCTAGGCGCGGCGACCTGTGCTGCTCCCCGGCCGAGGTCTTCTTCGACCACGACCACGATGGCTGCGAGACAGGCTGCGACTGCTGCTGAGTCAAGGAGCAGGGATTCGAGCTGTGTCCGAAAACGGTCCACATTGGGCCGGTACCACTCCGTGTTAGACGGGTATCCTGAGACAGGAAGCGAGGGCGAATCCCTCACCACACCGAGCGAATCGGTAGCTTCCGGCTTGAGACCACAGTAGTTGCGACGCCTCCGACGGCGCCCAGAGGTCGCAGGTTCAAATCCTGCCCCCGCTACTACGCGAAGCGTCGCGGAAAGCGCCTCGGGTCACAGCGATCCGGGGCGCTTTCGTCATACCCGCGGGCGTCATACCCGCGCGCGTCATACCCCAGGGGCGGCGCACCGGCCGCGGGTGCCCGCGGCCGGTCTAGACGCGGGTGAGCGGGAAGTGGGGCAGCGGCGGCGGCTGCTGCTCGATCCGATCGCCCGGACGCACGGCGCCTCCCCGGCTGACGACCGCCATCACCCCGGCCAACCGCTGCACCGCTCCGTTGGCGTCCTTGCGCAGGACCTGTTGGAGCAGGCCGCGCTGGAAGGTGTTGATCTGCCGGCAGGGATTGCGCAGGCCGGTCACCGTCAGTTCCGCCGGACCGATGCGCAAGCGGGTGCCGACCGGCAGCGACAGCAGGTCGATGTCGGTCGTGGTGATGTTCTCGCCGAGCTCGCCCGGCCCTACCCGGTGGCCCGCCGCGCTCAACAGGTCGAAGAGTTCGGCGTGGATCAGATGCACCTGGCGCAGGTTGGGCTGGCTCGGGTCGGCGGCCACCCGGCTGCGGTGCTGGACCGTGACGCCGGCGTGCGCGTCACCTGCCACGCCGATGCCCTCGATGAGCCGGATGGCGGGCACCGGCGTCTTGCTGAACGAGTGGCTGGAGCTGACATGGACGGAGTCGACGCGTGCTGTCACCCGCCCATCCTGTCCTACGGGCGCGTCGTCCGTCGCCGGACCGCGCCGGGAATATACCCGCAGGGGGTATACGTTGGACGCGTCGTCACGCAGTCGAAGCGCCGGGAGAGATCGATGAGCGATCAGCACGCACAGCATCACGACATGGCCGCCGGCCACGAGCGCCACATGGACGCGAGTTGGTCGATGGCGGTGGCGGCGACGTTGCACTGCCTCACCGGCTGCGCGATCGGCGAGATCGTCGGCATGATGATCTCCACCGGTGCCGGTCTGAGCAACGGATGGTCGGTCGCGATCTCGATCGGGCTCGCTTTCGTCTTCGGCTTCTCGCTGTCGAGTCTGCCGCTGGTCCGGGTGGGAGTCGCTCCGCTGGCCGCACTCGGTGTCGTGCTCGCGGCGGACACGGTGTCGATCGCCACGATGGAAGTGGTGGACAACGTGGTGATGGTGCTGCTGCCCGGTGCGATGAACGCCGGACTGGTGAACGTCGTCTTCTGGGTCGGCATGATGATCTCGCTGACTGCCGCGTTCCTGGCCGCGGTGCCGGTCAACCAGTGGCTGCTCAGCAGGGGCAAGGGCCACGCACTCACCCACGAGTTCCACGGGATGACGGCATCCGCGACCGGCTGGCGTCGACTGCTGCCCAACCTGCCGACCGGCGCGCTGGTCGCGGTCCTGGTCGCCTTCATCCTCGGTGGGCTGACCGTGTCGATCGCCGACGAGGCCGGCTGGCAGCAGCATTCGTCCGTGGCACAGTCCGCGCGGCCTGCCGACATCGCCGGGGCGCTCGGCGCACCGAGCCACGCGCTCTGAGGTCCGGCCGCCCTGCCGCGGCCGGCCGGGACGACCCCTGGGATGCTGAACGCGGTGCTGCATCCGACGTGCGAAAGGGCTCTCCGTGATGGATCGACCGACAACCTCCGAGCGGTATGACGTGACGGCCGTGCGGGAGCAGTTCCCGTCGTTGCGCAGCGGACGCGCGCACTTCGACGCACCGGGCGGCACCCAGACCCCCGCACCCGTCGCGCGGGCGATGTATGACGCCCTCACCGCGCCGTTGTCCAACCGTGGCCGGCGCACACCGGCGGAGCGCAACGCCGACGCCATCGTGCTCGGCGCCCGCACCGCGATCGGCGACCTGCTCGGCGTCGACCCCGGCTCGGTCGTCTTCGGCCGCAGCGCCACCGAGCTGACGTTCATGGCGTCACGCGCGCTGGCACGCACCTGGCAGCCCGGCGACGAGATCATCCTCAGCCGCCTGGACCACGACGCCAACGTCGGCCCCTGGCTGCTGGCCGCCGAGCGAGCCGACGTGCAAGTGCGGTGGGCCGACTTCGACCCGGCGACCGGCGAGTTGGACATGGCTTCGATCACCGGTCAGCTGTCGGAACGCACCCGGCTCGTCGCGCTGACCGCGGCCTCGAATCTGCTGGGCACCCAGCCGGACATCGCTGCGGTGGCTGCTGCGGCACATGACGCGGGTGCGTTGCTGTATGTCGACGGCGTGCACCACACCGCGCACGACGTCGTCGACGTGCCGGTGCTCGGCGCGGACTTCTACGTCTGTTCGCCATACAAATTCCTGGGGCCGCACTGCGGCGTGCTCACCGGCCGGGCGGAACTGCTCGACCACATGCGGCCGGACAAGCTGCGGCCGTCGACCGACACGGTGCCGGAACGCTTCGAAATCGGCACGCTGCCCTACGAATTGCTGGCCGGCACCACGGCGGCGGTCGACTTCCTGGCTGGCCTGGTGCCCGGCAGCGGCAGCCGCCGGGAGCGGCTGCGCAGCTCACTGGAGGCGCTGCACGCCCACGAGGAGGCGCTGCGCGAACGGCTCGAAGCAGGACTGGCCCAGTTCCCCGAGGTGACAGTGCATTCCCGTGCGAAGCGCCGGACCCCGACGCTGTTCATGACCTTCGCCGGCCGCCCTGCCGACCAGGTCGCCGATTATCTGGCCACCGACGGCATCGATGCACCCGCCGGCACCTTCTACGCCTACGAAACCGCCCGTCGGCTGGGCATCGACAGCGGGCTGCGGGCCGGCCTGGCGCCATACAGCAGCGTGGACGACGTCGACCGGTTCCTCACCTCGCTGGGGGCGTGCCTGCGCGGCGATCAGCTCTAACGCAGCGTGGCCACGCACCGGTCGGGCGTCACGAAGGGATCGAGTCGTGCGACGTCGGCAGCGGAGTCGGCCAGCAGGCCTTGCATCAGCCCCAGGTGTATGGCGCAGACGGGCCCGCCCTGCGGCGTGGTGAGCTCCAGGAAGGGGCAGTGCCGCAGGGAGATCTCGCCCGGCGCGGTCTGTTCCGGTGCGAAGTCGAGGTCGGCCAGGGCGGTGATCAGCGTGGTGGCCGGGCCGGCCGAGATGTCGTGGGACTGCTCGGCGAGGTGGCGACCCCACGACCGCCCGGCGCGCCGGGCCTGCTCGGCGGGATCGGGCCGGCTGGTGAGGTCGGCCAGCAGTGTCGCGGCCAGCGCCTGATAGCCGCGCGGTCCGCCCCGGTCCATCCGGGCGACGGCACGGAAGCGGAGCGCCGGCCGCCCGCGGCCGGCGGGCGCCGACCGGACCTGCTCGACGCGTCCGGCTTCGAGCAGCGAATCCAGGTGAAAACGCACGGTATTGGCGTGCACCCCGGCGCGTCCTGCGACCTCGGTGACGGTCAGTGGCTCGGTGCTGTCGCGCAGCACGGCGAGGATCCGGGCGCGGGTGGTCACGACGAGACGTGCGCGATCGTGAGCAGCGCGACGGAGTCCTGCAGGGCCAGCACGGAGTGCCGCCGCTGGGGCACCGCGACGATCTCGCCGGGCCCCAGCTCCCACGCGTGATCGCCGGAGCTGAGCCGCAAGCGTCCGGAGAGCACGTGCAGGAACGCCTCGCCGGGGTTGGCGTGCTCCGACAGCTGCCGACCGGTCAGCAGGGCGAGCGCGACCGTGGTCAGCACCCCGTCCCCGGCGGCGTGGAAGGCCTGGGTCGCGCGCCCGCTGTGCGCGTCGGCCGCGCGGGCGAGGAGTTTGTCGGCGACGGTGTCGAGGGCGATCGCGGAATCGGTCATGCCTAGAATTTACACAAGTTCTTCATGTGAAGAAATCCCCGATCCGGAAGTGATGCCATGTCCGACCAGACGACCACCCAGACCCTCGACGTGCGGGGCATGCGCAAGCCCGACAAGCACCCGACGATCTTCGCCACGTTCCGCGACCTGGCGGTGGGCGAGGCCTTCGTGCTGGTCAACGACCACGACCCGAAGCACCTGCACGACGAGTTCGAGGCGGAGTGGCCGGGCGGCTACGACTGGGAGTACCTCAACCAGGAGATGCGCGACTGGCGGATCCGGATCACCCGCCGATCCAGCACGCCGACGCCGCGGGCGCTCGGCCGCGCGGACGAACTGGGCGGCACACCCGGAGCCGACGGTGCCGTATGGCGCCTCAGCGCGCGAGACCGCGACCTGGACGCCAGCGTGCTGGAGGTGGATGCCGGCGTCGCGCTGGAGCCGCACCGGGGGCCGGGTTGTGACGTGCTCGTGACGGTGCTGTCCGGCGCCGGCGTGCTGGTGACCGAGGTCGGCCAGTTGGGCCTGACCGCAGGCGAACTCGTGTACATCCCGGCTGGAGCGACCCGCGGCTTCACCGCGGGTGACGAAGGGCTGCGGGTGCTGCTGGTGCAGCAGCGCCGTCAGGAGTTGAAGCTCGGCCTGTGACGGGCACGCACCTCCGTGTCAGTCGGCGCAGACATGGGCCGTCAGTCGGCGCAGACATGGGCCGTCAGTCGGCGCAGACATGGGCCGTCAGTCGGCGCAGACATGGGCCGTCAGTCGGCGCAGACATGGGCCGTCAGTCGGCCGGTTCAGGCCGCCACCTGGATCGGCACCGCCCGACTGCGGATGACGAGCGCACCACGCCCGGGAGCGGCCCGGCCGGCCGGGCCGAGCTGGGCACCGAGGAGTTCGCCGTCGCGACGACCGGGTTGCAGGATGAGGCCGGTCTGCCGGCGGCGCAGCTCCGCCACCGCGCCGCGGAAGGCGTTGGCCAACGTGTCGGATCGTCCGCTGGCCCAGACGATCCCGCCGGCCCGGCGACCGTGCTGCAGGTAGTCGGTCAGCAGATCGTCGACGGGGGAGCCGATCAGTTCGTCGATGTCGTCGACCAGCACCGCCCCACCCGGGTGGGTGTTGAGCCACGCGGCGAAGTCCTCGGGTGCCGTGGCGTCGAGCTGGTCCACGTGTGCCGGCAACGGCGGTGCTGCCCCGTGGCCGGCGATCCAGCAGACCGCACGCTCGGTCAACTGGTGCGCGACGGTGCCGAGCGCGGTGCTGCGTCCGCTGCGGGGTGGGCCGGCGACGAGGGCGGCGAGCTCCCGGTGTCCGCCCAGTGGCACCCCGATCGGGGCGATGTCGCGGCCGCCGATGCCGAGCAGGACGCGGTCCGGCACGCGGGGGAGTTCGGCGCGGGCACACTGCTGCGGGATCGGCGCGAAGCGATGCACGTGTGGTGCGGTCATCTGCGCGCTGAGCCGTGAGATGTATGCGGCGACAACGGAACCCGTCTGATCAGTCGTCGGCGTGGCGACCTGCAGCTCGAGACCGTCGGGACAGATCACCGCCCGGCCCGGTGGCATCGACTCGGGGAGGTCGGTCTCCCGCATCCCGAGCAGCATCGCGTCGCCGGCGTCCGCGGGCCGGAGCATCAGCTTGCGTGGGAAGCTGCTGGCCACCCGGCCGGTCGCCAGGGCGCGGCCGCCGGTGGCGGCGGCATACAACCCGACGGCGGAGCCGTCCCGCAGCAGCTGCAGCACCTCGTCGGTGAGCCTGCCGAGGCTGGTCTCCTCACTGATCTCGGTCAGCGTCTCCCACCCGTCGATGAGCAGCAGGATCCGTGGCAAGCGGCCGCCGACCGCCAGGTGCTCGGCGAAGTCGTTGACCTGTTGCTCCGCGAATTCCTGCTGGCGGGAACGTATTTCATCAGTCAGCCATTGCACGAGCTGGTGCATGCGACCGGCATCGTCGCGGTCGATGACGGCACCGACCTGTGGCAGCGCGCGCAGCACACCGAGGCCCGACCCGGCATCGATCAGGTAGATCGCCACGCCGTCGCGTGGCCACTTGCGGGCGGCCTCGACGGCGAGAGTGCGCAGCAGACAGGTCCGCCCGCTGCGCGGACCGCCGACGACGGCCAGGTGGCCGTCCGTCGCCAGGTCCCAGGCGATCGGCCGCGTCGTCTGGTCCTGCGGAACGTCCAGCAGGCCGAAGGGGATGCCCTCCGCGCCCGCCGGCGCGCCGCCCACGGCCCGCGCTGGCGCGGTCAACTCGTCGACGACCACCGTCGCGGCCAACGGGGGCAACCAGGGTGACTGAGGCGTGGCCACCCCCAACTCGGCGCTCGCGTCGGTGAGCGCGCCGACCACCCGCTGCAGATCGGTGGGACCGGCGAACTCCATCGGCGGGGTGAGGGCGACCGGCGGGCCGCCGTGGGCCTGCGGGCGGGAGACCTCGATCCGGTCGCCGGCGTCGAGGCTGCAACCGCCGATGCGCGCGGTCTGGAAGGTGACGGGTCGGCCGCCGCCGGTGCGCACACTCGCCCGGCCGGGGAGCGCTGCGGGGATCTGTGCCGCATCGCCGCCGTCGATGACGTCCTGGGAGTCGGCGGTGTCGCGCACCCTCAACGCGATCCGCAGGTTGACGTTGGCCCGTATGTCGGCCGACACCACGCCGGCCGGCCGCTGCGTCGCCAACAGCAGATGTATGCCGAGGGAGCGGCCGACCGCCGCAAGGCGCACCAGGCCGCTGATGAAGTCCGGCAGCTCTTCGGCCAGCACCCGGAACTCGTCGATGACCAGGACCAGCCGCGGCAGTGGCGCAGCGTCCGGAATGCGTTGGTAATCCTCGATGTCCTTGGCTCCGGCAGCACGGAGTAGCCGCTCGCGGCGCCGTACCTCGGCGCCCAGCGACGTCAGCGCGCGGGCGGTCAGATGCGCATCCAGGTCGGTCACCAGGCCGACGGTGTGCGGCAGCCGGGCGCACTCCTGGAAGGCGGCGCCGCCCTTGTAGTCCACCAGCACGAAGACCAGTTCGTCCGGCCGGTTCGCGAGCGCGAGCGAGGTGACCAGGCTCTGCAGCAACTCGGACTTGCCCGCGCCGGTGGTGCCGGCGATGAGCCCGTGCGGGCCGTCGGTCGCCAGGTCGATGCGGAGCACTCCGTCCGCGGTGAGTCCGAGTGGTGCGACGGTCGACCGCGGTGACTCACGCCAGCGCCGCACGATGCTCACAGCATCCGAGGCATCGGTGCCGCCGGTGCGCCATACATCGAGCAGCGCGGCGCGTTCGGGCAACGACCCGGTCGTCGCGTCAGGGGTGGCGTCGCAGATGCCGGCCAGCCGGTCGGCCACCGCCCGGGTCAGTGAGGGGTGCGGTAGGTCCGGGCATCCGCGGGCATCGACCGCGCCGGACACGGTGACCCTCGTGTCGCTGCTGACCTCGACACACACATCGCATTCCGCAGGCAGGTCGGTGGGGTCCCCGATCGCGATGATCGCCACGCCCGCGCGGTCGGCGTCGTGCAGCAGCGCAGTGACCTCCGGCCGGTTGCACAGTGCTGCACAGTCGTCCAGAACGATGACGTGCGACACGGGCGGGTCGGTCCTCGCCGGACCGATCCGGGTGTCGTCCTGCGCGGGGAGCACTTCGGAAAGCATGCGGACACAGCCGTTTTCGTCGTTCTCCAGGTCGCTGAGGGCACTGTCCGCGTGCGGCGAGGCCGTCACGTGCGGCAGCGACGTCACCCACTGCCACCGGGCGCGCTGTGCTGCGGTGTCGCAGACGACAGTGACGCGCAGGAAGTGCGCCGAGTGCCAGGTCGCCAGCTGCAGGACCATCGCCTCGGCCATTCGGCGCCGGGCGGTGGCCGTGCCGGTGACTCCGACGATGCGTGACCCATGGAGTGACAGCGTGATCGGCGCGTCGGCGAGCCACAGCGTCTCGGTCCCGTCCCCGTCGCCGGTGACTCGCACCTTGCTCGGTAGGCGGCCGATGCCGATCCGGCAGTGCAGATAGTCGGCATGCGAGGGCGATCGACACCAGAGTCGGGCGTCGCGTGCCGTCGCGGAGCGCAGGGTGTCGCTGATCGGCGGTGCGATCCTGCGTCGGAGGGTCAGTTCGGCCTCGAGCGCTGCCTCCTTGTCCGACTCGAGACGGCGGCTCTTCTCGGCATACTCCGCCTGCTGGGTCTTGAGTCTGCTGGAGCCGCCCTGCCGTTCGGAGATGTGCTGGCCGATCATCATGACCGGTCCCAGCAGCGCGAACATCAGGAACATCGCGTTGTGCATCACTGCGACCATCACGACCGCGAGCAGCGCCGGCAGCACGATCACCGGCCACGGCAGTCGGTGCCGCTCGGGCCGGCCGGGCGCGGCGGGTCGTTCCAACTCGACTTCAGGGAATCGCAACGGATTTCGTGGTGCGCGTTGGAAGGGAACCCGGCATGACTCGTCGGTGTCGAGCGCGCCCTCGGCCGGCAGCGCGCGCTCGAGGGCGAACGTCGTGGACCCGGCCCGCAACCGCTGGCCGGCCCGCAACTCG
Source organism: Flexivirga lutea (assembly GCF_054778955.1). Classification (NCBI taxonomy): domain Bacteria; kingdom Bacillati; phylum Actinomycetota; class Actinomycetes; order Micrococcales; family Dermacoccaceae; genus Flexivirga; species Flexivirga lutea. Next base: position 358,373 of record NZ_BAAGZB010000001.1, read on the forward strand.
AGGGGGTGCTCCGGCGTCAGCAGCCGGTCGTCGATGGTGCTTCCGTTGGTCGACCGCGCGTCGGAGACCATGGCCCGACCCTGATCCAGCCCCACCACCAGGTGGGTGCGCGAGAGATCGGGGTCGTGCAGCATCAGGGTGTTGTCGGCGGCGCGGCCGATGCGCTGCACCTGTATGCCGAGGGCGGTCCGCGCGCCGACCTGGGGACCTTCGGTGACCACCAGGTCCAGCAGATGCCGTGCTGCCGCCGCGGTCGGCCGGGGACAGAGCTGGACCCCGTTGAGCAGCGGATGCCGGCCCAGGGGTGTGTCGTCGGCGACGGCGAGGTTGCCGGCATACAACCGTTCGGGGACCTCGATTCCGCAGGCCCGGATGGCCTCGCGAGCGTCCGACCACGTGCTGTCCCCGGGAGCGCGCAGGCAGACGGAGACCGGCTCCGCGGCTGGGTCGGGTGCGCAGCCCACGAGGTGCAGGCGCAGGGAGCGTGTCGACGTACGCGAGGGTTCGGGAGGCGATGCGGCCATGGGCCGATTGTGGGCCGATGAACGATCCCTCTGCCGCTTGGAAGGCCGTGGCCTGTGGACAAGTCGCGGAGCAGCAGTGCCGGCCCGTTGTGGTCTGGCGGCTCAGGAGACCTGCGAGGTCGGCCCGAAGGTGCTCAGCCAGACGTTCACCGCGCCGAGCGCTCCGTTCGATCCCGGCAGCCAGCGGGCTTGTCGTCCGTCGGCGACGACCACGCTGCGTTCCCCGACGACCAACGGCGCGGCGCTGCCGACACGCAACGCGGTGCGCTCGCTGATGCCCACACCGACGGTGGCCGGTGCCGCCTTGGCACCGGTGTAGAGCCGGCCCCAGCGGTAACCCTCGGTCAGTTCCGGCTCGAAGCGGTAGCCGGGGACGATTCCCAGGCCCCTCGCGACGACCGGGTAGTCGGTGCGGAACTGCGCGATCGCGGCATTCTCGTCGAAGAGCTCCGGATCCGGGTTCGCCAGGTAACTGGTGCCCATCGCCGGTGTCATGGCGCCGTCGGTCAGCACCGCCGTGGTGGTCGTGGCGACCTTGACCGCCTGGGCGAACTGCTTGTCGCGCAAGGCATTCGGCACGAGCGACTGATCGCCGCCGACGAACACCACACCGGCCGCTCCCGCAACGGTGCCGGGGTTGACGCGGTCGGCGCCCTGGACCGCCGTCCGCACCGGACCGGACCATCCGGCGCCGCGCATGGCCGTCGAATACTTGGCCGCGGCGGCGCGCGCCGCCGCGGTGTCGGCGTAGCCCGCCGCGATCACGACGATCGGACCCTTCCTGGTGGCGGCGGAGACCAATGACCGCAACGCGTCCGAGGACGCCGTGTCGTTCTGTCCGCCGCCGAGCAGCAGGGTCCGCTTCGCGGACAGGGCCGGCAGAGCGGCCGGGCGTGGTGCCGCGACCGCAGTCCGGCCGATGGACGGCGTGCGGGAGGCGACGTCGTAGGTCATACCGGTGCCGGGCGCCATCAGGTGGGTGAGGACGTGGCGCACGGTCAGCGTCTGCCGCGGTCCGACCCACGCCGGCGCCGAGGCATGCTTCAGGTCGACGAAGGCCGAGGACGAGGCGCCGAACGGCCGGGACACCGTCGCGTCGTCGGTGATCGCCACCCCGGTGGCGTAGTCGACGCCGAGACCGAGCTTGCCCGCGCCGCCATACCGCCCGACGGACTCCGCGGTGTAGGCGAGCAGCCGGCCGAAGCGGCCGCGCTGGTAGAAGTGCTGGTCCAGGATGATGCGTTGCGAGCCGAAGGACAGGCCGCGCTCGTCACTGGACAGGTTGTCACCCCAGTAGATGAGGGCCTGGCCGCGTTCCATGGCGTTCTCCGGATAGCCGCTGTCGGCATACCCGGCGCCCATGCTGCGCGACTCGACGGCGTTGCCCGCGCTGGTGCCGCCGAAGACCACCCCGTGGCGGGCGGCATACTCCATCGAGCTCTCGGCGGGTGTGTTGGCCAGCACCTGCATCGCCAGGACCTGGTCACCGCCGAGCACGAAACTGCCGTCGGTGTCCGCGTCACGGAAGGCGTTGGAATTGCTGGGATTCGAGGCGTCAGAACGGTCCAGCAGCGTCAGCAGGGTGGCGCGGCAGCCGGCCGGAAAACGCGCCGCGTATGACGAGGCGGCGACGGCCGCGTCGCACTCGCTGTCGATCTGCTGGGCCCGCTGGCCGGCCAGTTCCAGGTTTGAGTCGCGGTCCTCGGGTGCATCGCCGTATGCCGAGGGCACGACCAGGATGTCGACGGTGGCGCCGGTGGCGTGGGCGGCGACTTCGAGTGCGAAGCCGCGCAGAGCCGGCGACTCGTAACCGCCGCCGATCGGCGACAGCACGAGGCCCGCGCCCGGGTCGGCCGCGTGTGCGGTGGGCGCAGCGCTGAGCGCAAGACCGCCGCAGCTGACGGCGAGCAGACTGGCGGTGAGACGGGAACGACGGGACATGGCGAGCCCTTCCGTGGGGTGTGCGAAGTCCTTCACCGTAGGCCGTCGACGGTCGAGGACGTGGCGATCGAGTGCGGTCGATGACACATCCCTGCCTGTGGATAACCGCCACGGCGGTGCCGATCAGGGCATGCTCGAAGGGAGTGATCGGTGGGGCCGCTGGTGCGCAGTGCCATCCCTGTGTCCGACGACCGGTCGTCAAGGTATGGCGTTGTTAAAGGATTCGGTGGATGACGCCACCACCGCCCGGTTCATGTGTTGTATGACCACGTTCACTGCGGACGTGGACGCAAGTTTCAGGGGAAGGTGTCCGATGGACGGCGCAGACGTCATCGAGGACGAGATCCGTGAGCTGATCCGGCGGCAACGACTCGATCCGGCGCACGACCAGCAAGTCCTGCACGGACTGGTCCGCGACGCCGTGCAGGATTACGAGGAGCGCAGCCTGCACGGTGGCCTCGTCCCGTTGGGCGACCGCGAGAAGGCGACCCAGCGTGTCCTGGACGCCGTGCTTGGATTCGGTCCGTTGCAGCCCTACCTCGATGATCCGACGATCGAGGAGATCTGGATCAACGAACCCGAGCGTGTCTTCGTCGCCCGTCACGGCGTCGCCGAACTCACCCCGACGATCCTGACGTCCGAGCAGGTGCGCACGTTGGTCGAGCGCATGCTCAAGCCCAGCGGGCGCCGCATCGACCTGTCCTCTCCCTTCGTCGACGCAACGCTGCCGGACGGCAGCCGGTTGCACGTCGCGATCCCCGACATCACGCGCAGCCACTGGCTGATCAACATCCGCAAATTCGTGGCGCGCGCCCGTCAATTGGACGATCTGGTGCGCCTCGGCACCATCACCGCCCCGGCGGCGCGCTTCCTCGGCGCGGCCGTCGCCTCAGGTCTCAACATCCTTGTCAGTGGGGGAACCCAGGCGGGTAAGACCACCACGTTGAACTGCTTGGCCAGTGCCATTCCGTCGATGGAACGGGTGGTGTCGTGCGAGGAGGTCTTCGAGCTGCAGCTCAGCCTGCGCGACTGGGCGGCGTTGCAGTGCCGCCAACCGAGCCTCGAGGGCACGGGGGAGATCCCGTTGCGTCGGTTGGTCAAGGAGGCCCTGCGCATGCGCCCGTCACGGATCGTGGTCGGCGAGGTGCGCCAGGAGGAGAGCCTGGACCTGCTCATCGCGCTCAACTCAGGACTGCCCGGTATGGCGACGCTGCACGCGAACTCGGCCCGCGAAGCCATCGTCAAGATGTGCACGCTGCCGCTGCTGGCGGGCCCCAACGTCAGCTCGACCTTCGTGGTGCCGACCGTGGCCGCATCCATCGACCTGGTCGTCCAGATCGCGCTGGACCGCGACGGGACCCGCCGAGTCCGAGAGATCGTCGCTGTGCCGGGACGGGTCGAGGGCGATGTCGTCGAACTCGCCGACATCTTCGTGCAGCGCGACGGACGACTGGTGCGAGGGAGTGGATTCCCCACGCACGAGGAGCAATTCGAGCGCGCCGGCTACAAGGTCGCCGAGCTGCTGGCGGAGCGATGAACACCATCCTTCCGCTGATGTTCGGCGCCGGGCTGCTGTGCATCTGGTGGTCGTTCTGGCCCCGCGAGGCCACACCGAAGGTGCGGTCACGAGCCACCCTGCGGGAGCAACTGAACGACGAGGTGGTGCAGTCCGGGCTGAGCGGCCTCACCCTGGCGCGACTGTCATGGATGTCCGGCTGCCTCGGTGTCGTCGTGCTGCTGATCGTGATGGCCGCAACCGCCGTCCCGGCGATCGCAGTCGCGTTCGGGGCCATCGCGGCATACGGTCCGATCGCCTTCGTCCGTGGCAAGGCCCGACGCCGGCGCAGCCAACTGCGTGACCTGTGGCCGGACGTCGTCGATCACATCGCGTCGGCGGTGCGGGCCGGTCTCGCCCTGCCGGAATCCTTGTCCCAGCTGGCGATTCGTGGCCCGGAGGAGTTGCGTCCGGCGTTCGCCGAGTTCGCGCACGACTACCGCGCCACCGGGCGCTTCCACGAGTGCCTGGACGCGTTGAAGGCACGCTTGAGTGACCCGGTCGCGGATCGTCTGGTCGAGTCGTTGCGCATCGCTCGGGAAGTGGGCGGCACGGACCTCGGGAAGCTGCTGCGCACGTTGTCCGCGTTCCTGCGCGACGATGCGCGCACCCGCGCCGAGCTCGAAGCGCGGCAGTCATGGACTGTCAACGCGGCACGGCTCGCCGTCGCTGCACCGTGGATCGTGCTGGCGATGCTGGCGACTCGCGGGAACTCGCTGGCGGCATACCGCGAGCCGGGCGGGGTGCTCGTGCTCGTCATCGGCACTGCAGTGACGTTCGTGGCGTACCGGGTGATGCGCCGCATCGGTCGGCTCCCGGTCGAAGCGCGGGTGTTGCGATGATCGCGACCTACACGTGGTTCGGCGCCCTCCTCGGCCTGGTGGCGGGCGTCGGCATCGTGCTGCTGTATGCCGGGCTGCCGATGCATCGCAAGCCCGACCTCAACTCCCGGATCGCGCCCTACGTTCGGGACACCCCGATGCCGTCGCGGCTGCTGTCCGCACCGACCGACCGGCTGGATGTCAACCATGTTCTGGCACCGCTGCTGCGTCGGGTCGGCCAGCTCGTCGACCAGGTCCTCGGAGGCGCGACCTCGGTTCGCACCCGGCTCGAGCGTGCCGGACAGCCGTCGGACCTCGAAGGCTTCCGTGCACAGCAAGCGCTCTGGGGCATCGTGGCCATGGTCGTGGGTGGGTGCTACGTCTCGTTGACATTCGTCGGCGGCGACGGATCGCCGGTGAAGGCGATCCTCGTCCTGCTGATCGCGTTCGCGGCCGGAGTCGTCCTGCGTGACCAGATGCTGTCCCGGGCCGCCGAGCGCCGCGAGCAGCAGATCCTGGCCGAATTCCCGGCTGTCGCCGAGATGCTGGCGCTCGCCGTGACCGCCGGTGAGGGTGCCGCGGCCGCCCTGGAGCGGGTTGCCAACCTCTCGACCGGCGAACTGTCCGGTGAACTGGCCCGGTGTCTGGTCGACGCGCGCTCGGGCTCGTCACTGCCGGAGGCACTGCAGGGCCTAGCCGATCGCACCGGCATACCCAGCCTCGCCCGGTTCGTCGACGGAGTCGTCATCGCTGTCGAGCGTGGCACCCCACTCGCCGACGTGATGCGGGCGCAGGCGCAGGACGCCCGCGACTCCAGCAAGCAACAACTGATCGAGCTCGGTGGCCGTCGCGAACTCATGATGATGGTCCCGGTCGTCTTCCTCGTCCTGCCGGTCACCGTCCTGTTCGCCATTTTCCCCGGCCTCGGCGTGCTCAACATGTCCATTTGACCCGTCACAGAACACGATTCACCCCCAGGAGGAAACATGACCGTCATCGCGAAGATGCAGTCACGGACCATACGTGCGGCACATGCGCTGCACGAACGCATCGGCGACGCCGCTGAACGCGAACGCGGTGACGTCCCGGGCTGGGTGCTCATCACCATCATGACCGCCGGCCTGGTCACCGTGCTCTGGGCGACGGCGCAGGACGCACTCACCACGCTGTTCAGCAGCGCCGTCAACGGCGTCACCGGGAAGAAGTAGGTCGTGCGGGCCACCCGCCCGCGCGTCGCGCACCGTCTCCGGCAAGGCACCGAGAGCGGTTCGGCCACAGCAGAGTTCGCGCTCGTCGGCGCCCTCGTGGTGCTGTTCTTCCTGGCTGCGTTCCAGGTTGGTTTCTCGCTCTATGTGCGCAACACGCTGATCGAGAACGCCACGGAGGGTGCGCGCCTGGGAGCGCGCGCCGACGCGACGCCGGCGATGGGCGCACAACGCGCCGCCGAACTGATCCGGGCAAGTCTGGCCGACCGGTATGCCGACAACGTCACCGCCGCGACGGTGACCGAGGGCGGCGCGCAAGTGGTGAAGGTGACCGTGCGCGCGCCCCTGCCGATCGTCGGCCCCTTCGGACCGTCGCAGTCGCTGACCGTCTCCGGCCGCGCATATGCCGAGGCACAGCGATGAGGATGCCGGCATACCGGCCACCGGCAGGGCACTGGCCGCGATCGGGACTGCGGGACACGGCGCTCGCGCGCCGTCTCCGATGCCGGCTGGTCGGCGGGGACGAGCGGGGGAGCGCCCTGATCGAGTTCATCGTCGTCGGGTTGCTGCTGACGCTGCCGGTGTTCTACCTGGTGATCACCCTGGCCCGGCTCCAGGCCGGCACGTATGCCGTCGCGGCCGCCGCCCGCGAGTCGTCCCGGATGTTCGTGACGGCCGACAGCGACGCGGCCGGCGCCCGGCGGTCGGAGGCCGCCGCGGCGATGTCCTTCGCGGATCAGGGATTCACCGGCGAGGGATCGGTGCGCATGCGGTGCAGCAGGCAGCCGTGCCTCAGCCCGGACTCCGTCATCGAAGGAGTGGCCGACCTGGACGTCGACTTGCCGTTGATCCCGGACTTCCTGCGCGGCGTGGTGCCCTCGAGCATCCACGTGCATTCCCGGCACGCCGAGGTCGTGGACCACTACCGCCACTACGGGGCACGATGAGATGGCCCGCGGCCCTGCGGGACAGGGCGCCCAGGCGTGCGGACGAGGGTGGCCGGGTCGTGCTGCTGATCGCAGGCCTCTTCGGCATCCTGGCGATGCTCATCGTGGGCGGGGTGGACGTCACCGCCATACAACTGGCGCGGATGCAGGTGATGGACGCTACCGATGCCGCTGCCGCCGACGCGGCGGATGCCGCCGACCAGGCCAGCCTCTACAAGGGCGGACTCGGCTCGCAGCTCACCCTGTCGGACCGTTCGGTGCAGCAGACGGCGGCCAGCACACTGACGCGGCAGGACCGGCCGGCCCATGTCACCGACTGGCGGGTCACCGACGGGACGGGGGCGCAGAATGCCCGTACCGCGGTGGTGCGTGTTTCCGCCGTGGTGCATCCGCCGCTGCTCGGTGGTGTGGTTTCGGGCATGTTCGGCGACGTGCACATCACCGTGCAGTCCCGTGCCAGGGCGCACGTCGACTGAAGATGATCAGAGCGGTGTGAGGTGAGGCCTCGAGGAAGCCCGTGCCCGGCGCCGTGCCGCTGCACGCGACCGAGCCGGATCGCCCGTGGCGGCCGGTGGCGCCGCCGCGCCGTCGGCATACCGGACCTCACGCCGTACGCTGTGACGTTGTGGCTACCGATTTTCCTGTCGAGATCAAGGCATTGCGGACGACCATGGACACCGTCCGTGGGGTGACCGACCTCGACGCCCTGCGCACCCAGATCGCCGATCTGGAGCAGCAGTCCGCCGCGCCCGACCTGTGGGACGACCCCGAGCACGCCCAGCAGGTCACCAGCAGCCTGTCCCGGGCGAACGCCGAGTTGGAGCGCGTGGAGACGATGGACCAGCGCATCGACGACCTCGAGGTGCTGGTCGAGATGGCGCAGGAGGAGAACGACGCCGACACCCTCGCCGAGGCGGACAAGGAGCTGACCGACCTGCGCAAGGCCGTCGGTGAGCTGGAGGTCCGCACCCTGCTCAACGGCGAATACGACCAGCGCGAGGCCGTGGTCACCATCCGCGCCGGCGCCGGCGGCGTGGACGCCGCCGACTTCGCCGAGATGTTGATGCGCATGTACCTGCGCTGGGCCGAGCGCCACGGCTACCCCACCAAGGTCATGGACACCTCGTATGCCGAGGAGGCAGGCCTCAAGTCGGCGACCTTCGAGGTCAACGTCCCCTACGCCTACGGCAACCTCTCGGTCGAGGCGGGCACCCACCGGCTGGTTCGCATCAGCCCCTTCGACAACCAGGGCCGCCGCCAGACGTCGTTCGCAGCCGTCGAGGTGGTGCCGCTCATCGAGCAGACCGACTCCATCGAGATCCCGGAGAACGAGCTCAAGATCGACGTCTTCCGCTCCTCGGGCCCCGGCGGACAGAGCGTCAACACCACCGACTCGGCGGTCCGGATGACGCACATCCCGACCGGCACCGTCGTGTCGATGCAGAACGAGAAGTCGCAGATCCAGAACCGTGCCGCCGCCCTGCGTGTCATGCAGTCCCGGCTGCTGCTGATCCGTCGCGAGCAGGAGGCCGCGGAGAAGAAGGAGCTCGCCGGCGACATCAAGGCCAGCTGGGGCGACCAAATGCGGTCCTACGTGCTCCACCCCTACCAGATGGTCAAGGACCTGCGCACCGAGCACGAGGTCGGCAAGACGGATGCGGTCTTCGACGGCGACATCGACGACTTCATGGAGGCCGGCATCCGCTGGAAGCGCAGCCAGGAGAAATCCGCCGCCGAGTGAGTCGGACCGGTCCGATACCGGCGACCGTTGCCGGTTGTGCACAAGCCTGAGATCTCTGAGCACTGCTGAGGAATTTGTGACTCCCGGGCGCGCCTGACCGATCCCGCGCGGGTGGCGGCATACGGTGTTGCGGCCAGTGAACTGCCCCTGCGAAAAGGCTTCCCCTCTCAGATGATTCGATTCGAACACGTCACCAAGCGGTATGCCGCGGGCAGTTCCGCAGCGCTCGACGACGTGAGCCTCGACATCGACCGGGGCGAGTTCGTCTTCGTGGTCGGCTCGTCGGGGTCCGGCAAGTCCACCATGATGCGGCTGGTGACCCGCGAGATCACGCCGAGCGCGGGCTCCATCCTGGTCGCCGGGCGCGATCTGGTGCCCATGCCGGACCGCAAGGTCCCCACGCTGCGTCGCGACATCGGCGTGGTCTTCCAGGACTTCCGGTTGCTGGAGGGCAAGACGGTCTACCAGAACGTCGCCTTCGTGCTGCGGGTGCTGGGCAGCAAACGCCACCAGATCAAGCAGCTGGTGCCGGAGACTCTCGACCTCGTCGGCCTGGACGGTATGGCGGGCCGGCTGCCCCACGAGCTGTCCGGTGGCGAGCAGCAGCGGGTGGCGATCGCCCGCGCGGTGGTCAAGAAGCCACCGATCCTGCTGGCCGACGAACCGACCGGCAACCTCGACCCCGAGACGAGCGCGGAGATCGTGAAGGTCCTGGACCGCATCAACAAGACCGACACCACCGTCGTGATGGCCACGCACGACCAGGGCATCGTCGACGTCTTCCAGAAGCGGGTGATCGAGCTGAAGGACGGCGTGCTGGTCCGCGACGAGGAGCGTGGCGGTTACGCCGCGGACCAGACCCGGATGCGCGAGCTGGAGGCCGAACGCGCGGCCCGGGCCCTGCAGCGGGACGAGGACTGATCCGATGCGGCTGACATTCCTGCTCGGCGAGGTCGGCAACGGCATCCGCCGCAACGCCTCGATGATCGTCTCGGTCGTGCTCGTGTCGATGGTCTCGTTGTTCTTCCTCGGCGCGGGGTTGCTCGCGCAGCGAGAGGTCAGCGTGGCCAAGGGCTTCTGGTACGACAAGGTCCAGGTCTCCATCTTCTTCTGCACCCCGCAGTCGACCCAGGCCGAGTCGTGCGCCGACGGTGCCGCGACCCAGGCGCAGAAGGACCAGGTCAAGAGCCAGCTGGACGGCATGAAACCGCTGGTGGAGCACGTCTACTACGAGAGCGAGCAGCAGGCCTACGACCGCTTCAAGAAGCAGTTCCGCAACAGCCCCTATCTGTCGGACATCAGCGCCGACGCAATGCCCTCGTCATACCGGGTCAAACTGTCCAACCCGGACAAGTACAACGAGATCGTCGCCTCCTTCGAGGGCCAGCCCGGTGTCGAGGCGGTCAGTGACCAGAGCAGCGTCTTGAGCACCTTCTTCAAGCTGCTGCACGTGATCAGCGTCGGCGCGGTCGCGCTCGCGGTCGTCATGGTGATCTGCGCGATCCTGTTGATCACCACCACGATCCGTCAAGTCGCGTTCACACGCAGACGGCAGGTCAGCATCATGCGGCTGGTGGGTGCGTCCTCGACCGTCATCTACCTGCCGTTCGTCCTGGAAATCCTGCTGGCGACGCTGGTCGGCGCCGCCTTCGCGGTCGGGCTGCTCTGGGCCCTGGTGCATTACGGCGTCGAGGGCCTGTTCAACAGCAGCGGATCATCAACCGGCAATCTGGTCAGCATGATCGGCACCGGGGACGTCTGGGACTTCGCGCCCTGGCTGTGCGCCGGCGCCATCGTGATCGCCCTGGCCACGGCGTGGATCACCTTGCGTCGTTATCTGAGGGTTTGAGGAGCCACGTATGTCGTCCACCCACCGCAGCCCACTGTCCCGCGGCCGGCTGATCGCCGGGGCCTGTGCCGTCGCCGTCATGGCGACCGTCATCGCCGCTCCGGCATCGGCCGACGTCGACGACCAGAAGCGCAAGTCCGACAGCAAGGTCGCCGCCGCCCAGCAGAACCTGGACGACACGTCCGCCGCGCTGGTCAAGGTGAACAAGCAACTGGTCGAGACCAACAAGAAGGTCGCCTCGGCCCAGCACAAGCTCACCGCGGCCAACACCGCGCTCACCAAGGCCAACAACCACCTGCGCGACATGCGCTCGGAGCTGGCGATCGCCAAGGCGGACGAGAGCAAGAACGAGAACGCCCTGCAGACCAACAAGGCCGCGCAGGCCAAGTCGAAGGTGCTGGTCGGCGGGATCGCCCGGCAGAGCTACATGTCCGGCGGCCTGGGCAATCTGCAGCTGACGCTGAACATCCTTACCAGCCACGGCGACGTGACCACCAAGTTGTCCGTCGCCGACATGGTGATGCGGCAGCAGGGTGGCGTGCTGAGCACGCTGGCCAGCGAGCAGGCCAAGGGCACCGCCGCCGGTGACCGGCTCAGCGCCGCACGAAGGCGGATCGCCACCTTGACCGTCAAAGCGACCAATGCGCAGACCTCGGCGCAGAAGGCGCAGCAGTCGGCGACCAGCGCGCGCAACGCCGTCGTCTCCCTGCAGAAGACGCAGACCAAGCAACGCAATGCCCTCGCCGCGCAGAAGAAGACCGAATTGGCCAACCTGAAGAAGCAGAAGCAGGAGTCCGCGCGGTTGGCGGAGATCATCCGCCAGCGCAACATCGCCGCCGCGAAGGCGGCCAAGCGCAAGCGCGAGACGGCGACCCGCGTGGCCACGCCGCCGGTGGCACGCTCGTCCGGAGGCGGCGTCCTGGCGGCGCCGGGCGCGATCGGCTCCATCGTCTCCGGCTTCGGTATGCGGGTGAATCCGGTGCTGCACATCAGCATGCTGCACGCCGGTGACGACTTCCCCTACCCGTGCGGCACCCCGGTGCACGCGGCCCGGGGCGGCACCGTGGCCAGCACCGGCTGGGACAGTGCCGGCGGCAACTTCGTGCTGATCGACCACGGGTACATCGGCGGCGCCAACATCGCCAGCTACTACGCGCACTTCGAGCGGGCCGCGGTCGTGCACACCGGCCAGCACGTCAGCAAGGGACAACTGATCGGTTACTCCGGCACGACCGGGCGCTCCACCGGCTGTCACATGCACTTCGGCGTGATGGCGAACGGTCGGTGGGTCAACCCGATCCCGTACATCTCCTAGCCGACGTTTTGTCGATCCGACGGGTTGCGCCGACCCGGGAGTATGCCGATCGCGCGTCATACGCCGCGATGGGCATAGTCGGGACGCTGCGATGAGCCGGGGGTATGCCGATCGCGCGGCATACCCCGCGATGGGCATAGTCGGGAAGCGCGCCGCGAAGCCGCCGGACCAAAACCGGGTTGCCACCGCTCCGTAGACTGGATCCATGGCCAAGAAAGCGAAGAAGTCCGCCAAGGACGAGCCGGCCAAGAAGGTCGTCGCGAGCAACCGCAAGGCGCGCCACGACTACCTGATCGAGGACACCATCGAGGCCGGCCTCGTGCTGACCGGCACCGAAGTGAAGAGTCTGCGCATGGGACGCGCCTCCCTCGTCGACGGGTATGCCGACGAGCGGCACGGCGAGTTGTGGCTGGAGAACGTCCACATCCCCGAATACATCAACGGCAACTGGACCAACCACGCCACGCGCCGCCGCCGCAAGCTGCTGATGCACCGGCACGAGATCGACAAGTTGCTCGGCAAGAGCAACGAGGCCGGGCACACGTTGATCCCGCTGTCGCTCTACTTCGTGAACGGCCGGGTCAAGGTGGAGATCGCGCTGGCCAAGGGCAAGCGGCAGTACGACAAGCGGCAGGCCCTGCGCGAGCGGCAGGACAACCGCGAGGCCGAGCGCGCGATGTCGCGCGCAGTGCGCCGGGCGCACAGCCAGGCCCGCTGACCGACGCAGGATCATCCTGCGGAGGGATGATTCTCCCAGGCCGGCGACTTATGCTCGGTGAATGAACGCGCCATACAGCCGCCGTCCCTGGCTGCGCTGGATCGCACCGGGGGCCGCGCTCGCCACCATCGTCGCCGGCTCCCAGCTCGCCGCGCACTGGCCCGCCGAAGCCGCCACCAACCTGCCGCCGCGCACCGCCGCGCAGCTGCTGACCGATCTGCAGCGCGCCCAGCCGGTCGCGCTGTCCGGCACCGTCACCGCCACGATGTCGCTCGGGCTGCCCGAGCTGCCGACCGCGGGCAGCAGCAACCCGACGGATCCGATGACCCTGCTGAGCGGCACCCACACCGCCAAGGTTTGGTATGACGGCGGCCGGCAGAGCCGGGTCGCGGTGCTGGGGGAGTCCGCCGAGACCGATGTCATCACCAACGACAAGGGGCTGTGGGTCTGGCAGAGCGCCGACACGTCGGTGCTGCACGTCGCACCGCCGAAGGGCGGGCCACTCGCCGGAAAGAGGGGGCTGCCGCACGGCCCGGCGACGCGCCCGGGCAGCTCGACCCCGAACGCTGCGCAGCTGCGCACCCCGGAGGGCGTCGCCCGCTGGGTGCTCACGATGCTCGACCCGACCACTGCGGTCAGCACCACCAGCAACGACCGGGTCGCCGGGCAGGCGGCATACGAGCTGGTGCTGCGGCCGAAGACCGCCGCCACCAAGATCGGTTCGATCCGGATCGCGATCGATGCCCGCCACCACATCCCGCTGCGCGCCGAGGTCTTCGCCCGCGGCGCCGGCAAACCGGCGATCAACGTCGGCTTCAGCTCCATCAGCTTCACCGCCCCACCCGCGAGCCGTTTCGACTTCACCCCGCCGCCGGGCGCGAAGGTGACCACGCCGAAGTCGCTGATGGCCGCGCCGCACACGGTGCGGCACCCGGCGCTGCGCAAGCCTGCGGCCACCGCATTGCCGCACGTCGTCGGCACGGGCTGGTCGTCGGTGCTGGTGGGCACGATCCCGGCGAAGTCGACTGCAGACACCAAGGATCAGAGCCTGCAGAGCGCGTTGAAGCTGTTGCCCGAGGTCTCCGGCAGCTGGGGCCGTGGGCACCTGCTCGACACGGCACTCTTCAGCGCGGTCATCACCGATGACGGACGGTTCGCCGTCGGTGCGGTCCAACCGGCCACCTTGTATGCCGCCCTCGGCTGACCCGTCTGCCGCGCCCGGCACTCTGCCGAACGAGTCGTATGCCGTCGAAACCCACGGGCTGACGAAGGTTTTCGGCTCGCAGCGAGCGGTGGACGGCATCGACCTGCGGGTCCCGGCCGGCAGCGTCTACGGCTTCCTCGGACCGAACGGCTCAGGCAAGACGACCACGATCCGGATGCTCCTCGGCCTGGTCGCACCCACCGGTGGCGGCCACGAGATCCTCGGCCATCCGATGCCCGCCCACCTGACCACGGCGCTGCACCGCGTGGGCTCGCTCATCGAAGGCCCGGCCTTCCACTCGCACCTGTCCGGCCGGGCCAACCTGCGTCGCCTCGACGCAGCCGACGCCCGGTCCGATGCGGCCACGAGTCGGCAGCGCATCGAGGACGCGCTGGACCGAGTCGGGCTGAAACCGGCTGCGGACAAAAGGTTCCGGGCCTACTCACTGGGCATGAAGCAGCGCCTGGCGATCGCCGCGGCGCTGTTGACACCGCGCGACCTGCTGGTCCTCGACGAGCCGACCAACGGACTCGACCCGCAAGGCACCCGGGAGGTCCGTCACCTGGTCGGCAGTCTCGCCGCGGACGGCATCACGGTCCTGATCTCCAGCCATCTACTGGCCGAGATCCAACAGATCTGCTCGCACATCGGTGTCATGCGCGCCGGGCGGCTCGTCGCGCAGGGCAGCATCGAGGAGCTGCGCGCCACCCAGACCGCGCAGCTGGTGGTGCACACTCCGGACGCCCGGCAGGCGCTGCAGGTGCTGGACGGCCTCGGGGTCGCCGGCCTGCACGCGACCGGCGAGGTCGTCACCGGCATACCCGAAGGTCAACCCGCAGAAGACCTTTCGGCGGCGCTCGGCGCTGCCGGTGTCCGGTTGCGCCGATTCGCCATCGACCGGCCCAGCCTGGAGGATCTCTACGTGTCACTCACCGGCGAGGGCTTCGAGGTGCGCGCATGACCCACACCCCGCTACTGCGTTTCTTCGGCTCCGAGCTGCGCCTCATCATGGGGCGGCGCCGCAACCAGGCCGGGTTGCTCGTCCTGGCCGCCATGCCGATCTGTCTCGGCGTCGCGGTCCGGCTCACCGAGAGCAACCCGCGCGGGGGAGGGCCGCCCAGCTTCGTGGACGACATCGTCGGCAACGGAGTCTTCCTGGCCTTCGCCGCGCTCACCTTCGAGCTGACGCTCTTCTTCCCGCTGGCGATAGCCATGGTCTCCGGTGACGCGATCGCCGGTGAGGCGCACGCCGGCACCCTGCGCTATCTGCTGACGGTCCCCGCCGGCAGGACCCGGGTGCTGGTGGTCAAATACCTTGGCATCGTTGCGGGTTCGTTCATCGCCGCGTTGACCGTGACGATCGTGAGCGCCCTCGTCGGCGTGCTGCTGTTCGGCACCGGACCGCTCACCACGCTGTCCGGTGACCGGATCTCGCTCGGCATCGGCCTGTGGCGGCTGCTCATCTCCGCCCTGTATGTCGCGGTCGGGCTCTGCGCGCTCGGCGCCCTCGGCCTCTTCCTGTCCACCCTCACCGAGCAGCCCATCGCCGCCACGGTCGCGGTCATGATCGTCACAGCGACCATGTGGGTGCTGGACGCCATCCCGCAGATCGCCTGGCTGCACCCCTGGCTGCTGGTCCATCGTTGGACGGCGTTCGCCGAGTTGATGCGCAATCCGCCCGACTTCAGCGGGATCCGCGACGGTCTGCTGCTCGCGCTGGGTTATGCCGTGGTGTTCCTGCTGGCCGCCTGGGCCCGCTTCGACGGCAAGGACATCACCAGTTGACGGCTCGGCTCAGTCGACGACCTTGCGGGCCAGCCGCCACTGCGTGATCGCGGCATACCCGGCGGCCAGCACCAGCAGCATCACGATCTCGAGCACGAACACGCCGGAGGAATGCTTCCACAGCGGATCGGTCTGCGAGGCCAGGATGTTGCGGACGTCGGTCGTCGCGGCGGAGGCGGCATACCCCCAACGGGCCGGCGTCAGCCAGGAGAACTGCTCCAGCCCGACTCGCCCGCCCACCGGGAAGAGCCCGCCGCACAACGCCAACTGCGCCATGATCGAGATGACCAAGGCCGGCATGGCCTGCTCGGAGGTCATCACCACACTCGACAGCAGCAGGCCGAGCGAAGCCGCGGCGAACGCCGTCAGCCAGCACGCCACGATGATCTCCACCATCGGCGAGCCGAGCAGCACCGCGCTGTCCGGCATCGGCTTGCGGATGCTCACCAGGGCGACCATCAGGATCGACTGCAGCAGGGTCAGCACGCCGAAGATGGTCAGCTTGCCGGCCAGGTAGGCCTGCGGCGACAGCCCGACCGCCTTCTCCCGGTGATAGATCGCCCGCTCACCGACCAGCTCCCGGATGGTCGCCGCGGTGCCCATGAACACCGCACCGATGATCAGGAAGACCAGCAGTTGCAACGGCTCGGTGGTGTGGAAGGGCACCTGGTCGGGACCCTTGCCGATCGGCGGCTGCTGCTGCAGGCCGAAGTCGCCCGGCACCAGCATCGCGACCAGCGCCAACGCGATCGGCAGCACCAGCATGAACGCCGAGTAACCACGGTCGGCGAGTATGACGCGGACGTGCCGCCGGGCCAGGGTGGACAACTGGGAGGGGATGCTCTGCTGCCGCGGCGGCTTCTCCAGCGGCGGCGGCTCCCGGCGCGGCGCGCGCAGCGGTCCCTCGACCTGTTCGTCCTCCAGCGGCGACTCCTTGAAGCGCCGCTGGGCACCGTCCGGGTCGGCGGTGACGGAGGTGAACACGTCGGCGAAGTCGACCGCGCCGAAGAAGGACAGCAGCTCGTTGGGCGGGCCGAAGTAGGCGACCTTGCCGCCCGGCGCCAGCAGCAGCACCTTGTCGCAGACGTTGAGGTTGGCGACGCTGTGTGTGATCACGCCGACCGTGCGGCCGCCGTCGGCCAGTTGCCGCAGCGTCTGCATCACCTGTTTGTCCAACCCCGGGTCGAGCCCGGAGGTCGGTTCGTCGAGGAAGAGCAGGGACGGCTGGGTCAGCAGCTCCAGCGCGACGGAGGTGCGCTTGCGCTGGCCGCCGGACAGCTTGTCGACCCTGGTGTGGGCGTGCGCGGTCAACCCGAGTTCGTCCATCACCTCATCGACCCGCCGCTCACGCAGCTCGGCCGGCAGGTCGTCGGGGAAGCGCAGCTCGGCGGCGAAACGCAGCGCCTGTTGCACGGTCAGTTGCCGGTGCACCACATCGTCCTGGGGGACGACGCCGATGCGGTGCCGCAGGTCCTGGAAGTTCTGGTAGAGGTCCCGGCCGTCGTAGTAGACCTCGCCCTCGGTCGCCGGCTGCGAACCGATCAGCGCCTTCAGCATGGTCGACTTGCCCGCACCGGACGGGCCGATGATCGCCAGCAGGCTGGAGCCCTCGAGCGCGAACGACACGTCGTCCAGCAGCTTCTTGCCGTCGGGCAGGGTGAAGCTGAGGTGGTTGGCGACGAAGTTGACGTCGCCCTCGTCGACGCTGGCGACCAACTGCCCCTGGCGGACCGTGAAGCGGGAGTGGCCGACCGCCAGCAGATCGCCTTCCCCGAGATGGGCGGCCATGATGCGCTGGCCGTTGACATAGGTGCCGTTCCGGCTGCCGAGGTCCTGCACGTCATACCCGCCGCGCGCGGAGACCAGTCGAGCGTGCTGGCGGGAGGCGAGCAGATCGTCCACGACGATCTGGTTCTCCAGGCCGCGCCCGATGGTGATCGCGCCGCCGCGGCCACTCGCCGGGCCGGCGTCGACCGGCATCACCTGCGGTGTCGAGCCGGTGACCGTGGCATGGCCGGACCGGTCCAGCGGCGCGCGCTGCTCGAGCGGGCCGCTCGGCAACGAGTAGCGCTCGAAGACCACGCCGGTGTTGCTCGGCGACGACGGCAACGCCACCCGCTGTTTCGTGACCCTGGTCGGGAGCGGCTGGCTCGCCAAGCGCGCCCGGGCGGCGGCGGGCAGCTGACCGGGCGACACGGCGGCGGTGGCCGGCTGCGGGGTCCGGACGGCCGCGCGGGCCGGTGTCGCGGCGAACTGCAGTTGCGGTCCGGCGGCACCGCCGATGCGCAGGATGCTGCCCGGCCCGACCGGCGCGGGGGCACTGATCCGTGCACCGTCCAGGAAGGTGCCGTTGGAGCTGCCGAGGTCGGTGACGGTCAGCTGGGTGCCGTCCAGGTGCAACTCTGCGTGGCGTCGCGACGCGAGGGCGTCGGTGATCACCAGGTCGCAGTCGAGGCCGCGGCCGACCACGACGGTGCGGCCCGCGCCCACTGTGACGGTGCGCCCCTCGCAGGTGACGCTGACGGAGAAGTTGGTAGCGATGGCCACTGCCCCCATATATGTCGATGCGGCGCAGCGCTGCTGCGTCCCTTCCCGGGCTGCACCCTACCGAGATCCGGCCCGCCGGACGCCGCGTCGCTCAGACGTTGAGGAGCCAGCCGTCGCGGACCTCGAACGTGGCCGCGCCGATGCCGATGCGGTCACCCTCGGACAGGTGCGTGCGTTCGACGCGCCGCCCGTTGACGTAGGTTCCGTTGCGGCTGCCGAGATCTTCCAGGACGAGCCCGTCGGCGTCGGCGGTGATCCGCACGTGCTGCCGGGACACCAGCATGTCGTCCAGCACGATCGAGTTGCCGCGACCGCGGCCGATCGTGAGCGCCTCGGGCTCCTGATCCGCCGGCTCCTCCACCCCCGGCGTCGTGACCGTGGCGGCCTCGTTGATCGGCCCGCCCTGCTGTGCCGGGGATGCGGGGGCTGCCGGGGCGTCATACGACGGCCACTGCTGCTGCGGTGCCTGCTGGTCGGGCGCCGGCGGCTGGAAGTGCTCGGCGACCGGTGCGCTCGGCGCCGGGTATGGCGCGGGCGGCGCGCCCTGCGCGGCCTCCCGCGATGACTGCCAGTGCTCGGCCACCTCCTGCGCGGTCTGTGCGGTGCCGGCGGAGACCCACGGCTGGTCGTGCCCGGGAGGCGGCGTGAACTGCTGGGGAGCCTCCGGTGACTCCTGCTGTGGTGACTCCTGCCGCGTTGACTGCTGCCGCGTTGACTCCTGCTGCGGCGACGCCGGCGGGGCGAATGCCGCCGGACCCTGCCAGGGCGCCTGATCCGGCCGCGCCGGGCCGGACTGCCAGTCGATCCGGGCGGGCTGCGACTGGGCAGGCTGACCCCACTGCTGCTGGCCCTGGTCCGGCTGCGAAGGGTCGTGCGGGTTGCTCATCGAAGCCTCCATACAAGCGACATCTGCGGGGGAGCGCGGCCGAACGGACGCCACGCGCACTGGCGCCCAGCGTAACCCGGGGCGACCACCGACCGGTTTGCCTCCACTAACCTTGCGGGTAGGAGCCATCCACACGACCCGTCGCAGTTCGTTTCGTCGCAGCCTCTCGACGTCTCGCCGCAACTCATCGACAAAGGCAGGTGCTGATGACCGTCTCCGCCAACACCCCGCAGGACACCCCACGCCCCGCTCATGGACACCTGCCGACCGATCGGCACCGGGTGGTCATCATCGGCTCGGGCTTCGGTGGTCTCTTCGCCGCTCGCAAGTTCGCCGGCGAGGACGTCGACGTGACGGTGATCTCCTCGACCGCCTATCACCTCTTCCAGCCGCTGCTCTACCAGGTCGCGACCGGGATCCTGTCCGAGGGCCTGATCGCCCCGACGACCCGTGAGGTGCTGGCCAAGCAGAAGAACGTCGAGGTCGCCTTCGGGACGGTCCACGACATCGATCTCGAGGCGCACACGGTGACGGCCACCGCGCTCACCGTCGAGACGACCTATGACTACGACTCGTTGATCGTCGCCGCCGGCGCCGGTCAGTCCTACTTCGGCAACGACCAGTTCGCCGAGTTCGCCCCGGGCATGAAGAGCATCGACGATGCCCTGGAGCTGCGGGCACGGATCTTCGGCGCCTTCGAACTCGCCGAGCTGGCCGCCGCCTCTGGGCGCGAGCAGGACCTGGAGCGGTTGATGACCTTCGTCGTGGTGGGCGCCGGCCCGACCGGCGTCGAGATGGCCGGCCAGATCGCCGAGCTGTCCCGGCGCACCCTGCCACGCGACTTCCGGCACATCGCCTCGGAGGAGGCGCACGTCATCCTGCTGGATGGTGCCGACAAGGTGCTGGGCAGTTTCGGCTCGCGGCTCGGCAAGAAGGCCAAGCAGCGACTGACCGAGCTCGGCGTGGACGTCCGGCTCAACGCGATGGTCACCGACGTCGACGCCGAGGGCATCGAATACCGCTCACCGGACGGCAGCACCGAGCGTGTGCCGGCGCTCACCAAGGTCTGGGCGGCCGGTGTGCAGGCCAGCGGTCTGGGCAAGACTCTCAGTGAGCAGACCGGCGCCGACCTCGACAAGGCCGGACGCATCAGCGTCAACCCCGACCTCACGCTGCCCGGCCACCCCGAGGTGTATGTCGTCGGGGACATGATCTCGCTGGACAACCTGCCCGGTGTCGCACAGGTCGCCATACAGGGCGGGAAGTTCGCCGCGAAACAGATCGTGCACCGGCTCAAGGGCGAGGCCACCGACGCGCACTTCCACTACTTCGACAAGGGCTCGATGGCCACCATCTCCCGGTTTAGCGCGGTCGCCAGCGTCGGCAAGCTACGGCTGTCCGGCTTCCTCGCCTGGGTCATGTGGCTGGCCGTGCACCTGTGGTACATCATCGGCTTCAAGAGCCAGATCACCACCTTCTTCCACTGGGCGGTGTCCTTCCTCGGCCGCTCGCGGGGCGAGCGGACCGCGACCGAGCAGCAGATCTTCGCCCGCCTCGCCCTGCAGCAGCTCGGCGACGACTTCAACCCGCGGGTCGAGCTGGGCGTCGGACGACCGCTGCCCGAGCGTGCGCGCAAGGGCGACGACACCACCTCCTGACCGGCGCCGGACTCCCCGGACGAGCGCTACGGGAGCAGGTCCGTAGTGTGTGCCGACATGCGGCCTCATTACCCGATCGCCACCCACCGCCTCGACAACGGTCTGCGAGTGGTGGTCTCGCCGGATCATTCGGTGCCGACCGTGGCGGTCAATCTGTGGGTCGGCGTCGGCTCCCGGCACGAGCAACCCGGCCGCACCGGCTTGGCGCACCTGTTCGAGCACCTGATGTTCCAGGGGTCGGAGAACGTCGCCGAGGGTGAGCACTTCGCCGCGCTGCTGGCGCAGGGCGCCCAACTGAACGCGACCACCTGGGTGGACCGCACCAACTACTTCGAGGTGGTGCCCACCGGTGCCCTGGAGCTCGCGCTGTGGCTGGAGGCCGATCGGCACGGGCGGCTGCTGCCGGCACTGACCCAGGACAACCTGGACAACCAGCGCGACGTGGTCAAGGAGGAGAAGCGCCAGCGCTACGACAACGTGCCCTACGGCACCGCGTATGCCGAGCTGACCGCGCTCGTCTTCCCCGAGGGACACCCCTACCACCACACGACCATCGGCTCGATGGACGACCTGGATGCGGCATCGCTGACCGACGTGCGCGACTTCTACAGCCGTCACTACCGGCCGAACAACACCGTGCTCACACTCGTCGGCGACATCGAGCCGGACGACGGATTCGACCTGGTGACAAAGTATTTCGGTGAACTGACCAACCCGCAGGTGCCGCCACCGCGTCCGCTCGCCGCGCCGCTGCCGCCGATGGCTGAGCCGGGCCGTTTCGAACGCACCGGCGACGTGCCCTCCGACCGCCTCTATCTCGGCTTCCGGCTGCCCGCGGGCGGCACCGACGACTTCCTCCGCGCCGAGCTGGCCTTCGACCTGCTGGCCGGACTGGCCACCTCGAGGCTCTACCGGCGACTGGTGCGCCGGGATCAGATCGTCACGCACGTGTCCCGCAACGCCGGGGCCCGGGTCGACGGGACGTCGATGGGAGCGCTCATCGTCGACATCGCCGACGGGGTGCCGGTCGAGGAGGTGGAGGGTGCCATCGGCGCCGAGTTGCGCCGCCTGGCCACGGAACCGCCCACCGACACCGAACTGGCCGCGGCGCTCGCGGACGTCGAGCGCTGGTGGCTGCAGAGCCTGGCACAGCCCGATGAGCGCGCCGACGTCATCAGCGGCAACACCCTGCTGTATGACGACCCCGACCATCTCAACACCTATCTGGACCGGATCAGGGCGGTGACCGCATCGGAGGTCGCCGAGAGCGCCGCCACCTGGATCCGGCCCGAGGCGGCCGCCGCCGTGATCTACCGCAAGGAGCAGCACTGATGGTGCAACCGCGACCCGCCGTGCCCGTCGCCCGGCCCTGGCAGTTCCCGGCCGCCAGCCGGCACCTGCTCGACAACGGCATCGAGGTGCTGCTCTACGACCGGCCCGGCCAGCACATCACCTCGACCCGGCTGATCGTCCCGTCACCGATCGCGGTCGAACCCCGCGGGCTCGAAGGCGTCGCCACCCTGGTCGCGCGCACGATGGACGAGGGCACGCGTAGTCACACCGCCGACCAGATGGCCGAGCTGTTCGAGCTGGGTGGCATCGCCTATGGCGCGGGGTATGGCGCACGCGGTCTCACCGTCGAAACCGATTCCGCCGCAGCGCAATCGGCGCGTGGCTGGGAGTTGGTCACCGAGTGCTTGCGCGAGCCGGCATTCCCGCAGGAAGAGGTCGCCCGGCATGCGCGGCAGCGACTGGCCGAGATCGAGCACGAGGATGCCTCCCCGGACATGCGTGCCGCCAAGGAGTGGGCGGCCAACTTCTACGATCAGCGGTCGCGCGCCGCGCGGCCCGCCGGCGGCACCGCCGACACCGTGGCGGCGATCACCCCCGAGGACTGCGCCACGTTCCACGCACGGTGGGTCCGGCCCGAGGGAGCGACGGTCGTGGTCGCCGGTGAGCTGGACGAGGGCCAGACACTGCGCGACCTGCAGGCGACGCTGGGCACCTGGCAGGTGGAAGGCGCTGCGCCGCAAGACGATTCGCCTGCTGCCCTGGTTGCGCAGGGGCAGACTCGGGTGCGGTTCGTGCACCGGCCGGGTGCGGTGCAGACCGAGATCTACCTCGGGTCCTACGGACCCGACCGGCAGGTGGCAGGTGGCTGGGCGCCATACCCGGCACTCAGTTTCGTGCTCGGCGGATCGCCGAACGCCCGGCTGGACGCGGTGCTGCGCGAGGACAAGGGTTACACCTACGGGTTCCGGGCGGCGTTCCGTCCCCGCGTCGAGGGCGGGGTGTTCCTGGTCTCCGGCTCGGTCCGCAGCGACGTGACGGTGGAGGCGATGCGCCTGACGCTGGAGATCCTCGACGAGGCCCGTAGCGGTTTCACCGACGAGGAGACACGCGCGGCGACCGACTTCATCGGCAAGACGGCGCCGGCGCGCTACGCCACCGCGGACGCCGTCGCCGACGAGGCCGCGGTGCTCCGATCCAATGGCCTGGGAACCGAATTCGTCTCGGCATACCTGGAGCAGCTGGCGACGCTCACCCCGGCCGACCTGGACGCGGCGTGGGCGAAGTGGGCCGACGAACCCCGCACGATCGTGCTGGTCGGCGACGCCGACGCGCACGCCGACGGGATCCGCGAGCTCGGCATCGGTGAGGTCACCGTTGTGCAGCCCGCTTCCGCCGACGCGCCGACCGGACGGTGAGCGGCCCCACCAGGCGCGGACCGGAGAGTCGCTGCTCGAGGCGGCGGCCCTCCCGGCGCAGCGGCTGCGCGACGTATTCCCCGAAGATCACGCCGGCGGCCAGGGCGAGCAGGATGACCGAGGCGTTGATCAGCTCGACCAGGCCGCCGGGTTCGTCGGCGGACAGGTGCGCCAGGCCGCGGTAGATCGACAGACCGGGCAGCAGGGGAACGACCCCGGCCACCACGAGCACCAGCGTCGGCACCTTGATGCGCGCGGCGATGGTGTAACTGACCAGACCGACCAGGACCGCGGCGATCGCCGAGGGCCACGAGACGCCGAGGCCCGCACGGTAGGCGAGGATGAACGCCGACGCCGACACCAGGCCGAGGACGCCGGTGGGCAACAGTGCCCGGGCGGGCGCGTAGGACGAGAACGCGAACGCAGCGGAGGTGATCGCGCCGCCGATCGCCATCTGCGGCAACGAGGGGTAGGCGCTCGCCCCGGGCGTCAGGTTCACCAGCTTCACCCCGACCGCGGTCGCGATCGTCAGACCGCCGCTGACGCCGGCGATGACTCCCGCAGTCGCCAGCGTGGCCTCGAGCGATCGTGCTGCCGCGGTCAACGGGAAACCGGTGAGGGCGTCCTGCACCGCACCCATATAACTCACCCCGGCCAGCAGCAGGATGATGCCGGCGCTGACGATCCGGCTGGGATGCTCGCTCAGGCCGGTGGCGATGACGAACACGGCCAGCAGGGTGGCGAAGAGGCCGCCGGCGACCTGCTGGTAGAAGGTCGGGAGCCGCTGCCGGCTCAGGTAGCGCTGGATGACGTCGATGCCCATGGAGCCGAAGAAGGCCGCGGCGATGACGATGGGGCGTGCGCCGAGCAGCAGGCCGACTCCCAGACCCATCACGCCCCAGCCGAGCGTCACCACACGACGGGAGCGCTCGTGACCGGAGGAGACGATCTGGGCCAGCGCCGCACGAGCCTCCTCGCGGTCGATCCGGCCGGACACCAGGTCGCGCACCAGCCAGTCGACGCGGGTCAGGTCCTCGTAGTCGATCTCGCGTTGGGTGACGTTGCGCACCTGGATCAGGCCGGGGTCGTCGGGGGACTGCTGGTGGGTCAGCTGCAGCTCGGTGAAGGTGACGCTGGCACTCACTCCGCGCAGCCCGCAAGCGATGCAGACGTTCTGCATCTGCACGCTCACATCGGCCGCGCCGGCACCGGACGAGAGCAACAGCTCACCGACACGCAGGGCCAGATCGAGGGTGGGATAGGTGTCGTCAGAGGTCATCGCCAGTAAGTGTGACCGATGGCACGAGAGGCCGTCGGGTCACCCTGGGATAGCTGGGATCTGTCGGGTCCTTTCGCGTCATCGTACGGTGGCAGGAGCCGTCCGAAGTTGACTCGGCCGGTGACTCTTGAAAACGTCGAAGGGTTGTCCACCCGTATTCGACAAGGAGCTGAGTCCATCCGTGCAGACGTTGGAACCGACTGAGCAGCCGCAGGATTGGGCGGTCAGTGACGTCGTCGTCACCGAGCCCGGGATCATCCGCAGAGCGATCGGCGCGGCCGCGATCGGCAACGTCACGGAGTGGTACGACTTCGGCGTCTACGCCTACTTCGAGCCGACCATCAAGGAGGTCTTCTTCGACGGCCTGAGCGACGCGGCGGGCACCATCGCGACCTTCGGGCTCTTCGCGGTGGCATTCCTCGTCCGCCCCTTCGGTGGCATGTTCTTCGGGCCGCTGGCGGACCGGATCGGCCGCAACAAGGTGCTGGCGATGACGATGGTGCTGATGGCGCTGGGTACCTTCGCCATCGGCTGCATCCCCAGCCGCAGCTCGATCGGCATCCTGGCGCCGTTGTTGTTGCTGCTGGCCCGGCTGGTGCAGGGCTTCTCCACCGGCGGTGAATACGGCAATGCGATGACCTTCATCGCCGAATACGCCCCCGACCGCAAGCGCGGCTTCTGGGGCAGCTGGCTGGAGTTCGGCACCTTCACCGGCTACCTCTTCGGCGCGATCATGGTGACCGTCATGGACGGCGTGCTGTCGCACGACCAGTTGTTGTCCTGGGGCTGGCGCATCCCCTTCTTCGTCGGTCTCCCGTTGGGCCTGGTCGGTGTCTACCTGCGCACCAAACTGGCCGACACCCCGGCATACCTGGAGCTGGAGAAGCAGTCCGAAGAGCGGGAGAAGGAGAACAAGAAGGAGCAGTCCGGCGGCGAGCTGCGCCGCATCCTGCGTCTGTGGCCCTACATGCTGGTCTGCATGGGGCTGGTGCTCGTCTGGAACGTCACCAACTACATGCTGACGTCATACATGCCGACCTACGTGACCGACACCCTGCCGTCCGGCGAGGGCCAGGTCTCCGACACCACCTCGCAGATCATCCAGATCGCGGTCATGGTGCTGGCACTGTTCACGATCCCGCTGCTGGGCATGCTCTCGGACCGGGTGGGCCGCAAGCCGATCTGCTGGGTCGGCGCGATCGGGCTCATCGTGCTCGCGCTGCCGATGATCGCGTTGGTGCGCTCGCAGACGACCGTGGGCGTCTTCGCGGGTCTGCTGATCATGGCGATGCTGTTGATCTGCTTCTCCTCCACCATGCCCTCGACGCTGCCGACGCTCTTCCCGACGAAGGTGCGCGGTGGCGGGTTGTCGATCGCGTTCAACGTGTCCATCTCGCTGTTCGCCGGCACGACCTCGGTGGTCGTCGGGGCGCTGGTCACGCTCACGGGGGACCTGAACTGGCCGGCCTACTACCTGATCATCGCCGGCGCGATCGGCGTGGTCTCGGTGCTGTTCCTGGCCGAGCCCAATGGCCGCAAGATGTGGGGCTCGCCGCCCGCCGCGGCCACCCGGGAGGAGGCACGCGACGTGGTGCGCTCGCTGCGCAAGAAGCTCGCCGACGCGCGCGGCCACGCAGCGCCCGGCACGTCGGTCCGCCCCGAGTAGCGCGCCCGGCGGCCGGCGCCCGACCGACCAACCGCCTGACGAACCACTCGACCGACCGACCGACCGAGCAACCAGCAGCATCCCCAACCGAGCGGACACAAAACCGCCGAGCGGACACGAAATACGGGCCCCTGCGGCCCGTATTTCGTGTCCGCTCGATGCGGTTTGTGTCCGCTCGGTGGCGGGGTGGGAAGGGCAGCGGCAAGATCGCAAAGATATCTTTGCAAATACTTCTTTGCGGTGTACCTTCGCCGTATGGCGACAGGCGGACGACGTGAGATCAACCGCGTGCGCCCGGATCTGGACCAGCTCAAGGCGATGGCGCATCCGGTCCGGCTGACCATGCTGACCCGGCTCCGACTGGACGGCCCGGCGACGGCCTCGTCACTGGCGGCGCAGCTGGGGCTGAACTCCGGCGCCACCAGCTACCACCTGCGCCAACTCGCCGAGGCGGGACTGGTGGTCGAGGACACCGCGCGCGGGACCAAGCGCGATCGCTGGTGGAAGGCTGCGCACGAGTCGACCGAGACAGCACCCTCGGACGTCGCCGACGCCGAGGAGCACGACGTGCTGCTGGGCGCCTACCACGGCGTCGTGGCGCAACAGGCCGCCCAGCAGATCGTGCAGGCCGCGGCGGAGACGCCCGAGCTGCCCAAGGAGTGGGCCGACCTGGCGGGCGCCAGCGACTGGAACCTCTACCTGACCCCGGACCAGGTCCGCCGGGTCAAGGAGGCGGTCCAGGCGATCATGACCGAGATGCTCAAGCAGTCGCCGGACCGACAGGACGCCCCCGCCGACGCGGTCCCGTTCGTCTTCCAGTTCCACTCCTTCCCGCGCCCGGGTGCGCTTGCGCACCACGACGACGACGGTGGGTCGCGATGACCGGCAGCCGCAAGCCGTTCGCTGCGCTCGCGGTGGCCGAGGCGTTCTCGATCTCGGGCACCCGGCTGTCCCAGATCGCGGTGCCGTGGCTGGTGCTGACGATGACCGGCTCCGCGGTCTGGACCGGAGTGGTCGGCTTCGCCGAGATGCTGCCGTATGTCGTGGCCAAGGCCCTGGGCGGCCCCATCGTGGACCGCATCGGCGCGAAAGCCGTTGCGGTGACGTCTGATTCGTGCAGCGTGCTGATCGTCGGGGCGATTCCGCTGCTGCAGTGGGCCGGGATGCTGCAGCTTGTCTGGCTGGTGCCGATCTCGGCGCTGATGGGTGCGGTGCGTGGCCCCTCGGACGGCGCGAAGTCGGCATTGGTGCCGGTGGTCGCCGAGCAGGGTGCCGTGCCGTTGGAGCAGGTCACCGGCGTGATGGGCGCGATCGAGCGGTTGGGCGGCACTGTGGGCGCCGCCGCGGCCGGTGCCGTCGTCGCGATGATCGGCGCACCGCAGGCGTTGCTGGTCAACGCCGTGACGTTCGCGGTCGCTGCGGCCTTCATCTCGCGCGGAGTGCCCAGCGCCACATCGCAACGGCCTCAGGAGGTTTCGGGACAGGCTGGGGCAGAGGCGTCATACCGGCAGCAATTGGTCGAGGGATGGCACTTCCTGCGCGGGGATGCGGTGCTGGTCGGCATCACCACGATGGTGTCGGTCACCAACCTGCTCGACCAGGCGTGGACGGCGGTGCTGCTGCCGGTCTGGGCGCACGACACCGGTCAGGGCGCCGGCGCGGTCGGACTGGTCCTCGCGGTGATGGCCGGGCCGTCGATCCTCGGTGCGCTGACCGCAGCGGCGGTGGGGGAGCGCCTGCCGCGACTGCCGATCTACACGCTGTGCTTCGTGGTCGCCGGCATACCGCGCTTCTCGATCTTCGCGTTCGAAACCCCGATGTGGGCGATGGCCGCGGTGCTGGCCGTCGTCGGCTTCGTCTCCGGATTCTGCAACCCGATCCTGGGCGCGGTGATCTTCGAACGGATCCCGAGACACCTGGTGGGCCGGGTGAGTGCGCTCAACACATCGCTGTGCTGGTCACTGATCCCGTTCGGCGGCCTGCTGGGCGGTGGACTCGCGGCGCTCGTCGGCCTGCGGGCGGCGACGATGACCGTCGGGGTGGCGTACTTCTGGGTGGCGTTGATGCCGTTGGTGCGCAAGAGCTTCCGCGAGTTCGACAAGCGGCCGGCGACGGCGTCGCTGTCGGACGGCCGCACGGTCCACGATCTCGCCGTCTGATGCACCGAGCGGACACAAAACACACTCAGCGGACACGAAATACCGGGCATGATCGCCGGTATTTCGTGTCCGCTCGGTAGTTGTGTGTCCGCTCGGTTGATGGCGCTGGTCGTCAGGCGAGCTCCGCGAAGGCGTCGCCCAGGACGCCGAGACCCTCGAGCAGCAGTTCGTCGCTGATCACCAGCGGCGGCAGCAGCCGGATGACGTTGCCGAAGGTGCCGCAGGTCAGGATGACCACCCCCTGCTCGTGGCACCGCTTGGCGACGGCCGCAGTGAGGGCCGCGTCCGGCTCCTTGGTGCCGGGCTTGACGATCTCGACCGCGAGCATGCCGCCGCGGCCCCGGATCTCGCCGATGACGGCGGTGGTGCCGGCGATCTCGCGCAGCTTCGCGGTGGTGATCTCCTCGATGTGCTTGGCCCGGTTCAGCAGACCGTCCTGCTCCATCGTCTCGATGGCGCCGAGCGCGGCCGCGCAAGCGACCGGGTTGCCGCCGTACGTGCCACCCAGGCCACCGGGGTGGACCGCGTCCATCAACTCCGCGCGACCGGTCACCGCGGCCAGCGGCAAACCGCCGGCGATGCCCTTGGCGGTGGTGACCAGATCCGGCACGACACCCTCGTGATCGACCGCGAACCACTCACCGGTGCGGGCGAATCCGCTCTGCACCTCGTCGGCGATGAAGACGATGCCGTTGTCGGTGCACCACTGCGCCATCGTGGCCAGGAAGCCCGGCGCCGGCACGATGAAACCGCCTTCGCCCTGGATCGGCTCCATGATGAACGCCGCGATCTGGTCGGCGCCGACGGACTTCTCCGCCATGGTGATCGCGCGCTGCGCAGCCTCCTCGCCCGTCATACCCTCCGGGTCGCGGAAGGGGTATGACGTCGGCACGCGGTAGACGTCGGACGCGAAGGGGCCGAAGCCCTTCTTGTAGGGCATCGACTTCGCAGTGAGAGCCATCGTCAGGTTGGTGCGGCCGTGGTAGGCGTGGTCGACCGCGACGACGGCCTGTCGGCCGGTGGCGTAGCGAGCGATCTTGACGGCGTTCTCGACGGCCTCGGCGCCGGAGTTGAACAACGCCGACTTCTTGGCGTGGTCGCCAGGCGTCAGCTCGGCCAGCTTCTCGGCGACCGCGACATAACCCTCGTAGGGGCTGATCATGAAGCAGGTGTGGGTGATCTCGGCGACCTGCCGCTGCACGTTCGCGACCACTCGCGGGTCCGAGCTGCCGACCGTGGTGACCGCGATGCCCGAGCCCAGGTCGATGAGCGTGTTGCCGTCGACGTCCTCGATGACACCGCCGGCGGCGCGGGCGGCATACACGGGCATCGTCGACGAGACGCCGGCGGCGACCACGGAGCTGCGACGCGTGGCCAGCTCCTGCGAACGCGGTCCAGGGATCGGCGTCTTCAGCTCGCGGCGCTGGGCGACGTCCGGTGCGGTGATGGTCATGGGGGCTCCTCTGCAGACATGCGACGTTCGCGTTCAGTGTGCCACGCGTCGATATTCGAAATCGAAAGAGTATGCCGCAGGGCCCTCCCGGAACCCGCGCCGCGGTCGGGAACGTTGCGTCCATGCACCGGGGGACCGGTGCACTGCGGGCGCCGACGACGAGAGGTATGACGTGCGAGACGTGCAGGATCAGCTGGAGCGGTATCTCGAACTGGGCGTGCACGAGCTCGCCGGACTGTCCGCGGACGCCTTCCGCGCCGCAGCACCTGCGGACCCCGGCGGCACGGCACTCGTCGTGGTGCACCCGTCACTGGTGCCGGCGGCAGCGTTGGCACCGCTGCTGATTCGGGACGGCAAGCCCGGATTCGTGGTGGAGGACATGACGGACCTGGCCGAGTTCGCCGACATTCCGCAGCTGGCGGTGCCGGACGGGCGGCTCTATCTGGTGGACGATCCACAGCGCGGCGACGAACTGCGCAACTGGAGCCCGGACGAGGCGTTGCCCGAGTTGACGGGCTCGGGCCGGACACCGCTGACGATCAGCGAGGGCATCAGCTGGCTGCTGCAGGAACCGCACCAGTTGGAGCCCAATCACTGCTTCATGTGCATCGGCTCCCGCAAGCGCAAGCCGAAGACCGGGAAACTGGACGCGCGCACGCCCGCGCTCTGGATCAGCGGCGGCACCGGGCGGGACGGCACGGCACGACGTAACGCGGCCAAGGTCGGCTGGTGCTGGGCGGGCAACCGGCACACCTGGCTCGGTTTCGCCTCGGCGGCCGGTCGCCGCTGACCGGCGGCACGGTGGGACGCGATGCCGGCCGTGGTGCGCTCGTCAGCTCGCGTCGCCGAGACGGCGTAGCACCTCGTCGTGCAGCAAACCGTTGCTGGACAACGCGTTCCCGCTCCACGGGCCGTCCCTGCCGTCCAGTCCGGTGAAGCGTCCGCCGGCCTCGGTGACGATCGGTGCGAGGGCGGCCATGTCGTGCACGGCCAGCTCCGGCTCCGGTGCGAAGTCGATCGCGCCCTCGGCCACCAGCATGTGTGCCCAGAAGTCGCCGTAACTGCGCACGCGCCATACGTTGTCCATCAGCTCGACGAGCGCGTCCCGGCGGTCGATGTCCGCCCAGGTGCGCCACCCTGCGACCGAGGCCGATGCGTCGGAGATCTTCGAAACGCCTGAGACGGCAATGCGTTTCGCGCCCGACAGGGAACGTCCTGTCCACGCGCCGGTGCCGAGGCCGGCCCACCAGCGGCGACCCAGCGCGGGCGCTGCGACGAGCCCGACGACCGGGACGCCGTCGTCGACGAGCGCGATGAGCGTTGCCCACACCGGCACGCCGCGGACGAAGTTCTTGGTGCCGTCGATGGGATCGACGATCCAGCGGCGCGGGCCGCTGCCCTCGGTGCCCTGCTCCTCGCCCTGCACCGCGTCACGGGGCCGGGCGCGCTTGAGCTGGCCGCGCAGGATCTCCTCGACCGCCACGTCCGCGTCGGTGACCGGGGTCAGGTCGGGCTTGGCCGTGACGTGCAGGTCGTCGGCGCGGAAGCGCCCGGTGCTCGTCGGCTCGACCGCGTCCGCGAGCACGTGGGCGAGGCGCAGGTCGTCGTCATACGTCGGCATGCACCCGAACCTATCGGTCGGGGGCCCGGTGATCCGGCAAAGGGCGACGGCGGCAACGAGCAAGTGACGACAGTTGCGGATTGTTCGCCGGTGGGGGCGGGTGCGGGCGAGTAAGTGACGACAGTTGCGGGTTGTTCGCCGCGGAGACGCCCACCCGCGTCAGACCAGCGGCCAGCCCTTCTTGGCCAGCCGCTTGCGCACCCGGTCCAGGTCGGCCTCGATCGGCACGACACCCGCGACCTGCTGCATCAGTTCCTGCGCCTCCTCCTCGGAGATCGGCGTCTTGGGCTCGCCGGGCACCTTGTTGGAGGCGATCAGCTCCTTGGCGACCTTCTTGATCTCCTTCTTGGTCAGCCGGCGCTGCAGCAGCGCGAAGAGCGGGGGCAGGTCGGTCGGCGGCACGCCGTCGGGGTAGCCGGCGCGCAACCAGTCCAGGATGCGCTGGAAGAAGTTGACCCGCTCGGGGCTGTCGTCCTCCTCCTCGTCATCGTCGTCGGTCCCCACCGAATCCGGCAGCGTGGCGGGCCAGCCGACGGACTCCAGCCGAGTCGCGACGGCCTGCACCTCGTCCTCGCTGGGGGGTGCGGACTTGAGCCGCTCGACCGCCTCGGCGACGGTCGCGGCGGAGATCTCCCCGTCCGGGTTGTCCGCGATCAGCTGTGCGCAGACAGCCTGCACGTCGGCCGGCTTCAGGGTGCGCTGCAGCAACGCCAGCAGCGGCGGGAAGTCCTTGGGCGGGATGCCCTCGGGGTAGCCCTTGCGCAGCCAGTCCACGACGGAGGTCAGCAAATTGGTAGCCATGGTCATCAGAACAGCTCGATCCCGAGGTAGTGGTCGATGCTCTTGTGGGTGATGTAGAGGACGCCCACCACGACGGCGGCGGCCACGATCGCGAAGATGGCGTATGCCGCCCAGAGTGCGGCGGCCTTGCCGGCCGTGACGGTGCCGTCCTCCTGCTCGTGCTCGCTGCCGATGTCCCAGAGTCGTATGCCGATCGTGAACAGCAGGGGCAGGCCGGCGCCGAACAGCAGGCCCACGACCAGCACCTTCGCGGTGCCGTCCACGATGCTCGTCCAATCGATGTTCATCTCGAAACCATTGCCCTGTTCGCCCTGTATCCCCTTGTGTCCTGCCGGTCCTGCCGCCGGTCAGGCGGTGGGAACCTTCGTCTTCTTGCCGGGTTTCGCACCTGTACCCTTCGCGCCGTCGTCCCACTCGGCGTTGACGTTCTCGGCGCCGACCTTCTGCTGTTGCGCGCGGTAGTAGATGTATGCCGCCAGGGCGACCAGGATCAGGAAGATCACGATCGCGCCGGCCGCTCCACCGATGAGGTGGCCGATGTAGAAGCTCACCGCTCCGCCGATGGCCGCGCACGGCAGGGTGATCAGCCAGCCCGCGGCCATCCGGCCGGCCACGCCCCAGCGCACGGTCGCGCCGGGTTTGCCGACGCCGGTGCCGATGATCGAGCCGGTCGCGACGTGGGTGGTGGACAGCGCCATACCCAGGTTGCTGGAGGTCAGGATGATCGCCGCGGCCGACGCCTGCGCCGCCATACCCTGCGGCGCCTCGATCTCGACCAGGCCCTTGCCGAGCGTGCGGATGATGCGCCAGCCGCCGATGTAGGTGCCCAGCGCGATGGCGCCGGCACACAGCACGATGATCCACACCGGCAGCCCGTGCGCTTCGATCTGCCGGTCCGACAGGCTGCCGTGCGCGATGAGCGCGAGCGCGATGACGCCCATCGTCTTCTGTGCGTCACCGGTGCCGTGCGCCAGCGACACCAGTGAGGCGGTGGCCACCTGTCCCCAGCGGAAACCGCTCTCCTGCTTGCTCTTGCGTACGGTGCGGCTGAGCGCATAGACCCCGACCGTGCCGACGGCGGCGACCGCTCCGGCGATGACCGGTGACAGCAGCGCCGGGATGATCACCTTCACGACGAGCCCGTCCCAGTTGATGCCGCTGGTGCCGATCGCGGCCAGACCGGCGCCGATCAGGCCGCCGAAGAGCGCGTGCGAGGAGCTGCTGGGCAGGCCGAGCAGCCAGGTGAGCAGGTTCCACAGGATGCCGCCGATCAGGCCGGCGAAGATGATGAACATCGCCTCCTGGGCGTCGATGCCGGTGACGAGGCCGCCGGCACCGTCCTGGATCTTCAGCACCGACGTGGTCACGGTGACCGCGACCTCCACCGACAGGAAGCCGCCGACCAGGTTGAGGACCGCCGAGAGTGCGACAGCGGTCTTGGGCTTCAACGCACCCGTGGCGATCGAGGTGGCCATCGCGTTTCCGGTGTCGTGGAAGCCGTTGGTGAAGTCGAATCCCACGGCGGTGATCACCAGCAGGATCAGAATGAAGAGTTCGGCACTCACGGGTCACGAGTATGACGCCGCGAGCTGGGTGCGGCGCAAATCGGGACGGCGCCGGACCCGATTTGTTCACGAACTGTTCAGCTGTTTGCCGATGTCCATCATGCGTTGCAGACCACTGGCGATGATTCGGGCGTCGACCATCCTCGTGCCGACCGGGGGCAGCGTCGCGATCATCCGGGTCAGCACCCCGGCCATCCGTTCGGCGTCGATGGCGCGTGGCGGGTCGGTCGTCCAGCAGGCCGCGAGCACGATGTATGACGCCTCGTTCAGCGAGGTCTCCAGCAGGTCCCAGTCGGCCAGCGTCCGGGGCAGATCCGTCTGGGCCAGTTGCAGGATGTTGCCGCATTGCAGTTGCTCGAAGCCGAGGTCGCGGCGGGCGGCATACCCGCGGTCGCTGCTCTGCTGGCCGTCGGCGATCAGCAGCAGCAGGCGTTCCAGGGAGCGCAGCGAACGCCGGAACTGCCGGCGTACCAGGGCGATCGGCGCGCGCCGGCCCATCAGCCAGATCACCAGCACCGACGCGGTGCCGCCGACGACGGTCTCCAGCACGCGTTCGCCGGCGATCTCGCCGACCGGCCGGTAGGGGTTGCCCGCGGTGCTGATGAGCAGTGCCATCGGGGTGACGAAGATGACGCCCAGCGCGTAGTTGCGCACCGCCAGCATCTGCACGCAGAAGACGAGGAACAGCGCGATGACCAGCAACACCAGACCGCTGGGGTGCGCGGCGTGGATGGCGAAGAACGCGGCGATGCCGATCACCGTGCCGGTGATGCGGTGCAGCGCGCGGCGGGTGAGGGCGAGGCGGTCGGCGGTCACCGACATGACCAGGGCGGTGGTCATCGCGGCCCAGTAGGGGTGGCCGATGTGGAACCCGTAGGAGACCACGCAGGTCAGCAGCACGGCCGTGGCCATCCGCCGGGCCGCCAGCCAGGGCAGTGACGAGGGGGACAGCCCCCAGCGCAGCAGATAGGACCAGTCGGGCCGGCCGAGGTAGCGGCGGTGCTCGACACCGCTGACCACCACCTCCCGGCCCGGGAGGTGCACCGTGACGACCTGCTGGATGATCGCCAGGTGCAGGTGGCGCAGGGACGCGTTCATCCGGCGCCACTGGCGCAGTCGGGGTTGGCGACCCACCGCGTCCTCCAGGATCATCGAGGCGCCGAAGACGGAGGCGAACGCCTGGTCGCGCAACCTGGCCAGCCGGTGCCGGGGGATCGTGGCCCGGTCGGCGCCGAGGTATGCCGCCACGGCCTCCTCCGCGGTGTCCAACGCGTCCTGTTCGGCGTGCCGGGGACGGGTGACCAGCTGCAGCAGCACCGAGGCGGCCGAGGCGCTGACGCAGCCGATCGCGCAGACCAGCACCACTGTGCCGGCCGGGATGCCGACGGTCGGCAGGTACGAGGCGATGGCGGGCCCCATGATGAGGAACATCGCGCCGGGCGGTTCGGCGACCAGCGAGTTGTAGCCGAGCACCGTGACCAGGGAGATGAGGGTGAGCACCAGGGTGAGCAGCACCGGGTCGTCGCCGACCAGCGCGCCGACCGCCACGCAGACGATGTAGGTGAGGTCGAGACCGGCCAGGATCACCAGCCGCGAGCGGATCGGGCGCGACTGGGCGATCCAGCCGAGGAAGGCACCGGTGATGCCGACCAGCCCCATGCTGGGCCCGAGCAGCAGGCTGATCAGCGTCACCGCGACGACCACGATCGCCAGCACGTGCAGCGCGAACTTCCAGCGTCCGGGGGCCGGCTTGACCTCGGCGAAGGCCAGCAGTTGCCGGTTGAGCGCCTCGGGAGCCGGCCGCATGGGTTCAGTCCGTCTCGCGCGGGTCGGTCTCGTGGGGATCGGTCCCGTGGGGTTCGGCCTGCTGCGAGTCCGCCTCGCCGGTCCGGCTGCGCAGCAGGCGGCGCAGTGACGCCAGCCGGGCGGGGCCGCTGTCGCCGGCCCGGCCGTCGGCGACCCAGGCGTCCAGTGCGCATTCCTCCTCGTCGTGGGTGCAGCCGCGGGGGCAGTCGGCGGTCCCGGCGGCCAGGTCGGGGAAGGCGTGGATGATGTGGTCCGGGTCGATGTGCGCCAGCCCGAAGGACCGCACACCGGGGGTGTCGATGACCCAGCCGTCGGTGCCGCCGTGGCCGTCCGGCAGCGGCAGCGCGATCGCCGACGTCGAGGTGTGCCGGCCGCGGCCGGTCACCGCGTTGACATGGCCGATCGCCCGGTTCACGCCGGGCACGAGGGCGTTGACCAGGGTCGACTTGCCGACCCCGGAGTGACCGACCAGCACCGTCATCCGCCCGTGCAGCGCCTGCTGGACCTGTTCGAGGCCGGCGATGCCGTCCTCCGTCCGGTGGGTCACCACGTGAAGGACGTCGAGACCGGCGTAGTTGGCCAGGAACGGGGCCGGGTCGGCCAGGTCGGCCTTGGTGAGCACGAGCAGTGGCGTCATACCGGCGTCGTATGCCGCGACCAGGCACCGGTCGACCATCCGGGGGCGCGGCTCGGGGTCGGCCAGCGCGGTGACGATGGCGAGCTGGTCGGCGTTGGCGACGATGACGCGTTCGTAGGGGTCGGTGTCGTCGGCGGTGCGGCGCAGCACGCTGGTGCGCGGCTCCACCCGCACGATGCGCGCGAGGGTGCCCGGCTCGCCGGAGGTGTCGCCGACCAGGGCGACGCGGTCGCCGACGACGGTGCTGGTGCGGCCGAGTTCGCGGGCGCGCATGGCCACGACCTCGTGGCCGTCGACCAGACAGGTCCAGCGGCCGCGGTCGACGGTGGTGACCTGGCCGATGCGGGCGTTCTCGTGTTTGGGGCGTTCCTTGGTGCGCGGCCGGCTGCCGCGGCGGCTCGGGCGCACGCGGACGTCGGATTCGTCGTAGTCGCGGCGTCCGCGGTGTGCCACCGGTCAGTCCCCGATCATGCGGGTCCAGCGAGCGGTGAAGTCCGGCATGGTCTTGGCGACCGTGCCGGCGTCCTGCACGACCAGACCGGGGACTCGCAGGCCGAGGACCGCGGCCGTCATCACCATCCGGTGGTCGGCGTAGGTGTGGAAGGTATTGCCATGCATCGGTTCCGGGCGTATGACGAGCCCGTCCTCGGTCTCCTCGACGTCCGATCCGAGGCGACCCAACTCGGTGGCGAGCGCGGCCAGCCGGTCTGTCTCGTGGCCGCGGATGTGCCCGATGCCGCGCAGGTGACTGGGGCCGTCGGCGAAGGCGGCGATCGCCGCGACGACCGGCGACAGCTCGCTGGCCTCGTGCAGGTCGAGGTCGACCGCCTCGATGCGGCCGGTCCCGCGCACCGTCAGGCCCTCACGGGTCAGCTGCACGTCGGCGCCGAACTGCTGCAGGATGTCGCGCGCGTGGTCTCCGGCCTGGGTGGTGAAGTGCGGCCAGCCAGGGACGGTCACCCGGCCGTCGGTCAACAGCGCCGCGGCCAGGAACGGGAAGGCGTTGGACAGGTCGGGCTCGACCTCGACGTCGAGGGCGTGGATCTGCGAGGGCTCGACCCGCCAGCGGTTGGCGTCGCCGTCGTCGACCATCACGCCGGCGTCGCGCAGCACCTCGACGGTCATCGCGATGTGCGGCAGCGACGGCACCTGTTTGCCCTCGTGGATGACGGTGATGCCGTCGTCGTAGCGCGCACCGGCCAGCAGCAGCGCACTGACGAACTGCGACGAGCCGGACGCGTCGATGTGGACCGTGCCGCCGGCGACCCGGCCGGTGCCGGTCAGGGTGAAGGGCAGGCCGTCGCCGTCGACGACGACACCCAGCGAGCGCAGCGCCTCCAGGACCGGGCCGAGCGGGCGGCGCCGGGCACCCTCGTCGCCGTCGAAGGCGACCGTGCCGTGCGCGAGCGCCGCGACGGGCGGCAGGAAGCGCATCACGGTGCCGGCCAGACCGCAGTCGATGTCGGCGGGCCCGTGCAGCGGTGCCGGCTCGATGATCCATTCGGTGTCGTCGGTGCGACTCTCGATGTGGGTGCCGAGCGCCTGGAGTGCTTCGCACATCAGCGTGCTGTCGCGGGAGCGCAGCGGATCGGTCAGCCGCGACGTGTCCTGGGCCAGCGCGGCCAGCACGAGGAAGCGGTTGGTCAGCGACTTGCTGCCGGGCACGGGCACGACGGCGTCGATCGCCCGATCGGCGGTCGGTGCGGCCCAGTCGCCCGCGGCGAGGGTGGCGGTGGAGGTCGGATGCGGAGGTTCTGCGCTCATCGCGCCAAGATTACCGAGAGTGCACGGGCCGCGTAGCACTACGCTCACTGATCCGTGCCGGGGTTCGCGCTGTCGCTGATCGAGTGCCGGGGTTCGCGCTGTCGCTGATCGAGTGCCGGGGTTCGCGCTGTCGCTGATCGAGTGCCGGGGGAGCGCAGCGGAGGAGGTGTATCGAGATCGAGACACGCCATACGCTTGCCCCCATGTGTGGCCGGTATGCCGCGAGCTTCGCCCCCGACGAGCTGTTGCAGGACTTCGACATCGAGCAGGACCGCACCGACGAGCGCAGTCGGTCACTGCTGGTGACCCCGCAGGATCCACCACCGGGTGCCCCGGACTGGAACGTCGCGCCGTCGAAGCAGGCTCGGGTCGTCCTGACGCGCGCGCCGCGCGACGACCCCGCCGCGACGCCGCTGCGGCAGCTGCGGCTGCTCACCTGGGGCTTGGTGCCCAGCTGGGCCAAGGACCCGAAGATCGGGCTGCGGATGATCAACGCGCGTGCCGAGACACTGCTGGACAAGGGTGCCTACCGGAACGCCGCGCTGTCGCGGCGCTGTCTGGTGCCGGCCGACGGCTGGTACGAGTGGCAGGCGAGCCCCACGGCGAAGGATCGCAAGGGCAAGCCGCGCAAGCAGCCGTTCTTCGTCCACCGTGCCGACAACGAGCCCGTCGCGTTCGCAGGGGTCTACGAGTTCTGGCGGGACAAGTCGGTCGCGGACGATGACCCGAATGCCTGGGTGGTCAGCTACTCGATCGTGACGACCGCGGCCGAGCCGGGCATGGACCGCATCCACGACCGCCAGCCGGTGGTGCTCGACCCCGATCAGTGGGCCAGCTGGCTCGACCCGACGCTGACCGAGCCGGACGACGTGCGCGCCCTGCTCGAACCGCGGACGCTGGGCCGCTTCGGGGCCTGGCCGATCGGGAAGGCGGTCGGCTCGACCCGCAACAACGGGCCGGAGTTGCTCGAACCCGCTCCGCGCGCCGAGCTGGAGGGCGTCGTCGACCCGATGACCGGCGAAGTCCTCTGATGGCGGTCCGCACCCGGCTGATCGACACTCCGCCGGGCCCGGCGCGAGTGCATGTCGAACGCCCTTCCGCCGATCGCCGTGGTCCGCCCGGTCGCGGCTCGCTCGTCCTGAGCCACGGCGCGGGTGGCGGCATCGAGGCGGCCGATCTGGTGGCGCTGCGCGAACTGGTGGCGGACGGCTGGACGTACGTGCGCGTCGAACAACCGTGGCGAGTCGCCGGTAAGAAGGTCGCGACCCCGCCGAGAACCCTTGACGCCGCATGGGTTCCGATCATCACCGCGCTGACGCGCGGCCGATGGGCCCTGCCGCGGCCGCTCGTCGTCGGCGGTCGCTCGGCCGGCGCCAGGGTCGCCTGCCGGACCGCAGCGCAGGTCGGCGCCGACGCGGTGCTGGCGTTGTCGTTCCCGTTGCACCCGCCGAACAACCCGGACCGGTCGCGCGCGTTCGAGGCGCAGGCCGTGCTGGCTGCTGGGCTGCCGCTGGCCGTCATACAAGGGGAACGTGATCCGTTCGGGCGCCCCGACGAGGTGCGTGCGGCGCTCGGCCGGGCACCGACCGTCGTCGGTGTGCCCGGCGACCACAGCTTGACCCGGGGCACTGCGCAGACCCTCGCCGCCGCTCGCGCCTGGCTGAGCACGCTGGTCGAGTAGCGACGAAGGAGCGTATCGAGACCAAGTGCCCGGTCCGGCGTAGCGTGTGGGCATGAGCCTGACCATCGGATACAAAGCATCCGCAGAGCAATTCGCACCCCGTGAGCTGGTGGACCTGGCGGTCGAGGCCGAACGCGCCGGACTGGACAGTGCGTTCGCCTCGGACCATTTCCAGCCCTGGCGTCACGAAGGCGGCCACGCGCCGCACGCGTTGACCTGGTTGGCGGCGGCGGGTGCGCGCACCGAGCGGATCACGCTCGGGACGTCGGTGCTGACGCCGACCTTCCGCTACAACCCGGCGGTGCTCGCGCAGACGTTCGCGACGCTCGGCTGTCTCTACCCGGGCCGGGTCATCCTGGGTGTGGGCACCGGGGAGGCGCTCAACGAGATCGCCGTCGGGCAGGAGGGCTGGCCGGACTTCAAGGAACGTTTCGCCCGGCTGCGTGAGTCGGTGCGGCTGATGCGCCGGCTGTGGACGCAGGGACGCGTCGACTTCGACGGCGACTACTACCGCACCGTCGGCGCGACCATCTACGACCGGCCCGAGCAGCCCATCCCGGTCTATGTCGCCGCCGGCGGACCGACCGTCGCCAAGTACGCCGGCCGGATGGGTGACGGGATGATCGTCACCTCCGGCAAGGGCATGGAGCTGTATGCCGACAAGCTGGTGCCGGCCATGCAGGAGGGCGAGCAACTGGGCAAGCGCGCGCCCGGTGCAGTGGAGCAACTGCTCGAGGTCAAGATCTCCTACGACCGGGACCCGCAGCGTGCGCTGGAGAACACTCGCTTCTGGGCGCCGCTCGCGCTGACGCCGGAGCAGAAGCACAGCATCGACGACCCGGTGGAGATGGAGAAGGCGGCCGACGCGTTGCCGATCGAGCAGATCGCGTCGCGGTGGATCGTCGCGTCCGACGCCGAGACCGTCATCGAGGGGGTGCGTCCGTATGTCGAGCTCGGCTTCACTCATCTGGTGGTGCACGCCCCGGGCGAGGATCAGCGGCGATTCCTCGGGCAGTTCGGCGAGGACGTGCTGCCTGCGTTGCGCGCGGAGTTCTGAGCGAAGGCGCCGGTGTGGCGGCGGTCAGGCGGTCGTCGCCGCCGGGCCGTCGGCAGGCTGCTGCGCAGGTGACGGCGGTGCCAGTGCGACGACCTCTGCCGGTGTGTCGACGGGCGGATCGAGCGGCACAGAACGTTCCTGCCACAGCGTGCGCGTCAGGAGGCAGACGACGAAACACACCGACACGGCGTAGATCGCGACGACTGCGCCGAGGAGGAGGGTCACGAAACGGAAACCTACTCATCGGCTCCGCGGGCGTCAACGGGCTCGGATGCCGCACCAGCACTGGGATCCGCGGGTGCGCGCAACGGTTTTCGTGGTGTGTCCAGCCGATTACGGCCTATACCGTTGCTTTTCGCCGACTATACGGACGCTTTACCCCGGTCTCGTGCGGGATGCGGGAGGTGGTGGAACCACCGATACGGATGAGTCCGCCCGGGGAATGAGCCGGCGCTCGCCACTGTTGACATGGGTGTCCAGGCAAGACCTTCGCAGTGAGGAGTGCAGCTTGTTGCACGCGCCATTGATGCTCTCGGAGTCCGGTGGCTCCGCA
The DNA here is from genome assembly GCF_054778955.1 of Flexivirga lutea. Classification (NCBI taxonomy): domain Bacteria; kingdom Bacillati; phylum Actinomycetota; class Actinomycetes; order Micrococcales; family Dermacoccaceae; genus Flexivirga; species Flexivirga lutea. The sequence continues at coordinate 399,819 of NZ_BAAGZB010000001.1, forward strand.
GGTGGGCCGACGCTCGTCGGCTCCGCGACCCAGTCCCGCGGAGGTCTAGGCTTGACGTCGATGACCACTCATGAAGGCAGCGATCTGCAGCCGCAGTCCGCGGAGGATCCGGACCTCGACGTTGCGAGCGAGTCCGAGGCGGACCGGCTCGCGCGGTTCGAGCGCGACGCCATGCCCTATCTGGACCAGCTCTACAGCGCTGCGCTGCGCACCACCCGCAATCCGGCCGACGCCGAGGACCTGGTCCAGGAGACCTTCGCCAAGGCGTTCTCGGCGTTCCATCAGTACAAGCCGGGCACCAACCTCAAGGCCTGGCTCTACCGCATCCTCACCAACAGCTACATCAACACCTACCGCAAGAAGCAGCGTCAGCCGCAGCAGTCCGACGCCGCCGACATCGAGGACTACCAGCTGGCTCGCGCCGAGGCGCACACCTCGCGCGGCCTGCGGTCGGCCGAGACCGAGGCGTTGGACCACCTGCCCGACAGTGACGTCAAGCGCGCGCTGCAAGAGGTCCCGGAGGACTTCCGGCTGGCTGTCTACCTGGCGGATGTCGAGGGCTTCTCCTACAAGGAGATCGCCGAGATCATGGATACGCCGATCGGCACGGTCATGTCGCGGTTGCACCGTGGCCGGCGTCAGCTGCGTGAGCTGCTGACCGACTACGCCGTCGAGCGCGGATTTATCAAGGAAGGGGCGTCTTCCTGATGGGCGCCGAATGTGGCGACTACTTGTCGCGGATCTATCAATTTCTGGACGGCGAGCTCGACGATGCCGGCCGCGCACAGCTGCAGGCTCATCTGGACGAGTGTCCGCCGTGTCTGGACGAATACGAGCTCGATCGCCTGTTGAAGGCGCTCGTGCAGCGATCGTGTGCCTGCGAGCAGGCGCCGGACACGCTGCGCACGCAGATCCTGCAGACGATCACCAGTGTGCAGGTCACCCCGACCCAGGTCACCCAGGTCACCCAGGTGCGCATCCAGGAAAGCTGACAACGTCCCCCGGTCCGTATGACGAACGGCCCGGCGGCACGCTATTGCGTGCGGCCGGGCCGTTTCGTATGTCGCTCGCTGAGCGGCGACTGGCTCAGGCGTTCGGCTTCTTGCCGTGGTTGGCGGCCTTGCCCTTGCGGCTGCGACGCTTGCGGGCGCGCTTGCTCATGATGAGACTCCTTGATCGAGCGGAAGCTGATGGTTGCCGCACTGGCGGCCGGAGCATCATCTCACATGTGACTGAAGTTAAAGATTTAGTCAAGAAATGGTCTTCTATGGCTCACGGGGTTGCGGCACCCCGGCTCCGTCGTGGGAAAATTGTGAACGGTTGATCACGGCCCACCCCTGAGGTCGTGCAGATATCTGCCTCCCGCTTCGTGGACGAGGTGGAGCGGAAAGGATCTCGATCATGGATCAAGCTACATTGCTGGCAATGTTGACGTCGCTCTCGGGCAGCCACTCCGGCGGCGGCTCGATGTCGACGATGACGATCAAGTGGGACCCGGTCAACTGAGGCCTCGTCTACCGTCTTCGTGACGGCCCAGTGTTTCCGCTGGCTCTCGCGCCGCGGTTATATATAGACATATGACGCGCGCATGGCGATTGATCTGGGGAATCTCCCTGACGCTATGTGCGGCGTGCGTTGGTTCCGCGCTGACCATGTCAGCGCGGAACCTTTCGCTGTCTGCACTTCTTATCCTTGCGGTCCTGTCGTTGCTGGCGTCGGCGGCGCAGTCGACCCGGCTAGCTACTCCTAGTGCAAGCGTGTCGCTGACTTCGATCCTTCTCGGTGCTGCGATCCCGCTGACCGGACCGCTGGGTGCAGCCATCGTCGGAACGGTCTCGGTGATCGATCCCGGACAACGTCGGCCACTCGTGGTGCGCGTCTTCAACATGTCCATGACCGGACTTGTCGGCGCGATCGGGGGCCTCGCCTATCTGGCCCTTGGCGGTGTGCGACATGATCCCTCGCTGCAGCCGCTGGGGATCATTCTTCGGCAGGGCCTACCCCTTGCGGCGGCCACTGTGGTCATGCTTCTCGTCAACGCGCTGTGTGTCGGGCTGATGATTCAGTTGACGGGGGGTGCAACCGTTCTGCTCGCGGTTCGCCGCCTGGTTCGCCAGGTCGGCCGCACCTACCTCGGCTACGGAGTGGTGGGTTTTCTCTTCGCGGTCCTGTGGGATCCCGTCGGGCTCGGGCCGGCGACCGCGCTGGTCATGTTCGTGCCGCTCGTCTTCGCCCAATGGTCGTACGCGCAGCAACACGCCGAGTCGGTCGCCCACGAACGCACCGTCGCGAGCTTGGTCGCGGCCGGTGAGGCGCGGGATCCGATCATGAGCGGCCGTATCGAGCGTGTTGCGCAGGTCAGCGAGTTGCTCGGCAACGAGCTCCGCCTGTCGCCTGCGGATGCCGACGCGCTGCACTTCGCCGCGTTGCTGCACGACGTCGGCATGGTGGCGCCCGTCGAGGGCCGGCACCGTGACAATGACGACATACGCGCCGACAACCTCGAGCGGATCCGTCGTCACCCGTCCCGCGGGGTCGACATGCTGCGGTCCATCGAATTCCTCGGCGATTCGATCACCGCCATTCGGCACCACCACGAGCGGTGGGACGGCAGAGGCTATCCGGACGGGCTCGCCGGCCCGCAGATCCCGCAACTGGCGCGAGCGCTCGCGGTGTCGGACGCGTTCTGTGCGCTGGTGCCCCGAGTCGGTGCCGAGCGGACGATGGAGCTGCTGCGCGACCGGGCCGGTGTGCAGTTCGACCCCGAGTGCGTGGACGCCATGGACAAAGTCGCATCCCTCGCCGCGGACCTCGCAGCGCTCGATCGCGGTCCGCAGGGCGAGGTGATCGCGGACACCGCGATCGATGACCGGTGGATCGACCATGATCTGCCCGAGGTGTCCGACCTGCTCGCCGCCGACAAGGTGCAACCGTGAGACGTGCGCGGACCGCGCAGATCATTGTCTGGTCGGTCGTCCTGTCGGTGCTGTGCCTCGGCGCGGCGGTGCTGCAGGAGCGGGTCACCACCGGGACGCATGTGCTGGTCCTGACGTGTTTCGCCGTCGCCATCGCTTGTGCATCGCAACTGCACCTGTCGTTGTTGGGCGGACGCGTGGCGACCCCGGTGGCGACGGCGATCGCGCTCAGCCTGGCGTTGTCCGGGCCGCAACCCTTCGCCGGCTCCGGCCGGGTGCCGGACTCGACCTGGGCGGTGATCGGCACGGCCGTCGTCGGCCGCGTGGCGGGGGGACTGCTCAGCTGGCGGCTTTTCGGCATACGGCCGACACCGAAGGAGCGCATCGGGCCGCTGATCGCGATCATCGTGGCATCCCTGCTCTACCGGGACCTGCCCTTCTTCAACGGGGTCTCCGCTCTCGACATGTATGGCGCCTGGGGCCATCACCGGTGGCGGTCCGCCGCCGCGATGGCCGTGGCCGGCATCGTCGCGGGCATCGTGTTGCTCCTCACCTCGGTCTATCTGCACCGGGGCGGGCGCAGCTTCCGGGCCGAGTTGTCCGAGGTGGTGACGATCCAGTCCTCGCTCAATGCGGCCGTTGTCTCGACGTCGATCGCGATCGCGCTGGGCATGTCCGCGTTGGGCGTGCTCGCCATACCGCTGATGTCGGCACCGTTGGTGTTGTTACGTTTCGCGCTGCAACAGCAGGCGTCGGTGATCGACACCCGCCGGCAGACGATCGCGGCGCTGGCGCAGCTGACCGATATCGCCGGCTACACGCCGGAGGGTCACTCGGCGCGGGTCGCCGCGTGGGCTCGGCGCATCGGCACCGAACTGCACATGAACGATCGTGAGCTGGACGAGCTCGAGGACGCTGCACGGCTGCACGACATCGGGCAGGTGTCGTTGGCAGCGCCCATCCCGGGCGGCGCCACCATCGACGTCGCGCCGGCCGATCAGCGCGGCATCGCCGACGAGGGTGCGCGGATCGTGCGCCGCACTGAGGTGCTCGACGGTGTCGCCGACATCATCGAGGCGCAGGTCGTGCAGTTCCGGGAGGTCCAGGAACACGGCGAAACCGTCCCGATGAGCGGGCGAATCATCAAGGTGTGCAACGCCTTCGAGGACCTCACCGGCGGCGACATCATGCTCCGGGACGCCGCGATCGAGCGGTTGACGCTGGGCATCGGCTATGAATACGACCCGATGGTGCTCGATCTGTTGACCAAGGTGACCGCGCCGCAGCACGGTCGCACGCACTGAGGCGCCATACCCTTCGCTGTGGCAGCAGCACATACGAAAACGCGGGCGGATCAAGGTGATCCGCCCGCGCTCTGGTGGGTCGGTCAGGCCGGGTCGGCGGCGTGCCGGCCGGTCGGGGCCTCTCCGGTGCCCAGGTCCGTGGGGTCGTAGCCGTGGTCGATCCGCGGGTCGTCGGCCTCCACGAAGTAGTCGGCGACAGCGGTCTCGTCCCGGCCTGCCGGCACCTTCAGCGCCCGCAGGACGAAGGTGAGCACGACGGCGACGATCACGTTGATGATGACCGCGGTGAACGCAATGTAGCCGAGTTCGCCGATGACGGGGATGTTGGACAGCGATCCGCCGAAGTGCTTCGTGGCGGGGCTGGCGACGTCATACGCGCGCCACGTGCCGTAGACCATCGCGACCGCCCAGCCTGCCAGCAACGCGTAACGGTGCATCCAGCGGGTGTAGAGGCCGATCACGATCGCGGGGAAGGTCTGCAGGATCCAGATGCCACCGAGCAACTGCAGGTTGATGGCATTCTGCTTGTCCATCGCCAGCACGAAGACCAGCGCGAAGACCTTGACCACGAGCGAGGTGAGTTTGGAGACCTTGGCCTCCTCCTTCACCGTGGCGTTCGGGCGGATCCACTCCTTGTAGATGTTGCGGGTGAAGGTGTTGGCCGCCGCGATCGACATGATCGCCGCAGGCACCAGGGCGCCGATCGCGATGGCTGCGAAGGCGACTCCCGCGAACCAGCTCGGGAACTGGTCCTCGAAGAGTTGCGGCACGACCAGTTGCGGGTTCGGCTTGCCGTTGAGGCCGATCGGTTTGGTGCCGGCCGCGATGGCCACCCAGCCGAGCAGCGCCAGCAGGGCGAGCACGAAGGAGTATGCCGGCAGCATCGAGGCGTTTTTGCGGATCGTGTCCCGGCTCTTGGAGGACAACACTGCGGTGATGGAGTGCGGGTACATGAACAAGGCCATGGCGGAGCCGAACGCCAGTGTGACGTAAGCCCACTGAGCCTTCGGGCCGACCGTGTCGGAGAACTTCGCCGCCTGACCCGCGGGGGATTCGGCCTTGGCGTGCACCGCGTCGAAGATGTGGCTCCAGCCACCGACCTTCGTCGGCAGGTAGATCACCGCGACGATGATGACCAGGTAGATCAGGATGTCCTTGACGAACGCGATGATCGCCGGTGCGCGCAGCCCGCTGGTGTAGGTGTATGCCGCCAGGACGACGAACGCGACGAACAACGGCGCGTCATTGGCGAACCAGTTGCCCTTGCCGCCGACGCCGGCGACTTCCAGGACGGCCTGAATTCCCACCAGTTGCAACGCAATGTAGGGCAACGTTGCGACGAAACCGGTGATCGAGATGGCCAGGGACAGCTCGCGTGAGCCGTAGCGACCACGCACGAAGTCACCAGCGGTGACGTAGCCGTGCCGGTGGCTGACCGACCACATCCGCGACATGAAGAAGAAGATGATCGGGTAGAGCACGATGGTGTAGGGCACGGCGAAGAAGCCGCTGACCGCTCCCGCTCCGAACATCGCGGCCGGGACGGCCACGAACGTGTATGCCGTGTAGAGGTCGCCGCCCAGCAAGAACCAGGTGATCCAGGTGCCGAAGCTGCGGCCGCCGAGGCCCCACTCGTCCAAAGACTCCAGGTCCTTGCCCTTCTTCCACCGCGCGGCCATGAAGCCCATGACCGTGACGAGCAGGAAGAGCAGGATCAGGACGACGGTCGCCGAGACGTTCAGGCCACCGCCCGGGTGCGACGGACTTGCCGCAGTGGGAAGGAGATTCGTCATGCTTCACCGTCCTCGGTGATCGGGCCGTCGGCCGGCTGGAAGGGCACGGGCGGCCGCGCCTTCTTGACCAGCACGTAGGCGACCGACGTGCACAGCACGCAGAAGAAAACGAGCGCCATCTGATACCAGATGAAGAAGGGGAACGCGCCGAGCTTGGGCGTGGTCCGTGCGTACCAGCCGACCGGCACGAGCGCGATCATCGGCAGCAGCAGGACAATGCCCGCCACGACCTGCAGGCGACGGTCTGCAGGCGGAGCCTTGTCGGGGTATTTGTGAAGAGCCATCCGGGTGCAACCTCTCGGGGTGACGTTGCTAACCGGAAAACGCTACCGCCGTGACCGGTGTTGCGGGTGGGATTCACCAGACCCGTTCCCCGAACACCTTCTGCACGTGCGAAAGGCCCCCCGAAGGCACGACCGCGCTGGTCGAGTGCCGGAGGAGCGCGCTGGTCGAGTGCCGGAGGAGCGCGCTGGTCGAGTGCCGGAGGAGCGTAGCGGGGGAGGTGTATCGAGACCGAGCGTCCTTGGTGGGTGGTCTCGATACGGCCTCGCCTTGGGGCTCGGCCTACTCGACCGGCGTGGGGTTGGGGTGAGCGTTCGCTGGTCGAGTGCCGGAGGAGCGCGCTGGTCGAGTGCCGGAGGAGCGCGCTGGTCGAGTGCCGGAGGAGCGCGCTGGTCGAGTGCCGGAGGAGCGCGCTGGTCGAGTGCCGGAGGAGCGTAGCGGGGGAGGTGTATCGAGACCGAGCGTCCTTGGTGGGTGGTCTCGATACGGCCTCGCCTTGGGGCTCGGCCTACTCGACCGGCGTGGGGTTGGGGTGAGCGTTCGCTGGTCGAGTGCTGGGGGAGTGCGCTGGTCGAGTGCCGGAGGAGCGTAGCGGGGGAGGTGTATCGAGACCGAGCGTCCTTGGTGGGTGGTCTCGATACGGCCTCGCCTTGGGGCTCGGCCTACTCGACCGGCGTGGGGTTGGGGTGAGCGTTCGCTGGTCGAGTGCCGGAGGAGCGCGCTGGTCGAGTGCCGGAGGAGCGTAGCGGGGGAGGTGTATCGAGACCGAGCGACTTCGAGTTGTCCACAGGCAGCGTTCTCAACAGACCGCCGATCGAATCCGGCGGCACATGCTGTCGTATGCCTTGGACATACATATTGCGCTGTGGCGACGGCAGCTACTACGTCGGCAGCACGCTCGACCTCGAGCGACGGCTCGCGCAGCACTCGGTCGGTGAGGGAGCGGCGTACACCCGTCGGCGGTTGCCGATCGAACTTGTGTGGGCGCAGGAGAGCGACTCGGTGCGCACCGCCTACGAGCTGGAGAAGCAGGTCCAGAACTGGAGCCGTGCCAAGCGCGAAGCGCTGATCACCGGGCGCTTCGATCTCTTGCCCGAATTGGCCAAGAAGCGAGTATGGCGGCGGGCGCCGGACGGGTGAACAGTTGGCTGGTCGAGTGCCGGGGGAGCGTAGCGGGGGAGGTGTATCGAGACCGGGGTGTGGTCTCGATACGCGTCTCGGCTGGCGCCTCGCCGCTACTCGACCAGCGTGCGGTCGCCGCTACTCGACCAGCGTGCGGTCGCCGCTACTGGACCAGCGTGTGGTCGCCGCTACTGGACCAGCGTGTGGTCGCCGCTACTGGACCAGCGTGTGGTCGCCGCTACTGGACCAGCGTGTGGTCGCCGCTACTGGACCAGCGTGTGGTCGCCGCTACTCGACCAGCGTGGGGTCGCCACTACGCGACCGTGTGCCTCTGGCCACATGCGGCGCTGGTTCAGTCGATCTTGAACTCGCCGAGCTCGTCCCAGTGGTCGCCTTCCATCTGCACGTTGCGGACACGGGGTGTCTCCTGCACGTACTGCGGCAGATCGCGCTGCGCGGCCTTGAAGTGCTCGGAGGTCACGTGTGCCTCCGCGGCGTCGTCCCGGAACGCCTCGATCAGCACGTACTCGTGCGGGTCATCGACGCTGCGGGACCAGTCGAAGAACAGGTTGCCCGGCTCAGCGCGCGTCGCATCGGTGAACGTCTTGGTCAACTCGATCCACTGGTCGGCATACTCGGGCTTCACCTTCCACTTCACGCAGATGAAGATCATGTCGCTCTCCTTGACGGCTCGGGTGCAAGTGCATGCGGGCGTCGCCGGGACGCTCCGCCCTCACTCTGGCACGCGACGGAGAGCGGCGGGGAGGCCGATTCTCACGGGGTGACAACCGCCGGCCGATCCTGCCGGACCCGGCCGTGAACGTCGTATGTCGTCGTACAGTCGAAGGATGACCCTGGTGGACGACGCCGTCCCGACCCGCGGCGGGTCGGTGCGACGGACGCTGCAGATCCTCGAACTGGTGGCCGCGCGCGGTGGCGCCAGCGCCAAGGAGATCTCCGACGCGATCGACCTTCCGCTGCCGACGGTCTACCGGCTGGTACGCGAACTGCTGGACTCCGAATACCTGGTGCACATCCGCGAGGAGAAGCGCTTCGAGCTGGGCTACAAGCTGCACCAGCTCGCCCTCAGCCTCCACCAGCAGATCGGGGTGCCGCGCGCAGTCCGCACCGAGATCGTCGCGCTGCATCAACGCATGGGAGCGGCGGCCTATTTCGCCATCCACCGCGGTTCGCAGATCGTGGTCGTGCAGACGGTCGACTCCCCGGCTGCACCACGGCTCAAGCCCATCGACTTCGGATTCCATGAAGCAGCGCACGCGACGGCGCTGGGCAAGATCCTGCTCGCGGACATGGACGACGAGCAGCGCGAGCGTCATCTCGACCCGGAGCCGATGCCACGATTCGGGCCCGGCACGTTGACTACCCGCCCCGAACTCGCCGACCAGCTCGCGATCGTCGCCGATCGCGGAATTGCCTGGGAGATCGAAGAATTCCAGCCCGGCGCGACCTGTTGTGCCGCTGCTGTGCGCAGTGCCTCCGGCAGCATCGTCGGGTCGGTGGCGGTGTCGGCGCCCAAGGAGCGCTTCGCCCAGCGGCGGGACCTGGTCGAACGCGAGCTGCGGTGTACGGCGTCGGCGGTGAGTCGCTACTACCGCTCCGGTCACACGGGCTGAGTCCGGAGCGCGGTGGTCTCGATACACCTCCCCCGCTGCGCTCCTCCGGCACTCGACCAGCGCGCGCGTTGCGTGCGCTACTCGACCAGCGCGCGCGTTGCGTGCGCTACTCGACCAGCGCGTGAGTTGCGTGCGCTACTCGACCAGCGCGTGAGTTGCGTGCGCTACTCGACCAGCGCGTGAGTTGCGTGGCCACTCGACCAGCGCGCGCGTTGCGTGGCCACTCGACCAGCGCACGAGTTGCGTGGCCACTCGACCAGCGCGCGAGTTGCGTGGCCACTCGACCAGCGCGCGCGTTGCGTGGCCACTCGACCAGCGCGCGAGTTGCGTGGCCACTCGACCAGCGCGTCGAGTTCGGCTGGGGCTTCTTATCGCTTTGCGAGAACGAGCCTGGGCACGGCCGGCTCCGCTACCTACGGTGAGCTGCATCACAGTCACCTGCAGGAGGTAGCGATGGCAACGCAGTCGGGCATCGACGAAGCGACCCTCGGCGCGGACGACCGCGTCAACCTGGTGAAGCTGCTGCGCACGGCATACCCGCACGCACAGTTCCCGGACGGCCCCTACGAACGCACGGCCGACAAGATTCTGGAGCAGGTCGGCGAATCCGTCTGGCACCGCACGCTGCTCAGTCGCGGGTTGCGCACGCTCGACGGCGCGGCCGGGGGTGCCTTCCGCGAGCTCGACGACGTGGCCGCGAGCAGGCTGCTCACCGACATCGCCGATGCCGAGTTCTTCGTCTTCATCCGGGGCGTCGCCGTCCCGATCCTGTATGACGATCACGAGGTCTGGGACGCACTCGGCTACGAGGGCGAGTCCTTCTCCAAGGGCGGCTACTTGCATCGCGGTTTCGACGACCTCGACTGGCTGCCTGATCCCCGCATCGAGGAGTACGGCGGACCGGAGCAGTTGGTCGAAGTGGCCGACCAGGACCAGCTGAAGGAGGCATGAGCGATGAGTAACCACAATAGTTTCCAGATCTCGCACGACGACGAGGCGGTCGTCATCATCGGCTCCGGTGCCGGCGGTGGCACGCTGGCCCACGAGCTCACCGCGCGCGGCATACCGTGTGTCGTGCTGGAGGCAGGCACCTACCTCAAACCCGAGGACTACGAGAACGACGAGTGGGCCGCCTTCAACCAGATGGCCTGGCTCGACAAGCGCACCACGTCGGGGTCGTGGCGGGTCGCGCGTGACTTCCCCAATCTGCCCGCGTGGATCGTCAAGGCCGTCGGTGGCACGACGACGCACTGGTCGGGAGCCACGCCGCGGTTCAAGGACTACGAGTTCAAGGTCAAGAGCTACTACGGCGGTGTGCAGGGCGCCAACCTGCTGGACTGGCCGATCACGCTCACCGACCTGGCGCCCTACTACGACGCCGCGGAGAAGGCGATCGGCTCGACCCATCGCCACGGCCGGCCGCCGCTGCCGGCCAACAACAACTACAAGGTCTTCGCCGGTGGCGCCGAGAAGGTGGGCTACAAGTTCTATGCCACCGGCCCCTACGGCACCAACGCCGAGCCGTATGACGGCAGGCCCGCCTCGATCCAGGACGGCTTCAACTTCCAGGGCGACAAGAACGCCTCGAAGTGGTCGACGGCTGTCCGGGAAATCCCGCGTGCTCTGGCCACCAGCAAGCTGGACCTGCGCACCCAGGCGCACGCCGTGCAGATCACGCACGACCCGTCCGGTCGTGCGGATGCCGTGCTCTATCTCGACAAGGACGGCAACCTGCACCGACAGCGCGCGAAAGTCGTGTGCGTTGCGGGGAACTCGATCGAGACCCCGCGGCTGCTGCTGATGAGCGCTTCGTCGCTGCACCCCAACGGCCTGGCGAACTCGTCCGGTCAAGTGGGTCGCAACTACATGCGGCATACCACCGGCTCGGTGTATGCAACGTTCGACAAGCCGGTGCGTATGTATCGCGGCGAGACGATGGCCGGCATCATCGCCGACGAGGCGCGGTTGGACACGGCACGCGGGTTCGCTGGCGGCTACTACCTGGAGACGATCGCGCTCGGCCCGGCCTTCATGGGTGCGTTCGTGGAGCCGGGTGCGTGGGGCAGCGACTTCACCGCGTTGATGGACGCCTACCTGAACACCGCCGGATTGTGGATCGTCGGTGAGGACATGCCGCAGGAGACCAACCGGATCACGCTCAACACCGCGGAGCAGGACCAGTGGGGGCTGCCGGTCCCCGACGTGCACTACGACGACCACGCGAACGACGTCGCGATGCGCGAACACGGTTATTCCCGAGCGGATCTGGTCTACGAGGCGGTCGGCGCGGAGAGCACGCACCACACGCCGCCATACCCCTCGACACACAACCTCGGCACCTGCCGGATGAGTGCGCGCCCCGAGGACGGCGTGGTCGACGCACACGGCCAGGCGCACGACGTGCCCGGGCTCTTCGTCTCCGACGGGTCGCAGATGACCACCGGTGCCGCCGCCAACCCGACACTGACCATCGTCGCGTTGGCCATCCGACAGGCGGAGTACATCGCCGATCAATTGGCGAAGGGTGAACTCTAGGATTGCTGATCGAGTGCTGGGCTGGTGGAGCGGGAGAGGTGTATCGAGATCAACACGGTTGCGATGACGGCTGATCGGCTCCGCGTGGAGCTTGGCTCTGGCGTGGATGTGCTCGACCGGCCCCTCGACCTGCGCGCTCGGGCGCACGATGCATCGCACTACCTGCTCGTGCCCTCCGCGGTGGCGGTGCCGCGGGATGCCGCGCAGGTCGCGGAGGTGATGCGAGCCTGCACCCGACTCGGTGTGCCGATGACGTTCCGCAGCGGAGGCACATCGCTGTCGGGGCAGGGGGTGACCGATCACGTCCTGGTCGACACCCGCACCGGTTTCCGGGGCGTCGAAGTGCTCGACGCCGGTGCCCGCGTCCGGGTGCAGCCGGGTATCACCGTGCGTGCGGTGAACGCCCGGCTCGCCCCGCACGGGCGCCGGCTCGGCCCGGACCCGGCCAGTGAGATCGCCTGCACCATTGGCGGAGTCGTCGCCGACAACTCCTCAGGGATGCAGTGCGGGACCGAGTTCAACTCCTACCGCACCATCGAGTCGATGGTCTTCGTTCTTCCCTCGGGCACGGTGATCGACACCGCCGCCGCCGATGCCGATCAGCTGTTGCGCGAACGCGAACCTGCGCTGCACCAAGGTGTTTCGCAGTTGCGTGACCGGGTCCGTGGCAATCCTGAGTCCGTCGCGATCATCGAGCGGCTCTTCTCGATCAAGAACACCATGGGGTATGGCGTCAATGCCTTCCTCGACCACGACGAACCGGTGCAGATCCTCAGCCACTTGCTGATCGGCAGCGAGGGGACGCTCGGATTCGTGGCGTCGGTGGTGTTCCGCACGGTCCCGGTGCTGCCGAAGGCAGCCACCGGACTGCTGGTCTTCGAGAATCTGGTGACCGCCTCGGCGAGCGTCGACCAGATCGCCGCGGCCGGTGCGGCAACCGGTGAGCTGCTCGACGTGCGGTCGCTGCGGGTCGCGCAGGCGGACCCGAAGTGTCCCGCGGAGATCGCCGGTCTGCAGTTGCGCTCCCAGGCCGCGGTGCTCGTCGAGCTGCAGGCGGGCGACGACGACGGCTTGGCGCAGTTGCGATGCTCCGCGGAGCCGCAGCTGGCGGATCTGCCGCTCCAGGTGCCGCTGCGGATGACCACCGACGGGGCCGCCCGGGCTGCGCTCTGGACGACCCGCAAGGGACTCTTCAGCGCTGTGGCGGGTGCACGGCCGTCCGGCACCAATGCGTTGCTGGAGGATGTCGCCGTCCCGGTACCACGTCTGGGCGAGCTGTGCACGCGGTTGTCCGAGCTGTTCACCGAGCACGCCTATGACGACTCGGTGGTCTTCGGCCACGCCCGCGACGGCAACCTGCACTTCCTGCTGGTGGAGGAGTTCGGCGACACCGCGAAACTGCAACGCTACGAACGATTCACCACCGATCTGGTGGATTTGGTGCTCGGCCTCGACGGCACCCTCAAGGCTGAGCACGGCACCGGTCGCATCATGGCGCCCTTCGTCGAGCGGCAGTACGGCAGCGAACTCTTCCAGGTCATGCGCGAGGTGAAGCGGCTGGCCGACCCGGGCGGCGTGCTCAACCCGGGAGCCGTGCTGACGGACGATCCGCGCGCACACCTGAAGGACCTGAAGACGGCGCCCCCCGTGGAGTCGGAGGTGGACCGCTGCGTCGAGTGCGGTTATTGCGAACCCGTCTGCCCGTCCAGGGATTTCACCGTGACGCCGCGCCAGCGGATCGTGCTGCGCAGGGAGTTGGAGCAGGCACGACTCGACGGCGACGATGCGCTGGTCGCCTCACTGTCGGAGGACTACGACTACGACGGCGTGCAGACGTGCGCGGCCGACGGCATGTGCGGCACCGCCTGCCCGGTGCGCATCGACACCGGCGACCTGATCCGTCGGCTGCGGGCCGAAGACGCCTCACGTGTCGAGGACCGCGCCTGGGCGTTCGCCGCCGAGCACTGGTCGACGGCGACGCGCGCCGGCGCGGCGGCGCTGACCGCAGCGTCCGCCATACCGGCTGCGGTGCCGAGGGCGCTCACCCGCGGTGCGCGTGCGGTCGCCGGTGCGGACCGGGTGCCGCTGTATGACGAGGGCCTCCCGCGCGGTGGCGGTAAGCGCCCGCAGGTTTCGGATGACACTGCGGAAGCAGTGCTCTTCCCGGCGTGCATCGGGGCGATGTTCGGGCCGGCCGAAGGGCCCGGCGCCTCTGCGGCGCTGGTCGAACTGTGCCGCGCTGCAGGGGTTCCGGTGCGCACCCCGGACGGGATCGACGGGCTCTGTTGCGGCACCCCCTGGTCGTCGAAGGGGCATCGGAGCGGACATGCGGTGATGCGCGAGCGTGCTCTGGTGGCGCTCGCCGCGGCCACCGACAACGGTCGGTTGCCGGTGGTGGTGGATGCGAGCTCGTGCGCCGAGGGGCTGATCAAACTGCTCGACGCCGGTCGAGTAGGGCGGGCCCCCCAGAGCGAGACCGTATCGAGACCCTCGACGCCGGAGATCGCTGTCGTCGACGCGCTGGACTTCGCAGCCTCAATGGTCTTGCCGAAACTTCCTGCGGTGACGCGTATTCCGCGGGTGGTCGTGCACCCGACCTGTGCGACGACGGTGCTGGGTTCGACGCCGTCGCTGGTACAGCTCGCGGAGGCTGTGGCCGACGACGTGGTCGTGCCGACCGACTGGGGTTGCTGCGCTTTCGCGGGCGACCGAGGGATGCTCCACCCGGGACTGACCGCGGCCGCGACCGCACCCGAAGCCGCCCAGGTCGAGGCGCTCGACGACGTGCCCGGCACGGCATACGTCTCGGCCAACCGCACGTGTGAGATCGGTATGACGCGCGCCACCGGCCGCACCTATCGGCACATTCTGGAGGTGCTGGCCGAGCAGACGCGCTGACCACAGCACGCCGGTCGAGTGCTGGAGGAGTGCAGCGGGGGAGGTGTATCGAGGCCACGTGCGCCGGGCGACTACCCGACTCACCGCCAGGTCGCACGCGCGCCGGCGTCGCCGGCACGCACCACCGCGACGATGACGCCGAACGACACCGCCACCGTGACGACCGGCAGCACGATGCGCAGCCATCCCGGCGCATCGCCGGCGGCATACCGTCGCCAGAGCCAGTTGCCCAGCGCCACGACGGTGAGCGCGACGCTCCAGGGCAGGATCTGCTCGGCGAGGTGTTCGTGCCGTTGCAGCAGCGGATTGCCTGCGGTGCCGCCGAGTTGGTCGGCCAACGCCTGCCCGGCGGCGACGGTGACCGGCACCAGCGCGGTGCCCGCGGCGGCCAGCAGGGTCGGCACGATCCCGAGTCGCACTCGCGCGGCCGGCCACAGGGAGTGGAGGATGGTGGCCAGCGCAGCGAGCGGCAACAGGACGACGACGGCGTGCACCAGCAGCGGGTGCGCGGGCAGGCCGGCGATCTCGTAGGCGGTGTGCATGCCGGTGACACGGCGTGCGGTCGCCGCCGGTTCGATTGAACCGATCGCTGCCCGGTCTCGTGTCCACGACGGAGGTGGTGATGGTCACGGACCCCGAGGTGCTCGACCAGTTGCATCGAGACCACGCAAAAGCGTTGTGGGCGTATGCCGTTCGGCTGACCGGTGACCGCGCCTTCGCCCAGGACGTCGTGCAGGAGACGATGCTGCGTGCGTGGCGGGAAGGCATCACCGACCAGAGCGACACAGGCGCGACGTCGGCCCGGGCGTGGTTGTTCACGGTCGCGCGGCGCCTGGTGATCGACGAGGCGCGGTCGGCGCGGCATCGCCGGGAGGTGACCGCGGACGAGCTGCCGGACGCCGGCGCGGGGGACCAGGTCGACGCCGTGTTCGACGCGGCGATGATCGTCGATGCGCTGGCGGCGCTCAGTCCGCCGCACCGCGAGGTGGTGGTGCGGGCGTACTACGGACGGGCCACGGTGGCCGAGATCGCGCAGGACCTCGGTGTGCCGGCCGGCACGGTGAAGTCGCGGATGCACTACGGGATGCGCGCGTTGCGGCTGGCGCTGCAGGAGAGAGGGGTGACGCGATGACCGGCGTGCACGACGACTACGTCGACTGGGACGCCGCCTACGTGCTCGGTGCGCTGTCGACGCAGGAACGGGCGGCATACGAGCAACATCTGGCCGGCTGCCCGCAGTGCGCGGACGCGGTGCGCGGGCTGGCCGTCATACCGGGTCTGCTGGGGAAGGTGCCGCCGGAGGACGTGCCGGGCGACCTCGCCGAGCCGGCGCCGCCGGACCTGTTGGCCCGCACCCGCTCGGCAGCGCACGGTGAGGTCATCAGTCTCCGGCGACGCCGCAGGCGCGTGGTGTCGCTCGTGGCGGTTGCGGCTGCTGCGGCGCTGGTCGTCGGCGGCGTGGTCTGGTCCCAGCTGCCGGGCGGCACGACGCCGGGTGTGACGGTGGCGATGCACCAGGTGCGCACCAACCCCTTGCGGGCGACGGTCGAGCTGCGTGATCGGGCGTGGGGGACCGAGGTGGACATGCAGTGCGTCTACCCCGACGCGAGCGGGTGGGGCGGGCGTGCCGTCTATGCCTTGTATGTCGTGGACGACGCCGGTCACGCCAGCTCGATCTCGACCTGGGCGGCAGGGCCGGGCACGACCTCGAAGCTGACAGCGGCCACGGCGCTTCCCCGGGACAAGATCGCGCACCTGCAGATCCGCACTGCCGACGGCACCGTGTTGCTCACTGCGGCGCCGGATTGAACCGTCCGGCAACGCAATTCGTGACATCAGCACACAACGGTGACACGGAGGGCAGAGATGATGCGGACGAGACAGATGTGCGCCGTCCTGGGTGCGGCAGTGCTGACGACGACCGTCGCGGCGTGCGGTTCCGGCGGTTCGGCTGGTGGCTCAGCGTCGGCAGCTGGCGCCCGTGCGGCGTCGACGGGCGGGGGTGTGCCGTCGACCGGCGGTGCGTCGTCGGGCGGTGGTTCGTCGTCGACCGGCGGTGCGTCGTCGGTCGGTGGCGGCGTGGCGTTGCAGGTCGCCAGGACTGCGTTGGGGTCGGTCGTCGTGGGACCGGACGGCCACACCGTCTACCTGTTCGGCAAGGACGTCAAGGACTCGGGCAAGAGTTCCTGCTCCGGCCCGTGCCTGGGCTACTGGCCGCCGGTCACGGTGACGAGCACGCCGCGGACGATCGGCATCAGCGGCACGGTCGGCACCATCACGACGGACGGCAAGAAGCAGTTGACCCTCGACGGGTGGCCGCTCTACTACTACGTCGGTGACGCCTCCGCCGGCGACGTGAAGGGTCAAGGCAATACCGGCTTCGGTGGGGTGTGGCGGGCCATGATGCCCAACGGCGCGGACATCACGTCGGGAGGCGCAGCCGCCACAGGCAGCGGTGGCGGTGGCGGTGGCGGCAAGGGCGGCTACGGCTCGTACTGACGTGGCGATGATGCCGAGCGCGGTGCAGGGGACGCGATGGGCATATTCCGGAGGTGATGTCGGGTTGGGAGTATGCCGAGCGCGGTGCAGGGGACGCGATGGGCATATTCCGGAGGTGATGTCGGGTTGGGAGTATGCCGAGCGCGGTGCAGGGGACGCGATGGGCATATTCCCGGGGCGCTGTCGGGTTGGGAGTATGCCCAGCGCGGTGCATGGGACGCGATGGGCATATTCCCGGGGTGATGCCGGGTTGGGAGTATGCCCAGCGCGGCGCATGGCACGCGATCGGCATACTGCACGCCGCACGCCGCACGCCGCACGCCGCACGCCGCACACCGCACACCGCACACCGAACGCCGCACGGGAAACGCCCGGAAGTGGCATACGAAAAGCGCCGGACCCCCAGGGGATCCGGCGCCTCGAGGGAGAGGAGGCCTCAGGCCTGCTTGGTCTCCCAGAAGATCTTGGCGATCTCGTCGATCTTGGCGAGAAGCTCGTCGGCGGTCGCAACATCCCACGACGCCTTGGTGCCGCCGGCGCCGGCCAGCTTGGTGGCCTCGTTGACCAGCGTGTGCAGCTGCGGGTACTTCTCGAAGTGCGGCGGCTTGAAGTAGTCGGTCCACAGCACCCACAGGTGGTGCTTGACCAGCTCGGAGCGCTGCTCCTTGATGATCGCCGCACGGATCTTGAAGTCGATGTCATCGGCGTGGTCGGCGGCCTTCTCGATGATGGCCTTGACCGACTCAGCCTCGATCCGCGCCTGAGCGGGGTCGTAGACGCCACACGGCAGATCGCAGTGAGCGCTGACCTCGATCGTGGGGGCGAAGATTCGGCGAAGCATGTGATGTCCTTCCGTCGTGTGCATCGGACGTATGGCGGGAGCGTGTCACCTCAAGCAGGCTTGAAGTCAACCGGACGTGTCCGCGGATGCGGCATCCGCGCTCCTTGCTACGAACCTACTCGGACGCGGGCCGGCCGCTGAACCCCCCTAAGTCATATGCGACACAGTCGCACATGAGTGCTGTGCGCGGTGACCGTGCCGCGTGCAATTACTCCTGGAGCGCGGCCGGCCTTTGACACAGTCACAGCGTTGCGGATGCCGACCGCAAGCGTGCCGGGCGTCCGGAGGGGAGGCCGCCATGCAACGCCGGATCGTCGCTGTGCTGGTGCTCTGCGGGCTGCTGGCCATCGCCGACGCGAAGTTGGTCGCCACGTATCTGAGTGGCAGCGATGCCGACACTTCTCCGATCCCGGCGGCGACACTGACTCCCACCGGTGCCGCCTCCAGCGGTGCGGCGGACAGCAGCTCGGCCACCACCGGCCCGGGCGACGCGCACGTGGGGAAGGTCTCGATCGCGGCGCTCTCCGCGACGCGGGCCTGGCGGGCCGCGTCGGCGATCCGCTGCTCACCAGGGGTCCGGGCCGCCACGTTCGGTTATTCGGCCGACGGCGGCATGCACTGGACGCGCAAGAAGGTGCCGATGAAGACGGTCTCGGATCTGTCCTCCGTCGGCGATCAGATCGTCGCCACCGGCACGGACCCGTCGTGCAAGCCGGCGGCATACGTCCTCTCGGCGACGGACGATGCGCGCGACGCGATCCTGGCGCCGAGCTGGGTGATCGACCCGGTCGATCCCACGGCGCTGATCGCCTCGGGCAACCGCGTCGCCAACGGTCCGTGCCCGGGCGCCGTGGTCGACGTTGCCGGCAGTTCACCGTCGGACGTCGTCGCGCTCTGCAGCGACCATTCCGCGCGACGGAGCAGCGACAAGGGTATGACGTGGCGACCGGTCAGCGGCGGATCGGACACCTTCACCGTGGCCGCCGTGTCGGGGGCGACCTTCGCGGCATACCGCGCGGCGTGCGGCATCGCGGTCGGTGCGTTGGTCGGCGGCGACAGGGCGCGATGTGTGGCGGGGACGAAGGACTGGTCAGGACCCGGCGACATGACGATCGTCGACGGCACGATCTGGCTCGCGACCAGCGACAAGGCACTCACCACGCCGCTCACCGCCGGCCCCTGACGCCTCCTCCCTCCGGGCGTCTCGGCGCGCCGGCGAGGACAGTCACCCGGCGTCGGAGACGTCGGGCACGACGAGTTTGCCGATCTCGCCGGGGTTCCAGCAGACCTCCCAGCGGAAGCCGTCCGGGTCGGCGAAGTAGCCGGAGTAACCGCCCCACACGCGTGCCTCGGCGGCGGTGACCTCGGCGCCGGCCGCCGCGGCTTCGGCCAGCACCGCGTCCACGGACGCACGATCGACGACGTTGCGAGCGAGCGTCAGCGGCGGTATGCCGGACGCCGGCCGCCCGCCGACCTCTGCGGCGAACGCGTCGGCCTGCCACAGCGACAACACCAGGTGCTCGCCGACCTGGATCATGATGACTTCGGTGCCGTCCTCGAACTGCGGGCGCCAGCCGAGGCCGTCCACGTAGAACGCCCGGGTGCGTGCGATGTCCGCGACGGCGAGCGTGATGAAGCTGACTCTGGGTTCCATCGGCTCAGTCAAGCAGCGCCCGCCGCAGCCGCTGCTAGGTGCGCTTCGCCCGCCGCACCCGCAGCAGCACCAGAGCCAGCACGTCCGCGGTGGGGATCTCGCCGACCAGCCACGAGTCGACGCCCTCGGCGGGGTTGTCGCGCTCCACCCACCAGCCGTCTCCGACCGCCCGGGTGATGCGTTTGACCGCGATCGGGCGCGGCCCGTCCGGCCCGTCCGGCAGCCGTATGACGTGCGCCCGGCCGATCCGCGGACGCACGCCATACGCCACGAGCAGGCGGTCGCCGCCGGCGTAGGTCGGCTCCATCGACCGACCCCGCACGACGGCGAACCCGACTCTCACTCGGTCGTTTTCGCCAGCTCGGCAGCCGCCGCGGCGTGCTGCTCCTGCTCGGCGATGATCCGGCTGAGGAACGTCTTGGTGCGCTCGTGCTGCGGGTTGCGGATGACCTCCGACGGGACACCCTGCTCGACCACGACACCGCCGTCCATGAACACGACGCGGTCGGCGACCTCCCGGGCGAAGGAGATCTCGTGGGTGACGACGACCATCGTCATACCGTCGTCGGCCAGCTCGCGCATGACCGCGAGCACCTCGCCGACCAGCTCCGGGTCCAGCGCCGACGTCGGCTCGTCGAAGAGCATCAGCTTCGGTTTCATCGCCAGGGCGCGCGCGATCGCGACCCGCTGCTGCTGTCCGCCGGACAGCTGCGCCGGATAGTGGTCGGCGCGTTCGCTCAGGCCGACCCGCTCGAGCAGCTCGCGCGCCTCCGCGCGGGCCTGCTTCTTGGACACGCCGCCCACCTGCACCGGACCCTCGATGACGTTTTCCAGGGCGGTCTTGTGCGGGAAGAGGTTGAACCGCTGGAAGACCATGCCGATCTGCCGGCGCTGCCGGGCGATCTGCTTGTCGGGCAGCCGGTGCAGATTGCCGCCGGACTCGCGCAGACCGAGGAGTTCGCCGTCGACATACAGGCGCCCACCGTCGAAGACCTCCAACTGGTTGATGCACCGCAGGAAGGTCGTCTTGCCGGACCCGGACGGCCCGAGCAGGCACACCACCTCACCCTCGGCCACGCTCAGATCGATGCCCTTGAGCACGTCGACGCCGTGGAAGTGCTTGTGCAGGTTGACCGCCTCGACCAGCGGCGACTGCCCGGCAGGTGCTGATGCGTTCGACGTGCTCATAGTCCACCTCCGCCGCCACGCAGCGACATCATTCGGGAGCGCAGCGACGGTCGCGAGGTGCCGGTGTGCACACCGAAACCGCGGCCGAAGTGGCGCTCGAGCAGGGTCTGGCCGACCATCAGGATCGAGCAGACGATGAGATACCAGATGACAGCGGCGACGAGCGCGGGCATCACCAGATAGGTCGAGTTGGCAACGGCGTTGGCCTGGAAGAACAACTCGGTGGTGACCGGCACCGCGGACAGCAGCGAGGTGTCCTTGACCATGGCGATCGTCTCGTTGCCGGTCGGCGGCACGATGACGCGCATCGCCTGCGGCAGGATGATCCGGCGCATCGCCTTGCCGCGGCTCATGCCGATCGCGCAGGCCGCCTCGTGCTGTCCCTGGTCCACCGACAGCAGACCGGCGCGGGCGATCTCCGCCATGTATGCCGCCTCGGACAGGCCCAGACCCAGGATGCCGACGAGGATGCCGCTGCTGACCGTCTTCACGTCCAGCGTGTAGAAGTGCACGTCGGTGAACGGCAGCCCGAAGTCGAGCTTGGGATAGAGGTAGAGCACCCCGACGCCGAGCACGACCAGCAGCACGTAGCGCGGCACCGCCCGGAAGAACCAGGTGAAGACGAACGCCACGAACCGCAGCACCGGATTGGTCGACAGGCGCATCACCGCCAGGATGACGCCGAGCACGATGCCCAGGATCATCGCGCCGACGGTGCAGATGATGGTGCCCTTGACCAGACCCTCCAGCACCGGGCGGTATTCCATGACCCGCCAGACGAAGTGCCAGTCCCACTTGGAGTTGGTGACGAAGGAGTTGATCATCATCGCGACGAGGATCGCGATGACGACGACGCCGACCCACTGCCACGGGTGGGGGACCGGGCGTGCGTCGACCGTGCCCGGCCGCTCGGTGGCGGCCGGCTTCTCGGCCGTGGTCGTCGTCTCAGCCATGGGGCACCGCCGGGTTCGCCGCGAACATCTCCACTGCTCCGCTCTGCTGGCCCCACTTGGCCAGAATCTTCTGGTAGCTGCCGTTGGTCGCCATCTGCGCGAAGGCCTGCGCGATCGCCGCGCCGAGCTTGTCCTCGTTCTTCGGCAACACCACGCCGTATGGCGCCGAGCCGGTGATCTTGCCGGCGGCCTGCAGCTTGTCGCCGGTCTTCTTGACGGCATACAGCGCGACGGGGGAGTCGGCGGCCATGGCGTCGACCTTTCCGGCGAGCAGGTCGGTGGTCACCTTGGACTGCAGGTCCTCGATGACGGCCTTGATCGGCTTGCTCTTGCACTGGTCCTTGTTGAGGGCCTTGATCTCATCGGCCTGGGTGGTGCCGGTCTGGACGCCGACCGAGTAGCCGCACGGCTGGGACGGATTCACGTGCCGGGGGTTGCCCTTGCGCACGACCCACTGGGTGCCGGCGGAGAAATAGCTGACCATGGTGACCTGCTTGAGCCGGTCGCTGGTGATGGTGAAGGAGGAGACGCCGACGTCATACTTGCCGCCGACGATGCCGGGCAGGATGTTGTCGAACTTCGCGTTCTGGAATGTCGCCTTCAGGCCGAGGCACTGCAGCGCACCGCGCATCAACTCGATGTCCATGCCGACGAGTGTCTGGCCGTCGGCCGCGAGGAACTCGTTCGGCTCGTAGGAGCCGTCCGAGGCCACCGTCAGCGTGGTGCCGGGTTTGACGTTCGGCGGGAGCACGTCCTTCAGGCCGCCGGACGAGCAACCGGTGGTGCCGGTCTGTTGCTGGCTCGAGCCGAGCCCGAGCGAGGTCGCGCCACAACCGGTGAGCAGCGACGCGACCAGTCCGCCGGCGAGGACCATCGGTCCGCCGCGTGACCATGCCGACATGGGAGTCCTTTCGGGGGTGGAGCGTTCTCGGAGCGCCTCCGCCGTGGCGGGCGCCGTGCCGAGTAGCGCGCCTGGAGCGGGTATCTCGAGGTGGAGCTGCCGGAGCGTAACGGAGCACAGGGTAGCGACGTCGTGCACGTCCGCCGCGCCCTGTGGTTGGCAATCCTCGCAGCGGCATACGGTGTGGCGTGCGTCACCCTCGTGCGAATGTGTCTCGTATGCGAGACGACACGGCGCGGCCCATCCGAAGCGCTCGCGGCGCCGAAGTCCCACTGGACATGTATGACGGCCGGGCAGCAGCCCGTCCGACGACCGACGGGCCGACACAGGCTGGAGATTCCCATGAAGGTCAACAAGATCGCGGTGGCGCTGGTCGCTGCCGCCGCAGTGCCGCTCGCCGGCTGCTCCGCATCCGCGAGCACGCCGCCGAGTTCCAGTTCGGCGCCCAGCGCTGCCTCGGGTGCTGCCTCCTCCAGTGCGCCCTCGAGTGCTTCGCCGAGTGCGTCGTCACGTGCCGGTGCGGGCTCGGCTTCGGCCGCACGAAGCGGCGGCGCGACGCCGAAGAGTTCGGCCTCGGCGCACGTCGGGGACGCCGGCGCTCCGTCGGAGGCGGCGAAGATGATCTGCACCGACGAGACGCGCGACAACATCACGACGGTGCTGTCGGTGCAGCCGGATCCGAAGCCGGCGTCGTCGTGGCGCAACCACATCTACACCTGCACCTATCAGCTGCCGGAGGGCCCGATCGTGCGGACCGTGCACGAGGCCGCCGACGTCAACGCCGCGACGGCATACACCACGGCGCAGCGGTCGACGGTGCAGGGCGAGAAGGATCTGACCGGTCTCAACCCCGGGGCGTTCGGTACCCAGGACGGTGTCGTCGTGTTGCAGAAGGACAACGACACCATGCGGGTGGACACCTCACGGCTGTCGCCACAGTCCAAGCTCTACCCGCGCCGCGCCGGCTTCGCCTACAACATCGCAGCCGTGGTGCTGGGCTGCTGGAACGGCGACTGAAAAAAGTTCCCGTCCGTCCCATCCGTTTCGAAGGTGGCGCCGAACTCCCTGTGTTCGTCGGTACGGCGGGCTTCCTCAAGGGGTTGGCCCGTGACGGCAAGGTCACGGGCCGACCCCGGGAACAACGGGGTGGCCGGCTCGACGAGCAGCAGGGCTGTCGTGCCTGGATGGTGACGGCAGTCAGATGTGACGCACGGAGTCCTTGCCGTTCCGGGCGACTGCGAAACAGTCGATGGAGCGATCGCCCTGTCGGCGTCCGATGGAGAAGGAAGCAATCATGCAGACGAAAAAGAAGCTGTTCCTTGCAGCCGTTCCCGCAGCGGCATGTGTCGCCGCCCTGGGTGCGGGTGCTCCGGCCGCGCATGCTGCCGACAGCTGGAGTTACCAGGCGAATCTTGCGCCGGTGGCGATGAACACTCCCTCCGGTGCCGCGTCGGGGCATTTCATGATCAGCATCAACGGTGACCAGGCCACGGTCACCGAGACGGTGTCCGGTCTGGCGGGCAAGTTGCCGACCGACAAGAAGACGCTGGACGCGCTGGGTATCCCGGCCGCGTTTGCTGGGGCGCCGTTCCCGCATGTGCAGCACATCCACATCAATGGTGGCGGCATGTGCCCGACCTCGGGTGCCGACACCAATGGTGACGGTGTCATCAGCACCGTGGAGGGCCAGCCGGCGTACGGCAAGATCGGGACCACGTTGTCGACCAAGGGCGCCACCGATGGTTCGACGGCGCTGGATGTGACCAAGGCCCCCGGTGGCGCCAGCTTCACCTACAAGCGCACGTTCACCCTCAATCAGGACACGCTGTCGGCGATCAAGGCCAACAAGGCGGTCGTGGTGGTGCATGGGCTGAATCCGGCCAACGCGCCGAAGGCGTCGTTGTCGACGCCGAACTCGCTGGGTCTGACGCTGCCGGGTGCGAGCAAGAAGCTGGCGTTGATCGGCACTGCTCCGGCATTGTGCGGCAAGCTGGAGGCCTCGCAGATGAACACCACGCCCTCCGGTGGTGTGCAGACCGGTGGTGGCGGCACTTCGGGCCTGCAGAACCAGGGTCTGTTCTACGGTGCCGGCGCGCTGCTGCTCGGCGCTGGTGCGGTGCTGACCGTGCGTCGCCGTTTCGGCAAGCAGCACTGAGCGGTCGCACTCGACTGTTGTGACTGATCCGTGCGGTTCGAAGTTTCAGGAACGCTGAGATGAGTACCACCAAGCCTGGTCACCACGGTCGCCGTATGGCGGCCGTGGTGGCAGGCCTGCTCACGCTGGCAGCGGTCGTGCTGGTCGTGATCGGCGTGCGCAGCCAGGTCCACGCCGCGCCGCCCCCGGCGTCCGCGGCGCATCCGTCGGCGGAGGGCAACCTGCCCGCATCATCGACATCGGGCTCGGCCTCCGGTGCGACGTCCGGTTCGACGTCGGGCTCGAAGTCCGGCTCGGCGAAGCAGTCCTCACCGCATGCGGCGTCCACGCCGGCCGTGGTCGGTCCGGTGCTGGATCGGTCCATTCCGACCTCGCTGAGCATCCCGGCCATCGACATCAAGAACGAACACCTGGCGGCGTTCGGCACCGACTCCCAGGGAGCGATCGACGTCCCGCCGGCCACCGGCGGCGTGCCCCCGGGCTGGTACACCGGTTCCCCCACCCCGGGGCAACTCGGCCCGTCGGTGATCGTCGGCCACACCGATGAGCGCAAGGACGCCCGGTCGGTCTTCTTCCGGCTCGGGCAGCTGCGACCGGGCGACACGGTGCAGGTGACCCGCAAGGACCACACCGTGGCGACGTTCCAGGTCGACAGCCTCGAGGAATACCCCAAAGCGAAGTTCCCGACCGCGCATGTCTACGGCAACATCAACCACGCCGGGTTGCGGCTGATCTCCTGCATCGGCAAATTCGACACCGCCACCGGCCACTACCTGGACAACATCGTCGTCTACGCCCACCTGGTCTCCAGCCACCACGAGTGACGGCATCAGCCTCTCGGTGCATGGGTGGCGGTCGGCGGGAGCCGCCTCCTACCGCGCGTTGTAGTGCGCCAGGATCTGCGCCGGGGACAGCGCCGTCGGGTAGATCGCCGCTCCGCTGATCGACCCGATCAAGCCCTGGCTGGTGGGCGGGGACGTCCAGCCGCTGAAGTTGCTCTTGCCGATCCGCCAGTAGCCCGCGGCGTTCTCGGCGGTTCTCACCGACGAGTTGGACGCGACCAGGACGGCGTCGACATACAGCTTCATCCCCTCGGCGGAGAGCGTCGCGGTGGCGAGGTGCCACGCGCCGTCGTTGTACTGCCGCGAGCCGGCGATGGTGTGGACGCTGCCGGTGTAGACGCCGAAGAGCACGTGCGCGGAGTTGTCCAGATAGAGCTGCCGGTCGTACTGGCTCGGGGTGGTCGTCTGCGTGTTCGCATAGGCGATCAGCGATCCACCGCGGTAGTCAGTCGTGCGGAACCAGATCTCCTCGGTGAAGGTCGTTGGCCCCGGTGCATCGATCCGCTGCGTGGTCGAGATCATCCCGGCACCGCTTAGGGTGGTGGCGCTCGCCGCGCCGGCCGGGCACGGACCCGGCTCGCCGTGCGCGACGCCCGTGGTGCTGTAGGTGCCGTTGCGCTGGTTGCCCGAGGCGTCGGCGGCGACGGTGCCGGTCGTCTCCTCGAGCGGGTAGTAGAGGTATGGCGCGTCGGCGCGCACCGCGTCCCAGCACGGCGATGGGAACGCACTCGCCGCCGCCCAGGTCGACGCGGGATTGCCCGTCGTCCCCCGGAACGGTGCCGCAAGTGCCGGTGCGCCGGCCGCGATCACAGCCAATACCAGGGTGGCCGCGCCGATCAATGCCAGCCGGACCGGACGCCGCGCGAACGCGGCCCGGCGGATCTCGGCGTCCCTCCCCTCGGCCCCGGCCTCGGCGACGGCGTCGGGACCCTCGCCCGGCCCGGTCGTTGTGCCCTCGGCGTCGTCGTCAACATCGTCGGGGGACCGGTCGTCCTCGTCCCGCCAGGCGCAGGCACCGCCCAGCAGCATCAGGAGTATGACGGCGCCGCCGGCCAACGGCCCCACCTGGTGGGTGCGTAGCCAATACGCGGGTGACCCGGCAAACGGCACCCGCAGCGTGCCGACCCCTCGCACGGCGTCGCGCCGCACCGGCGTCGAATCGTCGGCCCGGTTGGTGTCGCCGCGCAGGACGAGCGCGCCGTCCGGGCGGATGGTGGCGAGCCGGTGCAACCGCAGCCGGCCGGCGTGATCGGGGTCGTTCACGAGCAGCACCTGGCCCGCCCGGACCGGCTGCGCGGGCACCCGCCGTGACGCGACGACGTCCCCGGGGCGCAGCGCCGGCTGCATCGAGCCGCTCATGACGACGGTGACGTGCCAGCCGAGCGCGACCGGGAGCAGCGACCACAGCAGCAGGCTCGCCATCATCGCGAGCACGCCACGGCAGAGTGCGGTGATCAGCAGGGCGGTCCAGCCGGCGCGCCACTGCTGTTGCTGCTTGGTCGGTATGGCCATGAGCCCCTCGTGGTGGATGTGTGCTGGTCAGGTGGCGCGGTGAGCGGCCGCGTGTGGCGGCCGCCCACCGTCGTGAGGTCAGGAGTTCTGCGCCTCCCACGTCAGGCCGAGGCTGGCCGTGCCGCCCTGCGCGGTGTTGGGCGTGTTGGCGTTCAGTGTGTAGTTGACCTGGAAGACGCGGGTCTCCGAGGCGCTCCCGGTCGGGGCCCAGTCGCCCTTGCCGGTGGCGAAGCTGGATGCCGAAGCGCCGAAGTCGGCGAGCGTCCCGCTGTAGACGGTTGCCCCGCTGGCCAGCGGCTTGAAGGTCGAGCACGAGCCGAAGGAGCCCGCGGTCCCCTGGGTGATCGTCAGGCTGATGTTGCTGGCCAGATCCTTGGTGGTCGTGGGGTTGGTGCCGTAGAGCTTCACCGCGGAGGGGAGCGACCCGGTCGAGGTGACCGCGATGCACTTGGTGTCGGTGGACCCCGGCTTCAGGTTGTTCGCGGTGAAGAGCGCGGTGTTGCTGTCGTCGTCCGACAGCGCCACAGTGCCGGCGTTCCAGTTGCTGGTCGGGTTGGCAGTCTGAGCCGCGAACGCCGAGTATGACGCGTGCCAGACGAAGGCACCGGAGGCGCAGAGGCCGGTCACGATCGCACCGACGGTCGCGAATCGAGCAGTGCGGCGGCGGGTACGGGCGGAAGAGGACATGGGTGATCGCCTTTCGAGCAAGAGGAAGATCGTCTTGACCCGGTCGTGGCCATGACGCGAGCGGACCGATCCCCCTGGTGGGGCCCGACCCCGCGCCTCGTGTGACTTGACGAAAGTTTTACGAAGCGATGAAAGGTAAAGTATTGGTAAAAACAACGCCTGTCAAACATTTCACCTTTCGAATTTTTGAAGTTTCATCGAGCGGCCACGCCACGCCGGATCGGAAGTCATGACACAGCAGTCCAAGGCGAACATCAGCGCACTGCGCGCCCTGGTCCTCGCAGCCGACCTCTTCCGGCAGACGGTCGCCGAAGCCTTCGGCGTGGGGCCGTCCGATCTGACGGCGATGAGTCACCTGCGGTCGGCGGGCCGGCTCAACGCCCGCGAACTCGCGAGCCGCACCGGCCTGACGCCGTCGACGGTGACGGCGTTGCTGCGCCGGCTGGAGGCGGCCGGTCTGGCCGAGCGCACCATGCATCCCACCGATCGCCGCCAGGTCGTGGTGGCGCTCACCGCCAAGGGCGGGTCACTCCTGGAGCGCTCCGAGGGATGGCTGGCCGCCGTGGTGACGCGGATGGGCCAGGACGTGCGGGAGACCGAGGGTGTCCTGGTCGCGCTGCGCACCGCGCTGGAGGTGCAAGAGGCGCGGATCCGCGAGGAGCTGGAAGCTGATCGCGCGTGAGCGCCCGCCGGCTCAGCTCAGGCCGGCGATGAACTGCTGGCAGTCGTCATACAGCGGCAGCAGGCCTTGTTCGCGCGCCTCGGCGAGCGTCGGGGCGGCGGTGTCCTTCGGCGACAGGATGGGTTCGATGTCGTCCGGGAAGGCCAGTGCCAGGTCCGGGTCCAGCGGGCTGATGCCGTGTTCGCGCTCGGGGTTGTAGCTGGCCGAACACAGGTAGACCGCGGTCGAGTCGTCCTCGCGGGAGACCAGGCAGTGTCCGAGCCCCTCGGACAGGTAGACGGCCCGGCGGGTCGTGGTGTCCAGCTCGATGCTGCGCCACTGGCCGAAGGTGGGGGAGCCGACCCGGATGTCGACCACGTAGTCGACGAAGGAGCCGCTGACCGCGGTCACGTATTTGGCCTGGCTCGGCGGGACGTCGGCATAGTGCACGCCGCGGACGGCGCCCTTGCTGGACACCGAGATGTTGGTCTGGATGACGTCGAGGCGGTGCCCGATGTGCTCGGCGAGCTTGTCGCCGCGGAAGCCCTCCATGAAAACCCCACGGTCGTCAGGGAATTGGCGCGGCGTCACCACGAAAGCGCCGGCGATGTCCAGCGGTGCGATGTCCATCAGCGAGGGTCCTCCAGAAGTCGGGACAGGTAGGTGCCGTAGCCGCTCTTGGCCAGTGCTGCGGCGTGCTGTGCCAGCTCGTCGTCGCCGAGCCAGCCGGCGCGCCAGGCGACCTCCTCGACGCAGCCGATCTTGAGGTCCTGGCGGTCCTCGATGACGTGGACGAAGTTCGCTGCGTCCATCAACCCCTCGAAGGTGCCGGTGTCGAACCACGCGCTGCCGCGCGGCAGGACGGTGACCGTGAGGTCGCCGCGTCGCAGGTAGGCGTCGTTGACTCCAGTGATCTCCAGCTCACCGCGCTCGCTGGGCTCCAGCGCACGAGCGATCTCGACCACGTCGTTGTCGTAGAAGTAGAGGCCCGGCACCGCGAAGCGGGACTTGGGCTTGGCCGGCTTCTCCTCGATCGACAGGACGTTGCCGCCGGCGTCGAACTCCACCACTCCGTATGCCGAGGGGTTGGTCACGTGGTGGGCGAAAACGTGTCCGCCGGAGACGGATTCGGTCGATCGGCGCAGCGCGGTGCCCAGGCCCGCGCCATAGAAGATGTTGTCCCCGAGCACGAGGGCGACGGTGTCGTCGCCGATGAAGTCGGCGCCGATGAGGAAGGCCTGGGCCAGGCCGTCCGGTGAGTCCTGCACGGCGTAGGTCAGGTCGATGCCCCACTGGCTGCCATCGCCGAGCAGCCGCACGAACTGCTCCATGTCGTGCGGGGTGGTGATCACCAGGATCTCCCGGATGCCCGACATCATCAGCGTGGACAGCGGGTAGTAGATCATCGGTTTGTCGTAGACCGGCATGAGCTGCTTGCTGATGCCACGTGTGATCGGGTGCAGGCGCGTGCCCGAACCCCCGGCGAGAATGATCCCCTTCACGCGGCCGACCTTAGCGGACCACCGTGCGCCCCGACCGGGGCCCGGATGTTCGACGCTCGAATGGTGCGGGGATTGAACCACTTCCGCCGCGTTCCGGCCACCCCTGCCGGACATTTTGCGCAATCGTGATGCGGCAGCAGAGAAGCGTTGTGCGCGCAGCGGCTTCGGGAGGATGGCTCCCGCGACGAGACCGGTGGGGGCCGGTGGACCGCACCAGATGCCAGCCGAGCGAGCCGCATGGGGGAGCGTATGACAGCCGAAGCAGACGCCGGACTGGCCCAGCCGCCCGGAGCCGTCGTCGACCCGCCGGCACTCTGGCCGTTGCGCCGCCCGCGGCGGCCTGCGGCGAGTCACCGGCAGACCCGCACCGGCGACTGGTCGCGCCTCTACCTGCGGCACGTCCTGCTGGCCGACGCCTTGTGCGCCTTCTGTTGCGTCGGTGTGGCGGTGGTCCTGTCCGACGCGATCCCGCTCCGGGGCGTCGTGCCGGTGCCCTATCTGGTGGTGATCGTGCTCAGCCCGGCCGTGTGGGTCGCGGCGGTGGCGGCCTGCCACGGTTACGAGCGGCGCTATCTGGGCGTCGGCGCCGAGGAGTACCGCGCCCTGTTCTCGGCGACGGTCCGCCTGCTGGCCCTGTCGGCGTTCGCGTCCTACGCGGTCTACACCAACCGGCCCTACTTCTCCCGCTACTTCGTGCTGATCCTCTTCCCGCTGTTGTTGATCACCTCGCTGATCGGCCGCTACGGGTTGCGCCGGCACCTGCACCAGGCCCGCTGGAAGGGCCGCAGCTTCCACCGGGCCGTCGTGGTCGGTCAGAACGCGGCCGTCAGCGGCCTGGTGAGCGACCTGCGCCGGGAGCCGGTGCACGGCATCAACCCGGTCGCGGCCTGCACCACTGAGGTCGCCGAGCTCGGCTGCGGTCTGCCCCGCGAGGGCACGGTGGCAGAGACGGTGCAGATCGCGCGCCGGTATGCCGCCGACGTGGTGGTGGTGGCCAGCCCCTCGGGGCTGGACGGCATCGAGTTGCGCCGGCTGTCCTGGGAGCTGGACGACCTGGGCACCGAGCTGATCGTCTCGCCCGGTGTGGTGGAGGTGACCGGCCCGCGGATGTCGATCCGCCCGGCGGCCAACCTCTCGCTGCTGCACATCGAGCGGCCGGCGCTGCACGGGGTCAACGCCGTCACCAAGGCGACGTTCGACCGTTGCGCCGCCGCGCTGGGGATCGCGCTGCTGGCGCCGGTGTTCCTGGTGATCGCGGTGCTGATCAAGGTGCGCGACGGCGGCCAGGTGTTCTTCCGGCAGACCCGGGTGGGCATCGACGGCACCGACTTCACCATGCTGAAGTTCCGCTCGATGGTGCCCGACGCCGAGGCGCGGCTGGCCGCGCTGCAGGGCGCCGCGAACGACGGCAACGGCGTGCTCTTCAAGTTGCGCGACGACCCACGGGTCACCCCCGTCGGGCGGGTGCTGCGCCGCTTCTCGCTCGACGAGCTGCCGCAGCTGATCAACGTGGCGCGCGGCGACATGTCGATCGTGGGTCCGCGTCCGCCGCTGCGCGACGAGGTCGCCAAGTATGGCGCCGACGCGGTGCGCCGGTTGCGGGTGCGGCCGGGGCTGACCGGGCTGTGGCAGGTCAGCGGACGCAGCAACCTGTCGTGGGACGAGTCGCTGCGGCTGGACCTGCGCTATGTCGACAACTGGTCGATGACCCTGGACCTGCAGATCCTGTGGCGCACCGCGCGGGCAGTGGTGCGCGGCACGGGCGCCTACTGACCCCCTCATCGACTCCCTGACTCAACCGACCGACTGACGTGAGCCATTGACATGACCGACTGACATGACCGACGCAGCACGCCGATTGCCCATCGACCCGGATAAGCACGGGAGGAATCACACCGCACCGAATACGCCCTGGTGCTCCCTTGTGAGGCACTGGCCGGCCGCGCCGGCGACGAACGCCGCACCGGAAGGTGTGCGTCACTTTGTGCTGCGCGAGGGCAATTTCCACCACACGCGACGACCTGAAAAATCTGTGACTGGAGGGACTGCTGGTGATACGCCGAACTGACGAATCACCTTGTCGTTGTTGGGATTGCGACTCGACGGCCCGACCGCAAGACGGCGGATTTCGTTGCGGTTGCAGGGATCTGCGGCCCGCGCAGGGAGTAGCGAACCACAAAAGTAGTAAATTTTTAGTAAAGCCTTGTTCTAAGTTTCGTAAAGGGGTACGTTGCTTGCACGCAGTTGATAAGTCAAAGATCCAGGCCGCTAGCACCGGCCGATGTCATGACCGCAACGTGTTAGAGACGCAGCGTTGTTGTTTGCAAGTCCGCCCCCTCCTCTTGGGCCTGCGGCGTTTTCTCACCTCGCCAGCACAGTCGTCCAGGGGACTCGATGTCATCTATAGATCAGAAGGATTCACCACTCGGGGATAACGACCGTTCCGGAGCCGCCAGACGGCGCTCCGTCCTGGTCACCGGCGCCGCCGGCGCCTCCGGCACATCGCTCGCCGAGCAGTTGGCCGACCGCGGCCTGCGGGTGCATTGCGCGGACAGCCGGCCGATGGACGTCCCATCCGCCACCTGCCACCTCATCGCCGGGGGGCCGGGCTTCCTGCCGGCTCTCGCCCGGCTGGTCCGGACCGAGCACATCGACCTCGTCATACCGGCGAACAGCAGTGAGCTTGCTGCGATTTCGTCGGGACGTATGGCGTTCGGAGGTCGCGTCGAGGTCGTCGTGCCCGGACCGGGCCCGGTCGCCACCGCACAGGACCGGTTGCTGACCGCGTGGGGCCTGTGGTCGCACGGCATCGGGGTGCCGGGGTTCGGCGTCCCCAGCGACTTCGCCCACTCATCGGCCAGTTCGGCGGTGCTGGGCGGTGCGCTGATCCTGCGGTCCCGGTGGGCCGACGACAACCAGCCGACGGTGCTGGTGGACGACCCGTCGGAGGTCGACTGGGCGTCGCTGGGTGACGAGACGCTGGTGCAGGAGTTCGTGCCGGGGACGGCATACAAGGCGGTCGTCTACCGGCCGCTGGACGGCAAGGGCCGGCTGACCACGGTGTTGGAGGAGACCATCCTGGACGACGGGGAGGTCGATTCGGCATACGCGGTGGAGCGGGGTGCGGCTCCGGAAGTGGAGCGCGTCGCACAGGCTGCGGTGCGTGCCCTGGGGCTGACCGGGCCGGTCGAGGTGTCGTTGCGCGGTCGCGCCGGGGACACGCCGGTCGTGCTCGATGTGCGGGCCTGCTTCGGCCCGCACAGCCATCTCGTGCCGGAGCTGCTGGATGCGGTGCTGCGAGATCATCCGTGGCGGGATGCCACGTTTCCGGCTAGCGACCGTCTGAACGGTGCGCCGGCCGGCCGGCGAGGAGCGCGCACGGGCCGCTCCCTCCCGATGGGTGCGCGGCTGTGACCTGGGTGCCGGGGCGGGGTCGTCCTGTGGTGATCCCCGAGGACGAGACATCGCTGCGCGGCGCGCGGATCGATGCCCGCGGCCGGATCGCCTGGCTGCTGCGACTGAGCCGGCTGGCGGCCGCACCGGGGCCGGCCGGACGCTTCGTGGAGATGCTGCGGGCCCAGGGGTGCGTGCTGGGACCGAGCACCCTGTGTCGCTACGAGACCGGGGTGGAGGCGGTGCCGAAGTCGGTGGTGAGCGCCTACGAGCGGGCGCTGGACGCGCCGGCCGGCCGGCTGGTGGGCGTCTGCCTGGGCCTGGACCGGATGTTCGGGCCGGCGCTGGCGTCCGACGTGGCACCGGCGTTCTCCAGGGCGGCGCTCAGCGACGCGCTGGGTGAGTGGGAGGAGCAGGTGGCGACCCGGTCGATGACCGGCACCGACTGGATCCACTTGGCGGACGCGATCACCCGGCCGACGGGTCCGGTGCTGCCGCCGTCGATGTTGCACGACTGGGTCGCGCAGCTGGTGTCGGAGACGATGCGGTCGGTGCGGCACGCCTACACCACCCGCACGCACGCCCTGGACCTGTTGCTCGCCGACCGGTCGGCCGGACGGGTCGTGCTGGACACAGTGGCCTCCGCGGTCGCGGAGCCGGGCGCCCAGTCGGTGACCAACGTGCTGCCGATCCTGGGCGGCAGCTCCGACCCGTCGGTGCTGCGGTGGCTGCTGATGCACTTCGAGCACTCCGAGGGCGAGCAGATGTGGGGGGCGGCATACGGGTTGCTCAACCAGATCTGCACCGGGCGGCTGCCGGTCGACCTGGTGCCGCGCATCGCTCGCGCGGCGCTGGACGCGGCGAGCGACGGCCCGGGCCGCGGGGAGCCGGCCTTCGCGCTGGCGCAACGGCTTTCGGCGAACCTGACCCAGCAGGTCGTGACCCGGCTGGGTTACTACGCGGCGCCGACCGCGGTGGGTGCCCGGGTGCAGAGCCCGACCGCGTTGAGCGCCTACCGGGCGGCCGCCCTGCAGGCGTCCGGGCTGGACGACCCGATGCTGGATCGGCTGCTGCGGGAGGCGCTGTCGCCGGACTTCGTGGAGCGGCGGCACCACTCCTCGCTGCTGCTGGCGGTCAGTCCGTACCGGAAGGTCGTCTCGGAGGTGGCGCTGGAGCAGGTGCGGGCACCGGCCGGTCCGTATGCCGCGCACGCGGCGGGCCACGCGCTCAGCTACCTGGCGGTGCCCGAGCAGCGCGAGGACCTGGTCGACCTGCTGGAGACGGTGCCGGAGTCGCGCGCCGCGATGCTGGTCGCGCTGGCCCGCGCCGGCGGGGTGCCCGAGCACGTGGACCTGGCCGCACTGGCCGCGGACCCGGTGCTCGCGCCGACGGTCGTGTATGCCGCGGGCATGAGCAATCACCCCGACCTGGCGCTCTTCGCGGCGAGTCCGCAGCTGGCCGGTGAGCAGGTGCAGCGGCACGCGCTCTGGTGGCAGCAGTCCGGGGCCGCGGTCTCCGACGTGCCGGCCGGCATGCCGAGCGACTGCCTGTCCCTCGCCGGCTGACCGCGCACGCTGATCGAGTGCACGCACGCTGATCGAGTGCCGGAGGAGCGGGCGGGGTCCCCGCGAAGTATTCGGAGGAGCGCAGCGGGGGAGAAACTTCGTGGGGTGCCGGAGCGGGGGAGGTGTATCGAGATCAAGTGCCGGGGTGGTCTCGATACGCGTCTCGGCTAGCGCCTCGCCGCTACTCGACCAGCGTGGGGTGGGGTGAACTCGCACGCTGATCGAGTGCCGGGGGAGCGCAGTGGCGGAGGTGTATCGAGATCGAGTGCCATCCACCCCGGTTACCATTCCGGGCATGCGCATAGTCGTCACCGGAGGAGCCGGTTTCATCGGCAGCAACTTCGTCCACCTGACCGCGGCGACCCGGCCGGACGTGCAGGTGACCGTGCTGGACGCGTTCACCTACGCCGGTGACCGCGCCTCGCTGGCCGGCCTCGAGGACAAGATCACGATCGTCGAGGGCGACGTCGCCGATGCCGCGCTCGTCGACGGGCTCGTCGCGGAGGCCGACGCGGTGGTGCACTTCGCCGCCGAGTCGCACAACGACAACTCGTTGGCCGAGCCGTGGCCGTTCGTGCAGACCAACCTGGTCGGCACCTACACGCTGCTGGAGGCGGTGCGCCGGCACGACGTGCGCTACCACCACATCTCCACCGACGAGGTGTATGGCGACCTGGAGCTGGACGATCCGCAGCGCTTCACCGAGGCGACGCCATACAACCCGAGCAGTCCGTATTCGTCGACCAAGGCGGGCAGTGACCTGCTGGTGCGCGCGTGGGTGCGGTCCTTCGGGGTGCGCGCGACGATCAGCAACTGCTCCAACAACTACGGCCCGCGCCAGCACGTGGAGAAGTTCATCCCGCGGCAGATCACCAACATCATCGACGGCGTCCGCCCCAAGCTGTATGGCGACGGCCTCAACGTGCGCGACTGGATCCACGTGGACGATCACAACCGGGCGGTGTGGACGATCCTCGAGCACGGCGAGCTGGGGCAGACCTACCTGATCGGCGCGGACGGCGAGCGCAACAACAAGGAGGTCATCGAGCAGATCCTGGTCGGCATGGGCCAGGACGCGCACGCCTACGACCGGGTGACCGACCGGGCCGGGCACGACCGGCGCTACGCGATCGACTCCACCCGGCTGCGTGAGGAGCTGGGCTGGGCGCCGGAGTTTCCCGACTTCGACGCCGGGCTCGCGGCGACGATCGACTGGTATCGCGACAACGAGTCGTGGTGGCGCCCGCAGAAGGCGGCTGCGGAGGCCCGTTACGCCGGCCAGTCGGTGATCGGCTGATGCGCTGGCTGGTCACCGGTGGCCGGGGCATGTTCGGCACCGACCTGGTGGAGTTGTTGCGCGAGCGCGGCGACGACGTGGTGGCGGTCGGGTCGGCCGAGTGCGACATACGCTCGCTGGAGGCGGTGCGCGCGACGCTGCAGGGTTTCGACGTGGTGGTGAACGCCGCGGCGTGGACCGCGGTCGACGACGCCGAAACCCATGAGCCCGGAGCATTCGCACTCAACGCGGTCGGCGCTCGCAACGTCGCGCTGGTCGCGGCCGAGACCGGCACCCGGATGGTGCACATCTCCACCGACTACGTCTTCGACGGCACCGCCACTGCGCCATACGAGCCGGACCACCCGCAGGACCCGCGGTCGGCATACGGCCGCACCAAGGCGGCGGGGGAGTGGGCGATCCGGGCGACGAACCCGGACGCGCTGATCGTGCGGACCGCCTGGCTGTATGGCGCGCACGGCCCCAACTTCGTCACGACGATGCTGCGGCTGGCGGGGGAGCGCGAGACGCTGAGCGTGGTGGACGATCAGGTCGGCCAGCCCACCTGGACCCGGGACCTGGCGGCGTATGTCATCAGGCTCGTCGACGACAAGGCTTCCGGCGGTTACTACCACGGCACCTCGTCCGGTGAGACCTCGTGGTGCGGCTTCACCCGCGAGATCTTCCGTCTGTCGGGCCTGGACCCGGAGCGCGTGTCGCCGTGCACCACCGAGGACTTCCCGCGTCCGGCGCCGCGTCCGGCCCTCAGTGTGCTGGCCCACCCGGACGACCCGATCGACGTCTGGTCCGACCGCCTGGCGGCCTACCTCACCACCGCACCGCCGGTCGAGTAGCACCCCTCGTCGGTCGAGTAGCGGTGAGGAACGAACCCCAAGCCCGCTGATCGAGTAGTCCCATCGTCAGTCGAGTAGCGGTGAGGTACGAGCCGCTTCTCGACGGGGCACGAGCCACAAGCCCGCTGATCGAGTAGTCGCGAGGGACGAGCGACGTATCGAGATCCGGGCCAGCTACATTGACCCCGTGAACGCAGGCGGACGAATACTAGTGGTGTGCACCGGCAATGTATGTCGCTCGCCGTACATCGAGCGGTTGCTCATGGTCGGCCTGCGCGGCCTTGACATCGAGGTGTCCAGCGCCGGCACCCACGCCTTGGCCGGTCGACCCATGGATGCGGGCTCGGCGCGACTGCTCAAGGACGCTGGCATCACCACCGACGACTTCGTCGCCCGGCAGCTCACCGCGACCATGCTGGCCGAGGCCGATCTGGTGCTGACCGCCACACGTGAGCATCGCCGTGAGGTCGTGCAGTTGGAGCCGAAGGCGTTGCGCTACGCGCATGCCATCGACGACTTCAGTGACCTGGTGGCAGTTGCGGATCTGCGGCACACGTCGTTCATGGAGCCACCCGGCGCCTCGGTGGTCGCCAAGCTGGCGGCCCGAGCCCAGTCGGCCCGTGGCGAGGTCGCGGCGCGTGTGGCGGAAGACTCCGGCATTGTCGACCCGTTCCGCCAAGACGACAGCGTCTTCGCCGCGATGTCACAACAGGTCGGCGAGGTGCTGCCGCGGATCATCCGCGCTGCGCACGAAGTTGCGCTCAGCCGCTGACCGGCGCAGCGGTGGCCGGAGAGCCGGAGGAGCGAAGCGGGGAGGCGTCTCGAGGCCCCGCGCGCGCTGCCCGACCACACCACAGCGGCGGCTGACGGCGCCCCGAGGCGCGAGATCCGCTCTCAGGACCTGCCCAGAAGTGAACACGAGTGACTGTTTCGCACTTCCCCGTCGTCTTGCAGCCACATTTCAGACCCACAAGACGACTTAGTGACGGGAACAGCGACCCGACGAGGCGTTCGCTGCATCCGTTCGGACCATTCCTGTGCTATGACCACGCTGAACGGCCCCACAACAGTCTTATATGCCAGACACGACGCTTACAATTGCGGCACCCCGTCGAATTTGCTCCACCGAAACATGATCCCAACATATCGACCGTGACCTACTGGCCGGAGGAAGCGCACGCGGCTATTGGCGGACCTCGAAAAAACCCAGGTCGGTTGTGGCGTAGGCGCCCAAATTGCGCTCGCAGACATTTTCAACTGCCTTGCTCAGCATCGCAGCCTGCCTTTCCGGCGTCCACCGCTCCTGTATTTCGGCGACACACCACTCGGCAACAGTTTGCGGATTCGAAGAGGCGACAAACTCCCATGTCTGATCCACGCACTTCCGGATGTCGCCGCGAGGGAACAGCACGCCGGTGCGACCTGGCGTTACTGCCGCGTACTCTGGCATCTGATGATCGCCATCCTCGTGCGTCGATACGGGACATCCACGCGACATGGCATGTACCGCTGCGAGACCAACATTCCGTGGCGACACGAGAATATCGGACTCGTCCAGAATAGAGTCTGCCGCAGATCCATAGAGTTCCCCAGTGAACCGCACTTCGATGTCGAAGCTAGTACACATTGTTTCAAGATGAGCGCGCCCAGGTCCATCGCCCACGACAACAAATCGCACATCTCTCCCGTCCTTCTTGAGCCGGGCGAGTTGCACAATTAAGTCCTCAAGCCCACGCCCCGGCATCAGCCGACCCACATAGGCCCATTGCTGTCTGGTACGCCGGCTTGAAGAACGCTTGTTCCGAACTGCAAGAGGAGTTCCCAGGCTGTTACCCACCACCCAGATCGGGCGACCATAACCGTGCTGGCGCGCAAGATTCGCGCCTCGCGCCGTATAGACCGCGAGCCCAGCGGCAAGCCCATAAAAAATCGGCTTAACGATAGACGTAAGACCATGATCTGATCTCGTCCACCCATGAGTCCAGAAGATTACCGGACGACCTACCGTGCGCGCGAGAATCGCGATCATCCAAGCCGATACGTATCTCGCATCTCCGGTCACTATGGCGACATCTCCGGAGAAGGCTGCCTGCACTGATTTGGTCTGCCACCTTAGACCCATCGGAAGCTTTATAGCTCGCGACTTAACACGCTTAACGGGGAGTGAGGCCCAATCAACGCCGACGATGGTGCCTGTCTCGTCCTCTTCCGCCGAGAAGCAGGTGAGCACGTGCGCAGAAGATAATTCTTTCAACACTGACTGTCGGTAATGGGGGAAAGACCTACTAATGAGTGTGACTCGCCGACCTCGCTCATTGACTGAGGTGTGTTGTGTCATGCGGTGCTCCTGGAAATTGCATCATTGATCAGGGCCGCATACGCGAACGCACGGTCACGAGAAGTCGGCCAGTTCGAAATGATTTCCAACCCTGATTCGATCAGCCTGTTACGGAGGCCAGCGTCCTCCGTAACACGGATAATGGCTCGTGCCCAGGCGACTGCATCATGGGGGTTAGCGTACACGGCACTTGTGCCGCACACCTCTCGCACAAAGTCCCGGTCGCTCGCGACGAGCGGAGTCGACGTTGCCAGCGCCTCTAAAGGCATCGCGGAGAACGACTCCAGGACACTGGGAAATATAGCGCCAAAGGCCTTCGCGTAAAGCTGGGGGAGCTCGCCGACTCTACATGGGCCAAGATTCCGGCAGAACCTTCGCGTTCGGTTGCTGAGTTCACGCCATTCCGCATCGCTCAAAGTAACGAGGACCCGCCAATCGTGATAGCCGTAGGAAGCGAGTCGCTCGCCGATCATACCGATAAAGTCCAGATTTTTGTGAGGATAGCTGCGCGTCACGTATATCCACTCAACGGTGTGGCGTCCACCCAAACAACTTGCTTCGGCTGGGGAGCGAACAGGTTCGCGAAATATTTGATGTACGGTGTTTGGTACGACATGGATCCGATCCGGGCATATTCCCCAGTGATCTGTAAGTTTCAATGCCACATGTCGAGCCTCAACAACGATCATATCGGATCGCTTGAATAGGTGCCGCGAGACCCGACGTCTTACAGCTACCTTCAATGTTGTTCGGCGTCGCCCTGCATGAGGGTATATGCTCGTAAGATCTGCGAACCCGACAATCTTGAACTTCGAACGACTCCAACCGTAGCGCGGGCCGAATATCGTGAACTCAATATCGAACGGCTTGCCGATTGGTAGCGATGGCAGGCGAATGGTCGACTGGCGTCGGACCGCGACGAAAGGACTTAATCGGGACTCTTCCGCCAGGTTCTCCCATACAGCGCGTGACACCTCGCATTGCGCGCTGGACAACCACGGAAACTGGTCGCTTGCGCCAGCCGTCGAGCCGAGCGCGCACAACTCGTCGATGAAAGAAGCAGCCACCTGGACCCCGCCGCCGGAATGTAGATTCGCCGCGTTTATTAAAACTGACTTGATTCCAGAGCGGGCTTCCCCGTCGTCTTTACTTTGCCCGGGCAGTTTCATCAAGACATCATCCCTGAGTCAACGTACTTCCCATCACATCCAAGGCTTCTGTCGTGAAGTAGGTCATGTATCCGCCCTGGGGAGTGAATGTCAACTCGCCAATATACGTTTCGCCCTCCCTCGGCGCGTACATGTCGACGCGCACTTGCCGAAAACGTGACGCGATATCCTCCGCGACATCTAACATCTCCTGGAACTGTGTCGGCATCGGTGGAACGGCCGAGGGAAGATATTCGTCCTTTACCCATGGAAGAGGTTCCCATTGCTTGTTGAGAAAGGAAAGCCGGGTGCGTGTGTCTCGTTCTGTGCACACGAGCGCGCCGTGGACTACGCCGCCGCACGTCATAAACTTGTAGTCAACCGGCGACACGTCGGGATTTCCCACCCATCGCTCCATCAAGAGATGTGGCGGTATCGACGCATACTGCGGTTCGTGATCCGGAGGAGTCGAATATCGATCGAAAAGTTCATTAACCGCAGCGTAACGGCGCTCATAAGGCAATTCCAGGATTTTGTTAGTCGCCGTTGCTCCGCCGGTTGAATTGGATGGTTTGAGCACACAGTCCCGCTTTAGCAGGTCCGAAATATTTGCTGGAACAGACGTCCATTGGTTGACGAGTTCCGGCAGCATGTGTGCATATCCCCACGATGACAGAATCTCCCGGGCTCTCAACTTGTCACAGTATGGCGCGTACGTTGCCGTGTCACCGGACAGAATTTCGGCCAGGATTATTTCACTCAAATCGCGCGGTGTTGTTAGGTTTGGCCAGGAATGACGGTAGTACATGTACTTAAGGCTCGCTGCGAGCCTAGGTGATAAATGAGCTAAAGGTTTGTAGATGCGTGATTTTAGCTTTTTCACAGAAGTCTCCGATTTCGTTTTGTGGGGACTGCCCGCTTCAACACTGAGCAGTTATGAAATTCCTCTCCGGAGTGCCGGGCATAGGTCGCTGTGGCCCGAAGCAACACACTGCAATAAATCATTTGCATTCCAAAAGTCGACGCGGCCGGTCCGACCGGGCCAAGAAGTTTCGTCAGAGGGTAAACCGCGACAAGCTGCGCCGTGACAAGTAGTGCGGCGCCGAGGCCTGCTGGCTTTTCGTGATGACGCCCTACCAGTAGATTTACCAGCACTTGATTCAGGAACGCGAAGGGAGCGCTCATCAAAAGTACGACGGCGGGGAAGCGGGCATCCGAGTAGGCCTGGCCAAGAACAATGGGTGCGGCAACGAAAGCAAGCATGGCCGCTACGCCCGATGTGATGCATGCGAGCGCGAAGGGTACGCGCACCCTCTTTTGAACTCTTCGGATGGCGGCATCATCGGTGTCGGCGCTGGCCGAATCACGCAGTGTTGTGGTTGCGGCGGCAGACGCGAGTAAGACTATTGGCTGCGTCCATCGCGCGACGGCACCATACTGGCCGGTGATCATGTCAGTCGATGCAAGTCGGGCGACTGGGATATCGAGTTGCTGTGCGGAGAACGACACCTGCGCCCAGCCAACCCAGTGTGAGGAGCGATACAGCTTCCACATTCGCCGTGGAGAAAACGTTGGAACGCATCGCGGCAGAAGGAGCCGCCAGTGCCATATTGCTAGGGTGCCACCGAGGACATTTCCAGCGACGTAGCTCACGGAGTAGGTCAAGGGGTCAAGCTGTTGGACTGCCACTAGGGCGCCAGTGATGAGCGCAAATACAAGCTTGTCGACTATGTTGGCAGCGGCGACCGTTCCATATTTCCCAGATCCCAGTAATGGGACCTGCGCGCACTGTGCTAGTTGACTGCCGACTGCCACTGCTAGAACGATCGCGAACGCGGCGGGCGATATAGAACCGACCAACAACATGGCGCCGCCGACAAGGCTAGCGACGAGGAAAGCCGTCGTCAGTCGCCCAACGAACTCGCCAAAGATGTCATTGACATCCTTCTCGCCGCGCGCTAGCACCCGGATGTGATAGGAATGTATCCCGAATGAACTGAGGACGCCGGCTGTTGTGCCGGCAGCCAAGATGCTGGCTGCGATTGCGAAAGCGCTCGGTCCGATGATCCGGGCTGCTAACAGCGTAGCGAGAACTGAGCAGACTTGCGCTCCGACCCCACCAGCAACGAGGCGCCTCACGCGAAACCTAACAGCCTGTCCGCAAACTCGCGCGGATCTGGTGCATTTTGTGGCTCTGGCGTCGGCATTCCTAACGCTTCTTCGAGCGCCATTTGGACCGCGTGCGCGGACATGCCGGCCGCGGTGCTTGTCCAAAATCGACATCCATTGCGTAGGAATGCTTCCGGTCCAGCGCCTACGACTCTGGTCCCAAGATAGAAGGCCTTGGCCGTCGTAGAGTTAGGTGCCGAGGTGGAGTATGCGCATACGACTGCATCTACCGCTGCTACGGCGGTATTCATTTCGTCATTGGATAGCCTGCGGTTATCCAAGACGAGTGGAAGGCCAGCGCGAACGGCGAGTTCCTTGATTTCTTTCAGCAGATCCCTGCTTTCGGGAGGAACGGGCCCGAGCAGGGCGAGTCCAACGTTGCCGTTCTTCTCAGATGCACTCGCCGCCGCCATGGCAACTAGCAATGGATTCTTGTTGATTGATAGTCCACCGACGACGCCGATCCAACGAATGTCCGGGCTCATCTGGAGATGGGCTCGAAGCTCGCTGGCATCGCTTGCATATCCACGGTAGTTCGTGATAAGGACCGGGTCCGGTGCGCGATCAGAAGGCAGCGCGCGAATCGGGGCGTTCGGTGACAGTCGCAAGACTCGGATTTGCCGACGTGTTCGCAACACTCGGATTAGGGCTGCCTTGGCACGCTTCCGTGGCGCTGGCGGGTACCATGCCGGATCATCCATGACGAGAACCGTCACCCTTTCTCCTGCGCGTGGCCTTGCGAGTTGTGTGAGATTGTGGTCTCCGCTCGGAATAATCAAGCGAGCGTCCTCATGAGCGGAAATTTGTCGTGCGTGACGGAGGTCCGCGCAGTTGGCGATCAGGTCTTGGCGTCCGACGTGCATTTTGACCTGCGGGTTCGAGACTGACTGTGACGGCATGATGATTTTGGCTGATGCACCGAGTTCTAACGCACGCTCCAATATGAGGTTGGCATAGACCATTCGGTGACCATTTGGATCGGGTTCCCAAATGTAAAATGTGCGCATCTAGTTACCCGTTGGGCTTTGCATCTCGACTGCCGCAGTGCTAAGTGCTGTTATAATCGAGCACGCGATGGCAAGTCCTTGGTCTGCGGTCGGCATACTCGAAAACAGGCTCAGAGCCAGGACGACCACCCATGCGGCGACGAGCGCTCGAATCCACGACGCCTTCGAGGCAGTCTTGAAGATGAATCGAGCGTGCGCCACATAAAATGCGGCAATGAGTACGGTTCCGATGAGACCGAACTCCGCTAGGTACAGCGCGGCGGAATCAACGTGTTGGCTCGATCCGATACCACCGCCGAAGAGCGGATGGGCATGCCACTGATCAAGCGCCTGCGACGTTATTTGCGCCCTCACCATCGCAGAAGCGTCGCCGTGGGACG
Source organism: Flexivirga lutea (assembly GCF_054778955.1). Classification (NCBI taxonomy): domain Bacteria; kingdom Bacillati; phylum Actinomycetota; class Actinomycetes; order Micrococcales; family Dermacoccaceae; genus Flexivirga; species Flexivirga lutea. The sequence continues at coordinate 443,827 of NZ_BAAGZB010000001.1, forward strand.
TGCCCTTCACTAGGTCGACGATGCTCGCAAGTCGCGACGAGATGAGGGCGGAGTTCGGTAATGTGGGCAGGATGAACTTGAAAAAGAAGAGCATGCCGATGGAACACAGAAGGCCGGAGAGCGCAAGCCGTGTGGCAGAGCCGCGATTGCGGAACGTATAGATGGCGAGAATCGGGACGCCGGCGAGCATGATCATGGTCGACCGGTTTCCGGAGAGTATGGCGGCCGTCAGTGTTCCTAGCGCAGCCAGTGACGCGAACATCCACCATCGGCGAAAGTAGAGGACGATAGCCATGGCAAACAGGAACGAAAATTCTACCAAGACCCGCGATCCGAGCACGTATGTGACATCCGATATGTATCCGCGGCGACCTTGCCACGTAACGACGTATTGGATGGTGCCTACAGCGCATACGAGGGCGGAAACGGCGATGACGGATCCCAGGTCTGTTCGTCGCCCAACCCATGCCCCTAGGATAATCCCTAGCACGGGGAGGGCTTGTGTCATGCCTTCTCGGGCATATTCACTTGTCGGTACACCTTGAAACATCGCAACGGGGATCAGTATGATCGCGATTATCACGGTATATGCGGCGCCTAGGCTGTAGAGCGGTAAACTGTTTAGTGTGGGTTTGAGGACGTCGACTAGATGTTGGCGCGGAAGCGTTAAAAGGGCCAAACACGCGAGAATGAATGCGGCCTTGAGGAGAGTTGAACGGCCGGAATCGAAAAGAAGAAGCCCGCCGAAGCCGAACAGTGCGAGCGCAAGTTCGGGACGGCGACTCGCATGTAGGAATAGTGCTGCACCAGCAAAGAGGCTCGCGGCTGTAGGCGACACAAAAAACAAAGCTGCCACGACGGCAATCCACCAAGCTGCTTGCCAGTAGTCCGTCGGCTTTGATGTATTGCCGTGCCTAACCACGGACGCCCCCCGGGCGACGGTGGGTTTGATGGAACCTGCTCTGGATAGAGATAGAGCAGTGCTGTTCCCGATGGATGCGTGATTGTGGTGGGACATCCTCTGTGTCATTGTCGGATACCGGCCCACTGGTGATGGCGGTGCGCGGTGGACAGGATGAAGTTAACAACGCGCTCGGAACAGTTGGTGGGAAGATAGTCGGCGGGCGTGATGGTGCTAATGCCATTGCGCTGATGGTCTGAGTTCATCGCGACGCGCACCGCTGTCACTATGTCGTCGGTGTGCAGGCCCGTCATTATGATCGCTCCGGTATCGAGTGCTTCTGGACGCTCGATCGAATCGCGTAAAGTGACTGCCGGGAATCCCAACAGTGATGACTCCTCGGCGATGGTTCCAGAGTCGGAAAGCACGCAAGCGGCCGAGAGCTGTAGCTTGTTGTAATCATGGAATCCGAGCGGCTCACTAAACGTAATATTGTGCGGCTCGCTCCAGTTGGGCAGAGCCTCGAGACGCTTCCTGGATCGTGGGTGCGTTGATACAAAGACCGGAAGGCCGAAGGAATCCCGTACTGCAACCAGGCCCCGGAGGAGTGTTTGGAGTCGCTCCGAGTCGTCGACCGTTTCCTCTCGATGTGAGCTGACGAGAAAGTATTCGCCGCTCTGAAGCCCTCGTTCGGCCAGCACGTCCGAGGCAAGTATCTGAGCCTTGTAGGCATCAAGCACTTCGCGGATAGGACTTCCTGTCTTTATGATCCGTCGCGGTTGCAGGCCCTCGGCAAGCAGGTTGCGTCGGGCGTGCTCGGTGTAGACAAGATTGAAGTCGGCAACGTGGTCGACCAGGCGTCGGTTGGTCTCTTCTGGAACGTTTTCATCGAAGCAGCGGTTGCCCGCTTCCATGTGATACACGGGGATGCGCAGCCGCTTCGCTATGACAGCCGCGATGCAACTGTTGGTGTCGCCGAGGACGAGGACAGCGTCAGGGCGCTCATCCAGCATGACCTGCTCGGACCGAATGAGTGTGTCCCCGAGGACGTGTCCGAGACTCGACGTATCTACCTCGAGGAAGTGGTCCGGCTTGCGCAGGCCCAGATCAGCGAAGAAGACACCGTTGAGTTCGTAGTCATAGTTCTGACCGGTGTGCACGATGACGTGCTCAACCGTCGAGTCCAATCGGGTCATCACTCGGGAGAGTCGGATGATTTCCGGCCGCGTCCCGACGATGGTCATGACCTTCATGCAGGGTGCTCCTGACGCATAACCGGCTCCGGGAACGTATCCGGTGCCTCGGGGTTGAAGAGTTCGTGTGCCCAGAACATCGTGACCAGTTCGTCATCACCGATGTTGGTGATGTTGTGTACCCACATCGTTGGCATGTCGATGATCGCCGGTGCATCACCGCTGACGTCAAAACTGACGATCTTGTCCGTGAACACCTGACGTAGTGAGATCCGTCCCCGGCCGCGGAGGACGACGAACCTCTCCACCTTCTCCAAGTGGAAGTGTTCCCCCCGTGTGATGCCGGGGTGAGTAGTCGAGACGAAAGTTTGGCCCTGCCCGCCGTGTGCACGCACCGTTTCGACGAGGTCGCCTCGGCTGTCGGCGTGCTGCTTCAGCGCGATCGGGTAATGCTGCGGGAACATGGCCCACCGGAGCGTGTTGAACAGCTCGACATCAATCTGGCTACTCAGGGCAGGGATGTCTCCCGCGTCGTACAAACGTCTCATTACGGACAGCGTGTCCCACACGGTTTGGACCGTCGTTTCGGTGCCTGTGGGTTCCAGGTTGGGCAGAGAGGTGGTGAGGGCATCGATCAGCGTCTGCGCGGCGGCTTGTGCGTGCAGGAGGCGGATCGGCCGGTCGACGATCTCCGGAAGTTCATCCGAAGCTATCTTGTGCACGAAGGTCGCCACGAATGAGTTGTAGTCGGGCCGCCCGCTCTCACCGAAGATGTTCGGGAGACGAACGTCGACATAGGCTGCGCCCGCGTCCGCCGCCGCTTCGCCCAGCGCGGCGTTCGCCCTGGCCTTGCCCTCCCCGTAGGGGCTCGCGCTCCCTGCCCAGATCGAATTGGCGTACACGACGCGCTGTACCGATGAGCCGGGCCGAAGGAGCGTCGCCAGGTCCTCGGCCAGACGCGCATTTCCGTCGTTCACCTCGTGCGGCGTTCCGCGGTTGACTCCGGCGACGTGGACTATCGCATCGCATTCTGCGGCGAGCTGCCGGAGCTGCGTCCAGTTCTTTCGGGTGGCCAGTACCACTTCGTGGTTGGTGAGAGCGCGCAGCCGCACTCTGGTGTGCCAGCCGAGAAATCCCGCCGAGCCGGTGAGTAGAATCCTCATCAGCGCTGACTCCTCAGGGCCTGAATCTCTGGGAGACGGAGCAGTAGTTCGCAGGTGGCGTCGACATCGAGCTGCGTCGTGTTGGCCGACGTGTAGTCGCTCATCGCCGCGGCCGCTCGATCACCCTCCTCGGTGTACAGCCCGTACTCCAGTGACCTGGCGTCCAGCGGAACTCGGAAATATGGCCCCTGATCGAGCGACTTCAGCCGCTCCTCCTGGCTGAGGAGCGTCTCATGCTGTTTCTCACCATGGCGAGTGCCGATCACCTTGATGTCGGGTTCGTCGTATCCGAGCACGTGGGCAACTGCTCTCGCCAACACCTCGACAGTCGAAGCCGGCGCCTTACGGACGAAGAGATCTCCCGGCTGAGCGTTGAAGAACGCGTGCAGGACGAGGTCGACCGACTCGTCGAGTGACATCAGGAAGCGTGTCATGGAGCCCTCAGTGACAGTGATGGCTCGTCCCTGCCTCAGCTGGGAGACGAAGAGCGGGATCACCGAGCCGCGTGAGTACATCACGTTGCCGTAGCGAGTGGTCGACACGATGGTCTTACTCTCCGGGTGGTTCCGGGCCCAGGCCTGGGCGGTCTTCTCCATCAACGCCTTCGTCATGCCCATAGCGTTGATCGGATAGACCGCTTTGTCGGTGCTCAGGCACACGAGTGAGCGAACACCAGCGGCGTGGGCAGCACGAATAACGTTGCGGCTGCCCTCGACATTGGTCTTGACAGCCTGCTCGGGGAAGAACTCGCACGAGGGCACTTGCTTGAGCGCTGCGGCGTGGAACGCGAAGTCCGCGTCAACGAACGATTCGGCCACCGAGTCGTAGTCACGGATGTCGCCGAGAAAAAGCTTCAGCCTCGAGTCTCCGACCGCCTTGCGAAGCTCGTCCTGTTTCGCCTCGTCGCGGCTGACCACGTGCACGGCAGCGACATCCTCCTTGAGCAAGTGCCGCACCATCGTCGAGCCGAAGGAGCCGGTGCCTCCGGTGATCGCGACTGTGGCTCCCGCCAACGACATCCCCATCACGCCTCTTTCCTATTTCGCATGGTCCATCCGAGTTCCATCCACGCGCCAAGTCCTTCTATCGGCTGCCAGCCTTGCTCGTCCAGCCAGCTCGTTGCTTGCCGCTGTCCGAACCACAACATTTCGACCCTGCGCGCGTTTGGGGCAAGTGGCTTCACGGCCCGACCTGCGAGCACGATGGAGCCCACCGCGGCGCGGGCGAGTGCACGGGGCAGCACTTTCGGTTTGCGGCTGCCGAGCAACTCGAGTAGTAAGCCGGTGGTCAGTCCCTCGCTGGGGTGATGTACGACCGGCGGCAGCGTCATTTCCGTCGTAGCCATGAAGCGAAGAGCGTCAGCCACGTTGGCGACAAGCGTCTGGGGAGTGGGTGACTCCGCAGGCGCTGCGACCGACGAGAATGGCGAAGCAGCGAGCCGCGTGATGCCGCGGGTCACCCGCCTGCTGCTCGCATGAACGCTGGGTGGCCGGTAGATCGAGGTCTCGACTGGACCGAACTCTCTCGCGTGCAACTCACCGCGCATTTTGGATCGAGCGTATGCCGAGAACGGATCGAATTGCATGGAACTATCCAGTACCTCTGCCCGCCCTTGTACCACCGCGCTGCTCACGTGCACGTAGCGGGGGATCCCTGCCAAACACGCGGATGCACCGATCACTCCGGGCAGCAAAGCGTTGGCGCCGAACAGAGCCTCTTCGTCCTGAGAAGATGCGTCGGGGTTGCCCGCACAGTTGATGACGGCGTCGCACCCTGTGAACTGAGCTGCTAGGGCGACGATCTCTTGATCCATGTGCCGCATCGCGCCTGAGATATCGCGCTCTTCAGTCACACTGAACCGAGGAGCACGGATGCTGTGCACCTGGATTCCAACCCCTAGCAGAGCGGTCGTCACCGCGGACCCCACGAAGCCGGACGCGCCGACAATGCCGATCTTCTTCATGGACACACGTCCCGGGCTGCGTGGGACAGCAAGTTGATGAGTGACCGGCTCGAGGCCTCTTCGCTGAATACCCGAGCGTAGTGATCGCGCGATCGGTTCTTGCGACGGATCAGTTCACGCTCTGGCAACGAGGCATGCGTGCGTATCGCGGCGGCGATTGCTTCGGGCGTCGGTTCGGCCACCACTGTGCTGCCAGCTTCGGTGAGCACCTTCCGGGCATCTCCACTGAGCGATGCCACGACTGGCCGACCGGCCGCCAGGGTGGCCTGGATCTTGGACGGGATCGTCTTCTCGAAGAGCGGCATGCTGTCGAGTGCAATGTAATGAAGGTCACCCACCGACAAGACTCTGCCCATGGACTCGAACGGCTGCGGTGGGACGAACACGACGTTGTCGAGACCGCGGGCGAGGTCTCTCAGGCGTCGTTCCTCGACGCCACCGCCGACAATGGCGAATTGGATCGCTGACTGATCGCTGAGGAGAGAGGCCGCCTTAAGGAGTAGGTCGACCTTTTGATATTCGCCGAAATTGCCTGCGTACATCACCACAAAGGGAGCGCTCAGGCCGAGTTCCTCCTTGAGCGCGGCGTCCGGTTCGAAAGCTCCAGTGATAACTTTTTCATCCGCCCAGTTCGGCACGAAATGAATCTTCTTGGGTTCGACGCCTCGCTCGATGATCGCCTCGATCATCCCGGGTGACGTCACGGCGATTGATGCTGCCTGACGATAGATGAGATCGCACATGACATGCAATGCTCGTTCAACTCGGGAATGGCCGCCCTTCAGGAAGTCAGAGTGCAACACTGTGTCGGGCCACAAGTCCTGCACGTGCACGACGTATGGCACCCGGCGCAAGAGTTTGATCGCCAGGGCGGGCAGCGCGACAGTCGCGGGCGTGAGGTGCACCAGGTTGGCATCGGTCCGCGGGAACCGCGTAACGCCGATGGTCGAAGCCCCAGCTGCGAACGACAGATAATTGGCGGCCCGCCGAGCACTGCTGGGGTCATGGTTGGCCCACAGCGGCGCGCGATGGATCGTCAGGTTTGCCGCTCGTTCGCGTTGGTAGGGGCGAACCCGATAACCACTGAAGACTTCACCGTTGGGGTAGTTCGGAAAACCGGTCAAGACATCAACGGTGTTTCCACGTGAAGCCAGGGACCGTGAGATGACCCCGGGCAGGGCCGCAGAGCTTCCCTCAGGGTCGTACCACTGCGTAATTTGTCCGATGTGCATCAAAGCTCCGTGCTGCGGAGGCACTTTGGCAAAACGAGATACGAGGCGAGCATCGCGACTGCGCCTGTCGTTGCGACTGCCGGAGAATCAACGCGCCGCCAGGTGACGGCGATGGCAGAGGCAAGCGCCGCGTGGATGGTGGCCACCTGCAGATGACTCATGCCTGCGTGATCAACCAACTGCTGGTAGACGTGTTCGCGATGAGCCTCGGTCAATGCGACGCCACTCGCCGCCCGGCGGATGATCGCCTGCGCGACGTCTACGCCGTACGGCAGCAGTGGTGCCCCAATGAGAACGGATTCGCGAATCCTTCTGCTGCGCACCATCGTGCGAACGATCCCCAAAGCCATGAGGCCGCCGAGAAGATAGCTTCCGCTATCGCCGAGGAAGAGGCGCGCGGTCGGGGCATTCCAGGGGAGGAAGCCCAAGCCCGCGCCCGCCGTCACGGCACCGATCCAGGCGACGTCGGAAAGCTCACTGCATGCCGCATTCAAGCCCCAGACGAGGGAGGTGAGCCCGGTGATGCCATTGATCCCGTCCATGAAATTGACCGCGTTGACCACGCTCACCGTGGTGAACGATGCAGCAAGGCTAATCAGGGGGCTTGAGCCACTACTTGCACTAAGGCCCGCCATTGCTTGAACACCAAGTCGAAGCTGTGGGGACAGTCCTCCGGACGCGGTCGTGTGATCATCCGCATAGCCCACTCCGACGAGCGAAACCGCGGCGACCCCGGTGCCGAGATGTATCCGCGGCCGGTTCACGACGAAAGCCGTCGCAACACCGGCGAGCGCCGCGAGTCCGCCGCCGCGCGGAACTGGCACAGCGTGCGAGGAGCGGTGGTTCGGTACATCCATCCGGCCGGCGTTCACCATCAGCCGGCGGACCAAGGGGGCCGCGGCACACGTCGCAGTAGCGGCGACGGTAAGTGTCTTGATCAACGGACGTGCTCCCACGAGTGGTTTGCCGTGGAGCGCACACCGGAGTCGCTGTGACCGTTGCTGGCATCGAGCATCCACTCGAACGTCGAGACGTCATCCGGGTCTACTGCACGGACGGCCGCGGGAGCGAGTGTGGGCACTTCCACATGGCGGACCAACGGGTGCGTTGACTCTTTGCTCTTCTCGGTCGGGGAGAAGAGTTCTTCGGTCATCTTCTCACCCTGGCGAAGACCGGTGTAGACAATGTCGACATCGCTCTTGCCGGAGAGTTTGATGAGAGTCCTGGCCATGTCATCAATCTTCATCGGGCTGCCCATCTCGAGCACCATCACCTCGCCGTCCTTGCCGATGGCACCAGCTTGTAGCACGAGCTGGCACGCCTCCGGAATCAGCATAAAATAGCGTTCGACATCCGGGTGAGTAACGGTCACTGGCCCGCCCCGTTCGATTTGGGCGGTGAAGGCGGCAACCACGGAACCTCGCGAGCCAAGTACGTTGCCGAAGCGGACGCTGACGTAGGTGCCGGTGTCGTAGGAGGCGTAGGCTGCGGTGAGCCGTTCGGCGCACCGCTTGCTGTAGCCCAGAACGCACGACGGGTTTGCCGCCTTATCGGTCGAGATATTGACGAACGTCGTCACGCCCACGCGCCGCGCCGCCTCCAGCACGTTGAGCGACCCAAGAACGTTCGTCTTCCACGCCTCCAGCGGAAACTGCTCGAGCAGGGTGAGGTGCTTCAGCGCAGCAGCATGGAACACGACGTCGGGTCGTTCCCGCTCGAAGACAGCGTTCAAACCATCCAGATCGCGAATATCCGCTAGGGCTAACGTCCCGTCGTCGAGCAGGGCGCGACCGGTGATGCTCATTTGGGTGCTGTGGAGACCTGACTCGTCGCGATCAAGCATGATCAGTTTGGCGGGGCCGAACTTGCTGATTTGCCGGCAGAGCTCCGACCCGATGGATCCGCCCGCGCCCGTCACCAGCACGCGCTTGCCGCTGATCGCTTCGGAGATTGCTGCCGCGTCAAGCGTGATCGGCTCGCGGCCGAGGAGGTCCTCGACCTGGAGCTTGCGGAGGTCGGTCGAGCGTCGTTCGCCGGTCAGCATGTCCGCGATGCGCGGAAGAACGAGCACCTCCAGGCCGGCGGCTTCGGCGAGGGAGTTGATGCGCTGCATCTGCTCAGCTGTCGCCTGTGGGATGGCGACGACGACTTTTGTGGCACCGACTTCCCACGCAATGTCGGCGAGGCGGTCCCCACCGCCGCGGACCCGCACGCCGTCGATTTTCAAGCGCCGCTTCCGCGGGTCGTCATCGATGGCTGCAACGGGAACGAAATGCGGCGTTTGCGACAAGTCGCGGAGAAGTCCTCGAATGAGGCCCGCCCCGCGGTGTCCGGCGCCGTAAACGATGACCGGGACGTCATCAAGATGGCCGATCGTGCGACCCGCTCGATAGGAGCGGACGATGAATCGAACCGCACACATCAACACCACGCCGACGACCGGCGCCGTGAGCGGAAGGCTGCGCGGAACGGCGAGAATTTGAAACACCCATACGCCCACACCGAGCACGATGATGGCCAGGATCCCGGTCCGCGCGAGATCGACGGTCTCCTCGAAGGAGCCACGGGTGTGATTGATCCGGTAGGGCCCGGCGGCGATTCCGACCACGACGAAAACGAAAGCGGCGAGACAGGCGAAGACAGTGACATTGCGCGACGAGATGTCACTGACGGTGAAGTCATAGCGCAACCACGCGGCGACGTACGTCGCGAAGATGAGGACAAGTGCATCGGCCGCACCCCAAGCGGACAGCACGAAGAACTCGCGCCTCAGACCTCGCGACAGCGTCGGAGCGAACATATCGCTTCGCACGTGGGTATTAGCGGGTTCTGAGTCGGGCATGCCGACCTCGCTCGCCAACCAAGTCGTCCGTCGCTTCGTCGACGTGCTGCGAATCCGACGCCACCGGTCGTGTCGGCACGTCGGTGCGGGCGCGATAGCCGTACGCATAGTCGTAGTAACCCGCGACTCGGTTGCTGCGGGGCAGCCGGTTGAGCGTCACGCCCAGCAAATGCGCGTCCACCGATTCGAGCGACTCGACAGCCGTCGTCACCTGATCGCGCGTCACGATGCCGCTGCCTACCACGAGGACCGCGCCGTCCGCGATGGTGCTCATGACGGCCGCGTCGGTCACGGGTAGCAGCGGTGGCGCATCGATGAGCACGTAATCGAATTGATCACGCAACCGCTCGAGCGTCGCCTGCATGGCGCCGGAGCTGAGCAGCTCACTGGGATTCGGGGGCAGCGCACCGGCACCGAGCACGGCGAGCTTGCGCTTGCCGAAGGGCTGCAGCACATCGCCCAACTCCGCGCGGTCGATGAGCACGTCGGTGAGCCCGACGCCGCCCTCCATGCCGAGATATTCGAGCAGCCGGGGGCGGCGCAGGTCGCCCTCGATGAGACAGACGCTGGCGCCGGTGTCCGCGATGACCAGCGCAAGGTTGGCAGTCGTAGTGGTCTTGCCCTCGCCAGCCAGCGAGGAGGTCATCACGATCGTGCGCGGGTGGTTGGCGGCGTCGACGAAGCGCAGGTTGGTGCGCAGGGTGCGAAATGCCTCGGCGCGGGTTGAGTGCGGGTCGGTCTGCACCAGCAGCGGGTGTTTCGGCGCGTCGCCGTCGAATGGGATCGCGCCGATGATCGTCAGGTCCTCGGAGAGTTCCTCGACGTCTTGCTTGGTGCGTACCTTGCTGTCCAGGGTGTGGCGCAGGACGGCCAGGCCGAAGCCGAGCAGCAGACCGAGGATCAGTCCGAGCGCGAGATTGCGAGTGGGCTTTGGGCTCACCGGTGACCGGTCGACGATCGGGTTCTTGGTGAGGGTGACCTTCACCGGGCTGGTCTTATCCGACGACACGCGCTCGAGGTTCTGCGCCGTCTTGGGGAACTGCTCGCCGATCGCGGCGGCTATCTTTTGCGCAAGTTCGGGGCTGCGATTCGTGACCGTGACGTCGATCAGCACCGTGTTGGGCGGCACCGTGGCGGTGACGCTGCCGGCCAGATCACCGGCGGTGGCAGACAGGTGCAGCTTTTTGATCACCGGATTGAGCACCACCGGGGCGTTGACCAATTGGGTGTAAGACGTGACGCGAGCCTGGCTGAACGTGCTGCCCTGCGCCAATTGTGCAGCATCGGTCGAGTCGGCCGTCGACACGAAGAACTGCAGGCTCGAGGAATATTTCTTTGCTGCCACAAAGCTGTATGCCTGAGCGAGCAGCAGGACGACGAGCGTCGTCACCGCAATTGTCTTCCACCGCTTGCGAAGGATCCGAAGATAACTACGCAGGTCCACAAAATCCTCCCAGAGCGGCGAACTTTCCATTCCGTAACATAGGTTGCCTACTGTCACAGCGCCACGGAGAGACTACCCGCTTGTGCGGGTGAAGCGTGACACCTTCGCAAGAGTGCATGTGTCAGCATGCCCGATGGCTAGTGTGTGGCAGGTGCGACTTGCAGACCAGAAGGCGGGACACAACTCATGAAGGCATCGCTGTCGGCGGCGGGCATCGGCGCGCTCGTGCTGGTCAATGCGGTGGCCTTCGTGGCCGTCGACCAGCACTTCCAGGTGAGCGCGGACGCCTCACCGGCGCCGGCGACGAGCGGCATACAAGCTGTCGCCTCCTCGACGACGGACACGAGCGCCCCTCCCGCCAGCTCGTCGTCGACCGGCTCCCAGACGCCGTCGCAGACGACGTCATCGGCCACTGACGCGGTGTCGTCGCCCGGTGTGTCGGTGATCGCGGCAAGCGGCAAGCGGGGATGGCGCGCGGTGAACTCGGGCCCGTGCAGCGCCAACTCCTCGGTGACCGTGCAGGCGACCGAGGACAGCGGCCGCACCTGGACGACCAAGACTGCTGCGCCTGCCGGAGCGATGCAGAGCATCAGTCTCAGCGGCAGCGGCCGGCTGCAGCTGAGCGGGCAGACGACCGGCGACTGCTCGCACGCCGTCTGGCTGCTGAGCGGCGACAACTGGTCGAAGTCCAGCTCCGCGTCCTGGCTGCCCGCCGGCGCGCGCAGCGGGAAAGTGGTCCACGGCGGCAACACGCAACAGGCGTGCGACCGGGGCTGGGTCATCGACCTCGCCGTCGCCGGCGACACCGCCGACGTGCTGTGCTCCACCGGCGAGGTGCGCGCGGTGCCCGCCGACGGCTCGGCCAAGACCATCTATCAATCGGCCGACGCGCTCAGCATCGGCACCACGGGCGACAACACGCTGATCGTCGCGCGCACCGCGTCCGGGTGCGACGGTGTCCAGCTGGCCACGGTGTCGAAGGGGTCCGCGCAACCCCTCACCTGCGTCACCGGCGCCACCAAGGCCGTCGACCTGACGTTCGCCGGCGACAACGGCTGGCTCGTGGCGGCGCACAACACCTGGACCGGCACGACGACCGGCGACTGGTCCAAGAGCTGACCGAGTCGCCGGAGCCGACTGCGCGCCACCGCCCCGTCCCTTACAGTGTGCATCGACGGTCAGGGAACGACAGCCGCCCCCAGCGGCCGCTGTCGCCGGAGGAAGTGCATGGGGCGCAAGGGTTAAGCACACATCTCGTGGGGGAGTCGCCGCGGGTCGCCATCATCGGCACCCGCGGTTTTCCGAGCTACTACGGAGGCTTCGAGACCCTGGTGCGGCACCTGGCGCCATACCTGGCCGAACGCGGCTGGGACGTCGACGTCTACAGCCGCCCGCGACAGGTCGCCGAGGAGAAGATCCCGGCCGGCGTCACCCAGCGCTTCACCCGCGGGGTGGAGTCCAAGTCGGCCAGCACGCTGTCGTACGGGCTGACCGCCTGCGCGGACGCCGCGCGCCGCAAGCCGGACGTCGCCCTGGTCATGAACGTCGCCAACGGCTACTTCCTGCCGATGCTCAAGGCCCGCGGCATCCCGGTCGTCCTCAACGTCGACGGCCTGGAATGGGAGCGCGAGAAGTGGAGCACGCCGGCGAAGCGGGTCTTCCACACCGGGGCCACCATGACCGCCAGATTCGCCGACACGTCGGGTCCAGCGACGGCAACCGGCATGCCGGCGACGGACTGCAGTCGCTGGGCCGGCTCGCGTGGGACGACTACTTCAAGCTCCTGGCGCGCACGAAAGTCATCATCTCGCTGCAGGCAACTCCGCACCCGTCGCATCCGCCGCTGGACATGGTGGCCAGCGGCGGGCATGCCGTGAACGAACGCGGTCGGGGAAAGTCGGTCGAGCCTGCATCCGAGGCTGCATGCCGTGGAGCCGGACCCGGAAGCACTGGCCCTGGCGGCGCTGGAGATCTTGACGGAGTCGACAGCGCCGGGCGGTCCGGTGGGACCCGAATTCCTGCGGGACCAGCTGGGTGCGCCGTTCGCAGAGGCCGTTGCCGCGGCGTTCGACGCCGTCGAGTGACGGCGCGACGCCATCAGGGTGGGTGTTCGGTCGATATTGCACACCGGACAGCGAATGCGCAGGTCAGCTGTCGAGCTGCAGCCAGCCCTGCCAGCCGGCGTGCAGCACCAGCCAGGCGATGAGGCCGTAGCCGGCCTGGCCGGGGTGCATGCCGTCGCCGGAGGCGAGGTCGGCGTGCCACTGGTCGTGGCCGAGGAGGGGACGGAAGCAGTCGACATAGGTGACACCCCGGCGCGAGCATACGTCGGCCTGCGCGTCGACCAGCGTCTGCAGCCGGTCGTTGGTCTCCGCGTCGATGGTCGGGGAGGGGCCGACGACATACGTCGAGATGGCGCCGGACGACGCATCGTCCAGGATGTTGGCCAGGTTGAGCCGTGAGCGGGCGGTGGTCAGCCCCTGGGCGATGTCGTTGAGGCCGACGCTGACCACCAGGCGACGCTCGTTGGCCCTCGCCCAGCGCGGCTCGCACTCGCTCTGCCACCGAGCGAGGACGTCGGTCGAGCTCTGACCTCGGATGCCGAGGTTGTAACTGGCCAGGTCGATGCCGGAGTGCGGCGTGCGGGCGACCACCCGGGACACCCAGCCGAGGGCTTTCGGATCGCCCAGGCCGGCCACGAAGGAGTCGCCGACGAAGCACAGTCCGACGCGACGGTCACCTTCGGTCACGTGAAAGCGTGCGGTGGGGCTGAACTCGGGGTCGCTGCCATCGTGGTGAGTCGTCACGTCGGACATTGTCGCGCATGGCGTCGCTGCAGTCCGGAAGGGCGTGGTCGCGAGTCGCTCAGGAAGCGGTACTTGATCTCGTCGGACCCGTCAGTCGTCCTCGTCCTCGTCGTCCAGCCGGGCCAGCCAGGTCGCCAGACGTTCGACCGGTGTCTCGAAGTCGGGGTTCAGATCGACGAACGTGCGCAGCTGGTCGGACAGCCAGCCCAGGGTGACCTCTTCATCGCCGCGCCGGGCGGCGAGCTCTTCGATGCCTCGATCCGTGAAGTACAACGTGTCCTCCGTGCAGGTTTTGAAGGGTGCTCAGACGTCGCAGTCGACCGCGACGGCAAGTGCAGCGCAGATCAGCCGCATCCGCGTGTCCGCCAGCCTGCCGAGCCGCTCGGTGAGTGCGGCGACCGACACGCTCTCCACCGAGTCGAGGTTGACTGCCGACTGCTTCGGGACGGGGTCTTCGCCGGGTTCGAGAACAACCTCGCTGGCCAATCCGCGGATTGTCGTGGTGCACGGAGCAACGAGGGCCCGTCGGTGCCGGGGAATCGCCGCGTCGCGCGACAGGACCACGACGGGGCGTCGAGACACTTCCGGAAGTTCGCACCACCAGACCTCACCTCTCGCGGGCCAGCTCACGACTTGCTCGCGGCCGCGCGGAAACTGGCCAGATCTCCCCATGCGTCGGGCTCATCGGCCGGATGCGCTGAGTATGCGAGATCGTATGCAGCATCGATCTCAGCCCTCCGCTTGCCGGCGAGGAGCGCACGCAGCGCTGCGTCCATCAAGGCCGCATCGGCTGCGGGTGCGACCGACGCGCGAGCGGCAGCGAGCAGGTCGCTGTCGACTGTCGTGCTGATGCGAGAGCGGGGCATGCCACGATTATGCCACGTTTGGGGGATGGTCTCGATACGGCCTCGCCTAGCGGCTCGGCCTACTCGACCAGCGTGCGTGTGGGCTCGGGCTACTCGGCCCAGCCGTGCGTGTGGGCTCGGGCTACTCGGCCCAGCCGTGCGTGTGGGCTCGGCCTACTCGGCCAGCGTGCGTGTGGGCTCGGGTTACTCGACCAGCCGTGTGGTTGGGCTCGGGAGCTACTCGACCAGCGTGGACGGCGATTGATCGACTTCACCATCGGGTACCGCGGGGTGACCCTGCGACCCCGACGGAGAGAAGCGATGACCTCGACACGAGCCGATGGCGACGACGAGGCACAGAAGCCGCAGACACCGGCCGACATACCCAAGGCGGGTTGGCTGACGATCCTCAAGCGCGCGCTCCAGCAGTTCAAACACGACAACGTCACCGACCACGCAGCGGCGCTGACCTACTACGGGATCCTGGCGATCTTTCCTGGGCTGCTGGTGCTGGTCTCGATCATGGGCCTGCTGGGCACGTCGACCACGGACCAGGTGCTCAGCAACGTGCGCCAGCTGGCGCCGGGCGGCGTGTCCACGTTCCTGCAGACGGTCATCACCCAGGTGCAGGGACGCGCCGGCGCCGCCGGGATCGGCGCGATCGTTGGTCTGGTGATCGCCCTCTGGTCGGCATCGGGGTATGTCGCCGCCTTCATGCGCGCCGCCAACTCGGTCTACGAGATCGGCGAGGGCCGGCCCATCTGGCGCACCATCCCGGTGCGGGTGCTGACCACGGTCGCCGTGGTGGTCATGCTGCTGATCTGCGTGGTGATCATCGTGGTCAGCGGCCCGATCGCCAGCCAGGTCGGCAGCGCGTTCGGCATCGGTGACTCGCTGCTGATGGTGTGGCGGATCGTGAAGTGGCCGATCCTGCTCATCGTGGTCGCGTTGCTCTTCGCGCTGCTGTATCGCGTGACGCCGAACGTCAAGCAGCCGAAGTTCCGCTGGATCACCCTCGGCGGCGTCCTTGCCGTGGTGTTGTGGCTGATCGCCTCGGGGCTGTTCGCGTTGTACGTCTCGTTCTCCGGCTCCTACAACAAGACCTACGGGTCGCTCGCCACCGTCATCATCTGGTGTGGCTGTGGATCACCAACATCGCGATCCTGCTGGGCCTGGAGTTCGACGCCGAGACGCAACGGGAGCGGGAGGTGCAGGCGGGTATGCCGCCCGACGTCGAACCGTTCGCCGAACCCCGGGACACCCGCAAGATGGACGAAGAGCAGAAGGAACGCGTCGAGGAGGCCGACCGCATCCGCGACGAGACCGAGGACTGAGTGCACGCACTCCTGACAGTCATTCGGTGAATGTAGATCAAAGTAGATCAACCTGCGTATGCTGAGGTCATGAAGACGATCAGTGCCCGGGAGCTGCGTCAGAACCCCTCGAAGATGCTCCACGACGTCGAAGCCGGAGAAACCTACGCGCTCACCATTCACGGCCGGCAAGTGGGCAGAATCGTGCCGGAGCGGAACGCGGCACGCATCATTCCAGCGAAGACGACAGGCCCGGTGGACACTTCGGTGTTTGCTCGCCATGCGTTGAATACAGCTGGCTCGATCGATGAGCTGCTGCAGGACATGAAGGGCGAGTGGTGAGCCAGTTCTATCTGGACACTTCCGTAGCCGGGAGGATTCTGCTCGGCCATTCGCCATCGGCCGTGGACTGGTTCGCTCAGGCTGTCAGCGACGGGGAATACCTGGTGTCGTCTCGACTCCTACGCACGGAGTTGACCAGATTGCTCCGGAGGGAGGGGCTTTCGTTGGAGCGGCGGGGCGAAATCATCGACCGCCTCGCGACGATTCCGGTGGATCACGGAACGCTCACTGCGGCGGAAGCGATCGTGCCGCACGTGAAGACACTGGACGCCATCCATCTGGCTTCGGCCCTGCATTCCGGTCTGGACGATCTCGTCATCGTCAGTCACGATCGGAACATGTCGCAGGTTGCCGAGCAATTGGGATTTGAGGTGTTGGACCCGGTCGAGGACTGACTTCGGCCGACGCAACCCTGTCCCGAAGGGCCAACGGTCGCGCTGTAAGGACGAATCGCAGACGCGCAAGGGCCGCACACCGGGTGGTGTGCGGCCCTTGCGCTGTGTGGAGCGGTGCGCGGGTCTCGATACGCTTCCCCCGCTTCGCTCCTCCGCTACTCGACCAGCGCGAGCCCTTCGAGACGCCCGCTCGTGCCTCACGGGCTCCTCAGGGCGCAAGCGCTCGACCAGCGCGACTTGATCTCGATACGGGCTCGTCCCTCGCCCTACTCGATCAGCGTCGGTCGAAGGCTTCCTTCATCAGCTGCTCGCGCTGCTCGTCGTGCCGCTTGTGCGAGCCGGTGGCCGGTGCGGCCGAGGCCGGGCGGGAGACCAGCCGCAGCGGGCGGGTCTCACCCAGGGGGGCCAGCATCTCGGGCAGGTTGAGCGCCATGAAGGACCAGGCACCCTGGTTCTTCGGCTCGTCCTGCACCCAGACGATCTCGGCGTGCGGGTATTTGCGCAGCTCCTCGGCGATCTCGCGGGCCGGGATCGGCGCGAGCTGCTCGACGCGCACGATCGCGGTCTGGGTGTCCTCCCGCTTGGCGCGCTCGGCCTCCAAGTCGTAGACCACCCGCGACGACGCGAGGATCACGCGGGTCACGTCCTCGGGCTTCGGCGACTGGTGGTCGGCCATCACCGGACGGAAGCGACCGTTGGTGAAGTCCTCCGGGTTGGACGTCGCGGCCTTCACCCGCAGCAACTGCTTCGGCGTGAAGACGATCAGCGGCTTGCGGGGCCGGGCCGCGGCCTGCCGGCGCAGCAGATGGAAGTATGACGCCGGCGTCGACGGGTAGGCGATCGTCATGTTGTCCTCGGCATACAGCTGCAGGAAACGCTCGATGCGCGCCGACGAGTGGTCGGCTCCCTGGCCCTCGTAGCCGTGCGGCAGCAGCAACACCACCGACGAACGCTGCGTCCACTTCTGCTCCGAGGAGCTGATGAACTCGTCGATGATCGTCTGCGCGCCGTCGACGAAGTCGCCGAACTGCGCCTCCCAGAGCACAAGCGCGTCCGGGCGCTCCACCGAGTAGCCGTATTCGAAGCCGAGGGCGGCATACTCACTCAGCAGCGAGTCGTAGACCCAGAACCACGCCTGGTCGGGGGAGAGGTAACGCAGCGGCGTCCACTCGTTGCCGTTGGTGTGGTCGATCAGCACCGAGTGCCGCTGCACGAACGTGCCGCGACGGCTGTCCTGACCGGCGAGGCGCACGGGGGTGCCCTCCATCAGCAGCGAGCCGAAGGCGAGCAGCTCGCCCATCGCCCAGTCGATGCCGCCGCTGGTGGTCATGTCCGCGCGGCGCTGCATCAGCTTGGCCAGCTTCGGGTGGACGGTGAAGCCCTCCGGCGGGTTGGCCCACGTCTTCCCGATCGTCAGCAACTCCTCGCTGCTGATCGCGGTGTCGAAGACGCTGCCGTCGGCGCGGGTGTCATCGGCCTCCTGCGCGGACGGCCGCTCCAGGCCGCCGTGGCCCTCGGCGTCGGTGCCGACCGAGCTGTCCGCGGCTGGCGCCGACAGCTCCTGCTTGGCGGCCTTGGTCTCGGTGAAGACCCGCTCCAGCTGCTTCTGGTAGTCCTTCAGCGCGGCCTCGGCCTCGTCCGGGGTGATGTCGCCGCGGCCGATGAGTGCCTCGGTGTAGAGCTTGCGGACGCTGCGCTTGGCCTCGATCAGCTTGTACATCATCGGCTGGGTCATCGAGGGGTCGTCGCCCTCGTTGTGGCCGCGGCGGCGGTAGCAGACCATGTCGATGACGACGTCGCGGTTGAACTTCTGCCGGTATTCGTAGGCCAGCTCGGCCACCCCCACGCACGCCTCCGGGTCGTCGCCGTTGACGTGGAAGATCGGCGCCTGGATCATCCGCGCCACGTCCGTGCTGTATGTCGAACTGCGGCTCTGCTCCGGTGCGGTGGTGAAGCCCACCTGGTTGTTGACCACGATGTGGATCGTGCCGCCGGTGCGGTAACCGCGCAGCTGCGACAGGTTGAGCGTCTCGGCGACGATGCCCTGCCCGGCGAACGCCGCGTCGCCGTGCATCAGGATCGGCAGCACCGTGAACGCGGCGCCGGCCAGGTTGATGCGGTCCTGCTTGGCACGAGCGATGCCCTCCAGCACCGGGTTGACAGCCTCCAGGTGGGAGGGGTTGGCCGCCAGGTAGACGCTGGTGCTGTTGCCGGCGTCGGAGGTGAAGGTGCCCTCGGTGCCGAGGTGGTATTTCACGTCCCCGGAGCCCTGCACCGACTTCTTGGACTGCTGATCCTCGAACTCGCGGAAGATCTGCCCGTAGGACTTGCCGGCGATGTTGGCCAGCACGTTGAGGCGGCCGCGGTGCGGCATACCGATGCAGACCTCGTCCATGGAGTCGTCGGCGGCCTCGGAGATGATCCGGTCGAGCATCGCGATGACCGACTCGCCGCCCTCGAGGGAGAAGCGCTTCTGGCCGACGAACTTGGTCTGCAGGAAGGTCTCGAAGGCCTCCGCCGCGTTGAGCCGGCGCAGGATGCGCAGTTGCTCGGCGCTGGACTGCTTCTCGTAGCCCTTCTCGACCTTGCTCTGGATCCAGGCCCGCTGCTCGGGGTCCTGGATGTGCATGTATTCGATGCCGATCGAGCGGCAGTAGGCGTCGCGCAGGATGCCCAGGATCTCGCGCAGCTTCAGGAACGGCTTGCCGCCGAACCCGCCCGTCGGGAACGTGCGGTCCAGGTCCCACAGCGTCAGGCCGTGGGTGGTGACGTCGAGGTCGGTGTGCCGGCGCTGCTTGTATTCCAGCGGGTCGGTGTCGGCCATCAGGTGACCGCGCACCCGGTAGGCGTGGATCAGCTCCTGCACCCGGGCGACCTTGTTGATGTCGTCGTCGTGGCCGGCGTCGATGTCCTGCACCCAGCGGATCGGCTCGTAGGGGATCTTCAGCGACTGGAAGATGTCGTCGTAGAAGTTGTCCTGGCCCAGCAGCAGCTGGTGCACCACGCGCAGGAACTCGCCGGACACGGCGCCCTGGATGACGCGGTGGTCGTAGGTCGAGGTCAGCGTGATGATCTTGCTGACGGCCGCCTCGTTGAGGGTGTCCTTGCTCGCGCCCTGCCACTCGGCCGGGTAGTCCAGCGCGCCGACGCCGATGATCGCGCCCGCGCCCTTCATCAGCCGCGGGATCGAGTGGACGGTGCCGATGCCGCCGGGGTTGGTCAGGCTGATCGTCGTGCCCGCGTAGTCCTCGACCGTGAGCTTGTTGGTGCGCGCCTTGCGCACCATCTCCTCGTATGCCGCCCAGAACTGCGCGAAGTCCATCTCCTCGGCGCCCTTGATGCTGGGCACGACCAGGGTGCGGGAGCCGTCGTCCTTGGCCAGGTCGATCGCCAGGCCGAAGCCGACGTGGCCGGGCTTGACGAGCGTCGGCTTGCCCTTCTCGTCCTCGCCGAGCGAGTAGTTCATCTCCGGAATCAGCTTCAGCGCCCGGATGATGGCGTAGCCGATCAGGTGGGTGAAGCTGACCTTGCCGCCGCGGCTGCGGGACAGGTGGTTGTTGATGACGATCCGGTTGTCGATCAGCAGCTTCGCCGGGACGGCACGCACGCTGGTCGCGGTCGGGACCTCGAGGCTGGCCTCCATGTTGGAGACGATGCGGGCCGCGACGCCCTTCAGCGGGACCGTCTGGTTCTCGGCGGCCTCGACCTCCGGCACCTTGGGGGTGCCCGCGTCGCGGGCGATGACCTTGCCCTCCCGGCGCTCATAGTCCTCGGGGTTGGGGCGCGGCGCCGGGTCGCGGCGGTTGTCCTTCGTGCCCTTGGGGGCCTGCCGGGCGGCGCCGTTCGGCGCTTCGGCGGCCGGGGCGGTGCTGGTGGTGGCCCTCGCGGTGTCCTTGCTCGCGGTGGTGCTGGTGTCGGTGCTGGCCGTGCTGGGTGTGGGCGGCTGTGTCGTGCCGTTGCCCGCCGGCGTCTCCGCCGTGCGTGGCCGGTAGTCCTCGAAGAAACTCCACCACGCCTTGTCGACGGAGTTCTTGTCGTTCTTGAACTGCTCGTAGAGTTCGTCGACGAGCCATTCATTGGGTCCGAATGTCGCGAGGGGGTCAGGCGACTGGGATGACACGCGAATGCGCCTCTTTCATCAAGGTCGGCACGGCCATGCTGAGGATGTCCGGCTATGCGGGTTTCAGGCGTATGACGACGGGGACCGCCATACGAGGTCCAGCCTAACGCCCGGCGGTTCCTCGCCGACAACAGGTCATGGGGCGTGTGCTATACGGTTTTTCGGCGCCGTACGCGGCGTGTCGGCCGGCTCGGGCAGGCATTGTCGGAAGCAATCAGGGCTTGCAACTCACGACATATCGCGTCTATTCTGAACGCGATATGTCGTGACCGACGGACAAGGAGAGGCGACATGGCGCAGGAGTGGGAACTCGACGGACCGAAGGTGCTCGACGTCGGCGGAGAGGGCGAGCGGGTCGACGCGCTCGCCGTCGCCCTGGTCGGCGGCCACGTCGACGTCGTCACGCACGACTCGCCGACCGCGCAGGTGGAGGTGCAGGAGGTGGTCGGTCCGCCGCTGAAGGTCACCTGGAACGGCCATAAGCTGAAGATCAGTCACGTCAAGCACAGCGGCGAGAACCTCTGGGCCAGCGTGAAGAACTTCGGCGGCTCCATGCAGATCCGCGCGCGGGTCGCGATCGCCATACCCCGGGACGCCCGGACCGACGTCAGCACCGTCAGTGCCGGGGCGGTGGTGAGCGGCATCCATGCGCGCACTTCGCTCAACACGGTCAGCGGTGACATCACGGCGGACGACATCGACGGCCGCATCGA
The DNA here is from genome assembly GCF_054778955.1 of Flexivirga lutea. Classification (NCBI taxonomy): domain Bacteria; kingdom Bacillati; phylum Actinomycetota; class Actinomycetes; order Micrococcales; family Dermacoccaceae; genus Flexivirga; species Flexivirga lutea. Next base: position 465,100 of record NZ_BAAGZB010000001.1, read on the forward strand.
GATCAACGGCGTGTCGGGCACGTTCGAGGGTCACAACCTGCGCGGCCGGCTCGAGGCCAACACCGTGTCGGGGAGTATGACGGTGCACGACAGCGTGCTGGACCCGATCGAGCTCAACGGTGTCTCGGGTGACATCACCCTCGATCTGACCAACCAGAGCGCCACGGTGGAGTCCAACACCGTCTCCGGTGACGTGACGGTGCGCGTGCCCGCCGGCGGCGGATACCGGGTCAACGTCTCCACGATGAGCGGCACCGCGATCGTCGACGGCGTCAAGCTCGGCGGCAAGTGGCACCGCGGGGGAGAGACCCGCGACGGTGACGAGTCGTTGCGGCTGTCGGCGTCGTCGGTGTCCGGGGATGTCGTGGTGCTGCGTGCGGCGGAGCGGCCGAACGGCCCGTCGCTGGAGAAGGATCTTTGATGAGCGAGCGAAGCGAGCGAACAAAGGCGCAGTCGAAGAGCGAGACCCGACGGAGGAGGGGGTCGCTATGAGTCCGGTCTTCGCCCACGGGCAGTTGCGCCTGTATTTGCTGTCGTTGCTCAACGAGGGGCCGCGGCACGGCTACGAGATCATGCGTGATCTGGAGCAACGCTTCAACGGTCTCTACACGCCGAGCGCCGGCACCGTCTATCCACGGCTGGCCAAGCTCGAGGAGGAGGGCCTGGTCAGCCGCGGCGACGACGGCCGCAAGGTGACCTACACGATCACCGACGCCGGCCGGGCGGAGGTGGCGCGCCGGCAGGCCGACCTCGGCGACCTGGAGGACGACCTCGACCGGTCCGCCAGTCAGCTCGCCGACGAGGTGCGCTCGCGGGTCAAAGGTGAGGCCGCGGACCTGCGCGCCGAGCTCAAGGCGGCCGCGCAGGAGGCGCGCCGGGTCGCCCAACCGGCGACCGGTGAGCCGATGAGCGGCCGGGCGCGCGGGGAGTTCGACCAGGCGATCAACGAGTTGCGGCAGAGCGCGCGCTCGATCCTGCGGTCGCGCAAGACCGCCGAGTCGGTGCGCGCCGAGGCGCTGCGGATCGTGCACGAGGCGAAGCGGCAGCTGGACCAGCTGAAGTAGCCACGGCGGTCGGCGCGCCCGCTGATCGAGTGTCGCGTGCGCCCGCTGATCGAGTGTCGCGTGCGCCCGCTGATCGAGTGTCGCGAGGGACGAGCGACGTATCGAGATCAAGGACGTCGGCTTGCGCCTCGCCGCTACTCGACCAGCGTGTGCGTGCGCCGGGCGTTTCCGAATGCGGTCGGAACGCCTTACGCATGAAACTATGTCGCCAACATGTTGGTGCAATGGCTGCTCATCCTCGCCGGGGTCGTGCTGACCGTCGGCACCGCCCTGTTCGTCGCCGCCGAGTTCAGCCTGGTCGCGCTGGACCGGCCCACGGTGCAGCGTGCGGTCGACGAGGGCGACGCGCGTGCCGGCGTCGTGCTCAGCTCGCTGCGGCGCCTGTCCACGCAGTTGTCGGCGGCGCAGGTCGGCATCACGATCACCACGCTGGTGCTCGGTTACCTGGTCGAACCCTCGCTCGGCACGTTGCTGGAAGGTCCGCTGGAGTCCATCGGGGTGTCCGGCACCGCGTCCGCCGCGGTCGCCACGGTGCTCGCCCTGGTCATCGCCTCACTCTTCTCGATGATCTTCGGTGAGCTGATCCCGCAGTTCCTCGGCATCTCCGCCCCGCTGGGCGTCGCCAAGATCGTCGCCGGCCCGGTGCGCATCTTCGCGACCGTGACCAGGCCGTTGATCGTCATACTCAACGGATCGGCGAACGCCGTGCTGCGGCGGCTCGGCATCGAGCCGCAGGAGGAGTTGAGTGCGGCGCGCACGCCGCAGGAGTTGTCGTCGATGGTGCGGCGTTCGGCCGAGGCGGGCACCCTCGAGGAAGGCACCGCGCGGCTGCTCACCCGGTCGCTCGACTTCGGTGAGCGCACCGCCTCCGACGTGATGAGCCCCCGGGTGCGTTGTGTGTATGTCGAGCGCGACGCCACCGCTGCCGATGTGGTGGATCTGGCTCGTAGCACTGGTCATTCGCGATTCCCGGTCATCGCCGACGACTGGGACGACGTCGTCGGCGTGGTGCATGTGAAGAAGGCCATCGCGGTCCCGCAGGACCGCCGTGACGACGTGCCGGTCACGGCACTGATGATCCGGCCGGTGCTCGTGCCCGAGACGATGCTGCTCGACCCGCTGCTGCTGTTGCTAAGGGCCGGCGGCTTCCAGTTGGCGATCGTGGTCGACGAATACGGCGGCACCTCAGGCGTCGTCACGCTCGAGGACGTGATCGAGGAGATCGTCGGCGAGGTGAGCGACGAGCACGACCCGCGGGTCGACGTCAGCCGCCTGTTGCCGGACGGCTCCTGGACGGTGCCGGGACTCTGGCGGCCGGACGAGGTGCACGACCGCATCGGCGCGACCATCCCCGAAGGCGCCTACTACGAGACCGTCGGCGGATTCGTGATGGCTGCGGTCGGGCGCGTGCCGCAGGTCGGTGACGAGGTCGCGCTGCACGGGTGGACCGTGCGGGTGGTGGCCATGGACGGCCGGCGGGTGGACCGGGTCCGGTTGGCTCCCGTCATACCGGCCGACGAGGCGGAGGTTTCCGAATGAAGCTCTGGCTGTCGTTGGTCTTCCTGCTCGGCAACGCGTTCTTCGTCGGCGCCGAGTTCGCGGTGATGGCCGCGCGGCGCTCGCAACTGGAGCCGCTCGCGGCGGCCGGCTCCAAGCGGGCGAAGCTGAGTCTCGAAGCGCTGGAGAACGTTTCGTCGTTGCTGGCGTGCGCCCAGCTGGGCATCACCGTGTGTTCGGTGCTCCTGGGTGCGGTTGCCGAGGACGCGCTGCACCACCTGATCGAACCGCTTTTCACCGGCATCGGTGCGCCGGAAGGTTTGTCGACTGTCGTCGCACTGTTGCTGGCATTGCTGATCGTCGCCTACCTGCACGTCGTGCTCGGCGAGATGGTCCCGAAGAATCTCGCCATCGCCGGGCCGGACCGCGCCGCGCTGCTGCTCGCGCCCGCTCTGCTGTGGGTGACGCGGGTGCTGCGGCCGATCATCCGCGCGGTCGAGGCGATCGCGAAGTGGGCGGTGCGCCGCCTGGGTGTGGAGCCGAAAGACGAAGCGGCATCAGCGTTCTCGGCCGAAGAGGTCGAGCTCATCGTCGCCGAGTCGCAGCGTGAGGGGACGCTGCCCGAGGAGCAGTCCGCGCGCGTGCAGGGCGCGCTGGAGTTCACCGACCGGGTGGCCGCCGACGTCGCCGTGCCGGTCGACGAGCTGGTCACCGTGCAGGTCGGCGCGACGCCCGAAGACATCGAACGACTCGTCGCCAAACATGGCTTCTCGCGCTACCCGGTGCTGGATCGCCGCGGCGTCATCGCCGGTTACGTGCACCTCAAGGATGTGCTCTACGCGACCGACGAGGCGTATGCCGAACCGGTGCCCCCGCGGCGCATCCGGCCATTGGCGACCGTCGCGCCGTCCGACGAGGTGGACGACATGCTGGTGACGATGCAGCGCAGCGGTGCGCACCTCGCGCGCGTCGTGGACGACGCCGCCCAGCGGGTGCTGGGTGTGGTCTTCCTGGAGGACGTGCTCGAGGAACTCGTCGGCGAGGTGGAGGACGCCACCCAGCGGTGACCTGGCCGCTGGTGGCGTGTGTCACCGGCAACGGTCGCTGGTTGGCCAGCTCGCTGGTCGAGTAACGGGGGAGCGCAGCGGAGGAGTGTATCGAGACCCGAGCTGCCTGTCGGCACACCGGATGTCGCACCCCCGGACTAGCGTGAATCCTCCCGATCGAGGAGAAGCTCATGCCGGCATACCCCGTCCTGCTGCACACGGCGATCGATGCGCGCGACTGCCGCGGGCTGGCCGAGTTCTACCGCCGGCTGCTCGGCCTGCGCTATCGCGCGGGTGATGCACCGCCGGCTGACGGCGAGGTGGATCACGCCGACTGGTTGGTGCTGGTCGACGACGCCGGTGAGCGCGTGCTGGCGGTGCAGGAGAAGGCGGACACGACACCGCCGACCTAGCCGTCCGAGGACGTGCCGATGCAGCTGCACCTCGACTTCGGCGTGTCCGGCGTCGCCGAACTCGAACGGCATCGGGACCGTGCGCTCGAGCTGGGCGCGCGGGTGCTGCACGACCGCTCGGAGGACGACGACGAGCCGCTCTACGTGCTGGCCGATCCGGCCGGTCACCCTTTCTGTCTGCTGGTGCAGTAGCCCGGGCGTTATCGCGGGTCGTGGACGCCGAGGCAAGCAGCGGCGCACTGCCCGGCGCGCTGAGGCCGCACAGTTTGGTATACCATTCTGTCGTGACTGACACCCGCATCACCTGCCTTCGCGCCGGTGCCGGGCCGGCGGAGGTGCTCCACTGACCACCGAAGCCCTCGCCGAACCGCCCACCGCGGTGCGCCCGCGCACCGGCGGCCCGCTGTCCTCCCTGCGCGGCAACCGCACCTTCCGCTACCTGTGGCTGTCCAACCTTTTCTTCTTCGGCGGCGTGTGGACTCAGACCCTGGTGATGGGCTGGCTCGCGTTCCACCTGACCGGCTCGGATCTGCTCGTCGCGGTCTTCACGGCCGTGCGGCTCGCGCCCCTGCTGCTCGGCCCGATGAGCGGCGCGATCGCGGACCGGCACAACCGCGTGCTGCTGCTGACGCTCGCGTGCGGATGGGCGGCGACCGTCGCGGCGCTGGTGGCCGCGCTGGGCTCGTTCGGTGCCCTGTCCTACGGCGTGCTCGTGGTCGGCGGTCTCGCCATCGGCATCGCGCAGTCGCCATCGCAACCGGCGCGCGCCTCGCTGGTCTTCGACCTCGTCGGGCAGGAGAGCATCTCCAACGCCAACGCGCTCAATGCGTTGGCATTGAACATGACTCAGGTCTTCGGCCCGGCGCTCGGCGGGGTGATGATCGCCGCGATCGGAGCACCGGCGGCACTATGGGTGTCGGCGGGCTGGTACGCAATCTCCCTGCTGCTGCTCATCCCGTTGCGCGGTGCCGGCACGATCGCCGCACCCGCCGGCGAGCACGAGTCCGTGCTCGCCTCCGTCGTCGGCGGACTGCGGACGATCGGGCGCAATCGGCTGGCCGTCGCCATCCTGCTGGTGACCGTCTCGGCCAACCTGATGCTCTGGCCGATCTTCCAGACGTTCATGCCGGTCTTCGCGGACGAGGCTTTCGGGCTGGGCCCGGCGGGCCTGGGCAGCCTGCTCACCTGCAGCGGGATCGGCGGCCTCTTCGGGTCGCTGATCATCGCCGCGCTCGGCGACTTCCGTGCCAAAGGGGCGTTCTTCCTCGTCGGCACCGGTCTCTGGGCGGTCGGCTGGGCGCTGTTCGCCTGGGCGCATTCGCCCGCGCTCGGCTTCGTGCTGATGGCCTGGATCGGTATGACGAGTGCCGCGTTCGCCGTGCTGCAGACGACCCTGCTGCTGATCACGACCGACCGATCCGTCCACGGCCGGGTGCTCGGGTTGCAGGAACTGGCGATCGGCGTCATGCCGGTCTCCACGCTCGCGCTCGGCGCGATCGCCGAACGGGTCGGCGTCGGTCTCACCACCTTCGGTGCCGCGTGCGGTCTGCTGCTCGCCCTCGCGCTGATAGGCGTCCGGGTGCCGAGCATGCTGCACATCCGTTAGGCCGGGCAGCCTCCCGATGCGTTGGGACGAACGTGCCGAGGCGGTGGAGGTCTACCGCCGGTGGCAGCAGCGCGCCGCCGAGACCGGCGACGCACCGGCCGTATGACGCTCAGCGGCCGCTCGCAGTGGGCGAAATACCTGTGTCACCAAGGTGATTCGCCGCCAGGGCGGCCACCTCGTCGAGATCGCGGCGGGCGATGGCGGCATATAGCGCCTGGTGCTCCAGGGCGACGTGCAGCAGGTCGTCGTGCTGTGCCATCAGCCAGCGCATCCGGCTGCGCATCGTCTGCATCCACTCGCACAGCAGCAGATTGCCGCTGAGCTCGGTGACCACCTCGTGGAAGTCGGCCGCGGCCCGGCGCGCCTCGATCGGGTCGTCGGCACGTGCGGCGGCCAGCTCAGCCTCGACGGTGGAGCGCAGCTGCGCCAGCCCGGCGGGTTCATGGCGCTGTGCCGCCAGCCGGAACGTCAACGGTTCGACGGCGGAACGCACTTCGTTGAGGTCGGCCACGTCACTCGGGGTGAACTCGCGCACCACGGCCCAGGTCCGTGGCCGCAGGGTCACCAGCCCCTCCGCCTCGAGCACCTTCAGCGCCTCGCGGACCGGCACCCGGCTCACCGCGAGCTCCTCGGCGATGTCCCGCTCGACGAGCTTGCTGCCCGACACGCGCACTCCGTCGAGGATCTCGTCGCGCAGCCGGCGGATCACCCGGGCGGACTCGGGCTCGCTGTCGATCGTCGGACTCACCCGGGCATCTTCGCACTCTCCGGCCCGGCCGTCGGGGCAGCAGCGCCGCGAGCGGCGAGCTGCGTCTCCGCCATGGCGAGCTCGGCGTTCAGCTGGGCGCCCGCCATGGCGCCGGCCGCCGCGGCGGCTCCCACCTGGGCCGACAGGTCGGTCACATTGCCCGCCGCCCACACGCCGGGCACGTCGGTGCGGCCGACCGGATCGGTGGGCACGTGGGTGCCCATGCCGGAGGGGTGCTCGGCCAGGGTGAGGCCCAGCGCCGTGAACAGGCCGGCGCCGCGAGCGACCAGGTGCGTTCCTGCCGCGATCACCTCGCACGGCACCACCCGACCGTCGTCCAGGGTGACACCGCGGATCGCGTCGTCTCCGGTGACGACGGAACGCACCGCGCCGTCGACGATCCGCACGCCGCGAGCGCGCAGCTGGTCGAGTTGTTCCGTCGGCAGGTCGATCCCGTTGCGCAGCAACACGATCCGGTCGGACAGCTGTCGCCACAGGACGGCCGAATGGAAGGCCATCGGCCCGGTGGCCAGGACCGCGATCGCCCGATCGCGCACCTCCCATCCGTGGCAGTAGGGGCAGTGCACCAGGTCGCGCCCCCACCGCGCGGCGAGCCCCTCGACGGCGGGGAGCTCGTCGGTCAGGCCGGTCGCCAGCAGCAGCCGACGTGCCTGGGTGGCACGGCCGTCCGCCAGGCTGACGGCGAAGCCGGTGTCGTCGCGACGCACATCGCTCACCTCGCCGGCGAGCACCACGCCTCCGTACCGGCGCACGTCGGCACGGCCACGGCGCAGGTATTCCGCCGGTGGCGTCCCGTCATACCCGAGCAGGCCGTGGACCGCCGGCGCGGGCGCGTTGCGGGGCGACCCGGAGTCGATGACCGCGACCGAGCGCCGCGAACGCGCCAGCATCAGTGCGCCACTCAGTCCGGCGGGGCCACCGCCGATCACCAGAACGTCGAGATCAGTGGGCAGTTCGGCAGTTGTCGTCATACCAGCAGCGTGCGCTGCACCGCGGGTGATGGCAAACAGTGTTGCCAATATGGCAAACTGGTCGTATGGCGACAACGGATCTCGAAGCTGCGCTCACCGCGGTGGGCCCTCGACTACGGCAACTGCGCGAGCAGCGCGGACTGACGCTCACCGAGGTCGCGCTGAGCACCGGTGTCGCGGTGAGCACCCTGTCCCGGCTGGAGTCCGGCGGCCGGCGACCCACCCTGGAGCTGCTGCTCCCGCTGGCGGAGATCTATCGGGTGACGCTCGACGAGCTGGTGGACGCACCGCCCACCGGCGACCCGCGGGTCAACCTGCGGCCGGTCACCGTCCACGGCATGACGATGGTCCCGCTGAGCAGCCGCTCCGGCGGGATCCAGGCCTACAAATTCGTCATACCGGGGCGCACGAGTCGCCAGCAGCCGAGCCTGAAGACCCACGAGGGCTACGACTGGATCTACGTGCTGACCGGCAACCTGCGGCTGGTGCTGGCCGACCACGACCTGGTGCTGCGGGCCGGCGAAGCGGCGGAGTTCGACACCCGCACGCCGCACTGGTTCGGCGCGGCCGACGAGCAGCCGGTAGAATACCTCAGCCTCTTCGGCAAGCAGGGGGAGAAGGCGCACGTGCGAGCCCGTCCCCGCGCGGCGGCGGCCGGCGACTGACTCAGCGCGGTTCGACGAGCCACGAGCGCAGCGTGGCGACCTCCTGGGATAACGCGGCGGGGTCGTCGTCCGGCACGAACTCCAGCAGCAGGTCCCGCGGCCGGCACGTGTCGTCCAGCAACGCCAGCACCTGCCGCCACAACGGCGCACGATCGGTCAGCGGTAGCCGCTCGATCTGCGGCCACCAGGAGAAGACGTGCACGGCGCAGACGTCGTCCGCCAGCGTCCGCAGCCCCGCCACCGCTTCCGCCGCGGGGTCACCGACCCGCGGCTGCCAGTAGGTCGCGAGGTTGGGATGGTCGACCTCGCGCAGCAGCCAGGCGGTCGACTCGACCGTGTCGGTGAGCGTCCCGCCGTGGAACTCCAGCCCGATGAGTATGTCGTGGGCGGCCCCCACCTCGGCGGCGTGCCGCAGCGCCCGGACCACCTGTTCGCGCTGGGCCGGTGACGACTCCGCCGAGCCGTGCGCGCCGGCCCAGACCCGGATCCGCGGCGCACCGAGCCGGGCGGCAGCCTCGACCAGTTGCTCGATCGACGGGTCCGTCTGGGCTCCGGGACGCCAGTAGGTGCCGTAGGACGCCACCGTCATACCGGCGTCCAGGGTCCGGTGCCGTACCTCGTCCAGGACGTCCGGTCGGTCGGCCGGCGCATGGACGTCCGAGCCCCACTCGATCCGGCGGATGCCGGCGTCGGCCGCGATGGCCAGCAGTGCGGTGGGGGACAGCCGGCGGAAGGTGATCGAGCACAGCCCGATGCGTTCGGTCCAGGCGTCGCGGCTCGTCATACGACCACGGTAGCCAGCGGTGCGCGGCGGCGCAGACACGCCACCGGCCCGCGGACCTGGCTGGTTTCGGCGACCGTTGCTGGTTGTGTACGCCGTCGGCGCCTCGTCCGACCTCGTTCCTCGGTCGTCCGATGCGCCTGTTGCTTCTGCCGGAGGTACGGAAAAGAGGTTGGCGGCAAGCCGCCAACCTCTTTTTCCGTACCCCCGGCAGGATTCGAACCTGCGCTCCCGCCTCCGGAGGGCGGTGCTCTATCCCCTGAGCTACGGGGGCGTGCGGCGAACCGCGCTCCGCAACATTAGCAGTCGCAGGACGCTCGCTTCGAATCGACAGCAGGATCGGTGATGACGCTCGCCCGCTCGGTGCGGATGGGCAGTGTTCATCCGCCGGACGTGCCGGTATGCCGCGACCGCTCCGCCGTATCGTGTCGCCCGTGACTTCCGCCACCACTCGACTTGCCGCCCACGTGTGGCCGTCCGGGCTCACCGCGACCGCCGACGGCGAGCTTGCCCTGCAGGGGATCACCCTGCGCGAGCTCGCGACGACGTACGGGACGCCGGCATACCTCGTCGACGTGCCCGATCTACTCGTGCGCGCGCGGGCGTTCCGGGACGAGTTCGCGGCTGCGTTCGAGGCGATCGGCACCACGTGCGACGTCTTCTACGCCGGCAAGGCCTTCCTGTGCTCGGCGCTGGTGCGGCTGCTCGACGCGGAGGGTCTCAGCCTGGACGTGTGCACCAGCGGCGAACTCGCGGTCGCCGCCAAGGCCGGCTTTCCGGGGGAACGCACCGGCATGCACGGCAACAACAAGTCGGTCGCCGAGATCGAGGCGGCCGTCGACCACGGAGTCGGCCGGATCATCGTGGACTCGCTGGAGGAGATCGACCGGGTCGTCGCCACGGCGCGCAGCCGCGGCACCCGCGTCGGAGTGATGCTGCGGGTCAAGACCGGCGTCGAGGCGCACACCCACGAGTTCATCGCCACCGCTCACGAGGATCAGAAGTTCGGCTTCAGCCTTGCCGGCGGCCAGGCCGCGGAGGCGGCGGCCGCAGTGTTGCGCCACCCGGACCAACTGCAGCTGCTCGGCTTCCACTCCCACATCGGGTCGCAGATCTTCGACTCCGACGGCTTCCGGGTCGCCGCCCAGCGCCTCATCGCCATGCAACTGCAGATCGCCCAGCAGCACGGGGTGGTGCTGCCCGAGCTCGACCTCGGCGGCGGCTTCGGCATCGCGTATGTGCCCGAGGACGAGCCGCTGTCTCCGCGCGAGATGGCCACCCAGCTGGCCGCCATCGTCCGGGCGGCCTGCGAGGACGCGCAGACCCCGGTGCCGCGGGTGTCCATCGAGCCCGGTCGGGCGATCATCGGCCCCGCCGGGATCACGCTCTACGAGGTCGGCACGGTCAAGCCGGTGCAGGCCACCGACGAACTCACCCGCACATACATCTCCGTCGACGGCGGCATGAGCGACAACCCTCGGCCCGCGCTCTACCAGGCGGATTACGTTGCCACGCTTGCCAGTCGGCGCAGCGACGCGCCGACGACCCAGTCCCGGGTGGTCGGCAAGCACTGCGAGTCCGGCGACATCGTCGTCCGCGACCAGCAGTTGCCGGCCGACATCGCCCCGGGTGACCTGCTCGCGGTGGCGGCCACCGGCGCCTACTGCCGCGCGTTGTCCAGCCAGTACAACCACGTCACGCGGCCGCCGGTGCTCGCCGTGACGCCGGAGGGTGTGCGCACCTGGCTGCGACGCGAGACCATTGACGACCTGTTGGCCCTCGAAGGGGAGTAAACGCATGGCCAAGCCACTGAGGGTTGCGCTGCTCGGCTGCGGAGTGGTCGGCAGCGCCGTCGCCCGCCGGCTGACCGAGGACGCTGCTGACCTGGCAGCGCGCGCCGGCGCCCCGCTCGAACTGATCGGTGTCGCAGTGCGTGACGTCAACAAGCCGCGCCCCGAATCCGGTGTGCCCGCAGCGCTTTTCACCACCGATGCCGAGTCGCTGGTCGCTGATGCCGACCTCGTCGTCGAGCTGATGGGCGGCATCGAGCCGGCGCGCTCGCTGCTACTGCGGGCGATCGAGCACGGCGCCGCGGTCGTCACGGCCAACAAGGCGCTGCTCGGATCCGACGGGCCCCGGTTGTATGCCGCGGCGGATGCTCGCAATGTCGACCTGTCCTTCGAGGCGGCGGTGGCCGGCGCCATACCGCTGCTGCGTCCGCTGCGCGAGTCGCTCGCCGGTGACGACGTGCATCGGGTGATGGGCATCGTCAACGGCACCACCAACTACATCCTGGACAAGATGGATCGCACCGGGGCGGCACTGGAGGACGTGCTCGTCGAGGCCCAGCAACTGGGCTACGCCGAGGCGGACCCGACCGCCGACGTGGAGGGCCACGACGCGCAGGCGAAGGCGGCCATCCTGGCGTCGCTGGCCTTCCACACCCGTGTCTCGACCGACGACGTGCATTGCGAGGGGATCATGGGCGTCACTGACGCCGACATCCGCGACGCGCGCAAGATCGGCCACGTCGTCAAGCTTCTCGCAATCTGCGAGCGGTCCGCCGACGGCGTCAGCGCCCGGGTGCATCCCACGCTGGTGCCTCGCTCACACCCGTTGGCGTCGGTGCACGAGGCGTTCAACGCCGTCTTCCTGGAGACCGAGCTCGCCGGAGAGCTGATGTTCTACGGTCAGGGCGCCGGAGCCGCACCGACGGCGTCCGCCGTGCTGGGCGACCTGGTGCAGGCAGCCCGTCACCGCGTGGTCGGCGGACACGGCCCCCGCGAGTCGGCATACGCCGAACTCCCGGTGCTGCCGATCGCCCGCACCAACACCAGCTACTTCATCCGGCTGGACGTGCTGGACCGGCCCGGTGTGCTGGCACGGGTTGCGAATGTCTTTGGCGCACATCATGTTTCGATCGAGAGCATGCGCCAGGGCGCCCGCCGGTCGGAGGACGGCCTGGCGATCCTGCACCTGGTCACCAATCAGGCAACCGACGAGTCGCTGAAGGCGACGGTCGATGGGCTACGCACATTGGACGATGTGCACGAGGTCAGCTCCGTGCTGCGTGTGGAAGGACTGTAATGGCAACGCAATGGCGAGGCGTGATCCGCGAGTACGCCGATCGACTGCCGTCCTTGGCGGGCGCTCCGGTGGTCACTCTGGGTGAGGGCGGCACGCCGCTGATCCACGCCGAGTGGCTCAGCAAACATGTCGGTGCCGACGTGCACGTGAAATACGAAGGCCTCAATCCGACCGGTTCGTTCAAGGACCGCGGTATGACGACCGCGATCTCGGCGGCGGCGAAATCGGGTGCCAAGGCAGTGATCTGCGCCTCCACCGGCAACACCTCCGCCTCGGCGGCGGCATACGCGACCAAGGCCGGTATGACGTGCGGCGTGCTGGTGCCGGAGGGGAAGATCGCCATGGGCAAGCTCGCCCAGGCCATCGCGCACGGTGCACAGCTGCTGCAGGTCGACGGCAACTTCGACGACTGCCTGACCCTCGCCCGCAAGCTCGCCGAGGCCTACCCGGTGGAGCTGGTCAACTCGGTCAACCCGGCTCGCATCGAGGGCCAGAAAACCGCCGCGTTCGAGGTGATCGACGTGCTCGGCGATGCACCGGACATCCACTGTCTGCCGGTCGGGAACGCCGGCAACATCACGGCGTACTGGAAGGGCTACCGCGAATCTGCTGAGATGCCAATAGGTTCCGACGGTGCAGCGAGCCGCACGCCGCAGATGTGGGGATTCCAGGCTGCCGGCGCAGCGCCCATCGTGAACGGGCACCCGGTGGACGAGCCCGACACCATTGCGACGGCCATCCGGATCGGCAACCCGGCGTCCTGGCAGCAGGCGATCGCGGCTCGCGACGAGTCGGGCGGGCTGATCGACGCGGTCACCGACGAGCAGATCCTGCACGCACACCACGTCATCTCCAGCAAGGAGGGCATCTTCGTTGAGCCCGGCTCGGCGGCGAGCATCGCCGGCCTGCTGCTGATGCACGAGCGCGGTGCCATCCCCGCGGGCGCCACCATCGTCTGCACGGTTACCGGGCACGGTCTGAAGGACCCGCAGTGGGCGCTGCAGGACCAGAGCGGCCAGCAGGTGCAGCCGACCAAGGTTCCGGTGGACGCCGTGAGCGCCGCGCGGGCCCTCGGCCTGGAAGGCTGACCGGGGCCCGATCCGATGGATTCACAAGTGCTTTCGCCCGGCGCGTCCGTCACCGTCGAGGTGCCCGCCAGCAGCGCCAACCTCGGCCCCGGCTTCGACTCAATCGGCTTGGGGCTGGCGATCACCGACACGGTCCATGCGACCGTCGGCGGTGCCGGCCTGCGCATCTCGGTCGAGGGCCAGGGGGCGGCGGACGTGCCGACCGACGGCACCCACTTGGTGTGGCGGTCCGCGCTGACGATGTGGCAGCGGCTCGGCATCGAGCCGCCCGCCGGCCTGACTCTGCACTGCCGCAACGGGATTCCGCATTCGCGCGGCCTCGGATCCTCGGCCGCCGCGATCGTCGCCGGTATGGCGACAGCGCTCGCGCTGGTGCGGGGGGACGGTCTCGCGACTGCGGCCTCGCTGTCGATGCTGAGCAGCCTCGCCGGCGAGGTTGAGGGGCACCCGGACAACGCGTCCGCCAGTGTCTACGGAGGACTGACCGTGTCCTGGGCCGACGACGAGGGCGCCGGCTGGCGGACCGTGCGCCCGGCCCTGCACCCGGCGGTGGACGTGGCGCTGCTGTTGCCCGAAGCGACGCTGTCGACGGACTCCGCGCGGGCCGCGCTGGGCGACACCGTCTCGATGTCGGCCGCGGCATCGACCGCGGGCCGGTCCGCTCTGCTCGTCCACGCACTCACCCAGGAGCCGGAGTTGCTCCTCCCGGCCACCCGCGACTGGCTGCACCAGGAGCCCCGCAGGGCGTCATACCCGCAGAGCATGGCGGTCGTGGACCGGCTGCGCGGGCGGGGGCTCGCGGCGACGATCTCGGGCGCCGGGCCCGCCGTGCTGGTGCTCGGTGCGGGCGAGATCCTGGTCGGCGCGGACGACCTGCCGGCGGGCTGGCAGGTGCTGCGGCCGGGGATTGCCGCGTCGGGTGTGCGAGTCGTTTCGCATTCGGCACCCCACACGGTGTAAGTTGGGCAGTGCATCGACGGCCCAAGCCGACCGCGTGACAGTCCTGTCCCGGAAGTCGATGTCTCACCGCAACGTTCCTCACCGATTCCCGTCGGCAGTGCACGTGCCGGTGATGTGAGAGTTACTTCGCTTGAGAAGCAACGATTTTTGGCATACCCCACACCGGTCGTAGCACCGGACGAACGAGGGGGAAGGAACCTTCGTGACCGAAACCACCGAACTCTCCGCGGCGCCCGCTTCGAGCTCCCAGGGCAACCTGAGCACGATGAAGCTGGACCAGCTCAAGCAGCTCGCGGTGACCATGGGCATCAGCGGCACCTCCAAGATGCGCAAGAGCGATGTCCTCGCGGCGATCCGCGACCGCGGCGGCGACCACAAGCCGGCCGCCGAGAGCACCGGCGCTCCGCGCCGCTCGCGCCGGGCGACTGCTGCGCCTGCCGCCCCCGCCGAGGCGGCCCCCGCCGAGACGGCCCGCACCCAGCCGGCCCCCGTCGAGGCCCAGTCCGCCGACACCACGCCTGAGACCGCGCCGGCCGAGAAGCCCGCGGAGCAGAACGCATCGCAGGGCGACCGCGGTGAGCGCGCTGACCGCTCGCACGACCGCGGCAACCGGGGAGACCGCGGCAACCGCCAGGGCGAGCAGGAGCCCGGCAACGACCGTTCCGGCGAGCGCAACAACACCGAGCGCAACAACACCGAGCGCTCCGGCGACCGCAACGATCGCTCGAATGATCGCTCGAATGATCGCTCGAATGATCGCTCGAACGACCGCGGCAACCGGCAGGCGGCCAACGACGGCGACCGCCAGGGCAACAACCGGCAGGGCGACAACCGCGGCAACAACCGGAACGACCGCAACAACAACGACCGGAACAACGACCGGAACGACCGGAACAACGACCGCTGGAACGACGACGGTGGCAACGGCCGGGGCCGGCGTCGCCAGCGCGGCCGGGACCGCAAGCGCGGCCGCGGCCGCGGCGACGACTTCGGCGACGTCGACACCCAGGTGCGCGAGGACGACGTCCTGGTGCCGGTGGCCGGCATCGTCGACGTCCTCGACAACTACGCGTTCGTGCGCACCAGCGGCTACCTGCCGGGCCCGAACGATGTCTACGTGCCGCTGGGCATGGTCAAGAAGAACGGCATGCGCAAGGGCGACGCGGTCACCGGTGCGATCCGTGCGCTCCGCGAGGGCGAGCAGCTGCCGAGCCGGCAGAAGTTCAACGCCCTGGTGCGCGTGGACACCGTCAACGGTATGACGCCCGAGCAGGCCAAGGAGCGCGTCGAGTTCGGCAAGCTCACCCCGCTCTACCCGCAGGAGCGGCTGCGCCTGGAGGACGACCCGAAGCACCTGACCAACCGGGTCATCGACCTGGTCGCGCCGATCGGCAAGGGCCAGCGTGGCCTGATCGTCGCACCGGCCAAGTCCGGTAAGACCATGGTCATGCAGGCGATCGCCAACGCGATCACCACCAACAACCCCGAGTGCCACCTGATGGTCGTGCTCGTCGACGAGCGTCCCGAGGAAGTCACCGACTTCCAGCGCTCGGTCAAGGGCGAGGTCATCTCCTCGACCTTCGACCGTCCCGCCACGGACCACACCGAGGTCGCCGAGCTCGCCATCGCGCGGGCCAAGCGCCTGGTCGAGCTCGGCCAGGACGTCGTGGTGCTGCTGGACGGCATCACCCGCCTGGGCCGTGCCTACAACCTGGCAGCGCCCGCCAGCGGCCGCATCATGTCCGGTGGTGTCGACTCGGCAGCCCTCTACCCGCCCAAGAAGTTCTTCGGCGCCGCCCGCAACATCGAGAACGGCGGCTCGCTGACCATCCTGGCGACCGCGCTCATCGAGTCCGGCTCCCGCATGGACGAGGTCATCTTCGAAGAGTTCAAGGGCACCGGCAACTGGGAGCTGCGCCTGTCGCGTCAGCTCGCCGAGCGTCGCATCTACCCGGCCGTCGACGTCAACCAGAGCAGCACCCGCCGCGAGGAGATCCTGCTCGGCAACGACGAGCTGAAGATCATGTGGAAGCTGCGCCGCGTGCTGGCCGCGCTCGACTCGCAGCAGGGCATCGAGGTGCTGCTGGACCGGTTGAAGAAGACCGGCTCCAACACCGAGTTCTTGATGCAGGTCCAGCAGACCAGCTCCATCAAGCTCGACGACGAGGACTGAGTCCTCTCGCTGCGCTCCTCGCAAGACAAGGCCGGCCCCGCACGAGCAAGCTCGTGCGGGGCCGGCCTTGTCTTGGTCGTCGCTTCGCGGGCGTCCACTTATCGTTCGGTTGCGGTCTCCTGGCCTCTTACTGTGGCCGGCCTTTCGTGCGGTTGCCTTCTCCTTGCCTGTCGCCCGCGTGGCTGGGTCGTCGTTTGGTGGCCGGCCGTTCGTGCGGTTGCCTTCTCTTTGCCTGTCGCCCGCGCGGTCGGCTCGTCGTTGGTGGCCGGACCCTCGTGCGGTTGCCCCCTCTTTGCCTGACCTCCTGTCACCTGCGAGGAGTCGGAGCAATCAACTCAACTCGACGTCGTCGGCCCGGACGTACATGACCCGGTGGCCGAAGTAGACCAGGTAGTACTTCGTCGTGCCGACGATGTCGATGTGGTCGTTCGGCGTCGTGATGTCGTAATACCAGGCCTTGTAGTAGTCCGTCGGCACGTTCGTGTCCGCGATGACGTACTCCTGGTCGGCACCCCACACATAGTTGAACGGCGCCACGCCCTGGTCCCACGACGGGTCCGGGTATGCCGACGACTCCGGGTAGGCGCGGCCGTAGACCTGGATGTCCTTGCCGTTCGGCTTCGCCTTCACGCCCTTCTTCAGGATCCGGGCAGTCGGTGACGTCCGCGGGTTGTGGAACCACGACTTCTGGCCGAGGTACCAGATCGCGGTCCAGTCGCCATACACATCGGCGACGACGAAGTCGGTCCCGGCGTTGGCGCGCGCACCGACGTCGTCCGGCTTGGTGGTCGACGCGGAACCGTCGGGATGGAGCCCGATGTCCTTCACCAGCGGGGCGCCCTCGTCCGGCTGCTGGTGCAGCGCGACGAAGTTGGTCGCCGGCTGCGGCCCGTCGACGACACAGATCGGCGGGTTGTTGGTGTCACAGCCGGTGACGATCTGTTCGTTGCCGTCGAAGCCCGGCAGGATCCGGATGAGGTCGCCCACCGCGAACTTCTTCTTGGCCTTGGTGCCCTTGTCGAGCGGGGCGCCGAGCAGTTCGAAGTAGTGCTCCCAGTCCCAGAAAGGACCCGGGTCCCAGTGCATCGACCGGATGCCGGCATTGGTGGTGGCCGGCACCTGGTCGTGGCCGATGATGTGCGCCCGGTCGACCGGGATCTTGTACTCCTTGCACAGGTAGGCGATCAGCCGCGCCGACTTGCGGTACATCGGCTCGGAGAACCACGTCGGTCCCGACACCGCGAAGCCCTCGTGCTCGACGCCGATCGAGTGCGAGTTGACGTACCAGTTGCCCGCGTGCCAGCCGACGTCCGCAGCCTCCAGGTGCTGGGCGATCAAGCCATCGCTGGAGCGCACCGAGTAGTTCCATGCCAGATAGGTCGGGTCCTGCACCAGCTTCAGACTGCCGCTGTAGTAGCCCTCCATGTCGTGGATGACGATGGTGTTGAGCGCGGGGGAGGCGGGCCGGCGGGCGAGATCGTGGTTGCCGTAGTTGCCCGGGTCGGCGCTCAACTGCTCGTAGGGCGCAGGCACCCAGTCGACCGGCAGGTTCTTGGGCGCGTCGATCGGGTATGGCGCGGGCTTCTGCTTCGTGGCGGCCGTCTCGACCCGCCGGGTGATGACCGCACGCTGGGCGGTGACACTGCCGACCTTGCCGGCCCGCAACTGCAGCTGGACACCCGAGGCCTTCTTGGCCACGCCGGACCGCAGGTCGCTGATCACGTCGTCGGCGAAACTGCGCTGGCTCGCTGCGGTGGCGAAACCGCAGCTGGAGGCGATGGCGGCATACCAGGTGGCCGGGTCGGTGTGGACGCCGACGGCGTGGCCGAGGGTGCGCTGGGCGTCGGCGAGGACCGCGGCGGCGCCCATGATGTTGGCGGCGGTGTCGGTGCGCAGCGTGTCCTTGGACAGACCGGTCAGGGTCGACGCCTGGCCGAGGGTGTCGACGACTCCGGCGGTGTCCGCGCCCTTGCCGGCGGCGGCGTCCCGCTGGGCCTGCGCGGCGGCGCCGTCGATCAGGTGCATCGGCCCGTAGCCGAGGCTCGTGCTGGGCCGGCCGGCATGGTCCTCCCAGCGGGTCTGGCCGTAGGAGATCGCGGCCAGGACGGCGGCCGGCACGCCGTACTTCCCGGCTGCCGCGGTGAACTGGTCGTGCTGGTCGACCGCGAGCGCGGGACCGGCGGTGGCGGCAGCGGTTCCGGCGGCGACCGGCACCGCCAACGCGGCCACCAGGAAGTTGCGACGGGACAAAGGACGACTCATGGTGACTC
Source organism: Flexivirga lutea (assembly GCF_054778955.1). Classification (NCBI taxonomy): domain Bacteria; kingdom Bacillati; phylum Actinomycetota; class Actinomycetes; order Micrococcales; family Dermacoccaceae; genus Flexivirga; species Flexivirga lutea. Next base: position 483,490 of record NZ_BAAGZB010000001.1, read on the forward strand.
CGTGATCATCAAGGGGCGATCGGCCCTGCGAGAGCTGACTCTTTCACCTTGCCACTCCGGAACGCGTAAATGGTTTCCAGTGACCGACGACTTCGCCGAGACCATGACCAGGTGACAGTGAAGGCCCGGTCGAGCGCGCTCGACCGGGCCTTCGCTGTCACTCGCGAGGAGTCGACGCGGAGAACTCAGCTCAGCCGCACGTCCTTGGCCTGGACGTACATGACCCGGTGGCCGAAGTAGACCAGGTAGTACTTGGTCTTGCCGACGATGTCGATGTGGTCGTTCGGGGTCGTGGCGTCATACGTCTTGGCCTTGTAGTAGTCCGTCGGCACGTCCGTGTCGGCGATGACGTACTCCTGGTCGCCGCCCCACACGTAACTGAACGGCGAGATGGCCTGCACGTCGGCCGGATCGCTGTATGCCGAGGCCTCCGGGTAGGCGCGGCCGTAGACCTGCACGTCCTTGCCGCGGCGTGGCGTGGCCTTGACGCCGTTCTTGACCAGCCGGGCGGTCGGCGACTTGTGCGGGTTGTGGAACCACGCCTGCTGGCCGAGGTACCAGATGGCGGTCCAGTCGCCATACACGTCGGCCACGACGTAGTCCTCACCGGCGGCGGCACGCGCTCCGACGTCGTCCGGCTTCGTGGTGGACGCCGAACCGTCGGGGTGCAGTCCGATGTCCTTGACCAGCGGGGCGCCCTCGTCCGGCTGCTGGTGCAGCGCGACGAAGTTGGCGGCCGGCTGCGGGCCGTCCACGACACAGATCGGCGGGTTGTTGGTGTCGCAGCCGGTGACGATCTGCTCGTTGCCGTCGAAGCCGGGCAGGATCCGGACGATGTCGCCGACTGCGAGCTTCTTCTTCGGGCGCGTGCCGCGGGACAGCGGGGCGCCGAGCAGCTCGAAGTAGTGCTCCCAGTCCCAGAAGGGGCCCGGGTCCCAGTGCATCGACTTGATGCCGGAGTTGGTGGTGGCCGGGACCTGGTCGTGGCCGATGATGTGCGCCCGGTCCAGCGGGATCTTGTATTCCTTGGCCAGGTAGGACACCAATCGCGCCGACTTGCGGTACATCGGCTCGGAGAACCAGGTCGGACCCGCGGTGGCGTATCCCTCGTGCTCGATGCCGATGGAGTGGGTGTTGACATACCAGTTGCCCGCGTGCCAGCCGATGTCCTTGGCCTCCAGGTGCTGGGCGATCAGGCCGTCGCTGGAGCGGACGGTGTAGTTCCACGCCAGGTAGGTCGGGTCCTGCACCAGGCTGAGCGCCTCGTCGTAGGAGCACTCGGTGTCGTGGATGACGATGGTGTTGAGCGCGGGAGTCACCGGTCGGCGGCCCAGGTCGTGGTTGCCGTAGTCGCCGGGGTCGTCGCCGAGCTTCTCGTAGGGCGCCGGAACCCAGTCGACGGGCAGGTGCTTCGGCGCGTCGATCGGGTATGGCGCCGGCTTCTTCTTCCTGGCGGCCGTCTCGACCCGCTTCGTGAGCACCGCGCGCTGGGCGGTGACGCTGCCGACCTTGCCGGCCCGCAACTGCAGCTTGACGCCCGAGGCGTTCTTGGCGACGCCGGACCGCAGGTCGTTGATCACGTCGTCGGCGAAGCTGCGCTGGCTGGCCGCGGTGCTGAAACCGCTGGTCGTGGCGACCGCTTCGTACCAGCTCGCGGGGTCGGTGTGGACGCCGACGGCGTGGCCGAGGGTGCGCTGCGCGTGCGCGATGACGGCGGCGGCGCCCATGATGTTGGCGGCCGTGTCGGTGCGCAGCGTGTCCTTGGACTGGCCGGTCAGCGCGGCGGCGCGGCCGAGCGTGTCGATGACGTGACCGGCGGACTTGCCGGCGGCCGCGTCGCGCTGGGCCTGCGCAGCGGCGCCGTCGATCAGGTGCATCGGCCCGTAGCCGAGGCTGGTGCTGGGCCGGCCGGCGTGGTCCTCCCACCGGGTCTGGCCGTAGGAGACGGCGGCCAGCACGGAGGCGGGCACGCCATACCGGGTGGCCGCTGCGGTGAACTGGTCGTGCTGGTCGACCGCCAGGGCCGGTGCGGCGGTCGCCGCGGTGGCGCCGGCCGCGACCGGCACGGCCAGGGCGGCAACCAGGAAGTTGCGTCGGGACAAAGGACGATTCATCGTGACTCCGTGACCATCAGAGGAAATGATCAGCCCAGGGGAGAGCTGACTCTTTCACCTTGGCACGACGGGACACGTAAATGGTTTCCGGAGAACGGCCAATTTCCCCGGCGCGCCGGCAGGGGTGCGTGCCACGGAATATGCCGGGCAGCGTTCTCGTTTGGACTGGACGTCTGCCAGCTGGCAGAATCATCGGTTGGTCCACCGGTTCACGCGGGCGCACTCAGCGGCTGCGACCCGGAGGGCAGAACATCGCGAGGAGATTCCCATGAAGAAGGACATTCACCCGTCCTACGGTGAGACCCAGGTGACCTGCACCTGCGGCGCCACCTTCACCACCCGCAGCACCGCCCCGTCCGGCTCGATCAGCGCCGACGTGTGCTCGCAGTGCCACCCCTTCTACACCGGCAAGCAGAAGATTCTGGACACCGGTGGTCGTGTCGCCCGCTTCCAGGAGCGCTACGGCAAGAAGGCCGCCAAGTAGCTTCGCCGCACCGCCGGTCCCACTCTCGAACGAGAGAAGGGGCCGGCGGTTTGCTGTGCCGCCACGCCCGAGCTGACGAAGAAGGCCCACCCATGATCGAGTCCGCAGCAGCCGTCGCCGACGAATACGCCGACCTGGAGCGCCAGTTGGCCGACCCGGCCGTGCACGGCGACCCCAAGACGCTGCGCCGGCTCAACAAGAGGTATGCCGCCCTCGCGCCGACCGTCGCGGCATACCGCGCCTGGACCGCGGCCCGCGACGACCTGGCCGCTGCGCGCGAGCTCGCCGCCGAGGACGACGCCTTCGCCGAGGAACTGCCGGCTCTGGAGGAGGCGGTCACGGCGACCGAGGACAAGCTGCGCAAGCTGCTGCTACCCCGGGACGAGGACGACGACCGGGACGTCATACTCGAGGTGAAGGCGGGTGCCGGCGGCGCCGAATCCGCTTTGTTCGCAGCGGATCTGGTGCGCATGTACCTCCGGTATGCCGAGCACGCCGGCTGGCGCGCGGAGATCACCGACGGCACCGAGTCCGATCTCGGCGGCTACACCGACGTGCGCCTGACGATCCGTGCCAAGGGTCAACCCGAGCCGGGGCAGGCGCCGTGGGCGAAGTTGAAGTACGAGGGCGGCGTGCACCGGGTCCAGCGGGTCCCGGTCACCGAGAGCCAGGGACGCATCCACACCTCCGCCGTCGGTGTGCTGGTGATGCCGGACCTGGACGACGGGGACGACGAGGAGATCGAGTTCGGCCCGAACGACCTGAAGGTCGACGTCTACCGCTCGTCCGGTCCGGGCGGGCAGTCGGTCAACACCACCGACTCCGCGGTGCGCATCACCCACCTGCCGACCGGCCTGGTGGTGTCCTGCCAGAACGAGAAGTCGCAGCTGCAGAACAAGGAAGCGGCGTTGCGCGTGCTGAAGGCCAGACTGCGCCAGCTGGCGCAGGAGGAACGCGACGCGGAGGCCTCGGCCGCCCGCCGCTCGCAGGTCCGCACCGTCGACCGCAGCGAGCGGATCCGCACCTACAACTTCCCGGAGAACCGCATAGCCGATCACCGCACCGGTTACAAGTCCTACAACCTGGACGCCGTCCTCGACGGCGACCTGGCAGCGGTCATCCAGTCGGCCATCGACACTGATGAGGCGGCGAAAATGGCTGCCGTCGCTGAAGGTTCGACCACGTCGTGAGCGATGTCCGCTCGCTGCTCGCGTCGGCGACCGAGCAACTCGTCGCGGCGGGTGTGCCGAGTGCCGCGGCCGACGCGCGGCTGCTGCTGGCTCACTCCTGGGCGGTGTCGCCGGGGGAGCTGCAGCGCCGGCAGGTGCTTGGCCAAACGCCGGACCACGAGACCGAGGCGCGGTTCCGGACGTTGGTCGACCAGCGAACCGCCCGGGTGCCACTGCAGCATCTCACCGGCACTGCACCCTTCCGCGGCCTCGAACTCCACGTCGGGCCAGGGGTTTTCGTGCCGCGACCGGAAACCGAGATCGTCGTCGACATCGTGCTCGCAGAGCTTGCCGGGCATGCCGACGCGCGGGTGGTCGACCTGTGCACCGGGTCCGGTGCGATCGCGCTGGCGATCAAGCACGAGGCGCCCGCCGCAGAGGTCGCGGCGGTCGAACTCGACCCGATGGCACACGCCTGGGCAACCCGCAACGCGGAGCTGCTCGGCCTGGACGTGCCCATCGACCTCGGTGCGGCGCAGGAGGCCTTCGCCGGTCGCGAGGGATCCTTCGACGTCGTGGTGAGCAATCCGCCATACATCCCGGTCGGCATGGTGCCGGTCGATCCCGAGGTGCGTGAGCACGACCCGGAGATCGCCTTGTACGGCGGCAGCGACGACGGGCTGCGCATCCCGCTCGAAGTTGCCGACCGGGCGCGTGCGCTGCTGCGTCCCGGCGGTCTCCTGGTGATGGAACACGCTGACAGCCAAGGTCATTCGTTGCCGGGCGCACTGTTGCGACGAGGTTGGACCGATGTCGCGGACCACACCGACCTGGCCGGACGGCCGCGGGCGACGACAGCGCGCAGCCGACCTCTAACCTGACAGGCATGACGGGTCGCTGGACGGTGTGGGCGATGCTTCTCGGGGCGATCGTGCTGGAGGTGGGGGCGACGCTGAGCCTGCGCGCCTCCGACGGTCTGCGACAGCTGCTCTGGCTGATCCCGATCATCGTCGGGTATGGCGGCTCCTTCGTGCTGCTGGCCCAGGTGCTGAAAGACGGTATGCCGGTCGGTGTCGCCTACGGCATCTGGTCGGCGATCGGTGTCGCATTGACCGCGCTGCTGGGCAAGGCGATCTTCAGCGATCCGCTCACGATGAAGATGGGCATCGGCATCATGCTGGTCATCGGCGGCGTCGTGCTGCTGGAGAGCGAGTCCGCCCACTGACGGAGCGTGCATAACCGGCAACGGTCGCTGGAACGGCTGGGATCTGGGCGGAGTCACGTGCATAACCGGCAACGGTCGCTGGTTGGGCACGACCTCTGCCGTCATTGGACGATGGTCACCCCGGCGAGCTCGGTGATGATGTCCTCGGCCTGGCGCCCGGTGATGATGGCGCCCTTCAACGCACGCAACCGATCCACGTCGCACGGGCCGAGGGCGGCGCCGCGCAGGTCGGCGCCGTCGAGCTTGGCGCCCGCCAGATCTGCGTGGATCAGCTCGCAACCGTCGAACACCGACGAGCGCAGGTCCGCGCCACGCAGCACCGCCTCGGTGAAGCGGCAGCCGGTCAGGTCCGTGTGCGAGAGCACCGCGGCGGTCAGGTTCGCGGCGAACAGGTTCGAACGGTGCAGCGAGAATCCGAGGCCACGGGTGTGCGGCAGCGCGGCCCCCATCAACCGGCAGCCGGTGAACGTCGCCCCGCCGAGTGACGCGCCGTCCAGCCGGACCTCGTCGAGCACGCAGTCGGTGAATGTCACCTCGGTCAGGTCGGCATCCCGCAGGTCCGAACCGCGCAGGTCACACCGGACGAGAGTCAGCGGTGTCTCGGCGCGGGCCAGCACGTCGCGAAACGCCGGCCCGTCATACACCTCGTCGATCAGCTCCATGGGTGGCGAGTTTGTCAGGTGCTCGCGACAACGCAGCGGACCTCACGAGAGCACAACAATCGAAAAAGTCTACTTTTGCTAGAATTTCCTCATGAAGACGATCACGGTGGGGCAGCTCCGACAGAACCCGACGGCCGCTCTCGACGAGGTCGAGAGGGGTGAGACGTATGTCGTGACGCGCCATCGCCGCGAGATCGGTCGCCTGGTGCCACCCCCGCGTCGCAGCAAGGTGTCCGCGGAGGACTTCGCGGCGGCCGTGCAGACCAGCCCGCTCGCACAGGACTGGGCGGCAGAGATTGCCGAGCAACGTCGTGACGCCGACGACGTACCCAACCCGTGGGATGCGCGGTGATCGCACTCCTCGACACGAACATCTTGATCGCCCGCGGCACGCCGGACGAGCCTGCGCCCGACCTCTCCGGCTTCGACGATCTCGCGGTTAGCTCGCTCACGTGGGCGGAGCTCACGAAAGGGCTGCACACGACAGGTCAGCTGGCGGTGTTCAAGGAGCGATTGTCCAGACTGACCGCATTGCAGCGCACTTTCGGTGCGGGACTGCCGTTCGACGACGCGTGCGTGAGCGCCTATGACACGATCCTCGCCAGAGTCGCAGCGACGGGCGGGTCGGCTCGTTCCCATGTGGTGGACCGGATGATCGCCGCGACGGCGATGGCACATGGGTGCGTGCTGGTTTCGCGTGATACGAACGGTTTTCGTGGGCTGGAGGACCTGCTCACTCTTGAGGTTCGCTGATGGTCGGATCGATAACCGGTTGCCCCCGGCACTACGCGACACGTTGAATCGCGCGCATGGTGGACGTTCGCGAATTGAGGGCCGACGACCCCGCACTGGGTGCCTGGCGGGACGCGATTCGAGCCGCACACCTGGCCGGCCGGCAGGCGTCGTGGTGGGAGTCGCTGGAGTCGATCCGGGTCTATCTGGCACGTGACTCCTCGCGCGTCGCGCGCCACGCGATCGGTGCCTTCGAAGGAGGCTCCTGCGTCGGCGGCGCGGAGGTCACGCTGCCGCTGCAGCAGGACACCGAGACCATTGCCGTTGAGCTCGGTGTCGTGCCCACGCATCGCCGTCGCGGCGTCGGTTCGGCACTGCTGGCGTATGTCGAAGGCCTTGCGACACAGCGGGGTCGCACCATTCTGCAGGCGGAGTTGCACGTGCCGGCCGACCGGAGGCTGGAGGACACCGACGGCGGTCGCTTCGGGTTGCGCCGTGGCCTGCGATCGGTCAGCACCGAGGACCGTTTCCTGCTCGACCTGCCGGTCGACGAGTCGCGTGTGGCGGCGCTGGGCGGCGGCGAGGACGGTTACCGGGTGCTGTCGTTCGTCGATCGAGTGCCGGTCGAACACGTCGTGGAATGGGTGCGTATGGCGACGCAGATGAACGAAGACGTCCCGGTGGGGGAGCTCACCCACACCCCGGAACAGATCGACGTCGACCGGATCCGCCGCGCCGAGCGCGACTTCGCTGAACAGGGCTGGACGCGGCTGCGTTCCCTGGCACTGACCCCGGACGGGCTCGGCGCGGGATACACCGAGATGTTCGTGTCCCGGTATGACGCCGAGTTCGCCATACAGGACGACACGTTCGTCGACCGGGCGCACCGCGGACATGGGCTCGGCGCGCGGCTGAAGCTCGCCAACCTGCGCAACCTGGCCGAGCACGCGCAGCGCACCGGAGGGACGTGGCGGTGGGTGCAGACCTACACCGAGCAGCACAACGGCGCGATGCAGCGCACCAATGAGGCGCTCGGCTTCCGCCGGGTCGACGTCCTGCACGAGTTCGAAGGCCCTGTCGGTGGGCGCGACTAGTTTTGCTCCATGGCTATCGCACGCACTCCGAACACCGTGATCGACTGTCCCGACCCCGGGCAGCTCGCGACCTTCTACGGCAAGCTGCTCGACTTCGACGTCAAGGTCGACGAAGACAACAGCTGGGCCGACATCCGCAGTGGTGACTGGCCGCCGATCAGCTTCCAGCAGGTCGACGACTACCGGCCGCCGCAGTGGCCGGGCCAGGAGCACCCGCAGCAGATGCACCTCGACGTCGAGGTCGACGATCTCGACGCTGCGGAGGGTCCGACGCTGGAGCTCGGCGCGACCAAGCACAACGAGCAGCCCAATCCCGCCTCGTTCCGGGTCTTCCTCGACCCCGCCGGACACCCGTTCTGCCTGTGCGCTGCCTGACGCAGGACCCTGCACCGCATCACTGAGACACCACCGACGGCGCTCGGTGCCATCTGACACACTTGCCAGAGTGAGCCCTGTCTTCGATTGCAATCTCCCGGAGTCCCGGGGCGTTGGTGTCAGCACCGCCGCCGAGGCGATCTTCCGCGGCGAGTGCGTGGTCATGCCGACCGACACCGTTTACGGCATCGCCGCAGACGCCTTCAACCCGACCGCGGTGGCGCAGTTGCTGGAGGCCAAGGGGCGGGGTCGCGACATGCCGCCACCGGTGTTGATCCCGTCGCGGCAGACGGTCGACGGACTCGCGATGTCCGTGCCCTCCTACGCCGGCCGGTTGATGGACGCCTTCTGGCCCGGCGGCCTCACCCTGGTGTTTCGCGCGCAGCAGTCCCTCGCCTGGGACCTCGGCGACACCAACGGCACCGTGGGTCTGCGGATGCCGGACGACGAGATCGCGCTCGCGCTGCTGGAGAGCACCGGTCCGCTCGCGGTCAGCTCGGCCAACCGCACGGGCAAGCCCTCGGCGACCACCGTCACCGAGGCCGGCTTCATGCTGGGTCACTACGTCGACATCTATCTCGACGGCGGTGAGCGCGGCGCCGACACCTCCTCCACCATCCTGGACTGCACCAAGGCCGACCCGGTCGTGCTGCGCGAGGGCACCATCAGCAACGACCAGCTGCAGAAGGTCCTCGGTGACGTGGAGCTGATCACCGGCCGCGCGATCAATTCACCGGTCGACGACATCGAGGACGACATTCCGGACGACAGCCAGGACGAGGTCCAGCACGATGTCCAGCACGATGTCCAGCACGACGTCGAGGACGACATCCGCGACGACGTGCAGCACGACGCGGCGGCGGCCGTGGATCTCGACAAGCCGGCCGATACGCCGGCCGATGCGTCTGCCAATACGCCTTCAGTGACCACCCGCGACGACGAATAAGGTGTCCGACATGACCACCCCCTTCTACGGCTCCGACTTCGACGCGCTCGAGCAGTTCGACCCCGACATCGCCGGTGTGCTCCTCTCCGAGCTCGACCGCATCCGCAGCGGCCTGCAGCTGATCGCCAGTGAAAACATGTCCAGCCCCGCGGTGATCACCGCGCTCGGCTCCACCCTCACCAACAAGTACGCCGAGGGTTACCCCGGTCGCCGCTATTACGGCGGCTGCTCCGAGGTCGACAAGGCCGAGACGCTCGCGATCGACCGCTGCAAGGCGCTGTTCGACGCCGACCACGCCAACGTCCAGCCGCACTCCGGCGCCAGCGCCAACCAGGCGGTCTACGGCGCGTTCCTCAAGCCCGGCGAGACGATCCTGTCGATGTCGCTGCCGATGGGCGGTCACCTCACGCACGGCACCAAGGTCAGCTTCTCCGGCAAGTGGTTCAACGCCGTCACCTACGGCGTCGACAGGGAGACCGAGGACATCGACTACGCCGAGGTCGAGCGCCTGGCCAAGGAGCACAAACCCAAGGTCATCCTGGCCGGCGGCTCGGCGATCCCGCGCTTGATCGACTTCGAGTTCTTCCGCAAGCTGGCCGACGAGGTCGGCGCGATCTTCTGGGTGGACGCCGCCCACTTCATCGGCCTGGTCGCCGGCAAGGCGATCCCCAGCCCGGTCCCGTATGCCGACGTCGTCTCCTTCACCACCCACAAGGTGCTGCGTGGCCCGCGCGCCGGCGCGATCGTCTGCAAGGAGGAGCACGCCAAGGCCATCGACAAGGCCGTCTTCCCGATGATGCAGGGCGGCCCGCAGATGCACTCGATCGCCGCCAAGGCGGTCAACTTCAAGGAGTGCGCGACGCCCGAATACGCCGCGTACGCCCGGCAAGTCATCGCCAACGCACAACAGTTGGCGGCGTCGCTGGGGGAGCACGGCATCCGCCCGACCACCGGCGGCACCGACACCCACCTGTCGCTGCACGACCTGCAGGGCATCGGCGTCACCGGCGCCGACGCGGAGCAGCGGGCCGACGCCGCAGGCATCGTCCTGAACAAGAACGCCATTCCCTTCGACCCGGCCAAGCCGAACATCGCCTCCGGCATCCGCGTCGGCTCGCCCTGCGTCACCACCCAGGGCATGGGCACCGAGGAGATGAAGTTGATCGCCGACCTGATCCACACCGCGATCACCGAGGGTGACGGCGACCGCGAGCACGCGGCAGCCAAGAAGGTGCGCGCGCAGGTCACCGAGCTCGTGGAGCGTTTCCCGGCATACGCCCGCTGACGCTCCGTGCGGGAATATCTGCTCATCGCGATCGTCGCCGCGGCGATCACCTTCATCACGACCCCTGGCATCCGGTGGGCGGCGGTGCGCTGGAACGCCGTCACACCGGTGCGTGGGCGTGACGTGCACACGGTGCCGATCCCGCGGCTGGGCGGCGTCGCCCTGCTCGTCGGCTTCGCGGCGTCGATCCTGGTGGCCCGCCAGTTGCCCTACCTGGGCAGCAAGATCGACTACACCAGCCTGCTGTGGGTGCTGGCGGCGGCGGCGATCGTCACGGCGCTGGGCGCCATCGACGACCTGCGCGAACTGGATCCACTGACCAAGGTCGCCGGTACGATCGTCGCGGCGCTGGTGATGTCGGTGCTCGGCGGGGTGCAGCTGCTCTTCCTGCCGATCCTGGGCACGGCGACCTACTTCCCGCAGTCGGTGCTCTTCGCACTCACCGTGCTGGTGGTCCTGGCCACCACGCAGGCGGTCAACTTCGCCGACGGCCTCGACGGCCTGGCGGCGGGCACGACGGCGATCGCCGCGACGGCATTCTTCATCTGGAGCTACGCGACCCGCCAGAACTACGACTACGGCGTCTTCACCCTCGCCACCTTCATCTCGGCGGCGGTCGTGGGTTGTTGCATCGGTTTCCTCCCGCACAACTTCCACCCGGCCAAGCTCTTCATGGGCGACGCCGGGTCCTTGCTGCTCGGCCTGCTGTTGTCGGCGGCACTGATCTCCTTCACCGGCAACTTCGACCCCGCCGGCGACCAGGCGCGCACTTCGACGGTGGCGATCCTGCTGCCGATCGCGCTGCCGGTCCTGGTGCTCGCGCTGCCGGTGCTGGACGTGCTGCTGGCGTTCGTGCGCCGCGGCGGCAAGTTCTGGCATCCGGACAAGAAGCACCTGCACCACCGGCTGATGCGGATGGGTCACCCCCACCGGCAGGCCGTGCTGCTGCTCTACCTGTGGTCGGCGTCGGTCGCCGGGGGAGTGCTGCTGTTCAACTTCCTGTCCACCCCGGTCGCCGCCGCCGTGCTGATCGGCCTGATCGTGCTGTGTCTCGGCCTCACCCTCGGCCTGCCGCGACTGACCCGCTGATCGAGTCCGTGGCGCAACGGCCGTGATCGCTGAAGGAGCGCCCCGACGCGCGAATTTCCCTCGGAACCGGAGCTTGTGATAACTTTCACAAGCAGGACGAAGAGGTGATTCGAAGCCTCGAACGCCTCGAGTGAGACGCTCTTTCCACGCCCATGCATCACGCAGATTGGTACGAGCCCATGACGGACTCCCGACCGGAAGTTGCCCCGGCACCCCCGGCCGTTCCGTTCGCGACGATGTTGCGAGCGGGCATCGTGGCCAACGCCGTCTGCCTCCCCGTGCTGACGATCGTCTTCTGGATCCTGAACGGCCCCAAGGGTGGCGCCAGTGCCGCGATCGGCGTCCTCGTCGCGCTCGTCTTCTTCGCCGGCGGCCTCGGGCTGCTGCAGCGCGTCCCGAATGACAACACCATGTTGCTACTGGCGAGTGCGCTGGCGGTCTACCTTGGACAGGTCATCTTCCTCGGCATCATCATCCTGGCTCTGTCGGAGCGGGACTGGATCGATGGCTGGGCGTTCGGGCTCTCCGTCCTCGTGACGGCACTCGCCTGGCAAGTGGCTCAGGTCACCGCCTATGTGCGTGCGCCGAAGGCGGTCTATTCGGAGCTGTCCGGCGCGACCGAGGGGAGCACCCGATGAGTGGAGCGATGGGCGGAGCGATGAGCGAAGACCGTGTGCCGCAGCAGCACGACACCACCGAGTCGCCGCGGCAGCCCCGGCGCGACGGCCTCATCGGCACCTTCCTGGCCAGTTCGGCCGACTGGAAGACCGAGCGTCCCGGCATGACCGAGTCCGTCGGGGTGAGCGCCCTGAGCTACCTGCTGAGCGGACCGGTACTATTTGCCCTGATCGGCTACGGACTGGACCGACTGCTGCACGTCGGTTTCCTGGTCCCGGTCGGCCTCCTCGCGGGGATGGCCTTGTCGATCTACCTGATCTGGTTTCGGTACGGTGCGCAATGACAGCCTTGTTTCAGCTGCCGATGCGCGCCGTCGCTGAGCGACATACCTCGCCCAGCAAACACAGCATCAGACCAGAATTCCCGACCAACCTGAAAGAAGACTGAGGAGCGCCTGTGAGCTTCAGCCCACTTGCTGCGGTGAAGACGGACACGTTCGAGCCGCCGAACCCGCAGGAGTTCTACCAGCGGTTCTTCGGCCACGGTGACTGGTCGTTCACCCGGCCGATGGTGCTCTTCCTGATCGTCGGCGTCGTCGTGTGCGGCTACTTGGTGATGACGACCCGCAAGGCGGCCATCGTGCCGAGCAAGGGTCAGTGGCTCACCGAGCAGATCTACGCGCCGATCCGCAACGGCATCGCCCAGGACATCATCGGCACCAAGGAATTCCTCAAGTACGTCCCGTTGCTCTTCGCGGTGTTCTGCACCCTGCTGCTGAGCAACTTGATGAGCGTCATTCCGTTCTTCCAGTTCCCGCCGACCGGCCGGGTCGCGTTCCCCATCGCGCTGACGCTCTTCGTCTACGTGATCTACCAGGCGATCGCCTTCAAGCGGAAGGGTGTCGTCGGCTACCTCAAGAGCCTGATCCCGCCGGGGCTGCCGCTGTGGATCCGGCCGATGATCCTGGTGCTGGAGATCATCACCTACTTCGTCACCCGGCCCGTCACGCTGGCGCTGCGACTCTTCGGCAACATGTTCGCCGGCCACATGCTGCTGCTGCTGTTCATCACCGGCGGTGAGTTCATGCTGCTGCACCAGAACGGCTTCCAGTACAAGATCTTCGGCATCGGGTCGTTCCTGATGGCGGTGCTGATGACCTTGTTCGAGATCCTGATCGAGTTCCTGCAGGCCTACATCTTCACCCTGCTGGCGGCGACCTACATCGCCGACTCGATCGCCACGGAGCACTGAGCGCCAGCGGCGCGAGTGCACCCCACAGCCTCACAACCGAATACGCACCATCCACACACTTCCGGTCGGTCCCACCGGCCGGAGCAATGAAAGACAAACTCAGAAAGAGAGACCATCGTGTCAGGCAACATTGCGATTCTCGGCTACGGCCTCTCCGCCATCGGCCCCGGTGTCGGTATCGGTCTGATCTTCGCCGCCTACATCAACGGCGTTGCGCGCCAGCCCGAGGCCCGCGGCATGCTGCAGTCGATCGCCATTCTGGGCTTCGCGCTCGCCGAGGCGCTGGCCATCTTCGGTCTGGTCCTCGCGTTCGTCTTCAAGTCCTGAGCGCGACGCCATACCGCAAGCCATCAGCCCAGTCTCGTAGGAGAGAGTCATGCACAGTGTCGCCCTAGCGGCGCTCGCCGCCTCCAGCGACCACTCCGTCGCCGAGAGGGCGCCGATCCTGCCGCAGTGGTCGGAGTTGATCTTCGGCCTCGTCGTGTTCGCGGGCATCCTGTTCGTCATCTGGAAGAAGGTCGTCCCCAACCTGGAGAAGGCCTACCAGGAGCGGACGGCTGCCATCGAGGGCGGCATGGAGCAGGCAGCGGAGGTGCAGAAGCAGGCGGAGGAGGCCAAGTCGCAGTACGAGGCTCAGCTCGCCGACGCCCGCGCCGAGGCCGCCAGCATCCGGGAGGACGCCCGTTCGCAGGGCGCGCAGATCATCGCCGAGATGCGCGCACAGGCCAACGCCGAGTCCGAGCGCATCATCGACAGCGCGCACAAGCAGACCGAGGCCGAGCGTCAGCAGGCCCAGGTCGAGCTGCGCAGCCACGTCGGTCGGCTGTCGACCGACCTGGCCGGCAAGATCGTCGGTGAGTCGCTGGAGGACGAGGCCCGCCAGCGCGGCATCGTCGAGCGCTTCCTGGCCGACCTCGAGTCCGGTGACGTCAAGCCGGAGAAGGTCGGCACGACGCCGAACGAGGGTGCCTGATGCAGGGCGCTTCGCGTGGTTCGCTGCTGACCGTCCGGCAGGAGCTGAATGCCTCGCTGGAGTCCGGCGCGGACGCCACCGCGCTCGGCGATGAGCTGTTCGCCGTGTCCGGGGTGCTCGGGTCCAGCGCGTCGCTGCGGCGTGCGCTGACCGACCCGACCGCCGAGGAAGCCGGCAAGGCGTCGTTGGTGGACCGGCTCTTCGGCGGCAAGGTCAGCGACGCCGCCGTGCAGTTGCTGCGTCGCGCCGTCGGTCAGCGCTGGGCGGACGAGCGGGACCTCGGTGACGCGCTGGAACAGCTCGGGGTGGAGTGCACGCTCACCGCCGCCGAGCGCGCCGGTCGCATCGACGCGGTCGAGGACGAACTCTTCCGCTTCGAACGCACCGTCGCCGGCGATGCCGGCTTGCGGGACGCGCTCGGCGATCGCCGTCGCTCCGGCGAGGACAAGGCCGATCTGGTCGGCCGGCTGCTCGAGGGCAAGGCCGCTCCGGAGACGGTGCGTCTGGCCCGCCAGGCTGCCGCCAACCCCGGCGGTCGCCGCGTCGAACGCGTGCTCGAGTCGTATGTCGCAGTCGCCGCGCAGCTGCGCGACCGGCTCGCCGCGACCGTCACCTCGGCCGTGGAGCTCAGCGAGGATGACCGGTCCCGACTGGGCCACGCGCTGGCCCGCGTCTACGGCCGTCCTGTCCAGCTCAACGTCATCGTCGACCCGCGCATCGTCGGCGGCCTGCGGGTGCAGGTCGGGGACGAGGTCATCGACGGCACCATCGCAACCCGACTGGAGGAGGCCCGCCGCGCCATGGCGGGCTGACTCCGCGTCACACCACAGGCACCAGACACCTTCCGGCATACCGACGCTGGAGCAAGACCTAACGGGCCGTCGGCGGTCCACACAAGAGGAGAAACGAAATGACGGAGCTTTCGATCCGTCCGGACGAGATCCGGGAAGCACTGGACGGTTACGTCCGGTCGTACGAGCCGGGTGCCGCCAGCCGTGAGGAAGTCGGCACCGTCGTGGACGCCGCGGACGGCATCGCCCACGTCGAAGGCCTGCCCTCGGCCATGACCAACGAGCTGCTGGAGTTCGAGGACGGCACCCTGGGCATCGCCCTCAACCTGGACGTGCACGACATCGGTGTCGTCGTCCTGGGTGATTTCGGTGGCATCGAAGAAGGCCAGCAGGTCAAGCGCACCGGTGAGGTGCTCTCGGTGCCGGTCGGCGACGCCTTCCTCGGTCGCGTGGTGGACCCGCTTGGCCACCCGGTCGACGGCCTGGGTGACATCGAGGCCGAGACGCGCCGTGAGCTGGAGCTGCAGGCGCCCAACGTCGTCTCCCGCAAGTCGGTGCACGAGCCGCTGATGACCGGCATCAAGGCCATCGACTCGATGACCCCGATCGGCCGCGGCCAGCGTCAGCTGATCATCGGTGACCGCAAGACCGGCAAGACCACGATCGCCACCGACACGATCATCAACCAGAAGGCCAACTGGGAGTCCGGCGACCCCGCCAAGCAGGTGCGCTGCATCTACGTCGCGATCGGCCAGAAGAACTCCACCGTCGCCGAGATCCGCAGCACCCTGGAGACGGCCGGTGCGATGGAATACACCACCATTGTCAACGCCCCCGCCGGTGAGGCAGCGGGCTTCAAGTACCTCGCGCCGTTCACCGGTTCGGCCATCGGTCAGCACTGGATGTATGCCGGCAAGCACGTCCTGATCGTCTTCGACGACCTGACCAAGCAGGCCGAGGCCTACCGCGCCATGTCGCTGCTGCTGCGCCGCCCGCCGGGCCGCGAGGCCTACCCGGGTGACGTGTTCTACCTGCACAGCCGTCTGCTGGAGCGTTGCGCGAAGCTCTCCGACGAGCTGGGCGCGGGCTCGATGACCGGTCTGCCGATCATCGAGACCAAGGCGGGCGACGTCTCGGCATACATCCCGACCAACGTCATCTCGATCACCGACGGCCAGATCTACCTGCAGGCCGACCTGTTCAACGCCAACCAGCGCCCGGCGGTCGACGTCGGTGTGTCGGTGTCGCGTGTCGGTGGTGCCGCCATGACCAAGGCGATGAAGGCCGTCACCGGCTCGATCAAGGTCGACCTGGCCCAGTACCGCGAGATGCAGGCGTTCGCGATGTTCGCCTCCGACCTGGACGCCGCCTCCCGCCACCAGCTGGCCCGCGGTGACCGCCTGATGGCGCTGTTCAAGCAGCCGCAGAACAGCCCCTACTCGCTGTCCTCGCAGGTTGCCGCGATCTGGGCGGGCACGACCGGTCAGCTCGACGACATCGCCGTCGCCGACATCGGCCGGTTCGAGGCGGAGTTCCTCGACCTGCTGCGCCGCGAGCACAAGGGCACCCTCGACGCGATCGAGGAGAGCACCAAGCTCGACGACGACGGCAAGCAGGTCTTCGAGGAGGCCATCACGAAGCTGAAGTCGCAGTTCCAGGGTGGACCGGACCACGGTGGCGAAGGCGCCGAGTCCCACGACGAGATCGCCCAGGACCAGATCGACCAGGCGAAGATCGTCAAGGCAAAGCAGGGCTGAATCCCGAAGGCCGAGGCGGGGATCCGCTTTCGATCCTCGCCTCGACCACCGGGTCCGGCAGCCGGGCCCGCAGCACAATTTTCGACTAGGAAGGGGACACCATGGGCGCGCAGATGCGGATCTACCGCCAGCGCATCCGGTCTGTCCAGGCCACCAAGAAGATCACGCGCGCGATGGAACTCATCGCGGCATCGCGTGTGGTCAAGGCGCGCCGGCGGGTCGAGCAGTCGACGCCATACGCCATCGCGCTGACCCGTGCGTGCTCCGCCGTGGCGACGCACAGCAACACCGACCACGCCCTGACCACCGAGCGGGAGCAGCCCAAGCGCGCCGCGGTGCTGATCTGCACCAGCGACCGCGGTCTGGCAGGCGCCTACTCGGTCAACGCCATCAAGCAGTCCGCCGAGCTCATCGAGCGGCTGCGCGGCGAGGGCAAGGAGGTCGTCCCCTACCTGGTCGGTCGCAAGGCGGTCAGCTATTACAAGTTCCGCCGTCGTGAGTACGAGCAGGAGTGGACCGGCTTCACCGACAACCCCGACTTCGAGATCGCCAAGGAGGTCGGCGAGGCGCTCACCGAGCAGTTCGTCGACGGCAGCGACGAGGGCGGCGTCGACGAGGTGCACATCGTCTACACCCGGTTCGTCAGCATGGTCGCCCAGGAGCCGCAGGTCGTGCGGCTGCTGCCGCTGGAGGTCGTCGAGGGCGAGATCGACGCCGACGGTGACGGTGAGGCGGACGGACCGTTGCCGCTCTACGAGTTCGAGCCGAGCGCCGACGAGGTGCTGGACGCGCTGCTGCCCAAGTACGTCAATGCCCGCATCTACAACGCGTTCCTGCAGTCGGCCGCGTCCGAGCTGGCCGCCCGTCAGCGCGCGATGAAGTCGGCGACCGACAACGCCGAGGAACTCATCAAGACCTACACCCGCCTCGCCAACCAGGCGCGGCAGGCCGAGATCACCCAAGAGATCAGCGAGATCGTTGGTGGCGCCAGCGCTCTCGCGGACGCCTCCTGAAACGCCACGGAGAAAGAGATAGCCAATGAGTGAGACCAACGTTCTCGACACGCAGGCGGAGGAGACCGCGCCGGGCGCCGTGGGGCGCGTCGCGCGGGTCATCGGTCCGGTCATCGACGTCGAGTTCCCGACCGACGGTATGCCGGACATCTACAACCTGCTGACCCTCGAGGTCGACCTGTCCGCGGAGGGCGAGGAGACCGAGGGCAAGAAGCAGATCAAGCTCGAGGTCGAGCAGCACATCGGCGACAACATGGTGCGCGCGATCTCGCTGCAGCCGACCGACGGTGTCGTGCGCGGCCAGGCGGTGCAGGACACCGGCGGCCCCATCTCGGTGCCGGTCGGCGACGCGACCCTCGGCAAGGTCTTCAACGCCACCGGTGACTGCCTCAACCTCGAGGAGGGCGAGAAGCTCGAGGTCACCGAGCGCTGGGGCATCCACCGCAAGGCGCCGGCCTTCGACCAGCTGGAGTCCAAGACCCAGATGTTCGAGACCGGCATCAAGGTCATCGACCTGCTGACGCCGTACGTGCAGGGTGGCAAGATCGGCCTGTTCGGCGGTGCCGGTGTCGGCAAGACCGTCCTCATCCAGGAAATGATCGCCCGTGTGGCACGCGACCACGGCGGTGTGTCGGTGTTCGCCGGTGTCGGTGAGCGCACCCGTGAGGGCAACGACCTGATGGTCGAGATGGAGGAGGCCGGGGTTCTCGGTCAGACCGCCCTCGTCTTCGGCCAGATGGATGAGCCGCCGGGCACGCGTCTGCGCGTCGCCCTCTCGGCACTGACCATGGCGGAGTATTTCCGCGATGTCGCCAACCAGGACGTGCTGCTCTTCATCGACAACATCTTCCGGTTCACCCAGGCGGGTTCGGAGGTTTCGACCCTGCTCGGCCGTATGCCGTCGGCCGTGGGCTACCAGCCGACGCTGGCCGACGAGATGGGTGAGCTGCAGGAGCGGATCACCTCCACGCGTGGTCACTCGATCACCTCGATGCAGGCGATCTACGTGCCGGCCGACGACTACACCGACCCGGCCCCGGCCACGACGTTCGCGCACCTGGACGCCACGACCGAGCTGTCGCGTGACATCGCCTCGATGGGTATCTACCCGGCGGTGGACCCGCTGACCTCGACCTCGCGCATCCTGGACCCGCGCTACATCTCCCAGGAGCACTACGACACCGCGGTCCGTGTGAAGCAGATCCTGCAGCGCAACAAGGAGCTGCAGGACATCATCGCGATCCTCGGCATCGACGAGCTCTCCGAAGAGGACAAGATCCTCGTCAACCGCGCTCGCCGCATCCAGCGCTTCCTGTCCCAGAACACCTACGTCGCCAAGCAGTTCACCGGCATCGAGGGTTCGACGGTGCCCCTGGCGGACACCATCGAGGCGTTCAACAAGATCGCCGACGGCGACTACGACCAGACGCCGGAGCAGGCGTTCTTCATGTGCGGTGGCCTCGACGACGTCGAGAAGCGTGCCGCCGAGCTCGCCAAGGAAGACTGAGCCTCAGCGCCATACAGCAGTGCTGGCGAAGCCCCCGGATCACCTTGTGGTCCGGGGGTTTTCGCGTGCGTGGGCGTGCCGAAGTCTCCCCAGGGTCGAGAAATGACCGGGTATGCCGGCCGGCGGCGTACCGAAGTCTCCCCAGGGTCGGGAAGTGGCCGGGTTTGGCGGCCGGCGGCGTACCGAAGTCTCCCCAGGGTCGGGAAGTGGCCGGGTATGCCGGCCGGCGGCGTACCGAAGTCTCCCCAGGGTCGAGAAGTGACCGGGTATGGCGGCCGGCGGCGTACCGAAGTCTCCCCAGGGTCGAGAAGTGACCGGGTTTGGCGGCCGGCGGCGTACCGAAGTCTCCCCAGGGTCGACTTCGGGATGGGATCGTGTGCAGAACCGACAACGGTCGCTGGATATGCGGGGCGGAGGTGCGTTGTCGTGTGCAGAACCGACAACGGTCGCTGGATATGCGGGGCGGAGGTGCGTTGTCGTGTGCAGAACCGGCAACGGTCGCTGGATATGCGGGGGCGGAGACCGGATCGTGTGCAGAACCGGCAACGGTCGCCGGAAACCTAGGCCCAGTGCGTTGTCGTGTGCACAACCGGCGACGGTCGCCGGAACACGACGCCCAGTACCCTCGAACGTATGACGCAACCGCCCGAAAGCATCGACGACTACTACGCGAGGGTCCGGGCGGCGACGGATGCGGAAGGGCGCCTCCCGGTGGCGGCCGAGGAGATGCCGGGCTGGGACATCTTTCCCTTCGAGGTCGACAGCCTGCGGATCAAGCCGCTGCAACCGCTGGCGGAGAGCGAACCGCCTCGTGCCGGCGAGGACGCGAGCGATTGCCGCTGCGCAGCACCGGCGGCTCCCGACGACGGCACGCTGGTGTGGCACAACGATCGGTGGCGGCTGACGCTCATCGCCGACACCGGGCTGCCGATCACCGTGTCGCTCGGTCCGAAGCAGCACATGGATCTGCCCACCATGCCGCCGGACTGGGCGGCCGAATTCGGCCGGCTGACGGTGACGATCAGTGCCGCGATGGAGGCGTTGCCGAGTGTCGGTCGCGCCCAACTGGCCAAGTACGGCGACGGCAGTGCCCACTTGCACGTGTGGTTCTTCGGTCGGCCGGCGCGGATGCTGCAGCTGCGCGGCTCACCGTTGCTGGACTGGGAGGAGAACCTGCCGCGCGTCCCGCTGGAGGTGCTGCAGGCGAACGCACGGCCGATCGGCGAGGCGCTCGTGGCGGCATACGGGGGAGAGGTCGGCCGACCCGCCTGACGCCATATGCTGAGTGCCCGTGAGTCTTCTTCCCTCGTGGACCCTGCACGGTGACGGAAAATCGGTGTCCGCGGGCGAAGTGGTCGCCCCGGACGAGCGGCTGACCTGGCCGCGCACGGCAGGCATCGGCCTGCAGCACATCGTGGCGATGTTCGGCGCAACCTTCCTGGTGCCGCTGCTGACCGGCTTCCCGCCGTCGACGACGCTGTTCTTCTCGGGGCTCGGCACGATGATCTTCCTGCTGCTGACCGTGGGACGAGTGCCCAGCTACCTGGGTTCGTCGTTCGCCTTCATCGCCCCGATCGCGGCGGCCAAGGCCGATCACGGTATGGCGGGGGCGCTCGGGGGCATCGTCATGGCGGGCGTGGCGCTCGCCGTCGTCGGGCTCATCGTGCAGGTCGCCGGGGCCGGATGGGTCCGCGCGCTGCTGCCACCGCTGGTGACCGGCGCGATCGTGGCGCTGATCGGTCTCAACCTGGCCGGGGCGGCGAAGGACAACTACGTCAAGGCGCCGGTGACCGCCACCGTCACGGTGGTCGTCATCTGTCTGGTGACCGTGCTCGGCCGGGGCATCCTCGGACGTCTCGCGATCCTCGGTGGCGTGGTCGCCGGTTACGTCACCGCGTGTGTGCGCGGGGAAGTGGATTTCGGCGCGGTCGGCACGGCGGACTGGATCGGCCTGCCGACCTTCCACAGCCCACACTTCGACACCGGCGTGATCGCGCTGTTCGTGCCCGTGGTGCTGGTGCTCGTCGCAGAGAACATCGGTCACGTGAAGTCCGTGGCACAGATGACCAGCCGTGACCTGGACGACGTGCAGGGCCGCGCGCTGATCGCCGACGGCATCTCGACGGCGCTCGCCGGCGTCGGCGGCGGATCCGGCACCACCACCTACGCCGAGAACATCGGCGTCATGGCCGCCACCAAGGTCTACTCGACCGCGGCGTACTGGTTCGCCGCGCTGGGTGCGCTGGTACTCAGCTTCTGCCCGAAGTTCGGCCAGGCGATCGCCACCATCCCGGTCGGCGTGCTCGGCGGCGCGGGCGTGGTGCTCTACGGCATGATCGGCCTGCTCGGTGCACGGATCTGGATCGAGGCGCGTGTCGACTTCAGCAACGCCATCAACCTGACACCGGCCGCAATCGGGCTGATCGTGGGCATTGCCGACTTCACCTGGACGATCGGCAACGTGCAACTGGCCGGCATCGCGCTGGGCACCATGGCGGTCCTGGTCGCCTACCACCTCATGCGGGCGATCAACCGGGTCAGCGGCGTGCTGCCGGATCCGGCGACGCCGGCGCCCGCGGTGCAGCTCGACGAGCAGCCTGACGGAAGCGGTGCCCGGCAGGCCGGCGCCGACCTGGCGACCTAGGCGACGCGTCCAGCGGCGATCGACTGTCCCCGCCGCATGGCAGGCTGCCTGGTATGCCGAAAGACTCATCACCGGGCCGGCCCGGCGGCACGCCCGAGCGGCCCGCGCGGTTCTTCGCCGACGCCGCCGAGTTCGGTGCCTGGCTGGCCGCGCACCACGACACCGAGACCGAGTTGTGGATGGGGTTGGCCAAGCGGCACGTCGCCGACCGCGGGCTGACCTGGGCCGACGCGGTGCCCGAGGCGCTGTGCTGGGGCTGGATCGACTCGGTGGCCCAGCGGATCGACGACGACTACGTCCGGCAGCGATGGACCCCGCGCAAGCGCACCAGCCACTGGAGCAAGGTCAACCTCGAGCTGGTGGAGCGGTTGCGCGCCGAGGGGCGGATGCAGCCGGCCGGTTTGGCGATCTGGGAAGCCAGGCGCCGGGAGGCGGCGCCATACACCCACGAGCAGCAGGGCCCGCTCGAGCTGCCTGCCGCCTACGCCGCACAGCTGGCGGCGTCACCGGCCGCGACGGCGTTCTGGGGCCAGGCCACGCGCAGCTACCGCCGGGTGTGCGTCAACTGGGTGCTCACCGCCAAACAGGAGTCGACGCGTGACCGGCGGATGACGACACTGGTCGAGGACAGTGCGGCCGGTCGACTGATCCCGAGCCAGCGCTACGGTGCGGCGCCCGCGTGGGTGGAGCGGGCTGCGGCGGCGGCCGCCGCGGTACGCTGAACCGGTCAGTTGTCGATCTCCGCGCGGGCGGCCAGCGCCATACAGCCGCCGAGCGCGGCAACGAACCCCAAGCCGGCGACCACCGGGAAGCCGGACCGCACCCCGTCGCCCAGGAAGGCCAGGCCGATGGCTGCCGGTATGACGGTCTCCGTCGCGAAGGTGATCGCGGCGACGCTGGTCGCCCGGCCGCGGTCCAGCGCGAAACCGTAGGCCACGACGGCCACCGCGCCGGCGACCACCAGCGCCCACAGCTGCGGCTGGAAGACGGTGTGCCACCACGGGTTCGACGGATGGAGCACCCGCGCGACGATCCCGGTAAGGCCGAAGCCCAGACCGCTCGCGACGGCCAGCACGACAGCGGAGCGGTCGGGCCCGTGATCGAGCAGGCCCGCCACGAACAGCGCCGCCACGACGACGCCGCCGGCCAGCAGCAGCCAGCCGCCGGAGCCGGCGATCGTGCGGGCCGGCCCCTCGCGTGCGCTGGCCGCCAGGAGCACCAGGCCCAGTCCGACCACGGCCAGGGCAGCCACCTCCCGTCCGGAGAGCCGCACCCCGAGGAAGAGGACCGCCAGCACGGCCGTCACCCCGACGGACGACGCGAGCATGGACTCCACCAGGAAGAGCGGCAAAGTCTGCAGCGCGGCCAGACTGGCCAGGAATCCGCCGCCGTCCAGCGCGAGCCCGACGCCGTAGAGCCAGCCGGCACGGCCGCGCTGCCACAGCGATGATCCGGCCGGTGCCTCCGCCAGGCGCCGGACGCCGACGGCCTGCAGCACGGTTGCGGCGCCATACGCGATGGCGGCCACGACGGCACCGGCGATGGCGAGCATGCGGTGATCGTGCCATGGCGGGCCCATGGTCGCCGCGCGCGGCCGGGACCCGGCCGGGACCCGGGCGCCGGAACCAGCCAGCGGAACCAGGCAGCAGAACCCAGGCCCGTCAGGCCAGAGCCGCGAAGTCGATCTGCTGGGCGAGCACCGGCTTCAGCCGCTCGGCGTAGGTCGTCGACAGGTGGTGGTCGTCGCGATAGACGATCGTGCCGTCCACGACGATCGGGCACACGTTGTCGGCGCACTCCCACGGCATCATGTCGACGTAGTGGGCACCGGTCTGTGCCGCGCTGGCCTTCCAGGCCGCGTCACGCGCGAACGTGACGGGGTTCGGCGGCTTCGCGCAGGTGCTCATGTCGGCCGACCGAGCGCCGAGGCAGGTGCCGGCGTCCTTGGGCAGTCGTGACTGGTCGGAGATGATGTCGACCTGGCCGGCCAGCCCATGCAGCTTCTGCAGCGTGCGGGCCGCACCCGCCTGGAAGAGTTTGGTCCCCTCCGCATCGGAGATCTTCTTGCCCTGGGCGTCCAGGATCGGGGTCTTCAGCAGGCCACTCAGGATGACCATCTGCGGTTTGAGTGTCTTGATCTGCTGCAGCGCCCACTTCCGGTAGGTGTCGCACTGCGTGTAGGGGCCGCCGAGGTAGTTCTGCAGCACGTCGGCGGGCAGGCAGTTGGCCTTGATCAGCGGGATCAGCTTGAGGTGGTGCTGCTTGGCCAGCGCACTGAGCGGCTTGAGCCATTGCGCTGCGTGTGAGTCGCCCCAGACGACGACGCTCTTCGACGCCGTGGTGTCCCCCTCGGGACAGATCTTGTGCGAGGTCTTCTCCTTGTTGCCGGCCCAGCACGGGCTCGGCGGCTCGGTCGCGTCCTCGGACAGGTGCACCAGGCTCGGAATGAGGGTGTCCGGCAGGGCGGCGCCGGCTTTGGCCTTGGAACTGGCGGTCGCGACCTCCTGACGCAGTGCCGAGACAGCGGACTTCTTGGTTGCTTCCTTCTGCGCCAGTTTGTGGGCCGTCGCGGCAGTGGTCGTGGACTGCGCCATCGTCGTCTGGTGCACCCAGATGGTCGGCACCAGCACCAGCGCCAGCGCGGCCGGCCACATGGCCAGGGCGCGCAGGTTGGTGTGTCGCGCGCGCCGCCTGCTGCGGAACGGCGTCTCCACGTAGCGGTAGCACAGCCAGGACAACCCGATCGTCAGCACGATGAGCGCCAGCTTGTAACGGATGCGCAGATGGCCGCCGGCATACGCGGTGGTGAGCACCAGCACCGGCCAGTGGATCAGGTAGACCGAGTAGGAGATGTCACCCACGAAGCGCAACGGCCGGAGGCTGAGAGCTGCGGTGGCGCCATACCGGGGGCCGTCGATGCCGCCGGCCAGGATGAGCACGGCGCCGAGCACCGGAACGAGCGCCGCCGAGCCCGGGAACGGCGTCGAGGGCGTGTAGAGGACCGCCGCGACCAGGACCGCGGCGAGGCCGGTCCACGACATCACCGCCTTCGCCACGGCGGGCAGCTGCCCCACGCGATGCGCGGTCAGCGCGAGCAACGCACCGAGTCCGAGCTCCCAGCCGCGGGTGAAGGTCGAGAAGTATGCCGAGTGCGGCGAGGAGGTCGTGTCGTGGATCGACCAGAGGAGGGAGACGATGCTCAACAGGGCGATCAGCACCGTCGCCCGACGCAGGGCCTGCACGCGACCCAGCGCGATGCGACTGCGGGTGGCGCGGGGACCGCCGACCCGGCTCTCTCGGCGACGCCAGGGGATCACCAGCATCAGCGCGATGAGCACCGGCCACAGCAGGTAGAACTGCTCCTCGACGGCCAGCGACCAGAAGTGCTGGACCGGGGTCTCGAAGAGCGCTGGTGCGAAGTAGTCGGTGCCGGCCTGCGCGAAGTTGAGGTTGGCGGCGAAGAATGCGGCCCAGATGACGTCGCTCGCCACCTTGGCCAGGTCACCGTCGGTGTAGACGAACATCGACACCAGCAGCGTCAGCAGCAGGGTCACCGAGGCTGCCGGAAGGATGCGTCGGGCGCGGCGTGCGTAGAAGGTCGCGAAGGACACCTTGCCGGTGTTGTGCACCTCGCGGGCCAGCAGTCCGGTGATCAGGAAGCCGGAGACGACGAAGAAGACGTCGACCCCGATGTAGCCGCCGCCGAGCCAGTGCTTGATGTTGGCGTGACTGGCGACGACCAGGAGTACGGCGATCGCCCGCATCCCCTGGATGTCGGACCGTTGCGCATGGCTCTTCGCGGCGCCGCCGGCCGCACCGCCGCGGCCCTGGTGTGCCGACCTTTCGCCACGGGGCCGGGCGTGCGACGGGCCAGGATGCCCCGTCGCTTCCGAAGCGTCCGTGTCTGGAGGAAGCACTGTGGCCACCGGTCACCCTTTGATCTGATCGACTGCATGGGACATCCGCGATGGGTCTGTTTCTGTCAACGGATGCTTGATCACGATTCCATAAATTCACTGTGAAAAGCCAACTGAGCACCTATGCGCATGTCGTTCTCGCCATCGATCATGCCGGACCGCTGCGCGGCCAGGGGCGGGACACTCCGGCCGACCGCACGACCCGCCACCCACCGCCCGGCGTGCCGCACGGGCCACAATGGGTGACATGGCAACGATTGCGGACTCCATCATCCGGACCCTCAAGGCCAGCGGCGTCCGCCGCTTGTATGGCGTGCCGGGCGACTCCCTCAACGGCCTGACCGACGCGCTGCGCCGAGACGGCGACCTGCAGTGGGCGCACGTGCGCCACGAGGAGGTCGGCGCGTTCGCGGCCGGCGCGGAGGCACAGCTGACCGGTGAACTCGCGGTCTGCGTCGGCAGCTGCGGTCCCGGCAACGTGCACCTCATCAACGGCCTGTATGACGCCGGGCGCAGCCACGCGCCGGTCCTCGCGATCGCCGCGCAGATCCCGCGGGAGGAGATCGGCAGCGGCTACTTCCAGGAGACCCATCCGACGCAGATCTTCGACGAGTGCAGCGTGTATGCCGAGCTGGTGTCGTGTCCGGAGCAGTTCCCGGTGGTGTTCCAGCAGGCGTTGCAGGCCGCGATCACCCGCCGCGGCGTCGCGGTGTTGGTCGTGCCGGGTGAGATCTTCATGGCGGAGTGGTCCGGACCGGACGTGCTGCCGGTGCGCACCCGGGAGACCGTCGTGCTGCCGCCGACGGCCGACCTCGACGCCGCCGCGGACGTGATCAGCCGCGCGAAGCGCCCCGCCATACTCGCCGGGGCCGGTTGCGCGGGCGCGCACGACGAGCTCGTCGGGTTCGCGCAGGCGATCAAGGCTCCGGTCGTGCACTCGCTGCGCGGCAAGGAATGGGTCGAGTGGGACAACCCGCTCGACGTCGGGCTGACCGGGCTGATCGGCTATGACTCCGGGTATCGCGCGATGGAGCACTGCGACGTGCTCATCATGGCGGGAACGGACTTCCCCTACCGGCCGTTCCTGCCCGACGACGTGCCGGTGATCCAGATCGACGTGCGGGGTGAGCGCATCGGGCGCCGGGTGCGGGTGTCGCACCCCCTGGTCGGCACCGTCCGCGACACCCTGCCGCAGCTGCAGTCCCGGATCACGCCCGGCAGCGACGGCGACTTCGCCGACCGGATCGTCAAGCACCACCGCAAGCGCCGGGCCAAGCTGGACGAGCTGGCCGAGCCGGGCAAGCCGGCGGAGACGCCGCTGCACCCGCAGTTCGTGACCGCCACGATCGACGAACTGGCGACCGACGACGCCGTCTTCACCTGCGACGTCGGCACGCCGACGGTGTGGGCCGCGCGCTACCTGCGGATGAACGGCCGGCGCCGGCTGCTCGGCTCGTTCAACCACGGGTCGATGGCCAACGCGCTCGCCCAGGCGATCGGCGCCGCGGCGGCATACCCGCAGCGACAGGTGATCGCGCTCGCCGGCGACGGCGGCCTGGCGATGCTGCTGGGCGACCTGATCACGCTGCGCCAGCTGGACCTGCCGGTGAAGGTGATGGTCTACAACAACAGCGCGCTCAGCTTCGTGGAGCTGGAGATGAAGCAGGCCGGGCTGATCAACTTCGGCACCGGCCTGGACAACCCGGACTTCGCGGCCATCGCCGACGCCGTCGGCATGCGCGGACTGCGCGCCGAACGCACCAGCGATGTCGTCGACACCGTCCCGGAGGCGCTGGCGTATGACGGCCCGGCGCTCGTCGACCTGCGGGTGGCGCGGCAGGAGTTGTCCCTGCCGCCGAAGATCACCCTGTCGCAGGTCAAGGGCTTCACGCTCTACGCCACGCGCACCGTGCTGTCCGGCCGGGGCAGCGAGATCGTCGAGCTCGCCCGCACGAACCTGGGCCAGCTGTAGCTGCACGCTGGTCGAGTACCGGGGGAGCGCAGCGGAGGAGGTGTATCGAGACCAAGTGCGCCGCGCACGTGGTCTCGATACGCTCGTACCTCGCTACTCGACCGACATGCCGTTTAGGCCGGTCGGGGCAGGACAAATAAGCTGGCCCGCATGTGTGGAATCGTCGGATACCTCGGCCCGGGTGGCAACGCGGCAGTGCTGCAGCGGATGAACGACTGCCAGGCGCACCGGGGTCCGGACGGCGAGGGCACGTTCACCGACGGCCCGGTCGGACTGGGCCACCGCCGCCTGTCGATCATCGACGTGGCGCACGGTCAGCAGCCGATGACCACCGCCGACGGCCGCTACACGATCGTCTACAACGGCGAGGTCTACAACTACCTGCCGCTGCGCGAGGAGCTGCAGGCCCTCGGCCACGAGTTCAGCACCGACTCCGACACGGAGGTGGTGCTCGAGGCGTTCGCGCAGTGGGGCACCGAGGCGTTCGACCGGTTCAACGGCATGTGGGGGCTGGCGATCTGGGACGCCCAGGAGCACCGGCTGACCCTCAGCCGTGACCACTTCGGCATCAAGCCGGTGTATGTCGCCCAGGTCGGCGACACGTTCCTGTTCGCCTCGGAGATCAAGGGCATCCTCGCCTCCGGCCTGTATGACGCCACACCCAACGACCGCACGATCTACCGCTACTTGCGGTTCCGCATCCACGAGGACGGGCGCGAGACCTTCTTCGACGGCATCGAGCGGCTCGAGCCGGGCGAGGCCATGACCATCGAGGCGACCGCCGACGGCACCAGCACCACGCGGGCGCCATACACCCGGCTGCGCGAGGAGCTGGCCGAGCTGGCCACGGAGCAGCGCCCGTATGACGCAGCGGCTGCCGCGGACTACAAGGCCCGGCTGATCGAGGCCGTGCGGCTGCGCCTGCAGTCCGAGGTGCCGGTCGGCACGTCGCTGTCCGGTGGCCTGGACTCCAGCGCGGTCGCCGTGATCATCAACCAGCTGCTCAATGACGGTGACGCGACAACCGCGGAATCTGTTGGTGGCAAACAAAATACGTTCTCCGCGGTCTTCCCGGGCTCGCTGAACGATGAGGAAAAGTACGTCGACGCGGTGCTCGACATCTGCCGGGGACACGTCGACGCACACAAGATCAAGCCGACGGCCGATGAGTTCAAGGCCGACATGCGCGACTTCATCCGGGCGCAGGAGGAGCCGCTGATCTCCTCGGGTCCCTACGCGCAGTACCAGGTGATGCGCGAGGCCACCCAGCACGTCACGGTGCTGCTCGACGGCCAGGGCGCCGACGAGATGATGGCCGGCTACATCCCCTACTACTTCGTCTACCTGCGCCAGCTCAAGGCACAGGGTGCCAAGCGGGCGGCCGCCGAGCTGTCCAAGAGCCTCGATGTCATCTACCGGCTCGGCCGGTTCAAGCTGCAAGCCAAGCTCAAGGGCCGCAAGGGCATCCCGATGACCCAGCTGCTGGCCGACGACTTCGTCGCAGCCCACACGGGGGAGACCTACACCGTCGAGGGCGCCAACCTCAAGAAGCGGCTCATCGAGGACCTCTTCGTGGGTTCGTTGCCGTCGCTACTGCGCTACGAGGACAAGAACACCATGCGCTTCTCGCTCGAGGGGCGCGTGCCGTTCCTCGACAAGGAGGTCGTGAAGTTCATCTTCAGCCTTTCCGACGAGGCGATCATCAAGGGCGGCTGGAACAAGCGCGTGCTGCGGGACGCCACCCGCGGCCTGCTGCCCGACATGATCAACCGGCGCCGCAACAAGATCGGCTTCACCACCCCGCAGGGTGAGTGGTTCATGCGGCTGAAGAACCACTTCTACAACATCTTCCTCTCCGAGTCGTTCGCGAACCGGCCCTACTTCGACCAGTCGGAGGTGCTGCACGCCTTCGAGGGCTGGATCAAGGGCACCAACGACGTCGACTCGATGGTCTTCTGGCGGATGCTCAACGTCGAGCTGTGGCTGCAGGAGTTCTTCGACGAGAAGCAGCCCGAGGACGACCGGCCCGCGCGTATCAAGACCGACCTCGAACCCAACGAGGGGAAGCAGCTCGACCTGGTCACCGCCACCGGCGCGACCGTGCGCCGCTACCCGCTGCGCACCGAGCTGTTCAGCCGCGACGACGACCTCGACAAGCGGGTGCTGGAGCAGGTCGACCGCTTCTTCCAGACGCTGCAGGGCGACCCGCAGCACGCTGCCGAGCTGGCCGGAAAGCGTTGGTATTACTTCATTTCCGAGAAGATCGTGGCCATCACCCAGGGGCGTTCCTACTTCATCTGGGACATCAACGTGGGTCGGCCGGCGCGGGTGCTGTCCAAGTACGTCACCCGCACCCCGGCCGGCATCGGGCTCGGCTCGCCGTTCACCATGCAGCTGGCCATCCAGGAGGCCGGCCTGCCGCGGGTGCTCTACGCCAGTGCCGGGGGAGCGGTCGGCAAGCTGATCGGCAAGCGGGGACTGTTCTACGAGCTGGTCGGCGGTGACATCCGCGCCATCGACGGCCCGACCGAATACTCGGCATACCCCTCGAATGTCTCGGCGAAGCTGGCGCCCAAGGACCCCGACGACGTCGCCGCCCGGCTCTCGGCCGCGATCCGCGAGCGCGTGCCGGCGGCATACAAGGACACCTTCGGGGGCACGATCGTCATGGACGCCAACGACATCGGCCGCAACGTGCTGGGTGCCGACGTGCCGGGCGACCGGGCGCGATTCGAGGAGATGTTCGCCGACAACCCGCTGGGGCAGGGCGGCGAGCAGACGCCGATGGCGATCGTCGTGGAGCGCTGACTCAGTCCGCCGGCGTCAGCGCCGACCGACGCTCCGCCTGCCGCTTGCGGTAGGTGAGGTTGAGCGCCTCGACGGCCATCGCGAAGGCGATCGGGCCGTAGATCACCGGCTTGTCGATGTGTATGTCGAAGCTCTCGCCGATGAGTGTCGAGCCGATCAGCACCAGGAAGCTCAGCGCCAGCATCTTGACCGTGGGGTGCCTGTTGACGAAGGCGCTGATGCGTCCGGCGAACACCATCATCAGTCCGATCGACAGGGTGACCGCAGCGATCATGATCGCCAGCTGGTCGACCATGCCGACGGCGGTGATCACCGAGTCGAGCGAGAAGACCGCGTCCAGCAACAGGATCTGGACGATGATGCGGGCGAAGCTGCTGGTGCCGCCGGTGGACGCAGCGGTCGTCTCCTCGCCGGCGCCCTCCAGCTTCTCGTGGATCTCGGTGACGGCCTTGTAGACCAGGAAGAGGCCGCCCACCAGCAGGATCAGGTCGCGACCGGACAACTGAAGGGCGTCGGAGGTGCCGATCGAGACGATCGTCGCCGTCAATCCGATGATCCAGGAGGCGACGGCCAGCAGCAGGATGCGCAGCACCAGTGCCAGCGCGAGGCCGATGGTGCGTGCCCGGGCGCGCTGCCGCTCCGGCAGACGGCCGGTCAGGATCGAGATGAAGACGACGTTGTCGATGCCGAGCACGAGCTCGAGGGCGAAGAGGGTCAGGAAGGCGACCCAGAGGTCGGGGCTGGTCATGAAGGCCATGGGATCGGTTCAACGCCGTTGCGGTGCTGTCGGTTCCCGTGTCGATCCCGCCGATCGGCGGGATCGCGCACCAAGCACCCCCTCCGGCCCGGTAAGCTGTAAGGCAAGGTCCACCCGTCCCGTCCGGTGGATTCTTCGCCGTACATCTCAAGGAGCTGACTCTTCGTGAGCCTGCAGGTCGAAATCGTCGCCCCGGACCGCATCGTGTGGTCGGGTGACGCACGCCAGCTGTCCGCCCGCACCGTCGAGGGTGAGATCGGCATCCTGCCCGGTCACGAGCCGATGCTCGCGGTGCTCGGCAACGGTGACGTCCTGGTCGACCCGGTCGACGGGCAGCGCGAGACGGTCACCATCGACGGCGGCTTCATGTCGGTCGACAACGACAAGGTCACGCTCGTCGCCGAGCGCGTCGACGCCGCCGGCCTCGGAGCCTGAAGGAGCACGGATGATCGCGACGATCGACTGGGCAGCAGTCGGTCTCGCGTGCCTGGCCCTGTTGGTCGTGCTCGGGCTGGGCTCCCTGGTGGTGCGTCGCCGGCTGATCGCCCGCGGTGAGCCGCTGGCCATGGTGGCCGTGCAGCGCCGCGAGGGCTGGAAGCTGGGCATGACCCGCTTCAGCACCGACAGTGTGCAGCTCTACTCCGTCATCGGGGTGGGCGTGCGCCCCCGTGCCGTATGGCGCCGCGGCGAGCTCGATCTCGGTGCGCCCACCCCGCTGACCCGCAACAGGCCGATCGCCATCGTCGACCCGGTCCAGGTCGAGTGCACCCTCGGCACCGAACGTTTCCTGATCGCGATCGCGCCGGGCGACTACACCGCGTTGCGTTCCTGGTCCGAGTCGGCTCCGCCCGGGCTCAACGCCAACGTGGCCTAGCGGCTCCGCCCCGTCTCGCCGCCGACTGGCACACTTCCCGCCGAGTGGCACTCCTGCACATGTGCCACTCGGCGGGAAGTGTGCGACTCGTCGTCAACTGTGCCGGTCGGCGAATCGCGGACGTCGTGGCTGAGCGACCGGGTCCCACCGGCGCCATGCGGCATCTGCTGCCGGGCGCACGCCCGCGGCATATAGAATCCGACGTAGTGGTTCGCCCTGCCATGCCTCCCGCCATACCCAGCGCTCGACCCCGAGGCCGGTACGCCGGATGCGACCCTCCCGGCGCTTCTCCTTCCAGAGCACGTCCGGCGAGATGTACTTGATCTTGCCGTCGAACTCGCCGACCAGTCCGGGCCAACCGAAGTCGGCGTAGCCGAAGCAGCCACCGTCGTCCTCGAGCTTGACCTGCAGATCCGGTTGCGCGAGGCCGAGCTCGTACATGCGCGCGCGGCTGAGCGACTCACCGGGCGACTCCGAGCGCCCGTCCGCGAGATGTATGGCGAGCGCGGCGCGACGCTTCCCTCGCGCGCCGCGGGGGAGCCTGGCGACCTCCTCGTCGAGTTCGGCCAGCGAGCATTTGCCGGCGTGCAGTGCAGCATCAGCCACGACCAGCCCCTGCGCCAGCGTCCCGACCCGCGCGAGGTCCACGACAGTGCGCGGGACCGGCGTGACGGGGAGCCCGTGGGACTCCGCGGGCGCCGGCAGGTCGGCAACCCGATGCCGCCGGATCAATCCGGTATGTCCGCCTGCAGTCGTCACCAGCACATCGATCCGCGGCGCCCAGCCACCCAGGACCGGGAGCTCGTGCAGCACCGCGGCGGCGTGGCGACAGGCGATCGGGGCGGGCTCGGTGAACATGGCGTCGTAGGTGCTGAGCACCAAGCCCCGGAAGCGGTTCGCGTCGTCCAGCTCCGACCATCGCTCGGCAGCGACATAGCCGCCGCGGCGCACCCGGGCGAGCCGTGGATCGGCTCGGCGTGCCTCCTCCCACGGTTGCATGCCACGTCTTTGCAGCTCCGCGGAGCTCAGGATCTCCTGTGGTCGTAGCCGCTCGACGTCATCGCGCATGCCTCGATCGTGGCGGCTCGCCGGTGGTCGTGGTCGTTGTCCACAGGTCCCCACGTCGACTCGCACACTTCCCGCCGACTGGCACACATGTAGCTGTGCCAGTCGGCGTCAAGTGTGCTGGTCGGCGGTATGACGCCACGGATGGCCTACCGCTGCTGACGCTCCTCGCGGCCGCCGCCGGGCTGCCAGAGCACGTCACCGCCGGGCAGGTTGGCGACCCGAGCGGTCAGGAAGAGCAGGTCGGACAGCCGGTTGAGGTATTGCGCCGTGAGCGGATTGACGCCGCCGGTGCCCTTCGGGCTGCCGGCCGGTGCCTCCGTCTCGCCATACGTCTCGATCGCCAGCCAGGCGGCTCGCTCGGCGCGACGCGCGACGGTCCGCGCGACGTGCAGGTGCGCCGAGCCCACGGTGCCGCCGGGCAGGATGAAGGACCGCAACGTCTCCAACTCGTCGCCGAGCCGGTCGCAGTCGGCCTCCAGGTCGTCGATCCACGGCTGCTTCACGCGCAGCGGCGGGAACTCCGGGTCGGCCACCAGCGGCGTGCACAGGTCGGCACCCACGTCGAAGAGTTCGTTCTGGATGCGGTGCAGCATGGTCACCAGATCCTCCCGCAGTGCGCCGGCGGCGACGGCGAGCCCGATGACGCTGCCCGTCTCGTCGGTGTCGGCGTAGGCGGTCAGCCGCGGGTCGTTCTTGCCGGTGCGGCTGAAGTCCCCGAGAGCTGTCGTGCCGGCATCGCCGGTGCGGGTGTAGATGCGGCTGAGGATGACCATGGGCCCATCGTGGCAGCCTCGTGACGGACCGCTCACATCGGCCGACGTGCCACGATCGTGACACCGGTTATCAAAACGTGACCGGATCCTGGACAACAATGCCGCGTCGTCGTGCGTCAATGAATGCGTGAGCCGCGACTGCGAGCGGTTCAGGAAGACGTTCAGACACCCTGACGGGGAAGGTGGCGGAACGATGACGCGGTTCGGAGACCAGGCAAGGATCGACGTGCTTCGACGGGGGACGGAGATATCCGTCACCGGGGAGCTCAATGTGCACACGGTGGCCGATGTCCGGGTGGCTTTCGGCGAGGCCATCGACAGCGGCATCGGTGATCTGGTGGTGCATCTCGGCGAGGCCGAGATCGGTGACGCAACCGGCCTGGGCGTCATCGTGGGTGCACACCATCGCGCGCTGCGCGCCGACCGCCGGCTGGTGCTGGCCGACGCGTCGATGCGCCTGGAGCGGTTGATGCGAGCGACCGGCCTGCACCGGGTGATCCCGTTGTCGCGACAGCTGCTCCCGCAACCGGTCATCCTGCCGGTCTGAGACCGGCGCTCAGCTGACCGCCGTGGCCGCGGCCCGGCGCGGGTCCGCTGCGGCGCCGAGTTCACCGGCGTCGGTGCCGTATGCCGCCCCGACGCCACCGAAGTACATGTCCAGTGCGTCGTGCGGCACGGCGACCACGGCCGTCCGGGCGACTCCTTGGGCCAGTGCGTCGTCCGTCTCGTAGTGCGCCCGCACCACGTCGCCGGTCAACTCCACGTGCAGTCGTGGCGCGTCGATGGCCGCTGTCAGCTCCACGCCATGCAGGCAGTGCCGGCCGATGACCTGTGCGAGCGCAGTGGTGATGCGGTCGGCGCCGGGTGTGCCGATGGCCAGCGTGACGCCGTGGTCACTGCGCGCGGTCACCGGTGCCATGTTGGAGGCCAGCCGGGTGCCCGGCGCCAGCGCGTGCAGGCCGAGCCGGTTGAGCTCCGGCTCGCCGAGGCAGTTGTTGAGCACCAGTCCGGTGCCCGGAACGGTGACCCCGGAGGAGTAGCCCGCGGAAGTCGTGATGGCGCAGGCGTTCCCGTCGCTGTCGACCACCGACACGTGCGCGGTGTCCGTGCTGGTGGGCAACGATTCCAGGCCGGTGGTCTCCAGCGTCAGCAAGAGCTCGGCGCCCGCGGCACGCAGGTCGGCCGCCCGGTCCAGGTGCTCGGCCCGATAGCCGAGCACCGTGCGCTGGATGTCCACCAGGGTGTCGGCGCCCAGACCGCGGTCGGCGATCAGGCGCAGCATCGCGGTCAGCACCGGGCCACCGATGGACGGCGGCGGATTGAGCGCGACGTCCCAGTCTCCGACGCGTGCGCGGCTGGCCGGCCGGCTGACCGGCCGGTAGGCGGCCAGGTCGGCGCGACCGATGAGCCCACCGGTGGCGGCCAGATGGTCGGCGATGGCCGCGCCGATGGATCCGGTATAGAGCTCCGAAATACCCTTGGTGGCAACGGTTTCCAGCGTGCGGGCCAGATCCGGGTTGGTCATCCGGGTGCCTGGGGCGGCGGGTGCCTCGCCGTCGAAGTGCTGCGCCCTCGTCTGTTCATCGAAGGACCACAGCTGCCGGCCGGTCAGCTGCAGGTAGTGCCCGGCCGCCTGGCCGAGCACGAATCCGTCGCGGGCTGCGGAGATCGCCGGCGCGAGGATGTCGGCCCAGGACGCCCGGCCGTACCGCTCGTGCGCCAACTCGTATGCCGCGAAAGACCCTGGTGTTGCAGCCGATCCGGGACCGGCGTTGATGGTGATGCCACCCCCGTAGTCCAGCCGTATGGCGCGCAGCCCGCCACCGAACCGGTCGGGCGTCGCGGTGCGGCCGGGCATCTCGCAGTTGCCGTCGATGACCTCCGGCTCCCCGTCGGCCGGCCAGACGTTGATGAAGGCGCCGCCCAGCGCGCTGACGATCCCCGGCTCGGTCACGTAGGTGACCGCGTGGGCCGCGATCGCGGCATCGACGGCGGTCCCGCCCATCGCCACCACGTCGATGCCGGCCTGCGCGGCCAGCGCGTTGGGTGCGGCGATGGCGGC
Source organism: Flexivirga lutea (assembly GCF_054778955.1). Taxonomy (NCBI): domain Bacteria; kingdom Bacillati; phylum Actinomycetota; class Actinomycetes; order Micrococcales; family Dermacoccaceae; genus Flexivirga; species Flexivirga lutea. The sequence goes on from NZ_BAAGZB010000001.1 coordinate 519,450, forward strand.
GCGCGTCATACCCGACGGAGCGGGGGAGCCGGACATGACCGCCATCGTGCTAGAAGAGCCGGGAGTCGGCGTCGTCCATACCCTTGAGGGCCTCGTAATCCAAGGTGACGCAACGGATCCCGCGATCCTCGGCCAGCACCCGGGCCTGCGGCTTGATCAGCTGCGCGGCGAACACACCGGTGACCGGTGCGAGGTGGGGATCGCGGTTGAGCAGCTCCAGGTAACGGGTCAGCTGCTCGACGCCGTCGATGTCGCCGCGGCGTTTGAGTTCGACGGCGACCGTCGCGCCGTTCGCGTCCCGGCACATGATGTCGACCGGTCCGATGGCAGTCATGTATTCGCGACGGATCAGTGAGTACCCGTCACCGAGCGTGCCGATGTTCTCGGCGAGCAGCGCCTGCAGTTGGGCTTCGACGCCGTCCTTGATCAGGCCCGGATCAATTCCCAGCTCGTGGCTGGAGTCGTGCAGGATCTCGTGGATGCGCACGTGCAACCGGTCCTCGGACTTGGCGTGCTGCACCGACCAGACGTGTGCCACGCCCTCCTCGGCCTCGTCCGCGGTCGGGGCGATCTCGGCCATCGCGCACGGCGGTGACATCCAGTTCAGCGGCTTGTAGGAGCCGCCGTCACTGTGGATCAGCACCGAGCCGTCCGCCTTGACCATCAGCAGCCGGGTGGCGAGGGGCAGGTGGGCGGTCAGGCGGCCGACGTAGTCGACACTGCACCGGGCAATCACAACGCGCACGGCGACCCAGCGTAGTGGTTGGCCGTCGGGGACCCCGGACGCCGGCCCGGCCACCCCTGAGACACTGACCGCATGGATCCTGTCATCAAGAAGGTCGCGGTCATCGGGCTCGGCACCATGGGCGCCGGCATCGTGGAGGTTTTCGCCAAGGCGGAGTTCGCGGTGTATGCCGTGGAGGGCACCCCGGAGCTCGCCGAGCGCGGACGGGGATTCGTCACCACGTCGCTGGACCGCGCCGTCAGCAAGGGCAAGCTGGCCGAGGCGGACCGGGAGGCGACCCTGGAGCGGATCACCTTCACCGCCGAGCTGAAGGATCTGGTGGACGCCGACCTGGTCATCGAGGCGGTGCCCGAGCGGATGGAGATCAAGCACTCGATCTTCAGTGCCCTGGACGACATCGTGCGCTCCGACGCGATCCTGGCCTCCAACACCTCCAGCCTGTCCCTGACCGAGATCGCGGCCGGGACCCGGCACCCCGAACGTGTCGTCGGCATGCACTTCTTCAACCCCGCACCGGTGCTGCAGCTGGTCGAGGTCATCAGGACCGTCATGCTGGACGACGCCGTCGCCGACACCGTCCGTGAACTCGCCCTGCAGCTGGGCAAGAAGCCGGTCGTCGTGGGTGACCGCGCGGGGTTCGTCGCCAACGCGCTGCTGATCCCCTACCTGGCCCGCGCCATCGCGCTCTACCAGACCGGCACGGTCAGCCGGACCGACCTGGACAACGCGGGCCGGGTCGGCATCGGCCTGCCGATGGGCCCGCTGACGCTGTGCGACCTCGTCGGCCTCGATGTCGTCAAGGAGGTGTGCGACGTCATGTATGACGCGACCAAGCGCGCCTCCGATGCGTCCCCGTCGCTGCTGCGGCAGCTGGTGCTCGCCGGCCGGCTGGGACGCAAGACCGGTCGCGGCTTCTACGACTACGCCGCCGATGCCGGCGCCGAGGAGGACGCCGGCACCGACGCGATGACGACGGCGGCGGCAGTCGTCGGCACGGGGGAGCAGGCCGCCCAGCTGGCCGAGGCGTTCGCCCGGGCCGGCATCACCGTGACGACGATCGACGACCCGAGGGCGGACGTCCAACAGCTGGCCGGCAGCCCGCTGGTGGTGCTCGTGGGCGGCGACGAGGCCGACTGCGCCGACTGCAATGCCGGCGACTGCATGATCGATGAGGAGAGCGCGGACCCGACGGAGTGCGAGTGCTGCCATGGCGCGGCGCCCGGCAACTGGTTCTCCGAGGTCGCGGAGGTGCTCGACGCGCGCACCGTGGTGCTCGCCACCGACGAAGCCAGTGAGTTCGCCGTCGCCGGGGTGCTGGACGACGACGTGGCGGTCCTGCCGCTGCGCGTGCACCAGGAGACCAAGGCCGGGCAGGTGGCGGAGTTCGGTCTCCCGCTGGGGCTGTCCGCGGAGCACGCGGCGCTGGTCCGGGCGACGCTGACCGCGGCCGGCTTCGTCGCCGTCGCCGGTCCCGCCCGCCCGGGGCTGGTGGTCGACGCACTGCTCTTCCAGCACCTGAACGACGCCGTCGCCATGGTCGACGCCGGGTACGCGACGGCTGAGGATGTCGACACCGCGATGACCGCGGGTTGCGGCTACCCGCGCGGGCTGTTCGCCATACTCGATGACCTCGGCGCCGACGTCGTCGCCGACGGCCTGGCCGAGTTGTCCGCGCTGGACCCGTCGGTCGTGCCGAGCCCGCTGCTGCTGGAGCACGCCGCGCGCGACCTGCCGTTCCTCGGCTGACCGGCAGTCACCGTGCCGCGCCGCAACCGCCGTCCGGACCGCCGGTCAGGGGCACCTGACCGGCGGCCCGACGTGTCGCGCGTGCTGGAGAGCGGCATACGCCGTGAGTCGTATGACGGCAGGTCCTACGTGGTGCGGCCAGTGCGCGGCAACACCGCGGGGCGCAGTTACGTGTGTCCGGGCTGCCAGCAGTCGTTGGCCTCGACGGTCGCGCACGTGGTCGTGTGGCCGGACGACGGGCTCGGTGACGTGACCGACCGGCGGCACTGGCACACCGCCTGCTGGGCCGCCCGTGAGCGACGACCCCCGCGCGGATCCTGGCACTGAGCCGCACCGGTCCGGGCCGAGGCCCGAGCACGATCGCTGCTGCGGACTCCTTTATTCCAGGGCCGTTTCCGCTTCGAAATGAGCAGCCGTGGCGGCCGGGAGCGACGGTTTTCCGCCCTACTGTCCCCTCATCCGTAGGGAGCACAGACAGGGGAGAACCATGACTCACACATCCGTCCCACTCGTTTCCCGGCGCGCCGTGGCCAAGGGTGCGGCCTGGTCGCTCCCGGTGGTCGCGTTCGCGGCGTCCGCGCCGGCCGCGCGTGCTTCGGTCACCGCCGATGTGTGCGTCGTCGACATCACCGGTGTTGGCGTGAAGACCGTGAACGGCAAGACCGTCACGCTGACGTTCTCCACGCAGAACTACGAGAGCAGCGCGCGCCAGGTCACCATCGTCTCGGTCGCCGGCCCGGCGAACACCGAGTGGTCGGCGCCCAGTCCGGCCAGCTGGCAGGCGGCACCCGGCATCTCGACCCAGCAGGTGGCGCTGACCCGCGCCAACAACGCCAACGGCGATGCGGTGGTGACGCTGCTCGCCTGCGGCGCGAACACCACCACCAGCGCGTACGTCTCCCGGTGAGGCGCTGATCCGGCGCGATTACAGTGGACGGTATGACTTCGTCTGACAACAACACCGCCGTCATCGTCGCCGGCGCACGCACGCCGATGGGCAAGCTCCAGGGGTCCCTGTCCGGCTTCTCCGGCGCCGAGCTGGGTGGCTTCGCCATCAAGGGCGCACTGGACCGGGCCGGCGTGGCCGGCGACCAGGTCGACTACGTGATCATGGGCCAGGTGCTCACCGCCGGCGCCGGACAGCTGCCGGCCCGCCAGGCGGCGGCGAAGGCCGGCATCCCGATGAATGTTCCGTCGCTGACCATCAACAAGGTCTGCCTGTCGGGGCTGGACGCCATCGCGCTGGCAGCGCAGCTGATCCGCGCCGGTGAGTTCGAGGTCGTGGTCGCCGGCGGCCAGGAGTCGATGAGCCAGGCGCCGCACCTGCTGCCGGGCAGCCGAGGCGGTTTCAAGTACGGCGACGTCACGATGAAGGACCACATGGCGCATGACGGCCTGTGGGACGCCTTCACCGATCAGGCGATGGGCGCCCTCACCGAGCAGGCCAACACCGGCGAGCAGCAGGTCAGCCGCGAGGAACAGGACGCGTTCGGCGCGCGCAGCCACCAACTCGCCGCACGCGGCTGGAAGGACGGCATCTTCGACAACGAGGTCGTCCCCGTGCAGATCCCACAGCGCAAGGGCGACCCGATCGAGTTCAAGAACGACGAAGGCATCCGACCGGAGACCACGACCGAGAGCCTGGCGGGGCTGCGACCGGCATTCGCCAAGGACGGCACCATCACGGCCGGCTCCAGCTCGCCCATCTCGGACGGTGCGTGCGCGGTCGTGGTGATGAGCAAGGCCAAGGCCGACGCGCTCGGCCTCGAGTGGCTGGCCGAGGTGGGTGCACACGGCGTCGTCGCCGGCCCGGACTCCTCGCTGCAGTCGCAGCCGGCTCACGCGATCAACGCGGCGTGCGCCAAGGAGGGCATCACGGCGGCCGACCTGGACCTGGTGGAGATCAACGAGGCGTTCGCCGCGGTCGGCATCGTGTCGACCCGCGAACTCGGAGTCGACCCCGAGATCGTCAACGTCAACGGCGGCGCCATCGCGATGGGCCACCCGATCGGTATGTCGGGTGCCCGACTCGTGGTGCACCTGGCCTTGGAGCTGCAGCGCCGCGGCGGCGGTGTCGGTGCGGCCGGGCTGTGCGGTGGGGGTGGCCAGGGCGACGCACTCATCGTGCGGGTGCCGCAGCGGATCGAACTCGATTCGCAGGCACGTTCCTGACGCTCCACGAACAACTGACTACTGTCGTTACTTTCTCGCCCGAACCGGCTTCGCTGGACGAGAAAGTGACGACAGTAGCGATGTTTGCGGCGGCGTGGCACCACGTCGCCCGGCATACACTCGCGGCGTGAAGCAACTTCAGCCCGCCATCGTGCTGGTCGGTGACGGTCATGCCGAGCAGCTGCAGCGCGAGTTCACCCGATACGCGAGCGACTACCGGATCGAGTTCGCCCGGGGGCTCGGACCCGCGATGGCGCTCGTCCAGTCGCTCATCGCACAGCACGTCGAGGTCGCCCTGTTCGTCGTGGAGTTCAACCAGCCGGATGCCCCCGGGTTGGTGACCATGGACTGTCTGCACGCGGTCAGCGCCGTCACCAAACGGGCACTCGTCTACGGCCACCAGGAGTTCCGGGTCAACCGCGAGCCGGTGCGGGAGGCGCAGGTCGACGGCCGGATCGAGGCGGGCCTCGTCATACCCCGTGGTGAGCGGGACGAGGAGTTCCACACCGCGGTGACCGAGCTGTTGTCCGACTGGGGATGGAGTGTGAGCAAGCCGGTCTTCGAGGCGGTGCAGCTGATCTCGCCCCCGGGAAACTCCGAAGCCAGCCGGTTGCGCGACTTCCTGGATCGGCTGGGTATCCCCGCCCGCAACTACCTGCCGGAGTCGGAGGTGGCGCAGGCGATCCTGGACGACGTCGAATGGCCCGACGGCTCACCGACCTATCCGGTGCTCGCCTCGCCGCTGACCGACACCCTGGTCCGGCCCACGATCGCCGAGATCGGCCGCCGTTTCTATGCATTCGAGGACTTCGAGGAGGACGACGTCTTCGATCTGGCGATCATCGGTGCCGGGCCCGCAGGCCTCGCCGCCGCCGTGTATGGCGCCTCCGAGGGCCTGTCGACGGTCGTGTTCGACTCCGAGGCGATCGGCGGGCAGGCGGGCACGAGTTCGATGATCCGCAACTACCTGGGCTTCCCGCGTGGCATCTCCGGGATGCGACTGGCGCAGCGCGCGCGGGCCCAGGCGGCGCGGTTCGGCGCGAAGCTCTATTCGGCGCGCCCCGTCGTCGGCATGGACCTGGCCACCGAGACCGGTGGCACGCACGCATTGCGGTTGGACGACCGGGTGGTGCGCGCCCGCACGCTCATCATCGCCGCCGGCGTCGCCTACCGGCGCATCGGCGTCGAGCAGATCGAGAAGTTCGTCGGCCTCGGCGTCCACTACGGCGCAGCGACCAGCTCCGCGCGCGAATGTGTCGGCAAGGACGTCGTGGTCGTCGGGGGCGGCAACTCGGCCGGCCAGGCAGCCGTCCACCTTTCCCGCTTCGCCCGGTCCGTCAAGATCGTCATCCGCCGGCCGGACCTGTCGGAGACCATGTCGGATTACCTCATCCGGGAGATCGAGATCAACCCGCGGATCGGCGTCAAGCCGTGCTGCGAGGTCGTCGACGCCGGGGGAGCGACCCGGCTGGAATGGGTCACCCTGCGCGACAACCGCACCGGTGCCGAGCTGCAGAAGCCGTGCGGCGGACTCTTCCTGTTGCTCGGCGCGGACCCGTGCTGCGATTGGCTTCCCCGCGAAATCGCCCAGGACGCCAAGGGATTCGTGCTCACCGGACGCGACGTCCCGCGCGAGTCCTGGCGGGACGACTGCCCGCCGGAGCCGCTGGAGACCACGGTGCCCGGCATCTTCGCCGCAGGGGACATTCGGGCCGGGTCGATGAAGCGCGTCGCCTCGGCCAGCGGAGAGGGCGCGGCCGCCATACCGTCCGTGCACGGCTACCTGGCCTCGATCGCGCCCCGGATCGAGTCCGCGGACGTCGCCCCATAGCCTGGGACCATGCTCTTCGCCTTCTCCATCGCCCCCGGCACCACCGACGACCCCGACGGCTCGGTGAGCGCAGCCGTCGCCGAAGCAGTGCGGGTGGTGCGCGAGTCCGGACTACCCCACGAGACGACCTCGATGTTCACCACCATCGAGGGCGAGTGGGACGAATGCCTGGCCGTCGTGAAGGCCGCGTGCGAGGCCGTCGCCGCCACAAGCCCGCGGGTGAGCCTGGTGCTCAAGGCCGACATGCGCGCCGGGTTCACCGGCCAGCTCACCGAGAAGGTGCAGCGCATCGAGGAGCGGCTCCAGTCCCAGCAGTGAGCCAGCTCTTCCGGATCGAGCCGCCCACCGACGCCGACGCGCGCGAGCTCGCGGCCCTGCACATGCAGGTATGGCGCGACACGTATGCCGGGATGCTCTCGCAGAACTATCTGGACGGTATGCAACTCGAACCGCGAATAGCACGCTGGCGCAAGAGCATTGGGGTCGCCAGCGCACGGGAGAGCGAGGCCGGCGGTGTCATCGACGGCGTGCTCTTCCGGTCGCGTCTCGGCAGGCATACGCCGAGCGGTCGTATCGCCGGATTCTGCATTGTCGGTGCTGCGCGCGACGAGGACGCACCGCTGAAACAGGAGCTTGGTGTGCTCAATGTGCTCGGTGACTTCCACGGCACGGGCGTCGCGCGGCAACTCGTCGAGGCGACGCTGGGCGATCGCCCGGCATACCTGTGGGTGGTGCGACAGAACGCCCGGGCCATCGCGTTCTACCGCAAGCTCGGCTTCGCGCCGGACGGCGGGACCAAACGCGACGAGACGCTGGAGTGCGACGAGATCCGCATGGTGCGCGGCGCTCCGATCGATCGAGGGCGACCGGCCGGCCGCTCGGCCGACGGGTAAGAATGGGCACATGACTGACCAGCCCATCACTCCCGCGTCGCTGCGCGGTGCCGTCGATCTGTCCGCCCTTGCGCGTCCGTCGGCGCCCGCTGCGGGCGCTTCCGCCGCCGGCGGTGCCGGTGCCCACGACAATCTGGTGATTGCGGTCGACGACGCCACCTTCGCGGATGCGATGCAGACGTCCGCTCGCGTGCCGGTCATCGTCGCGCTGTGGTCCGGCAGCCGGCCCGACAGCAAGAAGCACCTCGACGCCCTGGCGCAGGAGGTGCGTTCGTATGCCGGCCGTCTGCAGCTGGCCACCGTCGACATCGACGTGTCGCTGCAAATCCGGCAGGCGCTCCAGGTCCAGCAGGTGCCGATGGTCCTGGCCATCCTCGCCGGCCAGCCGGTGCCCCTGTATGTCGGTGACCAGCCGGCCGATGCGATCCGCCAGGTGCTGGACAAGGTGCTCGAGGCGGCGGCCGCCAACGGCGTGACCGGCCGGCTGGACGCGGCGCCGGACTCCGGAGCGGACACGGACGAGGCCGAACCGGAGCTGCCGGAGACCCACCAGCGTGCGTTCGACGCCATCGAGCAGGGTGACTACGACGCGGCGAGTGCGGCATACGAGCAGGCACTCAAGGACAACCCGGCCGACGACGAGGCCCGGCTCGGTCTCGGCCAGGTCCGGCTGCTGAAGCGGACGGCCGGCGTCGATCTCAACACGGCGCGCGACCAGGCGGCAGCAGCGCCCACCGATGTCGAGAAGCAGACGATGGTCGCCGACCTGGATGTCCTCGGCGGCCACGTCGAGGACGCGTTCGCGCGCTTGATCGACCTGGTCAAGGCCACCACCGGCGACGAGCGGAACGCCGCCCGGGAGCATCTCGTGCAGCTCTTCGACGTCGTCGGCCCGACCGACGATCGCGTCAAGAAGGCCCGCACCGCCCTGATGTCCGCGTTGTACTGAATCTTTTCGCGCGCTCCTCGCAGGTCGGGCCGCTCCGGCGCTCGCAGGCTCGCAGCCGTCGGTGCCCGCCCTGGTCGTCGCCGCGCGGTTTCCTTTCGCGCGCTCCTCGCAGGTCGGGCCGCTCCGGCGCTCGCAGGCTCGCCGCCGTCGCATGACCCCCGACACTGACGGCGTCATGCACCAGTGACGGCCGTATCCGGCCGTCACTGGTGCCACGGACCGTCAGTGTCGGCGCATCTCGGCACCGCGACCGGCGGGGTGCCGCTGCCTCAGTCGGCGGTGATCTCGTCGAGGACCGCGAGGTCCTGCGGAGTCGGCTCCCAGCGCAGCGCCGCGGCGTTGGTGCGGACCTGTTCCGCGGAGGTCGCGCCGGAGATGACCGATGCCACGGCGGGCTGCGCCGCCAGTCCCGCGATCGCGACGTCGAGCACGGTGAGGTCGCGGTCGGCGGCATACGTCCGCAGTGCCTCGATGCGGTCCCAGTCGGCGTGCTCCAGCCACGGCGCCGGCCCGGAGGTGGCACGTGAGCCGGCCGGCGGCTGCTCGTCGCGTCGGTATTTGCCGGTCAGCAGGCCGTATTCCAGCGGGAAGTAGGGCAGCACGCCCAGGCCGAACGTCTCCGCGGCAGGCACTACTTCGGCCTCGATGGACCGGTCGAGCAGCGAATAGCGGTTCTGCACCGACACGAATCGCTCGAGACCGGCAGTGCGCGCCGTCCAGTCCGCGTCGGCCACCTCCCAACCGGCGAAGTTCGAGCAGCCCAGGTAGCCGACCTTGCCCTCCTGGACCAGATCGGTCAGCGCGGCGAGGGTCTCCTCGATCGGTGTCACCTCATCCGGCTGGTGCAGCTGATAAAGGTCGATGTGGTCGGTCTGCAGCCGCCGCAGCGACCCTTCGACCGCGCGGCGGATGTAGCGCCGCGACGCTCGCACCCCGTGATCGACGCCGTTGAGGCCACCGGTGTCCATGCCGAATTTCGTTGCGACGACGAAGTTCTCACGACGTCCTCGCAGTGCCGCACCGAGCAGCTCCTCGCTGGCACCGCTGCCGCCATAGATGTCGGCGGTGTCGAGCAAGGTCACGCCGACGTCCTGCGCGGCGTCCAGGATCTCCCGCACGCCGGCCGCGTCGACCCGTCGCCCGAACGCGTTGCAGCCGATGCCGACCGCACTCACCATGAGTCCCGAGTTGCCCAGTGGGCGGTATTCCATAGTCACGCACTCGACCCTACGACTGCGGACCGGTGAGGTCGTCCAACCTTCAACAAGTCCACAGCCTGCTCCCATGCTCCCCAGAAGTCGGCTGGTCACTCTCTGCTGATCACTACTCCAGAAAGTGCATGCCGATGATCCCGATCTTGCGCAGGACACGTCACCTCACCGTCGCCGGTATGGCGGCCGGCATCCTTGTCACGGCGGGACTCGTCGGGCAGTTGGCGACACAGCAGTCCCACCACGCCTCGGGCACGACCGTGCCGGCTCAGACCGCGACCGGTGGAGGGTCGGCCACCGCGTCGCCGAGTGTCTCCTCGGCACAGTCGTCACAGAGCGACAACTCCTACCGTCCGGTGCCGTCGGTGACGGACGGTGGCAACGGTGGCGCCGACACCACGACCCGCGGCTCATGAGCGCCGCGGTGGTGCTCGCGGCACGGTTCGCTGCGATCGGCACGACTTGCCGGGTGCTGGTGACCGATCGCTTCGCCGCGCTGCGGGCCGCCGAGATCGCGCTGCACGATGTCGACGAGCTGGATCGGGCGGCCTCGCGGTTCCGGCCCGACTCGGAGTTGCGCCGGTTCACCCATGACGGCTTGCCGCACCGGGTCTCGGTGGCACTCGGTGAGGTGGTCGCGGCCTCACTGCTCGCGGCGGCGCTCACCGACGGACTGGTCGATCCCACCGTAGGTGCGGCACTGGCGGCGCTCGGCTACGACGCGGACCTGGACGAGGTGCGCGCCCGTGGTGACAGCCGCGTGCGACCGTGTCCGTCCATCCCCACCTGGCGGTCGATCAGGTATGACGCGAGTCTGCACCTGCTCGCGCTTCCTCCGGGCTGCGAGCTCGACTTCGGTGCATCGGCCAAGGCCCTGCTCGCCGACCGCATCGCGGCGCGCATCCACACCGAGACCGGTAGCGGGGTGCTGGTCGACCTGGGCGGCGACATCGCGACGGCCGGTCCGTTGCCGGATCAGGGCTGGCGGATCGGTGTCCAGGCCGCCGCCGGTGAGATGTTGCAGACGGTCATCGGGGAAGGAACGGCGTTCGCCACGTCATCGACGGCGCTGCGCACCTGGTGCAGCGGTGGCGTGCAGCGACATCACATCCTCGACCCGCGCACCCTCGCGCCGGCGCCCACCGTGTGGCAGCAGGTGACCGTCGCGGGAAGCTCTGCGCTGGAGGCGAATTCGGCCTCGACCGCCGCCGTGGTGCTGGGTGCCGACGCGCCGTCCTGGTTGACGGCGCGCGGCCTGCCCGCACTGCTGGTCGCGCCGGACGGATCGCGGCGCCATACGCCCGGCTGGCCGGAGCGGGCGGTCGCGTGATGATCCTCTGGTACCTCTCGCGGGCCACGGGCGTGGCCGCACTCGTGCTCTTCACCGTCGTGTTGGTGCTCGGCATGCTGCTGTCCGGTCAGCGCAGACTCGGTCCGGGTGGCCAGGCGGTTGCGATGGGCGTCCATCGCAGCCTTGCGCTGGGCTCGACGGTGTTCCTCGTCGTGCACGTTCTCAGTGCCGTCCTGGACGATGACGTGCATGTCGGCTGGGTGGCCACCGTGCTGCCGTTCACGTCCGGCTACGAACGGACGTGGACCGCGTTCGGCACCTTCGCGCTCGACATCGCGCTCGCGGTGCTGGCGACGTCGTTGCTGCGCGACCGGATCACGCGGCGGACCTGGCGGTGGGTGCACCTGACGTCATACGCGTGCTGGCCGCTGGCAGTCGTGCACAGTTACGTGTCGGGCACCGCTGACGAGCCGTTGTTGCGCGGCATCACGGTGGGTTGCGCCCTGCTCGGCGTCGCGTGTGTCGGATGGCGTGTGTTCGCAACGCATTCGGACGCAGCACGACGTCGTATCGCTCGGAGGGGATGGGTATGAGCACCACACTGGAACACGCGGTCGCCGAGGCCGGTCTGACCGGCCGCGGTGGCGCAGCCTTCCCGACCGCGCGCAAGATCGCAGCGGCTCGGGAGAACGATGCGTCACTGATCGTGAATGCGTGCGACGGCGAACTCGACGCTGCCAAGGACTGGTTCGTCGTGTCGCGTCACCTGGCCGAACTGGTCGACGGCGCACGGGCGGTCAGCCCCACGGTGTCGTTCGCCGCCCGCCGGGGCAGCGCGACCCTCGACCAGTTGAGCGACGCCGGTCTGCCGGTGCTGGAGGTCCCCGACCGGTACGTCGCGTCCGAGGAGTCCGCGCTCGTCGCCTTCGCGCACGGCAACGACGCCCGGCCCGTCACCCGGAGCCGGCCGCTCGTCTTCGGCGGACGCGACGCGAACGGGCGGCGACTGCGTCCGACCCTCGTCCTCAACGCCGAGACCGTATGGCGCATCGCGCAGATCCTGCACAACGGGCCGCAGTGGTTCCGTTCGTTCGGCACACCGGCAGAACCTGGACCGCGACTGGTCACGGTCGCCGGCGCAGTCCGCCATCCGGGGATCGTGGAGACGGAGGCTGGCACTCCGTTGTCGCACCTGCTGCGGATCGCCGACGCGGCGCCGTACCGCGCGGTGAACCTCGGCGGTCTCAGCGGTGGGTTCCTCAGTGCGCCGGAGATTTCGCGATTGCCCTGGGAGACAGCGGCATTGACGGCATACGGGTGTACGACGGGCAGTGGCGTGCTCCGAGTGCTCGGCCGTGATGTGTGCCCGCTCGAGCAGGTCACCCGCACGCTCGAGAGGGCGGCCTCGGAAAGCGCCGGACAGTGCGGTCCCTGCATGTTCGGCGTCCCGGCCATCGCTTCCGACTTCGCGTCCGTGGCTGGCGGCGATCGTCGCAGTCTGGCCAGGCTGCAACGGCGGCTGGTGCTGTTGCCCGGCCGTGGAGCCTGCCGGTTCCCCGACGGTGTTGCCCAACACCTCGCCGGCGCGCTCCGCGTCTTCGGCGCTGACCTGGACGCGCACCTGTCCGGTGGTTGCGTGGCCGAGCTCGATCGCCATGCCGAGACTCAGTACAACCCCGACGACGACGGGCACGCGTATGCCAGCTGACCCGAGGAGCGAGACAGGGGTGCGGGTGGACCGCATCGCCTGCAGCGCGCACGGCGTCTGTCATGCGCTGGATCCGCAACGCGTGCCGTTGGACGAGTGGGGTTATCCGATCCCGTCCGAGATCGCCACGGACGCCGAGGCAGCGACCGCGCTGATCCGGCTGTGCCCTGCCGCGGCGTTGTCGCGCGGACCGTCCCGCTGACTGGATGGTGCCCCGGGGCCCGGTCGCGCCGCAAACTCGTTCCGCCGAAACCTCGTGCACTTCGCCGCGCGTGCGTCAGGATGAGCGGGTGGGTGAACGTGTCGAGTTGCCGGTGCCCGGGACGGACGTGTCGCTGGGCGTGATCCGCCACGGCCACTGGGGACGACCGGTGCTCGTGTTCCCCAGCGAGGCCGGTCGGGCCGAGGACTTCGCCGCCCACGGCATGGTCGAGGCCGTCCAGGGGCTGGTGGACGCCGGCCGGGTGTCGTTCTTCTGCGTCGATTCCGCGGACCGGTGGACCTGGTCCGACAACGCGGCCACCACCGAGGAGCGCGCCAACCGGCAGCACGCCTACACGCGCTGGCTGGAGTCCGCGGCGCTGCCCTGGATCGCCGATCAGGTCGGTGGTGAGCGGCCACTGATCACCCTCGGTGTCTCGATGGGCGCCTACCACGCGGTGCACTTCACCCTCACCCATGCCCATCAGGCGCCGCTGGCGATCGGGCTGTCCGGCAGCTACGACGTCACGTCGTGGCACGGGCACGGGGAGACCGGCGACGCGACCTATTTCGCCAACCCGATGGCGTATGTCGCCGGCCTGCACGGCGACCATCTCGACTGGCTGCGCCGCGCGGCCAGTGTGCTGCTCGTGGTGGGGGAGGGGCCGTTCGAGGTCTCGCCGACACAGGCGCTGCCGTCGACGACTGCGTTCGCGCAACTGTTGGCGGAGAAGGGGATTCCGCATCAACTGGACGTGTGGGGACATGACAGCGCGCACGACTGGCCGTGGTGGTGCAAGCAGCTGGCACACCATCTACCACGGTTCTGTTGACCGATCCGAGTCCACTGACAGTCAGCTCGACGGAAGGGAGCGCACGATGAGCGAACACCTGATCGGCCTGTTGCTGGGCGCCGAGGAGGATTGGCCCCGCGCCTTCGAGGAACTCGTGCGCCGGGTCGGACCGATCACGGCGCCGGACGGTTCGCGGCACGACATACGGACCGAGCGAATGACGATCGAACCGTTCAACTTGCGCGACAAGCCGCGCACCGACCTGGTGATCGACCGGCTGGCGCACTGGTATTACCACCCGCGCGAGTGGTTGAAGAAGGCCGCGCTGATGGACGATGTATATCTGCTCAACTCGCCGTTCACCTTCCAGTCGATGGAGAAGCACTCGGCATACTGCGCGCTCATGCGGCTGGGCATGCACGTGCCCGAGACGGTGCTCGTGCCCTACAAGAACCCGATCGACAACGTGCGCTGGGCTTACACGTCCGCGAAGTACAACCGGTCCTTCGACCTGCCGTCGGTGGCGGCCGAGCTGGGCTATCCGATGTTCATGAAGCCCTTCGACGGCGGTGCCTGGCGCGGCGTCTCGATGATCCGCGACGAGGCCGACCTGCGGCGCAGCTACGACGAGTCCGGCGAGATGCTGATGCATCTGCAACGTGCGGTCGACGGTTTCGAGGTGTTCGCCCGGGCCCTGACCATCGGCCCGGAGACGATGGTGATGAAGTTCCGCCCGGACGAGCCGATGCACGATCGCTACGAGGTCGCCTACGACTTCCTCACCCCGCAGATCGGCGCCGAGACCAGCACGATCGCGCAGACGGTCAACGCCTTCTTCCGGTGGGAGTTCAACAGTTGCGAGATGCTGGTCAAGGACGGCGTTGTCTACCCGATCGACTACGCGAACGCCTGCCCGGACGTCGCCGTGACGTCGTTGCACTACTACTTCCCCTGGGCGATCAAGTCGTTGCTGAAGTGGTCCATCTACTGCGTCGTCACCGGCCGCAAGGGGCACACGCAGGTGGACACCGGTCCGTGGTTCGAGGTCGCCGATCGCGACGACGACTACCAGGCGAAACTGACCGCTTACCAACACCTTTCGGATGTCTACTTCGAGACTGAGCGATACCGCGAGTTCGTCGACACCGCCCTCGGGCACGTCGACGAGATGGTGCTCGACTGGGTGTTGTCCGACGACTTCGACCGGCTGCTGGTCGAGACGGTCACATCGACCTATCCGGAATACGAGCACGAGCGCTTCCTCGGGCACTTCCGCGGCCTGACCGGCCTGTGGGCCAAGGACGAGGAGCAGATCCTCGGCTGAGGCGGCCGGTCAGATCCGGACATCGGCTTCCGGCACGCCCGCGAGGTGCACATCGCGGCAGCGGAGGGCGCCGCGCCCTACTTCGCCGACTGACGCATTGACCGCCGAGTGACGCATTCACACACTCGATGCCAATTGCGTCACTCGGTGATGGGTCGCGCGGCGGCTTGCCGGACGGGCTTCCTTTCGACGGTCGTCAACCGCCCAGTGCGGCGGCGACGATGTCCTTCGCCTCCGCCTGCACCCGGGCGAGATGCTCCGGACCCTGGAACGACTCGGCATAGATCTTGTAGACGTCCTCGGTGCCCGACGGACGCGCCGCGAACCACGCGTCCTCGGTCGTCACCTTCAGCCCGCCGATCGGTGCGTCGTTGCCCGGGGCGCGGGTCAGCTTCGCGGTGATCGGCTGCCCGGCCAGTGAGGTTGACGTGACGTCGTCGGGGGAGAGTGCGGCGAGCTTGGCCTTCTGCTCCCGATCGGCGGGCGCGTCGATGCGCGCGTATGCCGGATCGCCGTGCTCCCGCACCAACGTCGCGTAGTGCTGGCTGGGAGTCTGCCTCGTGCGTGCCAGGATCTCGGATGCGAGCAGTGCCAACACGATGCCGTCCTTGTCCGTGGTCCAGACCCGGCCGTCAGTGCGAAGGAACGACGCACCCGCCGACTCCTCGCCGCCGAAACCCACACTGCCGTCGAGCAATCCGGGCACGAACCACTTGAACCCGACCGGGACCTCCCACAACCGGGCACCCAGGGAGGCAACGACGCGGTCGATCATCGACGAGGACACCAACGTCTTGCCGACCCGGTCCGAGGACCAGCCCGGACGGGCACCGCCGTACAGGTAGTGGATGGCCACCGACAGATAGTGATTCGGGTTCATCAGTCCGCCGTCCGGCGTCACGATGCCGTGCCGGTCGGAGTCGGCGTCATTGCCGGTGGCGATGTCGAAGTCGTCGCGCTTGCCGATCAGGGACGCCATGGCGTGCGGGGACGAGCAGTCCATCCGGATCTTCTCGTCCCAGTCCAGGGTCATGAAACGCCAGGTCGGATCCACCAACGGGTTGACGACGGTGAGGTCGATGCCGAAGCGGTCGGCGATCGCCGCCCAGTAGGCCACCGAGGCGCCGCCGAGCGGGTCGGCACCGATGCGGACGCCGGCCGACGTGATGGCGTCGAGATCGATGACGTTCGGCAGGTCGTCGACATACGTGCCCAGGAAGTCGTATGGCGAGGCCGCCGCGCGCGCCCGACCGAAGGGGATGCGGGCGACGCCGTCCAGCCCGGCACGTAGATAGTCGTTGGCCGCTGCGGCGATGACCTTGGTGGCGTCACTGTCCGCAGGACCGCCGTGCGGCGGGTTGTACTTGAAACCGCCGTCCGACGGGGGGTTGTGGGACGGGGTGACGACGATGCCGTCGGCCAGTCCGGCGCCCGTCGTCCGTCCGTCGTTGGCCCGCAGGATCGCGTGCGAGACGGCCGGCGTCGGGGTGTAGCCGTCGGCACTGTCGACGAGCACCTGCACGTCGTTCGCGGCAAGCACTTCCAGTGCGGAGGCCCACGCGGGCTCGGACAGGGCGTGCGTGTCCCGGCCGATGAAGAGCGGCCCGTCATACCCCTGTGCGCGCCGGTAGTCCACGATCGCCTGCGTGGTGGCCAGGATGTGTGACTCGTTGAAGGCCGCCTTCAGTGACGAACCGCGATGTCCCGAGGTGCCGAAAACAACCTGCTGGTCGATGTTTTCCGGGTCGGGTTCGATCTCGTAGTAACTGGTGACCAGGTGCGGCACGTCGACCAGGTCGCTCGCGGTTGCAGGTTGTCCGGCTCGGGGCGCGCTCATGGGACCAGCCTGCCACGGCGGGCCGGATCGCGACATCGGCATACGACCCGAGGGACGGACCGGGGGCTGGAAAACCGGTTGACCGTGATCGCCCCGCCGCCTCCCGCAGGTCGCTAGTTTCGAAATATCCACGTTTTATGAAGGGAAGCTATATGCGCTCACACATCGCTCTGCTCGGCGCCGTCACCCTCGCCGCAGGCGCAGTCGGCGGTCCGGCGTTCGCAGCAGGCAACACGCACAACGACCACCGCAAAGTCGTGGCACACAGCGTGCAGTCACCGGGGCGATCCCTCGGTGCGGCGTCGACCGGCACCACCGAGCACTTCATCGTCACGTTCAAGTTGCGTGACCCGGCTGGCGCCGAAGCGTTCGTCAAGGCCGTATCGGACCCCTCGAGCCCGCAGCACGGCAAGTTTCTGTCCCCGGCTCAGTTCACCAAGCGGTTCGCCGCGTCGAAGTCCGATGTGGACAAGGCCGTCGCCTGGCTGCACAGCCAGGGCCTGAAGACCGGTGCGGTCTCCAAGAGCCGCAGCTATGTTCCGGTCAGCGGCACGGTCGCGCAGGTCAACAAGGCGTTCGGCACGAAGATGCAGAAGTACACCAAGAGCGGCCGCACCTTCTCGGCGCCGGCCAAGGCCGTGACAATGCCCGGCAGCGTGGCCGGTGTCGTGGGCGGCGTGGTCGGGCTGGACCACTCGCGCATGCTGCACACCACCAACGTCCGCACCAACGAGGCGTCCGCGCAGCAGCACAAGTCGGCCAAGACCCTCTCCGCGCTCGGTGCCGTGCCGGCGGCGAAGTCGGGCGCCAGCGATGCCTGCTCGTCGTACTACGGGCAGTACCACCTGCCCTACGCCCCGAAGGCCGCGCCCCCGCTGAAGGGCGTCCAGCCGGGCAGCCTGTGCGGCTACACCCCGCAGCAGATGCGGGCGGCTCGCGGCATGAAAGCGAAGGACACCGGCAAGGGTATGACGGTCGGCATCACGTTGTGGTGCAACGACCCTCGCATTGAAGCCGACACCAACACCTGGGCCAAGAACCTCGGCTTCCAGCCGCTGAAGAAGAACCAGCTGACGGTCATCGAGCCCGACGCCGGCTACGACCCCCTCTACTGCGACGACCAAGGCTCCGGTGGTGTCAACGGCGAGCAGGCGCTCGACGTGCAGTCCATCCACGGTGCCGCCCCCGACGCGAAGATCATCTACTCCGCGGCGTCCCGTCCCTTCGACGACGCGCTGATGACCTCGATGCACAAGCTGATCGACGACAACCTGGTCGACTCGTTCACCAACTCGTGGGGTGGAGGCGAGGTCGACGACCCGGCCACCAACGACGCCTACTCGGCCATCTTCATCCAGGCGGCGGCACAGGGCATCTCGGTGCTGTTCTCCTCCGGTGACTACGGCGACAACACCAACGGTGACCAGAGCACGACGCCGCCCTCGCCGGACTACCCGGCGGCCAACCCGTGGGTGACCGCGGTCGGCGGCACCTCGCTGGCCACCGGCAATGCCAAGGGTTCGAAGGTCTCCTTCGAGCAGGCGTGGAACACGTCATACAACCTGCGGCAGGACGACACCTGGAGCGGCTGGCAGTACCGCTACGGCGGTGGTGGTGGCGTGAGCCAGTACCACGCGGAGCCCTACTACCAGCAGGGTGTCGTGCCGACCCGCTTCACCGGAGTCGACCCGCACCGGGCCTACCCGGACATGGCAGGTGCCGGTGACCCCTACACCGGTTACCTGATCGGTTACCACGACGGCGACGCCGGCAACAACTTCGTGCTGCAGAAGATCGGTGGCACGAGCTGGTCGTCGCCGTGGACCGCGGGCACCCTGGCCCTCGTGGGGAAGCGGGTCGGCTTCCTCAACCCGGCGATCTACGCCAAGGGCCACGCCGGCCTGACCGACGTGAAGGGCAACGCCCTGAAGCACGGGTTCGAGTACAAGACGTCGGGCACGATCGCGACGGTCGGCATCAATTCCCAGCAGGTCCAGAACCAGACACTGGTGTCGGAGCGCGGGTACGACAACCTGACCGGTTTCGGCGTGCCGAGTTCGACGAAGGACTTCGTCACGGCGCTGCGCAAGTACTGACACTGCCGCAGCGACGAGAAGGCGCCACCCGGTTCGTCCGGGTGGCGCTTTCGCGCGCGTGCGGCGGGCGAGACGCCCGGAGTATGCCGATCGCGGTGTATGCCGCGCGCTGGGCATACTGCGGATCCGGCCAGACGCCGGGAGTATGCCGATCGCGGTGTATGCCGCGCGCTGGGCATACTGCGGATCCGGCGAGACGCCCGGAGTATGCCGATCGCGGTGTATGCCGCGCGCTGGGCATACTCCTGATCCCGCGAGGCGCCAGCAGTATGCCAATCGCGGTGTATGCCGCGCGCTGGGCATATTGCGGATCCGGCCAGACGCCGGGAGTATGCCGATCGCGGTGTATGCCGCGCGCTGGGCATACTGCGGATCCGGCCAGACGCCGGGAGTATGCCGATCGCGGTGTATGCCGCGCGCTGGGCATACTCCTGATCCCGCGAGGCGCCAGCAGTATGCCAATCGCGGTGTATCGCGCGCGATGGGCATACTCCTGATCCGGTCAGTCGGCCTCGGCCGCCCCCGTCGAGGCCGTCTTTGTCTCCGGCGTCAGCCAGACCGCTGACAGGGGCGGGATGGTGACCAGCGCGGAGTACGGCTGGCCACCGGCCGGTGTGCCCGACGCATCCACGCCGCCGAGGTTGCCGCGGTTGGCGCCGCCGTACCGCTCGGCGTCGGTGTTGACCAGCTCCGTCCAACGGCCTTCGCGGGGCAGCCCGACCCGCACGTCACGGGCTTCGACGCCGCTGAAGTTGAGCACCGCCGCGACCACGTCGCCGTCGTGCTCGGAGCTGTCGAAACGGAGGTAGGAGAACAGGTTTGCGTCCGCGGCATTGGCGTCGATCCACTGGAAACCGTGCGGGTCGTGATCGAGCTGCCAGAGCGCCGGGTGTTCCTTGTAGAACCGGTTGAGGTCCGACACCAGGTGCGCGACACCCAGGTGCTCGGGGTGGTCCAGCAGCCACCAATCCAGGCTGCGTCCGTCGGCCCACTCCGACTCCTGACCGAACTCGCAACCCATGAAGAGCAGTTGCTTGCCGGGATGGCTCCACATGTTGGCCAGGAACGCGCGCACGCCGGCGAGTTGCTCCCACCGGTCGCCGGGCATCTTGCGCAGCAGCGATCCCTTGCCGTGCACCACCTCGTCGTGGCTGATCGGCAGCACGAACTGCTCGTCCCACGCATAGACGAGCGAGAACGTCATCCGGTTGTGGTGGTAACGGCGATAGATCGGTTGCTGTGCCACGTAATCCAGCGAGTCGTGCATCCACCCCATGTTCCATTTGAAACCGAACCCGAGGCCGTCGTGGCTGGTCGGCCTGGTGACTCCCGGCCAGGACGTGGATTCCTCGGCGATCATCACCGTGCCGGGCATCCGGCGGTATGACGTGGCGTTGGTCTCCTGCAACAACTGCACCGCTTCGAGGTTCTCCCGGCCGCCGTGTTTGTTGGGCAGCCACTCGCCGTCGTTGCGCGAATAGTCGAGGTAGAGCATCGACGCGACGCCGTCCACCCGCAGGCCGTCGACATGGAACTCCTGCATCCAGTAGACGGCGTTGGCGACCAGGAAGTTGCGCACCTGAGGACGCCCGAAATCGAAGATGTACGAGCCCCATTCGGGATGCCAGCCCCGACGCGGGTCGGGGTGCTCGTAGAGCGCCGTGCCGTCGAAGCGCGCCAGCGCCCACTCGTCGGTGGCGAAGTGGCCCGGCACCCAGTCCAGGATGACGCCGATGCCCGCCTGGTGCAGTCGGTCCACCAGGAACCGGAAGTCGTCCGGGTGGCCGAGCCGGGAGTTGGGTGCGTAGTAGCCGGTGACGTGGTAGCCCCAGGACGGGGGATAGGGGTGTTCCATCACCGGCATGAACTCCACGTGCGTGAAGCCGAGCTCGCTGACGTAGGAGACGAGTTCGTCCGCCAGCTCGCGCCACGACTTGCCCTGTCGCCAGGACATCGGGTGGACCTCGTAGATGCTCATCGGGCGCCGGTGCGCGGCGCTCTCGGCACGCTGCTGCAACCACGCGCCATCACCCCACTCGTAGCTCGACGTCGTGACGACCGATGCGGTGGCCGGCGCGGTCTCCGCCTGTCGCGCCAACGGGTCAGCCTTCTCCCGCCAGATGCCGTCCGGTCCGAGAATGTCGTATTTGTAGCGGGTTCCGGCGCCGACGCCCGGCACGAACAACTCCCAGACGCCGCCGCTGAGCCGTCGCATCGGATGGGCCTGCGCGTTCCAGGTGTTGAAGTCGCCGACCAGACGCACGCCACGCGCGTTGGGTGCCCACACCGCGAACGAGGTGCCCTCGACCGCGCCCTGCGGACTGTCGTAGCGATGCAGGTGCGAGCCGAGCACGGTCCACAGCTGCTCGTGCCGCCCTTCGCCGATCAGGTGCAGGTCGATCTCGCCGAGGGTCGGCAGGAAACGGTAGGGGTCGTCGCTGACGTGCTCGACACCGTCGTCGTACGTCGTCACCACGCGGTAGTCGGGCACCTCCGCGGTCGGCAGCGCGCCGCTCCACAGCCCTTCGTAGTCATGCTGCAGGTCGGTGCGGGTCCCGTCCGGTGTCTGGATCTGGACGGTGCGGGCCAAGGGACGGAAAACCCTGACCAGTGCGCTGGATTCGCCGGTGTGCGGGCCGAGCAGGCGGTGCGGGTCACCGTAGCGGCCGGCCAGCAGTTCGTCGGCTACCTCGCGACGTAGGGCGGTGTCCTGTGTGCCGGTGCCCTCAGTGGCGCCTCGGTCATCGGTCATGACGTCGCTTCTCCTCGTCGGCAGTAATCGCAGGATCGCGCTGCGGGGGATGTCGAGCCAGTCCGGCCGGTTGCGGACCTCGTAGACCACTTCGTACCCGGCCTTGTCGATCTCGAACAGCTCGATCAGCCGGCGGTATGACGCCAGGTCGACACCGCTCTGGGCGGCATACCCGTCCAGGAACGCGGTGCGGGCCTGAGTGGCCCAGTCACGGCGGTCGGTGCCCGGCTGGTGGTGCTCCACCGATCCGGCCGCGTAGTCGAAGGACCGCAACATGCCGGCGATGTCGCGCAACGGCACATCGGGTTCGTTGCGTTCGGCCAGTGGCCGCAGCGGCTCGCCCTCGAAGTCGAGCAAGATCCAGCCGCGCTCGGGTGCGTCGAGCGCCTGACCCAGGTGCAGGTCGCCGTGGATGCGTTGCAGCGCAGGCCAATCGGCTTCGGCCGCGGACTCGAGCAGGGCGTCGAACTCGGCTTGCCGGTGATGCAGCTCGGGTACCGCTTCGGCGGCGACGGCGAACCGCCGCCGGATGGCGTCGAGCTGCCGGGCGACCGACTCCGGGCCGCTCGGCGCGACCGGCATGACTTCGGCGAGCTGGTGGTGCACCTCGGCGGTCGCCGCGCCCAGCGCGTAGGCCGACGCGGCGAACGACTCGTTCTCGGCGGCCGCCTCCACGGCCACGCGCCAGGCGTCCCGCACGCCGGGAAGGAACTCCTGGGCGAAGGCCAGATCGCCCTGCGCGCGGCTGCCGTCGGCGAGCGGCCAGTCACCCCGCAGCGAGGCGACCATCTGCGGCACGCGTTCGCTGCCGACCTCGCTGAGCGCCGCCTGCAGGGTGACGTCCGGGTTGTCTCCGGGGTGGATCACCCGGAAGACCTTGATGATCAACGGTTCCTCGTCGGACTCCACGATGATCGAGGTGTTGGACTGCTCCCCGGAGAGAACCTTCGCGGAGCGCACCCGCGGCACCGCGGCATGCCTAAAACCGCTGCCGCGCACCGTGACCGGCGACTTCCGCTGACCGACCGCTCCGCTGTCGACGTCGTGCGTCTCCAGCGCCGCCTGCTGTCCGCCGGTGATCATGGTGCGCAGCAGTGCGTTCACGAAAACCGGGTCGTGGCAGCCGTCGTAGACCCACCGATGACCCAGCGCCGAGTGCTCCATCTCGCCGACGAGGGCGGCCTCCGCACCCGGCAGCGGTGCGGAACGGTAGGTCGTCGGCACCTGGTAGACCACCGGTGCCGGACCGGACTGGTCGAGCACGATGTGGACCTCGACGCCTACCTCGCCGGCCGAGTCGTCGAAGCGGTAGCTGCCCAGCATGGTCAGTTGCGGGTCGCTTCCCTTGCCGACATACCAACGGCGTTCGCCGATCCAGGCGCTGAGCAGTTCGAGTTTCGACGGCACCAGTGAAGCGCCCGCGTGGAGGATCGCCATCGTCTCAGTCCCTCACCGGCAGTTGCAGGGCGAGCCAGAAGAAGTCGCGCGAGCCGAGGGTCAGGGTGAGGGTCGCGTCGTCGTCGACCGGCGGGAAGTGCCCGCCGCCGAACAGGTCTCGCACGCGCACGCCGGCGAACTGCTCCGGCAGCGACACCGTCACCGACTGCGGCCGGCTGGACACGTTGTTGACGCACAGCACCGTGCGCGTCTCGATCTCGTCATCGGGGTCGTCCTCGTCGTGGACGGTGCGGGTGAACGCCAGGATCGCATCGTTGTCCGCCGCCACGGCGCGGTAGTCGCCGATGCCGAAGACGGGATACTGCTTGCGGATGGCGAGCATCTCGCGCACCCAGTGCAGCAGCGAGGAGGTCGACTCCATCTGCGCCTCGACGTTCACGTTGTTGTAGTGGTAGACGAGGCTGGAGATCACCGGCAAGTAGAGCTTGCCGGGGTCGGAGGTGGAGAAGCCGGCGTTGCGGTCCGGCGACCACTGCATCGGGGTGCGCACCGCGTCGCGGTCGGCCAGCCAGATGTTGTCGCCCATGCCGATCTCGTCGCCGTAGTAGAGGCACGGGGAGCCCGGCAGCGACAGCAGCAGCGCGTGGATCAGCTCGGTCTCGGCACGTGAGTTGTCCAGCAGGGTGGCCAGTCGCCGACGGATGCCGACGTTGGCGCGCATGCGCGGATCAGGGGCGTACCAGCCGTACATCGCGGCGCGCTCGTCCGGCGTCACCATCTCCAGGGTCAGCTCGTCGTGGTTGCGCAGGAAAGTGCCCCACTGCGCACCGCGCGGTATGGCGGGCGTCTCCTCCATCACTTCGTTGATGCGGGTGGCCTTCTCGTCCCGCAACGCGTAGTAGAGCCGCGGCATGATCGGGAAGTGGAAGCACATGTGGCACTCGGGTCGCTCCTCGGTGCCGAAGTAGTCCACCACCTCGTCGGGCATCTGGTTCGCCTCGGCGAGCAGCATCCGTCCGGGGTACTCCTCGTCGACCATCGCCCGCAGCTTGGCGATGAATTCATGTGTCTTGGGGTGGTTCTCGCCGTTGTGGCCCTCCTCGATGTAGAGGTAGGGGATCGCGTCCAGCCGGAATCCGTCGATGCCCAGGTCCATCCAGAAGCGGACGATGTCGAAGATCTCCTCGTGCACCTTCTCGTTCTCGAAGTTGAGATCGGGCTGGTGGGAGAAGAAGCGGTGCCAGAAGAACTCCCGGCGGACCGGGTCGAAGGTCCAGTTGGACACCTCGGTGTCGACGAAGATGATGCGCGCGTCGGCATACAGCTCGTCGGTGTCGGACCACATGTAGTAATCGCCGTAGGGCCCCTCGGGATCGGAGCGCGAGGCCTGGAACCACGGGTGCTGGTCGCTGGTGTGGTTGACGACCAGGTCGGTCACGATGCGTATGCCGCGGGCGTGTGCCTGGGACACCAACTCGGTGAACTCCGGCAGCGTCCCGAACTCCGGCAGCACCGCCTTGTAGTCGGCGATGTCGTAACCGCCGTCGCGCAGCGGTGAGGCATAGAAGGGCGGGATCCACAGGCAGTCGACACCGAGCCACTGCAGGTAGTCCAGCCGGTTGATCAGGCCACCGAAGTCACCCGAGCCGTTGCCGGTGGAGTCGCCGAAGGCGCGCACCAGCACCTCGTAGAAGACCGCCTTGCGGAACCACTGCGGATCGTGGCGCAGACCGGGTTGCGGGAGGTTGAAACCTGTAGCGGGCACGATGGATCAGAACCTCCTGAGATGGACGATGTGCAGTGGTTCGGTGTCGGGGCCGAGTCGGACGTAATTGTCCGCACCCCATTGCCAGTCGGCGCCGCTGAGCAGGTCATGGGCGACGAAGCGGTCCCCCGGCGACATACCCAGCGCACCCATGTCCAGTCGCACCGTGGACTCGCGGGTGGCGTGCGGGTCGGTGTTGGCGACCACGATGATCACGTCGTCGCCGTGCTTCTTGGAGTAGGCCAGCATCTGCTCGTCGTCGACGTGATGGAAGGTGATGTTGCGCAGCCAGTGCAGCGCCGGGTGGTCGTGCCGGATCCGGTTGAGCCGGGTCAGGAACGGTGCGAGCGACTGTCCCTCACGGTCACCGCCGGCCTCATAGCGCGACCACTGCCGGTCCTTGTACTGGTACTTCTCGTTGTCGATCTGTTCCTCGGCGCCCGGGCGGGCGACGTGCTCGATCAGCTCGTAGCCGGCATAGATGCCATAGGCCGGCGACAACGTCGCCGCGAGCGCGGCGCGCAGCTTCCACGCGGTCGGGCCGCCGTACTGCATGTACGGCGTGAGGATGTCGTGCGTCGTGGGCCAGAAGCTGGGCCGCATGTACGGCGCCGAGTCGCGCGCGAGTTCCTCGACGTACTCGCGTAGTTCGGCGGCTCCGTTGCGCCACGCGTAGTAGGTGTAACTCTGCTGGAAGCCGACCTTCGCCAGCGTCGCCATCATCGCGGGCCGGGTGAACGCCTCGGCCAGCCACACGACGTCGGGGTGGTCACGGGCGACATCGGCGATCAGCCACTGCCAGAACTCCACCGGCTTCGTGTGCGGATTGTCGACCCGGAAGATGCGCACGCCGTGGTCGATCCACACCTGGACGACCCGGCGGACCTCGGCGTAGATGCCGTCGGGGTCGTTGTCGAAGTTGACCGGATAGATGTCCTGGTACTTCTTCGGCGGGTTCTCGGCATACGCGATCGAGCCGTCGGCGCGCGTGGTGAACCACTCGGGGTGCTCGGCGACCCAGGGGTGGTCGGGGGAGCACTGCAGCGCCAGGTCGAGTGCCACCTCGAGGCCCTGCCCGGTGGCGGCGGCGACGAATGCGTCGAAGTCGTCGAAAGTGCCCAGATCGGGGTGGATCGCATCGTGGCCGCCGTCCGCGCTGCCGATGGCGTAGGGCGACCCCGGGTCCTCCGGTCCGGCCGTGAGGGTGTTGTTGGGGCCCTTACGGTTGGTCTGGCCGATCGGGTGCACCGGCGTCAGGTAGACCACGTCGAAGCCCATCGCGGCGATCGCCGGCAGCCGCTCGGCGGCCGTGCGCAGCGTGCCGGAGACCCAGGTGCCGGTCTTCTCGTCCAGCTGGGCGCCCTCGCTGCGCGGGAAGATCTCGTACCAGGCGCCGGTGAGCGCCCGGTCGCGCTCCACCCACCAGGTGTATGACGCGCTCGGGCTGACCCAGTCGCGCAGGGGTGCGGCCGCCATCACTCGCCGGACCTCGCCGGAGGTGCCGGCCGAGATCCGCGTGCCCGCCGGCTGCTCGCCGTCGCGCAGCCCGGTGACCGCGGCCGTCAGGACGGCAGCGTCGGCGCGGCCGTGGCGCACCTCGCGCAGCGCACGCTCCAGCAGGCGGGCGCCCTCCTCGAGCATGACCTCCACGTCGACCTCGGCTGCGATCTTGATCACGGCGTCGTGGGTCCAGGTGGCGTACGGATCCGACCAGCCCTCGACACAGTAGGACCACACCCCGGGACGGTCGGCGCTCACCTCGCACCGCCAGGCATCCAGCCCGGGGTTGGTGCACGTCATCGGCACGTGATGCACACCGCCGTCGGGGTCGGTCAGCGCCGCTGTCGCGTTCACCGCGTCGTGTCCCTCGCGGAACACCGTCGCGGTCAGCGGAAAGCTCTCACCGACAACGGATTTGGTGGCGAACGCACCGCCGTCGACGGCTGGTCGCACATCGACGACCGGGATGCGCCCGACCGGTCGGAGGGGACCGCCCGACGGCGCCGTGGCTCGGCTGGAGGTCGGCCGCACTGCAGCGGCCGGCTGCTGATCAGTCACCTGAGCGACGCTACACAATGGGCAGCCGTTGCGGACACCTGTCGCGCAGTGACCGCCGGCCGGCGCGCGGCAGGGCCGGAACACCGCGCAGTGAAATTCGCATGCGGGGCGTGCGCCCCTACCATCGGTGACGTGAGAGCCATTCGTCGTTTCAACGTCCGCACCGCTCTGCCCGAGCAGCTGGCCCCGTTGTCGGACCTCGCGACCAACCTGCGCTGGTCGTGGCACCGCCGCACCCGTGACCTGTTCCGGGACATGGACCCGATCGTCTGGGAACGCGTCCACGGCGATCCGGTCGCGCTGCTCGCCGGGCTGAGCCCGCAGCGGCTGGCCGCCCTGGCCGCCGACGCCGAGTTCGTCGCCCGGGTGCGCGCCGCGGCGGACGGCCTGACGACATACCTGACCGCACCCGCCTGGTACGACGAGTTCGGCCAGGAGTGCGGACGCCAGGACCAGCAGGCGCCGGCGTCCATCGCCTACTTCAGCGCCGAGTTCGGCATCACCCACGTGCTGCCGCAGTATTCCGGGGGCCTGGGCATCCTGGCCGGTGACCACCTGAAGTCGGCCAGCGATCTCGGCGTGCCGATCGTGGGCATCGGGCTGTTCTACAAGGAGGGCTACTTCAGTCAGAAGTTGTCCGCCGACGGCTGGCAGTTGGAGACCTACCCGCTGCTGGACCCCGACGACCTGCCGCTGACCCTGCTGCGCGAGGCCGACGGCACTCCGGTGGACATCACCCTCGCCCTGCCCGAGGACCGCATCCTGCACGCCCGGGTCTGGCGCGCCCAGGTCGGCCGGGTCCCGTTGCTGCTGCTGGACTCGGACGTGGAGGCCAATGATCCGTCCGCGCGCGAGCTCACCTCCCGGCTGTATGGCGGGGGCGGCGACCAGCGACTGCAGCAGGAGATGCTGCTGGGCATCGGCGGCGTACGCGCACTGCGTGCGTGGAGCCGGTTGACCGGCGCCGCGGAGCCGGAGGTCTATCACTGCAACGAGGGTCACGCCGGCTTCCTGTCGATGGAACGGATCAGCGAACTGGTCACCTCCCGCGGTCTCGACGTGGACCAGGCCCGCCGCGCGGTGCGGGCCAGCAACGTCTTCACCACCCACACCCCGGTGCCGGCCGGCATCGACCGCTTCGACGCCCAGCTGGTGCGCTCGCACTTCACCGGGTCGGCCGAGCTGGCCGGGGTGCCGGTCGAGCAGATCCTGCCGCTGGGCGCCGAGGACTACGAGGGCGGCCAGGACGGCATCTTCAACATGGCGGTGCTGGGCCTGCGGATGGCGCAGCGCAGCAACGGCGTCTCGCAGTTGCACGGCGTGGTCAGTCGCTCGATGTTCGACCAGCTGTGGCCCGGTTTCGACGACGCTGAGGTCCCGATCACCAGTATCACCAACGGTGTTCACGCCCCGACCTGGATGGATCCCAAGGTCATCGAGTTGGGTCGCAAGTACCTCGGTGAGACCGACGTCCGCGAAGCGATCGGTTGGGACCGGGTGGGCCGCGTGCCGCGTGCCGAGCTGTGGGCCGTCAAGCGTGAGCTGCGTCGACAGCTGGTGCTGGACGTGCGCGAGCGGGTGCGTGCCTCTGCGCAGTTCCGCGGTGCCAGCGACGCCGAGCTGGGTTGGGTGGAGACGCTGCTCGACCCGGACGTGCTGACCATCGGTTTCGCGCGGCGGGTGCCGACATACAAGCGACTGACGCTGATGCTGCGCGACCCCGAGCGGCTGGCCACGCTGCTGCTGGACCCCGAACGCCCCGTGCAGCTGGTGATCGCCGGCAAGTCGCACCCGGCCGACGAGACCGGCAAGAAGCTCATCCAGGAGATGGTGCAGTTCACCGACGACCCCAAGCTGCGGCACCGGATCGTCTTCCTGCCCAACTACGACATGCAGATGGCGCAGGTGCTGATGCCCGGCGTCGACGTGTGGCTGAACAACCCGCTGCGGCCCTACGAGGCCTCCGGCACTTCCGGCATGAAGGCGGCGCTCAACGGCGGCCTCAACCTCTCGATCCTGGACGGCTGGTGGGACGAGTGGTTCGACGGCAGCAACGGCTGGGCCATTCCCTCCGCGGACCCGGCGCACGACACCGGCAGCTCACGGATGGACCCGGAGCGACGGGACGACCTGGAGGCGGCCGCGCTCTACGACCTGATCGAGCACCAGGTCGCGGCCCGCTTCTACGACACCGACACGCAGGGCGTCCCGCAGCGGTGGCTGGAGATGGTCGAGCACACGCTGGCGGTGCTGGGTCCGAAGGTGCTCGCCACCCGGATGGTCCGTGATTACACCACCAGGCTCTACACCCCGGCCGCGATCGCCGGACGCGCCGCCGCCGCGGACGACTTCGGCCTCGCGAAGGACCTGGCGGCATACAGTGCGCGGGCGCGCGAGGCGTTCGAGAACGTGCAGATCGAGCACGTCGAGGCGGACGGCGTCACCGACACCCCGCTGCTCGGCGAACGGCTGACCGTGCGGGCGTATGTCGCCCTCGGTGGGCTACGTCCCGAGCAGGTGCTGGTGCAGGTGGTGCACGGCCGGGCGACCGACACCGACGACCTGCACGACATCGACCTCACCGAGCTCTACCCGGTGGAGGACCTCGGCGACGGCCGGGCCCGCTTCGAGGGGGCCGTGACGCTCAACCGCACCGGTGCCTTCGGCTACAGCGTGCGGGTGCTGCCGCGCCACGCGGGTCTGGCGGACGTCGCCGAGCTCGGCCTGGTCGTCAACGCCTGACGCCGCCCGACCGAGAGGAGCACCCAGCGACCGAGAGGAGTACGCAATCGAGCCGATTTCGTACTCCTCTCGGTCAGTCCCTACTCCTCTCGGTCAGGTCGGCCGGCTCAGGCCGACCGTCCTTCCCCGGCGCGATAGGTGGACAGCTGCGGACTGAAGCTGTCGGCGCTGGCGGCCTGCCAGTCCGCGGCCCACGAGTGCGGCGCACCCTGCAGCAGCTCACCGGGCTGCAACCAGGTGAACAGCTCGGCGTAGCTGCGACTCTCCTGCGGTGAGATGTTGTGCCGCAACATGTGCGGGCTGAGCTCGTGCGGCTCCCGCACGCCCAGCGTCGCCATGATCTGGGCGGCCTGCTCGACGGTCGCCCGATGGTAGCGGTGCACGCGCTCGCTCTTGGTCGGCACGTCGAGCCCACGGGCGCGCCGTTTGCTCTGGGTCGCGACACCGACGGGGCATTTGCCGGTGTGGCACTCCTGCGCCTGGATGCAACCCACGGCCATCATCATGGCGCGCGCCGAGTTGGTGTAGTCCGCACCCTGGATGAGGCGCTTGACGATGTCCGCGCCACCGGCGATCTTGCCGCTGGCGCCCAGCTTGATGTCGTCCCGCAGGCCCGTGCCGACCAGTGCGTTGTGCACCGTCATCAGGCCGTGGGTGAGCGGCATACCGACGTGGTCCTCGTATTCGAGCGGTGCGGCACCGGTGCCGCCCTCCGAGCCGTCCACGATGATGAAGTCGGGCGCGGTGCCGACCTCGCGGATCGCCTTGCAGATCGCCAGCACGTCCCGTCGCGAACCGACGCACAGCTTGAAGCCGGCGGGTTTGCCGCCGCTCAGCTCGCGCATGCGGGCGATGAACTCGATGAGTTCCACCGGCGTGTCGAACACCTTGTGCCGCGCCGGACTGACGCACTTCTCGCCCTCGGGCACGCCGCGGAACTGCGCGATCTCGGCGGTGACCTTGGCCGCGGGCAGCACCCCGCCGATGCCCGGCTTGGCACCCTGGCTGAGCTTCAGCGAGACGCACTTCACCTGGTCGTCGGACGCCTTGTCGCGGAACTGCTCGGGGTCGAAGTCACCGTCCTTGGTCCGCGTGCCGAAATAGCCTGAACCGATCTCCCAGACCAGATCGCCACCGAACTCCTGGTGGTATGGCGTCAGGCCCCCCTCGCCGGTGTCATGTGCGAAGCCGCCGAGCTGCGCACCCTTGTTGAGCGCCCGGATCGCGTTGGCCGACAAGGCGCCGAAGCTCATCGCCGAGACGTTCAGCAGGGACATGTCGTAGGGCTTGGCGCAGTCCGGTCCACCGACCCGCACGCGCGGTGGAGCGTCCGGCTTCTCCAACGGAGCGGTCGAGTGCACCAGCGCCTCGTAACCGGCCTGGTCGACATCGCGCTCGGTGCCGAACGGTTGCTCGCCGTGGGTGCCCTTCGCCCGCTGGTAGATGATCGAGCGGGTGTCGCGGTCGAACGGCCGGCCGTCCCAGTTGCGCTCGATGAAGTACTGCTGGATCTCCGGACGGATGTCCTCGAGCAAGTAGCGCAGATGGCCGACCACGGGGTAGTTGCGCAGGACCGCGTGCTGCCGCTGCGCCAGGTCACGCATCGCCAGCCCCACGATCGATCCCGCGGTCGCCGCGGCCGTCACTTGCTGCCATCGCACCATTCGTGTGCTCCTCGTGTCGTTGTCTTCGGTCATGGTGCCGGGTGACGCTCGAATGTCGCTCGATCGCCCTCCGGCGCCGGACGGCTGCCTCCGTCATCATGGTCGGACTCGGCTGCGTCGTGGGCGACGCCGCCGGGTCCGTACGATGTTCGGGTGCTGCTGCCCCTCACCACTGTGCTTATCGCATTGCTCGCGGTGTTGGCCATTGACGCGGCGTACCTCACCGTGCGCGGCCGCGCGGTCGACAACCCGATGTTCTACCTCGCCTGCGCGGCCGAACTGGCGGTCATCGCGCAACTGGTGGTCGGGATCGTCCGCCTGGGGGACGCCGATGCGCACATGTCCAAGGGGCTGTTCATCGCCTACCTGGCCGGCCTGGTGTGTGTGCTGCCGGTGGCGGGATTCTGGGCGATCGCCGAACGCGAATCCCGGTGGGGGACCGGCGTGCTGCTGGTGGCGACGCTCGGCCTGCTGGTGATGGTCGCCCGGCTGCTGCAACTCTGGAACGGATCATGAACACACTCGACAAGCTCGCAGCGCGCTCCACGAAGCGCGCGGGCGGGAGGACCGGGATCAACAGCGGTCCCGGCCGGATGCTGGTCGCGGTCTACGGCCTGCTCGGTCTCGCCGCGACCGGCCGCTCGATCATGCAGATCGCGCAGACGTGGCCCGACCAGCACCTGCCCTACTGGCTCTCGGCCGTGGCCGCGGTCGTCTACCTGGTCGCGACGGTCGCACTCGCCCGTGGCGACCGGGCCAGCGCGCGGGTGGCCCTGGCCACGATCAGTTTCGAACTCTTCGGCGTCCTCGCCGTCGGCATCTGGTCGTATGCCGACCGGGCCGCCTTCGTGGCACAAGGCAGCGCCGGTGACACGACCGTCTGGTCCAGGTTCGGCCAGGGCTACGGCTACGTGCCGTTGATCCTGCCGATCCTCGGCCTGTGGTGGCTGCGCCGGAACAAGACGCACTGACCGGGCCGGACGATGCAGGAGCGTATGGCGCACAAGGCGACGATGGCCGACATCGCCCGACGGCTCGGCATCTCGCGTGCGGCGGTCTCCTATGCGCTCAACGGTCAGCCCGGTGTCGCGGCCGAGACCCGTGCCCGGGTGCTGGACCTCGCGGTCGACCTGGGCTGGCACCCGAGCGCGAGCGCCCGTGCGCTCAGCGGATCGGGGATCAAGGTCATCGGTCTGGCACTGTCGCGTGCCGCGGAGTCCTTCGCCGTCGACTCGTTCTTCTTCGAGTTCCTGGCCGGGGTCGAGAGCGTGCTGGTCGAGCATGGCTGGAGCCTGCTGCTGCGGGTGATCGGGGACGCGCCGGCGGTCGAGGTGGAGACCTACCGCCGGTGGTGGGGTGAGGGACGGATCGACGGGGTCATCCTGGTCGACGAACGCTATCGTGACGAGCGAATACCGGCGGTCCAGCAGATCGGCCTGCCCGCGGTGCTCTGCGGTGGCCCACGGCAGAGTGGCTCGATGCCGTGCATCTGGACCGACCAGGCCGCCGACAGTGCGCTCATCGTCGACCATCTCGCGGCGCTCGGCCACCGGCACCTGGCGCACGTCAGCGGCCCGCGGGCGTTCGCGCACGAACGGGCCCGCCAACGCGGCATACGCACCGCCGCCCGCCGGCACGGCATCCGCGTCGAGACCGTCGAGGGCAGCTACGCGCCCGACTCCGCCACCGCCGCCGTGCGCCGGCTGTTCGCGGCGCCGGACCGCCCCAGTGCGCTGATCCTGGGCAACGACCACATGGCGGTCGCCGCACTCCGCGCGCTCCGCGAGACCGCGCTGTCCGTTCCCGGCGACGTCTCACTGGTCAGCTGGGACGACTCGCCGTTGACGCGAGCCGTCGACCCGCAACTGACCGCGCTGTCCCGGGACAACCAGGCCTACGGACGGCAGGCGGCCACGGCGCTGCTGGACCTGGTCGCCGGAGCAGACCCGGGACAGGTGCAGGTGCCGCGCTCGCGGCTGGAGGTTCGCGGCAGCAGCGCACCCGTCCGGCCGGCACCCTGACGAAGAGCTGACGAACGAGACTCTTCCCGGCATACACTTAACCGCGTAAGTTGCGACAGCAGAGGAGCATCCCGTGACCGTGCAGTTTCCTGCCGACTTCGTCTTCGGAGCGGCGACGGCGTCCTACCAGATCGAGGGCGCGGTGGCCGAGGGCGGCCGGCGGCCGTCGATCTGGGACACCTTCAGCCACACACCCGGCAAGGTGGAGCGCGGCGAGACCGGCGATGTCGCCTGCGACCACTATCACCGGGTCCCCGAGGACGTGGCGCTGATGCGGCAACTGGGCTTGGACAGCTACCGCTTCTCACTCGCCTGGCCGCGCATCAAGCCGGACGACGGTCCCGTCAACCCGGCGGGCCTGGCGTTCTATGACGAGCTGGTCGACGAGCTGCTGGCCGCCGGCATCGAGCCGGCGGTGACCCTCTACCACTGGGATCTGCCCGAGGCGCTGGAGGACCGCGGTGGCTGGCGCGAGCGCGACACCGCCGAACGCTTCGCCGCCTACGCGGCCGTCGCTGCCGACCACCTCGGCGACCGGGTGAAGCGGTGGATCACCCTCAACGAGCCGTTCTGTTCCTCGATCCTGGGGTATGCCGACGGCGTGCACGCTCCGGGCGCCCAGGAGGGCGAGGGCGCGCTCAAGGCGGCACACCACCTGCTTCTCGGCCACGGGCTCGCGGCGCAGCGGATCCGCTCGTCGGTCCCCGGGGCGCAGGTCGGCATCACGCTCAATCTGGCGTCGGTGCAACAGGTTTCGGAATCGCCTGCCGATCTGGAAGCGGCCCAGCGCAACCTGCTCATCGGCAACCTGATCTTCACCGACCCCGTTCTCGCCGGCAGTTATCCCGAGCTCGGCAAGCAGGTGTGGTCGCCGATCACCGACTTCTCCTGGATCGCCGGTGACGACATGAGCACGATCGCCCAGCCGTTGGACTTCCTCGGCGTCAACTTCTACTTCCCGAGTCGTCCCCGTGCGGTCGCCCACCAGGTGGCGGATCCGGCGCAGCGGGTCGCGTCCGACCTCGGCTTCGAGTCGGTGCTGCACGAGGGTGAATACCTCACCGAGATGGGCTGGCCGGTCGACGCCGGCGCGTTCACCGCGCTGCTGACCTGGCTGCAGGACCGCTACGGCGATGCCCTGCCCCCGATCCACATCACCGAGAACGGCATCGCCTGTCCGGACGTCGTCGGCCCCGACGGGCGGATCGACGACCAGGATCGCATCCGGTATGTCGGGGACCACCTCAAGGCGGTCAAGGACGCGATGGACAAAGGCATCGACATCCGCGGTTACTACGTCTGGTCACTGATGGACAACTTCGAGTGGGCGCGTGGTTACCAGCCCCGCTTCGGGCTGCTGCACGTCGACTACGACACCCTGCAGCGCACTCCGAAGGCCAGCTTCGACTGGTACCGGAACGTCATCGCCACCCACCAGATCCCCTGAGCGAGAGGACCCCATATCGACCGAGTGGACCCGGAAATCGGCCTGATTTCCGGGTCCACTCGGTCATCAAGGGGTCCTCTCGATTGGCTGCTCACGCGCCGACGAGTATGGCGAACGACCCGGCCCGCACCGGCAACTCGTCACCGACGGGGACCGAGGTGCTCGGCAGCTGGTCGGGCCTTTCGTAGCTGCTGTCCCAGGTCAGCTGCCACGTGCTGACGCCGGTCTGCGCGGGCAACCGGACGGCGGTGTCCTGCGCTTGGCCGCCCAGCACCAGCAGGATCCGGTCGTCGTCCACGTCGGAGCCGTCGAAGACGACCTGCAGGACGCGGGTGCGCCCGTCGTTCCACTGAGCCGCGGTCATGATCGAGCCGTCGGCGGCGTGCCAGTGCAACGCTGCCGGTGCGTCGCCGTCGATGGGGTCGCCGGGGAAGAAGTTGCGCTGACGCAGCACCGGGTGTGCGGCACGGAACTGTGTCAGGAACGCCGTGGTGTCGGCCAGGTCGCGCTGCGCGTCGTCGAGATCCCAGTCGTACCAACTGATCTCGTTGTCCTGGCAGTAGGCGTTGTTGTTGCCCTGCTGGGTGCGCCCGAACTCGTCGCCGCCGAGCAGCATCGGCACGCCGGCGGAGACGAACATCGTTGCCAGCAGGTTGCGGACGGCCCGTCGTCTGCCGGCCTCGACGTCCGCACCGGCGGATTCGTGGCCCTCGACGCCGAAGTTCCAGGAGCGGTTGTTGTCGTTGCCGTCGCGGTTTCCTTCGCCGTTGGACTCGTTGTGCTTGCTGTTGTATGCCGTCACGTCGGCCGCGGTGAAGCCGTCGTGCGTGGTGACGATGTTGATCGAGGCCAGGGGCGACCGGGGCGCGAAGAGGTCCCTTGACCCGGCCAGCCGGGTGCCGAGGTCGCTCACGCCGTGACCGGCCTGGCCGTTCCGGTCGGCTGCCAGGTCGGTCAGCCAGAAGCTGCGCACGGTGTCCCGGAAGCGGTCGTTCCAGTCGGCGAACGGCGCCGGGAACTGGCCGGTCCGCCAACCGTGCGAACCGACGTCCCACGGCTCGGCGATCAGCTTGACGCGGGAGAGCACCGGGTCGGTGCGCAACGCCATCAGGAAGGGATGGTCGGGGTGGAACGCATCGTCGGAACCGCGTGCGAGCGCGGGCGCCAGGTCGAAGCGGAAGCCGTCGACCCGCATCTCGGTCGCCCAGTAGCGCAGCGAGTCCAGCACCATGCGAATGGTTTCCGGGTGTCGCATGTCGAGGGTGTTGCCGCAGCCGGTGACGTCGACGTCGTTGCCACGCTCGTCCAGCCGGTAGTAGCCGGCCGACGACAGTCCGCGCCAGGACAATGTCGCGCCGGCATCGCTGCCCTGCTCGCAGGTGTGGTTGTAGACGACGTCCAGGATCACCTCCAGGCCCGCCTCGTGGAGCAGCTTGACCATGCCCTTGAACTCGTGGATCGCGTCCTGCGGAGTGTGCGCCGACGCGTATGCCGGATGCGGGGCGAAGAAGCCGAGTGTGTTGTAGCCCCAGTAATTGGTCAGCCCCCGGCGCACCAGTTCCGGCTCGGAGGTGAACGCGTGCACCGGCAGCAGCTCCACGGCCGTCACGCCGAGTCTGCTCAGGTGCGCGACGGTGGTGGGATGCGCCACTCCGGCATACGTGCCGCGCAGGTGTTCGGGCACGTCCGGCAGCTGTTTGGTCAGCCCGCGCACATGGGTC
This sequence comes from Flexivirga lutea, assembly GCF_054778955.1. Lineage (NCBI taxonomy): Bacteria > Bacillati > Actinomycetota > Actinomycetes > Micrococcales > Dermacoccaceae > Flexivirga > Flexivirga lutea. The sequence continues at coordinate 555,816 of NZ_BAAGZB010000001.1, forward strand.
TCGTAGAGCACCGTGCGGTCCCACGGTGTGTGCGGCGGTCGGTCGTCCCCCCAGTCGAAGCCGTTGCCCACCACCACGCTGCGCGGGACGTATGGCGCACTGTCGCGGTCATCTCGCACGCCATCGTCGCCGGACAGGTCGGCACTGACCGCGTGCCCGAAAACCTCCGGGCGCCAGTCGACTTCGCCTACGATGCCGCGGGCGTAGGGGTCGAGAAGCAGCTTCGCGGAGTTGTAACGGTGGCCGCGGACCGGGTCCCAGGGACCGCGTGCCCGGTAGCCGTAGAGCTGACCCACCCCGATGCCCGGGACGTGGCCGGCCCACATCCCGTGAGCGTGCTCGATCAGCGCCACCCGCCGCTCGGCGCCGATCTCGTCGAAGAGACACACCTCGACGCCGGTGGCGGCGCCGCCATACACGCTGAACTCCACGCCCGCGTCGTCGGCGGTCGCGCCCAGCGGTGGTGGGGCGTCGGGGGAGGTGCGTGCGGTGGCGGTCGGTGTTTCGGGCACCCGCAGAGGTTAGTCGCCCAGCCCGCCGTGACCCCGGGAAGTGCTGGTCGCGTGGCCGGTGAAGTAGCGTGGGTCACATGACAGATCCGACTTCTCTGCCCAACTTCGCCCCGCCCGCCTCGGCGCCGGCCGCGCCCGCCGGCGACGGTCAGCTGCAGGCCCGCGTGATGGCTGCACTGCAGGAGGAGGGCTTCCGCCCCGAGCTCGACGCCGACGGCGACGTCAGCTACAAGGTCGAGGGCCAGCAGCTCTTCGTGCGCTGCGTCGACGGTGAGCCCGCCATGATGCGCGTCTTCGGTCAGTGGCAGATCACCGACGACCTCCCGCAGGACATCACCAAGCAGCTGCTCGCGGCCAACGACGTGTCGTTGAGCCTCAACATCGTCAAGACCGGTCTGGCCAACGGCAACCTCATCGTCACCGGCGAGCACCTGGTCTCCGCGGCCGACGACGTCAAGACGCTCGTGCAGTCGACGACCCAGATGGTGCTGACCGCGGTGCAGCTGTGGCACCAGGCCGTCACCAGCGACGGCCCGCACGCGGCAAACTCGGCCGAGGCTCCCGCCGTCGCCCAGACGCTGGCCAACGCCGCACAGGGCGACGCGTCCACCCAGCAGTAGGACCGCACTGCGCAGGTCAGATCCTCCCGCCGGGGCCGGTGGTGGCGCTAATGTCGGCGTCACCACCGGCCCCGGTGGTATGACACCGAGACAGTTGAGAGCTGGTGAGCGATCCATGAGTACCGATCACGTGCCGGTGGCGCCGGGCAGCGCCGCTGCCGAGCGCAGCCGCCTGGTGGCGATCGCGGTTGCCGTGGTGGGACTGGTGGGCATGTTCGTGGCCCTCCTCGGCTGGACCGGCATCGCTCAGGGTGTCGACAGCACGGCCGGGGCCCCGCCGTGGGTGATCTTCGTGATCGGAGCGGTGATCGTCATCGGCGCCGCTGTCTTCGACCTGGCCGCCGGGTCGCGGTCGGACGTCTACGTGGTTGCCCCGGGGCAGCAGCTGACCGCACTGCAGTTCGTGCTCAACAAGCTCGCGCCGTGGATCATCGTGGCGCTCACCGTCGTGGGCATGATCGCCATCTGGTTGCGGCACCACTGACCGATCGCTCCCACCCGCTTCCGGGTCACTCGCGACCGGTTTGTTACTCACCGGTAGCATGCGGTACGTCACCGGGCAGACGGCCCGCGGCATACGATCGCCGCAGGAAAGGGCGCCGCGTGCGTCCGCCCACGAACGCTGACTCACGTCAGATCTCGCACCCTGAGGGAAGAGGACGATAGACGCATGAACATCGTGGTCTGTGTCAAGTACGTGCCGGATGCGCAAGCGGATCGCACGTTCACCGAGGACAACACGACGGATCGTTCGAACGTGGACGGTTTGTTGTCGGAACTGGACGAGTATGCCGTCGAGGAGGCCCTGAAGATCGTCGAGGGCAGCGACGGTGAGGTCACTGTCGTGACGGTCGGTCCCGAGGGTGCCGCCGACGCGATCAAGAAGGCGCTGCAGATGGGTGCGCACAAGGGTGTGCACGTGCTGGACGATGCGATCCACGGCAGCGATGCACCGGCCACGTCCCTGGTGTTGGCCGAGGCGGTCACGAAGGCCGCCGGCGGCACCCCTGAGTTGGTGCTGATGGGTCTGGCCTCCACAGACGGCACGATGAGCGTGGTGCCGGCGATGCTGGCCGAGCGGCTCGGCCTGCCGCAGGTGACGCAGTTGTCGACCCTGGAGGTCGGCGACGGCGTGGTCAAGGGTCGTCGCGACAGCGACACCGCGTCGGACTCCTTCGAGGCGCCGCTGCCGGCGGTGGTCTCGGTGACCGACCAGATCAACGAGCCGCGCTACCCCTCCTTCAAGGGCATCATGGCGGCCAAGAAGAAGCCGGTGGAGACGTGGTCGCTGGCCGACCTGGGCGTCGACGCCGGGCAGGTCGGCCTGGACAAAGCATCCACCAAGGTCGTCTCGTTCACCGCGCGCCCCCCGCGTGAGCAGGGCGAGATCGTGACCGACGAGGGCGACGGCGGCACCAAGCTGGCTGAGTTCCTCGCCAAGGCCAAGCTCGTCTGAGCCACCGTTCCCGACCGACTTTCTGGAGCAGGTATGACGCTGCGGGGACGGACGAGCCCGCGGGTCCGGCCGGAGCCGGAATACCTGCCAACGACATTGAATTGCAAGGAGTTTCAACATGGCTGAAGTCCTGGTTCTGGTGGATCACACCGACGGGCAGGTCAAGAAGAACACCGCGGAGCTGCTGACGCTCGCCCGTGCGCTGGGTGAACCGGCGGCGGTCTTCGTGGGCGGCAACGTGGAGGCGGCGCGTCCGCGGCTGGCGCAGTTCGGTGCCGGCAAGGTCTACGTCGTCGACAACCCCGACGTGACCGGTCAGGTCGCGGCGCCGTTGGCGGAGGCGCTGGCCGCCGTGGCCGAGCAGGCCTCCCCGGCGGCCGTCCTGCTGCCCACGGGCGGTGTGACCAAGGAAGCGGCCGGCCGGCTGGCGGTCAAGACCGGCGGCGGCCTGATCACCGACGCGACCAACGTGACGGCCGGCGACGACGGTGTGACCACGACGCAGGCGGCGTTCGCCTCCAACTACACGGTGACCTCGGTGGTCACCAAGTCCCCTGCGATCGTGACGGTCAAGGCCAATGCGACGCCCCCGCAGGCATCGCAGGCCGGCGCAACGGTCGTGCCGGTCGAGGTGACGGTGTCGGACGTGGCGAAGGCGGCGAAGATCACCGGCACCGAGGCCAAGGCCAAGTCCGGTCGCCCGGAGCTGACCGAGGCACAGATCGTGGTCTCCGGTGGTCGCGGCACCGGCGGTGACTTCTCGCCGGTGGAGGCCTTCGCCGACACCCTGGGTGCCGCGGTCGGCGCCTCGCGTGCGGCGGTCGACGCCGGCTGGTACCCGCACGCCAACCAGGTGGGTCAGACCGGCAAGCAGGTCAGCCCCCAGCTGTATGTCGCATGCGGCATCTCGGGTGCGATCCAGCACCGTGCCGGCATGCAGACGTCCAAGACGATCGTGGCGATCAACAAGGACGAGGAGGCGCCGATCTTCGAGCTGGTCGACTTCGGCGTCGTGGGTGATCTGTTCACCGTGCTGCCGCAGGCCGACGAAGCGGTCAAGCAGGCCAAAGCCTGACGATCGACCGGCATACCGACGCACTGAGCGGCATACGGATCCAACCTGGATCCGTATGCCGCTCAAGGCATTCCTGCGCCGCTCAGTCCGGGAGGGGCTTGAGGACGAGCCTGCCGCCGGTCCACACCGACTGCGCCTTCGTCCCGCCGGGTTCGGCCAGCTGCACCAACCGCAGGCCGTGTATGGCGCTGCCCTTCGGCGCCCAGAAGACGATCCGGTAGTCGTGGGAGTGCCCCTTCTTCACCAGTGCGCTGGTGAGGGTCTCGCCCTGGCTGCCGAGTCCGGTGTTGCTGCGGCACCGTCGTCCGGAGCCGTCGATGAGCACGAAGGAACGGCGGTCGACATACGCGTCGGCGCCGGTGGCCGTCACGTGCAGCGTGATGTCGATCGCGTCCATGTCGTTGGGCTGGGTGGGCCCGGGCGTGAAGGCGCGGCGTTTCGGGGTGCTCGCCCGCACCGATTGGGAGACGACGCTGTCGCCGTGGCTGATGGTCGCCCCGAACTCCTTGCGGGTGCTGCCTGAGGCCGACAGCTTCGACGCGGCCCCGTCGCAGCCGGTCGCGGGTGCCGTCGCGGACGGGGTCGCCGCGCCAGCCTTCCAGGCCAGGCTGGCCGAGCCGGCCCCGGCGGCGGGCAGGTACCGGACGCTCAGCCGGGTCAGCATCGTGCTCGAGGGCACCAGGAACGCCACCGATCCGGCTGCGGCGTGCGACTCGTCGACCGTCAGCGCCACGAAGCCGTTGTCCAGCGGGTTGATCGGCGGTTGAGCGCAGCTGCGCCCGGCGCGGTCCACCAGCAGGAACTGCGAGTGGTCGACCGCGAAGGTGCCGTTGGTGCGCACGCTCGCCCGGATCGGCACCCGGACCAGCCGGTACCCGGGCTCGTCGGACGGTATGGCGCTGAACTGCGGTGCCCCCGCGCCGACCTGCAGGGCCGACGAGGGGCCGGTCGGCGCGGCCGTCCCGAAGGGCACGGTGTCGCCGGTCAGGGCCGGCGCCGCGTGGGTGGAGCAGGCGGTCGGCGTGGTGGAGGCGGGCGCGGACGGGCTGCTGGTGCCCTGGCCGCCGGAGCCGCAGCCGGTCAGAGCCAGGGCGGCTCCGCACAGGGCCGCGGCCACGGCGCTGCACCGTGCGGACAGGTGGCGGACGGGAACGGGCACGCCGCACAGTCTCGCAAACGCCGCTCCGCGGCGGGTTCACCGGAGGCCGTCGGCCGCCGCGACCGCGCGTACCCTTGACGGGTGAAGTTTTCGGCATACCTCGACCACGCGGCCACCACACCGACCCGGCCGGAGGTCATCACCGCGATCGCCGAGCAACTCGCCACCGGTGGCAACGCGTCCTCGTTGCACACCGTCGGCCGAGCCGCCCGCAGAGTCGTCGAGGAGTCCCGCGAAGACGTGGCGAAGGCGCTCGGCTGCGGTCCCTCGGAGGTCGTGTTCACCTCCGGCGGCACCGAGTCCGACAACCTGGCGATCAAGGGCACCTGGTGGCAGCGCCACGGCGACGACCGGCGACGCAATCGGCTGCTGGTCGGTGCCACCGAGCACCACGCGGTGCTGGACGCCGTGGAGCACCTGGCCCACCACGAGGGCGCGGTCGTCGACTGGATCGAGGTGGACGCCTCGGGCCGCAGTGACGCCGCCCAGGTCCGTCAGCTGATCGAGCGCGACCCGGGTTCGGTGGCGATGGTGTCGCTGATGTGGGCCAACAACGAGGTGGGCACCGTGCAGCCGGTGGCCGAGGTGGCCGCGGTGGCGCACGAATACGGCATACCGATGCACACCGACGCGGTGCAGGCGATCGGGCAGTTGCCGGTCGACTTCGCGGCGTCCGGCGCCGACCTGTTGACGGCGAGCGCCCACAAGTTCGGCGGTCCGCAGGGCGTCGGCGTGCTGCTGGCCCGCCGCGACGCGTCGCTGACGCCGCTCACCCACGGCGGGGGACAGGAGCGCCAACTGCGCAGTGGCACGCTCAACACCGCCGGGATCAGGGGTATGGCGCTCGCGGCGACCCTCGCCACGGAGCAGCTGTCCCAGGAGCAGGAGAAGCTGGCGGCGTTGCGGGACAAGCTGATTCGCGGCGCCCTGGACCTGGGACTGGACATCCGGGTGACCGGTGCGCACGAGGTGGGCGACGTCTCGGCCCGGCTGGCCGGCAACGCGCATCTGCGGATCCCCGGCTGCGACGGGGACTCGCTGCTCTACCTGCTCGACGCCGCGGGGATCGAGTGCTCGACCGGGTCGGCGTGTCAGGCGGGCGTCCCGCAGCCCAGCCACGTGCTGCTGGCCATGGGCATCAGCGAGGACGACGCACGGGGTGCGCTGCGGCTGACCCTGGGGCACAGCTCCACCGACGCGGACGTCGCAGCGTTCCTCGAGACGCTGCCGGCCGCCGTCGACCGGGCCCGCCGAGCACGCTCGGCCAGCAGGGGCGGTCGCTGATGCGGGTGGTGGCCGCGATGAGCGGCGGTGTCGACTCGGCGGTCGCGGCGGCTCGGATGGTCGACGCCGGCCACGAGGTCGTCGGCGTACACCTCGCGCTGTCCCAATCCGCGGCGACGCTACGCGAATCCGCGCGCGGCTGTTGCACGATCGAGGACGCCGGCGACGCCCGCCGGGTGGCCGACAAGGTCGGCATACCGTTCTACGTCTGGGACATGGCTCAGCGGTTCCAGGAGGACGTCGTCGAGGACTTCGTCGCCGAATACACCGCCGGACGCACCCCCAACCCGTGCCTGCGGTGCAACGAACGCATCAAGTTCGCCGCGTTGCTGGACAAGGCGCTCGCGCTGGGCTTCGACGCCGTGGCGACCGGTCACTACGCACAGATCGTCGACGGCCCCGGCGGGCGTGAGTTGCACCGCGCGGTCGACATGGCCAAGGACCAGTCCTACGTGCTGGGTGTGCTCGATGCCGACCAGTTGGCCCGCTCCTTCTTCCCGCTGGGTGACACCACCAAGCCGCAGATCCGCGACGAGGCCGCGGCCCGCGGCTTCTCGGTCGCCAAGAAGCCGGACAGCCACGACATCTGTTTCATCGCCGACGGCGACACCAAGGGCTGGCTCACCCGGCGCCTCGGTGAGCAGCCGGGGGACATCGTCGACACCGACGGGCAGGTGGTCGGGCAGCATGAGGGCGCCTTCGCCTACACCGTCGGCCAGCGGCGCGGGCTCGGCCTGAAGGTGCCGCGTGAGGACGGCGCGAAGCGCTACGTCATCGACGTGCGGCCCGGCACCAACACCGTGGTCGTCGGCACCGAGGACCTGCTCGGCATCGACGTCGTGGTCGGCGATCATGCCCGCTGGTGCGGCCCGGCGCCGGCCGGTGCGCTACACGTCGGTGCCCAATTACGAGCTCACGGTGAGGAATTCGCCGCTACCGCGGTGGCCGACGGAGACCGGGTGACGGTGCGGTTGGACCGCCGCGCGCGCGGCGTGGCGCCCGGCCAGTCCGTGGTGCTGTATGACGGGACCCGCGTCGTCGGATCCGCGACGATCACCGGGACCGACCGCGCCTGAGCGGTCCACCGACGCCGGCGGGGTGTGCGGATCCGGTGCAACCGATGCCGCCCGGGGACCGTCAGGGTGGGGAGGGCGGACACGCCACCGGCTATCGTTGCCGCGGATCGAAGGACCACAAGGGGATCACGCCATGGCTTTGACTGACCACCGCACGATGCGACCGCTGCTGGCGTTCGCCACGATCGGCACCCTGTGTCTCGGACTCGCCGCCTGCGGCGGCAGCGATTCGCCCACGGTCGTCGCGCCGACGGCGGACGGCACCAGCGCGACCTCGACCGCCGACCCGACGTCGCCCAGCACCTCGGCGTCGTCCAGCAGCGACACCTCGCCCGGGTCCTCGAGTGCTCCGTCGAGTCCGTCATCGACCGACACCACCAGCGCCGTCGCGTTCGCGCCCGGACAGTGCATCGACGACACGACCGACTGGCAGGTCATCCCGTGCAGCCGGAAGCACGAGCTGGAGATCATGTCGGTCGTCAAGACGACCAAGGACGCCGACGACATCGTCAAGCGTGGCGTGCTGCGCACCTGGACCTGCAACAACGAGGTGGCGGCATACGTCGGCAGCCCGAGTGGTGCCTTCTCGCGTATCCTCGACCAGGCGGTGCCCGCCGCGGCGGACCCGAATGCGGCCGAGCAGATCGTCTGCGCCATCGGCGTGGCCAAGCCGGACGACTCCGGCTACGAAGAGATCACCTACGGCCTCAAGAACAGGCTCAAGCAGACCGGCTATACCGACTACCGGATCTGCACCAGCGATCGCCCGAGCAAGACCGACTCGCCGCACATCGTGCCGTGCAGCCGGCCGCACAAGGCCGAGACCATCGGCGGCTACGTGATCGGCGCGGCGGACGGCACATACCCCGGCAGCGCGGAGGTCGACAAGCGGGCACTGAAGAAATGTGTGCCGCTGGCCAAGAGCTACCTCGGGGGCACGCGCGGCGACGTGATCGCCGCCGTCAACAGCACCGGCAGGGAAGGCTGGAAGCGGGGTACGACGCTGACCGCGTGTTTCGTGGAGGCCACCCAGGGCACGTTCGGCAAACCGTTGCAGGGCATCAAGAACAAGCCCTTGTCGCAGTACCGCTGACTTCCGTTCCGACCTCGCGAGGCACCACACATGACTGACGCAGTGCCGGCCAGCGGCATCGGCTCGCTCCCCGGCAACGACGTCGAGGGTGCGGCCCGCGCCGTGCGCGAACTGTACGACGGTGACGGCATCCCCTATGTCGTGGAGCTGCCCGGCCGCGGACCGGGCGCGGACCTGATCGGCCGCACCGCGGCACAACTCATCGGCCTGGCAATCGACCTGCAGCCCGCCGGCTGGCGGCTCACCGACGGTGCGGGCCGCGACGCGTCGCGGGCACGCGCCTTCCTGCGCCAGGACCTGGACGTGCTGGCCGAGGTGTATGACGGCTATGCCGGGCCGCTGAAGCTGCAACTGTGCGGTCCGTGGACGTTGGCGGCCACCCTGGCACTGCCGCGGGGCGAGCGTGTGGTCAGCGATGCCGGCGCGACGCGGGACATCGTGCAGTCGCTGGCGGACACTGCGGCAGAACACGTGGCACAGGTGCGCCGGCTGGTGCCGGGCGCCGTACCGATCGTGCAGTGGGACGAGCCGGCGCTGCCGGCTGTGCTGGCCGGCCGTCTGCCGACCGTGTCCGGCTTCGGGCGGATTCGCTCCGTCGACGCCAACGTGGCGCGTGACGGTCTGCTGCACTTGACCGAAACCGTTGCCGGACAAGCAGATTCCCAGGTGCTGCACTGCTGTGCGGCGGATGTGCCGGTTCCGCTGGTGCGTCAGGTAGCCGGCCTGGATCTGGCGCTCGACACCTCGCTGGTGCGGTCCGCGCAGTGGGATGGCATCGCGGAGCTGGTCGAGTCCGGGCGCCGTCTGTGGGCCGGACTGGTCCCGACGGTCCCCGCCCCGGACCGGGCCCGGCCGTCGTTCCAGCAGGTGACCGCACCGTTCACCGAGCAATGGCACCGGGTCGGACTCGAGATGGCGCTGCTCGAACGCGTGATCGTCACGCCGGCCTGCGGACTGGCCGGTGTCACGCCCGCCGACGCCTCGCGGATCGGACGGCTGACCGTCGATGCCGCGCACGCCCTTCGCGACCTGGCGGCACGCTGATCGATTAGGCACGCTGATCGATTAGGCACGCTGATCGAGTAGGCACGCTGATCGAGTAGGCACGCTGATCGAGTAGGCACGCTGGTCGAGTAGGCACGCTGGTCGAGTAGCGACGAAGGAGCGTATCGAGACCAGTGCCGTCTGCGCCATACGGCAGGATGGCAGCCGTGACCGAGATCGACGGCATACCCACAGACGTGCGGCACGAGTGGACCGAGCTCGCCGAGGAGGCGCGCGGTCACCAGTTCGCCTATCACGTGCGCGACGCGCCGACCATCAGCGACGGTGAATACGACGCGCTGATGCGGCGGCTGGGCGACATCGAGGATCGATACCCCGCGCTGCGCACACCCGAGAGCCCGACCCAGCAGGTCGGCGGCGCGATTTTCACCACCGATTTCACCGCGGTCAAGCACGCGGAGCGGATGCTCAGCCTGGACAACGTGTTCAGCGCGGAGGAGCTGGACGCCTGGATCGGCCGCGTTCAGCGCGACGTCGGCGATCAGCCGTTGCATTTCCTGTGCGAGTTGAAGATCGACGGGCTGGCCATCAACCTGACCTACGAGAAGGGCCGGCTGGTGCGTGGCGTCACCCGCGGCGACGGCACCACCGGCGAGGACGTCACCTCCAATGTCCGCACGGTCGAAGGCATTCCGCACAAACTCGCCGGCGACGACATCCCGGACCTGGTCGAGGTCCGCGGCGAGATCTTCATGGGCATATCCGACTTCGAGCAGCTCAACGCCGCGCTCGTGGAGTCGGGCAAGGCGCCGTTCGCCAACCCCCGCAACACCGCTGCCGGTTCGCTGCGGCAGAAGGATCCGCGGGTGACCGCGAGCCGGGCGTTGCGGATGCTGGTGCACGGGATCGGCGCCCGGCGCGGGTTCGACATCCAGCGTCAGTCACAGGCCTACGACCTGCTCCGGGACTGGGGGCTGCCGGTGTCGACCCACTACCGGGTGGTCGACACCGCCGACGCGGTCCAGGCGTATGTCGCCTGGGCCGGCGCCAACCGGCACTCGGTGGAGCACGAACTCGACGGTGTCGTGGTCAAGGTCGACGAGGTGCCGGTGCAGCGCGCGCTCGGTTCGACGTCGCGTGCCCCGCGCTGGGCCATCGCCTACAAATATCCGCCGGAGGAGGTCAACACCAAGCTGCTCGACATCGAGGTCAATGTCGGCCGCACCGGCCGGGTGACACCGTTCGGGGTGATGGAGCCGGTGGTGGTGGCGGGCTCCACCGTCGCCAACGCCACGCTGCACAACGCCTCCGAGGTGAAGCGCAAGGGCGTGCTGATCGGCGACACCGTGGTGCTGCGCAAAGCCGGCGACGTCATACCCGAGATCCTCGGACCGGTCGTGGACCTGCGCGACGGCAGCGAGCGTGAGTTCGTGATGCCGACGCACTGCCCCTCCTGCGGCACCGAGCTGGCCTACGAGAAGGAGGGCGACAAGGACATCAGGTGCCCCAACTCGCGCACCTGCCCGTCGCAGCTGCGCGAGCGACTCTTCAGCCTCGCCGGCCGGAGCGCGTTCGACATCGACGCCCTCGGCTGGGAGGGCGCCGTCGCGCTGCTGGAGTCCGATGTGATCACCGACGAGTCGACCCTCTTCCGGCTCACCCGGGAGCAGCTGGTGCAGGTGCCGGTCTACACGCGGGCCGCCAAGAAGTCCGATCCGGTCGACACGGTCGTCGACGGGAAGGTGTTGTCCGCCAACGGTGTCCGGCTGCTGGACAACCTCGCGAAGGCCAAGGATCAACCGCTCTGGCGGGTCATCGTCGGGCTGTCGATCCGGCACGTCGGGCCGACGGCGGCCCGCGCGCTGGCGACGGAGTTCGGCTCCATCGAGGCGATCCGCACCGCGAGTGTCGAGGAATTGGCGGCGTCCGAGGGCGTTGGCGGAGTCATCGCCCAGGCGGTCGTCGATTGGTTCGATGTCGACTGGCACCGTCAGATCGTCGAGCGCTGGGCCGAGGACGGCGTCCGGATGGCCGACGAGCGCGACGCGTCGATCCCGCAGACCCTCGCCGGGCTGACGGTGGTGGTCACCGGCTCACTCGAGGGTTACTCCCGCGACTCGGCCAAGGAGGCGATCATCGCCCACGGCGGCAAGGCGGCCGGTTCGGTCTCCAAGAAGACCTCGTATGTCGTGCTCGGCGCCAACGCCGGGTCCAAGGCCGACAAGGCGGAGCAGCTCGGCGTGCCCACGCTCGACGAGGACGGGTTCGTCGCGCTGCTCGAGAACGGACCGCCGGGCTCCGAGGACGACGCCCGCTGATCGAGCGTCGTCCTGAGTAGCCCGAGGCGCCGGCCGAGGACGTATCGAAGGGTGCCGGAGCAGGCTGGTCGAGCGTCGTCCTGAGCAGCCCGAGGCGCCCGGCCGAGGGCGTATCGAAGGGTGCCGGAGGAGCGAGGTCGAGCACGCTGGTCGAGTGCCGGAGGAGCGAAGCGGGGGAGGTGTATCGAGATCGAGTGCGCTGGTCGTCTGGGTCGGTGTCGAACGAGCCGCCCGCCCGGACGCACTCCACTGCACTCCGCTAGCGCTCCGTTCCGCTCCATAGGTCCGTTCGGACGACCCGCTCGGCACCGTGGTCGTCGGGTCGGTCTGTGGTCGCGTTTGCATCGTCTGTGGTTGCCTGGATCACGGTCGCCGGCCGTGGGCATATCGGGTGCCGGAGGAGTTCAGTTCAGCACGCTGGTCGAGTGCCGGAGGAGCGAAGCGGGGGAGGTGTATCGAGACCAAGTGATCGATGCTCCGAACCAACCGATGTCACAAGGAGTTTCAGATGAGCGAAGCTGTTCCACTGGACGTGGTACTCGTCCACGTCGACCGCGCGCTGGACGGTATGACGGCAACCCTGCGGGACCTGGGTGACGACCTCGCCAATGCCGAGACGGGCCTGCCTGGTGGCAACACGGCATACCAGATCGTCCGGCACTGCTGCGGTGTCCTGGAGTTCTGGGGCGGTCAGGTGCTCGCCGACCGGCCGATCACGCGGGACCGCCCCGCGGAGTTCACGTCGTCGGGGACGGTCGAGGAGTTGATCGATCTGGTGACGCGGCAGCGCGCGTCGTTCGGTGCCGATTTGCGCGGGTTCGACGGCGACTCGCTGCCCCGCGGGCCGCTGGAGGAGCGCAACATGGACCGCGACGAGGTGCGCACGCAGGGTGGGGTGCTGCTGCACGTCTACGAGGAGCTGGCCCAGCACCGCGGGCATCTCGATCTCACGGCCGACCTCGTGCGTGGTCGCTGAAGGCACCGGACTACTGTCGGGCACGTGAAAGCGCCTGACCTGTGGCCCAGTTCGGCGACTGCCCGGGCTGCCACGCCGTTCGTCGTCATCGGTCTCGCGCTGGTGATCGCCGCAGGGCTGGTGTCCGCGGCGGCAGCACCGACGGCGAGCTATCACAGCAGCTGGGCGGTCGCCTACCTGGTGCTAGTCGCCGGTGTCGCGCAGGGCGTGCTCGGTCTCGGCCAGGCGGTGCTGACCGCAGGCACCGTGCCGCTCGGCATCCGTTGGGCACAGCTGTGCTGCTGGAATCTCGGCAACGCGGCCGTGGTCGCGGGGACCTTGACCGACGTGCGGCCGCTCCTCTATCTCGGATGCCTGCTGCTGGTGGTGACCTTGGTGTTGCTGCTGCGAACCACGACGCACGTGCCGTCGAACTGGCTGGTGTGGACGATGCGCACGGTGGTGATCGTCCTGGTGGTCAGTGTGCCGACCGGTATCGTCCTGCAGGCCCTCACGCACTGACTGCCCCGGCGCGGGCGCTGCGGCGCACCGGGTCACTGCTCCGGATCGACGAGCTTCCCGCTCTTGGCGACTTCGGGGTCAGTGCACGAGGACAGGTCGAAGCAGCACGGGCGCCGCTTGCCGGAGCGCAGCTTGGAGATGCCCACTTCGACGCGACGGTCCCGGGTGACCGGATTCTTCGTCGCGTTGATCCAGCGGACCCATTCCCACCGCGCCATCGGCGTGATGTCCTGCCACGTCTCGGTCAGGTCCGTCGCGTCGGCCAGTGCGGCCGAGAAGTCCTCGGGAACATCGGGTTCCGGCCAGGTCTTGGTCGGCTCGATGCTCAGGCGTACGGCGTCGCCCGCCGCCAGGTCGAGCTCACTGCGCAGCCCCTCGGCGATCGGGATCCAGTGGCCGCGGCGCCCGTCGGGTTCGATCACCGTCGGGTACGGCGCGTCGTTCACCGTGACGGTCGCGGCGATCTGGCCGCGCGACGGCAACTCGGCGCTGGCCTGCGCCGGCAGCCGGACGATCATCCGGTCGCCGATGAACTCGGTCGGAGCAGTACACGTCACAGTGATCGGGTGTGCGTTGGTCGCCATACATCAAGGTTAGGAGAACCGGAGCGGCGGGTCGTGCCGAACGAGCGCACCGCAACCGCACGATGCGCAGAACAGAGTGCGGCCGACGCGGCCTCGACCACGTCTCAGTCGGCGTCGGGGCCGTATGTCGGCGCGTCGCCGGCGGCGCCTGGGTCCACGGCGAAGGCGCGGTAGGCGTCGATGATCATCGAGACGCACTGGTCGAGCTCGAGCAGCGGTGTGTTGAGCTGCAGGTGGTAGAGCGTCGGGTCGTCGATGTCACGGCAGTAGAGGTGCTGCACGTACTTCGCGCGGGCGGTGTCGACCTTCTCGAGGTTCTGCTCCGCCTGCTCGGGGGTGACCTTGCCCTCGCCGAACTTCTCCGCGGCCTTGATGCGTTCCTCGGGGCTGCCGTAGAGACGGATCCGCAACACGTCGGTGCGGTCCTGCAGGGCGGCCGCACCGCCCCGGCCGAGGATCACCGCGCCGTCGGCCAGCGCCTCGCGCATGATGGAGTCGGCTTCGTTCCGGAACTCCTCCGCCGCGGCGCCGTCGGCCGCGGCGATCGCGGCACCACCGCTGATGGTGTCGGCCAGCGGTGCCAGGTTGCGGAAGAACCGATCGGCGAAGCTCAGTTTGCGCTCGCCCTCCTGCGCCTCCTGCAACGACACGTCTAGGTCCGCAGCGACCCGGGCGCTGATCGCCCGGTCCAGCATCCGGAAGCCGAGTCGCTCAGCGACCCGCGGGGCGACGACCCCGCCGCCTGCGCCGTATCCGGACGAGATGGTGATGCCTGGCATGACAGCCTCCTGTGCCTCGGGTGAGAGGACCTGGGTCGACTTCGGGAAGAAACTTTGATTTGCTATCAAGTTGTATCACTGCAGGTGATCAGTGTGGTCCCCGAAGGTATCGGGCGACCTGCCCGAGCCGGGCGAAATGCGCCGAGTGGCGCGAAATAGACTGGCCACCATGTCTGACCTCTCCCGCGACGAGGTGGCCCACGTCGCCATGCTCGCCCGCATACAGCTCACCGACGACGAGCTCGACCGGTTGGCCGGTCAACTCGACCAGATCGTCGGGTTCGTGGCCACCGTCGGCGAGATCACGACCGAGGACATTCCGCCGATGTCCCACCCGCTGCCGCTGGAGAACGTCACCCGCGACGATGAGGTCCGACCGAGCCTGACGCCCGAGCAGGCACTGGCCGCCGCCCCGCACGCGCAGGCCGAGCGGTTCGCCGTGCCGCGCATCCTGGACGAGGAATGAGAGCCGAGAAGATGACCGACTACACCCGGCTCACGGCTGCCGAGATCGCCGACGCACTGGCCGCCGGAGACACCACCTCGGTGGAGGTCACCCAGGCACACCTGGACCGGATCGCCGAGATCGACGGGGACATCCACGCCTTCCTGCAGGTAGACGCCGACGGCGCGCTCGCCACGGCGCGGTCGGTGGACGCCGCGCGCGCCGCGGGGGAGAAGCTCGCCCCGCTCGCCGGTGTCCCGATCGCGGTCAAGGACGTGCTCGCGACCCGGGGGCTGGAGACCACGGCCGGCAGCAAGATGCTGCAGGGCTGGATCCCGCCGTATGACGCCACGGTCGTCGCCAAGCTGCGGGCCGCCGGTATGCCGATCCTGGGCAAGACCAACATGGACGAGTTCGCGATGGGCAGCTCGACCGAGCACTCGGCATACGGCCCCACGCACAACCCGTGGGACCTGGACCGCACGCCCGGCGGTTCCGGCGGTGGCTCCTCCGCGGCCGTGGCCGCGTTCGAGGCGCCGCTGGCGATCGGCACCGACACCGGCGGCTCGATCCGCCAGCCCGCGGCCGTGACCGGCACGGTCGGGACCAAGCCGACGTATGGCGGCGTCTCCCGCTACGGCCTGATCGCACTGGCGAGTTCGCTGGACCAGGCCGGCCCGTGCACCCGCTCGGTGCTCGATGCCGCCCTGCTGCACGAGGTCATCGGCGGGCACGACGTGATGGACTCCACGTCCATCGACGCACCCGTCCCCGCGGTGGTCGAGGCCGCCCGCCACGGCGACGTGTCCGGAATGCGGATCGGTGTCATCAAGGAGATCTCGGGCGACGGCTTCCAGCCCGGCGTCAAGCAGCTCTTCGAGGAGTCGGTGCAGCTGCTGGTCGACCGGGGAGCCGAGGTCGTCGAAGTGAGCTGCCCGAGCTTCGAGAAGGGCCTGGCCGCCTACTACCTGATCCTGCCGAGCGAGGCGAGTTCCAACCTCGCCCGCTTCGACGCGATGCGCTACGGGCTGCGAGTCGGTCCGGAGGGTGTCGACAGCCCGAGCGCGGAGCAGGTCATGGCCGCGACCCGCGAGGCCGGGTTCGGCGACGAGGTCAAGCGCCGCGTCATCCTGGGCACCTACGCCCTCTCGGCCGGTTACTACGACGCCTATTACGGCCAGGCGCAGAAGGTCCGTACGCTGATCGCGCGCGACTTCGCCGCCGCCTACGAGAAGGTCGACGTGCTGGTCACCCCGACCGCGCCGACCACGGCGTTCAAGCTCGGCGAGAAGCTGGACGACCCGATGGCGATGTACCTCAACGACGTCGCGACGATCCCGGCCAATCTGGCTGGCGTTCCTGGCATTTCGATCCCCAACGGACTTGCCGCCGAGGACGGTCTGCCCAGTGGTTTCCAGATTCTCGCGCCTGCCACGAAGGATGAGCGGCTCTACCGTGCGGCCGCTGTCCTCGAGGCGGCACTGCACGACAAGTGGGGAGCACCGATCCTGGCGCAAGCGCCGGCCCTGACAGCAAAGGTGGTGGGCTGATGACCGACGCAGTCGTCGACTACGACGAGGCTCTGGCGACATACGACCCAGTGATGGGCTTCGAGGTCCACGTCGAGCTCAACACCGCGACCAAGATGTTCTGCGGATGCGCGACCGGTTTCGGTGCCGATCCCAACTCACAGGTCTGCCCGGTCTGCCTCGGCCTGCCCGGCGCGCTCCCGGTCGTCAACGGCAAGGCCGTCGAGTCCGCCATCCGGCTCGGCCTCGCGCTCAACTGCGACATCGCATCCTGGTGCCGCTTCGCCCGGAAGAATTACTTCTATCCGGACATGCCCAAGAACTTCCAGACCAGCCAGTACGACGAGCCGATCTGCTTCGACGGCTACCTCGACGTCGAGGTGCCGGCCGCCTCCGGCCAGGGAACGGAGACCTTCCGCGTCGAGATCGAACGCGCCCACATGGAGGAGGACACCGGCAAGTCGCTGCACGTCGGTGGTGCCACGGGCCGCATCCAGGGCGCCGAATATTCGCTCGTCGACTTCAATCGGGCCGGCATCCCGCTCATCGAGATCGTCACCAAACCCATTGAGGGCGCAGGGGATCGGGCACCGGAGATCGCCCGGGCGTATGTCGCCACGCTGCGCGACCTGGTCAAGGCGCTCGGCATCAGCGACGTGAAGATGGAGCAGGGCTCGGTGCGCTGCGACGCCAACGTGTCGCTGCGCCGCAAGGGCGTCGAGCAGCTCGGCACCCGCACCGAGACCAAGAACGTCAACTCATTGCGCTCCATCGAGCGGGCCGTCCGCTACGAGATCAGCCGGCAGGCGGCCATCCTCGACGACGGTGGCTCGATCACCCAGGAGACCCGGCACTGGCACGAGGACACCGGCGTGACCACCGCCGGCCGTCCGAAGTCCGACGCCGACGACTACCGCTACTTCCCCGAGCCGGACCTGGTGCCCGTCGCGCCGTCGGCGCAGCTGGTGGAGGAGCTGCGCGGCACGTTGCCCGAGCCGCCCGCCCAGCGCCGTAAGCGGCTGCAAAGAGACTGGGGCTACAGCGATCTGGAGATGCGTGACGTGATCAACGCCGGCGCGATCGACCTGATCGACGAGTCCGTGGCCGCCGGCGCAACACCCGCCGGCGCGCGCAAGTGGTGGACCGGCGAGTTGGCCCGCCGCGCCAACGCAGAGGGCAAGTCGGTCGAGGACTTCAACGTCACCCCCGCGTATGTCGCCGAGCTCGACGGCCTGATCAAGGGCGGCCGGCTCAACGACTCGATGGCCCGGCAGGTGTTGGAGGGCGTCATCGCCGGTGAGGGCTCGCCGACCGCCGTGGCCGACGCCCGCGGCCTGGAGCTGGTCCAGGACGACAGCGCCCTGGAGGCTGCGGTCGACAAGGTCATCGCCGCCAACGAACCCATCGCCGCCAAGGTCCGGGACGGCAAACTCAACGCTGCCGGCGCGCTGATCGGGCAGGTCATGAAGGAGCTGAAGGGGCAGGCCGACGCCGCCAAGGCGCGCGAGCTGATCCTCACCAAGCTCACCTGACCGGCGAGCGACGCATTTGACGCCGAGTGACGCATTTGCACGTGCGTCACTCGGCGTCAACTGCGTCAGTGGACATCGATTAGGTTCAGGGACATGACTGTCGTGTCGTTGCCCGAGGAGCACTGGATCACCGAACTCGCGGATGTCGACGGGGTGCAGTTCGCCCTGTGGGACATGAAGGATGCTCCGCCGCGGGACGACATCGAGCTGGTGGTGCCGCCGTACATGGGCAATCCGCAGCGGCTGGCTCGGCTGGCCGAGCTGCCGAAGCTGCGGGCGGTGCAACTGGTGACCGCCGGCTTCGAGCACGCGGTGCCCTATCTGCCGGCAGGCGTCGCGCTGGCCAACGGACGCGGCATCCACGACACCTCGACGGCGGAGCTCGCGGTGGGCCTTGCCATCGCCGCGCAGCGCGGCATACCGCAGGCGGTGCGCGCGCAAGAGGACGGTGAGTGGCTGCGGTTGGCGGGTATGCCGTCCCTCGCCGACCGGCGGGCGCTGATCGTCGGTTACGGCTCGATCGGCGTCGCCATCGCGAAACGGCTGATGGCCATGGAGACCGCGGTGACCGCCGTGGCCTCGAAGGTTCGGGACGGTGACGAGCTCGTCACACACGTCCACGGCATCGACGAGTTGCCGCAGCTGCTCCCGGAGCACGACATCGTCTTCCTGATCCTGCCGCTGACCGACCGGACCCGGCACCTGGTCGACGCCGACTTCCTGTCCCGTATGCCGCCGAATGCGTTGCTGGTCAACGTTGCTCGTGGCGGCATCGTCGACACCGACGCGCTGGTGGACGCGTGCGCATCGGGTCGGGTGCGTGCTGCCTTGGACGTTACCGACCCGGAGCCGCTCCCACCGGAGCACCCGCTGTGGCGCACCGAGGGTGTGCTGATCACTCCGCACGTGGGCGGCGCGTCCACCGCGTTCGAACCACGTGCCCTGCGACTGCTGCGCGAAGAGTTGGCCCGCTTCGCGACGGGCTCGCCGTTACGCAACGTCGTGACGACGGGATAGAGGTGTAATGCTCGGTGGCATGAGCCCCGCGACACGTCAGCTGATCCTCGTCCGGCACGCCAAGGCAGCCGACCCCGACAGCGCCCGAACCGACCACGACCGCCCGCTCACCGATCGTGGCCACGCCGACGCGGAGGCGCTGGGGCGCTGGTTCAAGGAGCAGGGCCTGCGGGTGGACCTCGTGCTGTGCTCGACCGCGGTGCGCACCCGGGAGACGTGGGCCGACATCGTCGCGAGCAGTGGCCTGGGTGCGCTCGTCGTCAACGACCAGCGCATCTACAACGCCTCCGTCGACCGGCTGGTGGAGGTCATCGCGGAGGAGGGCGGCCCCTCCCGGTCCATTGCGGTCGTCGGGCATGCGCCCGGTATGCCGGCGCTGGCGGCAACACTCACCGAAGGCTCCACCGCCGATTCGGCCGGGCCGACGCTCGAGGCCGGCTACCCGACCTGCACCGCCGCGGTCCTGGAGGTGGACGCGAAGTGGAAGGCGCTCGCACCGGGCACCGGCCGGCTGGTGGCTGTGCACACAGCCCGGTCGTCGGAGTAACCACGAGCACTCGTCCACGCAGTGGGATCACCGTCCCAGTCCGTGGACGGCGGCGTAGACTGTGGCGATGCCAGCTCTGAGGTCACGGACAACCACTTTCGGTCGTGCTGCCGCGGGCGCCCGCTCGCTCTGGCGCGCGACCGGTATGACGGACAGCGACTTCGGCAAGCCGATCGTCGCGATCGCCAACTCCTACACCCAGTTCGTCCCGGGTCACGTGCACCTCAAGGACGTCGGCGAGATCGTCGCCGAAGGCGTACGCGCCGCCGGCGGCGTGCCGCGCGAGTTCAACACCATCGCGGTCGACGACGGCATCGCGATGGGTCACGGCGGCATGCTCTACTCACTGCCGAGCCGCGAGATCATCGCGGACTCAGTGGAATACATGGTCAACGCGCACACCGCGGACGCGCTGGTGTGCATCTCCAACTGCGACAAGATCACCCCGGGCATGCTCAACGCCGCGATGCGGCTCAACATCCCGGTCGTCTTCGTCTCCGGTGGCCCGATGGAGGCCGGCAAGACCGTCTCGGTGGACGGTGTCGTGCACCCGTCCTCGGACCTGATCACCTCCATCTCGGCCTCGGCAAACGACAATGTCGACGACGAAGCACTCGCCGCGGTCGAGAACTCCGCCTGCCCGACCTGCGGCAGTTGCTCGGGCATGTTCACGGCCAACTCGATGAACTGCCTGACCGAGGCACTCGGCCTGGCGTTGCCCGGCAACGGTTCCACGCTGGCCACCCACTCGGCGCGTCGCGCGCTCTTCGAGCGGGCCGGGCGCGTCGTGGTCGATCTGGCGCGGCGCTACTACGAGCAGGACGACCATTCGGCACTGCCGCGCAACATCGCCACCTCGGCCGCCTTCCGCAACGCGATGTCGCTCGATGTCGCGATGGGCGGTTCGACCAATACCGTGCTGCACATCCTGGCCGCGGCGCAGGAGGGCGAGGTCAAAGACTTCGATCTGGCCACCATCGACGAGATCAGCCGGCGAGTGCCGTGCCTGTCCAAGGTTGCCCCCAACTCGTTCTTCCACATGGAGGACGTGCACCGGGCGGGCGGCATACCGGCGATCCTGGGGGAGTTGCGCCGCGCAGGGCTGCTCGAGCGTGACGTGACCACGGTGCACACCTCGTCCTTCGACCAGTGGCTGGACGACTGGGACATCCGCTCCGGCAAGGCGACCGAGGAGGCCGTCGAGCTCTTCCACGCCGCCCCGGGTGGCGTGCGCACCATCGAGCCGTTCTCCACGGACAACCGCTGGGCCGACCTCGACACCGACGCCGCGAACGGCTGCATCCACGACAAGGAGCACGCCTACACCGCCGAGGGCGGGCTGGCGATCCTGCGCGGCAACCTCGCCGTCGACGGGGCGGTCATCAAGACCGCCGGCGTCGAGGAGGAGCTGTGGCACTTCGAGGGTCCGGCGCGCGTCGTGGAGTCGCAGGAGGAGGCCGTCGAGGTCATCCTCAACAAGATCATCCAGCCCGGAGAGGTGCTGGTCGTGCGTTACGAGGGCCCGGCCGGCGGGCCCGGCATGCAGGAGATGCTGCACCCGACGGCCTTCATGAAGGGCACCGGGATGGGCAAGAAATGCGCCCTGGTCACTGACGGCCGCTTCTCCGGCGGCTCGAGCGGTCTGTCCATCGGTCACGTGTCCCCGGAGGCGGCGGCCGGTGGCGTCATCGGCCTGGTCCAAGACGGCGACCCGATCCTGATCGACGTGGTGAGCCGCACCCTGGAGGTGCAGGTCGACGACGCCGAACTGCAGCGCCGCCGCGCCGAGATGGAAGCGTCCGACCAGCCGTGGCGACCCGTCTCCCGTGACCGCGTGGTCACCAAGGCACTGCAGGCGTATGCCGCCATGGCCACCTCCGCGGACCGCGGCGCGGTCCGTGAGGTGCCGACGCACTGACGGCAGCTCACCGGGCCGGCGCGGACCGGCAACGTCTCAGAGGTCCAGCTTCATCAGCCGGTCGGTGGTCTCGAATCCCATGGACTCGTAGAGCGTGATGGCGACATCGTTGCCGCCGAAGACGTGCAGGGCGAGGCTGCGGTAACCGTTGTCCCGGGACCACTGCTGCGCCTCGCGCATCAGCTGCCGGCCGTATCCCTTGCCGCGTGCATGCTCCTCGACCTGGACCTCGTAGACGAACGCGACGTCCGTGCTCTCGCCGCGCGGTGCCATCCAGAGCCGCCCGAGGCGATGACCGTCGTCGTCCTCGGCGATGAGCACCGCGTGCCCGGGTGAGAGTCTGCCGCCGGGGAAATAGTGCTCGGTCTGCCGATCGAGGTCCTCGGCAGGTCCGCCTCCCATGGTGCGCATCTGCTCGGCATACTCCCGCATGGAGATGGCGATGAAGTCGGGCCGTTCGTCGTCGGTGATCGGTCGTACACGCATGGGCGCACCTTAACCCTGTGCCGGCTGTGATCCACGACACAGATGAGGGCGAAAACCGGCCCGAACGTCTCGAAGTGATAACGAAGATTGAGGGCGGACGACCGCCTGCAGCGAGTATCGTCTACTTGTCGACAATGTGTCGTTCCCGCTGGTCAGAGCCTCAGAAAGGACGATATTGAGCTGTCGAACAGCAGCCGGTCAGGCTGCTTTCGCGTCGTTGGAATGTTCTGCGGTCACGACATAGCCTCGAAAACCCGTTCACCCGGAGGTGCGCTCGGCGTGGCTCCCCATGTGTCGAAAGGCCCACAACATGACGCTGCGATCACGACGCGCAACCGCCGTTGCCGCTGTACTCACCGCGGGTGCGCTGGCCCTCGCCGGCTGCGGCTCGAGCTCGAAGGACGACAAGGGCGCCACCGTGGACTCGCTGAAGAAGGCCGGCAAGGTCGTCGTCGGCATCAACGGTGAGAACCCCTACAGCTTCATCAACAAGGACGGCAAGCTGGACGGCGCGACGATCGCGTTGGACCGCGCGGTCTACAAGGAGCTGGGGATCAACAAGGTCGAGGGCAAGAAGGTCGAGTGGGACGCCCTCATCCCGGGTCTGAACTCCGGTCAGTACGACGAGGTCAGCGCGGGTATGTCGATCCTGCCGAAGCGGTGCGAGAAGGCCGCTTTCAGCTACCCGGAGATCACCTACGAGACGGCCTTCTTGGTGCCCAAGGGCAACCCGAAGGATCTGCACACCATGCAGGACCTCAAGGCCAAGAAGGTCAACCTGGTGACCGAGAACGGCGCCATCGAGCAGGGCTACGCCAAGACGATGGGCATTGCGACCCAAACCGTGGGATCTCCCGAGGAGGGGTTGCAGGCGGTCGAGAGCGGGCAGGCGGACGTCTTCGCGCTGACCGCGATCTCGTTGCGCACACTGGTCAAGACGCAGAACGCCCAGGACAAGGTGGAGGTCACCAAGGCGTTCACGGCGACGGTCGATGGCAAGCTGCAGATCGGTGCCGGCGCGGCAGTCTTCCGCAAGGGCGACACGGAACTGCTGAAGGCCTACAACAAGGAACTCAAGAAGATCATCGACGACCCGAAGCGGTTCAACGAGATCGTCGGCAAGTACGGCTTCACCGAGGCCGAACGGCCCAAGGGCAAGACCACCGACACCGCCTACCTGTGCTCCGGCAAGCTGCCGGATGCCAAGTAGATGATCCGACGGCCGGAGCCCGTCGATCGTGTCTGAGTTCTCGTCGATCGCACCCACGGGTGTCGTCGACACGTTGCAGAACAACTGGTCGGATCTGCTGAGTGGTCTGCGCATCACGTTGGAGTTGTCGGTCTTCGGCGGCATCGTGGCGTTCATCGTCGCGGTGCTGCTGGGGCTGGCCTCCCTGTCCCGATCTGCCGTGCTGCGCGGCGTCTCCCGGGTCATCGTGGAGTTCTTCCGCGGCACGTCCCTGGTCGTGCAACTGTTCTTCTTCGCCTACGTCACCCCGCAGATCTTCGGCTGGGGCTCCCATCTGCTGCTCTTCGGGATCTTCGCCCTCGGGCTCAACTACGGCGCCTACGGTTCCGAAGTCGTGCGCGGGTCGATGAACGCCGTGCCGCCGGGTCAATGGGAGACGACCACGGCCTTGTCGATGCCCTGGATCCTGAAGGTGCGACGGGTGATCTGGCCGCAAGCATGGGCGCTGATGCTGCCGGGGCTGAACAACCTGATGGTCATGCTGGTCAAAGGCACCGCGATCGCCTACTTCATCGGGCTCTACGACCTGACGTACGTCAGTGACGAGTTGCGCAAGGGTGGCGCCGACATGTGGACCGTCTACGGGATCGCCTTCGTCATCTACTACTTCGTGGCGCTCGCCTTCTCTGCAGCCCTGCGCGGACTGGAAGCCCGCGCGCAGCGCAGACTGGGCATCCGGCCATCCCGCACCAAGACCACCCGCGCGACGGCGGAGGCGGTGGCCTGATGCAGTCATCTGTGACGTGGGACTGGAGCATTGCGCACGAAGCGTTCCCCGACCTACTCAAGGCATTCCTGCAAGTGACGCTGGTCGTCACCGTGGCCGCGTCGATCCTGTCGGCCATCCTCGGGCTCGTGTGGGCGGTGGCACTGCGCGAGTTGCCGCGACCCGTGAGCGCGTTGCTCGGCTGGGTGCTGGGCGTCATACGTATGACGCCGCTGCCGCTGCAGTTGCTGATCGTCACCTACGGGATCGTGACACCGTGGGGCTGGCTCGCCCACACCAGCGGACCGGATCAACTCCGACACCGACTGATCATGATCGGGATCGCGGTCTTCTCGGTGCACTACTCGACCTACATGGCCGAGTCCTACCGGGCGGGCATCGAGTCCCTGCCCAAGGGGCAGTGGGAGGCGGCGACCGCGCTGTCCCTGCCACAGCGCCGCACCTGGCGCGCGGTGGTGATCCCACAGGCGCTGCGCGCCACCTTGCCGTCGTTGGGCAACTGGGCGATCGCGATGTTCAAGGACACCCCGTACCTGCTCGCGATCAGCGTGCCGGAGATGGTGTCCGAGGCCAAACGGGTCGGCGGGGCGCACTTCAGCTATCTGGAGGCGTTCACCATCGCCGGTCTGATCTTCCTGGTGGCGAGCTACCCGACCGCCATACTCATGCGCCGATTGGAGAAGAAGCTTGCCTACTGAGATGACCGACGGTCCGGGCGCACCGGACCTGTCCAAGGAGGCGGACCGCCGTCCGCAGGCCCGTCCCGCCGGCAGCGGTGCGGGCACCCCGAGGGTGGCGTTCGACGACGTCGAGAAGCGGTTCGGCAAGAACGTCGTGCTCAACGAACTCAACTTCCAGGTCGCCAAGGGCGAACGGGTGACCCTCATCGGCCCGAGCGGATCGGGCAAGACCACGATCCTGCGCCTGCTGATGACACTGGAGGAGTTGTCCGGCGGCTACATCTACGTCGACGGCGACCCACTCACGCACCGGAAGAACGACGCCGGCAAGCGCGTCGCGATGAAGCCCAAGGAAGTCTCCGCCATCCGCAAGCGGATCGGCATGGTCTTCCAGCAGTTCAACCTGTTCCCGAACATGTCGGTGATCGAGAACATCACCGAGGCGCCGATCCATGTGCTCGGTCAGTCCAAGGACGAGGCGCGGGCGAAGGCCAAGGGGCTGCTCGAGCAGGTCGGCCTCGGTGACAAGGCCGACGAGCACCCGACGCGCCTGTCCGGCGGTCAGCAGCAGCGGGTCGCGATCGCGCGTGCGCTCGCGATGGAGCCGGAGATCCTGCTGCTGGACGAGGTCACCTCGGCGCTCGACCCGGAACTCGTCGGGGACGTGCTGGGCGTACTGCGGGACGTTGCCAACACCACGGACATCACCATGCTGCTGGTGACTCACGAGATGCAGTTCGCCCGTGACGTGTCACATCGCGTGATGATGTTCGACTCCGGCCACATCATCGAGGAGGCCACGCCCGACGCGATGTTCTCCGACCCGCAGCACGAGCGCACCAAGAAATTCCTCCAAGCGGTGCTCTGACTCCTTGGCCAGGTGCTCCTCCTCCGGCTGAGCTCGCGGGCTCGCCCAGCCGGCATCGTCGTACCTGCGTCACGACACCATGACGTCAGCGTCCTCCCGGCTGAGCTCGCGGGCTCGCCGGCCGGGAATCGTCGTTCCCGCGATCCCGACACCATGACGTCGGCGTCCTCCCGGCTCGCTCAGTTCAGCGTGTCCTACGTCACTGTCCGCACTTTGAGACTGCAATCTCAGAATATTGACGCTCCGTGGCGGTCGCACGACACTGGAGCGGTGGCACGAATTCTCGTACTTCCAAGGCGCGCAAGCTGATTCATTCGGCTCGCGCGCTGACCCTCACTGCCCGGACTCCGGGATGAGGGTTTTTTTATGCGCGAGGGTGCTTTCCGACAGTTAAGGACGACAAGGTGACAACGCATACGCCCACCCCGGCAGACATTGCGCCGACGGTCAAGCAACCGGCTGCGCCCCAGGATGTGACCGGTGCGCAGAGTCTCGTGCTCGCGCTCGAGGCGGCCGGCGTCGAGGTCGTCTTCGGGTTGCCGGGCGGGGCGATCCTGCCGGCATACGACCCGCTGCTGGACTCCACCAAGGTGCGCCACATCCTGGTCCGTCACGAGCAGGGTGCCGGCCACGCGGCCGAGGGCTATGCCTCGGCGACCGGCCGCGTCGGCGTCTGTATGGCGACCAGCGGCCCCGGCGCAACCAACCTGGTCACTGCCATCGCCGACGCCTACATGGATTCGGTGCCGATGGTCGCGATCACCGGCCAGGTCAGCTCCAGGACGATCGGGACCGACGCCTTCCAGGAGGCGGACATCCGCGGCATCACCATGCCGATCACCAAACACAGCTACCTGGTGACCGACCCCGCCGAGATCGCCGGTGCGGTCAAGGAGGCGTTCCACATCGCCTCCACCGGACGTCCCGGTCCGGTGCTGGTCGACATCACCAAGGACGCGCTCGTCGGCAAGACCGTCTTCGAGTGGCCCGCCGACATCGGTCTGCCCGGCTATCGCCCGGTGACGCGACCGCACCACAAGCAGATCCGCGCCGCCGCCAAGCTCATCCGCGACGCCAAGCGCCCGGTCTTCTACCTCGGCGGCGGCATCGTCCGCGCCGAGGCCGCGGACGAGCTGCGCGAGCTCGTCGACCTGGCAGGCATCCCGCTGGTCACCACGCTGATGGCTCGAGGCGTCGTGCCCGACAGCCACCCGCTGCACCTGGGCATGCCCGGCATGCACGGATCGGTCGCGGCCGTGACGGCACTGCAGAAGGCCGATCTGCTGATCGCCATCGGCACCCGCTTCGACGACCGGGTGACCGGACACCTGCCGTCGTTCGCCCCCGGTGCCAAGGTGATCCACGCCGACATCGACCCGGCCGAGATCTCCAAGAACCGCGTCGCCGACGTCCCGATCGTCGGCGACGCCAAAGCCGTCATCACCGACCTGATCACCGCCCTGCGTGCCGACCACGAGTCCGGTCGCGCCGGCGACTTCACCGCCTGGCAACAGCGCACCCGCGGCTGGGCGGACACCTACCCCCTGGGCTACAGCCCCGCCGAGAATGCGACGGCGATCCCGCCGCAATACGTCATCGAGCGGATCGGCGCGCTCACCGGGCCCGACGCCGTGTATGCCGCAGGCGTCGGCCAGCACCAGATGTGGGCCGCGCAGTTCGTGCAGTACGAACGCCCGAACGCGTGGCTCAACTCCGGCGGCCTGGGCACCATGGGCTACTCGGTGCCGGCCGCGATGGGTGCCAAGGTCGGCGAACCCGACCGGGTCGTCTGGGCGATCGACGGAGACGGCTGCTTCCAGATGACCAATCAGGAGCTGGCCACCTGCATGATCAACAAGATCCCGATCAAGGTCGCGATCATCAACAACTCCAGTCTCGGCATGGTGCGGCAGTGGCAGACGCTGTTCTACAACGAGCGCTACTCCAACACCGACCTGCACACCGCCGTCGGATCGCGCATCCCCGATTTCGTCAAACTGGCCGAGTCCTACGGTTGCGTCGGACTGCGCTGCGACAAGACCGAGGACGTCGACGCAACCATCGCAAAAGCGTTGGAGATCAACGATGTTCCGGTCGTGATCGACTTCGTGGTCGAGCGCGATGCAATGGTGTGGCCGATGGTCCCGGCCGGCGTCAGCAACGACCTGGTCACCACGGCACGGGCGATGACGCCCGTGTGGGACCGCGACGACGACGCAGAGGGGAGCCGCTGATGGCGCGTCATACCTTGTCGGTGCTGGTGGAGGACAAGCCCGGTGTGCTCGCGCGCATCTCCGGGCTGATCTCCCGGCGCGGCTTCAACATCGACTCACTCGCGGTGGGACCGACCGAGAACGACGAGGTCTCCCGGATGACCATCGTCGTCGACGTCGACGAGACCGCCCTGGAGCAGGTGACCAAGCAGCTCAACAAGCTCATCGAGGTGCTCAAGGTCGTCGAACTGGAGCAGACCGGGTCGGTGCAGCGTGAACTCGTGCTGATCAAGGTCCGCTGCGACGCGGCCACGCGTGCCGAGATCGTGCAGATCACCCAGATGTTCCGTTGCAACGTGGTCGACGTCGGTCTCGACGCGGTGGTCATCGAGGCGACCGGCACCCCCGGCAAACTGGATGCGTTGCTCGAGGTGCTCGACCCCTACGGCGTGCGCGAGATCGTCCAGTCCGGACTGGTCGGTGTCGGCCGGGGCGGCAAGTCCATCACCGACCGCGGCCGCCGCAGCGCTTGACGCCAGCTCGAGCAACGCGCCATACAGTCCTCGAAATACTTTCTGTAGCAATTGAATTCAACATTAGGAGATTCCAGTGGCCGAGATGTACTACGACGACGACGCCGATCTGTCGGTGATCCAGGGCCGGAAGGTCGCCGTCATCGGCTACGGCAGCCAGGGTCACGCTCACGCGCTCAACCTGCGTGACTCCGGGGTCGACGTCCGGATCGGCCTGCGCGACGGTTCCAAGTCCACGCAGAAGGCCGAGAACGAAGGCCTGCGTGTGCTGCCCGTCGCCGACGCCGTCAAGGAGGCGGACGTCGTCGTCATCCTCGCGCCCGATCAGGTGCAGCGCACCCTGTATGCCGAGGAGATCGAGCCCAACCTCAACGCCGGCGCCGCACTCGTCTTCGGCCACGGCTTCAACATCCGCTACGACTACATCAAGCCGCAGGCGGACGCCGACGTGCTGATGGTCGCACCCAAGGGTCCCGGGCACATCGTGCGCCGCGAATACGTCGACGGTCGTGGCGTCCCGGTGGTCGTCGCGGTGGAACAGGACGCCTCGGGCACTGCCTGGGACCTGGCGAAGTCCTACGCCAAGGGCATCGGCGGCCTGCGCGCCGGTGGCATCAGGACGACCTTCACCGAAGAGACCGAAACCGACCTGTTCGGCGAGCAGTCGGTCCTGTGCGGTGGCGCGTCGCAACTGGTGCAGTACGGCTTCGAGGTGCTCACCGAGGCCGGCTACCAGCCCGAAGTCGCCTACTTCGAGTGCCTGCACGAACTCAAGCTGATCGTCGACCTGATGATCGAGGGCGGCATCGCCAAGCAGCGTTGGTCGATCTCCGACACCGCCGAGTTCGGTGACTACGTCTCCGGCCCACGCGTCATCGACCCGCACGTGAAGGAGAACATGAAGGCCGTGCTGGCCGACATCCAGGACGGGTCCTTCGCCAAGCGGTTCATCGACGACCAGGACGCCGGCGCACCGGAGTTCAAGGCGTTCCGGGAGAAGGCCGCCCAGCACCCGATCGAGACCACCGGCAAGAAGCTGCGTGGCCTGATGAGCTGGCTGAAGGACAGCGACACCGACACCGACTACGTCGAGGGCAGCGCGGCCCGCTGAGTCTCTGCTTCGACTCCTCGCAAGGCAACGGGCGGTGGTCGACGAACCAGTTCGTCGACCACCGCCCGTTGCATTGCTCGTCGTCGCCGCGCAGGTCGGCTTGTCGTTCGGCCCGGTGGAGGTGCGCTGTCGCCCGCGTCTCGAACGGCGGGCGTGCGCCGTACGCCGCTGAAACCGCGCTGAAACCGGCGCGAAGCCGGCGCCGCCCACGGTGGCGTCATGAACGAAACCACGACCACTCTCGCCGTGGACGCGACCGGGCTGGTGAAGAGGTTCGGCACACTGCGCGCCGTCGACGGCATCGACCTGCACGTCCGGCCCGGCGAGGTGTATGGCGTCCTCGGTCCCAACGGAGCCGGTAAGACCACCACCCTCAGCATGCTGGCGACGCTGCTGCGGATCGATGCCGGTTCGGCGCGCATCTTCGGCGTCGACGTGCACGACGAGCCGCACAAGGTGCGCCAGCTCATCGGCCTCACCGGCCAGTATGCGTCGGTCGACGAGAAGCTCACTGCCAGAGAAAATCTCGTTCTCTTCGCGCGCATCCACGGACAGCGCAGCGGTATGGCGCGGCGTACTGCCGGGCACCTGCTGGACCGGTTCGCGCTCACCGACGCCGGCGACCGCCTGCTGGAGAAGTTCTCCGGTGGGATGCGTCGGCGGCTCGACCTGGCGGCCAGCCTCATCTCCTCCCCGCCGTTGATCTTCCTGGACGAACCGACCACCGGACTGGACCCGCGCACCCGCGGGCAGATGTGGGACACCATTCGCGATCTGGTGCGGCAGGGGTCGACGATCCTGCTGACGACGCAGTACCTCGATGAGGCCGATCAGCTCGCCGACCGCATCGCCGTGATCGACAAGGGCCGCAAGGTCGCGGAGGGCACCTCGGGGGAGCTCAAGGCGTCGGTGGGCCGGTCGACCCTGGCGGTGCGGCTGGCGGACCCGGACGACATGGACCGCGCCGGTCGCGCGGTCGCCACGGTGCTCGGCCGGCCGACGAGCCGGACGCCGGAGGCCGCGCGGCTCACGGTGCCGATGGAGCGTGCCGACGACGCGGCCGAAGCACTGGTCGCCCTGCGGCACGACGGCATCAGCGTGCAGAAGGTCACGGTGGAGGAGCCCACTCTGGACGAGGTGTTCCTGGCCCTGACC
This sequence comes from Flexivirga lutea, assembly GCF_054778955.1. Lineage (NCBI taxonomy): Bacteria > Bacillati > Actinomycetota > Actinomycetes > Micrococcales > Dermacoccaceae > Flexivirga > Flexivirga lutea. Next base: position 586,264 of record NZ_BAAGZB010000001.1, read on the forward strand.
GGTGCGCCGGCCACCGACGACAGCGGCATCGGCAGCGCCGGCGACGACCGCCCGGACGACACCGGGATCGGCACCGACACGGCTGCCCCGCAGCTCGACCGCATGGAGGCCACCCGATGACCATGCTGACCGCCCACGAGGCCTCGCTGCCGGAGCTGCACGCACACGTCAGCACGGGGGAGACGCTGCGGCAGATCCTGCTGATGGCCGGCCGCGCGCTGCGCAAGATGCGGCGCAACCCCGAGCAGTTCTTCGACGTGACGCTCCAACCTCTGCTGTTCACACCGATGTTCGGCTACATCTTCGGTGGCGCGGTGGCAGGCGGCGTCTCGAAGTATCTGCCGCTGCTGATCCCGGGGATCCTGGTGCAGACCGCCCTGACGACCTGTATGGCGACCGGCGTGACGTTGCGGGAGGACATGGAGAAGGGCGTCTTCGACCGCTTCAAGTCGCTGCCGATGTCCCGGGTCGCGCCGCTGGCCGGACCGGCGCTCGCCGACACCCTCCGCTACACCATCGCCACCACCTTGACCGTCCTTGTCGGGCTGGCGATGGGCTACCGGCCCGGTGGCGGTGTCCTCGGCGTGCTGGCCGCCGGCCTGTTGGTGATCGTCGCCGCCTGGTCACTGTCCTGGGTGTTCACCTTCCTCGGCACCATCATGAAATCGGCGCAAGGGCTGCAGGGCATCTCGATGATGGTGCTCTTCCCGTTGACCTTCCTGTCCAACGCCTACGTGCCGACGTCGACGCTGCCGGGCTGGCTGCAGGGATTCGTCCAGGTCAACCCGGTGTCGCACATCGTGTCCGCGTTGCGTTCCCTGGCCAACGACGGCACGGTCGACGGTGAGGTGGGCTGGGCGTTGCTCGCCTGCGCTGCCGTGGTCGCGATCTTCGTGCCGCTCGCGGTCCGGGAGTATCGCCGTCAGCTCTGAGGCAGGCCGGCCAGCCACTCGCGCATCCGCGTGAGCAACGCGTCGCGTCCGGCGCCGGCATACAGCTCCCGACCGGAGGTGTATGCCGGCGCATCGGTCTGTATGGCGAGCGCGGTGGCCCGCTCGCGCGACATGGCCGGAGAGGTGCGCGACACCGCGAGAGCGTCGGACAGGGCGACACCCCGTGCCGCGTGAGCGCGCGCGTCGGCGGTGGTCGCGCGAGCGGCCAGGGCATAGCTCAACCCGAGCACCGCGCAACCGCAGACCGGCAGGTCCACCCGGATCACCAGTGACGCGGGCTGTGCGTTCTCGGGAATCTCGCGCAGGGACGTGATCAGTTTCGTCGCAAGGTCCGGCACGTCGTCGAGCCGGTCGTGCACCGCGTGCCGGATGAGACTGCCGGCCCGGGCCACGGTGACCCACGGTGTCGTGGTCTCCTGGCCCACGAACGGCGCCAGGTGCGAACGCTTCTCGGCGTGCTCCACCGCGGCGCGGTAGCGGCGCAGTCCGGAGTCGACCTGGCCGTTCGCCAGATCCAGTTCGGCGCGGATGGTGAGACCGGTGGTGCCCTCGCCGAAGGAGTCGTCCGCGGCTTCCAGACCGGCGGACTGCAGTTGCGCGGAGGCGCCGGCGAGATCGCCGCGGTGCAGGCGCAGCATCGCGAGGATCCCGCGCATGGAGCTGACATCGCCCTGGGCCCCGAAGCGTTCCAGCAGCGGCAGGAGGCGTTCGGCGCTGGCCTCCGCCTCGACGTATTCGCCTGCGGCCGCTGCGAGTTCGGCAACACGCGACTGGTTGACCAGGCTGCCCCAGAGGCTCTGTGTCATGGCAGGTTCCCCCAGTGCCCGCCGCGCGAGCTGCAGTGCCTCCTCGCCACGCCCGTCGTTCTCCAGGATGTGCGAGGCGAGCAGCATCGCCGTGACGCGCAGCATGGGGTCCGCCGAGTCGGCGAGTTCGAGGGCGTGTTCGGCGTCCAGCACGCTGCCGCCGACGGGGGAGCGGCCGCCGGCGTCCGTCATCAGCCGGCCGAGGGCTTCGACGATGCCGGGATCGGTGGACGGCGGCAGGCGCCGCAACAGCACGAGGGCGCGCAGGCCGCCCGGGCTGCCCACGATGTTGAGGTTGACCGCACCCAGCACCAGGGCCTGGCGGGTGATCTCCAGGTCCGCCGATCCCGGGCGGTAGTGGCTCAACACCCGGATCGCCTCCGCTGCCGGTCCTAAGACCAGTTCGTGGCGTGACTGGACCGACCAGAGTGCACCCAGCGCGCCGAAGAGTGCGGCCACCGCCGGCTCGTCCTCGGCGTCCACGGCGGTGCGCAGCGCAGCGGTGAGGTTGTCCTCCTCGGCGAGCAGGGAACGCAGCGCGGCATCCGGGTCCCGGCCGAACAGCAGCGGTCCGTGCACCCGGCCGGCCTCCGCCGCCCAGGCGGTGACGGCTCGGGCGGCGCTGTCGGTGCGTCCGGTGCGTGCCAGCTGCTCGGTGCCGAACTCCCGCACCGTCTCCAGCATCCGGAACCGCGGCCGCCCGTCACGGTCGGCCCGTCGCAGCAGCGACTGGTCGACGAGGTGCTCGACGATCGTCACCGGGTCGGCATCCGCGCCGTCGGGGCCCAGGTCATCGGCGCCGAGGTCATCGACGCCGAGGTCATCGCCGCCGTTCGGTATGGCGGCGAGCACCGCCGAGGCGGCATCCAGGTCGAAGCCGTCGGCGAATGTCGAGAGGGTCGCGAGTGCCTGCTGCTCGGGCGCGCCGAGCAACTGCCAACTCCAGTCGATGACCGCTTGCAGCGTCCGGTGGCGGTCCGGGGCGTCGCGGGCGCCGCGGTTGAGCAGCGCGAACCGGTCACCGAGGCGTTGCTCGATCTGTTCCACCGACAGCACGTTGGTGCGGGCAGCCGCCAGTTCCAAGGCCAACGGCAGCCCGTCGAGGCGGGCGCACAGGCGCCGGACGACGGCATCGGGCAGCTCGATGTCAGGGCGCACCGAGCGCGCGCGCTGGCCGAAGAGCTGGACGGCGGTGTCCGGGGTCAGCTCCGCGAGCGGATAGACCGTCTCAGAGGACAAGCCGAGCGGCGCCCGGGTGGTGGTCAGGATCCGCAGGTCGGGCAGCAGGGCCACCAAGGCGCGGACGAGTTCGACCGCGCCGTCGAGCACGTGCTCGCAGTTGTCCAGGACCAGCAGGGCCGAACCGCCGGCCAGGCTGCGGGCGATGGCCGTGGTCAGGTCGGTGGGTCCCTCGGTGGTGCGTCCGGCCCGAGTGCTGGCGCCCGTGACACCGAGCGCCGAGGCCACCTCGGCCGCGACGTCCGCGGGATCGGTGACACCGGCCAGGCCGACGAACTGCACCGAACGCTGCAGCGCTCGGCGGCATACCGCGTGCGCCAGCCGCGTCTTGCCCAGCCCGCCGGGCCCGAGCACCGAGGTCACCCGCGAGGTGGTGGTCAGTGCCGTCACGGCGGCGACATCCTGGTCGCGGCCCAGCAGCGGATTGGGCTCGTGCTCGACACCGGTGCGCAGCTGCGGACGGTCGCTGTCCAGCAGTTCACGGTGCACGGCCTGCAGGGCCGGCCCGGGATCGGTGCCGAGCGTGTCGCGCAGCCGGCGGCGGTGCCGTTCGTAGCGATCCAGCGCAGCGGCCCGCGCACCACTGGCCGCGGCCGCGCGCAACAGCGCGGCGAGCACGGTCTCGTCGTCGGCCGCCTCGTCAGCGCATGCCTCGAGTTCGTCCAGGGCCTCCCCGTGGCGGCCGAGCGACGCCAGCGCGAGACCCCGCTCGCGGTGCAGGACGGCGACCAACGGCAGTGTCTCCTGCCGCACGCGATGGACCGGGTCGTCCGTGGCGACGAGGTCCTCGCCGGCGGTCGCGGCCCCGGGCCACAGGGCCAGGCCTGCGTCGGCGTGTTCCAGTGCGGTGGCCGGGTCGCCGTCCCGCGCGGCGCGGCGGGCCGCGGTGGCCCGCAGCCGGACCGCGGTCGCGTCAATCTCGTCCTCGGCGAGGGAGAGCCGGTAGCCGGCCCGCGTGTTGGCGATCGCTGCGTGGCCGAGGGTGGACCGCGCCCGGGAGACCAGGACCTGCAGCGCCTTGTGGGGGTGTTCCGGACGCTGCCGCGGCCACAGATCGTCGATCAGCCGGGCGCTGCTGACGCCCACCCGCGGGTCGCAGCTGAGGGCGCAGAGGAGGCGGCCGATCGCGACGCTGGTGACCGGGGCACCGTCGAAACAGATCTCGGGCAGCACGACCAACCGGACACTCACCCCCGCGAGCCTAGTCGGCGTCGCGGACCGTCCGTGGGTCGATCGCAGCCATCCACATGTTGAGATATGGGTATCGGTGGGCGGACAGCGCAGCGTAGCTTTGGCGGTATGACGCGGAGCCTCTTCATCCTCATCGGCTGCCGCGGCGAGTTCTAGGTCAGCGTCTCGCCGCGGAGAACCCGCGCTGCGCTGACCACTCGCCCACCTTTTGATTTCCGCCTGGCCCGGTTCCATACGGGGGAACACCGGGACCACGCATTCTCGTAAAGGACCGCATCATGACCGAAGAACAGCTGGAAGCCCGTCGCGCCCTGCAAGAGTCCATGGACCTGAGGGACTGACGACCGCCACAGTCGTGTGGATCGGTCGGGGTCGACCCATCCGCGCACGCATCGTGTTCAGCGCTCGATGCGTTTCTCCTGAAAAGGGCCCCGGCTGCGATCCAGCCGGGGCCCTGGTGTGTCCGCGACCGAGCGTGGTGTCCGACATACAAGATTCGAATATCGAATAACGAGACGTCCACTTACGCTGGCGGTATGACGCCAGCTCCCACGCAGACCATCAATCTCGCCGTCATCGGTGGCGACGGCATCGGGCCGGAAGTCGTCGCCGAAGGGCTCAAGGTGCTCGACGCGGTGTCCGAGACCAAGGTCGATCGCACCGAGTACGACCTGGGCGCCCAGCGGTGGCACGCCACCGGCGAGACGCTGCCGGACGGCGTGCTGGCCGAGTTGCGCGGCCACGACGCGATCCTGCTGGGTGCCATCGGCGACCCGTCCGTGCCGAGTGGGGTGCTGGAGCGGAACCTGTTGCTCCGACTGCGTTTCGAGTTGGACCACTACATCAATCTGCGACCTGCCAAGCTCTTCCCGGGCACGTCCTCGCCGCTGGACGTGCAGAAGGTGGCACCCGAGGGCATCGACTTCGTCGTGGTGCGCGAAGGCACCGAGGGCCCCTACACCGGCAACGGCGGTGCGCTGCGCGTCGGCACACCGCACGAACTGGCGACCGAGGTCAGCGTCAACACGCGGTTCGGTGCCGAGCGTGCGGTGCGTGACGCCTTCGCGCGCGCCCAGGCGCGTGACCGCAAGAAGCTCACGCTGGTCCACAAGCACAACGTGCTGACCCACGCCGGCCACCTGTGGCGCCGGACCGTCGAGGAGGTCGGTGCGGAGTTCCCCGACGTGACCACCGATTACGCGCACGTGGACGCGGCCACCATCTACCTGACGACCGATCCCGGCCGGTTCGACGTGATCGTCACCGACAACCTCTTCGGCGATATCATCACCGACCTCGCCGCCGCGGTGACCGGCGGCATCGGGCTCGCCGCGTCCGGCAACATCAACCCGGACCGCACCGCCCCGAGCATGTTCGAGCCGGTGCACGGTTCTGCGCCGGACATCGCGGGCAAGGGGATCGCCGACCCGACCGCGGCGATCCTGTCCGTCGGTCTGCTGCTGGCCCACCTCGGCCACGACGCGGCCGCGCAACGGGTGCAGGATGCCGTCACGGCGGACCTGGCAGCGCGCGGCACCGCACAGCGCTCCACCAGTGAGGTCGGCGACGCCATCGCGGCGCGGCTCTGACGCCAGTCGGTAGGAGGCGGCCCGCCTCGGCCGACCTGTCCACTTTCGGCGACCGTTGCCGGTTGTGCACGCCGGAAGTGCGCCGACCCGTCCACTTTCGGCGACCGTTGCCGGTTGTGCACGCCGGAAGTGCGCCGACCCGTCCACTTTCGGCGACCGTTGCCGGTTGTGCACGGCGAACTCGCCGGCGTGCGTGATGTTCCGGCGACCGTTGCCGATTGTGCACGGGAAACCTGCCCGGACGGGCCGACGGATCGGTCGAGCGGGAAGCTGCCTCGTCGGCATGTGGCCCACGTCACCGCCCGCCGCTGCGCGGCCGGTGGCGTGGGCCTACGCTATTGCTTGGAAGTCCAACCAAACTGAAAGTCACCCGGAGGAAGTCATGGGACTGGAGTTCACGGTCACCGAGCGGACCGACCGCGCGAGCGAAGCAGACCGTGCCAAGGTCCTGGCCGACCCGGGCTTCGGCAACTACTTCACCGACCACATGGTCCGCATCGAGTGGGACGCCGAGAGCGGTTGGCACGACGCGAGCGTCGCGGCATACGGCCCGTTCCAGTTGGACCCGGCAGCGGCCGTCCTGCACTACGCGCAGGAGATCTTCGAGGGCATGAAGGCCTACCGGCACGCCGACGGCTCGGTGTGGACCTTCCGCCCGGAGGCGAACGCCGCTCGATTCGCCCGCAGTGCAACACGGTTGGCGCTCCCGGTGCTGCCCGAGGAAGACTTCGTCCAGTCACTGAAGGAGCTCGTCGCGGTCGACAAGGCGTGGGTGCCCGAGGCCGGCGACGGCGGCGAGGCCTCGCTCTACCTGCGACCGTTCATGTTCGCGTCCGAGGCGTTCCTCGGTGTGCGTCCCGCCCGGAAGGTCACCTATTCGGTGATCGCCTCGCCCGCCGGCGCCTACTTCGGTGGCGACGGCGTCAAGCCGGTCAACCTGTGGATCTCCACCGACTACGCGCGCGCGGGCGAGGGCGGCACCGGCGGTGCCAAGTGCGGCGGCAACTATGCGTCCTCGCTCGCCGGACAGCTGGAAGGCATCGCCGCCGGCTGTGACCAGGCGGTCTTCCTGGACTCCTCGACGCACACCTACATCGAAGAGCTGGGCGGCATGAACCTCTTCCTCGTCTACAAGGACGGACGCATCGTCACGCCGGAACTCACCGGCACGATCCTCGAAGGCGTCACCCGCAGCTCGATCCTCGAGCTGGCCAAGGACCTCGGCCTGTCGCCGGAGGAGCGCCGCATCCCGATCCAGGAGTGGAAGGACGCCGCAGCCGCCGGCGAACTCGCCGAGGTGTTCGCCTGCGGCACCGCCGCGGTCGTGACGCCCGTCGGCGACCTGCGCTGGGACGGCGGCTCCTGCGACCACCGGCGCGAGGGTCACGTCGACGAGGTCGCCGGCAAGATCCGCTCGACCCTGCTGGACATCCAGTACGGCCGTGTCGAGGACACTCACGGCTGGCTCACCCGACTGGCCTGAGCCGCAACGCCGTTCGCACTGCCCCGTGACGCGCCCCCGCCTGGTCGCCAGCGACCTCGACGGCACCCTGCTGCGCCCGGATGCGACCGTATCGCCTCGAACTGCTGCGGCGTGGTCGCGTCTGCCTGAGCTGGGCATTGCGTCGGTCGTGGTGACGGCCCGGCCACCTCGGTGGCTGCACGCGCTCGAAGCCGTCGTCGGAGAGCACGGCGTCGCGATCTGCGCCAACGGCGCGTTCGTGTATGACGTGCCGGGCCGGGCCGTCCGCCAGGCCCATGCGATCGAGCACGAACAGGTGCGTCAGATCGCCGCGCTGTTGCGCGAACACGTCCCGGGTGTCGGTTTCCTGGCGGAACTGGCGACAGGAGTACAGGTCGAGCCCGACTATCCCGGGCTGGACGTCGAGTGGACGCCCGGCGAGGGCAACGAGTGGTTCCCGGACGGTACGGTGCGTGCCCCGCTCGAAGAGCTTGCACCCGACGCGGTCGTCGGCAAGCTGCTCGCCCGGCGCGAGGCGCTGGACGACGAACGCTTCGTCGAGGCCGTCGCCGACGTGCTGGGGGACCGGGCCGTCGTCGTCCAGTCGCACTACGGCGGGCCGGCCGAGATCTCGGCCCCGGGTGTCACCAAGGCCAGCGGTCTGCAGCGCTGGTGCGACGAGCTCGGGATCGACGCGACACAGGTGTGGGCGTTCGGGGACATGCCGAACGACCTGCCGATGTTGCGCTGGGCCGGCACGTCATACGCGATGGCCAACGGGCACCCGGAGGTGCTCGCCGCCGCGGACGAGGTGTGCCAGAGCAACGCCGACGACGGCGTGGCCCAAGTGCTGGAAACGCTGTAAGGACAGCCTTTTCGACGGCCGGTCGAGCGGCGCAGCGCTGTGCCGGGTCCCAGCGCCGTACCGAAGTCTCCCCAGGGTGGGGTTCGGTACGGATCTGGCCCGTTTCTTGTACCGAAGTCTCCCCAGGGTCGGGTTCGGCACGGATCCGGCCGGTCTCCTGTACCGAAGTCTCCCCAGGGTCGGGAAGGGTCCGGGTATGCCGCCGTGGCCTGTACCGAAGTCTCCCCAGGGTCGGGTTCGGCACGGATCCGGCCGGTCTCCTGTACCGAAGTCTCCCCAGGGTCGGGTTCGGCACGGATCCGGCCGGTCTCCTGTACCGAAGTCTCCCCAGGGTCGGGTTCGGTACGCGCGCCCGGCACGCCGCGCCGCCGCCCCCTCAACGCCATCCCGTATGACGAGACGCCGGTGTCATGCCTCGGACGATCGGTGGCAAGCTGTGCACGTGGCACTTCGAGTGACCGCGGTTACCCCCGCATCGGTCATTATCAGCTAGCGCGTCGGACCCGGTCCGACGCGCAACCTCCCGTTACCCCGGGAGGTTTTTTCGTGTCCGGCCCCATCACGGACGGCGCGAGCGAAGGACCGGCCCGGCGTGGCCACCGGAACACCGACGACCCGCTGCACAGCACCGCCTCGAAAGGCGCACCGCATGAACGAACACCCCGCGAAGTTTCTCCCCCGCTTCGCTCCGCCGAATACTTCGCGGGGGCCCCGTAGCGAGTTCCACGTCTACGACACCACCCTGCGCGACGGCGCGCAGCAGGAGGGCCTGAACCTGTCGGTGACCGACAAGCTCGCGATCGCCGCCTACCTGGACGAACTGGGCGTGGGTTTCATCGAGGGTGGGTGGCCCGGCGCCAACCCCAAGGACACCGAGTTCTTCGCCCGGGCCCGCACCGAGCTGCAGCTGCAGAACGCCACCTTGGCCGCGTTCGGCTCGACCCGCCGCGCCCACACGGTCGCCGCGGACGACCCGCAAGTCCGCGCCCTGCTGGACGCGCACACCGACGTCATCACCCTGGTCGCCAAGTCACACTCCCGGCACGTCCGGGAGGCATTGCGCACCACGCCGCAGGAGAACCTCGCGATGATCGAGGACACCGTCAGTTTCCTGACCCGGGAAGGGCGTTCGGTCTTCCTGGACGCCGAGCACTTCTTCGACGGCTACCGCACGGACCCGGCATACGCCCTGGAGGTCGTCCGCACCGCGGCAACCGCCGGTGCGCAGGTCATCGCCCTGTGTGACACCAACGGCGGCATGCTCCCGCCACAGGTGACCGACGTCGTGGGCGAGGTGCTGGCCGGCACCCAGGCCCGGCTGGGCATCCACTGTCACAACGACACCGGGTGCGCCGTGGCCAACTCACTGGCCGCCGTCGCGGCCGGCGCCGACCACGTGCAGGGCACCATCAACGGGTATGGCGAACGCACCGGCAACGCCGATCTGGTGACGGTGGTCAGCAACCTGCAGTTGAAGCTGGACCGTGAGGTCGTCGCACCGGACCGGCTGCGCCGCGCACTACACCTCAGCCACGCCATCAGCGAGGTCACCAACGTCGTGCCCTACGGTCGCCAGCCGTATGTCGGCGCCAGCGCGTTCGCACACAAGGCCGGCCTGCACGCCTCCGCGCTCAAAGTGGACCCCGACCTCTACCAGCACACCGACCCGGCGCTGGTCGGCAACTCCATGCGCACGCTGGTCTCGGACATGGCCGGCCGCGCCAGCATCGAGCTCAAGGCCAAGGAGCTCGGCTACGACCTCACGCACGACCCGGACCTGGCCGCCCGCACCGTCAAGCGGGTCAAGGAGCTGGAGCAACAGGGATGGACCTTCGACGCCGCGGACGCGTCGTTCGAGCTGTTGTTGCGCCAGGAGGTCACCGGCGAGCCGCTCCGCTACTTCGACACCGAGTCGTGGCGCGTGATCATGGACTCCTCGAGCGCGAACGGGCCGTCCCTGTCGGAGGCCACCGTCAAGTTGCACGCGGCCGGTCGCCGCGTCGTGGCCACCGGTGAGGGCAACGGTCCGGTCAACGCCCTCGACCACGCGCTGCGCGAGGCGCTCGCCGATGCCTATCCCGAGCTGGCGGCGTTCGAGCTGATCGACTTCCGGGTGCGCATCCTGGACGCCTCGCACGGCACCGACGCGACCACCCGGGTGCTGATCGAGACCAGCGACGAGCAGGGCAGCTGGCAGACCCTCGGTGTCGCCCCCAACATCGTGCACGCCAGCTGGGTCGCCCTGGTCGACTCCTTCACCTACGGGCTGCTCAAGCGGGGGGTCGACCCGCGCCGGTGAGCGCCGCCGCGTCCTCCACCTGCTCGCACACCGTGTGCAGACGGGTCCGCAGGCGCTGTCCGCGGTCGGCGAATTCCCTTTGCCGACGGACATATTCGGCTTTGCCCTCCGGTGTCTCGATCGGCACGGGCCGATAGCCCAGCTCGGACAGGTCGTATGGCGAGGCCTGCATGTCCAGGGTCCGGATGTCACGAGCCAGTTCGAAACAGTCGAGCACCAGATCGCCCGGCACGGCCGGTGACAGCTTGTACGCCCACTTGTAGAGATCCATGCCGACGTGCAGGCAACCCGGCTGCTCCAGCGCGAGCTGTTGTTCGCGGGTGGGTTGCAGGGTGTTGTGCGGCCGGGCCTCGTCGGTGAAGAACCGGAACGCGTCGTAGTGCGAGCACCGCACCGTATGGCGCTCGACGACCTCGTCGGTGCCCGCGTTGCCCAGCCGCAGCGGCCAGTCCTCGTGCCGTATGTCGCCGGACCGGTAGACCATCGCCCACTCGTGCAGCCCGAAGCAGCCGAGCGTGGCCGGCCGGCCGGCGGTGGCGGCCAGCAACGAGCGCACGAACCGCAGCGTCGCTCCGCGCTTGGCGACAAAGAGGGACGCGTCCAGGGAGGTGACGCCGTCGACCTCGCGGTAGAAGCCGGCGCCGGCATGGTCCGGTGCGTCGTGCAGTCCGACTCCGACACCGGGGTGCCAGCGCCGCAACCGGCTCGGACGGTGGGAGTAATAGGTGAAGAGGAAGTCCTCGACCGGGTGCACCCGACCGCCTCGGCGACGTTGCCGATGACCGGCGGTCAACTCGTCCGCCCGGCGTTCGTGCGCCGCCGCGAGCGGCGCCCAGGCGGCATACGACAGGCAGGTGGACATTCGGCCGATCCTATCTTCGGCGAAGTCGGCGGCCCCGGGCCGCTCGGCTGACTAGAGTGAGCCTGCTCAGTCACCGGGTCCGAGGAGCCACACATGCGCCGCCAGTTCTCCGTCGCCGCAGCCGTCGCGGTGGCCGCCGCGGGCGCCTTGCTGCCGATCGCGGCAGCAGATGCCACCGCACGCCCCGCCACCGCCGTCCGTGCCGCAGCGACGACCACCCCGCCGTGGTACCTCGCGCTCGGCGACTCCCTGGCGGCCGGTTATCAGCCCGGCGCGGGCGACGACAAGACCGGCGGGTATGTCGGAGGGGTGCTGGCACACCTGAAGCAGACCGAGCCCGGCGTGCAACTGGAGAATCTCGCGTGCTCCGGTGAGACCACGATCACCATGCTGAACGGCGGCAGATGCCGCTACCCCGAAGGCAATCAGGTCGACGCAGCCGTCGCCTTCCTCAAGGCCCACCCGCACATCAGCCTGGTGACACTCGACATCGGCGCCAACGACGTGCAGACCTGTGCGACCCAGACCGGCATCGACCTGAAATGCGTCACGCAGGGCATGCAGGACATCACGAAGAATCTGCCGAACATCATGGCCAAGCTGCGTGCCGCCGCACCGCACGCCCGGATCGTGGTGGCCAACTACTACAACCCGTTCCTCGCGGCATGGCTGCTCGGAAACGACGGGCAGACCCTGGCCAAGGCGTCGGTGACGTTGCAGGAGCAGCTGAACGGCATCATCGACGCCGCGGGCAAGGCCGTCGGAGCGCCGAGGGCCGACGTGGCGACCACCTTCTCCAGCACCGACTTCACCGACCTGGTGGAGGTCAAGCCGTATGGCGAGCTGCCGCTCAACGTCGCGCGGATCTGTGAGTGGACCTGGATGTGCTCCCAGCAGAACATCCACGCCAACGACGCCGGCTACGCCGCGATGGCCACGTCCGTCATCGCCGCGATCCCCGCGGCGCCTCCGACGACTCCGACCTCTCCTGCGACGTCGCCGTCCAGCCCGACTTCGCCACCACAGTCCACGACGACCGGCACGGCGACGACCGGCACGGTCACGTCGACAACCACCGGTCCGCCGATCATCACCGACGGCGGGACGGGCGCCAGCAACGACGCGGTGCTGATCGGTGCCGGTGTCGCGGCGGTCGGCGCAGCGGCGGTGGCCGGTGGCGCCTTCGCCCGCACGCGACGTCGGCGCGACTGACGTCCGGCGCCCCCGTAGGCTGGGCCGGTGCGCATCGCGAGATACACCACTGGTGAGGACCCGACCTTCGGACTGGTCGACGGTGCCGGCGAGAAGATCGCCGAGATCTCCGGGGACCCCCTCTACACCAAGATCCAGCTAACCGGCGTCACCACGACCGTCGACGAGGTGCGCCTGCTGTCGCCGGTCATCCCGCGCTCGAAGGTGATCGGCATCGGCCGCAACTACGCCGAGCACGCGGCCGAACTCGGCCACGACGTGCCCGAGCAGCCGCTGATGTTCCTGGTGCCCAACACCGCCGTCGTCGGCCCGGGCGACCCCGTGGTGATGCCCCCGCAGTCGCAGCGGGTGGACTACGAGGGCGAGCTGGCGGTCGTCATCGGCCGGATGTGCAAGGACATCGAGCCGGACGAGGCACGGTCGGTGATCTTCGGCTACACCTGCGCCAACGACGTCACCGCCCGTGACCTGCAGCAGACCGACAAGCAATGGGCGCGGGCCAAGGGCTTCGACACCTTCTGCCCGCTCGGGCCGTGGATCGAGACCGACCTCGACCCGACCCGGCAGCGGGTGGTCACCCGGCTGGACGGCGTGGCCGTGCAGGACGGCACGACCGCCGACATGATCTTCGACGTCGCGTCTTTGGTCTCCTACGCCTCCAAGGCGTTCACCCTGCTGCCCGGCGACGTCATTCTCACGGGGACTCCCGAAGGGGTCGGCCCGGTGCAGCCGGGGCAGCGGGTCTCGGTGGAGATCGCCGACATCGGTGTCCTGGACAATCCGTTCGTGCGGCACGAACCTCACGACGAAGCGGATGACGCCGCCGGCAACGGGGACGCCGCACCCGCGGTGTGACGCGTCCGACGCTGCATCCGGTCGAAGCGACTCGTGCGAGACCTTAGGCTGGAATTCGTGCCTGCTCCGCCGACCCGACCGTCATCGCCGGGTGGACCCGTGCCCGCAGCGGCCTGTGCCGCCGAGGCGCCGATCGGCATCTTCGACAGCGGGTACGGCGGACTGACCGTCGCCCGCGCCGTGCTCGATCAGCTGCCACACGAATCCATCGCCTACCTCGGTGACACCGCGCACGCGCCCTACGGGCCGCGTCCGATCGGCGAGGTGCGGGCGCTCGCGCTCGACTGCCTCGACCGGTTGGTCGACCACGGCGTCAAGGCCCTGGTGATCGCCTGCAACACCGCCTCGGCCGCGGTGCTGCACGACGCGCGGGAGCGGTATGACGTGCCGCTCGTCGAGGTGATCCGCCCGGCCGTGCGCCGCGCGGTGCGCGCCACCACCCACGGCAGGGTCGGGGTGATCTCGACCCGGGGCACGCATCAGTCGCGCGCCTACCCGGACGCGTTCGCGGCCGCACCGGACCTCTATGTCAGGAGCGTCCCGTGCCCGCGGTTCGTGGAGTTCGTCGAGGCGGGCGTCACCGGCGGGCCGGAGCTGCTGGAGTGCGCACGCTCCTACCTGGAGCCGTTGAAGCAGGACGACGTCGACACCCTGGTGCTCGGCTGCACCCACTACCCGCTGCTGACCGGGGTGATCTCCTACGTGATGGGCGACGGGGTGACGTTGGTGTCCTCGGCCGAGGAGACCGCCAAGGATCTCTACCGGGTGCTCGCCGACACCGGCCTGTTGCGGCCGGACACCGCCGGTGCGCCCGGACACTCGTTCACCACCACCGGCGATCCGGACGAGTTCCGCCGGTTGGCAAGGCGATTCCTCGGGCTCGGTCCAGAGTTCGATCACGTTTTCACCGGCAACTTCCGTCGCGGTGTGAAAGTAGAGGAAGTCTCATGAAGCTGACCGTCGTGGGCTGCGCCGGCTCGTACGCCGGCCCGGATTCGCCCGCCTCCTGCTACCTGGTGCAGGCCGAGCGCGACGGTCGCACCTGGAACCTGCTGCTCGATCTGGGCAATGGCGCGCTCGGCACCCTGCAGCGTTTCATCGACCCGCTGTCGATCGACGCGATCGTGCTGTCGCACCTGCACCCGGACCACTGCGCCGACCTGTCCGGGCTGCACGTGGTGCTGCGCTATCACCCCACGCAGCCACAGTCGGTCACCGTCCCCGTCTGGGGGCCCAAGGGGACCGGGTTGCGCGTGGCCCGCGCCGCCGGTGTCACCGACGACGAGGCGAACGACCCCGCGCTGCTGGAGCCCGAGTACGACTTCCGCGATCTCACCGACCGCGGGGCGTTCACCGTGGGCCCGTTCACGGTCACCGCCGTGCGGGTCAACCACCCGGTCGAGGCCTACGGGCTGCGCGTCGAGGCAGACGGCACGGTGCTGGCCTACACCGGTGACACCGACAGCACCCCGGCGCTCGGCCCATTGCTGACCGGCGCGGACCTGGCGTTGACCGACGCCGCGTTCTGCGACGACCGCGACGACGCCGAGGGCATCCATCTGTCCGGCCGTCGCGCGGCCGAGGCCGCCGTCGCCGCCGGTGGCGTGCAGCGGCTGATGCTCACCCACATCCCGGCCTGGAACGACCCCGAGGTATGTCGCAAGCAGGCCGCCGGGGTCTGGCCCGGGGACGTCGAGGTCGCCGAGCCGTTCGCGTCATACCAGATCTGAGCGACTCCCGGCCCGTCAGGCGCTCCGGCGGGCGTCGGTGATTCCCGTGGCGTCGGTGATTCCAGGGCGTCCGTCAACCGCCGCCCTTGGTCTTCTTCACCACCAGCACCACGATCACGACGACGATGATCGCCAGCAGCACCGCGCACGTGATCTTGACCTTGCTCCACGGCCGCCGGCCCTGCACCTCACCGGTCACGCCGTTGATGAAGACCTGGAACGGGCGGCCTTCGAACGTCACGGTCAGTAGCCACACCGGCAGCAGGAGCTGGGCGAAGGTGAGCGTGCGGAACGACGTGCTGACCTGACCGACGCGTTGTTCGTCGCCGCCGATGTCCTGGCGGATGGTCGAGCGGATCTCGTCGTCCATCTGGCCGCGTGCGCCGTCCTCGAACCGCTGCTGTGCGTCCTCGTCATACGTGCGGCTGAGGTGGCCGGCGATGTACTGCGGCGAATAGGGCTGCGCCGACGGGATCGGCCACGGCTCGAGTGCGACGACCTTCTTGTGGTCCAGGCCGGTGTTCGCCGGTTCGAGCACGTCGCGGAAATCGTTGGCCACCCGTCCCGATACCGGCCACCAGTTCGTGCGGGTCTCGGTATGGCGGTTCTCGCCCTCGCCCACCACCACGGTGTAGTGCTCACCGCGCTGACCGGTGTAATCGGTGACGGTCTGCGCGTCATACGTGAAGTAGCTCAGGTAGATGCTGGTGAACGACCCGACCTCGCGGTAGGTCTTGAACTCGCGCGGCGCGAACCACCGACTGTTGATCCACTCGTTGACGGCGCGGTGCGCGGCGGATTCGTCGACCTGGAAGGGGAGCACTCCGTCGATCGGCAGCCGCTCGGGTGCCTGCTGCAGGTCGTTGCGCTGGATCGGTGTCGCGCAGTAGGGGCACTTCGTCGCGGTCAGCGTGCCCTCGAAAGACGTTCTGCCACCACAGTTCTGGCAGACCACCTCCCGGGTGAGTGACCTGGGCCGGTCGTGCTCATCGGCCGCGATGCGCTGCGCCAGGTCGTGCATCGCCGTGCCGAGGTCACGCTTGGTGACGGTGCCCTGCGGCGCCGTCAACGGCTCGGTGTGCCCGCAGGCACGGCAGGCCAGTCGTTGATGGCCGGGGTCGTAGAACAGGTTCGCCCCGCACTGCGGGCAGGGGTAGGTGCGGGTCTGCTCGCTGCGTTGTATCTGTGCCGGGTCGCGCAACGCACCGGGGTCCGGCAGGCGCGCGGGTTGCGGCAGCGGCGGTGGCGTCGGCAGCGGCGGAGGCTGCGGCTGGTCGTCCGTCATCGGTATGACGTCACTCCGCCGGTGGAGCCGGGGGAGCGGGTGGAGCGGCGTCCGGCAGGGGCGGCGGCGTGGGCGCCAGGAGTGGCGCGAGATCGGGCACGGCGGAAGCAGCCGACCACTGCGGCATACCGGCCGTCCACACCAGCGACTCCGGGGTGACGTGACCCGAGGAGCGCAACTCATCGAGCGTGAACGGGCCCTGTTGCTGGCCGTTCACGGCGAGGTAGAAGGTCTTTCCGCCGGGCAACGGCGGGGGAGTGCCGGCCGGTTGCCCGCCCAGCGCGCCGGCCGTCTGACCGGCCATCTGGGCGCCCATCGCCGCACCCATCCCGGCGGCCATCAGCTGGCCCATGGGGCCGCCGCCGGGGTTGCCTGCGGCGGTGACCATGGCCTCGGCAGCCATCGCCTGCTGGTAGCGCTGCATGTCGCCGACATTGCCGGCCCAGCCGGACGCCTCAACGCCCTTGGCGACACCGCGGGTCATCGCATTGGTGATCTCGTCCGGCAGTGAGATGTTCATGGTGATCGCGTCGATGCCCAGGCCGTATTCGTCGTCGACGCGTTCGGCGACGAACTGCCGCAGTTTGTCGGACAGCTCGACCTGCTTGCCCTGCAGGTCGATCACGCCCAGCTTGGTCTCCATGACCATGTCGGAGAAGGCGAGGGTGATGACGCGGCGCAACAGCTCGCCGATCTCGTCGATCTGCACCTGGGAGTCGGTGCCGATGACCTGGCGCAGGAAGATCGCCGGGTCCACGACCCGCACCACGCACAGCCCGTTGGCGCGCAGTTGCACCATCTTGAAGTCCGGATCCCGCACGGTCACGGGATTGGCCGTGCCCCAACGGAAATCGGTCACCGGACGGGTGTTGATGAAGTAGACCTCGCTGCGGAACGGGCTGTTGAAGCCGTGCTGCCAGCCCTGCAGCGTCGCCATGATCGGGAGGTTCTCGGTGGTCAACTCGTACATGCCCGGCCCGAAGCGGTCCGCCAGCTTGCCGGTGTGCACGAAGACCGCTTCCTGGCCCTCGCGGACGATCAGTTTGGCGCCGTTCTTGATCTCGTTGTGGTAGCGCGGGAAGCGCCACGCGAGTGCGGAGTGCGAGTCATCGATCCACTCGATGATGTCGACGAGTTCGCCCCTGATCTTGTCCATGAGTCCCATGCCCACAGCTTAGGTATGGCGGGCGGCCTCCGGAGCCGGGACGCCGTCATCGGGGGCCGGGATCGCCCGGCGCAGATTGCGGCTGCCGCGGCCCAGCAACGGTGCCAGGGCACAGCAGGCCAGGACCGTCGCGCACCCGCCGATCACCGGCTTCACGCCGTACCAGCCGGTCAGCGGCCCGGCCAGGGCGTTGCCCAGCGGCATGCCGACGAACGACACGAGGCTGTCCCAGGAAGCGACCCGGGCCAGCAGATGATGCGGCACCTCGTCCTGGATGGCGGTCTCCCACATGACGCTGAAGAACATCAGCCCCGCGTAGCCGATGAGCCCGGTCACGATGACGGTGTCGAGCCGGCCGGGCCAGACATAGCCCGCCGCCCACAGCGGCATCAGCGCGCAGGCCAGCCAGCCGATGCGCAACGGATGGCGTGGCCGCGCGCGCAGCGCGATGGCGCTGCCGATCAGGCCCCCGGCGCCTTCCGCTGCGGTGATGAATCCGAAGGCGTGCGGTCCGCCGAGATCACGCAGCGCCACCACCTGCACCAGCACCAGCAGCACGCCGTTGGCCACGTGGTAGATCCCCGCGGCGGCGATGCCGGCGAAGAGCCAGTCGCGTTCGCGGATGGTGCGCCAGCCGGCGGCCAGGTCGGCGCGGAAACTGACCCGGACGCCGGTCCGGACGACGGTGCTGCGGATCCGCCATACGGTCGCGCAGGAGGCGAGGTAGGTGAGTGCGTTGATGACGAAACCGGTGGGGGCACCGGCGAATCCGACGACGATCCCCGCCAGTGCCGGCCCGGCGATCATGCTGACGCCCTGCAGCACGCTCAGCAGCGCGTTGGCGTGTTGGCGTTGATCGGCCCGCACCAGAGTGGGCTTGAGCGACTGCATCGCGGGCTGGAAGAACGCGCCCGCGCCGCCGGAGACGATCGTCAGCGGCGCCAGCATCGCGAACGAGGCGTGTCCGGTCGCGAAGACCGCCCCGGTCAGCGCGGCGGTGACGGCGCGCACCAGATCCGACCAGAGCATCACGGTGCGCGGCGACAGCCGGTCGCTCCACACGCCGCCGGCCCGGGTGAATGCGGTGCGGCTGACCATCAGCACGGCCATCAGGTAGCCGAGCTCGCCGACCGATCCGCCGTGCAGCAGGATCCCGACGGACAGTGCGATCGGCTGGAACGCGTTGCCCAGCCAGGACATGCCCTGGCCGACGGCAAGCAGCCGGAAGTCGGGCGAGAGCGCGCCGGCTTCGCGGGATCGGAGCCTCACATCGTCGACGATAGTTTGATGCCAAACAGTCAGTCAACGAACAATTAACCGACGTACTAATCTGTGGGGATGAGCAGGGCGCAGGACTCGGTCGATCTGCATGTCGCGCGATGGGCGGCGTTGTGGGACGGCAACCCGTCCTTCGACGGTGAGGTCGAGGCGGCCATGACGCGGATGCAGTTCCTGCTGCGCCTCAAGGCCCGGCGCGACGCCGCGGCGTTCGCAGGGCACGACTTGACCATGGAGGACTACGGCACACTGCACGAACTGATGGTGCAGCCCTATCCCACCGAGGCGACGCCGACGCAGCTGGCCGAGGCGGTCGGTGTCACCAAGGCGTCGATGACCGGCCGGCTGGATCGTCTGGAGCGCTCCGGACTGATCACCCGCGAGACCGACAGCAAGAACCGTCGCCGCGTCCTGGTCCGACCGACCCGGGCGGGCCGGGAGGCGTGGGACCGTTACGTGCACGCCGGCATGCGCCGCGAGCAGGAGATCCTCGGCGCGCTGAGCGACCGCGAGATGGTGCAGCTCAACGCGTTGCTGCGCAAGGCGGTTCGCGCCCTGGAGTGATGCTTCCTCGGGGCGGCGCAGATCCGCGCGCCGCCGCACGCCGTCCTCCTCCTACCCTTGCTTGCATGAGTGACGACGTGACCCGACATGACGGCCGTGCCCCCGACCAGTTGCGCGAGGTGCGGATCACCCGCAACTGGCTGGACCACGCCGAGGGCAGCGTGCTGGTGGAGTTCGGCAAGACGAGGGTCCTGGTCGCGGCGTCGTTCACGGCGGGCGTGCCGCGCTGGCTGGCCGGGCAGGGCACCGGGTGGGTGACCGCGGAGTACGAGATGTTGCCGCGCTCGACCAACACGCGCTCGAGTCGTGAGTCGCGCAAGGGCAAGGTGGGCGGTCGCACCCACGAGATCTCCCGCCTGATCGGGCGCTCGCTGCGCGCCGTCATCGACACCAAGGCGCTCGGCGAGAACACGATCGTGCTCGACTGCGATGTGCTGCAGGCCGATGGCGGCACGCGCACCGCCTCGATCACCGGCGCGTATGTCGCGCTGGCCGACGCCATCGCCGATGCCCGCGACCGCGGTTTGCTGGCGCCGAAGGCGCAGCCGCTGACCGGGTCGATCGCCGCGGTGAGCGTCGGGATCGTCAAGGGCCGCCCGGTGCTCGACCTGGACTACCCGGAGGACTCGACCGCCGAGACCGACATGAACGTCGTGATGACCGGCGAGGGCGGCTTCGTGGAGGTGCAGGGCACCGCCGAGGGCAAGCCCTTCGACCGTGGCGAGCTCGACACGCTGCTCGCGCTGGCCGAAAAGGGCATCGGGGACCTCACGTCCCTCCAGCAGCAGGCGCTGGCCGCCCCGGCCCGGGAGCGCCGGCGATGAGCGACCGCACGCTCGTCCTGGCCACCCGCAACGAGGGCAAGCTGCGCGAGATGCGGCAACTCGTCGCCGAGACGCCCGAGCTGATCGGTGTCGAGGTCGTCTCGGTCGCGTCGTTCCCGGACGTCGGAGAAGTCGTCGAGAGCGGCGTCACCTTCCTGGAGAACTCCTCGCTGAAGGCGCAGGCCGTGGCAAAGGCGACCGGACTGCCCGCCATCGCTGACGATTCGGGTCTCGCCGTCGACATACTCGGCGGCTGCCCGGGTGTGTTCTCCGCGCTCTGGGCCGGCACGCACGGTGCCGACCAGGCCAACATCGACCTGCTCCTGGCGCAGACCACCGACGTCGCCGTGGAGCGGCTGACCGCGAAGTTCGTCTGCTGCGTCGTGCTCGCACTCCCGGACGGCACGCAGCGTTCGCGGTTCGGCGAGGTTCACGGACGGCTGACGCGAGACCAGCGCGGGGACAACGGATTCGGCTACGATCCGATCTTCGAGTTGCCCGACGGGCGGTCGCTTGCCGAACTGACCGATGCGGAGAAGAACGCCATCTCGCACCGTGGCAACGCGCTGCGTGCGCTGCGGGCCGACCTGACCGAATTGTTGACGCGCTAGGGCTTCACAGCGGCCGGTGCGACGATGGACACGTGGTCAAGGAATACGTCGAAACGATGCAGCCGGCGCAGCCGGGGTCGTCCGGCCGCGGCCGGCTCTCGGCCCTGGGCGGCTTCATCGCCGGTCTGGTGACCGTCGGGTGCGCCGAGTTCCTGGCCGGGGTGTTGCTGCGTCAGGGCTGGAGTGACGGCACGCCGTCACCGGTGCTCGCCGTCGGCGGCGCCTTCATCGACCGGACGCCGCCGTGGCTGAAGACCTGGGCCATCGACACGTTCGGCACCAACGACAAGCACGTGCTCCTCGGCGGGATCGCCGTCGTGCTGGTACTGCTCAGTCTCCTCATCGGCTGGCTGCTGCCGCGTCGATTCACCGCCGCGCTCGTGCTCTTCATCGTGCTGATCGGGGTCGCTGCGGCGGCCGTCACCTCCCGCCCGCACGCCGGCGCCGCCGATCTGGTGCCGTTGCTGGTGGGTGCCGTGGCCGGTCTGGCGACGCTGCATCTGTGGCGCGAGCGGGTGTTGCTGCCGGCGGCCGCCGCCGGCGGTGCTGCCGCCGCGGGCCCGGGGGATCGGCCGAGGTCCGGAGCAGGCCGTCGTCCGGTGCTGCTCGGTGCCGGAGCCGCCGTTGTCGCGGTCCTGCTCGGGTCGGTCGGTCGGGCATGGGGCAACGGCGCCCGGGCCGTGCAGGCAGCCCGCGATGCATTCGTCGTGCCCCGGGTGCCCCAGCCGGTGACGCCGCCGCCGGGTGCGTCGGTGGGTGTGTCCGGCGTGACGCCATACATCGTGCCGAACAGCGACTTCTACCGCATCGACACGGCGTTGGTGGTGCCGCAGGTGGACCCGAACTCGTGGCGGCTGCGGGTCACCGGGATGGTCGACCACGATCTCGAGATCGACTGGCAGACCTTGTTGTCCAAGCCGATGCAGCAGGCGATGGTCACCCTGATGTGCGTCTCCAACGAGGTCGGTGGCCACCTCAACGGCAACGCCGTGTGGACCGGTTGGCCGGTGCGCGAACTGCTCGCCGAGGCGGGCGTGCGCGACGGTGCGGACATGGTCCTGTCGCGCAGCGTGGACGGATTCACCGCCGGTACGCCGATCGAGGCGATGACCGATGACCGCAACGCCCTCATCGCGGTGGCGATGAACGGGCAGGCCCTGCCGGCCGAGCACGGTTTCCCGGTGCGGCTCGTGGTGCCCGGTCTCTACGGCTACGTCTCCGCGACCAAGTGGCTCACCGAGCTGAAGGTCACGACCTATCAGCAGGACCAGGGCTACTGGACTCCCCGTGGTTGGTCGCCGCGGGGACCGGTGAAGACGTCCTCGCGGATCGACGTACCCCACGGCGGCGCCAAACTCGACGCCGGCACCGTCGCGGTCGCGGGCGTCGCCTGGCACCAGCACGTGGGTATCTCGAAGGTGCAGGTGAAAGTCGATGACGGCGCGTGGCAGGACGCCCGGCTCGGCGCCGCCGCCAACGCGGATGTATGGCGCCAGTGGGTCTTTTCGTGGCAGGCGACCTCCGGTCACCACACTCTTACCGTGCGGGCGGTGGACGGTGACGGCAAGGTGCAGATCGCTGCCTTCGCCCCGCCGGCACCGGACGGGTCCACCGGGTACCACTCGATCTCGGTGACCGTGCGCTGAAGTCACCGAGAGGTCGACGGATGTCGCGGGATGACCGTCCGGCGGCATCCGTTGACCACTCGGTGCGATCCGTAGGTCTCGGTCAGCCGCGCAACACGTCGACGAAGTGGTCGACGGCCGGCACCGGGTCGTAGAAGTGGTGCAGCGACGCGCGCCACAGCTGGTAGTCGTCCGACTCCCGGAACCCGACGGTGTGATCGGTGAGCTGCCCCCACTGCACCTGGAGCAGGTATTCGTTCGGTCGCTCGACGCAGCGCGTCAGTCGAAGGTCGCGAAATCCCTTCTGCCTGCTGATGATCGGCACCGCGGCGGCGAAGGCCCGCTCGAACTCTTCCTCCTGGCCTGCCCGCACCGGTAGGACGACCGCCTCGAGGATGGGGGAGACGTCGCGCGGGCGGTCGATCGGTGTGCTCATGGGGGCGCACTCTACGTGCAGCGGTCGCGGTACGGCGCCGGCTGCTGCATGGCACGCTGGTCCCATGACCTCCATCTCACTTCCCGACGGCCGCTCCCTCGACATACAGGTCAGCGGGCCCGATGACGGCCCCGTCCTCATCTTTCATCACGGCACTCCGGGCTCGGTGCTGCCACGGCGGAAGATGGTGGAGCAGGCTGCCGAGCGCGGGCTCCGGCTGGTGACGTATTCCCGCGCTGGGTATGGCGATTCGTCGCGACGCCCAGGACGCACCGTCGCCGACATCGCGGGCGACGTGGCAGCGATCCTGGACCATCTGGGTGCCGAGAAGGCGATGACGGCCGGCTGGTCCGGTGGTGGCCCGCACGCCCTCGCAACCGGCGCCCTGCTGCCCGAGCGCATCACCGGCGTGCTGTCCATCGCGGGTGTGGCGCCGTACGACGCCGCGGGGCTGGACTTCCTCGCCGGTATGGGCGAGGGCAACATCGAGGAGTTCGGAGCGGCCCTCGACGGCGAGCCCGAGCTGCGGCCGCTGCTGGACGGTATGCGCGAGGAGTTGAAGAACGCCACCCCGGCGGCAATCCTCAGCGAACTGAGTACGTTGCTGCCGGAGGTGGATCGGCAGCAGATCACCGACGAGGCCGGCGAGGAGATGGCCGCCAACTTCCGCGAGGCGCTGAAGAACGGCGTCGACGGCTGGGCGGACGACGACCTGGCGTTCACCGTCCCGTGGGGCTTCGACCTCGGATCGATCTGCGTGCCGACGTTCGTCTGGCAGGGGAGTGCCGACCTGATGGTGCCGTTCGCGCACGGCCAGTGGCTGGCCGCGAATGTGCCGGACGCCACGGCGCACCTGCTCGAAGGAGAAGGGCATCTCTCGATCGGCATGGGTGCGATGCCGCAGATGCTCGACGAGCTCCGCGCGACGTGCGGCCGATGAGATTCGAACTCACACTGTCGGGTACCTAAAACCCGTGCCTCCTGCCAGTTGGGCTACGGCCGCTCGGCGCACGAGTCTAGGGTGTCGGCCCCGTCATGCCGCGCGCAGTATCCCGACGAAGAATTCGTCGTCACCCGGCTCGGGTCGCAGGTCGTAGGTCGCGTAGCGCGACTCGAGCCGCCAGCCACCGGCCTCCGCGTCGGCGATGAACTCCTCGGCAGGGTAGCTGCGGCGACCGGAACCACCGTCCTGGTGGAAGCCCACGAGCAGGCGACCTTCGGGTGTCACGACGGTGCGCAATGCCGCCAGGACGGCGCGTTCGGAGTCCTCGGCGAGGAACGTCAGCACGTTGCCGACACACACGATGAGGTCGTATGACGAGGGAAACTCCTGGGCGGCAAGGGAATCGGGACTGACGTCCTCCAGTCGCACCTGCGCCACGGGCAGCGCCGGGTAGGTCCGGCCGGCCTGGGCGAGCAGTTCGGCATCGAGGTCGACCCCATAGGCGTCGTGTCCGGCCGCCTCGAGGGCGGCGGCGATCCGGCCCATCCCACAGCCGGCGTCCAGCACCGTGCCGGACCGGGGCAGCAGGACGTCCGCCAGCCGTGCCTCACCGGTGATGTCGACACCGTCCTTGAGCAGTTGTGCGAACCGTGCGCCGTAACCGTGGTGCCCCTGCTCCCAACGGGACAGATTGCTCATGCAGCTGCCTCCTGCCTCGGGTGCTGCATCCGGCCTGTGCCCATCGATCGCTCGCCACGCCCGCTCATCCGAGCTTCAGCGCCTTGGACAGCGACGCGACGTGCCCGGTGGCCTTGACGTTGTACCGGGCCAGCTCGACCGTGCCCTCCGGGTCGACCACGATCGTGGACCGGATCACACCCACGACGGTCTTGCCGTAGAGCTTCTTCTCGCCATACGCCCCATAGGCCTCCAGGACCGCTTTGTCCGGGTCGGCGAGCAGCGGGTAGGTGAGTGATTCCTTCTCGACGAACTTCGCGAGCTTCTCGGGCTGGTCGGGGGAGATGCCGATCACGTCGTAACCGGCACCCTGCAGGGTGGACAGGGAGTCACGGAAGTCACACGCCTCCTTGGTGCAGCCGGGCGTCATCGCGGCCGGGTAGCAGAAGATCACCAGGTGTGTGCCACGGAAGTCGCTGAGCGAGACCTCCTTCCCGCTGTCCGAGGTGAGTGTGAACTCCGGCGCCTGGTCGCCGATCTCGAGTCGAGCCATCCCTATGACCTCCTGGAAGCTTCCGCCCACGTGTGGGCCGGTGCGAATGTCGTTCGTCATCCGTTATCGTCTCAGGCGAGCCCGACACACGCGGCGCGACCGTGCCGAACGAACTTCGAGCCGAGGAGACACCATGGCTGACAAGGCCCCCGCGAAACCCGCCACGCGTTCCGCCAAGGACATCGAGGCGGACCTCGCGGCGACGCGCGAGCGGCTGGCCGGCACCATCGACGAGTTGGCGTTCCGCGCACAGCCCAAGGAGCTCGCCAAGCGCCAGGTCGAGGACGTCAAGCTCAAGGTCGGCGGCTTCACCCACACTCCGGACGGTCAGCTGGACACCCACAAGCTCGGTATGGCGCTGGGCGGCGTCGCCGTGGTGCTGCTCACCCTGGGCATCCTGCGCCGCGCACGTGGCTGAGCCCGCAGCGGGCAATCTGCCCATCAAGATGCTGCACGACCGGGTGCTGGTGTCCGCCGACGGTGACGGCGGCGAACGCAAGTCCGGCGGCGGCATCGTCATACCTGCGACCGCCTCGGTGGGGAAGCGGCTCGCCTGGGCCGAGGTCGTCGCGGTCGGCCAGCACGTGCGCCAGGTCAAGATCGGCGACCGGGTGCTGTTCGACCCCGAGGACCGGGCCGAGGTCGAGCTGCAGAGCCGCACCTACCTGCTGCTGCGGGAGCGTGATCTGCACGCCGTCGCGGCGCAGCGGGTCGAGACCGGCTCGACCGGGCTCTACCTCTGACCGGCGCACAGGTCTCGATACGCTCCCCCGCTTCGCTCCTCCGCTACCCGTCGATACGCCCGCTCGTCCCTCGCGGGCTACTCAGGACGACGCTCGACCAGCGTGCGGGCTAACTTCCGCGCGGGCTTCCTCGAACGCTCGCACGCAGGCCCGCACGTCGTCCTCGCTGTGCGCCGCGGACAGCTGCACACGGATGCGCGCCCTGCCCTGCGGCACCACCGGGTAGGAGAACGCGATCACGTAGACGCCGCGGCGGAGCATGGCATCGGCGATCTGCGCCGCCTGCCGGGCACCGTCCTCGCCGGGGAACATGATCGGGGTGATCGGGTGACTGCCGGGCAACACCTCGAAGCCGGCCTCCGTCATCATGGTCCGGAAGAGCACCGTATTGGCGTTCAGCTTCTCGCGCTGCTCGCGCGAGTTGCCAGCGATCTCAAGGGCTTTCATCGAGCCGGCGACAACCGACGGGGCGACCGCGTTGGAGAACAGATAGGGCCGTGACCGCTGCCGCAGCAGGTCGACGATCTCCTGGTGCGCCGCGACGTAGCCGCCGGAGGCGCCGCCGAGCGCTTTGCCGAGCGTGCCGGTCACGATGTCGACCCGGTCGATGACGCCGCAGTGCTCGGGTGTCCCGCGGCCGTCCTCGCCGACGAAGCCGACGGCGTGCGAGTCGTCCACCATCACCAGCGCGCCGAACTCCTCGGCCAGATCACAGATCTCGGCCAACGGCGCGTAGTAACCGTCCATCGAGAAGACGCCGTCGGTGACGATCACCGTATGGCGCGCGCCCGCGGCCTGCGCTGCCTCCAGCTGCGCGCGCAGATCGGTCATGTCGGCGTTGTGGTAACGGAAGCGCTTGGCCTTGGACAGTCGTATGCCGTCGATCAGCGACGCATGGTTCAGTTCGTCCGAGATGATCGCGTCCTCTGCCCCGAAGAGCACCTCGAAGATGCCGCCGTTGGCGTCGAAGCAGGACGAGTAGAGGATCGCGTCGTCGGTGCCGACGAAGTGGGCGATCTGTCGCTCGAGGTCCCGGTGCTGGGTCTGCGTGCCGCAGATGAAGCGCACGCTCGCCATACCGAAACCCCACTGCTGCAGGGCATCCCGGGCCGCGGCCACGACGTCGGGGTGGTCGGCGAGGCCGAGGTAGTTGTTGGCGCAGAAGTTCAGTGCGTCGGTGCCGGCGGTCTGCACCTTCGCCGACTGCGGCGTGGACAACTCGCGCTCGTGCTTGGTCAGTCCGGCGTCGTCGATCTCCTGCAGCGTCGCGACGAGCGCGTCCTTGTTGGCGTACATCTCCTAGCTCCAATCCATGACGACTTTGCCGCACTCGCCCGACCGGGCGGCGTTGAACGCGTCCTGCCACTGCTCGGCGGGGAAGCGGTGGGTGATGACCGAGTGCACGGCGTCGGCCAGCGCCGGCGAGGACTGCAGCATCGCACTCATGGCGTACCAGGTGTCGTACATCTCGCGGCCGTAGATGCCCTTGATGGTCAGCATGTGAGTGATCACCCTGCCCCAGTCGATGGCGAACGGGTCACCGGGCAGGCCGAGCATCGCGATGCGGCCACCGTGGTTCATGTTGTCGATGAGTTCGCTGACCGCGGAAGGGTTTCCCGACATCTCCAGGGCAATGTCGAAACCTTCGCGCATGCCCAGGTCGGCCTGCGCGTCGGCGATGCGTTCGCGGGCGACGTTGACCACCCGGTCGGCGCCGGCCGCCTTGGCCAGCTCGAGCCGGTAATCGCTGACATCGGTCACCACGACATACCGGGCACCGACGTGCTTGGCGATGGCTGCGCCCATGACGCCTATCGGCCCGGCTCCGGTCACGAGCACGTCCTCGCCGGCGATCGGGAAGGACAGCGCGGTGTGGGTGGCGTTGCCGAACGGGTCGAAGATCGCACCGACGTCGGGATCCAGGTCGGCCGGCTGCACCCACACGTTGGAGGCCGGTATGACGACGTAGTCGGCGAAGGCGCCGTTGCGGTTGACACCCACCGAGCTGGTGCGGATGCACAGCTGGCGGCGGCCGGCCCGGCAGTTGCGGCACTCGTTGCACACGACGTGCCCCTCCCCGGAGACCCGCTGGCCGACCTCCACGCTGGTGACCCCGGGGCCGACGTCGACGACCTCACCGAAGAACTCGTGTCCGATGATCAACGGTGGCTCGACGGTGGCCGCGGCCCAGTCGTCCCAGCCTTCCAGGTGCAGGTCGGTGCCGCACAGGCCCGCCCGCCATACCTTGATCTTGACCTCGCCGGGCCCGGCGGTCGGCTCCGGTGCGTCGATCAACTCCAAGCCCGGTCGGGCTCCTGTCTTCGCAAGTGCACGCACGCCGGACAGTCTGCTACGCGGCCCTGTCCAGCATGTGAGCGGGGTAACAGGGTGTCGGGTCGGCGGACAACGAAACACTCCGGACCGCAATGCGATCCGGAGTGTGCTGGTGCGCCATCAGGGACTCGAACCCCGAACCCGCTGATTAAGAGTCAGCTGCTCTGCCAATTGAGCTAATGGCGCCCGGTGTCACCGGGCATGAGCGCCTCGGTGCGTGGAAAAACATAGCAGGGACGACCGGCAGAAATGAAATCGAGGGTTGCAGCCGCTAGGTTGCCAAGTCGATGCAGTTGTCGACGCTGTCTGTCGATGCATATTCGTCGATGCACGTCTCTGGCCCCGACCGAAGGACTCCACGGATGTCACTGCTGCTGTTGGAAGACGAAGAAATCGAGCGTCCGAAGGACATACCGGACGTCACCGCGAAGGCGGACTGGAAGATCGCGCTGAAACGCGCGGTCAGCAAGTTCGGCATGGACGGATGCACCGATCTGGCCGCGGCGCTGACCTACCGGTCGATGCAGTCGCTGTTCCCCGGGATCATCGCGGTCCTGTCGCTGCTGAATCTCTTCGGCAACGGGAAGGAGACGGCCAACAACGTCGTCGACAAGCTGGCCGCCATCGTCGGCAAGTCGCCGCACGACAAGTCGCTCGGCACGATCAAGACCTTCATCGAGCACATCACGACCCAGGGCGGCGGCGCGATCGCGTTCGTCGCCGGCGTGCTGCTCGCCCTGAACTCCGCATCGGGTTACGTGCAGGCGTTCAGCAAGGCCGCCAACAAGATGTATGACGTCCGCGAGGGCCGCTCGACGATCAGGCTCAAGGCGTCCCTGCTGCTGGTCACCGCCATCGAGGTGGTGTTGATCCTCGTGGTGATCTTCGCCATCGTCACGACGGGCTCGGTCGCCCAGCAGGTGGGCGACGCCGTCGGGCTCGGCCAGACCGCGGTCACCGTGTGGGACTGGGCCAAATGGCCGTTCGTGATCTTCATCGTCGTGCTGATCATCGGCATGCTCTTCTGGGCAGCGCCCAACGTGCAGAAGACCAAGAAGGACCTCTTCACCTGGGGTGCGCTCATCGGCTTCGTCGTCTGGCTGCTGGCATCGATCGCGCTGGGTGTTTACATCACTCTCAGCCACGGTGCCAGCTACCAGAAGACCTACGGCATCTTCGCCAACGCGATCATCTTCCTGTTGTGGCTGTGGATCACCAACCTCGCGGTGCTGTTCGGTGCGGAGGTCGACGCCGAACTGTTGCGCACCCGCCAGCTCAAGTCCGGTCTGCCGGCGGAGGACATCATCCTGTTGCCGCCCAAGGACGACTCGCAGTTCGCCAAGCTCGACCTCAAGCTCGCCAAGCAGTACGACGCAGCGCACGAACTGCGACTGGAGTCGATGCGCGAGGCGGCCGACGACCCCTACCTCTACGGACGCCCCGCGCTGGCCGCCGGGCGCGCGGCCCAGCTGGTGGGGGAGGCCAGCACGTCACAGCGATCGGGTAGTACTGGACTGGTGGGGCCGCGTGATGCGACGGTGCCACGCGACGAGATCACCAGCGATGAAGAGGTGGGTGCGATGGCCGTGGACGCCGAGGAACAGGCCGCCATCGAGGAGGCGCGCTTGCGGCGCCGCGATACGTGGCTGCTGAAGTCGCAGAAGGCGCGCCGGGTGCGCGACCGACTCGACCGGCAACGGGCCAAGGCAGCGCGCCGCGCGGCGCAGCGCGAGGCCGAGGCCGCCCGGGAGATCAAGATCAAGGAGTCCTACGTCACCCGCGAGCAGCGGTGGGCGTCGGTGGCGAAGGTGCGTGCGAAGTTCGCGTCGCCCGAGACGCCGCAGCGGGACGAGGTCCTCGCCGAGCGTCAGGCGCGGCGCGCGGCATACGAGGCGGAGCTGGCCGACAAGCACGCCGAGGCGGTCCGGTCGCCCCAATCGACCGACCGACCCGCGCCCAAGCATCACCGCAGTGCCACGTCACCCGGACCGTCGGCGCTGCGCACCGAGATCGAGCAGGACCAGCAGGATCGGCGTGATCGGTGGTTCACGCTGCATCCGAGACGACGCGCACAGTGAATCGGCCCTCCGCAGCCCTTTTTGACTCCGGGTCAGTTGGGGTAGACAGGAGGTGGCGGCGTCGGCCTGACGCCGCCGCGAGCCGGTGCTCGCACGCACACGGCCCCAGCGCGGGCCGCGAGATTCGCAGGAGGATGCATGACTGATTCCACGCAGGATCCGTTCCAGGAGGGCCCCGCCGACGGTGGTGCCGACGGCCGACCGGGTGTGCAGGACGGTGGCGCTGACGGTGGTGCGGGCCAGGAGGGTCCGGCCGACGGTGGCGCGTCGGGCACCTCGGGTGTGCAGGACGGTGGCGCTGACGGTGGTGCGGGCCAGGAGGGTCCGGCCGACGGTGGCGCGTCGGGCACCTCGGGTGTGCAGGACGGTGGCGCCGACGGCGGGGCGGGCAACGACAGTTGAGCACTGCCCGCCGCCATGACGACGACCCCGGCACCGGTCTCGGTGCCGGGGTCGCTCAGACCCGTTTGCTCGGCATACCGTTGCAGGAGTTCGCCGAGGAGCACTGGTCGCGCAAGGCGCTGCTGACCCGCGGCGCGAGCGACTTCGGCGACCTCTTCTCCACCGCCGCGGTGGACGAGCTGCTGTCCCGCCGCGGGCTGCGCACGCCGTTCCTCCGGCTCGCCAAGGACGGTGGCACGCTGCCCGAGCGCAGCTTCACCGGTCCGGCCGGTGTGGGCGCGACGATCGCGGACCAGGTCGACGACACCGCCGTATGGCGACAGTTCGCCGACGGGGCGACCATCGTGCTGCAGGCGCTGCAGCGCACCTGGGGACCGATCGGCGACTTCACCCGCCGGTTGGCGACCGAGCTGGGCCACCCGGTGCAGGCCAACGCCTACATCACGCCGCGGCAGAACCGCGGTTTCGACGACCACTACGACGTCCACGACGTCTTCGTGCTGCAGATCGAGGGCAGCAAGCGCTGGATCATCCACGAGCCGGTGCACCCGGCCCCACTGCGTGACCAGCCCTGGACCGACCGCCGCGCCGAGGTGGCCGAAGCGGCGCGCCGCGAGCCGGTCATCGACACGGTGTTGCAGCCCGGCGACTGCCTCTACCTGCCGCGCGGCTGGCTGCACGCCGCCGAGGCGCAGGACCAGGTCTCCGTCCACCTCACCCTCGGGGTGCACGTGTGGACCCGATACGCCGTCGCCGAGCAACTGATGCAGGACGCGCTCGCCCGGCTGCGCGACGACCCGGACGCTCGCCAATCCCTACCGCTGGGTGTCGACGGCCCGGACGACGTGGTGGCGGCGGTGCGCACACAACTCCTGGCCGCACTCGACGAAGCCGACCCGCGCCCGGCCTTCCGGCGTGCCCGCCAAGGGCAGGGACGGCCGGCGCCACTGGGGCCGCTGGCCCAGCAGGCCGCGATCGACTCGCTGGACGAGCGGTCGGCGATCCGGTTACGGCCCGGACTGGCCACCGCACTCGACGGCACCCGACTGCACACCCGCGTGGGATGGCTGGACCTGGACGAAGCCGAGCTGGCGGCCGTCCGCACCCTGCTCGACGGGCAGCCGCGGACCGCATCGGAGGTCGGTCTCGGCCTGGCGCAGCGGCTGCTGCGCGCCGGGGTGGCGCTGCCGACGCAGCCGTGAGCCGCCCGGCGGCGTTCCGTTGCGCGACCGCCGCTCGAGACCGGCACGACGACCCGGCCGGCACCGCGGCACGGGCACACGGCTGGGTGCTGGTCGAGCACCCGGGACCGTGGCCCTTCGGCGGCTTCGCCGAACTCCCGCTGCCCGGCGACGTGATCGGCGAGGTCCGGCAGGCGGCGCTGGCCGCCGGCCTGCGCATCCTGCTCATCCGCCGGCACGGACGCCGCCCGCGCCCGCCTGAGCTCGCCTGGGCCGTCCTGCGGTATGACGCCGACGGCCGCCACCGACAGCAGTGGGGCAGCTGGTCCGACCCGTCAGGTCTGCGCGGCATCGTCGCGGCCATCGATCGCGCCGGCACGGTCGGGCTGCCGCCGGTCTACCTGGTGTGCACGCACGGCATCCACGACGCCTGCTGCGCGATCCGCGGCCGGCCCGTGGCCACCGCCCTGGCTGCCGAATGGCCCGACCACACCTGGGAGTGCAGCCACGTCGGCGGCGACCGTTACGCGGGCAACCTGCTGGTCGCGCCGGACGGCATCTACTTCGGTGAGGTCACCGCGACCACGGCGCCGGCCACCGTCCGCCAGCTGCGCGACGGCCTGGTCGCGGCCGACCATCTCCGCGGCTATTGCGACCTGTCCGCGCCCGCGCAGTACGCCGTCGTCGTGGTGCTGCGGCGGTGGGGCCCGGCCGGCAGGCACGCCATACAGGTGACGTCGGCGCGGCGTGACCGAGACCGATGGACCGTCACGCTGGAGTGCGCGGCGCCGTTACCGGCCCGGGTGACGGCCGTGGTGCGTTCCTTCGCGCAGCCTGCCGCCCGCCTGACCTGCCTGGCGCCGACCGAGACCCGGGGCGTCGCGTGGGAGACGGTGTCCCTGACGTCTCACTGACCAGCCGACCGGGCCGTCGGTCGATCACCGGCCCGGAACAGGCAAGGACCCCGGCCTGCACAGGCCGGGGTCCTTCCGGATGGGGTGAGTGACGGGACTTGAACCCGCGACATTCGCGACCACAACGCGACGCTCTACCAGCTGAGCTACACCCACCATGACCGCCTCTCGGAGGCAGCGCGGACTATCGTACCTGCTCCCCGGGAGTGGTCGTGACAGGGTCAGTCACCGGCGCGGTACTTCGCCGCGATCGCCTTGGCCGTGTCACTGTCCGGGCCGGGCTGCGGCACGAAGACGGCCTCCCGGTAGTAGCGCAGTTCCTCGATCGACTCGCGGATGTCGGCGAGCGCCCGGTGGCCGCCGGACTTGGCCGGCGCGTTGAAGTAGGCGCGCGGGTACCACCGCCGCGACAGCTCCTTGATCGAGGACACGTCGATGATCCGGTAGTGCAGGTGCGACTCCAGCTGCGGCATGTCCCGGGCGAGGAAGCCGCGGTCGGTGCTGACAGTGTTGCCGCCGAGCGGCCACTTGGCCTCCTCGGCGGCGAACTGCCGCACGTAGTCCAGCACCTGTTGCTCGGCCTCGGTCATCGACACCCCGCCGGCCAGCTCCTCGAGCAGACCGCTCCTGGTGTGCATCTCCCGGACGAAGTCGTTCATCTGCTCCAGCGCCGCCTGCGGCGGTTTGATGATGACGTCCACCCCGTCGCCGAGTTGGTTCAGCTCGAAGTCGGTGACCAACGCGGCGACCTCGATCAACGCGTCGTCGGTCAGGCTCAATCCGGTCATCTCGCAGTCGATCCAGACGATCCGGTCGGTGCGTGCCTTGTCTTCGCTCACCCGCTCACTGTAGGGATCGACAGCGGGCGTCGGTGGGCGAGGCCGCGCTGTCGGCATACAGTGCCCCCGTGCTGCCCGCTCCTCGCCCCGATCGGCGTCCCACGCTGCGTCGGTGGCTGATCGTCGCCCTGATCGCGATCTGCTTCGCGCTCGGCGGCCTGGGGATGCTGGTGCTGATCGACGACCAGTCGGGTGTGGTCGCAACAGGCGTCGGGCTGGTGCTGTCGCTGGTCGTGCTCGGTGTGGTCGTCCCGGTCTTCCTGTGGCTGGACCGCTTCGAACGGGAGCCGGCCGGAATGCTGGTCTTCGCGGTGCTGTGGGGCGCGTGCATCGCGACCTTCAGCGCGGCCGTGCTCAACAACGTCGGCTCGATGCTCATCGACCCGGTGACCAGCACCCATCCGTCGGCCGCGGTGTGGGTGGCACCGGTCGTCGAGGAGTCGATGAAGGGCCTCGGACCGTTGTTGTTGCTGCTGTTCCGCCCGCGGGAGATCGACGGTGTCGTCGACGGCATCGTGTATGCCGGCCTCACCGCGGCCGGCTTCGCGGCGGTCGAGGACGTGGTCTATCTCGCTTCCGGTTATGCGCATTCGGGTGACCAGGGGTTGCTGGCGACGTTCGTGGTGCGGGTGGTGATGAGCCCGTTCGCCCACCCGATGTTCACCGTGTGCACCGGCATCGGGATCGGCATCGCCGCCACGACGCCGCACCGGCGGCTGCGGGTTGCCGCGCCCGTGGCCGGATGGTGTTGCGCGGTGACCCTGCACGGCGTGTGGAACCTCGGCGCCGTGCTGTCCCAGCACGGCTGGCTGGTCTTCTACCTGTTGCTGCAGCTGCCGCTCTTCGTCGCGTTCGTGACGCTCATCGTGCTGGCGCGCAAGCACGAGGCCACGCTGATCCGCCGTGAACTCGGTGTGTATGTCGATGCCGGGCGGCTCTCGATGCCCGAAGTCGTCATGTTGTCCTCGATCAAGGAACGCCGCTATGCGCTCGCCTGGGCCGACCGTCACGGTGGGCGGCAAGCACGCCGGGAGATGCACCCACTCCAGGACGTCGCGAGCGAACTGGCGATGGTCCGCGCCCGGATCGACCGCGGCGACTCCAGCGCAGCGGTCGCCGAGTCCGAACGTCACCTGCTGGAACTCGTGGATCTGCTGCGGGTGCGCTTCCTGGACACCGCGCTCTACCGTTATTACGAGGACCGGGGATTGACGGTCTCGTGACGTCTCGCGGCAGGAGTGGTTCGTGGCCGGCTGGAGCAGGCACCCGCACCCGCCGTATGCCGATCGGGTGGCGGCCGGGACGGATCTCGCCGGCCGGCTGACCGCGTATGCCGGCCGTCCGGACGTCGTCGTCCTGGGGCTGCCGCGTGGTGGGGTGCCGGTCGCAGCCGTCGTCGCGGAACGGTTGGGCGCAGCGCTGGACGTGCTGGTGGTCCGCAAGCTCGGGTTGCCCCGCCGCCCGGAGGTGGCGATGGGCGCCATCGCCGGCGCTGGTGCAGGCGTCGAGACCGTCCGCAACACGGCGGTGATCCGGCGGGCCGGCGTGGCGGACATGGAGTTCGCTGCCGTACACGACGCCGAGACGGCGGAGCTGCGCCGCCGGGAGCAGGCGTATCGGGGGAGTCGCCGTCCGGTGGCGGTGGCCGGCCGCACCGTGGTCCTGGTCGACGACGGCCTCGCGACCGGCGCCACCATGCGGGTGGCGGCTCGCGTCATACAGCGGCAGGGGCCGGCGCGGCTGGTCCTCGCCGCTCCGGTCGGACCGCCGGAGGTGTGCGCCGCGCTCGCGTCGGAGGCCGACGAGCTGTGCTGTCCGTGGCAGCCGCGGGACTTCACCGCCGTCGGAGCGGCCTACATCGCCTTCGATCAGACCTCGAACGAGGAGGTGCGGCGGTTGCTTGCCGGAGCAACAGATCGCGGCCCCGCCGGAGGTGTCCGGTAATCTGCGGACCCTTGCCCCCGTAGCTCAGCTGGATAGAGCAAGAGCCTTCTAATCTCTAGGTCGCAGGTTCGAGTCCTGCCGGGGGTGCCAAAAAATGCCGCAGCTTGCTGCGGCTTTTTGGCACCCCCGGCAGAAGTAACAGACGCATCGGACGACCGAGGAACGAGGTCGGACGAGGCGACGACGGGGGTGCACACAGCAGCTTGCTGCGGCTTTTTGGCACCCCCGGGCAGAAGTAACAGACGCATCGGACGACCGAGGAACGAGGTCGGACGAGGCGACGACGGGGGTGCACACAGCAGCTTGCTGCGGCTTTTTGGCACCCCCGGCAGAAGTAACAGGCGGTTCGGGCGGCCGAGGCACGAGGGCGACCGCGGCGCCGACGGGGGTGCACACAGCAGTTTGCTGCTGGTTTGCGGCCGCGGCAGAGCAGTGATCCGGCGCACCGCGGCGGGCCAAGTTGAGTCGCGGACACGGCCACGAAATGATGTGGACGTGTCGGACGACGTCGATGGTGCGCGATTGCTGGCCGCGTTGCAGTCTCTGCGGCGCGGGGTCGATGCGACGGCATACCCCTTGCAACTGACCGGCGTCGATCAGGTCCGTCGGGAGCGGGCGGAGTTGCTCGCCCAGCTGGACGACTACATCCTGCCGCGCGCGTCGGCGCTGGACGCACCGCTGCTGGCGGTCGTCGGTGGTTCGACCGGCGCGGGCAAGTCCACGCTGGTCAACTCGCTGGTCGGCGAGGTCGTCACCAGAAGCGGCGTGCTGCGGCCCACGACGCGGGCGTCCACGCTGATCCACCACCCGGCCGACGCCCGGTGGTTCACCGGGCCGCGGGTACTGCCCGGGCTGGCCCGGCTGACGGGTGAGCAGGCGGAGGACAGCGATCCGGGCACGCTGCGCCTGGTCGCCGGTGACGTGCCCCAGGGGCTGGCCCTGCTGGACGCACCCGACATCGACTCGGTCGTCTCCGCCAACCGCGACCTCGCCCGGCAATTGCTGTCGGCAGCCGACCTGTGGATCTTCGTGACCACGGCGATGCGGTATGCCGACGCCGTGCCGTGGGACCTCCTGCACCAGGCGATCCGGCGCGGCACGTCGGTCGCGGTGGTGCTGGACCGGGTGCCGCTGGACGCGATGGAGGAGGTGCGCGCCGACTTCGCCACCATGCTGATGGAGCAGGGCCTGGGCCAGTCGCCGGTCTTCGCGATCGCCGAGTCCGAGCTCGGGCCGGACGGCCTGTTGCCTGCCGTGGAGGTGGAGCGCATCAACGGCTGGCTGGCGTCGCTGGCGGCCGATCAGCACGCGCGCAGCATCGTGATCCGCCGCACCCTGCAGGGTGCGCTCGAGTCGCTCGACAGCCGCGCCGCGGACCTGGTCGCGGCGCTCGGTGCCCAGGACGACGCGCGCGACGAGCTGCACACCATCGCCCGGGACGGGTATGCCGCCGCCCTGGCGGGCGTTGCCGAGGGTATGGCGGACGGCACGCTGCTGCGCGGTGAGGTGCTGGCCCGGTGGCAGGAGTTCGTCGGCACCGGTGAGGTGTTCCGGCAGCTCGAAGCCGGTGTCAGCCGGCTGCGCGACCGGGTGGGTTCGGTGTTGCGCGCTCGCACGCGGCAGCCCGCCGACGACCTCGGTGCGGCCCTGCAGACCGGGGTGGCCGCGCTGTTGCAGGCGCACGGCGAGAGCGCCGCGATCACCGTGGCGCGGCAGTGGCGCCATACACCCGGGGGAGCGGAGCTGGTGCAGGCACATCCCGAGTTGTCTTCGGTCCCAACGGGTTTCGCCGCCGACACGGAGAAGCTGGTGCGGGCCTGGCAGGACGACGTGTTGGCGATGGTGCGCGAAGAAGCCGGTGGCAAGCGCACCACGGCGCGATTCCTGGCCTTCGGCGTCAACGGGATCGCCGTGTTGCTGATGCTGGTGGTCTTCTCGGCGACTGCCGGATTGACCGGTGCGGAGGTCGGCATCGCCGGCGGCTCGGCGGTGCTGGCGCAGCGGCTGCTGGAGGCGGTCTTCGGCGACCAGGCGGTGCGCACCCTCGCGCGCAAGGCACGCACCCGGCTGCTGGCTCGCGCCGAGGAACTGTATGACGGCCAGCGCGACCGCTTCGACGACGTGCTGACCGAGATCGCGCCGAGCGGCGCATCGGCCGGCGAGCTGCGCGCGGCCATGGTCGAGGTCCGGGCGGCGGACGGCCGCCCTGTTCACCAGAAGTCGGATCGATGATGAGGAGCGAGTCGTTGCGCGGGGCGACCATGCCACCGAAGGTCAGCTGGGCGGATGTCACCGCACGCGCGGACTCCCTCGACGAGGCGTTGACCGTCGGCGGCGCCCACCTGCCGGCCACCGATGTCACCGCGGCACGGCAGGTGCTGGACAAGATCCCGGCGCGACGCGCCATGGTGGGCGGGCGCACCGTCGTGGTGCTCGCCGGGGCCACCGGCAGCGGCAAGTCCAGCTTGTTCAACGCGTTGGTCGCGGAGCCGGTGTCGCGGATCGGCGCACGCCGGCCGACGACCTCGGTGCCGACGGCGGCCATGTGGGGCGACAAACCCAGCGGCGACCTGCTGGACTGGCTGGGTGTCGGCACGCGCCATCAGGTGCCGCGCACGACGCGGCGCGCGGAGCTGCTCGACGGGCTGGTGCTGCTCGACCTGCCCGACTTCGACTCCCGGGTCGCGCAGCACCGCGCGGAGGCCGACCGGGTCATCGAGCTGGCCGACGTCTTCGTGTGGGTCACCGACCCGCAGAAGTATGCCGACGCGGTGTTGCACGACGACTACGTCAAGCGGTTGTCGGGCCACGACGCGGTGTCGCTGGTGGTGCTCAACCAGGTCGACCGGCTCGATCGGGCGCAGATCTCGCAGTGCATCGACGACCTGCACCGGCTGCTGGCCGCCGACGGTCTGGCCGACGTGCCGATCCTGCCGACGTCCGCCGTCCGGGGCTACGGCGTCGACGATCTGGCGGGCACGATCGGGTCGGTGGTGGCCGAGCGCAACGCGGCCGAACAACGGCTCCTGGCCGATGTGCGGGCGGCGGCCACGGCGTTGCGTCACGGCGTCGCGCCGTCCGAGGCCGACCTCGATTCCCAGGACGACTCCGCACTGACCGACGCGTTGTGCCGCGCCGCCGGTGTGCCGGCGGTGGTGGACGCCGTACGCCGTGACTACCGCCGCCAGGCCGAGCATCACGGTGGCTGGCCGTTCACCCGGTGGGTGCATCGGCTGCGCCCCGAGCCGCTGCGGCGGCTGCGCCTCGACGAGGCACACACCATGAACCGCTCGGGCGCCAAGCTGGCGCTCGGCCGCTCGTCGCTGCCCCCGCCCGGTCCGGCCGCGCGTGCCGCGGTCGACGTGGCGACCCGCCAACTGGGCCGGCGCGCTGCCGAGGGTCTGCCCGCTGCGTGGGCGGAGGCCGCGCAGGAGGCGGCGACGCCCGGGGACGAGCACCTGCACGACGCGCTGGACCAGGCCGTCATCGGCACCGAGCTGCACGACAAGCCGCCCGCCTGGTGGTCAGTGGCCTCCGCCCTGCAGTGGGTGTTCGCCGCGGTCGCCCTGGTCGGCCTGGTCTGGCTCGGTCTGCTCGTCGTGCTCGGTATGACGCACGTCGACGCATCCGCGCCGCAATGGTTCGGACTGCCGATCCCGCTGCTGATGCTCGTCTTCGGCGTCCTCGCCGGCGTGCTGCTGGCGTTGATCTCCCGGTGGGCGGCGGCCCGGGGAGCCGAACGCCGCGCGGATCGGGTGCGATCACGGCTGCGCGCGGCGATCGCCGGCGTGGGCGCAGAGCAGATCATCGAGCCGGTCGCGCAGGTGCTTCGATGCCATCGGCGGACCCGCGAGGCGCTGGACGCCGCGGTCCGCTGAGCGGCTGTCCACATCCCGGCGGCAATCCACGCCTCCTCCACAGCGGTCCGCGGGCGGTCTTCCTGCCGACGCGTCGCGAGCCCACTCTGAAGGTCCACATCGACGCACGCGCAGGGCGTGCATCGGCAGACCGGGCGAGCACGCCGGACAGGGGTTCGACATGAACGAGACAAAGGTGACCATCTGCGGCAACGTGGTGGCCGATCCGGACCGGATCACCAGTGGCAAGGGCGACTTCACGACCTTCCGGGTCGCGGTCAACGAGTTCTACCGCGACCAGGCCGGCAACGGTTATGTCGACGGCCGCAGCTCCTTCTACAAGGTCGTGGCGTTCCGCGCGGTCGGGTCCAACGTGCAGCAGTCGCTGAAGAAGGGGATGCCCGTGCTCGTCCACGGCATCTTGCGGATGAGCCAGTGGCAGACGTCCACCGGCGAAAACCGCTCCGCCCCGGAGATCGAGGCGATCAACGTCGGGCCCGACCTGCGCTTCGGCATCTCGACTTATCAGAAGGTGCCCGGCCAGCACCAGCGGTCCGGCTTCGCCGCGACCGCGGGCAGCGGGGAGCGGCCCAGCTGGCGCACGGACGACGCGGTGGCGATGACCGACCCGTGGGGTGGCGCAGCCGGCGACGTGGCCGACGCCGGTGACCCGGCGGACGGCGACGACCTGCCGGCCGCCTCGACCGGGCCGCTGGTGGAGCAGCATGCGAGCTGACTGACGGAGCGGCACGCTCCGGCACGACGATTTCGGTGGCGCGGCCTTGCCCCGATAGCCTGACCCGCATGCCCGAGTTCATCTACACCATGACCAAGGCGCGCAAGGCTGTCGGGGACAAATTGATCCTCGATGACGTCAGCATGTCCTTCTACCCCGGCGCGAAGATCGGCGTCGTGGGGCCCAACGGTGCCGGTAAGTCCACGATCCTGAAGATCATGGCCGGCCTCGACCAGCCCTCCAACGGCGAGGCCCGCCTGTCGCCCGGCTTCAGCGTCGGGATCCTGTTGCAGGAGCCGCCGCTGAACGAGGAGAAGGACGTGCGCGGCAACGTCGAGGAGGGCCTCGGGCAGATCAAGGCCGACCTCGACCGGTTCAACGAGATCTCCGAGGAGATGTCCCAGCCGGACGCCGATTTCGACGCCCTGATGGGCGAGATGGGCAAGCTGCAGGAGAAGATCGACGCCGCCGACGCGTGGGATCTGGACTCCCAGCTGGAGCAGGCGATGGACGCGCTGCAGTGCCCGCCCGGAGACGCCGACGTCACCGTGCTCTCCGGCGGTGAGCGCCGCCGGGTCGCGCTGTGCAAGCTGCTGCTGTCCAAGCCCGACCTGTTGCTGCTGGACGAGCCCACCAACCATCTCGACGCCGAGTCGGTCAACTGGCTCGAGCAGCACCTGGCGTCATACCCCGGCGCCGTCCTGGCGGTCACCCACGACCGCTACTTCCTCGACCACGTCGCGGGGTGGATCTGTGAGGTCGACCGCGGCCGGCTCTACCCCTACGAGGGCAACTACTCCACCTACCTGGAGAAGAAGCAGGAGCGCCTGCAGGTCCAGGGCAAGAAGGACGCCAAGCTGGCCAAGCGGCTGAAGTCCGAGCTGGAGTGGGTCCGGTCCAACGCCAAGGCCCGCCAGACCAAGAGCAAGTCGCGTCTGGCGCGCTACGAGGAGATGGCGGCCGAGGCGGAGCGCACCCGGAAGCTGGACTTCGAGGAGATCCAGATCCCGCCGGGCCCGCGCCTGGGTTCCCAGGTCATCGAGGTCAAGGACCTCCGGAAGGGTTTCGGCGACCGCGTGCTCATCGACGGGTTGTCGTTCACGTTGCCCCGCAACGGCATCGTCGGTGTCATCGGTCCCAACGGTGTCGGCAAGACCACGCTGTTCAAGACCATCGTGGGTCTGGAGGAGCCGGACGACGGTTCGGTCAAGGTCGGCGAGACCGTCGACATCTCGTATGTCGACCAGAGCCGCGCCGGCATCGACCCGGAGAAGACGCTGTGGGAGGTCGTCTCCGACGGGCTGGACCACATCCAGGTCGGCCAGGTCGAGATCCCCTCTCGGGCTTACGTCTCGCAGTTCGGCTTCAAGGGCCCGGACCAGCAGAAGAAGGCCGGTGTGCTCTCCGGTGGTGAGCGCAACCGCCTCAACCTGGCGCTGACGCTGAAGCAGGGCGGCAACCTCCTGCTGCTCGACGAGCCGACCAACGACCTCGACGTCGAGACCCTCGGGTCCCTCGAGAACGCCCTGCTGGACTTCCCGGGCTGCGCCGTCGTCATCAGCCACGACCGGTGGTTCCTGGACCGGGTCGCGACGCACATCCTGGCCTACGAGGGCACCGACGAGAACCCCTCGAACTGGTACTGGTTCGAGGGCAACTACGCGTCCTACGAGGAGAACAAGGTGGAGCGCCTCGGCGCTGACGCCGCGCGCCCGCACCGCGTCACCCACCGACGCCTCACCCGCGACTGAGCTGAGCCTCTGGTTCGATTCTCCGCACGACAGGCACGGGCCCGGCGATTGCTTGCGATCGCCGGGCCCGTGCCTGTCGTGGTCGTCGACGCACCCGGCTCGTGGACTGTCGGCCGCCGAAAGGTCAACGGATGTCGTGAGATGCACGCTTCACGACATCCGTTGACCTTTCGCCGTTGGCACGCGAGC
Source organism: Flexivirga lutea (assembly GCF_054778955.1). NCBI lineage: Bacteria > Bacillati > Actinomycetota > Actinomycetes > Micrococcales > Dermacoccaceae > Flexivirga > Flexivirga lutea. The sequence goes on from NZ_BAAGZB010000001.1 coordinate 628,257, forward strand.
CCGATTGCGGGTTATCCACAGGCCGTCAGCGGGACGCTGCGTGACCCGGGCACTCTGACGGTCATGCACCGTCCACCTGCGCCGCTGCCGGAATCGCTGGGGCCCGCCTTCACCTACCGCGAGGCGGTCGCGCTCGGCGTCACACCTGGCAGGTTGCGGCACCGATCGCTGACCACGCCGACCCCCGGGATTCGACTTTCCGAGGATGACATGGAGGTGAAGGTGCGGGCTGCGGCACTCTGCGGATTACTGCCACCCGGCTCGGCGTTCTCCCACTACACGGCGGCGGCGCTGCTCGGTCTTCCTGCGCCGAACGGCGACCGGCTGCACGTGACGGTGCCGGACGGCATGCGGGTTCGTCGTCGCGGCGTCGTCGAGCACCGCGGCATGCAGCGCCGACAGATGGGATTCGTCGACGGCATACCCAGGACGTCACCTGCCCAGACCTGGCTGGATGTAGCCGCGAGCGCCTCGGTACAGGATCTGGTCATCCTGGGCGACGCGATCACGTATGCCTTTCCCGAGCACGGGGGGAGGCTGCAGCCGCTGGTCGCGAACAACCCCGGTGCGCGGGGGATCCGGCGAGCCCGCGAGGCGGTCGCACTCATCCGCGCCGGGGTGCGGTCCCCGCAGGAGACATTGTGGCGCCTACGTTTTCGGTCCGCCGGGTTCACCGAGCCGAAGCTGAATGAAGATGTGCATGATCTGCACGGACACTGGTTGGGGATGGCCGACTTCGTATGGCGAGCCCAGCGCGTCGTGGTGGAGTATGACGGCGATTACCACTTCACCGTGGAGCAACGTCGCCTGGATCAGGTGCGTCGACGCGCCATGCGGGGCGGCGACTGGAACGTCATCGAGATCAACGGCGCGGACAACCACCAGCCCGCTCCGGCTATGCGCACGATCGGTCGGACTCTCGGCCACGGAAGCTGGCAGAACGAAGCGAGAGGTCAACGGATGTCGTGAGCGCCGGATCTCGCGACATCCGTTGACCTTTCGGTGTGGAAGCCGCTGAAGCCGAGGCGGCTCAGGAGTTCTGGCGGGCGGCGAGCTCCTGGTCCGACAGCAGCACGCAGAATTCGTTGCCCTCGGGGTCGGCGAGCACCGCCCAGCCCCGGTCGGGCTTGCGCAGGTCGTCGACCATGGTGGCCCCGAGGGCGAGCAGCCGGTCGACCTCCTCGTCGCGGGTCAGGTCCGTCGACCGCAGGCAGAAGTGCACGCGGTTCTTGATCGTCTTGGCCTCGGGCACCTTCAGGAACAGCAGGAACGTGTTGTCCGGCCCGATCAGTCCGGCCTCCTCATCGCCCGGCCGCGACGGGTCGTCGTCCTCCAGGTGATAGTCGCCCAGCACCTGGCTCCACCACATCATCTGGGCGTAGGGGTCGGCGGCGTCGAAACAGAAGTTGGCAACTCGTGAAGTCATGGCCGCCATCGTTGCTGCCGGCACCGGCACCGGGCAACCGAGTTTGGGCGCCGACCTCAGCTCTCGGGTCCGTCGGGGTAGACGCAGGTAGCCGGGCCCTGGCCCCATGAGGTCCGGTGACCGCTCGACCGAGGAACTCCATGCACGCTCCATGGACGCTCCGTGGGAATCAGCGGTGCCGCAGCCGGTGCTCCAGGTTGGCCTTCACCATCGGCCAGGTGCGCGCCACGACGCTGTACTGCGCGGTGTCACGCACGACGCCTTGCTCGTCGATGGAGTCGGCGCGCAGCAGCCCTTCCAGCTCCGCGCCGAGTCGCTCGATCGCCGCGCGGGACTGCAGGTTCATCTTGTGTGTGCGGTAGCGCACCGCCTCCACCTGCCAGGTCTCGAAGGCGTGCGTCATCAACAGCAGCTTGCTCTCGGCGTTGGTGCCGGTGCCGTGCACGGACTGCCTGTTCCAGGTCGAGCCGATCTCCACCCGGGGGACCGACGGCACGATGTCCATGAAGGTCGTCATACCGATGACGGCGTCGTCGGCGACCCGGATCGCGGTGAAGGGAAGCATCGTGCCGGCATCCTGCAGCGCCAGCCGCCGGTCGATCTCGGCGCGCATCTGCTGCGGGCGCGGGACCGTGGTGTACCACCGGTCCCACATCTCGCCGTCCGCGGCCGCGGTCACCAAGTCGTCGTGGTGGTCGGGCTGCAGGGGCTCGAGACGGACCAGCCGCCCCGCGAGGGTGACCGGGACGAGAGGGTTCGGGATCGTCATACGCCGATCTCAGCACATCGGACGGGTCACTCCGCGGTGGCGGTGACCGACGAGTCGATGGAGGACGTCGCGCCGCTGCCGGGCGAGTCGCCGGTCATCTGCTCCGTGGCCCGGGTGTCGTCGAAGACGATCATGCTGCCGCCGTAGCACGCGACCCACACCTGGTGGGTGGCGTCGTCGTAGGTGATGCCGATCGGCGACGGGTCGGTCGGCACGCGCTGCACGACCTTCATGTCCGCCGTGCTGATCTTGCTCGCCGACTTGCCGTAGTAGTTGACGACATACAGTGCGGTGCCGTCCTGCGAGATGGTCATGCTGCGCGGCTCCGGACCCGAAACCACTTGCGCCACCACCTTGTCCGTCCCGGTGTCGATCTTGTAGACCCGGTTGGTGCCGCTGGCCGCGAGGTAGAGCGTCCTGCTGTCCGGGGAGAGCACGAGATGTCGCGGGCGGTCGACGGCCAGGATCACATGGTGTTCGCCGGTCTCCATGTCGACCCGGAAGACCTTGTTGCCGTACATCGCGGCCACGTATGCCGTCCTGTTGTCGGGCATGATCACGATCCCGCGCGGCTGCGCAGCCAGCTTGATCACCTTGATCTGATGGGCGGTCGCCCGGTCGATGATGCTGATGGTGAAGTCACACCAGTTACTGATCACGACCTTGGACTGGTCGGGGGTGATGGCCACGAACTTCGGCACGGCGCCGACCTCGATCGCCTGATCCCAGCTCATCGTGGTGGCGTTGAAACGGTAGACGAACCCGCGGTCGAAACCGCTCTTCGGTGAGCACTCGTCCTTGGCGAATCCGCGGAAGCCGGGACCGGACATGACGTAGTTGGACACGTAGGCGTATTTTGCGTCCTTGGTCCACGCCGCCTCGACCGGTCCGCCCTTGGCGATGCCCTTGTGCTCGGGGAAGCCGAACTTCGACAGGTCGATCGAGTCCGGCAGCCGCTTGACGAGCTGGTGTGTCGTGCTGTCGTAGACGGTGATCGAGTGGCTGTAGATCATGTTGTTCGCCAGCACCAGGCCGTGCCCGCTGGCATCCACCGACTTGGGGGTGATGCCGCCGGTGAAGCGGTCGACCCGCCGTAGCCTGGTCTCGGCCGAGGGCCGGTGCTGGACGACCTCCGGCGTGGCGACCCTCGGTCCGGGCGCGGGAGTTGCGGTGGTGGAGCTGACCGCCGGCGCGGTGCCCTTGGCGTCGGCCGCCGACTCCGGGCTGAGTGCCTGCCACACCATGATCACCGAGGTCACCAGGGACACACAGACCAGTGCGGTCAGCGCGAGAGCGATGCGCCGGCGGCGCACGTAGACGCGCTCCTGGCGCCAGTGGGTTCGTTCCCCCATGAGGCCCTTACTCCGTGTCGAGGTCGCGGGTCACTGGACCCATGCGAAAAGCGTATGGCGCAGCCACGCCGATTCCCGGCACTTCGTGCCCACCGGCGAGCCGTCCGATGCGGCCCGCCGCGGGCGGCATACCCGGTCCTAGACTGGTGGACGGCCCGGAGTGAGCCGTTCCCGAGCGGAGAGTCAGTGATGCGAGCAGCCAGCTATTCGTCCTACGCACAAGACAATTCGACGCTGACGGTCGGCGATCTGCCCGACCCCAAGGTCGCGCCGGGGTCGGTGCTCATCGAGGTCCGGGCGGCCGGTGTCAACCCGGTCGACTGGAAGGTCATGGCCGGCTACCTCGACGGACTGATGGACGCGGTCTTCCCGGTGATCCCCGGCTGGGACGTCGCGGGTGTGGTGCGGGCGGTCGGCCCGGACACGCCGGAGTTCGCGGCCGGCGACGAGGTCTACGCCTATGCGCGCAAGGACTCGGTGCACGCCGGCACCTTCGCCGAACTGGTCGCGGTGCCGGCGACGTCCGTGGCGCACAAGCCGGCATCGCTCAGCTTCGAGCAGGCCGGCGGGCTGCCACTGGCCGGGTTGACGGCGTTGCGTGCGCTGGAGGCGACCGGCATCAGCCCGGACGGCGCCGGCCGCACGGTCCTGGTCCATGGCGCATCCGGCGGTGTCGGCAGCTTCGCCGTGCAGCTGGCGGTCGCCGCCGGTGCGCGCGTGATCGGCACGGCGTCCGAGCGCAATCACGACTATCTGCGCTCGCTCGGCGCCGAACCCGTCACGTATGGCGAGGGCCTCGCCGACCGGGTGCGTGCCCTCGCCCCCGAGGGCGTCGACGCGGCAGTGGACTTCGTCGGCGACGTGGAAGACACGACGGTCGCGGTGCTGGCCGAGGACGGCCGGCACGCCTCCATCGCGGATCCGTCCGTGACCGACCACGGTGGCCGGTATCTGTGGGTGCGGCCGGACCACGACGGCCTGGTGACGCTCGCCGAACTCGCCGACGCGGGCAAGCTCACCGTCGAGGTCGCGCAGACGTTCGGGCTGGACGGTGTCGGAGCGGCCTTCGACCGCAGCCGGGAAGGTCACACCCGCGGCAAGCTGGTGATCGTCCCCTGAGCACGGCCGGTCCGGCTACTCCTTGACCCGGACCATGCCCTCCTGGGCGACGGAGCAGATGAGCTTGCCGTCCAGCGAGAAGATCTTGCCCAGGCCCAGCCCCCGCCCGCCGGACGCCGACGGCGACTCCTGCTCGTAGAGCACCCACTCGTCGATCCGTCCCGGCCGGTGGAACCACATCGCGTGGTCCAGGCTCGCCGGGCGCAGCCGCGGGTCGGCCCACACCAGCCCGTGGCGGCGCAGCACCGACTCCAGCAGCGAGTAGTCCGAGGCATAGGCGAGCACCGCGGCGTGCAGCAGTGGGTCGTCCGGCAGCGCGTCGACGGCCTTCATCCAGACGTTCTGGTGCGCTGCATGCTGCCGGCCAGGCACCAGGTAGATGGCGCCCTCGACGGTGCGCACGTCCAGCGCGCGGCGCTTCCAGTGATCCACCGCGGGGTGGTCGATGCCGGCGAGTTCCTCGGCGGTGGTGCGGACGCGGTCCGGGTCGGGGACCGAGGGCATCGCGGCCTGGTGGTCCAGGCCGTCGGCCGGTTCCTGGAAGGACAGGGTCGCCGACAGCAGCGTCTGGCCGTACTGCATGGCGTAGACCCGGCGCACCGAGAAGGAGTTTCCGTCGCGCAGGTTCTCGACGCCGAACTCGATCGGGTGGGTCGAGTCGCCGGGGCGGATGAAGTAGGCGTGCAACGAATGGATGGGACGGGTCGCGAAGCCCGCCGTGGCAACCGTGCGGCCCGCCGCGATGACGCTCTGCGCGAGCACCTGACCACCGAACGCCCGCCCGTGCGGCGTGCGCTGGCTGCGGCCACTGAAGAGTTCGAGGGAGCGTTCGCTCAGGTCCATCTCGGGCGCGCCGTCGGGCGCGGTGATCACCGAGTTGGAACGCGCTTGGCCCACCGACCGCAGGTCGAGCACGTCCAGCAGGTCGTCGACGGGCGGTAGCTGAGGGGTCGTGTCGTCGGAGGTCACCCGGTGAGCGTAACGATCCACCTGGGACGATGACGGCATGGCTGCCAGTCCTCGCCCCTATTACGTCGACGTCCCGCTGCGCTGGTCGGACATGGACTCGCTCGGTCACGTCAACAACGTCCAGTTCCTACGGTTGCTGGAGGAAGCCCGGGTGATCGCGTTCGCCCAGTGGTTCGCGGGGGTCGAGACCGGCCCCGACGGCCGCCCGCCGCTGCTGGTGGCTCGCGCCGAGATCGACTACCTGCAGCAGCTGCACTGGCGCAAGGAGCCGATCGTCGTCGCGATCTGGGTCTCCCAGCTGGCCGGCGCGTCGTTCGACACCAGCTACGAGGTGCGCTCCACGCGCGGGGACGACGCCGTGGTGTACGCCGTGGGGGAGACGACCCAGGTGGTCTTCGACATGGACACCCAGCGTCCGGTGCGCGTCGCGCCGGAGCACCGGGAGATCCTGGCCGCGCACGCGGGGCCGCCGGTGCGGATGAAGCGACGCCCCAAGGGCCACGCATGATGCTGCGGCTGGCGGACGCCGAGGCACGGGCCGACCTGGTCACCTATGTCGGGCGGGCGCGTCAGCTCGACGCGGGCGGCGCGGTGCGGCTGCAGGCGGCCGGAGCCGTGCTGGCGGTCTGGGTGGGGGTGCTGCCCGGTCAGGGGCTGACCGGGGCCGGCACGACCCTCGGGCTGCGGGTGTTGCCGCTGGCCGCACCGGCGCAACTCGACGTGGTCGTGCCGCTCGCCGGGCTCACCGACCGGTTCGCACGCGAGCCGCAGGGCACGGACGTGCCGGTGCCGCCCACGCAGGTGCGGGCCGCCTGGGCGGCCGTGTCGCCACCACAGGCCGGTTGGCGACCCGTCGGCGAGATTCGCGTGCAGGACCTGAACACCGTTGCCGCCCAAGGCATTGCCGAGATCGCGTCGGGTGCGCCGGAAGGGTCCGGCGCCCACGCGGTCGACGCGCTGCGCCGTTCGGTGTGGTCGCGGCCGATGCCCACGGCGGGCGACGTGGAGGGTATGCCGGCAGCGGCGGCCTTCGCGTCATACACGCTGGGTTTCGCGGTGGGCACCACCGCGCAGGTGTATGCCGCCGGCAACTGGCACCGGCTCACCACACCCGTCGGCCACGTGCTGCTGCGCTGATCAGCCGCGGATCCACACCGCCGTATCCGTCGGGACCGCACGCTGCTCGAGTGCCCGGGGGGCCGCAGCGGAGGAGGGTGTATCGAGACCACCTGCACTGTTCACGAGAACCTCGGCGCCCGAAGGCAGTTCGATGTCCGCAGTACCCAAGTTGAGGATCACGCGCACGGTGTTGTCGCCACTCGCGACGTCATACGCCACGACGTCCGGGCCGAGGTCGACCTTCGTCAGCGAGCCCTCGCCGAGGTCGAGCTCACGGCGCAGGCGCAGGAGCTGCCGGTAGAGCTCCAGGGTCGACCCGGCGACGCCGTCTTGCTGGTCGACGGCCAGCTCGCCGTACGACGCCGGCTGCGGCAACCAGGGATCGTCGGTCGGTCCGAATCCGTAGGAGGCGGAGTCCTTCTCCCACGGCATCGGGATGCGGCAGCCGTCGCGGCCGGCCTCCCGGTGGCCGGTGCGCAGGTAGGTCGGGTCCTGGCGGACCTCGTCCGGCAGAGTCGTGTGCTCGGGCAGGCCGAGTTCCTCGCCGTAATAGACGTAGGCGCCGCCGGGCAACGCCAGCATCACGGTGGTCGCCGCGCGCGCCCGGCGCAGCCCGAGGGCGGCGTCCGGCTGCGGATCGCTGGCGAAGATGCCGTTGGGGCGCGGTGCGCCGACCGGCAGCGCCAGCCGGGTCGCGTGCCGCACCACGTCGTGGTTGGACAGCACCCAGGTGGTGGGCGCACCCACCTCGTCGTTGGCCCGGTAGGACCGCGCGATGGCAGCCGTCAGGTCGGCCGCACGCCACGGGGTCACCAGGAAGTCGAAGTTGAACGCCTGCTGGAACTCGTCGGGGCGCACGTAACGGGCCGCCCGCGCCGGCGGCTCGACCCAGGCCTCGGCGCACATCGCGCGATCGCCCGGATAGGAGTCGAGCACCTTGCGCCAGTCGCGGTAGATCTCGTGCACGCCGTCCTGGTCCCACATCGGCGGCGGCGTGTGGTCCTGGGTCATGTCGAGCATGTTCATCGGTCCGCTCCAGTCCGGCAGACCGGCGGCCTTGACCAGCCCGTGTGCCACGTCGACCCGGAAGCCGTCGACGCCGCGGTCCAGCCAGAAGCGCAGGATCTCCTCGAACTCCTCCCGTACGACGGGATTCTCCCAGTTGAGATCCGGCTGCTTGCGGTCGAAGAGGTGCAGGTACCACTGGCCGGGTGTGCCGTCGGGCTCGGTGATGCGGGTCCACGCGTCGCCGCCGAAGACGCTCTGCCAATTGTTAGGTGGTCGTTCGCCTTCCGCGCCGCGGCCGTCGCGGAAGAGGTAGCGCTCGCGCTCCGGCGACCCGGGCGCGGCGGCCAGTGCGGCCCGGAACCACGCGTGCTCGTCGGAGGTGTGGTTGGGCACCAGGTCCACGATGACCCTCAGGTCGTGGTCATGGGCCGCGCGGATCAGCTCGTCCGCGTCGGCGAGTGTCCCGAACAGCGCGTCGATGTCCCGGTAGTCCGCCACGTCGTACCCGGCGTCGGCCTGCGGCGAGGTGTAGAACGGGGAGAGCCACACGGCGTCGACGCCGAGCGCGCGCAGGTAGGGCAGGTGGGCGGTGATGCCCGGCAGGTCGCCGACGCCGTTGCCGTCTGCGTCCGCCCACGACCGCGGGTAGATCTGGTAGATCACCGCACTGCGCCACCACTCGCCGTCCGGGTGGGCGGCGTGCACGAGCTGCGAAGAAGATCCGGTCGAGACAGTCACCCGATCAAGTGTGAGGGCTGCTGTCGCCGGAGAAAAATCCGGGCGATCACTCGTCCCAGGCGTTGACCATCGAGTAGGCAGCGCGGGTCATGTAGTCGCGCAGCATGCCGTCATGGGTGGCGTCCAGCTCCAGGGTGTCGATGGCGTTCATCATGTGCAGCAGCCAGCGGTCTCGCTGGGTCGGTGTGACGGCATACGAGACGTGCCGCATCCGCAGCCGCGGGTGACCGCGTTGCTCGCTGTAGGTGGTCGGGCCGCCCCAGTACTGCTCGAGGAACATCCGCAGGCGGTCCTCCGCCGGGCCCAGGTCCTCCTCGGGATACAGCGCCTTCAACGGCTCGTCCTTCGCCACGCCGAGATAGAACTCGTGCACCAACCGCTGGAAGGTCTCGTGCCCCCCGACCTCGTCGTAGAAAGTGGTCACCAGCGCATCCTCTCAGGTGCCGATCGACGGACCGTAGGGCGGCAGCTGCGGCCCGCGCACCCCGGCCGCGTCGAGCGCCATCTTGGCCCGCTCGCGGATCTCGCGCGCGACGCCGTACTGCTCGTTCGGCACGCAGGTCGCCATGATCCGCAACGTCACCGATCCACTGGTCATGTCCTGTACGCCGGCGACCGTCGGCTCCTCGAGCAGCCGCTCCTTCCAGGGCGACTCGTCGTCCACCTCCGCGGCAACCCGGCGCAACACCTCCAAGGCCTTCTCGACGGGCTGATCGATCGCGATGGGTATGTCGACATACGTCGTTGCGTAGCTCTGCGACTTGTTACCGATGCGCAGGATCTCACCGTTGCGGACATACCAGACGACACCCTCGTAGTCGCGGAGTCGGGTGACACGCAGGGTCACCTCCTCCACCGTGCCGACGGCCTCGCCGGTGTCGATGACGTCACCCACGCCGTACTGGTCCTCCATGATCATGAAGATGCCGGACAGGAAGTCCTTGACCAGGCTCTGCGCGCCGAAGCCGAGGGCGACACCGCCGACCCCGGCCGAGGCGAGCAGCGGCGCCAACGGCACCCCCAGGCGTGCCATGACGGTCAGCGAGGCGATCCCGTAGATGACGATGGTCGCGACCGAACGCAGGATCGAGCCCATCGTCGCGGCCCGTTGCTTGCGGCGCTCGGAGTCGAGGCCGGCCGCCTGCCGCAGCACCCGGCTCGCCCGGTTGGACCGCACCGGCCGCGGCCGGTTCTCCATCGCGTGCACGGTGCGGTCGATCGCTCGCACCACCACCCACCGCAGCACGATGGCACCGACGATGATGCACAGGATCATCAGCGGCGCACCCACGGCCCACTCGGCGGTCGATTGCTTGTCGGCAGCAGCGAATCGGGTAGCGAATCGGAACGGCATGCCTCCATCCTTACGGCCCGGCGTCACGGGGTGGCAAATCGCCTCTGACAGACTGCTCCCATGCCCGAAGCCCCCTCCGAAGCACTCGCTCGTCTCGCCCGCGCTCACGGTGTCGCAACGGAATATTGGGACTGGCGTGGCAATCACGTCACGGTCGCGACGGACACCATCCGGGCGGTGCTGGCGGCGCTCGACGTCGACGCGTCGGACGAGAGCGCCACCGAGCAGGCGTTGGCCGACAAGGAGCTGGAGGCCTGGCGTCGCGTGCTGCCTCCGGTCATCGTGATGCGCGACGGCTGGACGCCGTGGGTTCCGGTGCACGTGCCCGAGGACGACCCGGTGGATGCGCGAATCACCTTCGAGGACGGCACTGTTCGTGACGTGGAGGTCAAGGAGCCGACCGCCGCCGCCCGCGAGGTGGACGGGTTGCCGACCCACGAGGCGACCATCGAGCTCCCCGGTGATCTCCCGCTCGGCTATCACCGCTTGGAGGTCACGTATGGCGCCGGGCGTGACGCCGTGGCCACCGTGATCGTGACACCGGAGCGCCTGGAGTTGCCGGACGCTCTGGCACACGACCGCGCGTGGGGCCTGACCGCACAGCTGTACTCCGTGCGGTCCGAACACTCCTGGGGCCTGGGTGATGCCGCCGACCTGGCCGAGCTGGGCACCTGGGCGGTGCGCCAGGGCGCCGATTTCGTGCTCATCAACCCGGTGCACGCCGCGGAGCCGGTGGCGCCGATGGAGCCCTCGCCATACCTGCCGACGACGCGGCGGTTCGTCAACCCGCTCTACATCCGTGTCGAGGAGGTCCCCGAACTCGGCTATCTGTCGGCGGCCCAGCATCAGCTGGTCGAGTGGCACAGCGACGACGCCCGCCGGCTCAACAAGCTGGATCATCTGGACCGGGACGGCAGCTGGCAGTCCAAGCAGGCCGCGCTGCGGATGATCTATCGCACCGACAGCACCCACCGTCGGCGGCGCGACCTGGAGAGCTTCTGCGAGCGGGAGGGGCAGCCGCTGCTCGACTTCGCCACCTGGTGCGCGATCACGGCCGACCGCGGCACGGCATGGCCGGACTGGCCGGCGGAGCTGCGCGATCCGCGCAGCGAGGCCGTGGCGGCCGAGCGTGAACGACTGGCCGAGGACGTCGACTTCTACTGCTGGTTGCAGTGGATCGTGCAGTCGCAGTTCGTCGACGCACAACGCGAACTCCGTGCCGCCGGAATGTCACTCGGCGTGATCCACGACCTCGCGGTGGGCGTCCACCCACGCGGGGCGGATGCCTGGGCGCTGGGTGACGTGCTCGCCGGCGGTATGTCGGTCGGTGCGCCGCCGGACGACTACAACCAGCTCGGGCAGAGCTGGAGCCAGCCGCCGTGGCGGCCCGATCGGCTGGCCGAGACCGGCTACCAGGCCTACCGCGACCTGTTGCGCACCAGCCTGCGGATGGCCGGCGGGCTGCGCGTGGACCACATCCTCGGGCTCTTCCGGTTGTGGTGGGTGCCGGACGGCAAGAAGCCGCTCGACGGCACCTACGTCCGGTACGACCACGAGGCGATGGTCGGCATCCTCGCGCTCGAAGCGCATCGCGCCGGCGCGGTCGTGATCGGTGAGGACCTGGGCACCACCGAGGACTGGGTGCGCGAATACCTTGCCGACCGTGGGGTGCTCGGCACCTCGGTGCTGTGGTTCGAGCGCACCGACGAGGGCGGGCCGCGCCCGCCGGAGACCTATCGCAGCCTGGCGTTGGCGAGTGTCACTACCCACGATCTGCCACCGACGGCCGGCTACCTGCAGGGCGAGCACATCAGCGTCCGCAATGATCTCGGCCTGCTCACCCGTCCGGTGGAGGAGGAGCGCACGATCGACGCCGAGCAACGTGAGGCGGTGCTGGCGGAGCTGCGCTCGCGCGCGCTGCTGCGTCCCGGTGCGTCGGTCGACGACCAGGTCGACGCCCTGCACAAGTTCCTCACCTGGTCGCCGAGCAAATTGCTCGGCGTCTCCGTCAACGATCTGGCCGGTGACGTCCGCACGATCAACCAGCCGGGCACCGACGAGGAATACCCCAACTGGCGGCTGCCGCTCAGCGGACCGGACCGCAAGCCGACCACGCTCGACGACCTGATGGTGTCGCGGCGCGCCAAACGCTTGATCCGCGCGGTGACTCGGCGCAGCGCGACGAAGTAACGACCCTCGCCGGCTCGGACCCTGGCATCAGTCGGCGGGTGGTGTGAGTGGACCTGCGGGACCCGCACACAACTACTGTCGTCACTTCCTCGCCGAAATCCGACGAAATCAGCGAGGAAGTAACGACAGTAGTGAGTGCAGGGCGCGGTGGCCCCAGCTGACTCAGTCCTCGTCGCGGGCCTGCGCGGTCAGTGCGACACGCACCAGGTCACGGTTCTCGGCGACCAGCCGCACCAGTCCGGCCGGGGCGTCCTGGTGGGCGGCCAGCCAGGTCTCGGTGGCGTCCAGCAGCGCCCGGTCCGACAGCGCGATCGGGTACAGCACGGTCACGTAGTTGGACGCCATCGCGTAGGTCCGGGCGTCCCACACCTCGCGCAGTGCCGCGTGGTAGCGCTCGACATACGGCTCCAGCAACGCGGTGTCGTGCACCCGCCCGAAGCCGAGCGCGACCGCCCGTGCGGTCTCATTCGGCAGCGAGTCGGCCTCCACCAGGTCGTGCCACGCCTTCGCCTTGGCCTCCGCCGTCGGGTATGCCGCGCGGGCACCGGCCGCCCGGGCGATGCCGGTTGCGGTGTTGTCCGTCGCGAGCTGGGCGTCGATCTCCTCGTCCGTCGCCGCACCGGCCGCTGCGAGCGAGGTCAGCAGTGTCCACTTCATGTCGGTGTCCAGCGGCAGACCCTCCAGCACCGTCTCGCCCTGGAGCAATTCGCGCACGTAGGCGACGTCCTCGTCACGGCGGGCGAACCGCGCGAACGCCTGGGTCAGCTGCAGTTGCGCGTCGCTGCCCGGCTCCGCGGCGGACATCAGCTTGCGCAGCGCCGCGGCGACCTCGTCGGCCGCCTCGGCACGATGCTCGGGCCGCAGGAATGACGTGGTGTGACCGAACGCGCCCGAGGTCAGGAACGCGGTCGTGGCGCCGGTGACCTGCGAGATCAGCGTCTGCCGGACGGTGGAGTCGGTCTCGGTGGCGAGCGCGTCGACGCCGTAACGGATGTACTGGCGCGGCGGCAGCTCGCCGTCGCGGGTCATGTCCCACAGGGCGCCGAAGACGACGGCCCGGGTCAGCGAGTCGGTGATCGCCGTCGGGTGGGCCAGCACCGTCTCCAGTGAGCGCGGGTCGAGCCGGACCTTGGCGTAGGTCAGGTCCTGGTCATTGACCAGCAGCAGGTCCGGCATCGGCCGGCCGACCAGCTTCGGGACGTCGGTCAGTGCGCCGTCCAGGTCGACCTCGACCGACTCCTGCGCGGTGAGTGTGCCGTCGGCCAGCGTGTAGCAGCCGATCGCCAGCCGGTGCGGCCGCAGCGTCGGATAGCCCTCGGGCGCGGTCTGCTCGATCTGCAGCGAGGTGATGACGCCGGCGTCGTCGAGCTGGATGACCGGGCGCAGGATGTTGGCGCCCGAGGTCTTCAGCCACAGCTCCCGCCAGGTCGACAGGTCACGGCCCGAGGTCGTCTCGAGCTCGCCGAGCAGGTCGTCGAACGTGGTGTTGCCCCACTTGAACTTCGCGAAGTAGGAACGCAGTCCGGCGACGAACGGCTCGACCCCGACATACGCCACGAGCTGCTTGAGCACCGAGGCGCCCTTGGCGTAGGTGATGCCGTCGAAGTTGGCCTCGACGTCCTCCAGGTGGCGCATGTTGGCGTAGACCGGGTGCGTCGAGGACAGTTGGTCCTGCCGGTAGGCCCACGTCTTCTCCGAGCTGGAGAAGGTGGTCCACGCGGTGTCCCACTCGGTGACCTCCGCCTGGCACCAGGTGGAGGCCCACTCGGCGAACGATTCGTTCAACCACAGGTCGTCCCACCAGCGCATGGTGACCAGGTCGCCGAACCACATGTGCGCCAGCTCGTGCAGCACGGTCAGCGCGCGGCGCTCGATCAGCGCCTCCGACACCTGGGTGCGGAAGATGTAGGTCTCGGTGATGGTGACGCAGCCGGCGTTCTCCATCGCGCCCGCGTTGTACTCCGGGGTGAAGATCTGGTCGTACTTCGCGAACGGGTAGGGCTCGCCGAACTTCTCCTCGAAGAACGCGAACCCCTTCTTGGTGATCGCGAAAAGGTTGTCAGCGTCGAGGTGTTCGCGCAGCGACTTGCGGCAGTAGACACCCAGCGGCACGGTCCCGTTCGCGGCCTGCACCTCGTCACGCACCACGTCGTACGGCCCGGCCACCAGGGCGGTGACGTATGACGACAGACGCGGCGTCGGCTCGAAATGCCAGGTGGCGGCGGGCTCCTGGGTGCCGGTCGGGCCGGTGTAGGTCTGCTCGGCAGCCTCCGGCTCGGGCGTGGGCTGGTTGGAGATCAGCTTCCAGCGGGCCGGCGCGGTGACGGTGAAGGCGAAGGTCGCTTTCAGGTCCGGCTGCTCGAACACGGCGAAGACGCGGCGGCTGTCGGCGACCTCGAACTGCGTGTAGAGGTAGACCTCGTCGTCCGCGGGGTCCACGAAACGGTGCAACCCCTCGCCGGTGTTCATGTAGGCGCCGGTGGCCACGACGGTGAGGTCGTTGGACTCGGCCAGTGCCGGCAGGCTGATCCGCGCTCCGTCGAAAGCCGTTGCCGGGTCGAGGGATTCGCCGTTGAGGGTGATCGATTCGACGGACGGGCCGAGGAAATCGATGAACGTCCCCTGGCCGGCTGCCTCGGTGTCGGTCGCGGTGAACCGCACGCGGGATGTGGTGCGGAACGTCTCGGGCCCGGTGGTGAGGTCCAGGTCCACGTCATACGACTCGACGTGCAGTGAGGCGGCGCGACGCTGCGCTTCCTCACGGGTGAGATTGGTGTTGGGCACTACGAAAGCTCCATCAAGAAAGCTGGGATCGGATGTGCGTCATCCTCGCACGAGCCGGGTGGCAGGATTGAGGCCGTGACCAAAGACGACACTCAGCAGCAGGACCAGCAGCGGCAGCCGGCCGAGATGTTCTTCGACCCGTTGTGCCCGTGGGCGTGGATGACGTCCCGGTGGCTGATGGAGGTCGAGAAGGTCCGCCCGGTCGACCTGACCTGGAGCGTGATGAGCCTGTCGGTGCTCAATGAGGGCCGTGACGACCTGCCGGAGAGCTACCGCGAGATGTTGGACCGTGGCTGGGGCCCGGTGCGCGTGGTCATCGCCGCCGCGCGGGACCACGGCGACGAATACAAGAAGCAGCTCTACGACGCCATCGGCACCCGCCTGCACCCGGGCGGCATGGGCGGCACCGACGAGGGCCAGCGCCGGGCCGTGACGGAGTCGCTCGAGGAGGTCGGGCTGCCCGCCGGGCTGATCGACTTCTACGGCAACGTCCCGGGCGACGAGATCGACAAACTGCTGCGGGCCTCCCACGAACGCGGCATCGGCCTGGTCGGCGAGGACGTCGGCACGCCCGTGGTGTCGTTCGGTGACACCGCCTTCTTCGGTCCCGTCGTGACGCCCGCGCCGAAGGGCGAGGCGGCCGGAAAGCTCTGGGACGGCTGCCTGCTCGTGGCGGGCACCCCGGGCTTCTACGAGATCAAGCGCACCCGCACCGCGGGTCCCGACTTCAGCTGAGGAGCAGCAGGATGCGAGTGCACATCGGCGGCGACCATGCGGCCTACGAGATGCAGCGGGCGCTGGTGAGCTGGTTGGCCGACGAGGGCCACGAGGTGATCGACCACGGTGCGACGACGTATGACGACCAGGACGACTACCCGGTCTTCGTGCTGCGCGCAGCCGAAGGGGTTGCGGCCGACCCGGGTTCGCTCGGCGTCGTCCTCGGCGGGTCCGGCAACGGCGAGCAGATGGCCGCCAACAAGGTGCAGGGCGTGCGCGCAGCACTCTGCTACAACGCCGAACTCGCCCGGTTGGCCCGCGAGCACAACAATGCGCAGGTCATCTCGATCGGCGGACGGTTCAACACCATCGAGGAGGCCCAGGAGATGGTGCGGGTCTTCCTGGCGACGCCGTTCTCCGGCGCCGATCGGCATCAGCGCCGCATCGACATGGTCGCGAAGTACGAGCAGAGCGGTGAACTGCCCGCTGCGAAGTGATCGCGAACCTTATCTCATGGATTTGGCATGGGAGCGGTAAGAAGTCAGTAAATTGTGTCGATCGCCGCGTTGGCCGAGGGTCAGGATTCCCGCATGGCCATCGATCTCTCGCTTGCACCGCGGCGGTTCGCCCGTCCGACGCCGGCGACAGCTCGGCCCGGATCCGACGCCGCCACCGGCGCGCTGGTGTGCCTGGTGCTGCTGCTCGGGCTGGCGACGGTCGTCTGGCCCCATGACGTCACCTACGCGTTGTTCATCCCGGTCGCGGTCGGTGCCCGGATGGTGCTGTCGACGCGTCGCACCGGTGTGGTCTTCGGGGCGATCGGCGCCGTCTACCTGATCAGCGTGGTCGACAGCGGCCGACCCGAGGCGGTCTCCCTGGGACTGGTCCTGGCGGCGACCATGGTCGTCGTCTCCGTGGTCGACCGGCGGCATACGCGGGCAGGTGTGACCGCTGCGGTCGGCGGCTCGATGCTGATGGATCTGCGCGAACGCCTCCGCGTCCAAGGACAATTGCCGATCCTGCCGCAGGGCTGGAACGTCGAGTCCAGTGTGCAGCCGGCGTACGGCGATGCGTTCTCCGGCGACTTCGTGGTCGGCAACTGCCCCAGCCGCGACCGGTTCGATCTCGCCCTCGTCGACGTCTCGGGCAAGGGGTGGACGGCCGGCACGCGGTCGCTGCTGCTGGGCGGCGCGTTCGCCGGGCTGCTCGGCGCCATGGAGCCGGACCGGTTCCTCCCGGCGGCCAACGACTACCTCATGCGACAGGGCTGGTCGGAGGGGTTCGCGACCGCGGTGCACGCCTCGGTCGACCTGGCGACCGGTGCCTACAGCATCGGCTCGGCAGGTCATCCGCCCGCCATGCACTTCCACGCCGGCTCGGGGCGGTTCGCGCCGATCGACGGCGCGTCCGGTGTGGCGCTCGGCATCCTGGACGGGCAGACGACCGACGACTTCGCCCGGGTTGGCGGCCGACTCGAACGCGGGGACGCGCTGCTGTTGTTCACCGACGGTGTCATCGAGCAACCCGGTATGGACCTCATGCAGGGTGTCGACCGGATGCTCGGCCACGCCGACCGGGCGCTCGCCGTCGGTGCTCGTGGCGCCGCGACCCGCATCTGCACCATGGGCAGCGGGGGACTGGCCGACGATCGTGCCGTCGTGGTCATCTGGCGCGACTGACCTCGCACTTCCCAACAGGACCACCGTCGGGACCCCGTCAGGAGACGAGGAAGGGTCCGGGCTGGTGCCCGGACCCTTCCTCGTGCGTACGGCGATCAGAGGTCGCCGAGTCGCTCCTTGGCGGCTTCCTGCGCGCTGTCGACCTTGTCGGCGTACTTGCCGTCGGTCTTCTCGTCGACGGCGTCCCCTGCCTTCTCGACGCCCTCGTCGATCGTGTCCTGGTGTTCCCCTGCGAGTTCGGAAGCCTTGTCCTTCGCGCTGTCGAACAGACCCATCGGAATCTCCTTCGGATTGACGCCGGCAGCCCTGACGCCGACGGCGTTGACCTTTGCACCATGGCACACCCGACGGGCTGCGTCGATACCGGGCGCCGTGTTTCCTACGGATCGGTAACCATGGGAGCGCAGCCCACAAAGCATGGAGCTCAACAGGAGAGGCCGGCGCTGCAGCGCCGGCCTCTCCTGTGGAGCGGGCGACGAGAATCGAACTCGCGTCATCAGTTTGGAAGACTGAGGCTCTACCATTGAGCTACGCCCGCGTGGTCCGCGCGACCGCCGATGTGCGATCCCGTCAACCGAGGCGTTAGCCTACTGCCCGCCCGCAGGCCGACCAAACCGGCTCCGTCCTGTGGGCGGTGATGACGGGGTATGGCGCAGCTTGGTAGCGCGTCCGCTTTGGGAGCGGAAGGCCGCCGGTTCGAATCCGGCTACCCCGACAGCTAGCATGATCTGTTAGTGCGGCGGATGACGTATGTCGCCGCAGCGATGACGGGCTCCGTGTGGCGGAGCCGAACCACCACCATTTTGGAGTCCCTGCAGTGAAGAGTGCCGTCGAGAAGTTGGGTCCGACCCGCGTCAAGCTGACCGTGGAGGTTCCCTACGAGGAACTGAAGCCGAGCGTCGACGAGGCGTACAAGGCGATCGGCGCGCAGATCCAGGTGCCGGGCTTCCGCAAGGGCAAGGTGCCGGCCCGCATCATCGACCAGCGCATCGGCCGTCCGGCGGTGCTGCAGGAGGCGATCAACGAGGCGCTGCCGGGCTTCTACAGCCAGGCGCTGATCGAGAACGAGCTGCGTCCGATGGGCCAGCCGGAGGTCGAGGTCACCGAGGTGCCCGTCGACGAGCAGCAGCCGCTGAAGTTCGACGCCGAGGTGGACACGGCGCCGGAGTTCGAGTTGCCCGATTTCTCCCAGATCACCGTCGAGGTCGACCCGCTGTCGATCACGGACGAGGACGTCGACAAGGAGTTCGAGGCGCTGCGCGAGCGCTTCGGCACGCTGGCCGGTGTCGACCGCGCGGCTGCCGACGGCGACTCGGTCACCATCGACCTGAAGGCCACCATCGGCGACGAGGACATCGACGATGTCTCCGGCATCAACTACCTGATCGGCTCGGGCAACATGCTCGAGGGCCTGGACGAGGCGCTGACCGGGCTGTCGGCCGGCGACAGCAAGACCTTCACCGCGCCGTTGGCCGGCGGGGAGCACGAGGGCGAGGACGCCGAGGTGACCGTCACGGTGCAGGCGGTCAAGGAGCGTCAGCTGCCCGAGCTGGACGACGACTTCGCCCAGATGGCCTCCGAGCACGACACGATCGAGGAGATGCGCGCCGAGGTCTCCGAGCAGGTCGAGCGCGCCAAGCGGTTCGAGCAGGGTGTGCAGGCGCGCGACAAGGCGCTGGACCACCTGCTGGAGACCCTGGACCTTCCGCTGCCGGAGAAGGTCATCGAGGACGAGGTGCACCAGCACCTGGAGAACGAGGACCGCCTCGAGGACGACGAGCACCGTGCGGAGGTCGACGAGTCGACCCGCAAGGCGCTGAAGACCCAGCTGATCCTGGACAAGCTGGTCGAACGCGACGAGGTGCAGGTCGGCCAGGAAGAGCTCATCGAGTACATCGTCATGTCGGCCTCGCAGTACGGCATGGACCCCAACCAGTTCGCGCAGGCGCTGGACCAGCAGGGCCAGGTGCCGGCCATCATGGGTGAGGTCGCCCGCCGCAAGGCGCTGGCATCCGTCCTGGACGAGATCACGGTCGTCGACACCGACGGCAACACCGTCGACCTCAGCGAGCTCGACGACGAGGACGAGGACGAGGCAGTCGACGCCGCCGACGAGGCCGCCGCCGACTCGGACGAGGCGAAGTCCGACGAGGCGAAGTCCGATGAGCCGGAGAAGGACGAGGCGGAGAAGGACGACGCCACCGTCTGAGCCACCTCGGCCACTCGGCGCACGCCGACCCTGGACACCCTGGACCCCTCCCACGCTGCACGCGTGGGAGGGGTTCCGTCATACGGCCTCCTCCGGCGGGTCGACAATTGCGCCGTGGGCGAACATCGCCTGGACCGGGGAGTGAGTTGGGTGCCGCGGGCGTTAGGGTCCAGTGAGATCACACAGCACCACGATTGTCACGACGACGTGTCGCGACCTACGACCAATGCGACCAACGATGGAGACGCGGTGAGCAACGCACAGGAGGTGTCCATGGCCACCGAAGGACAGATGGGCCTGGACGATCAGATCTACAACCGGCTGCTCAAGGAACGGATCATCTTCCTCGGCTCCGACGTCCGCGACGACAACGCCAACGCGATCTGCGCGCAGTTGTTGCTCCTCGCGGCAGAGGACCCCGAGAAGGACATCTGGCTCTACATCAACAGCCCCGGCGGTTCGATCTCGGCGGGTATGGCGATCTTCGACACCATGAACTGGATCCCCAACGACGTCGCCACCGTCGCGATGGGTATGGCGGCCAGCATGGGGCAGTTCCTGCTGTCGGCGGGCACCCGCGGCAAGCGCTACGCGACGCCCCACGCCCGGGTGATGATGCACCAGCCGTCCGGCGGCATCGGTGGCACGGCCTCGGACATCAAGATCCAGGCCGAGCAGCTGGTCTTCATCAAGAAGCAGATGGCGGAGCTGATCGCCGAGCACACCGGCCAGACGGTGGAGCAGATCGAGAAGGACTCCGACCGCGACCGCTGGTTCTCCGCACAGGAAGCCCTCGAATACGGTTTCGTCGACCACGTCTTCGAGCGGTCCACCGACGCACCGAGCCGGAGCAACTCATGACCAACAGCATGGGAGCACAGATGAATTCGCCGTATGCCGGGGTGAGTGCCCCGCAGCCGAGCAGCCGCTACATCCTGCCGCAGTTCGAGGAGCGCACCTCCTACGGCATGAAGCGCTCGGACCCCTACAACAAGCTCTTCGAGGACCGGATCATCTTCCTCGGCGTGCAGGTCGACGACGCGTCGGCGGACGACATCATCGCCCAGCTGATCGTGCTGGAGAGCCAGGACCCCGACCGGGACATCCTGATGTACATCAACTCGCCGGGTGGCTCGTTCACCGCGCTGACCGCGATCTACGACACCATGCAGTACATCCAGCCGGATGTGCAGACGTTCGTCATCGGCCAGGCGGCGTCGGCCGCCGCGGTGCTGCTGGGTGCCGGTGCGCCGGGTAAGCGGTTCGCGCTGCCCAACGCCCGCATCCTGATCCACCAGCCGGCGATGGAGGGTGCCGGCGGCACGGCCTCGGACCTGGAGATCACCGCCAACGAGGTGTTCCGGATGCGCGAGTGGCTGGAGCACACCTGGGCCAAGCACACCGGCCGCACGCCCGAGCAGGTCAAGCAGGACATCGAGCGCGACAAGATCCTGACCGCCGAGGAGGCCAAGGAGTACGGCCTCATCGACCAGGTGCTGAGCAGCCGCAAGGCGTCGGCGCAGTAGACGGCGCGGCAGGGGCGGCGAGCGGGCGAACTTCCGCGGCACGCCGCCGGCCTGCAAAATGTCACATGACGGCTCTCTCGGTGAGCGACGGTGTCTTCGCGCCGTCACTCGCCGAGGGAGCCGTCATTCGCGTCCGGAAGCGTGTGCGACGAAGGGATTGCGCTGTCAGCGGACAGACGTGACTTGATGCGCGACACCGGGTTTCAATGGAACCTGCGACGGCCCGTGCGCGGTAGCGTCGGCCGGACACGGAGCACCACCGATCCGCATCCGCGCGACGGATGCCGGGTAGGACGCCCGCACGACATACAGGCACGACACGCAAGCACGACACACGACTGGAGGGCACGTGGCACGCATCGGAGAAGGCGGCGACCTGCTGAAGTGCTCTTTCTGCGGCAAGAGCCAGAAGCAGGTCAAGAAGCTCATCGCCGGGCCGGGTGTCTACATCTGCGACGAGTGCATCGACCTGTGCAACGAGATCATCGAGGAGGAGCTCGCCGAGACCTCCGAGCTCGGCCTCGAGCAGTTGCCCAAGCCTCGGGAGATCTTCGACTTCCTCGAGCAGTACGTCATCGGGCAGGACGCCGCCAAGCGAGCCCTGTCGGTGGCGGTCTACAACCACTACAAGCGCATCCAGGCGGCCGACCAGCCGGCCGCGACCAAGAAAGACGGTCCGCCGGTCGAGATCGCCAAGTCCAACATCCTGCTGATCGGCCCGACCGGGTGCGGCAAGACCTACCTGGCGCAGACGTTGGCCCGGATGCTCAACGTGCCGTTCGCGATCGCCGACGCGACCGCACTCACCGAGGCGGGGTATGTCGGTGAGGACGTCGAAAACATCCTGCTGAAGCTGATCCAGGCCGCCGACTTCGACGTCAAGAAGGCCGAGACCGGCATCATCTACATCGACGAGATCGACAAGGTGGCCCGCAAGAGCGAGAACCCGTCGATCACCCGCGACGTGTCCGGTGAGGGCGTGCAGCAGGCGCTGCTGAAGATCCTGGAGGGCACCACCGCGAGCGTGCCGCCGCAGGGGGGCCGCAAGCACCCCCACCAGGAGTTCATCCAGATCGACACGACCAACGTGTTGTTCATCGTGGGCGGTGCCTTCGCCGGCCTGGAGAAGATCATCGAGGGACGCACCGGCCGGCAGGGCCTGGGCTTCGGCTCCGACCTGAAGTCGGCCAAGGACCCGATGACCAGCTTCTCCGACGTGCTGCCGGAGGACCTGATGAAGTTCGGGCTGATCCCGGAGTTCATCGGCCGTCTGCCGGTCATCACCACCGTGGAGCCGCTCGACCGGGAGGGCTTGGTGTCGATCCTGACCGAGCCGCGCAATGCGCTGGTGAAGCAGTACGAGAAGATGTTCGACATCGACAACGTCGAGCTGGAGTTCACCACCGACGCCGTCGAGGCCGTCGCCGAGCAGGCGATGCTGCGCGGCACCGGCGCCCGAGGGCTGCGCGCCATCCTCGAGGAGGTGCTGCTGCCGGTGATGTTCGACGTCCCGAGCGACGACGACATCGCCCGCGTCGTGGTCACCCGGGAAGTGGTGCTCGACAACGTCAACCCGACGATCGTGCGCCGCGACGCGACGCCGGCCCGCAAGCGCACCCAGCGCAAGGAATCCGCCTGACGCTCAACGCGACGCGCATCCCGACGCCCGGCCCGGTCCTTGACCGTAGCCGGGCGTTTCGCTGTCCCGGTGGACGGTGAAGCGGACCGCTCGCGAGAGGTCGATGGATGTCGTGAACGCCCGATCTCGCGACATCCGTTGACCGCTCGGCAGCTGACGACGCATCCCGCCCGCTATTTCGGCGCGGCGCCTCGCGTCGTAGTACCCGAATCGCCAGTGAGCCGGATCAGCACCAGGACCGCGACGATCAGCCCGCCCAGTGCGAACGCCGCACCGTAGGGCAGGCTCCGGTCGTTCGTGGGTGCGATCGTCAGCGCCACGACCGCCACCGCGGTCGTGGCGAGGCCGACCGTGATCGTGCGGGCGAGCCACACCGACACGACGGTCCGGTCGATCGGCGCCTGGTCCGGCCCGCTGGCCACCAGTGCAATCGTCACGTGCGCCACGAGCACCAGCCATGCCGCCGGGATCACCCACCACGAGTCGGCCGCCATACCGCTCGTGAGCCACTGCAGGGCCATCGCGACGAGCAGCAGCAGGCCGGCGAAACTGTCGCTGTCGGCCAGCACGACGACGCCCGCGAGCAGGGTCGCGGCCAGGCCGTACCACGACATGCTGCCGACGACATCGGTCACGGCCAGCAGCGCCAGTGCCGCCAGCAGGGCGGTGGCGATGGCAATGGCCCGGTCGCGGTGCAGCTGGACGATGCGCTCCATGCGGGGCAGGAAGTTCATCGGCGCACCACCCGTGGCCGTGGTCGGGCCGACAGGCGGCCCAGCACCGGGTCCAGGCTGCCCGGCCCGCGCCACCGGGTGACGGGCACGCCGAGCCGTTCGATGGCACGGATCTCGCGCTCGCGCTCCAGCAGCCGCAGCCGGGTGGCGACGGCCAGTCCGGCGTCGTCCTGCGGGATGTCACCGGGGAAGCAGTCGATGACGACGACCGTCATACCGCGCTGGGCGAGCTTCGCGGCCAGCGCCAGCGGCATCTGGCTCAGCAGCGGGCTGATCAGCAGCAGCACCGCGCCGGCGCGGAACGGGGTGCGGACGGCAGTGGTGTGGAAGCCGGTGCCGATCCCGCGTTCGATGCCGGCGAGGCAATCGATGATCCGGCGGCGGTGCAGCGCACCCATGCCGACCGGGACACGGACGGGTCGCATCCCGCCGACCGCCTCCAGGCCCACTCGGTCGCCACGGCCCAGGAAGTATGACGCGAGCCCTGCCGACGCGCGCACGCCCAGGTCGAGGGAGCTGGCGGCGTCCGCCTCCGGATCGGCGGTGCTGAAGTCGGCGGACGCGTCGAGCACGATCAGCACTTCGCTGTCCTGCTCGGCGAAGGACGTGCGCACGTGCAGTCGACCGGTGCGTGCGGACACCGGCCAGTGGATGCGCCGGAGCCGGTCGCCGACCTGGAACTGCCGGATGTCGGCGAACTCGGTGCCCTCGGCCTTGGTGTTGCTGCGGTTGAGCCCGATCAGGCCCTGCGGGTGCGGCAGCCCACGGGTGGCATCGAAGGCGGCGGTGTCGGGCAGCGTGCTGACGACCGGACCGGGGAGGCGCACGGTGCCGTAGCGGTAACCGCCCCACGCCCCGAACACGGCGATGCGGGTGCTGAGGAGCTGGTGGGTGCCCCACCGGTCCGGCCGCCAGCGCAGCGTCGACACAGCGTGGCCGGACTCGAGCGGCCCGCAGACGGCACCGGACGCCGGAGTCGTGGTGAGGCCGCGCCGGTCGGCGACATACGCCGCGAACTGCTCGGCACCGTCGGCCTCATCGATCCGTAGCGTCCACGCCTCGGTGCTGCCTTCGACCGGCGAGGTGGTCGAGACCGTGCCGCGGATCTGCGGTCTGCCGCCCGGCCGGGTCGCCAGCGTCCACACGGTGATCACGGCGAGTGGCGTCCCGAGAACGAGCAGGTCCGGCCGACCGAAGCCGACCGCCGCGCCCAGCAGCACGGCCCCGACCAGCGCAGCGCGCAGGAAGGCCGGGGTGATGCGCCACCCCGGATCCGTCTGCGGCGAGAAGGTGCGGTTCGCCACCGGCGTTCAGCCCTTCGCCGTCGCCGGCGCAGGCACGCTGCCGAGCAGTCCGCGGACCACGGACGACGCGGTGACGCCACTCATCCAGAGTTCGGGCTTGATGGTCACCCGATGCGAGAGCACGGCCAGCGCCACGGCTTTGACGTCCTCCGGGGTGACGAAGTCACGGCCCCGGACGACCGCGAGCGCGCGGCCGACGAGCAGGAGCGCGAGCGAGCCACGGGGTGACGCCCCGATCAGCACCTGCGTGTGGTCGCGGGTGGCGGCGGCGAGGCGTACGCAGTAGTCGACCACGGACTCCTCGACCTGCAGCCGTTCGACCGCGGACTGCATGCCGAGCAGCCCGGCGGCGTCGGTGACCGGCTCCAGGGAGATGTCCTCCTGCTGTCGTTGCAGCCGCCGCCGCAACACGTCGGTCTCTTCCTCCGCGGTCGGATAGCCGAAGCTGACCCGGGCGAGAAAGCGATCCAACTGGGCTTCGGGCAGCGGGTAGGTGCCCTCGTACTCCACGGGATTCGCCGTCGCGATGACGTGGAAGGGGTGCGGCAGCCGGAAGGTCTGCCCCTCGACGGTGACCTGACGCTCCTGCATGGCCTCCAGCAGGGCCGCCTGGGTCTTGGGTGGCGTCCGGTTGATCTCGTCGGCCAGCAGCAGCCCGGTGAACAGCGGGCCGTGGCGGAACTCGAAGGTCGCGTTGCGCTGGTCGAAGATGAACGACCCGGTCAGGTCCGCCGGCAGCAGATCGGGGGTGAACTGCGCACGGGCGAAGTCCAGTCCCAGCGTCTGCGCCAGCGAGCGGGCGGCGAGTGTCTTGCCGAGACCGGGGTTGTCCTCCAGTAGCACGTGGCCACCGGCGAGCACGGTCGCCAGCACCAGTTCGAGGGCGTGGCGCTTGCCGACGACGGCCCGGTCGACGCTGTCGAGGATCTGCTCAGCGCGCTCGGTGGTCTCGGCGATGGTCGGTATGACGGTGGTGTGCTCGGTCACAGTGCCTCGATGCGGTTGATGATGTCGTTCACGGTCTGTCTGCTGACCGGTGGTGCCGGTCGGGCCGAGAGGTATTCGGCCAGTCGCGGGTCGGCGTGGGCCAGCAACGCGGCGTCGTCGGGGACCTGCGCGGCGCCGCCCTCCGCGGCACGCAGCCGCAACCGGTCCAGCGCCAGATCCCGCAGGATGCCCTGCAGTCCGGTCGCGCTCGCGTTGGCGCCGGAGTCCTTCGGCACCGACGCATCCTCGATCTGCCGGCGCAAGTAGCTGATCCTGGAGTCCGAACCGGTGCGCATCCGGCGGCCCATCGGGTCGCCCTCCCACTCGGCCGGATCCCAGTCGAGCCGGCGTTCTGCGGCCCACCAGCAGACCGCGAACAGCAGCCCGGCAGCGGCGAGCAGTCCGATCGGCCGGGGTCGCAGCTGCAGCCAGGAGGCGAAGACCCACGTCGCCAGCCAGCAGGCGAGCAGGGTCGCGAAACGCTTCACCCACGTGCGCCGGAGGCTTGAGCCGGAGTCCGGTTCGCGCGTCGTCATACTCGCTCCTGCGTGGCGGGCAGCGAGCTGCGCAGGGTCCGTAGGGCGTCCAGCGCGGCGGTGCGGTGCTCCTCGGTCAGCGGATGCGCCGAGAAACGCGCCTCCCGGTAGAGCGCACCCAATGTGCGCAGCGACGTGCGGTCGACGTCCAGGGCGTTCAAAACCCGGATCGTCAGCTCGGCGGACGTCTCGCTGGGCCGGCGCTCGACGCCGACGGCGGCGACGGACTGCTCCAGGTCGACCCAGCAGGCGACGACGGCGTTGGACGGGGCACCGTCCAGCAGCAGGCCCTCCTGGCGCCGGGCCGCCTCGGCCACCGCATCGAGCACGGCGTCGCCGACGTCCGGCAGCGGACCCTGCAGCCGGGTGCGGCGGCGGTCCCGGAACCGTCGGATCGCGGCCACGACGATGGCGGCCAGCAGCCAGAGCAGACCCAGCAGCAGCAGGCCCAGCACGATGTCCAGCAGGATCGTCCCGAGCGCATTCGCCGCGTGCGAGTTGGCGGGTTGCGCGGACGTCGACTGGCTGCTCCGACTCGCGCCGGGCGGCGTCGGTGGTGTGAACCTGCCGTACCGGATATGGATGTTCGGATCGCGGTCGGGCGCGTGCAGGATCGGTGTGCTCTTGGCCGTGGTGACGACGATGAGCACCATGAGCGCCAGAGCCGTCGCCGCGCCGACGAGCAGCATGCGGCGATCCGGCCGCCGTGGCGGCGTGTCCTCCCCAGAACTCACCGCTCCAACGTAGGACGGGACCGGCGCGTGCGTGGCAGAACGCGTCGGTTTCGTGACGAGGAACTCGCTACTGTCGTTACTTTCTCGCCATGGATGGGCGTATGCCGCGAGGACGTCGCTACTGTCGTCACTTCGTGCGCGGTGGCGGCGGCACCAGCTGCACGTCCCGGACCTCGAGCGCGTCGGCGGCGGCATACTCCAGCGAACCGGTCAGCTTGCCGGCCGCGCGCAGGTCGGCCTCGGAGGCCCGCACCAGCTCCTGCAGCTGAGCGGGAGCGGCAAGGGTCAGCGTCGTCACCTCCGCGCGCATGCCGAGCTTCGCGTCCGACTTCGCCTTGCGGATGCCGGCCAGTGCCTCGCCGACGACCTGCAGCGCCGTCGGGTCGCCGGTCGCGGGGCCGCACTCCTCAGGTGTCGGCCACGCCGTACGGTGCACGGAGCCCGCGTGCCACCAGGACCACACTTCCTCGGTCGAGTAGGGCAGGAACGGTGCGAACAAACGCAATTGGACATCGAGCGCGATGCGCAGCGCAGCTCGGGCGCTCCCCGCCGGCGCGTCGCCCTGGCCGCCATACGCACGGTCCTTGATCAGCTCGATGTAGTCGTCGCAGAACGTCCAGAAGAACGCCTCGGTCAGTTCCAGACTGCGGGTGTAGTCCCACGTCTCGAAATGTGTGGTCGCCTGCCGGACCAGTTCGTGCAGCCCCGCGAGCATCGCCAGGTCGAGCGGGTCGGTCACCGCCGCCGCGAGGTCACCCTCGACCTCACCCATGCCGAGCGCGAACTTGCTGGCATTGAGCAGCTTCATGGCCAGCCGACGGCCGACCTTCATCTGGCTCTCGTCGTATGCCGCGTCCATGCCGAGGCGGCCCGAGGCGGCCCAGTAACGCACGGCGTCGGCACTGTGCTGGGTCAGCACGTCCTCGGGCGTGACGGCGTTGCCCTTGGACTTGGACATCTTCTTGCGGTCCGGGTCCAGGATCCAGCCGTTGATCGCCGCATCGCTCCACGGCACGCTGTCGTGCTCGAAGTGGCTGCGGACCACGGTCGCGAACAGCCAGGTGCGGATGATGTCGTGGCCCTGCGGGCGCATGTCCATCGGGAAGATCTTGGCGAAGAGATCGGCGTCGTTGCGGCCACCGGCGTTGCTCGTCACCGGCCATCCCGACACGATCTGCGGGGACAGCGATGATGTCGCCCAGGTGTCCATGATGTCCGGGTCGCCGACGAATCCGCCTGGCATTCCGCGCTGTTCGGCGGTGTAACCCGGCGGCACGTCGGTGGCCGGGTCGATCGGCAGGGTCTCCGGCGCGGCCGGGATCGGGTGCTCGTGGTCGATCTCACCGTCGGCGTCGAGGGGATACCAGATCGGGAAGGGCACCCCGAAGAACCGCTGGCGGCTGATCAGCCAGTCGCCGTTCAGGCCGTCGACCCAGTTGGCGTAGCGGCTGCGCATGAAGGCCGGGTGGAAGTCGATCTGCTCACCGCGCGCGACCAGCGCCTTGCGCAGGTCGGCGTCCCGCCCGCCGTTGGTGAGGTACCACTGGCGGGAGGTCACGATCTCCAGTGGCTTGTCGCCCTTCTCGAAGAAGTTCGCCTTGCGCTGGGTCGGCTTCGGCTCACCGTCCAGGTCGCCGGACTCGCGCAGCGCGTCGACGATCGCGACCCGGGCGGAATGCACCGTCTTGGTGGCCATGCTCTCGGCATACAGCTGGGCGCCGGGGCCGCCGGCGATCCACGCCGGGGTCTCGCCCTGCAGCCGGCCGTTGCGGGTGATGATCGAGCGGGTGGGCAACTGCAGCTCGCGCCACCACGTCACGTCGGTGAGGTCACCGAAAGTGCAGCACATGGCGATGCCGGCGCCCTTGTCCGGCTCGGCGAGCCGGTGCGCGACCACGGGGATCTCCACGCCGAAGAGCGGCGACGTCACCGTGGAGCCGAAGAGCGACCGGTAGCGCTCGTCGTCCGGGTGCGCGATCAGCGCCACGCACGCGGGGATCAGTTCGGGACGGGTGGTCTCGATGTAGACGGGTCCGTCGCCGTGGTGGAAGGCGACCCGGTGGAAGGCGCCCGGGTAGTCACGAGCCTCCAGCTCGGCCTGGGCGACCGCGGACTGGAACGTCACGTCCCACAGGCCGGGCGCTTCCGCCTGATAGGCCTCGCCGCGCTCGAGGTTGTGCAGGAACGCCTCCTGTGCGACGGCTCGCGATCGGTCGTCGATGGTGCGGTAGGTCTGCGACCAGTCCACCGACACACCGAGCCGGCGGAAGAGCGACTCGAAGGCCACCTCGTCCTCGGTAGTCAGCTCCTCGCACAGCGGGATGAAGTTGGCGCGGCTGATCGGCACCTGGTCGGCCGCCTTGACCGACTTGCCCTCGGCACCGCGCAACGGCGGCGTGAAAGCGGCGTCGTATGCCGCCGAGTGGTCGCCGCGCACGCCGTAGTAGTTCTGCACGCGCCGCTCGGTGGGCAGGCCGTTGTCGTCCCAGCCGAGCGGGTAGAACACCTCCTTGCCGCGCATCCGCTGGTAGCGCGCCACCACGTCGGTGTGGGTGTATCCGAACACGTGACCCACGTGCAGGCTGCCGCTCGCGGTCGGGGGAGGGGTGTCGATCGAGAACACCTGGTCCCGGGGGAGTGACAGCGCGCGCTCGCGGTCGAACGTGTAGGTGTCCTGCTCCCGCCATACAGCCGCCCACTTGTCCTCCAAGCCGTCCACGGTCGGCTTGTCCGGGATCTGGGGTGTGGCGTTGTCGGCGGCGTCAGTCATGCCGCACATGATCCCATCCACCCGTCCGCGCTGCCCAATCGGTTTCGCCTCTACCGCCGGCGACTCTGACGGCCGGATGCACGAGCGACGGTCGCATTCGGCCGTCACTCGTGCATGGGACCGTCAGAGTGCGGTCGGCGCGAGCCGCCACACGACGGGCAATCCCGCCGACCGTGGTGCCGGGCGATACCGTCGGGGTGCAATCTTCGATCACCGGACCACTGTGGAGTGACTAATGCCCGAGGCCAGCGCGGTGCAGCCGTTCGTCGACACCTTCCCCCCGGATGCCGGCACGCGCGTCCCGGACGCCGACTTCATCACGTATGGCGAAGCGCAGCTGCCGTCCGCGCTGATCGAGCTGTGGCGGGCACACGGCCTCGGCTGGTATGGCGGAGGGCGTCTCGCGCTGGTCGACCCGGGCACCTGGATGCCGGTGCTGCAGACCTGGTTCGGTCCGTCCGTGACGAGCATCCCGTTCGCCATCACCAGCTTCGGGCACCTCTACCACTACGACCGCCCCGGCGGAAGCGATCGCATCCAGTGCCTGGACCCGCACTTCCAGCACAACGCGGTGGTCGCCGGGGACGCCACGTCGTTCTTCCGCGAGCACCTCATCGGCTCCACGTCGCACCTGGCCGACCTGCGTGAGCTGCACAAGGCCGCCCGCGACGCCCAGGGTGAGCTGGGCCAGGACGAGATCTTCTACTTCGAGCCGATCCTCGCGCTGGGCGGCCAGGTCAACCTGGACAACCTGCAGAAGGGCAACGGCCCCGAGCACGTCACCGACATACATCGCCGGCTGGCGCCGCGTCACCAGTAGCGCGATCCACGCGGACACCATCAGCTCGTGTGGTGGACCTCCTGCAGGCCGTAGACGGGTGTCGGGATGCCTTCGTAGCGGGCCTTGAGCTGCAGCGCCAGGTAGAGCGAGTAGTGCCGCGACTGGTGCAGGTTGCCGCCGTGGAACCACAGCGCCTCCTGTTGGGTCGGCTTCCACATGTTGCGCTGCTCGCCCTCCCAGGGCCCTGGATCCTTGGTGGTGTCGGAGCCGAGCCCCCACACCTTGCCGACCTTGTCCGCGGTCGCCTGGTCGATGATGTCGGCGACCCAGCCGTTCATCGAGCCGTAGCCGGTGGCGTAGACGACCAGGTCGGCGGGCAACTCGGTGCCGTCCTCCAGCACCACCGAAGTCTCCGTCAGGTGGTCGACGTTGCCGTGCGCCAACTTCACCTTGCCGTCGCACACCAGCTCCGACGCGCCCACGTCGATGTAGTAGCCCGAACCGCGCCGCAGGTACTTCATGAACAGGCCCGACCCGTCGTCACCCCAGTCGTGTTGGAAACCGACCTTCTCCAGCCGGTCGTAGAAGTCCTTGTCGCGCTCGGCCATCTGCTGGTAGAGCGGGATCTGGAACTCGTGCATGATCCGGTAGGGCAGCGAGGCGAAGATCATGTCCGCCTTGTCCGTGGTCACGCCGGACGCGACCGCCCGCTCGGAGTAGAGGTCGCCGAGACCGATGTCCATCAGTGACGCCGACTTCACGATGTGGGTCGAGGACCGCTGCACCATCGTCACGTCGGCGTCGTGCTCCCACAACGCACCGCAGATGTCGTGCGCGGAGTTGTTCGAGCCGATGACCACCACCTTCTTGCCCCGGTAGGCCTCCGGCCCCGGGTGCTGGCTGGAGTGCTGCTGCTCGCCGGCGAAGACGTCCATCCCGGGGAAGCTGGGCAGGTTGGGCTTGCCCGACATACCCGTCGCAAAGACGAGCTGCTTCGGTTCCAGGACGACCTCCTCGCCGTCCTTGTCGACCACGACGCGCCAGGTCTTCGTGTCCTCGTCGTATGTCGCCGACCGCACCGTCGAGCGCGACCAGTAGGGCACGTCCATCACCCGGGTGTACATCTCCAGCCAGTCGCCGATCTTGTCCTTCGGCGCGAACACCGGCCAGTTCGAAGGGAATTGCAGATAGGGCAGGTGGTCGTACCACACCGGGTCGTGCAGGCACAGACTCTTGTAGCGGCCGCGCCACTGGTCGCCGGGCCGGTCGTGCTTGTCGAGCACGACGTGCGGCACCTGCAGCTGGCGCAGGCGCGCACCGAGGGCGATGCCACCCTGTCCGCCGCCGATCACCACGACATACGGCTGGGTGGTGCGCCCGAGCGAGGACTCCTCATCCTGCTTCTTCTCCAGCCACGACTTCCGGCCGCGCGCCAGCTGGTGCTCGACCCCCTGCGGGCGGCGGGTGCCCTGGTTCTCCTCGTGCCCCTTGAGTTCGCGGAGGCTGGTCAGCAAGGTCCAGGCCCGGGTCTCGCCGTCCTGGTCCTTCAGCCGCAGGTGACCCTTCGCCCGGCCGACGGCGGTCTCGAAGGTGATCCAACACTCGATCACCCCACCGGCATCGGCGGGTTCCTCACTGAACTGCCAGTCGGTGGGGTCGGTGCGGTCGAGCGTGTGCTGCAGCAGGTCCCGTATGCCGTCCCGGCCCTCCACGGTCCGGATGTTCCAGGTGAACGACACCAGGTCCCGCCAGAAGCTGTCGGTGGCGAAGAGGCCGGCGGCAGCCTCGACATCGCGCGCCCGCATAGCGGCGTCGAAGGCGGCCAACCAGGCCTCCGCCCGGTGCCGCGGCGTGGTGTGGTCGGTCGCGGCAGCGGGGACGTCCAGGGTCTCGGTCATCGCGCAGGTCCTTTCTCGAGCGACTGTGACCCACAGCACACTCCGCGGCTACGCTGATCGGAAGCGTTGCAGCACGTTGCAACGCCGGTCCGTGGCATCGCCGAAGGAGTTGTGCGTGACCGACTACAACGCCATCGCATTCGGCACCGATCTCGCCGGTTACGCGCGGGAGCTGATGCGCATGCACGACACCGTGCTCGGTGGTGGGCACGCGTCCATGCGGCCGCGCCCGCTGGTGTCGCGCTCATGGCAGCGGGTGCTCGGCTTCGGCCTGGTGCCGGACCGGACCGGCGCCCGCGACCCGGTCTCGCCGGAGCGACTCGAGCGGCTGCGTGCCGCGTCACCGCTGCGGCTGGTGATCGACGACCTGGCGCGAGTCATCGCGAGTGTCGCGGACGCGTCGCACTTCCTGATGGTCGTCACCAACGGTGACGGCGTGATCCTGTGGCGGCGGGGAGACAGCAGGGTGCGGCGGCGCGCCGACGAGCTCGGCTTCAGCGAGGGTGCCCGCTGGACCGAGGCGGAGGTCGGCACCAACGCGATCGGCACCGCGCTGCAGGAAGGCAGTCCGGTCCAGCTCTTCTCCGCCGAGCACTTCGAACAAGCCCAGCACCCTTGGTACTGCACGGCTTTCCCGATCCATGACCCCCGTACCGGCGAGTTGCTGGGCATCGTGGACATCAGCGGACCGGCGCTGACCCTGCACCCGGCGATCAGCGCGCTCGTCGAGACCGCGGTGCTGCTGGCCGAGTCGCTGCTGCGCCGCCACCACGAGGCAGCGCTCGAGCGGCTTCGCCAGGCGGCCGAGCCGATCGTCTCCGCGGCGGGTGGACCGGCGCTGGTCGTCGACGACGCCGGCTGGGTGGCGCACAGCGCGGGAGTCACCACCCGCGATCGCATCGCGGCGCCGCAACACGACAAGCCGCTCGCCGTGCCCGGCCTGGGGCTGTGCCTGCCGGAGCGGCTGGATCTGGGCTGGCTGGTCCGCCCTGCGGGCACCGAACGCCGGCTCGCGGCACATCTGCAGCTGCACCCCCGGCCGGTCGTCGAGATCCGCGCCGACGCCGAGCCGTGGCGGGTGGCGCTGTCCCGCCGGCACGCGCAGATCCTGCAGCAGCTGGTCGCCGCAGGCCCGGCGGGCCTGACGCCATACGACCTGAGCGTGGCGCTGTTCGGTGACGGCGAGCACGTCGTGGCGGCACGCGCCGAGGTCTCCCGGCTGCGGCGCACACTCGGCGCGATCGTCGACGGCAGCCCCTACCGGATCGCCGACGGCGTGCACCTCACCGTCGGCGAATAGGTCTCGATTCGCTCGTTCCTCGCTACTCGACCGGCGTGGAACGCGCGTCCTGCTGCAGATTGACCAACGGCATCACCCGATCGGCGTATGCCGCCAGGGTGTGCTCCTTGTCGTCGTGCTGCAGGTAGACCGCGAACTGGTCGACGCCCAGCTCGCGCAGCTCCTCGATGCGCTTGACGTGTTCTTCCGGCGGGCCGATGACGCAGAAGCGGTCGACGATCTCGTCGGGCACGAACTGGGTGTGTGTGTTGCCGGCCCGTCCGTGCTGGTTGTAGTCGTAGCCCTGCCGTCCGGCGATGTAATCGGTCAATGCCGTGGGCACGCCGGAGGACTCGCCATAGCGGCTGACGATGTCGGCGACGTGGTTGCCGACCATGCCGCCGAACCAGCGGCACTGGTCCCGGGCGTGCTCGGCAGCCTCGGCGGTGCCGTCGGTCACGTATGCCGGGGCCGCCACGCAGATGGTCAGCTGGTCCGGGTCACGACCGGCGGCGCTCGCCGCCGACCGCACCGCGTCGACCATCCAGGCGGTGATCTGCGGATCCGCCAGTTGCAGGATGTAGCCGTCGGCGACCTCACCGGTCAGTTGCAGGGCCTTCGGGCCGTATGCCGCCACCCATACCTTGAGCCGGGACATGGTCGCCCATGGCAGGCGCAGCGTCGAATCGCCATACGACACAGCCTCGCCGGACGCCATACCCCGGATGGCGCCGACGGCTTCACGCAGGGCGGCCAGCGTGCTCGGACGCCCGCCCTCGACCCGGACCGCCGAGTCGCCCCGTCCGATACCGCAGACGGTGCGGTTGCCGTACATCTCGTTCAGGGTCGCGAACAACGAGGCGGTCACCGTCCAGTCCCGGGTGGTCGGGTTGGTGACCATCGGTCCGACGGTGACCCGGCGGGTGCGGTCCAGGATCTGGCTGTAGATCGGATAGGGGTCCTGCCACAGGATGTGACTGTCGAACGTCCAGACGTGGCTGAACCCGAGTCGGTCGGCTTGCACTGCCAGATCGACCACCCGCGCCGACGGGGGAGTGGTCTGCAGGACGACGCCGAAGTCCATCACACGAGGTACTGCGACAGGGAGCGCTTGAGGAATCGGCCGCGACCGGGGGAGCCGGTGAATTCGCCGGCGTGCAGGACGATCTCGCCGCGCGAAAGCACTGTGTCGACCTTGCCGGTGAACTCCCATCCTTCGTAGACGGAGTAGTCGACGTTCATGTGGTGGGTCTGTGCGGACACCGTCTGCTTCGCGGTCGGGTCGTAGAGCACGATGTCGGCGTCGGAACCCGGAGCGATGACGCCCTTCTTCGGATACATGCCGAACATCCGTGCCGGCGTCGCCGACGAGATCTCCACCCAACGCGCCAGACTGATTTCGCCCCTGGTGACGCCGAGGTGCAGCAGGTCCATCCGGTGTTCGACACCCGGCAGTCCGTTGGGTATGGCGCGGAAGTCGTCCTTGCCGAGCTGTTTGTCGGGCACGAAACAGAACGGGCAGTGATCGGTCGCGACCACGGACAGGTCGTTCGTGCGCAGGCCACGCCAGAGCTTGGCCTGCTCCTCCTGCGGTCGCAGCGCCGGCGTGCAGACGTACTTGGCGCCCTCGAAATCTGGTCGTGCCAGATCGGATTCGTCGAGGAAGAGGTATTGCGGGCAGGTCTCGCCGAAGACATTGCGGCCCGCGTCGCGCGCCTCGGTGACGACGTCCACGGCGGCACCGCTGGACAGATGCACGAAGTAGAGCGGCGCGCCGGTGACGTCGGCCATCTGGGTCGCGCGGTTGACCGCCTCCGCTTCGAGGGCGATCGGCCGGGTGAGGCCGTGGTACTTCGGTTCGGTGTGGCCCGCGGCGATGGCCCGTTGCACGATCTGGTCGATGGCGGTGCCGTTCTCCGCGTGCATCATGATGGTCGCGCCGTTGTCGCTGGCGCGATACATCGCCCGGATGATCTGGTCGTCGGTCGACAGGAAGACCCCCGGATAGGCCATGAACAACTTGAAGCTGGTGACGCCCTGGTCGACCAGTCCGTCCATTTCTTTCAGCGACGTCTCATTGACGTCGGCCAGGATCGCGTGGAAGCCGTAGTCGATGCAGGCCTTCCCCTCGGCCTTCGCGTGCCAGGTGTCGACCGCTTCCTGCAGCGAGCCGCCCTTCTGCTGCACCGGGAAGTCGACGATGGTCGTGGTGCCGCCCCAGGCCGCGGCACGGGTGCCGGTCTCGAAGTCGTCGACGCTGAAGGTGCCGCCGAACGGCATGTCCATGTGGGTGTGCACGTCGATGCCGCCCGGCAGGACGTATCTGCCGGAGGCGTCGAGTGTGCGGTCCGCGCTGATGCCGAGCGTCGCGGCGGTTCCCGGTGCGAGCACCGCGGAGATGATCTCGCCGTCGACGAGCACGTCCGCCGGTGCGGCGCCCTGCGGTGAGACGACCTGGCCGCCGCTGATGAGTGTTGTCGTCATACTGTGACTCCTTCGTCCTCCTCGGCGGGTTGCGCCGAATCGTCATACGAGACAGGTGCTTTCGACAGCTTCATCAAGGCGGTGTGTATGACGGCGCCGGCGACCAGGCCGATGATCCAACCGTAGTCCGCGAGCGGCTTCAGGAAGGGGATCATGCCGTCGACCGGGAAGGGCCCGGTCTTGTCGCCCTTGGCATCGACCCCCGAGTAGGACCCGCCGCCGGCCAGGACCGCCGCGACGACGAACGAGCCGACTGCGATCCAGTTCCATCCGCCGCGGAACCAGTAGAGGCCCCGTCCCCGGGTATAGAGGTCGCGCACCACGAGCTTGCGGCGGCGCACGAACCAGTAGTCGGCCAGCAGGATGCCGGCGACCGGGCCGAGGATGGCGCCGACGAAGTTGAGCCAGGTGAAGATGTAGATGCTGGGGTCCGACACCAGTTTCCACGGCATGATCAGCACGGACAGCACACAGGTGATGAGTGCACCGCGCCGGAAGTTGATGTGCCGCGGGACCGCGTTGGCGAAGTCGTAGGACGGACTGACCAGGTTGGCCGCGACGTTCACCGCGAGGGTGGCGATCATGACGGTGGCGAGGGCGAGCAGCGTCCCCACCCAGTTGTCGATGCGGGCGGCCAGCTGGATCGGGTCCCAGATGACCTCGCCGTAGACCTTCTCCGAAGCGGAGGTGACGAACACCGACAGCAGTGCGAAGAAGGTCATGGTGGTGGGCAGCCCGTAGGTCTGACCGAGCATCTGCTGACGCTGGGAGCCGCCGAACCGGGTGAAGTCGGAGATGTTGAGCGACAACGTCGCCCAGAAGCCGATCATCCCCATCAGCGCCGGCCCGAACGCCTTCCAGAACTCGTGACCGTGCAGCGTGCCCGGCTGGGACAGGATGTCGCCGACACCGCCCGCCTTGATCCACATGTAGATCAGCAGGGCGACCGCTGCGACGAGCACGACCGGGGCGGCCCAGTTCTCGAAGTGTTTCAGGGTGTCGATGCCCCGCACGATGATCGCGATCTCGATGAGCCAGAAGACGATGAAGCTGAGCCACTGGGTCCAGGCGAAGTCGCCGATGTGGCCGGCGTTCTCCCAGCCGCTGCCGAACATCTTGCCGGCCAGCAGGAAGATGCCTTCACCGCCGATCCAGGTCTGCACCCCGAACCAGCAGGTGGCGGCCAGAGCACGGATGAGGGCCGGCAGGTTGGCGCCGAAGATGCCGAACGACGAGCGCGCGAGCACCGGGAACGGTATGCCGTACTTCGTGCCACCGTGGCCGTTGAGCAGGATCGGGACGAGGACGATCACGTTGGCCAGCAGGATGATGAAAACCGCTTGCTGCCAGGACATTCCGGCCGCCACGAGTCCGGAGGCGAGGAGCCAGGACGGGATGTTGTGGCTCATCCCCACCCAGAGCGCCGTGTAGTTGTAGGTGTGCCAGGTCCGCTGCGTCACCGGCACGGGCACCAGGTCCTCGTTCGCCAACGCCGGATCGGTCAGGACCCGGGTGTCCTGGAGTTCGACGCGACCGTCGGGGCCTTCGATCTGACCGTCGCGGGCAACTGATGAGGCATCGACGGTCATCGGCAGGGCTCCTTCGCATCGAACGAGAATGCCGGCCACAGTAGCCGCGCCCAGCGTGCTCGAACTCGTGCACGGTGTCACGCATCACAGCCGCTGCGTTGCGTGTTGTATCGCCGCCAAACCGGCCGCACGCGGGCGACGGATCAGGGAGAGTGAGGGGAGCAGACGACCACGATCAACCCCTGCCGGAAAGGCGGTCCGATGCAGTTGATGACGCTGGCCGAGGTGATCGAGCTCGCGGCGAGCCGCGAGGGCCAGCCGGAGGTGGTGCACGGCCACGACCACCTGTCGGACCCCGTCCGTTGGTGCCATGTGGGGGAGGTGCCCGACATCGGCACCATGCTGACCGGCGGCGAGGTGGTGCTCACCACCGGTGCGATGCTCGCCGCCGACGAGGATCAGGTGGAGTATGTCGAGAAGATCTCCGAGGCCGGCGCCACCGCGGTATTCCTCGGCATCGGCCGCACCTTCGACGACGTTCCACGCGCGTTGTTGCGGGCCTGCCGCGCCGCGGACCTGCCGCTGATCGTGATGTGGCGACCGGTCGCCTTCGTCACCATCACCGAGGAGGTGCAGACGACGATCCTCGCGCGCGCCACCAGCCGATCGACGGTGTCGGAGAACGTGCGGGACACGTTGCACCGCTTGACGATCCAGCGTGCTCCCATGCAGGCCCTGGTCGACGAGCTCGCCGGGCTGGCAGGGTGCCCGGTGGTCGTGGAGAACACCGCTCGGCAGGTGCAACTGGCAGCCGGCGAGGCCGGGCTGCGGGAGGTGTTGCGGGACTGGACGCGGCTGTCGCACTACGTGTCGCGCTGCGCCGGAGACGGTGACGTGCACACCACGCCCGACGGCATCGTGGCCGCGACGTTGACCGAGGAGGGCCGCCCGTGGGGCACCCTCATCCTCTTCGCTCATGGTGAACCGGCCGAACGCTCGGAGGTGGTCGCCCGACGCGGCGTCGAGGCCCTCAACCTGCACAAACTGGTCTCCCGTGGCAGCGGCGACTGGCAACGGGAGGCGCAGGGTGTGCTGCTGGCGGATCTGCTCGGCGGGCACGGGGGCGTCGACCTGTTGGAGCTGCGGGCCCGTGCGTCCGGCTTCCGGATCCGGCACAACCGGCTCACCCCGCTGGTCGTGCGGCTGGCCAGGAGCCCTCGGGAGTGCTCGATGCTGCTGGACCGAGCGCGGTCGGTCGCCGGACGGTGCGGCGTCGGGGCGCTGCTCGGTCCGGTGGAGCACGGCACCGTGCGGATCCTGGTGTCCAGTGGTGCCGCCGACCACCCGGTCCGCACCGTGGACGAGTTCGGGCGGCAGCTGTCCGCCGAGTCCGACGGGCGGATCGCGCTCGTCGCGGCCGGGCCGCCGGTGGAGGGCCTGGCCGGGCTGGGCCGGTCGTTCGCCCGTGCCCGGCAGACACTGGAGGTGGCGACGCGGCTCGGCTGGCGTGACACGATCGTCGTCCGGCTGGCCGATCTGCGGCTGCCGGGTCTGGTGGAGGTGCTGGCCGCCAATCACGACGTGCAGGACTTCGTGGACCGCGAGCTGGGCCCGCTGCTGGACAGTCCGGAACTCATCGACCTGCTGGAGAGCTTCATCGCGAACGGCCTCAACAAGTCCTCGACGGCGCAGGCGCACCACCTGTCCCGTCCGGCGGTCTACCGCAGGCTGGACCAGATCACCGAGCGGCTCGGTGTCGACCTCGACGACGTCCGGGCGGTCGCCGGCCTGTATGTCGCCCTGCTCGCACTGCGGGCCCGCGGCCGCTGACCGGCGCTGGTCGAGTAGCCCCATGACGCCGGTCGAGTGCCGACGTCGCTGGTCGAGTAGCCCCATGACGCCGGTCGAGTAGGGCGAGCCGCTAGGCGAGCCCGTATCGAGACCTCGCCATACGACCTATCGCTCGGTGATGGCCGTGTAGGTGTCCGGACGCCGGTCGCGGTAGAACGCCCAGGTGGCGCGCTGCTCGCGGATCGCGTCGAGGTCCAGGTCGCGCACCACCAGTTCCTCGACCTGGTCGGAGGCGACGTCGCCGACGAACGCGCCGCGTGGGTCGGCGAAGTACGACGTGCCGTAGAAGTCGTCGTCGCCGAGCGGCTCGATGCCGACCCGGTTGAGGGCACCGACGTAGTACATGTTGGCGGCGGCGGCGGCGGTCTGCTCCAGCTTCCACAGATGGTTGGACAGACCGCGAGACGTGGCCGACGGGTTGAAGACGATCTCGGCACCGGCGAGGCCGAGTCCGCGCCAGCCCTCGGGGAAGTGCCGGTCGTAACAGATGTAGACGCCGACCTTGCCGACCGCCGTCTCGAAGACCGGCCAGCCGTCGTTGGCGCCCGGCCGGAAGTAGAACTTCTCCCAGAACCCGTGCAGCTGCGGGATGTGCGTCTTGCGGTATTTGCCGAGGTACTTGCCGTCGGCGTCGATCACCGCGGCCGCGTTGAACAGCACACCCGGCTGCACCTCTTCGTAGATCGGCAGGATCATCACCTGGCCGGTCTCCTTGGCGATGGAGCTGAACCGCTGCACGATCGGGCCGTCCGGAATGGCCTCGGCGTACTCGTACCACGCCTTGTCCTGGACCTGCGCGAAGAACGGTCCCATGAACAGCTCCTGGAAGCAGATGACCTGGCTGCCCTGCCGGGCCGCCTCGTGCGCGATCTCCTCGTGCGCGTCGAGCATCTTGTCCTTGTCCCCGCGCCAGTGGGTCTGGAACAGCGCGGCTTTGACAGTGGTCATGGGTGGCCTCCCACGGTGGCTGGGTCAGTGGTGGAAGCGACGCTAATCCTCCGCGGTCATCCGAGGCCCCGTCGTGATGTCACGAGAATCCGCGCCGGTGTTACACCGTGTCGAGAACTACCTCGGCTATGCCGGATGGCGAAGTTGTCGGTTGTCGATCTCCACACGACGATTCCGCTCGGTATGACGATGGCTGCGTTGCGGCGTGCCGTGAGCGCGCAGCGGCGACGCGTCAGCAAGATTTGGCTCAGCAGCGGGCCGGGCAGACCTGGTCGGAACCTACCCACGCCGATTGGCGCCTGGACCGGCCGGCTATACGGATCACCCGAAATGTGTTCGATGAAATGCTAGCCGTTGTCAGTGCCTTCCGGTAAACTGTCAGCAGACGAAAAACCAATGAAGAGAAGGGGATTCATGTCATGATCACTGATCCAGCCGTGATGTGTGACGCCCCTGCTGTG
Organism: Flexivirga lutea; assembly: GCF_054778955.1. Classification (NCBI taxonomy): domain Bacteria; kingdom Bacillati; phylum Actinomycetota; class Actinomycetes; order Micrococcales; family Dermacoccaceae; genus Flexivirga; species Flexivirga lutea. The sequence goes on from NZ_BAAGZB010000001.1 coordinate 669,151, forward strand.
CCCGGTCGTGGCTCCGAGGTGCTGACCGCCTTGGAAGCGGCTGCCGCGGCTTTGGACGAGGTCCCGCGCGTGATCCACCAGCTCGGTGGCGCCGATGAAGACCGACTGGTTTCAGTGTTGCTGCGACTGCACGGCCGATCCGCGCAGGTCGCTATGGTGGCGACCGCGGACGCGGTGGATCGAGGTGCCGTGGCCGACTCGGACTCGGCCAACACCAGCCAATGGTTGACCGCGCACCTTGCCGACGGAGTACCAATCGAACCCAAGACCGTACGGGCCATGTCCTCCGTCGCCGACGCATGCCGGGAACGGAAAAACCAGGTCATCACGGCCGCACTCGTCGACGGGTCGTGCTCGATCGAGTCCGCCAAGACAGCGTTGACGCAGGCGGACAAGGTCGCACCCGTGATACCGACCGCGGACCGGGACGAGATCCTCGGCTGGTTCCTGCAGATCGACCCCACCTTGGGCAGTGAGGGTCTGACCAGGCTGACCCGGCAGATCATCGACCGGTTCGACCCGGACCGACTGTCCAAGGACGACGAGAAGCTTGAGAAGACCGAGTCGTTGACGTGGTCGACGACGGCGACCGGGATGACCCGGCTGGTCGCGGAGCTCTCGCCCGCGAACGCCGCGATCCTGAAAGAAGCGATCAACGCCAAGTCGGCCCCTCGTCCCGCGAAACCCGCAGATGCGGGTCGAGTAACGGCGGAGCAGCGAAGCGGGGGAGCCGGCGTATCGAGACCCGATACGTCCACGGACAAAGCGGACCACCCTGAGGGCACGTCCCCGACCGGCCGGACCGGCGGGACAGGCGAAGCCTTCGGGCTCGGCGCCGACGACACCCCAAAAGCTTCCGGTGAGTCACTACGGGACGAACGGTCACCGGCCAAGCGGCGCGCCGACGCGCTGATGGAACTGGTCGGTGCCGGCGCCCGGGCAGCAACCGGGGAAGGCACCCAAGCCAGTGCCGCCACCGTCCTACTCACCATGGGGTTGCAAGACCTGCTGGCCGGGCACGGCGCCACCACCAGCACCGGCGACCCGATCGATGCCGGAGCCGCCAGACGGTTCGCGTGCACCGCCGACCTCATCCCCGCCGTCCTCGGCGGACCCAGCCAACCCCTCGACGTCGGCCGACGAGAACGCTTGGCCACCAAAGCAATCCGGGCGGCCGTGATCCTGCGAGATGGCGGATGTTCCTTCCCTGGCTGCGACAGACCGCCGGGTTTCTGCGAAATCCACCACGTTCGATCTTGGTGGACCGGCGGCGACACCTCCCTGATCAACTCGGCACTACTCTGCGGTCGCCACCATCAGACCGTGCACCGGCAGGGCTACATCGCCTACATCGACGCCGACGGTGTGCACTGGGTCCTGACACCCGGGCTCATGCAGGGCCACCAGACCGTCGCCGCCTGAGGACACCCTGGCTGAACCGGCACCCTCCGGCTGCCCGATTGCCGATCGGGTAACGACGTGACATTCATCGCCGCGGTTACGGCGGACCGTACCGCTGCCACAACTCGAAGCGGTCTGCCCCTTCGACCGGCTTAGCGTCAAACACGTTCCCGTCGTGCTCGAGTCTGTTCTGCTCGAGCTCGGCAACTGCATACCAACCCGGTCCATAGTCCTCATCCGGTTCATCACGCCGGCCGTCGACCCAGTTGACCTGGTACCAAAGCCACTCGCGCCTCACCCAGAAGATCGGAAAGCTGCGCATGTGGCTCACGTGGGTCGTCAGAAACGCCTCGACATGCCCGCCACGACTCAACTCCCACACTGCATCGCGGAATGGATCCAGCCGGGGATCACGCGGCCAGTCCCCAGGGGACGTCACGACCGCAGTATGCAGTCGATGGAATCGACCCGAAGGCCAACAGTTGCAGCACCGCCGTGTTGCCCGATTACCGACCCGCATCCGGGCGGGCAGTAGAACGTGGCCATTCCGTCGTCTATAGAGCGGATGACGGTCAGCAGGTCTGCGCCGGAATTGACGACAACCGTTTCTTCCGCTGCCAGGTCGGCAGGCAGGTCGAGTGCCTGTTGGGCATCGGTTAGGCAGATTGAGCAGCCCGTGGGAAGGATGACCCAGTTGGCTGCGGCGGCGCCGCGGACCAGCAGGTCCCAGGTGTCATCGCCAGAGACATGAGTGGCCATCATGCAGCTGTCGTCCAGAGAAATGTCTGCCTCACCGTCGGCCGTCTTCACACGGAGCAGGCCGCCCTCGTCGGATGCGACGTGCGGCCGCAGAACAGCGCGCATCTCTGCTTCGCCGCCTTCGGAAGCATCACCACCGGCGAACCCCTGGAAGTAAATAGCGAACGACATGCCCACATACTGACGCCTCAGCGCCCGCAAGCTGGAGCAACCCGCACATTGCGCCGCCGCAAGACGATCGCCTTCGGAGTTCCGTCGGAACCCGCATAGCGAGGTCGGTGTCATCGCCGCGCATGGGCACGCGCCGTCATCGCGCCTCAGCCAGCTGTTCCTTGTAGGTGCTCGCGCGATGTGTCATTGGTGCGTGTCCCCGACCCGCGGTTGGACAAGAAGTCGGGATGCCGGAAATCCGAACAGCCGCCACGACGAGGCTGCCCGCCGTTACTCTCGATGGAGCCGACCCATCACTACGACACGATGAGATGCGATTCATGCCGGAGATTCCTTGCCGCCCCCAGGGTGACAACGGCATCTGCAGCTATCCAGACCGAGTGCTCCTGGTGAACGGCGGGCAGCTCTCAGTGGTGAGCGGGAGGGTCGCAGAAATGGTCCTCCCGGAGTTTGGACCCGGAACAGTCAACGAGCTGGAGTGGATGTCTGGCGAAGAGTACGACGAGGTGGCTGACCTCGTGCTTGACGTGATGCGCAGCCGGAGTCCCCGCGAGAACGAGTTTCGGCCAGCGGCATGGATGCACGAGGAGCTGGAGAACCAGCTGAGCCAGATGGAGAAGCGACTGTCGGAGCTGTCGGTCGAGAACGGCGTGATCGTCCGCTGCTCGTGCGGACACACATGGGTTACCTCGTCATGAGCAGCGATGGGCCTGGCGCCGATGTCAATACCGACGACAATCGGCCAGTGTTACGACAACCCCAGTTTGACGAAGAGATCTACATCAAGGCACTTCCTGACCTGATCGGCAAGTCTCTCGACGCCGCCGACGGCGCGTGCGCCTGGGGTTGACCCCGTTTTGTGGACATCGGGTTAAGCGGCTTCGTCGGCCGCGGTGGTGAGCGTGTTTTCGAAGGCTACTGGGCTGATCTGGCCGAGCGCACTGTGCCGACGTCGATGGTTGTAAACGGTGTCGATCCAGGTGCTGACGGCGGCGATCGCGTCGGCGTGTGTGTCGAATGAGTGTCGCTGGTAGTACTCGGTTTTCAGCGTGGACCAGAATGATTCCTGCTGTGCGTTGTCCCAGCAAACTCCGGTCCGGCCCACGGACAGGCGCACGTCGATCTCCTCGGCCACGCCCGCGAGCTGGGTGGAGGTGTACTGACAGCCTCGGTCCGCGTGGAAGATGACCTTCGCGGTCGGTCCGGTGGCCGGGTCGCGGAAGGTAACCGCGCGACGCAGCGCCTGCTCGACCAGGTCGGTGTGCAGGTTGTCGGCGAAGGCGTACCCGAGCACCCGGCGTGAACACCCGTCACGGACCGCGCACAGGTATAACCAACCCTGTCCGGTCCGCAGGTAGGTGATGTCGCAGGTCCACACCACGTTGAGTGCGCCACGGTCGAACCGGCGCTCGACCAGGTCCGGGATCGCGTGCGGGTTCTGGTCCGCGATCGTGGTGACCGGCCGCCAGGGTCGCGGGCTGATCCCGCGAATATCGTTGGCTCGCATCAGCTTCGCGACCGTCTTACGCGAGACGACCTCGCCGCCGGCGCGCAGGTCCGCCAGAATCCGGGGCGCCCCGTTGACCCCGTCCGAGGCGTCGTGGGCGACCTTGATCTTCACCACCAAGTCAGCACGACGCGCCGCGCGCGGACCGAGCTGCGCGCCGGCTCGGCGGGCGACCCAGGCGTAATACCCCGACCGCGACACGCCCAGCAGATCGGCCATCCGTGCCACCGGTGGCATGTCAGGGGTTGCCTTCTCCGCCTCGATCACTGCGAACGCCTGCTCGGATTCGAGTTCTCGACTGCGAAGAAGGCCGCTGCTTTTTTCAAGAACTCCCGGTCCATCCGCAGCTCGGCCACCTCACGTTGTAACCGGACCAGCTCGGCCCGCTCGTCGGCGTCTATCGCCTCGGGTGAGTCGTCCATCCTCGAACGTTCGATCGCGACCCACCTGCCCAGCAACTGCTCCCCGACACCGATCTCTCGAGCGACCGCCGCGATCGTGCGACCGGTATCGATGACCAAGTGCGCGGCCTCCTGTCGGTACTTCGGGGTGTAACTCTTCCTCTTGGCACCCATAAGGGCATCCTTCCCTGCCAGGCCAATGCCTGACGATCAGGATGTCCACCGAACGGGGTCAACCTCACGCCGCCATCGTGACCGCGGCGTTCTCCATCGCGACGGCATACGGGGCCGCGATCGCTCTGGTCACCCCGAAGGACAAGCAGGCCCCCGGCGTCGTCCTGACCCCGTTCATCGCGCTGGCCGTGGCGGTGACCATCGCCATGGTGGGCAAGGCGGCAGGCATCAGCCTGGGGCCGGTCCATACTGTCGACGAGGCCCGCGACAGCATCCGCACAGCGGTGCGAAAAAAGCGTGTTGCTAGCTGGGTCGCGATCGTGGTGCTGGGGTTCGGGCTGGTTGTCGCAGGATTCGTTCTGAACGCCACCTTTAGCGCGTCCTAGTCATCGCGTGCGCTTCCGTGACGGCGAACCTGCCCCTGTGACTTGTGACTGACGAACACCGCTCGGCGGCGACGCCTGCGCAGCCCGTCCGCAGGAGCCCTTATCGGGTGCGAACTCCGTTGGCTCGCGCCGCTGTCTCGTCCATCGGCGCCGCGGCCGACTACGCCGCTGAGTGGCTGCCCGAGGACGCGGCGCAGGAGACGCGATCAAGCTGAGGATCGAGGCATGACTTCTGAGCGGAATGTTTGGCCGGCCGGGGTCCGGGCACTTCGTCCGCCTGTCACACCGCAAGCGGATCCTCATCTGGCACGCCCTGCCGGGCAGTTTCATCCTTGGCGGTCGCCGTGATCGGGTGGACGATGGTTCCAAGGAGGTTCGCCGTACATGTCCCGTGATTCTTCGCGTTACGCCAACATCGTTGAGGTACCCGACGTCGTCGGTCTGCATGTCCGCGACGCGGCCCGGGTGGCCCACGTCGCCGGCCTCAAGCTCGCGCAACCGGACCCGGATGGACCGCCAATGACTGCTCTGACCTGGCCCGACGATTACTGGATCACCGAGCAACAACCACCTGCCGGATCCAGTTCCAGGCGTTGGGATCCGCTCGTCGTTCACTGGTCGGCCTCGCCGGGCCAGGCCGGTGTTCGCGAGCCGCGACGACCGTCTGCGCCGATAGGCACGCTTACCGGCGAGATCGACCCATCGACGAACCGATAGCCGATCGTCACGCGGAGCGTGCCACAACAGGATCACGGCTCGAAGTGCAGCTACTTGTCGGCACCTTCGTCGTTGTGCCGGCCGGCAATCACTTGGGGTGCGCGCTGCCGGTATGCGCGCCGGATGGAGTCGCTCGTGTCGCCCCATGACCTGAAGAAGTTCGATCGCTTCTCTGACGAGAGCAGCTCCAACCCCCATGCATCGACACCCTTGGTCTCCAGCGCCAAGAGGTGCCGGGCGAGGTCCTCAACGTTCTGCTCCGCTTCACGGTCCTCACCCATGCAGTCGACTTTGAGCTCCAGACGTGAAGCAGTCAACTACCTGTTTCGATTGACGTTCCATGAACGGTGACCCCGCAGGTCAGGACGCTACCCGGCTTCTGCGTGGCAACGGCCGATCCCGTAAGAGCCGTCCGGATTCTTCACCGGGACAGGGGCGTCTTGCGGCACCTGGCAGGCTCGACCCGACGGCAGGCTTGCCTGACGAATGACGCCGACCCGACCAGGAGTTCGATCGTCTCGGCTCCGCACGACGCGGCGGGGAAGGTGCAATCGAGTTGGATACGCACGGGCCGGGCGAATAGACTGACGGCACCAGCGTTCGAGCCGTCATCAGCGGCGAGCTTCCGGAAGAACAGCGCCTGTCGCCCAGTAGAACCGGACGGGACGAGCCCGTCACAGCTCATGCACGAGCGGTCGTATGACGAGAGGCCTTTCGCCATACGACAAGCGAGGTGGTACCGCGGTGCCGGCCCGAGGGGCAGGCGTCGTCCTCGAGCAGGACGAGCCGACCGCGAAAGAGAAGCACTCGCATGACCTATCCGAAGGTCGATCTGACCGCATCCGAACCGCACGGAGTCTCGTCGTCGGCGGACTTCCCGTCGATCGAGAAGGCCGTGCGCGAGTACTGGGCGGCCGACGACACCTTCCGTGCGTCGGTCGAGCAGCGCGAGCCCGGGAAGAACGGCGACAACGAGTTCGTCTTCTACGATGGTCCGCCGTTCGCCAACGGCCTGCCGCACTACGGCCACCTGCTCACCGGCTACGTCAAGGACCTCATCCCGCGCTACCAGACCATGCGTGGCAAGCGGGTCGAGCGCCGGTTCGGCTGGGACACCCACGGGTTGCCCGCCGAACTGGAGGCGATGAAGCAGCTCGGTCTGAAGACCAAGGACGAGATCGTCGAGATGGGGGTCGACAAGTTCAACGCGGCGGCCCGCGCCTCGGTGCTGCGTTACACCGACGAGTGGCGTGAGTATGTCGAGCGGATGGGCCGCTGGGTCGACTTCGACAAGGACTACAAGACACTGAACCCCGACTACATGGAGTCGGTGATCTGGGTCTTCAAGCAGCTCTACGACAAGGGGCTGATCTACGAGGGCTTCCGGGTGCTGCCCTACTGCTGGAACGACGAGACCCCACTGTCCAACCATGAGCTGCGGATGGACGAGGACGTCTACCAGATGCGGCAGGATCCGGCCGTCACCGTCGGGTTCCGTTGCACCAGCAGCACAGTGGATGTCTTGCAGGGCGCCTACTTCCTCACCTGGACCACCACGCCGTGGACGCTGCCGTCCAACCTCGCAGTGATGGTCGGGCCGGACATCGACTACGTCGTCGTCGAGACGGACCTGCCGACCGGCACCGCCCAGCGTTATGTCATCGCGCACGCGCGGCTGGCGGCATACGCCAAGGAGCTCTTCGGTGAAGCCAAGGCCGACCCCGAGCCGTATGTCGTCGCCCGGCTGACCGGCAATGACCTGCTCGAGTCGGTCTATGCGCCGCCGTTCACCTACTTCACCGACCACGACAACGCCTTCCGCGTCGTCCCGGCCGACTTCGTCACCACCACGGACGGCACCGGCCTGGTGCACAGCGCCGGCGCGTTCGGTGAGGACGACATGATCGTCACCGAACGTGAGGGCATCAAGCCGGTCATGCCGGTCGGTCCCGACGGTCGCTTCACCCACCCGGTGACCGAATACGAGGGCATGCTCGTCTTCGACGCGAACCCGCACATCATCGACGATCTCAAGGCCGCCACCAGCGCCGGTCGAGTAGCGGAGGAGCGAAGCGGGGGAGCGTATCGAGACCACGCCGCGGGCCTCGATACGGCCTCGCCTAACGGCTCGCCCTACTCGACCAGCGCGGGGAGCGTCACGCCCGGCACGGTCCTGCTCCGGCGCGAGACCTACGAGCACTCCTACCCGCACTGCTGGCGGTGCCGGAACCCGTTGATCTACAAGGGAGTCAGCTCCTGGTTCGTCAACGTCACGGCGTTCAAGGAACGCATGCTCGCGCACAACCAGGAGATCAACTGGGTGCCCGGCAACGTCAAGGACGGTCAGTTCGGCAAGTGGCTGGCCAACGCCCGCGACTGGTCGATCACCCGCAACCGGTTCTGGGGCAGCCCGGTGCCGGTCTGGAAGTCCGACGACCCGGCATACCCACGCATCGATGTCTACGGGTCCTTCGAGGAGCTCGAGCGCGACTTCGGGGTTGCGGTCGAGGACCTGCATCGCCCCGGCATCGACCAGCTGACCCGGCCCAATCCCGATGACCCGACAGGGAAGTCGACGATGCGGCGGGTCGAGGACGTGCTGGACGTGTGGTTCGACTCCGGGTCGATGCCCTACGGCCAGGTGCACTACCCCTTCGAGAACGCCGAATGGTTCGAGCACCACTACCCGGCCGACTTCATCGTCGAATACATCGGCCAGACGCGCGGCTGGTTCTACACGCTGCACATCCTGGCCACGGCCCTGTTCGACCGTCCGGCGTTCAAGAACGTCATCTGCCACGGCATCGTGCTGGGCAGCGACGGCCAGAAGATGTCCAAGTCCCTGGGCAACTACCCCGATGTGTCCGAGGTCTTCGACCGTGACGGCGCGGACGCGATGCGCTGGTTCCTGATGAGCAGCCCGATCCTGCGCGGCGGCAACCTCATCGTCACCGAGCAGGGCATCCGCGACGGTGTCCGGCAGGTGCTGTTGCCGCTGTGGAGCAGCTGGTACTTCTTCAGCCTCTATGCGAACGCCGCTGGGGCGCAAGGAAGTTGGCGCACCGACTCGGCCAACGTGATGGACCGCTACGTGCTGGCCAAGACCAGGGAGCTGGTCGAGACCGTCCGCATGAACCTGGACGAGTTCAACGTCGCCGGTGCGTGCGACGCGGTGCAGACCTTCCTGGACGTGCTCACCAACTGGTACATCCGCCGGTCCCGCGAACGCTTCTGGTCCACGGGGGGCGCGGACGACGACTCGCAGGCGGCCTTCGACACGCTCTACACCGTGCTGGAGACCGTCTGCCGGGTCGCCGCACCGCTGCTGCCCTTCACCACCGAGCAGGTATGGCGCGGGTTGACCGGTGGCCGGTCGGTCCACCTCACCGACTGGCCGGTCGCCACCGACCTGCCCGCCGACGAGCGACTCGTCGCGGCGATGGACCGTGCCCGCGCGGTCTGCTCGACGACGCTGGCGGTGCGCAAGGCGCAGCAGCTGCGCGTGCGCCTGCCACTGGCCGCGCTGACGGTCGTCGTCGACGACGCCGCGACCCTGGGCGACTTCAGCGACCTGATCGCCGACGAGGTCAACGTGCGCGAGGTGCGACTGGTCGATCTGGCCGAGGCCAGCGAGGCCGACTTCGGCATCGAGCAGAAGCTCACCGTCAACGCCCGCGCGGCCGGCCCGCGTCTCGGCAAGGATGTCCAGCGCGCCATCAAGGGCAGCAAGTCCGGCGACTGGTCCGTCGCCGAGGACGGCACGGTGACGAGCGGCGGGTTGCCCTTGCAGGAGGGCGAATTCACTCTCGTGTCGGTCGTCACCGACCAGGCGCAGGCCGGCCAGGTGCCGGCGATGCTGCCCGGCGGCGGCTTCGTGGTGCTGGACACCGACGTCACCGACGAGTTGCGCATCGAAGGCGTGGCCCGCGACATCATCCGGGCGGTGCAGCAGGCCCGCCGGGACGCCGGCCTCGACGTGAGCGACCGGATCAGCCTCGGCGTGGCCGGCGACGACGACGCCTGGCAGGCGACCGTCACCCACCAGCAGTTGATCATGCGTGAGACGCTGGCGGTGCAGTTCGGGTCGGCGGGGGCGGGGCACGAGCTGCCGGACGCCGTCGACGCCGACCTGGGTGGCGGCAAGCACGTGTCGATCTCGGTCAAGCGCGTCGAGTCTCCCGCGCACGCCGCAACGGGATCTGCGGCAGAGGGGAAGTAGCGATGAAGGTGGCAAGCGGTGTGCTGCTGCGGGCAGCGACCGGTGACGACCTCCAGGGTGTGATCGAGGTCGGCCAGCAGACCTGGCCGGCCACTTACGGGCCGATCGCGGGCGAGGACTACGTCGCGATGGGCCTGGCCAAGTGGTGGACCGCCGACGCGACGATCCCCGCCATACGCGCCGGCCGGGTCACGGTCGCCGAATACGACGGTGACATCGTCGGTATGACGTCCGTCGGGCCGCTCGACGGGCATCTGGCGTTGTGGAAGCTGTACGTGCTGCCGGAGTTCCAGAGCGCCGGCGTCGGCGGCATGCTGATGCGCGCGGCCATCGCCAAGGCGAAGGCCGACGGGTATGACGAGATGGTGCTCTCCTACCTGGACGGCAACGACCACGCGCGCGGCTTCTACGAGCACTACGGCTTCACCGAGACCGGGCGGGAGAGCACCGGCGGCGGTGTGCCCGACTCGGTGTGGATCCACCTGCCACTCGACGACGACCCCGACGCGACGGTGTTGGATGGTGCACATGGCTAGTGGTCGACCCGACGCCGCGCAGCGCGAAGCCGCGCATCAGCTGGAGATCCGCAAGCGGTTGCGGGAGGTGGAGGAGGCGATCCTGGGACGGACGCCCGAGTCCAGCCCGGAGCCGTCGCTCGAGCGCGTGCGCCGCATCATGGAGCTGCTCGGTGACCCACAGCATTCCTTCCCGATGGTGCATCTGACCGGCACCAACGGAAAGACGACCACGACCCGTGCGGTCGAGCGGATCCTGCGCGAGACCGGCCTGTCCACCGGTCGCTTCACCTCGCCGCACCTGCACAACGTGCGCGAGCGGATCGCGTTGAACGGCAAGCCGATCGACCCCGAACGCTTCATCGCGACGTATGACGACGTGCTGCCCTACGTCGAGATCATCGACCACGAGGCCCGCGCGGCGGGGGAGCCCACGACGACGTACTTCGAGATCCTGGTGGTGATGGCCTACGCCGCCTTCGCCGACGCACCGGTCGACGTCGCGATCGTCGAGGTGGGACTCGGCGGGCAGTGGGACGCCACCAATGTCGCCGACGGTGACGTCGCGGTCATCACGCCCGTCTCGTTGGACCACACCCGGCTGCTCGGCTCGACGGTCGAGGAGATCACCCTGGAGAAGCGCGGCATCATCAAGGACGGCGCCATCACCGTCGTCGGCAATCAGGAGCCCGGCGTCGACGAACTCATCGCCGAGCGCGTCGCCGAGGTGGGCGGTTCGGCCAAGCGTGAGGGCATCGACTTCGAAGTGCTCGAACGCGACCAGGCCGTCGGCGGCCAGCAGCTGACTGTCCAAGGATTGGCAGCGGTCTACCCGGAGCTCTACGTGCCGCTCTTCGGCGACCACCAGGCGCACAACGTCGCGACGGCCGTCGCCGCGGCGGAGGCGTTCCTCGGCGGGGGAGAGCGGGCGCTCGACATCGACGTGCTGCGCGCCGCCGTGGCCGATCTCGACTCACCCGGCCGGCTGGAGATCGTCCGGCGCTCGCCGACCGTGCTGGTCGACGCGGCGCACAACGCCGCCGGTATCCGTGCGTTGCGCGACGCACTCAACGACTCGTTCACCTTCGTGAAACTGGTCGGGGTGCTGGCGATCTTCGCCGACAAGGATGCCGAGGACATGCTCTCGACGTTGGAACCCGTCCTGGATCACGTGGTGATCACTCGCAACTCGTCGCACCGCAGCATGCGGCCCGAGGACCTGGGTGCCGTCGCCGTCGAGATCTTCGGCGAGGACCGCGTCGATGTCGTGCCCGGCATGGCCGACGCGATCGACCGCGCCGCGGAGCTCGCCGACGAGGGCGGCGTCGCCGGTGGCGTGCTGGCCACCGGGTCGATCCAGACCGCCGCCGACGTCCGAGCGCTGCTCGGCGTCACTCAGGCATGAGCGCCGGGAGTGGGCTGATCGGCAACGTTCTCGTCCACGGCGTCGGCGACCGTATGACGCGCCGCTTCGCGGGCATCGTCGTCGGGTCGCAGACCGTGGTGGTCTTCCTCGGCGCGCTCGTCGCCTGGGCGATCGCCAAGGCGCAGCACGACACGGCCCACACGTCATACCTGGTGATCGGCCTGGTGCTGGCCGTCCTGTGCGTCGTCGCGGCGGGCACGCTGCGCCGGCCGTGGGGCGTGACGCTCGGCTGGATCGTCGAGATCGCGACGTTGCTCGCGGGTTTCGTGTTGCCGATGATGTTCGTCGTCGGCGTGATGTTCCTGGCACTGTGGGTCACCGCCCTGGTCCAGGGCCGCAAGATGGACGCCTTGACCGCCCGCCACGAGGAGACGCCTCCGGAATGACCTGGTTCGAAGCGATCGTGCTGGGGATCGTGCAGGGACTGACCGAGTTCCTGCCGATCTCGTCCTCCGCCCACCAACTCATCGTCGGGCGCCTCTTCTGGGGCAACGACGGTGGCGGCTCGGCATTCACCGCGGTCAACCAACTGGGCACCGAGACCGCCGTGATCGTCTATTTCTGGCGGGACATCGTCCAGATCCTCAAGCAGTGGGCGCTGTCGGTCGCCGGCAAGGTGCCGCGTTCGGACCCCGATGCCCGGATGGGCTGGTTGGTCATCGTCGGCACCATCCCGATCGGCATCCTCGGCCTGGTCTTCAAGGGCTTCATCGAGGGGCCGCTGCGCAACCTGTGGGTGACCGCCAGCATGCTGCTGATCTTCGCCATCGTCATCGCCGTCGCGGACGCGTCGGTGGACGACCGGGGGCACGGCGCGGATCACGAGGAGGAGCACGGCAAGACGCTCGACGACCTCGACGTCAAGGACGGCATCCGCTTCGGCCTCTGGCAGGCGCTGGCCCTCATCCCCGGAGTGTCCCGGTCCGGCGGCACCATCTCCGGTGGACTCTTCATGGGCTACACCCGCAGTTCCGCGGCCCGTTACTCGTTCCTGCTCGCCATACCCGCGGTCGTGGTGTCGGGGCTCTTCGAGCTCAAGGACCTGCACGGCAGCGACGGCGACGGCTGGGGGCAGATCGCGATCGCCACCGTGCTGGCGTTCATCGTGGGCTACGCCGTGGTGGCGTGGTTCATGCGGTACATCTCGCACCACAACTTCCGGCCGTTCGTCTACTACCGGATCGCGCTGGCCGTCTTCCTCTTCGGCCTGCTGGTGCTCGGCAAGGTCGCGGCATAGCCGCATCCCCGGTCCGCCGTAGCGGACGGCCCCAGCGTGCCCGCCATACCCGGCGTCCGCTTGAATGTGAGCCATGGAACGAACCCTCGTCATCGTCAAGCCCGATGGATTCGCCCGCGGCCTCACCGGCGAGGTCCTGCGCCGCATCGAGGCGAAGGGCTACACGCTGGACACGTTGCAGATCATGACCGCGGACCGTGACCGGCTCGCGCAGCACTACGCCGAGCACGAGGGCAAGCCGTTCTACCAGCCGCTGGTGGACTTCATGGCCAGCGGTCCGGCGACCTTCGCGATCGTGACGGGCGAGCGGGTCATCGAAGGCTTCCGTGCGCTCGCCGGCGCCACCGACCCGACCGGCGCGGCACCCGGCAGCATCCGGGGCGACCTCGGCCGCGACTGGGGCCTGCCGGTGCAGCAGAACATCGTCCACGGCTCGGATTCTCCCGAGTCCGCCGAGCGCGAGATCGGCATCTGGTTCCCGCGTTCCTGAAGCTGGTTCCTGTCCCGCGCGCGTGCATTGCTCGCGACTTTCGCGATCGAGGTGTGGCGGAGGGCGGCGCGCGCGTGCATCGCTCGCGACTCTCGCGGGGACGGTGGTCGCGGAGCGGTCACCGCCTGCCGCTAAGCTCCGCACTGGACGCGAACATGCAGGGAAAGCCGGTGCGAATCCGGCGCTGACCCGCAACCGTGTGCCGACCGGGTGTCATACCCCGTCGGCGAGCCGGAGCACCTGTGCGTCCACCGGCTATCTCGTCGCGGCTCCGCGAGACTGCCCGGCGCACACTTCTGCGGGCCGCGTGATCTCGTGGAAGGCACTCACTCAATGACATCGACTCTTCGCACCCGTGCGGGTCTCACGGGCGCCCTCGCCTTGGCCTGTGTCGGCCTGACCGGCTTCGCGGCGGCCGCACCGGCGCGGGCGGCCCAGCCGGACGGCGCGACCGGGGCACATTTCCTGGCGCAGCAACTGGCCGCCGGTGGCGACCACTTCTCGGTCAGTGCCGGCACCGCCAGCTACGCCGACTACGGCCTGACGATCGACGCGATCCTCGGCCTGGACTCGGCCCGGACCGGACAGTCCGAGGCGCAGCGGGCGGCGGCATACGTCACCAAGAACGCGGCGGCCTACCGCACCGGTGGCGACCCGCACGAGGCGTATGCGGGAGCTACCGCCAAGTTGCTGGTGTTCGCGCAGGCGCAAGGTCTGCCCACCGCCGCCTACCTGAAGGACCTGAAGTCGCTGGAGCAGTCCACGGGGCAGTTCAAGGACACGTCGCAGTATGGCGACTACTCCAACACCATCGGCCAGTCACTGGCGATCGTCGGCCTGATCCGCGCCGGCCAGACCGACGCCAAGGCAGTCGACTTCCTGCTCCAGCAGCAGTGCGCCGACGGTGGCTTCCGGATGACGCTCTCGGACTCGAAGTGTTCGACGGCATCCGGCGACACGGACGCCACGTCACTCGCGGTGCAGGCGCTGGCCGCCGCCGGCGGCCACCAGGCCCAGCTCACCAAGGCGGTCAACTTCATCGCCGGTCAGCAGCAGGCAAACGGCGGCGTCATCGAACCCGCGGCGGTCTCCGGCGCCAACACCAACAGCACCGGACTGGCCGCGGTCGCATTCGCGCTCGCCGGTCGGACGGCGGAGGCGGCCAAGGCCAAGAGCTTCGTGCAGAGCTTGCAGTTCGGTTGCTCCGCCCCGGCGGCGCTGCGAGGCGGCATCGCCTTCGACAAGAAGTCCTTCGACGCGCAGGTGGCCAAGGGCGCCAAGGCGACGCCGGGCGACAAGGAGCACCGGGCCACCGCCCAGGCGCTGCTGGCCTACAGCCAGGTGCCCTACCTGAAGATCACCGCCGGTGGCACCGCCACCGCACCGGCACTGCGTTGCGCACCGAGCGCTCCGACGTCGACCGCGACCGGCACTGCGAGCCAGAGCGCGTCGGCCACCTCCAGTGCCGCCGCGACCTCGACGACCACCGGCCCGCCGATCATCACCGACGGTCCGTCGGCCGGCAACGGCAACACCGTTGTGCTGTTCGCCGGCGCGGCAGTGCTCGGTGGTGCGGCCCTGGCCGGAGCCGGGCTGCGACGCCGACTGCGTTCGGGTCGCTGACCCGCGTCCGGCGCGCTGCAGCCTTCGCTCCCGCTGCGCCGAGCGGACCGTTGTAGTACCGGCAGGACCGGCGTTTCGGAGCACAACTGCCCCGAAACGCCGGTCCTGTCGCTGGTGGACGGTCGTCTCGGTGAGGGACTGGATCTACTTGAGCGCGTCGTCGAGGCCCGCGATGGCCAACTCGAGCAGCTGCGCCAGCTTGTCGCGCTGGTTCGCCGGGACCTGGGCGAGCACGTCGGACTCGACCATGTCGGACTCACGCACCACCTGGCGGAACATCTCCCAGCCGTCGCGGGTCAGGTGCACCAGGATGCGCGTGCGGTTGTCCTGGTCCGGTTCGCGTTCGATCAGCCCGCGCTCGGCCATCCGGTCCAGCCGGTGGGTCATCGACGACGGTGCGACCGCGGCGGTCTCGGCCAGCTGGGACGGAGTCGAGATGTGATCGTCGGCCTCCGCCGCCAGGTGGCGGATGACGGCCCACTCGCCGGCGGTCAGATCCAGGTCGGAGAGGTTCTGGGTGTACCACTGCGACAGGCGCCGGGCCAGGCCGTGGACGGCGGTGACGACGCGCTGCACCTGCTCGTCGCCGCCGGCCTCGACATACGCCGCGACCTCGGCTTCGTAGCGGCTTCGCTCGGTCTTCCCAGTCGGACTCATGATGGTCCATTAGAGCGTATGGCGCACGAGCGCGAGGCAGCGCTGCCGGTTCGTCCCCGGCGGATTAGGGCGGCACCCCGTCCGGCTGATAACCTTGCCTCGCCGTGCAACCGGCCGCGGACCAAGAGCGCCCTGGTGGACATGCCCAGGAGCACCGCGCAACCAAGAGACGAACGGAGATCGCCCACTCATGCCTCTGGACACCGCCACCAAGGCGCAGATCATGACCGACTACGCGACCAAAGAGGGCGACACCGGTTCGCCCGAGGTCCAGATCGCGATGCTCACGCAGCGCATCAAGGACCTGACCGAGCACTCCCGTCAGCACCCGCACGACCACCACAGCCGGCGCGGCCTGCTGCTGCTGGTCGGCAAGCGCAAGCGCATGCTGCGTTACCTCGAGGACGTCGACATCGAGCGCTACCGCTCGCTGATCAAGCGTCTCGGCCTGCGCCGCTGACCATCGCCAGACTTATGCCGACAAGGCGGTTACCCATCCGGTGACCGCCTTGTTGTCGTAGGCGGGTGCTGCCCGCCGGCCCGACAAGGATGCGGCCGACTCGCGGCATACACCCGTGAACGTGTGAAGAACCACGCACAACGACGATGCGTGGACCTCATTGAAAAAGAACAGGAGGGCCCAATGGAGGGTCCAGAGATCACTTTCGCCGAAGCCGTCATCGACAACGGCACGTTCGGCACCCGCACGGTCCGTTTCGAGACCGGGCGGCTGGCCAAGCAGGCAGCCGGTGCGGTCGTCGCCTACCTGGACGACGAGACGACGTTGCTGTCCACCACGGCCGCGGGCAAGCAGCCCAAGGACCATTTCGACTTCTTCCCGCTCACCGTCGACGTCGAGGAGCGGATGTATGCCGCGGGCAAGATCCCGGGCAGCTTCTTCCGTCGCGAGGGTCGTCCGTCGACCGACGCGATCCTGACCTGCCGGCTGATCGACCGCCCGCTGCGTCCGGCCTTTGTCAAGGGACTGCGCAACGAAGTCCAGGTCGTCATCACGGTGCTCGCGCAGAACCCCGACCACCAGTACGACGTGCTCGCGATCAACGGCGCCTCGGCGTCGACGCAGATCTCGGGTCTGCCGTTCTCCGGCCCGATCGGTGCCACCCGGGTGTCGCTGATCGACGGACAGTGGGTTGCGTTCCCCAACTACTCCGACCTGGAGCGCTCGGTGTTCGACATGGTCGTCGCCGGTCGGGTCGTCGGTGACGACGTCGCGATCATGATGGTCGAGGCCGAGTCCAACGAGTCGACCTGGGACCTGGTCAAGAACCAAGGCAAGCAGGCACCGACCGAGGAGATCGTCGCGCAGGGCCTGGAGGCCGCCAAGGGCTTCATCCGGGTGCTGTGCGAGGCGCAGAGCCAGCTGGCCGAGGCCGCCGCGAAGCCGGTCCAGGAGTTCCCCCTCTTCCTCGACTACGAGGACGACACCTACAACGCTGTCGAGTCTGCCGCGAGCGAGAAGCTGCGTGGCCTGCTGTCCATCGCGGACAAGCAGGACCGCGAGTCGCAGCTGGACGCCTACAAGGAGGAGCTCAAGGCCGAGCTCGCCGGGGAGGGCACCCCGTTCGAGGGCCGCGAGAAGGAGATCTCCGCGGCATACCGTGCGGTGCAGAAGAAGCTGGTGCGCGAGCGCATCCTGCGCGAGAAGGTGCGCATCGACGGCCGTGGCCTGGCGGACATCCGTGCGCTGTCGGCCGAGGTCGAGGTGCTGCCGCGGGTGCACGGTTCGGCGCTGTTCGAGCGCGGCGAGACCCAGATCATGGGTGTCACCACCCTGAACATGCTGCGCATGGAGCAGCAGCTGGACACGTTGTCGCCGGTGTCGCGCAAGCGCTACATGCACAACTACAACTTCCCGCCCTACTCCACCGGTGAGACCGGCCGCGTCGGGTCGCCGAAGCGTCGCGAGATCGGCCACGGTGCGCTCGCCGAGCGTGCGCTGATGCCGGTGCTGCCGACCCGCGAGGAGTTCCCCTACGCGATCCGTCAGGTGTCGGAGGCGTTGAGCTCCAACGGCTCGACGTCGATGGGTTCGGTCTGTGCGTCGACGCTGTCGCTGCTCAACGCCGGTGTGCCGCTGCGTGCGCCGGTCGCGGGCATCGCGATGGGTCTGGTGTCGGCCGAGGTCGACGGCAAGACCGAATATGCCGCAATGACCGACATTCTCGGTGCCGAGGACGCGTTCGGTGACATGGACTTCAAGGTCGCCGGCACGCGTGAGTTCGTCACCGCCATCCAGCTGGACACCAAGCTCGCCGGCATCCCCGCCGACGTCCTGGCCGGTGCGCTGACCCAGGCCCGCGACGCGCGCCTGCACATTCTGGATGTGATGCACGAGGCGATCGACGCTCCCGACGAGATGTCGCCGTTCGCCCCGCGCGTCATCGCGGTGAAGATCCCGGTCGACAAGATCGGCGAGGTCATCGGCCCGAAGGGCAAGATGATCAACCAGATCCAGGAGGACACCGGCGCCGACCTGTCCATCGAGGACGACGGCACCGTCTACATCGGCGCCACCGACGGCCCGTCCGCCGAGGCCGCGCGTGCCGCGGTCAACGCGATCGCCAACCCGCAGATGCCCGAGGTGGGCGAGCGCTTCCTGGGCACCGTCGTGAAGACGACGACGTTCGGTGCGTTCGTGTCGTTGCTGCCGGGCAAGGACGGCCTGCTGCACATCTCCGAGGTGCGCAAGCTGGTCGGCGGCAAGCGGATCGACGCCGTCGAGGACGTGCTCAAGATCGGCCAGAAGGTCCAGGTCGAGCTCAAGGAGATCGACCCGCGCGGCAAGCTGTCGCTCGCGGTCGTCGAGGAGAGTTCAGGCTCGGACGCCGCCGCTTCGGACGAGGCGCCGGCAGTCGACGCTCCGACTGCGGACGCAGTCTCGGAGGCATCGTCCGAGGCGCCGGAGTCGCAGACCGACGACGCGTCGGATCGTGAGCCGCGCAAGCGCAACCGCCGTCGCGGCGGTCGCGGCCGTGGCAACGACGGTGACAAGAGCAGCGAG
The DNA here is from genome assembly GCF_054778955.1 of Flexivirga lutea. NCBI lineage: Bacteria > Bacillati > Actinomycetota > Actinomycetes > Micrococcales > Dermacoccaceae > Flexivirga > Flexivirga lutea. The sequence goes on from NZ_BAAGZB010000001.1 coordinate 687,856, forward strand.
GGTTCGGCGGACGCCGAGCCGGTCGCCGCGGAGGACTGATCCTCCGGTAGCAAGCCGACGACGGCCCGGTCGCACTTCGTGTGCGGCCGGGCCGTTTCGCGTTTCGGGTATGCCAATCGCGGGCTATGCACCGCGCTGGGCATGCTGGAAGTTGCCGGTCGTCGGTCGAGTATGCCGATCGCGGGCTATGGAGCGCGCTGGGCATGCTGCAAATCCCGGCTCAACGGAGATTGCGCCAGTAGGTGTTGATTTAGGGATGCCGGTCGCCTGCAAACACGGCGGATAGGCTCGCTGGTATGACGACCCCGCTGTTGCTGACCTGTCCGGTGGGGCTTGAGGATCTCGTGCGCGGGGACCTGCGCGACCGGGAGGACGTGCGGTCGGAACTGCTCGCGCCGGGTCTGATCCGCTGCGTCGAAGCGCTGACGCCGGACAAATTGCCGGCGATGGTCGACCGTGTGGGCCTGCCACTGTCCGATGACAATTCGGTGATCGCGGCCGCCGAGCTGGTGGGCGTGCCGACCCCGAGCTTCCGGGTGCACGCCAAGGATCCGGGCGCGCGGTCGGAGTGGATTACGCGCATCGAAGCGCTCGGCTGGCGCAACGATCCGAGCGACTGGGTGCTCAACGTCGACGTGGATGGCGGGCGGATCGACCTGGGCTCGTGGCACTGGTCGCGGCGCATCGGGCAGCTCCAGCGTTTGCCGGCGACGACTCCCGGGCCGGTGGCGGCGGGCTTGTTGCGGCTGGCAAAGCTGAGCACCGGCGATGTGCTGCTCGACCAGTGTGCCGGTGTCGGCACGGTGCCGATCGTCGATGCGTTGTTGCGTGGTGGTCCGGCATACAGCATCGATCGAGATCCGGAAGCGACGCGCCTTGCCCACGAGAATGCCGCGAATCTGTCCGTGGGACAGGCGGTTTCAGTGCTCGAGGCGGACGCGACTGATCTTCCCCTCGACGACGGCAGCATCGACCGCGTGGTGAGCGACCTGCCGTTCGGTAAGCGCATCGGCAGCAACGAGCTCAACAAGTCGCTCTACCCGGCGATCCTGCGCGAAATCGAGCGGGTGCTGACCGCCGACGGGCGAGCGGTGCTGCTATCGGACGACAAACGTGTTTTCGCCGAATCTGTCGCGCACGCAAGGGGATTGAAGATCTCGGGGGAGCGCGTGATCCGTTACAACGGCGTCACGCCCACGGCATACATTGTGCGGCGCAGCCGTCGTCCGAAGAGAGGACGGGCGTGAGTCGACATCAGCACGCGCGGGGCGTCCGACTCGGTTTCGCAGACACGCCGCACCATGTCCGTCGATGGGTTGCCGAGCGGATTGGGGGAGAACTCGCCGCCATGACGGACTGCATCGGTGGTATGTCGCCGGGCCCAGCCGCGCGCGTGCGATCTGTCTCGGGCGCAACAGTTTTCGTCAAGGCGTGCGGTCCGGAACTCAACCCCATCACGCCGGAGTTGTTGCGAGACGAAGCGCGGATCCTGGTTGTGCTACCGGACCACCCGAACCTGCCCAGGCTGATCGATGCGTATGACGACGGGCAGTGGGTCGCGCTGCTCATCGAGGACCTGCCCGGCGCAGTACCCGATGTGCCGTGGTCAACCGAGGACCTGCGCCGTGCGAGCGGGGTGCTCTCAGCAGTCCGCCCAGTCCTCGACGGCATCGTCTCGGACTGGGTGGAGCCCGCCCGTGCATCACCGATCTTCAGTGACGGTTGGAAGCTGCTCGCGGATCGGCTCGACCAGGTCGACCCGTGGTGGGCGAAGCATCATGACGAGCTGGCGGCCCACGCGGAGCGGGCAGTCGCATTGATCGACGGGGAAGCGTTGCTGCAGTGGGACGTTCGGGCCGACAATCTGATCTTCGGAGACCAGCGTGATGTGCTGATCGACTGGGGCCAGGTGCGGCGCGGCGCACGCTGGATGGATCACGCGTTGCTCGCGATGGACTGCGCGATGAGCGGCAGCCTGGGGCCGACGGCACTGGAGTTCTTCGCGACGGAGCCGGCGCTCGCCGGTCGTGACCCGGCCGATCTGGTGTCGTTGATGGCGGCGGCCGGGATGACGTTCGCAGCACGTGCCACGGAGGAAGCACCGCCCGGACTGCCGACGTTGCCGGCAACCCGCGCGCGCTGGGCCGACAACCTGCGTCTCGAACTGGAGGCGATCCTCTGACCTCTCGGTCATGGAAATGTGGCGACCTGCCTCACCCACGCGGGCCGTGCCGGAGGCCACGAAGTGAACGCCGCCGACGTCGGCTCGGCAGAACGCCTACAGTGCGGCGCGTGAGTTCCTTGCACCCCACCTTCCGTCCGATGTTCGACGACGTGCTCGCCCGCAACCCCGGCGAGGCGGAGTTCCAGCAGGCCGTCCACGAGGTGATGGAGAGCCTGACACCGCTGGCCGACAAGCACTCCTCGTACGCGCAATGGTCGATCCTGCAACGGATCTGCGAACCCGAGCGCCAAGTGATCTTCCGTGTGCCCTGGGTCGATGACAGCGGCGAGGTGCGCGTCAACCGCGGCTTCCGGGTCGAGTTCAACTCCGCGCTCGGCCCCTACAAGGGTGGCCTGCGCTTCCACCCGAGCGTCAACCTGTCGATCGTGAAGTTCCTCGGCTTCGAGCAGATCTTCAAGAACGCACTCACCGGTATGCCGATCGGCGGCGGCAAGGGCGGCTCGGACTTCGACCCCAAGGGCTGCAGTGACGCCGAGGTGATGCGCTTCTGCCAGTCGTTCATGACCGAGCTCTACCGCCACATCGGCGAATACACCGACGTGCCCGCCGGCGACATCGGCGTCGGTGGTCGGGAGATCGGTTACCTCTTCGGCCAGTACAAGCGCATCACCAACCGCTACGAGTCCGGCGTGCTCACCGGCAAAGGCCTGTCCTGGGGCGGCTCGCAGGTGCGCACCGAGGCCACCGGTTACGGCACCGTGTTCTTCGCCCAGGAGATGCTCGCGGCGAAGGACAGCTCACTGGACGGTATGTCGGTCGTCGTCTCCGGCACCGGCAACGTCGCCCTGTATGCCGTCGAGAAGGTGCACCAGTTGGGCGGCAGGGTCGTGGCCGTCTCCGACTCCAGCGGGTATGTCGTCGACGAGCAGGGAGTCGATCTGGAGGTGCTCCAGGAGATCAAGGAGGTCCGCCGGGGGCGGGTTTCGGAGTATGTCGATCAGGTCGGCAGTCGCGCCCGATTCAGCGCCGACGGATCCATCTGGGACGTCCCGTGCCAGGTCGCGCTGCCGTGCGCGACACAGAACGAACTGGACGAGGCGGACGCCAAAACGTTGGTGTCCCACGGCGTTCGGCTGGTCGCCGAGGGTGCGAACATGCCGACCACTCCGGCCGCTGCTGCCGTCCTGCGCGATGCCGGGGTGCTCTTCGCGCCCGGCAAGGCCGCCAACGCCGGCGGTGTCGCCACCAGCGCGCTGGAGATGCAGCAGAACGCCAGCCGCGACTCCTGGAGCTTCGCGCAGACCGAGGAACGGCTGCAGGAGATCATGCGCAGCATCCACGAGACCTGTGTGACGCAGGCCGAGGCGGTCGGCCACCCGGGGGACTACGTCATCGGTGCCAACCTGGCGGCATACATCAAGGTTGCGGACGCGATGGTGGCGCTCGGCGTCATCTGATCCCGCCGTTCACTCCGGCTGACCGAGCCGCGCCCCGTTCTTCCACAGGGCCGGCATCGGCGCGCGATCCGCGGACAATCCGGACTCCACTCGACGGACGTCCGGAGAACTCGGTGGAGTTCACCGACCGATCGGGCCACCCACCCGGGCAGCGACACCGAGCGCGGAGGCGACTTGCTCCACGTTCGCGGCGACCAGCCCGGCGGTGACCCGGATGTGCGGTGCACGGTGAGCCGCGTCGGTGCCCACCTGGAACGGCGAACCCGCCGCAGCACCAATGCCGTTCGCTGCCAGGCTCTGCAGGGCGGACACCTCGTGCAACACCGGCACCCAGATGTTGATGCCGTCGTCGCCGCCAACAGTGACGCCTTCGGCGTCCAGTGCGCGGACCAGGCCCTGCCGGCGCGAGGTGTATGTCGCCCGTGCCGTCGCCACCTCACCCTGACTCGAGGGATCGGTGAGCAGTCGCAGCAGAAGACGCTGCAGCAGGCGACTGGACCAGCCCTGCCCGAGTTGGCGGCGTTCCTGGATCGGTCCGACCACCCGGGACGGACCGCCGATCGCGGCCAGGCGCAGGTCCGGCCCGTAGGCCTTGGAGAAGCTGCGGACGTGCAGCACCCGATCGGGCAGCAGGCTGCTCAGGCTGACCAGTTCGGTGCCGGCAATCCCGTCCAGGGAGTCGTCCTCGACCACGTGCGCCCCGGTGGGCGCGAGGATGTCCGCGAGTTCCCGGGCTCGCCGGGGGACCAGCGAGACACCGGTCGGGTTCTGCCCGCGCGGTTGCAGCACGACGAGGTCGGCACCGTCGGCGAGCGCCGCCGACAGGCTGGCAGGCACCGGGCCGTGCTCGTCCAGCTCGACAGGGACCGGTCGCATGCCCAGGCTCTCCAACAGGTCGAGAAACGGTGGGAACGCCGGGTTCTCGATGGCCACACGGGTGCCGAACCCGCCCAGCTGCGCGAGGATCGCCGCCACGGCGTCGGTGGCACCGTCGACGATCGTGAGCTGTTCCGGGGAGCAGGGCCAGGTGCTGCGGATGACGTCCCCCAGCTCGGGCACCACCGGGTCGTCCAGATAGCTGTGCAGCGACGAATTGTCACCGAGCGCTCGCAGTGCGTCGCCCCACGACGGCAACAGCCGCGGGTCGGGCACGCCGGTCGACAGATCCAGCGCGAAGTCGACCGGGTCGCCCACCGCCCGTCGATAGCGTCCGCTGGACAGGGGCGTGGCCACCTCGGCGATGAACGAGCCGTGCCGGCCGTCGGTGCGGATCGTGCCGGCGCGGCGCAACGTCGCCCACGCCGAACTCACGGTCGTCGGGGACAGCTGCAACGACTCCGCGATGGTGCGGATCGACGGCAGGCGCACGCCGGGCTCGAGCGCCCCGGACGCCACGGCGCGTGCCACGGCGTCGGCGAGGCCGTGTGCCGTGGGTGCCGTCAGGTGTCTCGCCAGCACATCCATCACTTATGTGACATTACATAATGCCTATTGTGCCGGCAAGTGATGGCACGTAACGTTCGCGGCATGGAACACGTACAGCACTGGATCGACGGGAAACTCACCGCAGGCAGCTCGTCCGAGACCTCACCCGTTCACAACCCGGCCACCGGAGAGCAGACGGCCGAGCTGGCGCTCGCGACGTCGGCCGACGTGGATGCCGCCGTTGCCTCGGCCCGCGCCGCGGCCGACTCCTGGAGCCACACCTCGCTCGCCACACGCACCAAGGTGCTCTTCGCGTTCCGTGAGCTGCTTGCCGCGCACACCGACGAGCTGGCCGCCGTGGTGACCTCCGAGCACGGCAAGGTGCTCTCCGACGCCGCCGGCGAGGTCGCGCGCGGGCTGGAGAATGTCGAATACGCCTGTGGCGTGACAAATCTGATGAAGGGCGAGTTCTCCGAGCAGGCGTCCACGGGAGTCGACGTCTATTCGATCCGTCAACCGGTCGGTGTCATCGCCGGCATCACCCCCTTCAACTTCCCACTGATGGTTCCGCTGTGGATGTGCGCCAACGCCATCGCGTGCGGCAACGCCTTCATCCTCAAGCCGAGCGAGAAGGATCCCTCGGTCTCGCTCCTGCTCGCCGACCTGTGGCGGCAGGCCGGCCTGCCGGACGGTGTCTTCACTGTGCTGCAGGGCGACAAGGTCGCGGTCGACGGCCTGCTGCAGCACCCGCAGGTCGACGCCATCAGCTTCGTCGGGTCCACCCCCATCGCGCAGTACATCTACGAGACCGGCACCAAGGCGGGCAAGCGCGTCCAGGCGCTCGGTGGCGCGAAGAACCACATGATGGTGCTGCCGGACGCGGACCTGGAAGTCGCTGCGGACGCAGCGGTTTCGGCGGCATACGGTGCCGCGGGCGAGCGTTGTATGGCGATCTCGGTCATCGTCGCGGTCGGCTCGGTCGCCGACCCGCTGATCGACGCGATCAAGGAGCGGCTCCCCTCTCTGCGGATCGGTCCAGGTGACCAGGAGGGTTCCGAGATGGGCCCGCTGATCACCGCCGAGCATCGCGAAAAGGTGATCGACTACATCGACCGCGGAGAACAGCAGGGGGCCAAGGTCGTCGTCGACGGCCGGACCGGCCGCAGCGAGAACGGCTTCTTCCTGGGCTGCACGCTGCTGGACGACGTGAGCCCGGAGAACGTCGCCTACACCGACGAGATCTTCGGCCCGGTGCTCGCGATCGTGCGTGTCGACAACTTCGACAAGGGCCTGGACCTGATCAACAGCCACCAATTCGCCAATGGCACAGCGATCTTCACCCGTGACGGTGGTGCGGTGCGACGTTTCCAGCGCGATGTGCAGGTCGGCATGATCGGCGTCAACGTACCGATCCCGGTGCCGGTCGGTTACTACTCCTTCGGCGGCTGGAAGGCCTCGTTGTTCGGCGACACCCACATGTACGGCCCCGAGGGCATCAACTTCTGCACCCGGCGCAAGGTCGTTACCAGCCGCTGGCCCGACCCGGGCAGCTCGAAGATCGACCTGGGCTTCCCGACGAACGCGGACCACTGAGATGACACAGATGACGGACCTCGACCCGGCGGCTGCGCAGCGGGTCAAGGACGACGACCGGAACCACGTCTTCCACTCGTGGAGTGCGCAGGCCCATATCGATGTGTTGCCCATCGCCGGCGGATCCGGTTCCTACTTCTGGGATTACGACGGCAACCGCTACCTGGACTTCTCCTCGCAGCTGGTCAACCTGAACATCGGGCACGGCCATCCCAAGGTCATCGAGGCGATCCAACAGCAGGCGGCGCGGTTGGCGACGATCGCGCCCGCCATGGGCAGCGACGTGCGCGGCGAAGCGGCACGGATGATTGCCGAGCGCGCGCCGGGCGACCTGGACCGGGTCTTCTTCACCAACGGTGGCGCCGACGCCAATGAACACGCGATCCGGATGGCCCGGCTGCAGACCGGCCGGCCGGTCATCCTGTCGGCATACCGCAGCTACCACGGCGCGACCGGGGGAGCGATTGCGCTCACCGGTGACCCGCGGCGCTGGGAGAATGAAGCGACCGGTCAGCCGGTGGTGCACTTCTTCGGCCCGTATCCCTATCGCTCGGCGTTCCACAGCGACTCGCCGGAGCAGGAGACCGAGCGCGCGCTGCAGCACCTGCGCGACGTGGTGCAGTTGCAGGGCCCGGGCACGATTGCCGCGATCATCCAGGAGTCGGTGGTCGGCACCAACGGCATCCTCGTGCCCCCGCCCGGCTACCTGGCCGGCGTCCGTGCGCTGTGCGACGAATACGGCATCCTGCTGATCGCCGACGAAGTGATGGCCGGGTTCGGGCGGTGCGGCGAGTGGTTCGGCATCCAGCACTGGGATGTCGTGCCGGACCTGATCACCTTCGCCAAGGGGGTCAACTCCGGGTACGTGCCCCTGGGTGGTGTCATCCTCGGCCCGCGGACCTACGAGCGTTTCGCCGATCGGGCCTACCCGGGCGGCCTCACCTACTCGGGGCATCCGCTCGGCTGCGCCGCTGCCGTCGCGTCGATGCAGGCCTTCGAGGACGAAGGCATCCTCGACCACGCCCGCAAGCTCGGCGAGACCGTCGTCGAGCCGCGACTGCAGGAGCTGAAGGCCCAGCACGCCAGCGTCGGCGACGTGCGCGGCCTCGGCATGTTCTGGGCGATCGAACTCGTCAAGGACAAGAAGACGCGCGAGCCGCTCGTGCCGTTCAACGCCGCCGGGGAGGCGGCCGCACCGATGGGTGCGTTCGCAGCAGCCTGCAAGAAGGAGGGCCTGTGGCCGTTCATCCACATGAACCGGACCCACGTCGTGCCGCCGTGCACGATCAGCGAGGACGAGCTGCGCACCGGCCTGGACATCATCGACGCCGCGCTCGACGTGGCGGATCAGCACGCCGCCGGCTGATCGAGCGGAGCTAGCCGCCGGGCCCTTCATGACCGAGCCGGAGTAGCTCCCGGCGAACGTTCGCCCGCGCCGCAGCAGTCCAGCGGGCGCGGGCGAACCGGGTCCGATAGACGTCGGGCCGGTCGACCAGCGCGGCCAGGATCTCACCGCGTGCGGCCGCGTAGTCGGCGTCCGGCACGTGTGCGTACTCAGCGCGCACTTGTGCGCAGTATTCGTCGAACCGATCCGCCGGTGCGGCCAGGATCGCCAGGTCGGCATCGGTGAAAACCCCGGCCAACGCACCCGGCAGACCAGTGCCGTGCTCGATCGTCAGCAGGATCAGGTCCTCGACGACCTGTATGTCGCAAGGGTCGACACCCACGTCCGTCAGCACCCTTCGGGCCAGCCGTGCACTGTCGCGTTCCGTCACGCCAGGTGCGGCGTGCACGTCATACACGGCGTCGTGCAACCAGGCGGCGACGCGGGAGAGACGGCGGTCCCGCCCACTGAGGCCCGCACCGAGGCGCTCGAGGGCGGCCAGCATCTCGGACAGGTGCTGCACCGTGTGATAGCGGCGGTGCGGCTGCGCCCACCGGGTCAGCAGCTCGGCGCCGGCACGCCGGGCGACGATCGAGTCCGCCGACGCGGACAGTGCGTCGACGTCGACGACCCATGCGTCCAGCAGTTCGGTGTCCGGCATCCCTTAATCGTCGCGGTTGCCGAAACGGTCCGCCAGCCGGGGATCCGACAGCCACCACGGGCGTTCGGTCTCGGTGTCGTCATCGCTTGCGGTCGCCTCGGCCCGGTCGAGCTCGGCGTCGGTGGCGCGCGCCTCGGCAGCGTCGTGGCGCAACCACTCGATGAAGACCGCCGCGATCATCGGCACCCCGATCGACTCGGCCACGGCGAGCAGCGCGCCACCGGCATACTTCTGGTCCATCGTGTGGCTGAGCCCGTCGCGCAGCGCATCGGCGGCCGGCGCGAAGCCGGGGAAGTGCGGCAGCAGCATGGAGTTCGCGGTCATGACCAGCACACCGGGCACCGCATCGGCGACACCGTCCAGGAACGCCAGGAACGTGCGGACCGGCGGCGTGGCCCACTCCGGCAGCAGGTCGTCGGCGAGCGTCGGCAGCACGTAGAGCAGCCCGACGAGCAGCAACTGCACGATCAGCAGGGTGCCGATCAGCGAGGAACGCACCGCGTGGTCGCCGTACGGTGTGAAGAAGACGGCCAGGATGCCGGCGAGGTCGAGCAGGAAGCTGACCGCGGGAAAGGTCAGCACCCGGACGACGGGGGACCGGAGCGCGCGGTGCACCGCGGTGTGCGATCCACGTGCCGCGGTGAGCAACCGCAACGGGTCGCCGAGCGCCAGCCCCATCGGGGTGACGGTGCCGAGCACCGCGACCTGTGCGGCGAACATCCACAAGAAGGTCTGCCGATAGACGCCGACCGGCCCGCAGGTGACGTAGACCAGCGTGCCCACGCCGACCACCAGGTATGCCGCCACCCGCCACCACGGCCAGCGCACGCCGCGTCGTCGCGCCGCGGACAGCAACCACAGGTAGCCGGCGAGCAGCAGCAGCGCCAGCACGATGCCGACGGGGTCGAAGCGCCAGGCGGTCACCCAGCTGGTGACGCTGAAGGGTGCGGGGGCAAGACCGGTCACCTGAGAAGTATCACCGGGTAACCGCAACGTTTCCTGAGGATGCGGAGTCGGCGCTGTCGCTCGGGGTGCCATCGCCGCCGTCGTCGTGGACGTACTTGCTGCCGCGCAGCAGGCTGGCGATCGCCGCGACGACCATCATCGCCGCGGCGGCACCGAAGACGACGATCAGTCCGTCGTGGAACGGGCCGGACAGCAGGTGCGGGAAGAACTCCTTGCCGGTCAACGTGGAGGCGTTGGCGGCCGGGATCTTGTCCAGCGTGCCGGTCGGACCGAGCAGGCTCTCGATCGGGTTGTAGCCGAGGAAGGCTGCGAACATCGACCCGACCGGAGGCAGCCCGGCGATCTGGTCCGCCACCGAGGAGGGCACGTGCTGGGCCAGCAGACCGGAACGCATGGCGTGCGGCAGGTTCTGGGCGAGGCCGGCGATCATCAACGAGAAGAAGATGCCGATGGACAGGGACGTCCCCGAGTTGAAGAACGTCGCACGCATCCCGGAAGCGGCACCCCGCTCGTGCGCGGGCACGGAGTTCATGATCGCGGTCGTGTTGGGTGCGGAGAACATGCCCGAGCCGATCCCGTTGACGAACAGCAGGGTGGCGAAGATCCAGTAGTCGAAGTTCACCGGGATGAGCAGGAACCCGATGAAGGTCGCCGCGGTGATCAGCAGCCCACCGCTGGCGAACGCTCGCGCCCCGAACCGGTCGGACAGGAAACCGCAGACGGGGCCGGCGATGAGGAATCCGATGGTCAGCGGCACCAGGAAGATGCCTGCCCACAGCGGGGTCGATTCGTAGCTGTAGCCCCGCAGCGGCAGCCAGATGCCCTGCAACCAGATGATCAGCATGAACTGCATGCCGCCGCGGCCGATCGACGCCAGTAGGCCCGCGAAGTTGCCGGCGCTGAACGCCTTGATCCTGAACAGGCTCATCGAGAACATCGGGTTCTCGACCCGGGTCTCGATGACGCAGAAGGCGATCAGCACGAGTGCGCCGCCGATGAGTCCGGCCAGCACCCACGGACTCGTCCAGCCCATGGTGTGCCCGCCATACGGCTGGATGCCGTAGGTGATCGCGACCAGGATCGCGGTGACACCGATCGCGAAGCTCAGGTTGCCTGGTATGTCGAGGCGTCCGCGGCGCGTGGTGCCCAGCTCGTGCAGCGATTTGTAGGCCCACACGGTGCCCAGCACACCGATCGGCACGCTCACCCAGAAGATCGCCCGCCAGTGCCACTCGGACAGGATGCCGCCGATGATGAGGCCGAGGAACGAGCCGGCGATCGCCGCGACCTGGTTGATGCCCAGCGCCATACCGCGCTGGGTGGCGGGGAAGGCGTCGGTGAGGATCGCGGTGGAGTTGGCCATCAGCATGGCGCCGCCGACGCCCTGCACGATGCGCCAGACGATGATCCACATCGCACCGGTGCCACCTCCGGCCGGGTCCAGCGACAGCAGGATCGAGGCGACCGTGAAGACCACGAAGCCCAGGTTGTAGATCTTGACCCGGCCGAACATGTCGCCCAACCGGCCGAGGGTGACCACCAGGACGGCCGACACGACCAGGTAGCCCATCAGCGTCCACAGCAGGTAGCTGATGTTGCCGGCGCCGAGCGGGTCCAGGTCGATGCCTCGGAAGATGGCCGGCAGCGAGATGATCACGATGGAGGAGTTGATGGTCGCCATCAGCACGCCGAGCGTGGTGTTGGACAGCGCCACCCACTTGTAGCGCGGATGATCGGCCTCGAAGCGCCGGCGCGCGCCGCGAGTGCGCTTGCGGCTCTGGCCGGGAGTGGACGGGGCGTCGCGGTCGGGGACGGGGGCTTCGGTCACGTCGGTGTGGGCTCCAGGGTTGCTGTGGTGCTCGGTCGACGGCCACGACAACTGAAGTCATTAGCCGAGGTAACTATCAACATAGCACCAGTATGGAAAATCGTCCTCGGGATGATCCGTTGCCCGGACGCCGCCCGGGCGGGGCGCCTCGAACGTCTAGCCTGACGGGGTGACCACATCGACAGCCGTTGCCGTCATCGGAGCCGCCGGACGCATGGGCAGCGCCGCCTGTGCCGCGATCGAGAACGCCGCCGACTTGACGCTCGTCGGCCGGTATGACGCCGGCGACGCGCTCGGGGACCTCGGCGGCGCACAGGTCGCGGTCGACTTCACCGTCCCGGACTCCTCACCCGCCAACGTCGCCCATTGCGTCGAGCACGGCATACACGCCGTCGTCGGCACCACCGGCTGGACCGCCGAGCGCCTCGAGAAGCTGGAAGAGCAGCTGACAGAGCATGATTCGGTCGGTGTGCTGATCGCGCCGAACTTCGCGATCGGCGCGCTGCTGATGATGTCCTTCGCGCAGCAGGCCGCGCGCTTCTACGAGTCCGTGGAGATCGTGGAGACCCACCACCCGGCGAAGGTGGACGCGCCCTCGGGGACCGCCGCGCGCACCGCGGGGCTGATCGCACGGGCGCGCGCGGACGCGGGGCTCGGCCCGGTGCCCGACGCCACCGCGAGCGACCCCGACGGCGCCCGCGGCGCACAGATCGACGGCATCCGGGTGCACGCGCAGCGGCTGCGTGGTCGCGTCGCGCACCAGGAGGTGTCGTTCGGCGGTGAGGGCGAGGCGCTGACGATCCGGCACGACTCGTTCGACCGGGCGAGTTTCATGCCCGGCGTGCTGGCCGGGGTGCGCGCCATACCCGACCACCCGGGTCTCACCGTCGGACTCGAGCACCTCCTCGGACTGGACTGACATGAGCACCGCGACCGTGACTGTGATCCGCAATGACGTCGACAGCGGCCCCGGCCGGATCCCCGACTGGGCGGCCGCCGCGGGTGTCGCCGTCGACCTGATCAAGGCCGACGAAGGCGAGGCCGTGCCGCGCCGCGCCGACGGACTGGACGCGGTCGTGCTGCTCGGCGGGGGCTTCCTGCCCGACGCCGACGACCGCAAGCCGTGGCTGCCCGCCGAGCGGGCCCTCGTCCGCGACTGCCTGGACCACCGAGTCCCGGTGCTGGGCATCTGCCTGGGTGCGCAACTGCTGGCGCACGTCGGCGGAGGCCGCGTCGAGGGCGACTACGGTATGCCGGAGAAGGGCGTCACCCGCCTGACGCCGCAGGCTGACGCGGCCGATGACGTTCTGTTCCAACCGCTTTCGGGTCGGCCCACGGTCGGCATCGAGAGTCATCGGGACCAGATCACCGAGCTGCCGGACGATGCCCGGTTGCTGATGTCGAGCGAACGGTGCCGGCACCAGGCCTTCCGGCTGGGCGACGCCGCCTGGGCCACCCAGTGGCACCCGGAGTCCAGCGCCGAACGGGTCGCCACCTGGGACGACGACAACCTGCGCACGCTCGGCTTCGATCCCGCGGACGTCAAGCGCGTCGCCCAGGAGCGCGGCGCGGAGCTGGAGCAGACCTGGCAGGCGTTCTTCGGCCGATTCCTCGACGTGGTGCGCGCCCGGGCCGTCGCCCGGCGTGGGAGCGTCATTCGGTGAGTTCCGACCGCGGGGAGGAAAACGTCAGTCGGTGAGTTTGGCGCGCAGCTGGTCGAGTTGGGCCTCGGACCAGCCGACCGACCGCAGCCACCCGGCGACCGAGCCGTACTCCGCGTCGATCGCCTCCAGCACATGCTCGATGGTGTCCGGCCGTGAATGGTGCGCGGTCATCGGCACGTCACGCAGATTGTCGGCGTAGCCGGGCAGTTTCTCCAGCCGCCGCACGATGCGTTCGGTGCGTTCGGTGCTGGCCGCGTAGTCGGCGACGATCGCTTCCCGGGGCACCTCGGCGACCGACAGTGCCATCGCCACCACCGTGCCGGTGCGGTCCTTGCCGGCGGCACAGTGCACCACGGTCGCGCCCTCGCTGGTCGCGATGACGTCCAACGCCGCGGACACCGAGTCCGGGCGCCGGTCCAGGTAGCCGAGGTAGTGACTCGCGCGCGGGTTGTCGTTGCGCTGCGGCTCCTCGGCGTTGTGCCAGGGGAGCACCAGCACGTCGCGCGTGTCGATGTCCTTGTCGTCGGGGAAGAGCGAATGGTGATGGTGCGCAACGGTGTCCAGCGCCCGCAACGGTCCGGGACCGGTGATCCGCAGCTCGACGTCGCTGCGCAGGTCGACGATGTCGGTGACCTGGTGGTCCTGCACCAGCACCTGTATGTCGTGCTCGGTCAGATCCTGCAGATTGTCCGAGCGGACCAGGCGGTGAGGTTGCACGGCGCGACCGTCGGAGGTCGGCAGGCCGCCGAGGTCGCGCATGTTGACCACGCCGTCGAGGTCGATCCAGCAGGGCTGCGTCGCGGAGGGTTTCGTCACGACTCCACCGTAGATCGTCAGCCGACGCCGGCAGCCCGCAGCAGGGCGGCGGTGGCTGCTGCGGCCACGACCACGACCAGGAAGGGCGCGCGCAGCAGCAGGCACACGATGGCGACCGTCAGCCCGGCGGCGCGTGCGTCGACGGTGAGCGACCCGTGGCCCGTGGTGAAGGTCTGCACCGCGATCAACGCCGCCAGCAGCGCCACCGGCAGGTAGTGCATCACCCGGTCGGTCAACGGATGGTCCAGCACCCGCTGGGGCACGACATACCCGGCGAACTTGGTGGCGAAGGAGAGCGCGCTGGCCAGCAGCACGGTGGTCCAGAGATTCATATTTCCTGTGCCGTGGTGACGGTCCGATCCGGCAGGAGACCGGCGGCCACGGCGGCCAGCGCGGCGACCAGCACCGGTATGCCGGACGCGGTGTGCGGTGCGACCAGCAGAGCGATGAGTCCCGCGGCGACGGCGACCAGCTGGGAGCGGCGGGTCCGCAGACGGGACCAGACCAAGGCGCAGAACGCAGCGGGTGCCGCGGCGTCCAGGCCGTAGCGGGCGGGGTCGCCCATGGCGTTGCCGAGCGCGGCACCGACCGCGGACATCAGTCCCCACAGCACGAAGACCGACAACCCCGTCCACCAGAATCCGATCCGCGACAACGCTCGGTCGGATTGGGTGATCGAGACGGCAGTGGATTCGTCGATCGTCAGGTGGGCGGCCAGCGCCCGGCGCCAGCCGGTCGCCTGCAGCAGCGTGCTCACCTGCAGGCCGTAGAAGCCGTTGCGCAGACCGAGCAGCGTCGAGGTGCCGATCGCGCTCGCGCCGGAGCCGCCGGCGCCGATCACCCCGACGAGCGCGAATTGCGATCCACCGCTGAACAGCAGCAGGGAGAGGGCGACCGCCTGCCAGAAGCTGAGGCCGGCGGCGACGGCCAGGGCGCCGTAGCTGATGCCGTAGGCGCCGGTCGCGACGCCGACCCAGATCCCTTTGCGGGCAACGGTTCGGGCCACATCAGTCGGCGCCTCGGATGTGCCGGCGGCACGGTCGGGCCCCACCGTGCTCATGGGGCGTCGGGTCCCTGCGGGGTGCGTCCCTCGGAGTCAGAGGCAGCGTCGGAGGCAGCGTCGGAGTCGGTGAGCGAGGCGGTGAGACGTATCTCGCGGGCGGTGCGACCGTCGGCCGCGACGACCCGGTCGCGCCAGGCGCCGTCCGGCCGCAGACCGGCGGCCGACAGGAACGCTCGCGTCTGGTCGTCGTCGGCCAGCAACCACATCGTCAGCGCGCCGAAGTCACCGGCGCGCAAGGTGTCCACGGCCGCATTGAGCAGGCGGGAGCCGTTGCCGGCCCGGCGGTGCTCGGGGCGCACGCCCAGCGTGTAGATCTCGCCGGTCGCCAGATCGGTGTTGTCGGCGGGGCCGATCGCGACGAAGCCGACGACGGCCGCGCCCTCGGTCGCGACCAGCAGCCGGTGCCGCGGGCTCGGCGGGTTGCGCAGGGACTCGCGCCAGGCGGGCTCGAAGGCCGCCGGGGTGAACGCGGCCGCGACATCGGCGTCGACCAGCGGGCCGTAGGTGTCGCGCCATACGGCTGCCTGCACGTGGGCGACCGCGGGGACGTCGTTCGCGCGGGCGGTGCGGACCCCGGTGTCGCTGGTGGGGGAGTTCATCGGGCCAGCTTTTCATCCCCGCCGACGCGGGCGCGCCCGGGACCGTGCGGCCGCGCTCGCACCGATCGCGCCGGTCTGCGAAACTGCCATGCGTTGTGAGTCTGCTGAAGTCCTCCGGCGTGCGACATCGCCGCCCGCAGTTCCACCCGCTCACCGTGGCGGCGGTGGAGCGCCTGACCGACCGTGCCGTCGCGGTGTCGTTCGACATACCCGACGAACTGCGCGAGACCTTCCGCTTCGAGCCGGGCCAGCACCTGACGCTGCGGGCCACGATCGGCGGCACGGACGTGCGCCGTTCCTATTCGATCTGTATGTCGCGTGCACAGGCGGCCGGGACCGGCCGGTTGCGCATCGCGTCCCAGGAGGTCGACGGGGGCGCGATGTCGGTGTGGCTGAACCAGGTGGTCCGGCCGGGGGACCGCATCGAGGTGCTCGCCCCGTTGGGCGACTTCGTGTGTCCGACGGTCGACACCGAGCGCGAGATCGTGGCGATCGCCGCCGGATCCGGGATCACCCCGGTCATCTCGCTGGTCCGCACCGTGCTGGAGGAGGAGCCGGGCACCCAGGTGACGCTGATCTTCGGCAACCGCACACCGGACAGCACGATGTTCCGTGCCGAGCTGGAGTCGTTGGCGGAGCACTGTGCCGGTCGCTTCGACCTCATCGAGGTCTTCTCCCGGGACAGCTCCGGCGCCCGGGACCCGCTGCTGACCGGGCGCATCGACGGCGCCAAGGTGCGGCAGATCCTGCGACGCACGGGGGTGGCCGTGCCCGAGGTGGACGAGTGGTTCCTGTGCGGACCGATCGGCCTGGTCCACGACGTGCGCACGACGATCGTCGGCGAGGGCGCCGAACCGGCGAGCGTGCACCACGAGGAGTTCTTCCAGGAGCCGGTGCCGGCGCCGGCCGACTGAAGGTGTGCCGCCCGCGGCCTCGAGGTCGCGGGCGGTCAGTCGAAGATCGTGCGGCCGGGGTCCTGCTCGAAGAACGCCCGCGCCAGCGGCCGGTGTGCCGGGATGATCGGCAGACGAGCCGCTTCGTCCTGGGTGAACCACGCCGACTCGGTGACCTCGTCGGAGACGCCCGGGGCGCCCGCGACGACGTGCGCGCGGAAGCACACGCCGAAGATGGCCCGTCGACGACCGTCCGGGTAGACGATCACCACGTCGGGGTTGCTGTATGCCGCCAGCACCGCGTCGACGGCGACGTGCAGTCCGGTCTCCTCCCGCGTCTCCCGCACCGCGGCCTCCGACCAGGTCTCGCCGACCTCGACCCCGCCGCCCGGCAGACACCACAGCCCGTTGTCCTCGCGGCGGGTCAGCAGCAACCGGCCTGCGTCGCCGACGGCGCAACTGGCTCCGGCCTTGATCTCGGTCGCGCCGGCCTGCGCGGAGCCGGCGATGCGCGGGCCGACGTCCACCTGTGCTCGGGGTCTGCGGCGCTCGTAGGTCACCACGGACCAGCCGTCGTGCGGCTCGCGGGACACCTCGTGCCAGATCGGCGAGTCGGTGAGCGGCCAGCCGGGAAACACCGTGTCGCCCTCGGGATCCAGCGGGATCTCGGAGATCAGCATCCGGTCGACGTAGGGCGCGAACAGCTCCCACACCTGTGCGCCGCCGGTGACGAAGAAGTCCTCGTCGCCGGCCAGGAAGAGCGCCTCGTCGACGCTGTGCGCGACCTCGACACCCTCTGCGGACCAGTCGGGGTCACGGGTCAGCACGATGTGCCGCCGGCCCGGCAACAGGCCGTGCGACTCGAAGGTGCGCCGCCCCATCACCATCGGATGACCCATGGTCGCGGCCTTGAAGCCCTTCTGCTCGCCCGGGACCCGCCACGGCATGGTGCCGTCGCGCCCGACGACGCCGTTGCGCGCGACGGCGGCGATGAAGCTGATCGTCATGCGGGGTCCTCGGTGCTCATACCGCGATCGGGGCCTTGATCGTGGGCGCCGCGACGTAGTCCTCGAGCGAGATGTCCGGCAGGTCGAAGGCGTCGATCTCGCGGATCTGCGGGTTGAGCCGCAAGGTCGGCAGCGGACCGGGCTCGCGGGTCAGCTGGAGCCGCGCCTGGTCCAGATGATTGAGGTAGAGGTGCGCATCACCCATGGTGTGCACGAATTCGCCGGGCACCAGGTCGGTCACCTGGGCGACCATCGCGGTCAGCAGCGCGTAGGACGCGATGTTGAACGGCACGCCGAGGAAGATGTCCGCCGACCGCTGGTAGAGCTGGCACGACAACCAACGGCGGCCGTCCTCGGTGGGTCCGCCGACGTAGAACTGGAACATCGTGTGGCACGGCGGCAGCGCCATGTCGTCGACCTCCGCGACGTTCCAGGCCGAGACGATGTGCCGGCGCGAGTCGGGGTTGGTGCGCAATCCCTCGATCAGCCGGTGGATCTGATCGATGGACCCGCCGTCGGGCGTCGGCCACGACCGCCACTGGTGGCCGTAGATCGGTCCGAGGTCACCGTTGTCGTCGGCCCACTCGTCCCAGATGGAGATCTTGCGGTCGTGCAGCCACTGCACGTTGGTGTCGCCGCGCAGGAACCACAGCAGTTCACCGATGATCGAGCGAAGATGCAGCTTCTTGGTGGTCAGGGCCGGGAAGCCGGCGGTCAGGTCGAAGCGCATCTGGTGCCCGAACACCGACAAGGTGCCGGTGCCGGTGCGGTCCTGCTTGCGAGTGCCTTCGGAGATGACCCGATCGAGGAGGTCGAGGTACTGCTTCACGGGAGCAGACGCTATCAGCGGGGCCCGACAGGGCGGTCTCGCAGCACGCGCCCAATGTGATCTAGATCACATTGGGCGCGTGTAACACTTTCCGGCAGCACCCGATGTAACCGTTGATCGCGTCGTCACCCGGACCCCCGAGCGGGTGACGACGCGATCAGTCATTCACCGGGGCGTCGCTGTTCGGCACGCGGAAGGCGACGGCACGCGGCCCGCGGTCGCCGCTAGCCTGGACGCCATGACGCAGCCCTCCGGTAACCCCTTCGGCACGATGATCACCGCGATGGTCACGCCCATGCACGACGACGGTGGGCTCGATCTCGACGGGGCGCAGCGGTTGGCGGCATACCTCGTCGACCAGGGCAACGACGGCATCCTCGTCAACGGCACCACCGGCGAGTCCGCGACCACCACCGACCAGGAGAACGTCGACGTGGTGCGCGCGGTCGCCGAGGCGGTCGGTGATCGCGCGATCGTCATCGCCGGCGTCGGCACCAACGACACCGCGCACTCCGTGGCCGCCGCGCGCAACCTCGCCGCGGCCGGCGCCCGGGCCGCGCTCATCGTCACCCCCTACTACAACCGCCCGCCGCAGGCCGGGGTGCTCGAGCACTACCGCACGGTCGCGGCGGCGACCGACCTGCCGGCGATGGCTTACGACATACCCGGCCGCACCGGCACCGCACTGGCGCCCGACACCATTCGCGCGTTGGCCGAGGTGCCGGGCATCCGGGCGCTCAAGGACGCCAAGGGCGACCTGGCCACGAGCGCGCCGCTGATGCGCGAGACCGGCCTGCTCTGGTATTCCGGCGACGACGCCCTCAACCTGCCCTGGCTGGCCCTCGGCGCGACCGGCATGGTGAGCACGGTCGGCAACGTCGCCAGCGCCCGGCTCGTGTCGCTGCTGCGCGCGGTCACCGCGGGCGACCTGGCGGCCGCGCGCGAGATCAACCACGGCCTGGTGCCGCTGGTCGCCGCCGTCATGAACGTCACCCAGGGCACCATTCAGGCCAAGGCCGCCCTGCGCCTCATGGGCGTGATCGACTCCGACTTCTGCCGGCTCCCACTGGTGCCGGCACCGCAAGAACATCGCGCGATCCTGCGCGATGCCCTGACCGCACAAGGACTGATGTGAGCCATCCCCATCCCGAACTCGAAGAACCCCCCGCACTGCCCCAGGGCGGTGTCCGGGTAGTCCCGCTCGGCGGGCTCGGCGAGGTCGGCCGCAACATGACGGTCGTGGAGTATGACGGCCGGCTGCTCGTCGTGGACTGCGGCGTACTGTTCCCCGAGGACCACCCCGGCGTCGACCTGATCCTGCCCGACTTCGAATACATCCGGGACCGGCTGGACGACATCGACGCGATCGTGTTGACCCACGGTCACGAGGACCACATCGGGGCCGTCCCCTACCTGCTGCGCCTCAAGCCCGACATCCCCCTGGTCGGATCCACCCTGACCCTGGCGCTGGTCGAGGCCAAGCTGAAGGAACACCGGATCACGCCATACACGCTGGCGGTGAAGGAGGGCGGCAACGAGAAGATCGGGCCGTTCGACTGCGACTTCATCGCGGTCAACCACTCCATCCCCGACGCGCTCGCGGTCTTCATCCGCACCGGCGGCGGCAACCTGCTGATCACCGGCGACTTCAAGATGGACCAGCTACCGCTGGACCGCCGGATCACCGACCTGCGCGCTTTCGCCCGTGCGGGGGAGGAGGGTGTCGACCTCTTCCTGACCGACTCCACCAACGCCGAGGTGCCCGGGTTCACCACACCGGAACGCAACATCGCCCCGGCGATCGAGCGAGTCTTCCAGCACGCCGAGCGCCGGATCATCGTCGCGTGCTTCTCCTCGCACGTGCACCGCGTGCAGCAGGTGCTCGACGCCGCGGCGACCCATGGCCGGAAGGTGGCGTTCGTGGGCCGGTCGATGCTGCGCAACATGGGCATCGCGGCCGACCTGGGCTACCTGCACGTGCCCGACGGCGTCCTGGTCGACCTGAAGAAGATCGACAACTTCGCCGACAACCAGATCGTGCTCGTCTCGACCGGGTCACAGGGCGAGCCGATGGCAGCGCTGTCCCGGATGGCGAACGGCGACCACAACACCATCGACATCGGCACCGGCGACACCGTGCTGATGGCGTCCTCCCTCATCCCGGGCAACGAGAACGCCGTCTACCGGGTCATCAACGGCCTGATGCGACGCGGCGCCAGCGTCATACACAAGGGCAACGCGTTGGTCCACGTCTCGGGCCACGCCAGCGCCGGCGAGTTGCTCTACTGCTACAACATCGTCCGGCCCCGCAACGTCATGCCGATCCACGGCGAATGGCGGCACCTGGTCGCCAACGGCGAGCTCGCCGTCGCCACCGGAGTGCCCGCCGAACGCGTGCTGCTCGCCGAGGACGGCGTCGTGGTCGACCTGGTCGACGGCCGCGCGCGCATCGTGGGCGCCGTGCCCTGCGGCTACGTGTATGTCGACGGCTCCCTCGTCGGGACCACCGACGAGACGATGCTGAAGGACCGCCGCATCCTGCGCGACGAGGGCTTCGTGACGATCATCGTGGTGCGCGACGCCGACACCGGCAAGATCGTCAGTGGCCCGGAGATCCAGACCCGCGGCTTCGCCGAGGACGACGACGTCTTCGACAAGGTGCGCCCCAAGCTGGAGGCGGCCTTGGAGGAGGCCCGCCAGAAGGGCATCAGCGACACCTACCAGCTGCAGCAGGTCATCCGGCGCGCCGTGGGCGGTTTCGTCGGAGGCAAGCTGCGCCGGCGCCCGATGATCATCCCGATCGTCATCGACGCGTAGGTCACACCGAGCTCGCCGCTACTGTCGCGAGTTTCTCGCTCGAATCGGCCGCTTTCGGCGAGAAACTCGCGACAGTAGTGACTTAGTCGCGCTGGGTGGTGGCTCTTCGGAACTCCGGCTCGGCGGCGGCGTCGGCGTTCGTCATACGTCCGCCATCGCCGAGAGAGCAGTTGTCGTCGTGATGACGCGCTCATGACGACAACAACTCATCTCTCGATGAGACAGCGACGGGGTCGACAGACGACGAAGGCCCCGGTCCACATGACGTGGACCGGGGCCTTCGGGTTGATCATCACCGCACGGGGACGGTGATCATCAGCTGATCAGATCAAGCCGGCAGGTTGAGGTGCTGGCCGACGAAGATCAGGTTGGGGTCGTTCACGGTGCCCTTGTTGGCCGCGAACAGCGCCTGCCAGCCACCCTTGACGTGGTAGCTCTGTGCGAGCTTGCTCAGGGTGTCGCCGGACTTCACGGTGAAGGTCTTGCCCGAGAGGGCGACCTTCGGCGCGGAGTCGACCTTCTTCGGCGCGGAGTAGGACTTCGTCGGAGCCTGGGCGCGCTCGGCGGAACGCGACACCTTCGGAGCCGTGTAGGTCTTCTTCGGCGCGGTGTAGGTCTTCTGCGGTGCGGCCTGGGGAGCCGGCGCCGGGTTGACGTTCGGCGAGCCGCCGCCACGGGTCAGACCCGCGCGCACGGAGCAGACCGGCCAGGCGCCGGGACCCTGTGAGGCGAGCACCTTCTCGGCGATCGTGATCTGGGCCGACTTGCTCGCCAGGTTGGCGTTGGAGGCGTAGGCGCCACCGCCGAAGGCGATCCAGGTCGAGTGGGTGAACTGCAGGCCACCGTAGAAACCGTTGCCGGTGTTGATGGCCCAGTTGCCACCGCTCTCACAAGCGGCGACGCGGTCCCAGGTGGAGACCGACGCGGCGTGAGCGTCACCAGCGGTGGCGACGCCGGCGGCGGCGAGGGCTGCGGCGGCGGCAACCCCGATGCCGACGACGCGGGTCTTGCTGTTGAGGTTCTTGCTGAGGTTCATTGATTCCTCTCCTGACGTGCGCATACGGGGTTAGCTGTCGGGTCGGGCTGTCAGGTGCCCGGCAGGTTGTCGGCCTGCTCTCACCCCAAGACCGCGTCGCGGCCGAAATGGGTTCCCCATCCTCGTTGTGCCTCCGGGACCATCCCGGATCGTGGTGGCCGCTCAACGAGGTTGTGCGCAGCGGACCACAGGCAAATGGCGGAGTCGTGCCGGGTTGCACTCTCCGTCGATGGATGTTGCTTCGCCAGGGGGACGAAATTTCAACCACCGATCGTCGAAGGTACGTGGTCGCGAGGAGATTTCCAAGTCGAACCGTGACCATTTCGTGACTTTTTTGAGAAGTGTCGCCGGAGTCACACGCATCGTGTTGCTTGCATCACTCCAGTCCCAGTGGTAACAGCACGGGGTATGTCGCGGGTGGGTGACAATGCCGGGGTGTCACATTCGGGCCCTGCCGCCGCTGCGCCGACCCGCCGGACCTGGCGTTCGGGCCGGCGTGGGCGCCGGCATCCGGACCGGCATCGCACCCGGCGACGGGAGGCACACACGGTCGGGTGGTGGGCGCTCGCCGCGGTCCAGGTGCTCGTCGCGGCCGGCGTGTTCGTTCGCTGGCTGGACGTCACCTGGCTCGTG
Source organism: Flexivirga lutea (assembly GCF_054778955.1). Taxonomy (NCBI): domain Bacteria; kingdom Bacillati; phylum Actinomycetota; class Actinomycetes; order Micrococcales; family Dermacoccaceae; genus Flexivirga; species Flexivirga lutea. The sequence continues at coordinate 710,712 of NZ_BAAGZB010000001.1, forward strand.
CCGCTGGTCCAGGCGCTGTTCCCGCTCTTCGGCGCGGCCGCGGTCGTCCTGTTCGTCCTGACGACGGCTCTGCGGCACCGCTGGCTGGCCCTCGTGGCGCTGCTGGTCGCCATACCTCCTGTCGGCCTCGGGCTGCTCTCGCTGCGCAGCGACACGGTGGCGGCGAGTGCACACGACGAGGTCGTCATGACCATCAACCTCGAATTCGGCCACGGCGACCCGGCACAGGTCGTGGCAGCGGCACGCAACCAGCACGTCGACACGCTGGTGCTGGAGGAGTGCACGGCACCGGAACTCGCGGCGCTGCGGCGCCACGGGCTCGACGATGTCTTGCCGCACCAGGCGGGTCGGGCCGCGCCGGGCATCCGGGGGACCGTGGTGCGCAGCGTCCACCGGCTCGCGCCCGTCGCCGAACATCCGGGCGGCCGGTTCCCCAGCAGCCCCGACGTGCGGGTGACGACGGCGGCCGGCGACTTCCGACTCCGGGCGGTGCACACGCCGGCCCCGCTGCCGGACATCGTCGACGACTGGCACGCGGCGCTCCGCGCCCTGTCCGTATGGCGCAACGCGCTGCCCGACGATCAGCCGCTCGTGCTGGCCGGGGACTTCAACGCCTCGTCCGCGATGCCGGCGTTCCGCGAGCTGGCCGACGGCCTCACCGACAGCAGCCGGGCCACCGGGTCCGGATGGCGGCGGACCTGGCCGCACAACAGACGGGTGCCGCCGTTCATCCAGCTGGACCACGTGCTCACGCGCGGTTTCGGGGTGGTCTCCGACGGCACGGTGACCATCGCCGGCACCGACCACCTGGGCTACTGGGCGCGACTGCGGGTGGATCGGCCACGCAGCACGCCGGCTACCAGGGCAGCGGCTCGCTGACGTCCCGCGGGTCGGCAGGAGCGGACCACCCCTCGTCGGTGTGGACGTAGGACAGGGACGGCCCGTGCTCGACCAGCTGGCGCACGGCGGCGACGAGCCGGTCGACGTGTTCGCCGGTCGTGGCCAGCCCGAGGCTGGCGCGCACCGCGGTCGCGTCCGCGCCGACCACGGCGTCGCACAGCAGGTGGGCGCAGAACCGGCCGTCGCGCACGGCGATGGCGTGCTCGTCGGCCAGCACCTGCGAGACCAGCGACGGGTCGTAGCCGTCGATCGTGAAGGTGACCACGCCCACATTGGGCCGGTCGCCGAGCACCTGCACGATGCGGACGCCGTCGATCGCGGCCAGCCCGCCGTGCAGTCGCGCGTAGAGGTGCGCCTCGTGCGCCTCGACCGTGGCCCGGTGACTGCGCAGCGTGGCGCAGGACGCTGCGATCGCGATGGCGCCCACGGCGTTGGGCGTGCCGCCCTCGTGGCGCGCCGGGCCGGTCTGCCAGCGGGTGTGGTCGTGCGCCACCCGCGCCGTCGCTCCGCCGGCGGGCAGGTAGGGCTCGGCGGCGTCCAGCCAGTCGCTGCGGCCCGCGAGCACACCGGCGCCGTACGGGGCGTAGAGCTTGTGGCCGGAGAAGGCGACCCAGTCGATGTCGAGGGCAGTGAGGTCGATGCTCACGTGCGGTGCGTACTGTGCGGCGTCCAGCACCGTACGCGCCCCGAACCGACGTGCTACGGCTGCGAGTTCGCTCACCGGCCAGATCTCCCCGGTGACGTTGCAGGCGCCGGTGACGACGACGAGGGCGTGCTGGGCGCCGGATCGCCGCAGGGCCGCCTCCAGCAACTGCACCGCGTGTGCGGCGCTGTCCGGGACCGGCAGTCGGGTGGTGCGGTCGGCCGGCCAGGGCAGCAGGGCGGCGTGGTGGGCCGACTCCCACGCGAACACCTGGGTGTCCGCCGGCAGGCAGTGCGCGAGCAGCCGCAGCGCATCGGTGGTGTTGCGGGTGAAGACGACCTCGTCGCCGGGCCGCGCCGCCACGAACTCGCCGACCTCGGCGCGGGCGGCCTCGAACCAGCCGGTGGTGACCCGGCTGGCGTACCCGGCGCCCCGGTGCACCGAGCCATAACGACGCTGCACCTGCTGGGCGGCATCGGCCACGGCGACCAGGGCCGGCGTCGTGGCGCCATGGTCGAAGTTGGCGTAGTCGGTGACGGTCCGGTGGATCGTGGGCACGCCCAGGTCGGCCGACACCGTCTTCGGCAGACCGTCCGCGACGCGTCGCGGCTCCGGTGAGGAGACACGCGGTATACCGAGCCGGCGCGGTGTGGTGTCCTGCTGGGGGTCGATGGTGATGCTCAACGGCTTGCTCCTCGCCGATCAGGGATCGACGGGGAATGCAGAGCCGATCCGCGCTTGCCGGCGCGTTGTCGCGTCGGCCCGGTCGTCACCCGGAGCACCCCACCGCGGTGGAGGGTTGCCGCTCAGCAAGCCGGGGCTTGACGCTGAGACTCATGACCTGCGGGCCAATCTAGCCGGACGGCCGACGAACGCGCCAACGCCGTCCGAGGAGTGGGAACGCCGCTGCCTCGTGCGCGGCGTGTTTCGCATGGGGCTCATGGGGCTGTCGCGTACGGTGTTTTCGTGGCTACCCGTCCGTCCTCGTCGACCACGACCGCGCGCGCGACCCGGAGCAAATCCGGATCCGGCGCCCGGTCGCGCCCCGCGTCGGGCCGCACTTCGACGCGCCCGCCGGCCAAGAAGGCCACCGGTGCGAAGGCGCGGGCCGGGGGGAAGCCGTCCGGCGGCGGGCTGCCGCTGCCGTTGCGCGCCGCCCGCGGGACCTGGATGGGCGTCGCCCACGTCGCCGGTGGCGCGGCGCGCCGGGTCGGTCATTCCGCCCGTGACCTCGAGCCGGAACTGCGGCGCGACGGTCTCGGCTTCGCCCTGCTGGCCGCGGCCGTCGTCATCGCCGCCCGCGAGTGGTGGGGGCTGACCGGTGCGGCCGGTGACGTCATACACGCGATCGTCGCCGGGACGTTCGGACTCGGCGCGCTGGTGATGCCGCTCGTGCTCGTGCTCATCGGCGTGCACCTGATGCGCTCACCGCGCGGCGACCAGGCCACCAACCGCGTGATGGTCGGTCTCGCGCTCTTCGCCATCGCCGTCTGTGGCGGCACCAGCATCGCCAAGGGCATTCCCCAACCGAGCGAAACCGACGCCCTGCGCGGGGCGGGCGGCATCATCGGCTTCCTCGCGAGCAGTCCGCTGGTGGCCGCCGTGCACACGGCCGGCGCGATGGCGCTGCTGCTGATCCTCGGGCTGTTCAGCGTGCTGGTGATGACCGCGACTCCGGTGACGATGATCCCCGAGCGTCTGGCGACGCTGCGCGCCCGGCTCTTCGAGCACGGCGGGTCGTATGACGACGACCAGCCGGTCGACGCGGTCGCCCAGGACCTGCACGGTGACAAGATCGACGGTGGCAAACGCAAGCGCCGCCGCAAGGTGGCGGCGGACGGCGAGCACGACCCGAGCCTGGACGGCGACGAGGCCTTCGAGCAGGCCGCCACGGTCGCGCCGCGGCGGACCAAGAGCGGCCGCGTCCTGCGCCCCGGTGAGAAGGACCCGGGCAGCGACGAGGTCTACGACGTCGACGAGAAGCAGCCGGCCAAGGGCGCCGGCAAGCCGGCCGGCACCGACCGGGCGATGCCGTTGCCCGGCACCACCGGCACGCCGCCGGAGTCGATCGCGATGAGCCCGCCGCTGCAGGCGCCGCCCACCACGCCGCTGCCCCAGCGGGTCGAGCAGCTCCAGCTGGCCGGGGACGTCACCTACACGCTGCCCGCGAACGACCTGCTCAAGCCCGGCACCCCACCCAAGGCGCGGTCGGCCGCCAACGACCGAGTGGTCGAAGCGCTGACCGACACGATGAACTCCTTCGACGTCGACGCCCAGGTCACCGGCTTCAGCCGAGGGCCGACGGTCACGCGCTACGAGGTGGAGCTCGGCCAGGGCACCAAGGTGGAGCGGGTCACCGCACTGTCCAAGAACATCGCGTATGCCGTGGCCTCCGCGGACGTGCGGATCCTCTCGCCGATCCCCGGCAAGTCCGCGATCGGCATCGAGATCCCCAACACCGACCGCGAGAAGGTCAGCCTCGGTGACGTGCTGCGCAGCGGTGCGGCCCGCGGCAACGACCACCCGATGGTGATGGGCGTCGGCAAGGACGTCGAGGGCGGCTACGTCATCGCCAACCTGGCGAAGATGCCGCACCTGCTCGTCGCGGGTGCGACCGGCGCCGGCAAGTCCTCGTTCGTCAACTCGATGATCACCTCGATCATGATGCGGTCCACCCCGGACGAGGTCCGCATGGTGCTGGTCGACCCCAAGCGGGTCGAACTCACGGCATACGAAGGCATCCCGCACCTGATCACCCCGATCATCACCAACCCGAAGAAGGCCGCCGAGGCACTGCAGTGGGTCGTCCGCGAGATGGACACCCGGTATGACGACCTGGCCGCCTTCGGCTTCAAGCACATCGACGACTTCAACAAGGCCGTCCGGGCCGGGAAGGTGTCGCCGCCGCCGGGTTCGGAACGCGTCATGCAGACCTACCCCTACCTGCTGGTGATCGTCGACGAGCTCGCCGACCTGATGATGGTGGCGCCGCGCGACGTCGAGGAGTCGATCGTGCGCATCACCCAGCTCGCACGTGCCGCCGGCATCCACCTGGTGCTGGCCACGCAGCGCCCCTCGGTCGACGTCGTCACTGGTCTGATCAAGGCCAACGTGCCGTCGCGTATGGCGTTCGCGACCTCCTCGCTGGCCGACTCCCGCGTCGTGCTGGACCAGCCCGGCGCCGAGAAGCTCATCGGCCAGGGCGACGCGCTCTTCCTGCCCATGGGTGCCTCCAAGCCGATGCGCGTGCAGGGTGCCTGGGTCACCGAAACCGAAGTGCAGGAAGTGGTTTCGCACGTCAAGCAGCAGCTGAAGCCGGTTTACCGCGACGACGTGCAGGTGACGGCACCGAAGAAGGAGATCGACGAGGACATCGGCGACGACCTCGACCTGCTGCTGCAGGCGGCCGAGCTGGTGGTCAACAGCCAGTTCGGTTCGACCTCGATGCTGCAGCGCAAGCTGCGCGTCGGCTTCGCCAAGGCGGGCCGGTTGATGGACCTGATGGAGAGCCGCGGCATCGTGGGTCCCTCGGAGGGTTCCAAGGCCCGTGACGTGCTGGTCAAGCCGGACGACCTGCCGACGACGCTGGCGCTGTTGCGCGGTGAGGACCCGCCCGCGGCCGAGCAGCCGTACGACGCGGCGGCCGACGGCGTCTCCGGGGACTCCGGGGAGAGCGAGGACGCGTGGCAGTTGACGGATCGGCGCGACTGATCACGGGCGCGGTTCCCACGCCAGCCGGATGACCCCGAACCCGCGGAGGGCGAAGTGAGCGACCACTCGAGCGACCACGACGACACCAGAGACAGCAACCGTCGTCCCCATGACGTGGACGACCGCACCCAGGAGATCCGCCGCGAGGACCCCTACCGTCCACCGGCGGCCGGATCGATCGGGCCGCCCCGGGACGCGGGCCGTAGCGACGACACGGCGGTCTTCGACGCCCCACCGGCGGCACGTGACGCGCGTGCCTCCGGGAGTTATCCGCCCGCGGGCGGTGGTTACGCCCCGCCGTCCGGCGGCTATCGGCCGGCGCCGGCGCAGCAACGACCGCCGGCATACGGCGCACCGATGCTGCCGGCGGACCGTGGATCCGGCGGTTTCCCGGCCGCCATCGTCGGCGCGGTGGTGGCGACGCTCATCGCGGTGGCGACGTCGTTCGGCGCCTACCAGATCCTGCGAAACCACTCCAGCATCGACAGTCGCAAGCTGCCGGGGTTCGTGACCTACCGGATGGATCTGCTGCCGTGGCCGTCCGGCGGCGGCAGCGATCTGTCCACCGCGTTCGTCGTCGGGGTGCTGATCGTGTTGGTCATCACCGTGCTGCTGATGATGGCGGCGGCGATGTCGACGCGGGCCGGCAACGGGGGATTCGCGCTGTTCCTCGCGGCCTGGATGACGACGGTGATCGCCGGCGGCGTTGCCCGTCCGGTGGCCGGCGCGATCGCCCGGCAGGGTTCCTCATCCGAGGCCGTGTGGCAGACCGATCTCAACGTCGGCGTCCTGTGGGGCGTGTTGTTCGGCTGGATCGCCGCACTGGTGCTGCTCATCGTGCACGCGATGCGGCGCAAGCCGGTCAGCCGGTGAAGCGGTAACCCTGGCCGGGATCGGTCAGCAGGTAACGCGGCCGGGTCGGGTCCGGCTGCCGACGCGTAGGCGTAGAGCAGCTCGGTGAGGCCGTGCGGTCCGGTCGCCAGGACCGCGTGCTGTGCCCTCGGCACCAGCAGGGCCGCTCCGGTGCCCAGCAGGACGAGCGCGGGAGTGGTGACGGAGTAGAGGGCGGCGTAGGTGATCTCCTTGCGGCCCACCGCCTTTCCGAGGATCTCGGGTGTGCGTCCGACCATCAGGCCGGCGATGAAGACCGCGAGGATCGCGACGACCAATGCGCCATACAGTCCGGAGCCGACGCCTCCGGGGCCGATCTCGCCCAGCAGCATGTTGGTGAGCGCACCACCGCCGCCGACGGGACTGAAGGACTCGTGCCACGAGTCGACCGCCCCGGTGGACGTGGCGGTGGTGGAGTTGGCGAACAGTGCCGATCCCCAGACCCCGAAGCGGACTTCCTTGCCCTCCATCGCTCCGGTCGGTGCGGTCGCCGCGCTCTGCTCGGCCCAGGTGATCACGGTCAGCATCGCCGCCCAGAGGAACGCCATGAAGCCGAGGACGGCATACCCCTGGCGCTGGTCACCGATCAGTCGGCCGTAGGTGCGCGGCAGTGAGAACGGGATGAGCAGGATGAGGAAGATCTCGACCAGATTGGTGAAGCCGTTGGGGTTCTCGAAGGGATGGGCGGAGTTGGCGTTGAAGTAGCCGCCACCGTTGGTGCCGAGCAGTTTGATCGCCTCCTGGCTCGAGACCAGGCCGGATTCGATCGTCTGGTGGCCGCCGGCGAGGGTGTCGACCACCTGCGGCGCGGCGAGATCCTGGACCACGCCGCCGGCGAGGAGTACGACGGCGCCGAGCACTGCGATGGGCAGCAGCATCCGCACCGTGCCGCGGGTCAGATCGACCCAGAAATTGCCGATGACACCGGTCCGGCGGGCGACCAGGCCGCGGACGAGGGCGACGGCGACCGCGATGCCGACGGCTGCCGACATGAAGTTCTGCACGGCCAGCCCCAGCGCCTGGACCACCACGCTCGCGCCGGATTCACCGGCGTAGCTCTGCCAGTTCGTGTTGGTGACGAAGGAGATCGCCGTGTTGACCGCGGTGTGCCAGTCCATGGCGGCACCGCGGTCGAGCGGCAGCCGGCCCTGGAAGGTGCACAGTGCCCACAGCGCGACCAGGCTCACCGCGGAGAAGGCCAGCACCGAGACGGCATACCGTGACCAGCGTTGCTGGGACCGGGGATCCACGCCGCTCACGCGGTAGAAGAGCCGTTCGACGGCGAGATCCCTGTCGCTGCTGAAGACTCGAGTCATGTGATCGCCCAGTGGGACGTGCACCAGCGCGAGGGCGGCCACCAGGACGGCGATGGTCACCAGGCCGCTCACCGGTTCGCTCATCAGAACTTGTCCGGGCGGACGAGGGCGTAGACGAGGTACGCCAGAAGCGCGAGCGCGATGCCGCCCGCGACGAGATATTCGGTCATGGATCCCAGCGTTCGCCGGTGTTCCGGCCGGATCCGCCGTGTTGATGCCGTCTTTGCGGGTCTTGACGCATTCTTGACGGCCGGCTGGGCGGCGGCCGGCGGCTATGTCAAGAGTGCGGTGGGACGCACTGCTGACATAGCGCGAGCTGATCCGAACCTGGTTGTCCACAGGCCCGTCACGGCGCAGCTGCGAATTCGCGAGGATCCTCCGATGAGCGCCGCACCGATCCGCCATGACGTCGTCCGTCGTCCGTTGATGTATGGCGCCGAACGCCGCGTCATCGCCGCCGAACTGGCAGCTGAGTGCGGTGGGGTGGTGCACCGGTTGGCGCTGGCGCAGCACGGCATCGACCGGTTCGGGATACGCAGGCGAGGTCGCGGCCGGCCGCTGGTTCAAGGTTGGCGTGCCTCGAGTAGCGGTGGAACCTGCCATGATCCACGCGGCGCAGTGGGGGGTGAGTGACCGGCAGGCCGCGTTGCTCATCTGTCTGCCCCTGCAGCAGCGGCTGACCACCACGGCGCGACTGCAGCTGGCGTGGAGCGGCGTCGAGAGATCGAGGCGGCATGCGTTCCTGGCGGCTGTCATCGGCGACGTCACCGACGGCGCACACTCGCTCGGAGAGCTGGACTTCGCCGGTATGGCGCGCCGAGCCGGGCTACCGGCACCCAGTCGGCAGGCGATTCGCAACGGCCCGAGGGGGCGGCTGTACCTCGACGTCGCCTGGGACGAGGTGGGTCTGGTCGTCGAGATCGACGGCGGGCATCACGCGCTCGCGCTCAACCCGATCGACGACGCACTCCGCCAGAACGACAGGGTCGTCGCTGGTGAGAACGTCATACGCATCCCGGTGCTGGGCCTGCGGCTGGCGCCAGCCGATTTCATGGCGCAGGTTCGCCATACCTACTTCCGGCTGGGCCGGCACTGACGATCGCGGCTATGTCAAGAGTGCGGTGGGGCGCACTCCTGACAAGCCGGGATCCGCGATCAGCCGTCGAGCTCCTCGATGGTCGCGACGCTGGGGCCACGGGTCTGCTGCAGGTCCCGAGCGACCGCTTCGGCGTCGCGCAACACCCGCAGGACGTTGCCGCCGGCCACCTTGGCCAGGTCCTCGTCGGACCAGCCGAGGTCGGCCAGCGCCGCGAAGACCTTCGGGTATGACGACACGTCGCCCATGCCCTCGGGCAGCACCGAAACGCCGTCGTAGTCGCCGCCGACGCCGAGGTGGTCGATGCCGGCGACCTCGCGGATGTGCACGAAGTGCGCGATCACGTCGTCGAGGGTGGCGACCGGCATCGGGTGCCGCTGCGCCCACTGGTCGCAGAACTTCTGGAACGCCGTCACATCCGTGGGCGCCACGCCCGCGTCCCGCGCGGCCTCACCGGCGTCGGTGCGCCACTGGGCACACGCCTGCGACACGAACGGCGGGACGAAGGTCGACATGATCACGCCGTTCTTGTCCCGCAACGTCTCCAGCACGTCATCGGGAGCGTTGCGGGGAGAGTCGCACACCGCCCGCGCAGAGGAGTGGCTGAAGATGACTGGTGCCTCCGAGGCCGCCAGCGCCGCGCGCATCGTGTCGGCGCTGACGTGTGACAGATCGACGAGCATGCCGATGCGGTTCATCTCCCGCACCACCTCGACGCCGAACCGCGAGAGCCCGTCGTGCACCGGCTCGTCGGTGGCCGAGTCGGCCCACGGGTTGTTGTCGTTGTGCGTCAGGGTCATGTAGCGCACGCCCAGCACGTAGAGCATCCGCAGTGTGGCGAGCGAGCTGTCGATCGACTGGCCGCCCTCGGCGCCGAGCAGCGACGCGATCCGGCCGGAGGCGAAGACCGACTCCACCTCGTCCGCGGTGCGCGCCAGGCCGAACGTCTCGGGCCAGCGGCCGATCAGCTGGTGGACGGCGTCGATCTGCTCCAGGGTCTGGGTGACCGCCTCGCTGCCGGGCTGGTTGGACGGCACGTAGACCGACCAGAACTGTCCGCCCAGGCATCCTTCGCGCAGCCGGGCGATGTCGGTGTGGGTGCGGTCGGCGGTGCCCGCCTCCAGATCCAGCTTGTCGAAGTCGTAGCGCACCAGGTCACGGGCGGCCCACGGCAGGTCGTTGTGTCCGTCGATCAACGGGTGCTTCGCCAGCAGGTCACGGACGCGGTCGAGGCTGGGGGAGGTGTCGGTGTTCGCCATACCCGCCATCACATCACGCAAGCGCGGTGCCGCACCGGCCGTCCCATACAGTTGGGTCCATGGAATCCCGCAGCGTCGCTCTGGTCACATTGGGCTGCGCTCGCAACGAGGTGGACTCCGAAGAACTGGCCGGCCGGCTCGCCGGCGAGGGGTGGACGCTGGTGGACGACGCGGCCGACGCGGACGTCGCAGTCATCAACACCTGCGGCTTCGTGGAGCAGGCCAAGAAGGACTCGATCGACGCCCTCCTCGAGGCGAACGACCTGAAGGAGCACGGCCGCACCCAGGCGGTCGTCGCGGTCGGCTGCCTCGCCGAGCGGTATGGCGAGCAGCTCGCCGCCCAACTCCCCGAGGCCGACGCGGTGCTCGGATTCGACTCGTATGTCGACATGTCCAGCCATTTGCGGGCGGTCCTGGGTGGTCACGCGCCCGCCTCCCACACACCGTCGGACCGTCGCAAACTGTTGCCGATCAGTCCGGTGGACCGCCAAGGTTCCGACGTCGCGACACCCGGCCACGGTGACCTGCGCCGGCCCGACGACGTCGACATCGCCTCGCCGGCATCGTCGCCACGCGTCATCCGGGCCCGGCTCGACGGCCGTCCGTGGGCGCCCCTGAAGATCGCCTCCGGGTGCGACCGGCGGTGCGCATTCTGCGCGATCCCCTCCTTCCGCGGCGCGTTCGTGTCCCGGCGCCCGGCCGACGTGCTCGCCGAGGCCAGGTGGCTCGGACAGCACGACGTGCGGGAGGTGTTCCTGGTCTCGGAGAACTCCACGTCCTACGGCAAGGATCTGGGCGACCTGCGACTGCTCGACACGATGCTGCCCGAACTCACTGCGGTCGAAGGCATTTCGCGCGTCCGTGTCTCCTACCTGCAGCCCGCGGAGATCCGCCCCGACCTGCTGGACGTGATGACCTCGACGCCCGGTGTGGTGCCCTACTTCGACATCTCGTTCCAGCACGCCAGTGGTCCGCTGCTGCGCCGGATGCGGCGGTTCGGTGACCGCGAGTCGTTCCTGCAGCTGGTGCAGGAGGTGCGTCGGCGGGCGCCATACGCCGGCATCCGCAGCAACGTCATCGTCGGCTTCCCCGGCGAGACCGACGCGGACCTGGCCGCGCTGGAGAGCTTCCTGATCGAGGCACAGCTCGACGTCGTCGGCGTGTTCGGCTACTCCGACGAGGACGGCACCGAGGCCGAGACGTATGACGCCAAGCTTCCCGAGCGCGAGGTCGCCACGCGGTTGGCGCACTTCCAGACGCTGGCGGAGCAGCTGAACGAGCAGCGTGCCGCGGACCGGATCGGTGAAACGGTCGAGGTGCTGGTCGAGTCCGACGGCACCGCCGACGCCGATGACGGGGAGGTGCGTGGCCGCGCCGGCCAACAGGGCCCGGACGTCGACGGCGAAACGATCCTGCAGGTCGAGCCTGGCGGCGTCGCGATCGGCGACATCGTCACCGCGCGGGTCACCGGCACGCTCGGCATCGACCTGATGGCACGACCTGTATGACCGGCGCCGAACGCCGTGAGCGTCGTGCTGCGGCTCCGGACGACGCCGCCCGGCGCCGCGCCCACACCCGCGAGGAGTTCGAGCGACGCAAGGCCGAGGCGCGCGACGAGTTCGAGCGGCGGCGGGCGGAGTTCGAACGCCGCCGCGCCGCGGGTGAGCCGGTCATCGCACCGCCGATGCCCGATCCGGCGTCCGCGCCGAGCACGGGTGTCAGCAACTGGAACATCGCCAACGCGCTGACGATGTTCCGGATCGTGCTGGTGCCGGTCTTCGGCTGGCTGCTGCTCACGCGCGGTGGTCACGACACGGGTTATCGGATCGGTGCGGTGCTGGTCTTCGCGATCGCGTCGATCACCGACCGCATCGATGGTGATCTGGCGCGGTCCCGCGGGCTGGTGACCGATTTCGGCAAGATGATGGACCCGATCGCCGACAAGGCGCTCATGGGGATGGCGCTGGTCGGGCTGTCGATCATCGGGCGACTGCCCTGGTGGGTCACCGGGGTCATCCTGGTGCGCGAGATCGGGATCACGCTGCTGCGCCTGTCGGTGATCAAGCACGGTGTGCTGCCGGCCAGCCGCGGCGGCAAGCTCAAGACGTTCCTGCAGGCGATCGCGATCGGACTGTTCCTGTTGCCGATCGATGGCTGGTTCGACGTGATCGCCTGGGTCGTCATGCTGGCCGCGCTCGCGGTCACGGTGGCAACCGGTGTCGACTACGTCTTCCGGGCCATCCGGCTGCGCCGCAACAGCGAGCGTTCGCGCCAGCGGCGGGCCCGCCGCGCCGCCCGGCGAAGGGAGTGACACCGCAATGCAGACCGATGCCTTGATCGCCGACCTGGCGCGTCGCGGCGACACCGTGGCCGCCGCGGAGTCACTCACCGGCGGGCTGGTGTGCGCTGCGCTCACCGCCGTGCCGGGCGCCAGCGCGGTGGTGCGCGGCAGCGTGACGTCATACGCCACGGACGTAAAGGCGAGCGTCCTGGGCGTCGACGCCCAGCTGTTGCGCGCCGGCGGTGCCGTGCAGGCCGAGGTGGCCCGTCAGATGGCGCACGGGGTACGACGGCTGCTGGACGCCACCCACGGCATCGCCACGACCGGTGTGGCCGGGCCCGATCCGCAGGACGACGTCCCCGTCGGGCGGGTGTTCGTCGCGGTGGCCTGGGACGACGCGCCCGGCGTGCCGCTGGACGAGGTGCGCATGCTCGACCTGACCGGTGACCGCGGGGCGATCCGTGAGCAGACGGTGGTCCGGGTGCTGGAGCTGCTGGCGCACTGTGCAGTGGGCGGCCGGTAGGAACGGGAGTGGGCAGCTGTGCGCAGCCGCACATCGGAATGTCGGCACGCGGCCCTCGGTTGTACCAGGTGGCCGGCATTTCCGCCTGCCGCACCGAACGGTTGTCGGCGGCGGGCGTTAAGCTGGATCCACGATGAGCAACCGTCGATGTCACTGGGAGGCGCCATGATTCTGCTCCGTCGCGAGCTCGGTGATGTGCTGCGCGGTGTCCGTCGGGAGCAGGGCCGCACCCTGCGCGAGGTCGCGCAGGACGCGCAGTTGTCGCTCGGTTACCTCTCGGAGATCGAGCGCGGCGAGAAGGAAGCATCCTCGGAGCTGCTGGCAGCCGTGTGCGATGCCCTCGGAGTGCCGATGTCGGAGGCGTTGCTGAGTGTCTCCCGGCGACTGGCCGCCGCAGAGGGCGTGGCCGCGCCGGTGCCGTTGCCGGTGCCCGACCCGTCGGCTGTGGTGTCCTCCGCCGCCTGAGTCGGCCGGTCCAATCCGGCTCGCTGCCGGCGTGGCTCAGCCGGTCTGGCAGGCGGGGCAGAAGCCCAGCGTGCGCTGTTCCGGCGGGTCACCGATGGGTCCCTGCCGCAGCAGACGCCCACAGCGCGGGCACGGCTCGCCCGCACGTCCGTATGCCGCGAGGGCTTGCTCGTGTCCCGCGGCGACGGACAGCAATCGGTGGGCGCGCTGCAGCACACCGTCCAGCGCGTCGTCCGGCAGGGCACCGACCTGGGTCCACGGCGAGATGCGTTCGGCGAAGAGTGTCTCGGTCGTCCAGATCGTGCCCAGGCCGGCCAGGTTGCGCTGATCGAGCAGGGCCGCACCGATCGCTCGCGCCGGTTGCCGGCGCAGCCGCGCCGCCGCCACCACCGCGTCCCAGTCATCGCCGAGCAGGTCGGGGCCGAGATGGCCGACCACCCGGCGCTCGTCCCGGGTGGCCAACAGCTCCAGCACGCCCAACCGGTAACCGACGGCCGTCCAGCGATCGGTCGCGAGCAACGCCCGGATCGCCCTGCTGCGCACCGCGGCCGGGGTGATCTCCGCGGTGCGCCGCACTCGCCAGCGGCCCTCCATGCGCAGGTGGCTGTGCAGCGTCATACCGGAGTCGAAGCGGTGCAACAGGTGCTTGCCGCGGCTGACCACCTCGAGCGTGGTCATCCCGTGCAGGGAACGGTCGGCGAGTGACGGCCAGCGCAACTCGCAACCGATCAGCGGTTGCCCGCGCAAGGCATCGTCGAGTCGCGCCGCGGCCCGGCGGACCGCGTCACCCTCGGGCATCACACCTCCTCGCGTCTCGCATCGTCTCAGCGGCGGATGCGCAGGCCCTTCGGCGACACGTGGAAGCCGTTGTCGGTCAACGCGTGTGCCAGCGGGTGATCGGAACCCAGCGCCGGCCTGCCGTCGATGCCCTCGACGGTGAGCCCGCGCAGCCGCGGCGTCCCGCGGCTGTCCGGTGGCAGCACCACGGTCCGGGCCAGCGCCGCGGCTGCCGCGGCCAGGCCCGCGCCGTCGTCGGTGAATGTCAGCACCTTGCGGCCACCTCGTTCGACGTAGAGCACGAGAGCACCCTCGACCAGCACCACCATGGCGCCGGCGCGGCGGCTGGGCCGGTGCTCGGCACCCTCGATCTCACGGTCCGGCCAGGGCAGCGCTGCACCGAACGGGTTGGCCGGATCGGCCGCCGCGAGCACGAACGCCGTCTGCGGTGCGACCGGAGCGACATCCCAAGGATTGCGTGGCGCCGGCACGGTGTGGCCGGCCGCGCGGAGCCGGTCGACCGCACCGGCGCTGCCGAACTGGGCGGCGCCCAGGCCTTCGACGAAATAGCCACGGCGGACCCGCCCGGTCTCCTCGGCAGCGGCCAGCACCCGATAGACGGTCGCGAACCCCCCGGTGACGGACTCGGCCTGGACGGCGCCGCGGGTGACGATCCCGTGCCGGTCGAGCAACACCTCGGCGAGCGCGAAAGCCCTCGCGGTCTGGTCGTCCTCCGGTTGCGGCAGTAATGACCACCTGCCGGAGACCGACGGCGGCGCGGTCCGCAGGGCCGACGCCGGCCGCCCGAGGCCGCCCGGCGAGCCGCGCAGTCCACCGATCCGGCCGTGCCGGCTCTGTCGCGGACCCTGCGCCCGTGCCTTGTGAGCGGTGCGTCCGCCCCCGAGCAGGGCACGCACCGGAGCGAACGTGTCACCGCTGACCCGGCCCGACCAGATGAGATCCCACAGGTACGACTGCAGTTCGGCGTCGCCGGTGCGCGCGTCCGTCGCGTTGACCGCGTCGGCCAGCGCCCGGAAGAAGAACGAACCGCCGCTGTCGAGCGCGGCCAGCATCAGCTGGTGGGCCGGGGTGAGGTCGATGGTGTCGTCCGGCATCGCGAGGGTCAGCGGCGCTGTGTCCGCAAGGTGCAGCGACACCCAGCCGTCGTCGCCGGGCAGGGCCGCGTGCCCTTGCCAGAGCACCTCACCACCGGCCATCAGCTCGTCCAGCATGCCCGGGTGGTATGCCGTCACCCGCTCGGGCAGGATCAGCGTCTCCAGGGCGCTCGCGGGCACGCGTGCGCCGCACAGCTGCTCCACCGCGCGCAGCAGGCCGTCGGCACCGCGCAGTCCGCCCCCGACGCCCTGCCACTGCGGCAGGAAGGACGCCAGCTGCTGCGCCGGCACCGGCTCCACCTCGGCGCGCAGTGAGGCCAGCGAACGACGCTTGATGGTGCGCAGCACCTCCGGGTCGGCGTAGTCGATGCCGTGCACCCCGCCGCCCAGCTCGGTCGGTCTCAGCTCACCCTCGACCAAGCGGCCGGACGTCACCAGGCGGCGCAGCGTGTCGTGCGCGACGGCCCGGCCGATGCCGAGCGCTGCGGCGGCTTCGGTCGCCGGGAACGGCGCGTGCGTGCGGGCGAAGCGGACCACCAGTTCGCCGAGCGGGTCATCGGTGGGCTCCAGGAACACCGCCGGTATGCCGGCGGGCAACGCCACGCCGAGCGCGTCGCGCAACCGGGCGGCGTCCTCGATGGCGGCATGACCGGTGCCCCCGGCCCACGGCACCTCGATCAGCCGGCGGGCGGCGACCAGCTCCCGCAACCACGCGGCGACCTGCCCGCGGCATTCCTGCCGGGTGCGCTGCTCGATCTGCTGCCGGGTGAGCACGCCGAGGACCCGGACCAGGTCGGCGACGTCCTCGGCGTCGCGGCAGTGTCGCTCGGGGACCAGCCGTTGCAGCTGGTCCTCGACCTGGGAGACCACCTCGGCGTCCAGCAGGTCGCGCAAGGAGGCTCCCTCGCCGGAGCCGAGCAGATCGGCCAGCAGCGACGGGTCCAGTGCGAGTGCCGCGGCGCGCCGCTCGGCCAGCGGGGAATCACCCTCGTAGAGGAACTGGGCGACATACCCGAACAACAGGCTGGTGGCGAACGGTGACGGGGTCGCGGTGTCGACCTGCACCACCCGGATCCGCCGGGCCGTGATGTCGCGCATCAGCTGCTCCAGACCCGGCACGTCGAAGACGTCCTGCACGCACTCGCGCACCGCTTCCAGGACGATCGGGAAGGACGGGAAACGGGCGGCGACCTCGAGCAGCTGGGCGGACCGCTGACGCTGCTGCCACAGCGCCTGCCGACGTCCCGGATTGCGGCGCGGCAGAAGCAGGGCGCGCGCCGCACATTCGCGGAAGCGCGCTGCGAACAAAGCAGATCCACCGATCTCGGACGTGACGATCTCGGCGATCTCGTCCGGGTCCTGCACGATCAACTCGAGCAGCTGGGCGGCCGCCGACGCATCGGTGTCGGGATCGGAGTCCGGCAGTCGCAGGACGATGCCGTCGTCGCCGTGCATGGCCTGCACCTCGACACCGAGACGCTCCCGCATCCGCGCCGCGATGGCCAGCGCCCAGGGTGCGTGCACCGGCGCGCCATACGGGGAATGGACGACGACGCGCCAGTCACCCAGCTCGTCGCGGAAGCGTTCGACGACGATCGCCTTGTCGTGCGGGACCTGACCGGTCGCTTCCTGTTGCTCGCGAAGGTAGGCCAAGAGGTTGTCCGCCGCCCACTGGTCGAGGCCGGTGCGGGCGACCCGGGCGCGAGCAGCGTCCTCCGGCAACGCGATGAGCTCCCGGACGAAACCGCCGACGGCGGTGCCGAGTTCGAGCGGTCGCCCGGGCGAGTCGCCGCGCCAGAACGGTAGCTTGCCCGGCTGTCCCGGGGCGGGCGTCACGCGGACCTGGTCGTGCGTGATGTCCTCGATGCGCCAGCTGGTGGTGCCCAGGGTGAACACGTCGCCGACGCGTGACTCGTAGACCATCTCCTCGTCCAACTCGCCGACGCGCCGCCCCGGTCCCTCCCCGGTCGCCAGGAAGACGCCGTAGAGGCCGCGGTCCGGGATGGTGCCGCCACTGGTGACGGCGAGGCGCTGGGCACCACGTCGCCCGCTCAGCGTGCCGGTGATGCGGTCCCACACGATGCGCGGGCGCAGTTCGGCGAAGTCCTCGGACGGGTAGCGGCCGGCGAGCATGTCGAGCACCGACTCCAGGATGCTGCGCGGCAGGCTCGCGAACGACGCGGTGCGGTGCGCGAGCTGCTCGAGGTCCTCGACGGACCAGTCGTCCAACGCGCACATGGCGACGATCTGCTGTGCCAGCACGTCGACCGGATTGTTCGGCACTGCAAGGGATTCGATCATCCCGGCCTTCATCCGGTCGACCACCACGCAGGTCTGCACCAGGTCGCCACGGAACTTCGGGAAGAGCACCCCGCGGCTGACGGCACCCACCTGGTGGCCGGCCCGTCCGACGCGCTGCAGCCCGCTGGCGACGCTCGGCGGGGACTCCACCTGGATCACCAGGTCGACCAGGCCCATGTCGATGCCGAGCTCCAGTGAACTCGTCGCGACCACCGCCGGCAGCCGGCCGGACTTCAGCGCGTCCTCGATCTCGCCGCGTTGTTCCTTGCTGACCGAGCCGTGGTGGGCTCGGGCGAGGACCGCGGGGGCTCCGGAGCTCTGTCCGGCCTGCGCCATCACCTGCGCCGGTGCCCCGGCACCCGAGGAAGTTCTCCGCTCGTTCCTCGCTCCGATACTTCGCGGGGACCCCGCACCACCCTGCGAGACTTCGTGCAGGTCCGAGGCGGAATCGGTGCGCTCGGCCCAGATCTCGTTGAGCCGCGTGGTCAGTCGCTCGGCCAACCGACGCGAGTTGGCGAAGACGATGGTCGACCGGTGTTGTGCGATGAGGTCGACGATGCGTTCTTCGACGTGCGGCCAGATGGATGCCCGCTCGACGGGATCGGAAGCCGGTTCGGTCAGGTCGTCGGCCACCCGGCCGAGCTGGGTGAGGTCGGGCACCGGCACGACGACCTCGAGATCCCACGACTTCTCGGCCGGCGGCTGCACGGTCGTCACCGGACGCCCGCCGGTGAGATAACGGGCGACCTGTTCGACCGGGCGCACGGTCGCCGACAGCCCGATGCGCTGTGCGGGCCGGGGGAGTATGGCGTCCAGCCGCTCCAGGGACAGAGCGAGGTGCGCACCACGTTTGGTGCCGGCGACGGCGTGCACCTCGTCGATGATCACCGTCTCGACACCGGACAGCGCCTGGCGAGCCGCGGACGTGAGCAGCAGGAAGAGTGACTCCGGAGTGGTGATCAGGATGTCGGTCGGGCGCTTGGCGAAGGCCCGCCGCTCGATAGCAGGCGTGTCGCCGGACCGCACCGACACGGTGACGTCCGGCTGCGGCAGCCCGAGCCGGTCGGCCGCGTGCTGTATGCCGACCAAGGGCGACCGCAGGTTGCGTTCGACGTCGACGGCGAGCGCCTTCATCGGCGACACATAGATCACCCGGCAGCGCCGGAGCGCCTCCTCGGGCGCCGGGGTCGCCGCCATCCGGTCGATCGCCCACAAGAACGCCGACAGCGTCTTGCCCGAACCGGTGGGCGCCACGACCAGGGTGTGGTCGCGGTTGCTGATGGCATCCCAGGCCCCGGACTGGGCCGGCGTGGGCGCGCTGAAGGACCCCTCGAACCACGCGCGGGTGGCAGGGGAGAAGCGATCCAGGACGTCATCGGTCATCGAAGTCCTAGCTTCGCATCCAGCGGTGACAGCGGCACTTACCCTGGTCGGGTGAAGCATTCGGAGTATCGCCGGCTGATGACGGACGAGTTCGGGTCGGCATACGCCGCCGTGCTCGGCAACAGCCACGTGTTGCAGACCCTGGGCAACCGGACGGCCGACGAGGCGCTCGCCGATGGCGTGAAGCCACGCGAGATCTGGGAGGCGATCTGCGTCGACCTGCAGATCCCCGAGGAGCGCCGGCTGGGCCGCGACATACCGATCCGTGAGCGTCGCGACGGCTGACGGTCATCCGCTCGGAGTAGGAGCAGCGTCGGTAGGTTCGTGAGTATGGCGGCAGTTGCTGCGGACCGGGTCCGCGCGTGGGATCCCGGCGTGGCCGGGATCCGCGAAGTGCTGCACGCATCCTGGGCGGACCACAGCTACCCGGTACACACGCACGACGCGTGGACCGTGCTCATCGTCGACGACGGCCTCATCGGCTATGACGTGGACCGGCATCGCGACCGCGCCGATGCCGGGATAGGTGTCACGTTGTTGCCCCCGCACGTCACTCACGACGGTCACCCGCTGTCGTCGAGAGGGTTCCGCAAGAGGGTCGTCTATCTTGAGTAGGCGGTGCTGCCGGAAGGGTTGATCGGTCCGTGCGTCGACTCGCCACTTGTGTTGGATTCGTCGTTGCGAGAGTCGGTTTCGCGATTGGACCATGCATTGTCGGCCGGTGAGCGTCTGGCGGCCGAGTCGCATCTCGCACTCGTTGCGGATGCTCTGCGGTGGCATCTGGGCGGCCGCCCGTCAGGCGATCGGGTCGATGCGCCGCGTCGTGCATGGATCGCTCGACAGGCCCGCGACATCCTGGACGCTGATCCGGTGGGTGCGCCGGCGGTCGAGCACTTGGCGACGCTGCTCGGCGTGAGTGCGGCATACCTGATCCGCGCCTTCACGAAGGAGTTCGCCATACCTCCTCATCGGTACGTCACGGGACGCCGGCTCGATATGGCGAGGCGGCGCTTGTTGGACGGTGAGCCGGCCGCGGCGGTTGCCGTGGCCACCGGCTTCTACGACCAGGCGCACTTCCATCGCCACTTCCGGCGCTTGTTGCAGACCTCACCCGGCAGCTATCAGGCCTCGGTCGCCTGACGGTCAATTTCGTACAAGACGGCGTTTGCTGGCGGGCGCACGATGGCGGCATGGATCACGAGAACCACGCCGACCTGCTGATACCGCCCTTCGCGACCAAGATCGCGATCTTGCTCTGTGACGACCTGGCCGCCTGGCAGCGGATGAACGTCACCGCCTTCCTCGCTGCCGGGATCGCGGCCGCGAATCCGGAACTCGTGGGCGAGCCCTATCGCGACGGCGACGGCGGCACCTACCTGCCGTTGCTGAGTATGCCGGTGCTGGTCTTCGAGGGCGGGGTCGCGGAATTGCGGAATGCACGCACGCGAGCCGTCTCCCGCGGCCTGCGGCCGGCGATCTATACCGAGGACATGTTCAAGACGGGGTATGACGCCGCCAACCGCGCGACGACCGCCGACGTGCCGGCGGAGAAGCTGAACCTCGTCGGCATCGCAGTGCACGGGCCGAAGAACGGCGTCGACAAGATCCTCAAGGGCGCCCATCTGCACCCCTGATGCCCCGCTGGCGCGTGCGCAACCTTCGACGTTCGAGACTCGGGTCGCCGCGACACGCCACGCCGAAGATCTTCGTACGAGTGTTCGGGAAACTGCGTTAGGCTCATCCACAAGTCCTCGAACGACGACCCGTTGTCCACAGTGCACGGACGACAGATGCCGGGTTGTCGGTGCGGGGGCCTAGCGTCTGACACGTTCCACAGTTCGACCTGCACTGACGAGCTGCGGACGGTCGCCGGTGGACGCGACCCACCCCACAACTCTCCGAAGGAGTGCCGCACCATGGCAGCAAAGACGGCGAATGCCGGTGACAGCAAGCTGAAGACGCTCGACACCGTCCTGTCCCAGATCGAGAAGGCGCACGGCAAGGGGGCGGTCATGCGACTGGGCGACGACGTCCGTCCGCCGATCGATGTGATCCCCACCGGCGCCATCGCACTCGATGTCGCTCTCGGCATCGGCGGGCTGCCCCGCGGCCGCGTGGTGGAGATCTACGGTCCGGAGTCCTCCGGTAAGACCACGGTCGCACTGCACGCCGTCGCCAATGCGCAGCGCAACGGCGGCATCGCAGCCTTCATCGACGCCGAGCACGCGCTCGACCCCGAATACGCCAAGAAGCTCGGGGTCGATACCGATGCCCTGCTGGTCAGCCAGCCGGACACCGGTGAGCAGGCACTGGAGATCGCCGACATGCTGATCCGGTCCGGTTCGCTGGACATCATCGTGGTCGACTCCGTGGCCGCGCTCGTGCCGCGTGCCGAGATCGAGGGTGAGATGGGTGACAGCCACGTCGGTCTACAGGCCCGACTCATGTCGCAGGCGCTGCGCAAGATCACCGGTGCCCTCAACAGCACCGGCACCACCGCGATCTTCATCAACCAGTTGCGCGAGAAGATCGGCGTCATGTTCGGGTCGCCGGAGACGACGACCGGCGGCAAGGCGCTGAAGTTCTATGCCTCGGTCCGGCTCGACGTGCGTCGCATCGAGACGCTGAAGGACGGCACCGATGCGGTCGGCAACCGCACCCGCGTCAAGGTGGTCAAGAACAAGGTGTCCCCGCCGTTCAAGCAGGCGGAGTTCGACATCCTCTACGGCCAGGGCATCTCCCGCGAGGGCGGCCTGATCGACATGGGCGTCGAGCAGGGTTTCGTGCGCAAGGCCGGCGCCTGGTACACCTACGAGGGCGACCAGTTGGGCCAGGGCAAGGAGAACGCGCGCGGCTTCCTGCGCGACAACCCGGACCTCGCCGATGAGCTGGAGAAGAAGATCAAGGAAAAGCTCGGCGTCGGCCCGCAAGCCGACAAGCCGGCCGAGGAGACCACACCCGTCGTCACCGCGGTCGACTTCTGATCCTCGTCTCGGCCACCGAGCTGGGCGTTTCGGTGGCCGAGACGTTGTCCCGTATGACGACAGACGCTCCACAGGGGAAGCTTCGTTGCATCCATGAATCCCTTTGACAGTGCACCTGATTCGCCGCCCGACTTTGTCGATCCGGCCGATGTCATCGTCGGTCCGTGGGCCGGCTCATCGGCCCACGACCGATCCGGCGACGGCGCCGCGGGCGGCGCAGGGCCGCGGGCGAACGGGCCGCACCGATCGCCTCGACGCGGCGCACACCCCGCCGGCAGCGCACGAGGGCGACGCACGGCCCGGCAGGCACGCGACGATCGTGAGCCGCCACCGGACGCATCCGGAGCGGACGCCGACCCCTCCGAGGTGGCGCGCACCATCGTGCTCCGTCAACTCGCCTCGGCGCCCCGCAGTCGCAAACAGCTGGCCGACACACTGCGCCAACGCGGCTGCACCGACGAGGTGGCCAGGGCCGTGCTCGACCGGCTCGAGGAGGTCGGCCTGGTCGACGACGCCGCCTACGCCGCGACGCTGGTCCGATCGCAGCAGGAGCGGCGCGGTCTGGCCCGACGGGCGATCAGTCAGGAGCTGCGTCGCAAGGGTGTCGACGCCGACGTCATCCGTGAGCAACTCGACACCATCGACGACGAGGACGAGCGGGAACGCGCCCGCGCCCTGGTCGCCAAGAAGCTGCGCGCCATGCACGGCCTCGACGCCCAGGTGCAGGCCCGGCGACTGGCCGGAATGCTTGCTCGCAAAGGATATTCGTCCGCCATCGCGTGGGCGGTCATCCGAGAGGCGATCGCCGACGCCCCGGAACACCAGCCGGACTGAGGTCGTTCGCCGCCCGCTGCGCATTGCGTAACGAACGAATCGTTCGTTATATTCAACGATATGGCCTCCACCCTCGCCACTTCCGTCGGCGCCCAACTGCGCCTGCGCCGCGAACAACGTGGCCTGTCCGCAGCCGAGTTGGCACGTCGCTCCGGTCTGTCCAAGGCAACCCTCTCCGGCCTCGAGTCGGGCCGGGCCAACCCGACGATCGACACCCTCGACGCCGTGGCGATCGCCCTCGGCATACCGCTGACCGACCTGCTGGTGCCGACCGCCCCGACGCAACCACACGTGGTGCGGGCCACGGCGGGCGCGGACGCACCACAACAGGAGATGCTGCGCCGGGTGAGTGGTGGGCATCAGGTCGAGATCTGGCGGCTGCGGCTGCCGGCACACACGACATTCGAGGGAGTGCCCCATGCGACCGGCACGCTCGAGCACCTCATGGTCGCCTCCGGGACACTGTCCGCCGGGCCGAGCGATGATCTGGCCCGGCTCGGGCCGGGCGACCTGCTCGCCTTCCCCGGCGACGTGGCGCATTGCTACCGCACGGCCGCGGAGCCGGCCGATGCCACCGTCGTCATGACCTCTCCAATGATCGGGTGATGCAGATGCTCGCTGTCCTACCGTTGCTCCTCGCCTGGCTGGTCGCCGTGATCAGTCCCGGGCCGGATTTCCTTGCCGTGCTTCGAACTTCAGCTGCGCACGGGCGCTCCGCCGGGCTGCGGGTGGGCCTCGGTGTCGTGTGCGGCATCGCCTGCTGGGCAACTCTTGCGATGTGCGGCCTCAGCGCGCTGCTGGCGCGCTACGAACACCTCTACCTCGTCGTGCGCACCGTCGGCGCGGTGCTGCTGATCGGGTATGGCGTGCACGTGCTGTGGGCCACCCGCAAGACCACCACGGGCGCTGCCGAGACGACACCACCGAGCGCCGGAAAGCATTGGCGGCTGGGCGTCTTCACCAACCTGGCCAATCCGAAGGCACTGGTCTTCTTCGGCGCCCTGTTCGCGACGCTGATGCCACGCCATGAGGCAGCGGCGACCCGCGTCGTCGTGCTGACCGTGATGCTGGCCATGGCCGTCGCGTGGTTCGCGGTGGTCAGCTGGTGTGCCGGTTCCCAGCCGGTGGTTGCGGCATACCGACGGCTGCAGCGGACCATCGATCGGGTCGCCGGTGGCCTCTTCACCGCGATCGGGCTGACGCTCGTCCCGCGCTGAGCTGGCTACCGCCGGCCGACTAGCGTGAGGCGCATGCCCGCCACCCGTCAGCTCATCGACCAACTCACCGACCGGCTCGGCCGCTCCCAGGTGCTGACCGACACCGACATCGTCGCGTCCTACGTGCACGACGAGGCGGAATGGGCGCCGTACAGTGCGCCGCTGGCGGTGGTCCGGGCCACGAGCACTGAAGACGTGCGGGAGACGGTTCGCTGGGCGCTGGAGCATCACGTGCCGCTGGTCGCGCGTGGCGCCGGCACCGGGCTGTCCGGTGGTGCCAACTCGATCGCCGGCTGCGTGGTCGTCAGCCTGGCGAAGATGGATGCGGTGCTCGAGGTCAATCCGCTGGAGCGCATCGCCGTCGTGCAACCCGGAGTCGTCAACGACCGCCTGCGGGAAACCGTTGCCGAGCAAGGGCTCTGGTACCCGCCGGATCCGGCGAGCTCACCGTGGTCGACGATCGGCGGCAACGTCGCCACGAACGCCGGCGGCGTCTGTTGCGTGAAGTATGGCGTGACCCGCGACTATGTGATCGGGCTCGAAGTGGTCACCGGGACCGGTGAGGTGGTCCGCCTCGGGCGACGCACCGCCAAGGGGGTCGCGGGCCTTGATCTGGCCGCCCTGTATGTCGGCTCCGAAGGCACGCTCGGCATCGTCACCGAGGTGACCGTCAAGCTGCGCCCGCTGCCCGATCCTGGCCGGACCGTGCTGGGCTACTTCGACAACATCGTGGACGCCGGTGTCGCGGTCCGCGACGTCGCGGCCCGCGGCCTGACACCGTCGGCGCTGGAGATCGTCGACCGGATCTGCCTGGAGGCCGTCGACGAGATGACTGGCATGGGACTGGCCTCCGAGGCGAACGTGGTGCTCATCGGCAAGGTGGACGAGCCGGGAGAGGCGGGCGTGAGGGCCGCCCGCCAGATGATGGCGGCGTTCGAAGCCGGGGCAGCCACCTTCGTCGCGGAGACCGCCGATGCCGAGGAGGCGGACGCGATGATGGCCGCCCGGCGACTGGCCTACCCGGCGATGGAGCGCAAGGGTTCACTGCTCACCGAGGACATCGTGGTGGCGAAGGAACACGTGCCGGAGATGCTGCGCCGGATCGAGCAGATCTCGCAGGATGTCGGGATCACCATCGCCAGTGTGGCGCACGCGGGCGATGGCAACCTCCACCCGCTGATGGTGGCCGGGCGTGACAACGAGGACGAACGCGAGCGGGCGCAGGCGGCGTTCGACCGCATCATCCACGAATGCCTCGACCTGGGCGGGACCGTCACCGGGGAGCACGGCGTCGGTCTGCTGAAAATGCCGGGCGCCGCCCGGGAGCTCGGCCCGCAGATCATGGCGATGCAGCGCGCGGTCAAGGCGGCGCTGGACCCGCAGGGCATCTTCAACCCCGGCAAGGTCTTCTGAGGTCGGGTCCCGGCAGCCGGGAAATCGGCCCTGTGGACAACGGTTCTGCGACGTGCCCCTCGATTAGCTTCGGGGGATGAGCCGACCGCCGCAGCAACCGATCCCGCCGGTGCCACCGCAGTGGGTCCAGCAGCCCCGGCAGCAGCGGACCCCACCGGGGAGGCCCTGGTGGACCGTCACGGCGGTGTGCCATGCGTCGCACGCGGTGATCTTCGCCGGCGCCGTGTGGGCGTGCATCCACTGGATCAACCGGTCCGGCACGCCGGAGTACCACGCCCAGCACCGAGGCGCCGACCCGGACGGGATGATGCTGGCGCAGTTGGTCGCGCTCGGCGTTGCCGCGGCCGCCGCGCTCGGTGTCGTCTACGCCGTCGTCGGCGTCTGTGTGACGCTGGGCAGATACCAGTCCGGCCCGGTGATGCTGCTGTTGGCCTTCCCGGCGGCAGGCATCACCGCGATGATCGCGCCGGTGGAGCTGTTCCGCGGCCATGATACGGCGGGAGGTTCGGTCATGATGGCCATCATCGCGATCGTCGTCGTGGGCACGCTCGCCGCGGCCATGGCCGTGGGCAAGCCGCAACGACCGAAGCGGTCGGCGCAGATCATGCCGCCACCGCCGGCGCCATACCAGGGGGGTTCGCCCTACCTGCGCCCACCGGGAAACTGACCGGCGTGTCGCTGCGGTGCCGGACCGAACGCGGCGACGCCGTACCCTGTAGGGGTCATGAGCGAGGCAGTGAAGACCTACGAAGTGCGCACCCACGGGTGCCAGATGAACGTCCACGACTCCGAGCGGATCGCCGGATTGCTCGAAACCGCGGGGTATGTCGACCGCGCGGGTCTCGCCTTCGGTGACCGGCCCGAGCAACCGGACGTGGTGGTCTTCAACACCTGTGCGGTACGGGAGAACGCCGCCGGCAAGCTGTACGGCCAGCTGGGACAGCTGCGTCCGGCCAAGGACGCCCACCCCGGCATGCAGATTGCCGTGGGCGGCTGCCTCGCGCAGAAGGATCAGGGCGACATCGTCGAACGCGCGCCGTGGGTCGACGTCGTCTTCGGCACGCACAACGTGGGCTCGCTGCCGGTGCTGCTGGAGCGGGCGCGGCACAATGCGGAGGCCCAGGTCGAGATCCGCGAGTCACTGGAGACCTTCCCGTCGACGTTGCCGACGCGGCGCGACTCGGCATACAGCGGCTGGGTGTCCGTCTCGGTGGGCTGCAACAACACCTGCACGTTCTGCATCGTCCCGTCGCTGCGCGGCAAGGAGAAGGATCGTCGTCCGGGCGACGTGCTTGCCGAGATCCGCGCCCTCGTCGAGCAGGGCGTCGTCGAGATCACCCTGCTCGGCCAGAACGTCAACACCTACGGGGTGGAGTTCGGCGACCGCCTCGCGTTCGGCAAGCTGCTGCGCGCCTGCGGCGACATCGAGGGCCTGCAGCGGGTCCGCTTCACCTCGCCGCATCCGGCCGCGTTCACCGACGACGTCATCGACGCGATGGCTGAGACCCCCAATGTCATGCCGTCCCTGCACATGCCGCTGCAGTCCGGCTCGGACCGGGTGCTGAAGGCCATGCGCCGCTCCTACCGCTCGGCGAAGTTCCTCGGCATCCTCGACCGGGTGCGCGAGCGCATGCCGGAGGCCGCGATCACCACCGACATCATCGTCGGCTTCCCCGGCGAGACCGAGGAGGACTTCGCCGAGACGCTGCGGGTCACCCGCGAGGCCCGCTTCTCGTCGGCGTTCACCTTCCAGTACTCCATCCGCCCCGGCACCCCGGCCGCAGAACTGCCCGACCAGCTGCCGAAGGCGGTCGTCCAGGAACGCTTCGACCGGCTCATCGAGCTGCAGGAGGAGGTTTCCTGGGCGGGCAACCGCGACCTCGAGGGCACCACCGTCGAGGTCCTCGTGTCGCCGGGGGAGGGCCGCAAGGACGCTGAGACCCATCGGATGTCGGGACGGGCCCGGGACAACCGGCTGGTGCACTTCGCGGTGCCGGCCGACGCCACCCGACCGCGCCCGGGTGACCTGGTCACCGTCGACGTCACGTATGGCGCGCCGCACCACCTGGTCGCCGATTCGGGCGCGCAGGGCGGCACCTGGGCGATCCGGTCGACGCGAGGCGGCGACGCCTGGGCGGCGTTGCAGGAGCAGGCCGCCGATGGCACGACCCGCAAACCGGCCGTCTCCCTCGGTATGCCCAGCATCGGTGCGCCGGCGGCATCGCCCGTCGCGAACGGTTGCCGGACCTGCTGATCGAGTAGCCCGTGAGGTACGAGCAGGCGTATCGAGATCTGACGGTCAGCGGCTGGTCGCCAGCGCACGCACCCGCCGGGCCGGTTCGGGCAGCACCGTCCCGCGCGCCCAGATCAGTCCGACCTCACGTGCCGCGTCGATGCCGGTCAGCGCGACGGTGGTGACGCCGGCCGGCAGGTGACGATCGGGTGATTCCGGCAGCAGTGCGACGCCGATCCCGGCCGCGACCAGGCCGGCGACCGTGTCCAGCTCCTGACACTCGACCGTGATCCGCGGCTCGAAACCGACCGTGGCGCAGGCCTCGTCCAGCAGCTGACGCATCCCGAATCCCGCTGCCATCGCGATGAATTCGCGATCGCGCAACTCGCCGAAGCCGACGGACTGGCGTCGGGCGAGCGGATCGGTCAACGGGACGGTGAGCCGGACCTCCTGCCGCAGCAGCCGCCGCCAGCTGACCGGTGCCTCGCGCGGGCGCGGTGACACGATGCCGAGATCGACCGCGCCGGCAAGGACCGCGGCGGTGATCGTCTCGGCGGCGTCCTGGACCAATGCGAAACGCACGCCGGGATCCGTCTGCCGGGTGCGCTGGATCAGCTCGGGCACCAGCCAGGTGCCGAAGGAGTGCAGGAAACCCAGCCGCACGACCCTCGGCCCGTGCGCGGCCAGCTCGTGCACGGCCTGCTCGCCGGCCGCCAGCTCGGCATGTGCCCGGCGCAGGTGCTCGGCATACAGCCGTCCGGCCTCGTTGAGGTGCAGCCGCTTGCCGCGACGGTCGAACAGCGTGCTGCCGAGCCGGCGTTCCAGCCGCGCCAGCCGCCGCGAGAGCGTCGGCTGCGGCATGTGCAGTCGGGCGGCGGCAGCGGTGACGTTCTCCTCCTCGGCCAGCACGATGAACCACCACACCGCATCACGCATGATCCCCACCTTATGTCGCAGACGCATCAAATTGGCGTCCAAGATTCATTTCCGTATGACGACGATCGGCCGTCACCATGGACCGATGACGACCATGCAGCAGCTGCAGCATGCGGCCGGATACCGCCGCGGGGATCGCGGCTACCGGAGGATCACCGCCGCGCTCTTCGCCGCCGGCATGACGACGTTCGTCGCGATGTACTGCGCCCAGGCCGTACTGCCTTCACTGGCCGCGGAGTTCAGCATCAGTCCGGCGGTCTCAGCGCTGAGCGTCTCGGCCACGACCGGCCTGCTGGCGCTGGCGATCATCCCCGCGAGTGCGCTGTCCGAGCGCTTCGGCCGCACCCGGGTCATGACGATCTCGGCCGTGTCGTCCGCGTGCATCGGGCTGATCCTGCCCTGGTCCCCGTCGATGGTCGTGCTCGTCCTACTCCGAGCCCTGCAGGGCGTCGCGCTCGCCGGCGTGCCGGCGACCGCGATGGCCTACCTCGCCGAGGAGGTGCACCGTGCGCATCTGGGTGCCGCGATGGGCCGGTACATCGCCGGCACCACGATCGGTGGCCTGGCCGGCCGCCTCGTCGCGTCGTTCTCGCTGGACGTCACGACGTGGCGCTGGGCCCTGGAGATCGCGGCGCTGGTCGCGCTCGGCTTCACCGTCGTCTTCGTGCGGCTGGCTCCGCCGTCCCGCCATTTCGAGGTCCAGCCGGTGGGGTTGCGCACGACCTCCCGCGTGCTCGCCGCACACCTGCGCACGCCCGCGCTGCTCGGGCTCTTCGCGACTGCGTTCGTGCTCATGGGCGGCTTCGTCTCGGTCTACAACATGCTCGGGTTCCGTTTGCTGGCAGAGCCGTTCGTCCTCTCCGAGGCCGCCGCCGGCTCGGTCTTCCTGATGTACCTGTCCGGCACGGTCTCGTCCGCGCTCGCCGGCCGGCTCGCCGAGCGATTCGGTCGTTCGCGGACCCTGGTCACCGCCGAACTGGTGTCGGCGGCGGGTCTGCTGCTCACCCTGCCGGACAACCTGCCGTTGCTCCTGGTCGGTGTGCTGCTGTTCACGGCCGGCTTCTTCGCCGCGCATGCGACGGCCAGCGGCTGGGTGGGTCTGCTGGCCCGGCGCCACCGCGCCGAGGCCAGCGCGCTGTACCTCTTCGCCTACTACGTGGGCAGCTCCGTGCTCGGCGCGTGCGCCGGTGTGGCGTATGCCGCGGGCGGCTGGACCGCCGCGGTCGGCTACGTCGGTGTGCTCCTCGCGCTCGGTCTGCTCGTCGCCGCGCTGGTCACGCGGCTGGCCGGTCGCGCGGTGCGTTAGCCTGGGGCCATGCAGATCGTCAGCACCGCGTGGCCGCCTTCCCCGGCGGCCTGCTGACGAATCCCCATTTCCATCAGAGCCGCCCGGTCGGGCGGCTCTTGCCGTATGGCGCTCCCGGCCGGGCCACCACCCCGAAGGAGCACACCGTGACCGTCCTCGATGAGACCCCTCGCGACACCGACCTGCACTCCGATGCCTCGTATGCCGCCAGCCGTGCCCGCAGCGAGACGCTGCACGCGGTGATCGACGACCCGCAGGCCCGCGGTCGAGCCGGGTTGCGCGTGCTCACCGGCGACCGGCCGACGGGGCCGCTGCACGTCGGTCATCTCTTCGCCACGCTGCGGTCCCGAGTCGCCATACAGGACAAAGGAATCGAGTCCTACATCCTCGTCGCCGACTACCAGGTCATCACCGACCGCGATAGCGTCGGTGACGTGCACGGGGCCACCCTGGGCCAGCTCGCCGACTATCTGGCCGCCGGCATCGACCCGGCACGATCGACCGTCTTCGCCCACTCGGCGGTCCCCGAGATCGGCCAGTTGACCCTGGCCTTCCTGTCGTTGGTCACCGATGCGGAGCTGCGCCGGAATCCCACGGTCAAGGACGAACTCGCCGCCACCGACGGCCGGCCGCTGTCGGGTCTGTTGCTGACCTACCCGGTGCACCAGGCAGCCGACATCCTCGGCGTGCACGGCACCGTGGTACCGGTGGGGCGCGACCAGTTGCCCCACGTCGAGCAGACACGGGCGATCGCGCGGCGGTTCAACAGCAGGTATGCCGGCGGCGAGGAATACTTTCGGGCGCCGGACGCACTGCTGACCGATCTGCCGGTCGTGCCGGGCCTCGACGGCGCCAAGATGTCCACCAGCCGCGGCAACGGCATCTCCCTCGGTATGACGGCCGACGAGACTGCGTCACGGATTCGCAAGGCGCGCACGGACTCCGAGCGACGCATCAGCTTCGAGCCGGACACGCGGCCGGAGGTGGCCAGCATGCTGCGCATCACCGGACTGTTCACCGGCGAGCGGCCGGACGAGGTGGCGGCACGCATCGGCGACGGGGGAGCGGCAGCGCTGAAACGCGAACTCACCATGGCGGTCAACGACGGACTTGCGGCCCACCGGGCCCGCCGCGCGGAACTGGCGGCGGACCCGGAGTACCTCGAAGAGGTTCTGCGGCAAGGCAATGTGCGGGCCCGGGAGGTCGCAGTGCGCACGCTGGAGGACGTCCACGACCGGCTCGGTCTCCGCCTGTGACCTTGATCGCGTCAGTCGCCCTTGACGTTGACGATCTGCCGCAGCGTGTGCCGGACCTCGACGAGGTCGGCCGCATCCTGCATGACCACGTCGATGTCCTTGTAGGCCTGCGGGATCTCGTCGAGAAACGCATCCGTGTCCCGGTACTCGATGCCGGCCATCGCCTCCCGCAGCTGGTCGGCGGTGAACGTCTTCCGCGCGGCCGACCGCGAGTAGGCCCGCCCGGAGCCGTGCGGCGAGGAGTTGAGAGCCAGCGGGTTGCCCTTGCCCACGACGACGTATGACGCCGTGCCCATCGACCCCGGAATGAGGCCCGGCCGGCCCTCCTCCGCGTTGATGGCACCCTTCCGGGACAACCAGACGTCCTTGCCGAAGTGCCGCTCCCGCTCGGTGTAGTTGTGATGGCAGTTGATCCGCTCCTGCTCCACCACCGGCTCACCGACCCAGTGCGACACGTCGTGGACGACCCGATCCATCATCTCCTCCCGGTTCAGCAGCGCGAAGTGCTGTGCCCACCGCAGCTCCCGCAGGTAGGCGTCGAACTCCGGCGTGTCCTCGACCAGGTAGGCAAGGTCCTTGTGCGGCAGCTGGATCCACCACTTCGCGCATTGCTCCCGCGCCACCTTGATGTGCTGTTGGGCGATCCGGTTGCCGACACCCCGTGATCCGGAATGCAGGAAGAGCCACACCCGGTCCCGCTCGTCGAGGCTGATCTCGATGAAGTGGTTGCCGGAGCCGAGCGAACCCAGCTGTACCTCCCACTTCCGGGAGTAGGAGGCCGGGTCGAATCCGGCGGCCTGCGCCATCGCCCGCAGCTCCTCCAGCCGTGCCCTCGTGTGGTCCCGGCTGATCGTCCGGTTGTGACCGCCCGCGGACAGCGGGATCGACCGCTCGATGCTGTGCCGGACGATCGACCGATCCTGCGGCAGATCACCGGCGGTGAACTGCGTCCGGACCGCGATCATGCCGCAACCGATGTCGACGCCGACCGCTGCCGGAACGATCGCCCGCAGCGTCGGGATCACCGATCCCACCGTGGCGCCGAGGCCGAGGTGGGCGTCCGGCATCAGCGCGACGTGCGGATGGATGAACGGCATCGTCGCCGTGACCTCGGCCTGCTCCCTCGTGTTGTCCTCCAGGAGCGAAGCCCAGTTGAAGAGCCGGTGGTTGATCTTCTCCATGATGAAATCCTCTGCAGTGCACGAAAATGCGGCGTCGGTCGAGGACCGACGCCGCATGGTGAGCTGGTGGTCGGTCAGGTGCTGTTCTCCGGCAGGCGGGGTTCGCCCAGGGTGCGCGCAGGTCGCTCGGTGACTTCGAGCTTCGGATATGTGGGCAACGAAAAAGACGTGCCGTGCACGAAGGCCGCGGCACGCGCGTGGGACACGGCGTGGGTCGAAGCGGTGCTGGAAACCATCGCACCAGAATCGTCGAGGGCTGGGCGGTGCGCAATCGAATTCGCACGCGGGTCGGTCGGATTCGGCTGGGCCGGGCAGCGGGAGGATGCCGCCGTACTCGCCCGGTGGAGACACGGATGCGCCGGGCAGCCGAATCGGCTGCCCGGCGCATCGCGCTTGTCCGGTCGTGTCTCAGCGGTGCCGCAGCTGGCTGAGGATGCCGCCGAAGTCGGGGGTGCCCAGTCCGGTGGCCGGGTTGTACCGGGTCCCTGCGGTGCCGGTGTAGTAGAGGTTGTCGTTGCTCGTGCCGCTGGTGTCCAGCGTGTTCAGAGGGGAGTGCTTGCCCGCGGCCAGGTCGTAGAGCGCCGGGTTCAGGAAGCCGACCCGGTGCCCGAGCGCCTGGTCCATCACCGCGGCACTGCCGTTCAGCTGCGGCGCGACGAAGCTGGTGCCGCCCCAGCCGCCCTGCAACTCGTTGCCCGCACCCGCGCTCGGTTCGTAGAGCAGGTAACCGGTGTAGGGGTCGGCGTCGGCGGACACGTCGGGCTCGGCCCGTCCGGAGTCCTGACCGGTGGTCACGGTGGGGTTGCCGTCGAAGCTCCAGCTCGTCGGTTCCTGGATGCCGCTGACCGTCTGTACGTCGGTCGGCGTCAGGTAGGGCACGACGGAGAAGCTGCCGACCAGACGCCGCTGGTATGACGGGCGGGACTCCAGCTGGCTGTAACCGCCACCGCCGCCGCCGATCTCCTGGACCGCGATGTCGGCCTCGGTCTTGTTGTGCAGCGTCGCCAGCGGTGACCACAGGTAGTCCCAGCCCCAGGCGCGTTCGCCGGTCACCGACACGTTCGCCGACTTGCCGGTCGAGCTGCTGGTCAGCGTGGCCGACCAGGGCAGTGTGGTGCCGCCTGCGGAGGTGATGAACGGGCTGTCCGCCGGTGCGTCGACGGACAGGTTCGTCGTGCCCAGGTCGCGGCTGGCGTCATACGCGCCCTCGTCGCCGGCCGACGCGAAGACCGACTGGCCCTGCGCAGCCATCTCCAAGAACGCTTCGTCGAAAGCCGCCTGATACTGCGGGGTTTCGACCCCGGAGGCGACGGACGCGGCGATGATCGTCTCGGACTCGCCCCAGCTGGCCGACACCGAGTCGGCCGTGTTCTGGCTGGCGGCGGTGAAGAACGCGTCGGCAAAACCGTTGTCGGTGTTGGGCGCCTGGTAGACGGTCACGTTCGCACCGGGAGCCACGCCACCGGACTGCTCCACGTCCAGGTCGGTCTCACCGGTGCCCGCCGCGTCGCTCGGAGCCCCGGGTCCGCCGTCGATGTCCTGCACGCTGACCGTGCGGCCGGTGTCCGGCAGGTGCAGCACCTGCGACCAGAAATATTCGGGCGCACCCTGGTCCAGGGCGGCCAGGGTGACGATGCCGATGGCCTGTCCTGCGCCGGTGTTGCCGGCAGCCTCGGTGTGGGCCAGGCCGTACCGCTGCACGTAGTCGGCGGGCGTGTTGCACGCGGCCGGTAGGCCGGTGAGTGCGGTGCAGTCGATGCCGCTGCCACCGGCGGCGGGGGTGGCGTGAATACCGGAGTTGATGTGCTTGGCGTCTGAGACGAAGGGGCTGTAGTTGGACAGTCCGAGCACCGCGAGCACACTGTCGGCGACCCGGCGCGGCAGCGTGGGTTGTCCCGCGGTGCCGTGGACCGTCTGCGCCGGGATGCGTCCCGTGCCGCCGCGG
This sequence comes from Flexivirga lutea, assembly GCF_054778955.1. NCBI lineage: Bacteria > Bacillati > Actinomycetota > Actinomycetes > Micrococcales > Dermacoccaceae > Flexivirga > Flexivirga lutea. The sequence continues at coordinate 744,678 of NZ_BAAGZB010000001.1, forward strand.
CCGCGTTGCGCCGGCACCCGGTAGTTGTGCTGCTGCACCGCCAGGGCCTTGTCGAACTGTCCGGCGGTGCCCGAGGCGGCGATGTCGACGTTGTCGGCATACACCGTGGTCTTGATGCCGAAAGAGGCCAGGTACGAGGTGAGTTCGTCGATCGTGCGCTGACTCTGGCCGTACTGTCGGGCGAACTGCGACACGCTCAACTGGTGGCGCATGCCGTGTTCGACCTGCGCCTCGAGGGCGCCCTTGGCGCGTTCCTTGAGGACGAATGACACCTGTTCGGGCGTGCTGGGGTCGGTGTCCCCGAACGCCTTGGCGCCCGGGATGGCGGTGACCTGGGTGCCGGCGGCGACCGGCACCCGGGTGTTGCCCGTGGTGCTGCCGTGGCCGGCGGCGTGTGCCGGGCCGGTGCTGACGCCGGCGGCGAAGGCGAGTGCGAGCACACCGGCGCCCGCGACGGTGGTCGCGGCGCGGGTGGAGGGACGGGTTCTGGGCATGTGGCTGCTCCTCGGGATGGTGCGTCGACAACCAGTCAAGACAGCCAGTCGGCGCATCGGATCGGGACGTCGGATGGGACGTCCTCGCGAACGTAGGCCGAGCACATGTGGCCCACCGGGCGGTGACCGGATATTCACACCGAACTGGCGGCCAACTGGCGGTGAGTTCCCAGGGCCGCATGCGCCATCCGGCGCGCCGGATCTGCTAGTCCGCCGATCCAGCGGGCAGCTGCAGCCAGCCGCTGCGCGTGTGCAGGTGTCCGCCCGCCTGCCAGTGCGCGAGCACGGCATGCTCCAGACGGGTCGATGCGGTGAGATCCGCCGGGTCGGCATACGGGCGGCGGAAGACGAAGTTGCGCACCGACTCGTCCCCGTCGGCCGGTCGGCCGATCGGCTGCCAGCGAGCGCAGAACCGGGCGATGTTGCTGCCCGGAACGAGGTCGAGCAGTTGCTCGTCGAGCAGCCAGCTGTCGCACTGGGCGACCGACACCGGCGGCAGTTCGGGGAAGTGGCGGGCGAAGAACGGCCGGATCCGGTGCAGCGACGCATCGACGTCGCTGGGGCGCAGTGGTCCGCTGTCCGGGATGTGCACGCCGGCGACGACGGAGCCGGTCACCACCGGCACCCCGGCGGCGCGCACGTCGGACGCAGGCGCGTCCAGCCGTTCCAGGTTGGCCTGCAACCGGCCGAAGTCGTAGATCAGCCCGCGCAAGTGCAGGGAGAACCAGTTCTGGACGTGCAGCCCGGTGTGTCCGAAGGTGCGCTCGAAGATGCGCAGGTGCCGTCCGAGGTCGGCCAGGACGGCTCGTGAGGCGCTGTCCGGAATCGCCCGGGATCGATGGAACGCCAACGTGTCCGGCAGCGTGGCAGCGAACGCGACGGGGTAGAGGAAGCGCGCCTCGAGCGGCTCGCGGGCATCCTGTGGATCGAAGACCGCCGGCAGGAACGCCTGTTGCGGAGTGAGGAGCCGGCCCATCCCGGCACGCAGTTGGCCGATCACTGCGGCCACGCGGGCGGTGTATGCCGCATCGCGGCGGATCCGGTCCGCCGCAGTGACGAAGTCGGCCCGGTCCGGCTGCTGGACCGCGAACTGGTCCAGGGCGCGCTGCAGTGCGGGACCGGTGATGCGCGCTCGTACCTGGTCGGCGCTCGGCAGGGAAGTCACCGGCTCATCGTAGGAGGGGCTTTGGGAGACTGGCCGGTATGCCGAGCCAGCACCCGATCGTCGCCGTCGTCGGCGCGACCGCGACGGGCAAGTCCGACCTGGGTGTCGCACTGGCTCACGCACTGGACGGCGAGGTCGTCAACGCCGACGCGTCGCAGTTCTATCGCGGGATGGACATCGGCACCGCCAAGCTCACCGTGGCCGAACGCGAAGGGGTGCCGCACCACCTGCTGGACGTGCTCGACGTGCACGAGGAGGCCACCGTCGCGGCATACCAGCGCGATGCCCGGGCGGCGATCGACGCTGTCCGCACGCGTGGCCGGGTGCCGGTGCTGGTCGGCGGTAGCGGCCTCTACGTGCGTGCGGCCCTGGACGACCTACGCATCCCACCCACCGATGCCGGCGCGCGCGCCCGGTGGGAGGCGCGACTGGACGCGGTCGGCCCGGCGGCGCTGCACGCCGAGCTCGCGGCCGCCGACCCGCCTGCCGCAGCACGCATCCACCCCAGCAACGGGCGACGCATCGTGCGCGCCCTGGAGGTCATCGAACTGACCGGTGCGCCGTTCAGCGCGACCATGCCGCAGCGGCGGTTCGTCGCTCCCGCAGTAGTGGTCGGCCTGCGGACGGACCGGCCGACGTTGCACCGTCGGATCGGCGCTCGCGTCCAGCGGATGTGGCGATCCGGCCTGTTGGAGGAGGTGCGGCGGCTGGACCGCATCGGGCTGCGGGAGGGACGCACCGCGAGCCGGGCCATCGGCTACGCGCAGGCCTTGCAGCAGTTGGACGGCATCCTGACCGAGGCGCAGGCACAGGACCAGACCGCAACGCTGACAAGGAAATTCGCCCGACGACAGGAGTCCTGGTTCGGGCCGGACCCGCGGATCCACTGGCTGCCGTCCGACGCGCCGGACCTGTTGGCGCGGGCGCTGGACGTCGTGCAGGCGGCCGCGGAAGCGTCCGGGGCCGTGACACCGGGATGACGGGACCGGCACCGATGGTCTTGGATGGTCCGGTGACGACCATCAGCTTCGCCAAGGGCCACGGCACCAAGAACGACTTCGTCCTGGTGCCGGTGCTGGACGGCGGCCTCGACCTCACCGCGCAGGACGTCGCGTTCCTCGCCGACCGACGCGCCGGTGTCGGGGGCGACGGCGTGATCCGCGTGGTGCCGGTCGAGCACGCACCCGAGGACGTGCGTGCGGAGGCCGGCGACGCCCGCTGGTTCATGGACTACCGCAACCAGGACGGCTCGATCGGTGAGATGTGCGGCAACGGCACCCGCGTCTTCGCCCGGTACCTGCTCGACAACGGTCTGGAGAGCGGCCACGAGTTCGACATCGCCACCCGTGCCGGGGTGAAGCGGATGACGGTGGTCGACGGAGGGTTCGAGGTGGACCTGGGTGTATGGCGCCTCGCCCGCGCCACCGAGGCCGACGAGCGGGGATCGGACAGTGTGGTGCAGGCGGTCGGCGCCCCGGACCCGGTGCCGGCGCTGAGCATCGACATGGGCAACCCGCACACGGTGGTGGCGTTGCCACCCGAGTTCGACCTGAGCACTCTGGATCTGTCGCATCAGCCGCGGGTCGACCCGGTGCCGGAGCGGGGCACCAATGTGGAGTTCGTCCGAGCGATGGGGCCGGGACACATCGCCATGCGGGTGCACGAACGTGGCGTGGGGGAGACTCAGAGCTGTGGCACGGGAGCCGCTGCGGCCGCCGTCGCCACCTGGTGGTGGGCCGGCCGCCCGACGGACCAGTTGCGCTGGCGGGTCGACGTGCCGGGCGGGCGGCTGGTCGTCCGCATCGAGGGCGATCGGACGTTCCTGTCCGGACCTGCCGTGATCGTCGCCCACGGGACGGTCGAGCTTCCCTGCAGCGGGTGACCCTGCTCTATCGGAGACACGGCTGAGGGTTGGGAGTGACTACCGCGAGAGGTCAACGGATGTCGCGAGCTCCGTCTCTCACGACATCCGTTGACCTGTCACCGGCGACTGCTACGCCGCCAGCGGCCGATCGTCGCGCGGAGACGGAGGAGGGATCACTGCCGGGTGTGACACCGGATCACGGTGTTACACTTGAGTATGCCGACCACGAGACCCCGCCACGCCGTGACCGAGACGCCCGAGGTCTCCGAGGCGCTGCAGGCGGCCGCCCGGAGGTGGCCGCAGGATCGTGACAAGCCAACGCGACTGCTGCGCCACCTGATCGAGGAAGGCTTCAAGAGCATCGATCCTGAAGCCGCCGATCGCGGCAACGACCGTCTCAATGCCTTGCGTCGCATCAGTGGCTCCTACACCGGTCTGTACGAGCCCGGCTACCTCGAAGAGCTGCGGGCGGAGTGGCCTGCGTGATCGCGTTGGACGCAGGAGTGCTCATCGCTTTGTTCGACGCCAACGACGCCCATCACGCAGCCGCCGAAGAGATCTTCGCAGCCAACCCGTCCGAGCCCATGACCATCGGTCCGATCAACCAGGCCGAAGTACTCGTGCGGGCGGCACGAGAGAATCGTGACCAGCAGATGCTGGCCGACCTTCGTGCGCTCGGCATCACCACCACTGCGCTTCCTGACGACGCTGCGACCCGGCTGGCGCGCTTGCGAGCGAACACGCGCTCGAAGATGCCCGACTGCTGCGTCCTGCTGACGGCCGAGCAGACGTCCGCCCGAGTTGCGACCTTCGACGAGGGACTCCAGGAATCCGCCCGCTCCATAGGCTTGACGGTGGTCTGAACGAGGTAGGCAGGCCGGCCTGGCATAGACCCACGACCCGGCGCTGCCCGTCTGCGATCGGCATACGGCACGGCGGACGAATGCATGATCACAGGTGCCCCAGACGCTCTCGGGACTCACTCACCGTTCGGATGCGGGGTCGGTGTCGGGTGTGGGAACTCGACCACACGCCGACACCGGCGCAACCGCTGACGGCCACACCCGGCCCATGTATCGGCCCATGTATCGGCCCACGTGCCGGACCGCTCACCGATCACCTCCCGGCGCCGACCCGCAGGATCCGGAAACCCTTCACGCTGGTGAACCGCTCGGCGGCGTAGCCCTGTTCGATCAGCCATCGTTGCAACGAGTCGGAGCCGAGATTGCGCTGCACCACCAGGTAGGCGGCGCCGTCCGGTGCCAGTCGTGGCAGCCAGGTCGTCAACAGCCGGTGCAGCACGTCCTTACCGACCCGGATGGGCGGGTTGGACCAGATCAGGTCGAAGCGCAGGTCGACGGGGACCTCCTCGGCGCGCACTGCGCGCACGTTCTGCAAGCCCAGCGCGGCAGCGTTGTCCCGGGTGAGACCGAGCGCGCGTTCGTTGACGTCGACGCCCCAGACCTGCGCGCCGGGGGCCAGCAGGCCGAGGCTGAGGGTGATCGGGCCCCAGCCGCAGCCCAGGTCCAGGAAGGTGCCGGTGGCCGGCGGTTGCGGTGCGTTCTGCAGCAGCACCGAGGTGCCCTGGTCGATGCGCCCGGCCGAGAACACCCCGGGCGCCACGTGCACCGCGCGGGTCGCACCCGCCAGCGGCACGTTGATGGTGCGTCGCTCGTCCGCACTCGCCGGGCTGGCGGTGAAGTAGTGGTCGTGCGCGGTGTCGCGTCCGGGCGTGTCGGTCACGGGCCCGAGGGTAGTGGGGTGGTGGAGGCGGCATACACCGGCGGCATAAAGCATTCGCTCCGCATGTTGAACCCTGAGACGATATGGAGAACATGACAGCTCGTAACTTCGCAGGAGGCGCGATGACCGCCCGCTCCCAGGTGCTCGACGGTCGCGCCGAAGCTCTGTCCGCCCACGACGACAACCGCGATCCCCGGTATGATGCCGACGGATTCCTCATCGACGAGTCGTTCGAGTCATTTGACGGTGACCAGTTCGACCGTGACGACCGCGCCGCGCTGCGCCGGGTGGCCGGCCTGTCGACGGAACTCCAGGACGTCACCGAGGTCGAATATCGCCAGCTGCGCCTGGAGCGCGTGGTGCTGGCCGGCGTCTGGGGTGAGGGCACCGCCGAGGACGCCGAGAACTCCCTGCGCGAGTTGTCCGCGCTCGCCGAGACCGCCGGGTCGACCGTGCTCGCCGGCGTGCTGCAGCGCCGGATGAAGCCGGACCCGGGCACCTGGATGGGTTCGGGCAAGGCGGCGCAGCTGCGCGACATCGTCATCGAGGAAGGTGCCGACACCGTCATCGCCGACACCGAGCTGACGCCCAGCCAGCGGCGCGGCCTCGAGGACGTCGTCAAGGTCAAGGTGATCGACCGGACCGCGCTGATCCTGGACATTTTCGCCCAGCACGCCAAGTCCAAGGAGGGCAAGGCGCAGGTCGAGCTGGCCCAGCTGCAGTACCTCCTGCCGCGGCTGCGTGGTTGGGGTGAGTCGATGTCCCGGCAGGCCGGTGGCCAGGCCGCCGGCGGCCAGGGCATGGGTTCGCGCGGTCCCGGTGAGACCAAGATCGAGCTGGACCGTCGCCGGATCAACACCCGCATCGCCAAGCTGCGCCGCGAACTCAAAGGCATGAAGACCATGCGCGACACCAAGCGCGGCTCACGCCGCGCCGGCCACGTGCCGTCGGTCGCCATCGCCGGTTACACCAACGCCGGCAAGTCCTCGATCCTCAACCGGCTCACCGGCGCCGGCGTGCTGGTCCAGAACCAGCTCTTCGCCACGCTCGACCCGACCGTGCGCCGCGCCGAGACGATCGACGGCCGCGGCTACACCCTGGTCGACACCGTCGGCTTCGTGCGGGAGTTGCCGCACCAGCTGGTCGAGGCATTCCGTTCCACCCTGGAGGAGGTCGGTGACGCCGACCTGGTGCTGCACGTCGTCGACGGCTCGCACCCCGACCCGGAGTCGCAGATCACCGCCGTGCGCTCGGTGCTCGCCGACGTCGGCGCGCACGACGTGAAGGAGGTCGTCGTCGTCAACAAGGCCGACGTCGCCGATCCCGAGGTCGTCGACCGCATCCTGCGCGCGGAGAAGCACGCGATCGCCGTCAGCGCCCGCACCGGCAAGGGTTTCGACGCGCTCGCCGAGCTGGTCGCCCGAGAGTTGCCGCGACCGGAGATCCGGATGGAGCTGCTGCTGCCCTACGACCGCGGCGACCTGCTGTCCCGGATCCACGACGACGGCGAGGTGCTGTCCAGCGAGCACACCGGCGACGGCACGCATGTGCACGCCAAGGTGACCCCGACGCTGCAGGCCGACCTCGTCGAGTTCGCCGTCTGAGTCACCCCACGAAGTTTCTCCCCCGCTACGCTCCTCCGAATACTTCGCGGGGGCCCCGAACCTTCATCACGTTGTGACGCACTCCTACATTGCTGGCAGCATCGGGCGGGTGAGTGCTGACCAGACCGCCGAGGGCGCACGCATCGCCGCCTCTCCCACCGCCGACGACCCCTGGCGGCTGTGGGGACCGTACGTCTCCGCCCGCCAGTGGGGGACGGTGCGTGAGGACTACTCCGCGGACGGGAACGCCTGGGACTACTTGCCGTTCGATCAGGCGCACCGGCGCGCCTATCGCTGGGGCGAGGACGGTATGGCGGCGGTCTGCGACCGCTTCGGCTTCCTCAACCTCGGCATCGCGCTGTGGAACGGCAAGGACGACCGGCTCAAGGAACGCCTCTTCGGGCTGACCAACGCCCAGGGCAACCACGGCGAGGACGTCAAGGAGGTCTGGTGGCCGACCGACGCCACGCCGACGCACTCCTACGCGAGCTGGCTCTACCGTTACCCGCAGGCCGCGTTCCCGTATGACGAACTGCGCACGGTCAATGCCCAGCGCAACCGCAACGACCCGGAGTTCGAACTCACCGACACCGGCGTGCTCGCCGACGACCGGTTCTTCGATGTGTCGGTCACCTACGCGAAGTCGTCCCCGACGGACCTGCTGATGCGCATCGACGTCACCAACCATGGCCCCGACGCGGCCGCCCTGCACCTGGTGCCGCAGGCATGGTTCCGCAACACCTGGGCGTTCGGACGGGACGACCGCACCCCGTCGATGCGGCTGGTCGACGGCGCCGTCGAGATGCAGCACGCCTGGCTCGGCACCTACCGGCTCGAAGCCACCGATGGCTCTCGGTCTCGATACGCCTCCGCTAGCGCTCCGGCTACTCGACCAGCGAGCGCCCGGATCCTCTTCTGCGACAACGAAAGCGACAATATGGGGCTCTGGGGTGCCGCAGCACGCACCGACTGCCCCACCAACGGCATCGACCGCGCGATCGTGCACGGCGACCCGTCGGCGACGCGTCCGGACCACGGCACCAAGGTGGCGTTCTGGTGGCAGCTGGACGACATCCGGCCGGGGGAGACCCGGACGGTCCGGTTGCGGCTGACGGCCACCGCGCAGGGCACCGACCCCGAGCCGGCATACTTCGGCGGAGGCGCTGCCGGCGGCTTCGCCGATTTCGATGCCGTCATGGGGGCCCGCGCCGCCGAGGCGGACGAGTTCTACGCGACCGTCATACCGGCGAGTGCGACCGAGCAGGATGCCCACGTCGCGCGCCGCGCCTTCGCCGGCCTGCTGTGGGGGAAGCAGCTCTACCGCTACGCGGTCGGTGAATGGCTGCAGGGCGACCCGGCCGGCCCGCCGCCGCCCCCGCAACGCCGGCAGCGCGGTGCGCGCAACGCCGGCTGGACGCACCTGGACCTGGCCGACGTCATCTCGATGCCCGACGAGTGGGAGTATCCCTGGTTCGCCTCCTGGGACCTGGCCTTCCACACCGTGCCGCTGGCGCTGATCGACCCCGCGTTCGCCAAGGACCAGATCGACCTGATGGTGCGGGAGTGGACGCAGCACCCGAACGGTCAACTGCCGGCATACGAGTGGAACTTCGACGACGTCAACCCGCCGGTACACGCCTGGGCTGCCTGGCTGGTCCATTCGCTGGCCGGCGACGACGATCACGAGTTTCTCGCCCGCGTGTACAGCAAGCTGTTGATGAACTTCTCCTGGTGGGTCAACCGCAAGGACGCCGACGACTCCTACCTCTTCGAGGGCGGGTTCCTCGGGATGGACAACATCGGTCCGTTCGACCGGTCGAAGCCGCTACCGGACGGCATGCGGCTGGAGCAGTCCGACGCCACGAGCTGGATGGCGTTCTACGCGTTGTCGATGCTGCGGATCGGGGTCGAGCTGGCACGGCACGAACGCAGTTGGAGCGCGTCGGTGCGCACTTTCTTCGAGTACTTCCTGCGGCTGGCCCGCGCGATGACCGACTTCGGCAGCACCGGGATCTCGCTGTGGGACGAGCAGGACGGCTTCTACTACGACGCGGTGGTGCGGGCCGACGGCACCGGTGAACGTCTGCCGGTGCGTTCTCTCGTCGGGTTGTTGCCGCTGGTCGCCGTCGAGTCCGTGCACCCGGTCATCGCCCGGCAGCTGCCGGACCTGCTCAGCGAGGTGCACTGGCTGGAGCGTCGCGACACCGGCCTCGCCGACGTCCTGGCACATCACGAGCACCACGACGACCACCGCATCACGCTGTCGCTGGTGCCCCCCGAGCGCCGCGGGCTGCTGCTCGCCCGGATGCTCGACGAGCGCGAATTCCTCTCCTTGCACGGCATCCGGTCGTTGTCGGCGGCATACCGCACGCCGTTGACCGTCGACGTCGACGGCGCGGACTTCAGCGTCGGCTACACCCCGGCCGAGTCCGACAGCGCCCTGTTCGGCGGCAACTCCAACTGGCGTGGGCCTGTGTGGTTCCCGGTCAACTTCCTGCTGGTGGACGCGCTCGCGACGTATGCCGAGGCCTATCCCGGCGAGCGGGTCGAGCATCCGACCGGCTCGGGTGACGAGCACAGCCTGCAGGAGATCACCGCCGACCTGACCGACCGCCTCGTGCAGCTCTTCCGGCCGGACGGCGCGGGGCGGCGGCCGGGTACGCCGAAGTGGTATCCGAGCGGGCCGCTGTGGGACCAGCACCCGACATTCAGTGAGTACTTCGACGGCGACGACGGTTCCGGTCTCGGCGCCACCCACCAGACCGGCTGGACTGCGCTGGTCGCCTACCTCATCTGCCGCGGCCCGGCGCCCGCCACCTGACCGACCCGCCTGTGGATGGTGCGCGCCCGGGGAAGGAGCGACGGCCTACCCTGTGGGGATGCCTGCCGATCTGGATGCCCTGATGCACGCTGCCGTCGGAGGGGTCGGTGGCAGTGACCGGCCGGGGCAGCAGCAGATGGCACGCGCGGTGGATCAGGCGGCGCGGGACGGTTCGCACCTGCTGGTGCAGGCCGGCACCGGCACCGGCAAGTCGCTGGCCTATCTGGTCCCGGCGATCCGGCACGCTGTCGAGACGCATCGGCCGGCGATCGTGGCCACGGCCACCCTGGCGCTGCAGGCCCAGATCGTCGACCGCGACCTGCCCCGCATCGCCGACGCACTCGCCCCGATCCTGGGCCGACGGCCGACCTACGGCCTGGTGAAGGGTCGGCGAAACTACCTGTGTCTGCACAAGATCGAGGGCGGCTACCCCGAGGAGGAGGACTCCCTGCTCGAGGTCGGGGACGTCGATCGGGCCGCGGGGCGGATCGGTGAGGAGGTCGTGCGGCTGCGCGAGTGGGCGCAGGAGACCGACACCGGCGAGCGGGACGAACTGGTGCCGGGAGTCAGCGAGCGTGCCTGGCGGCAGGTCTCGGTCTCCGCCGAGGAATGTCTCGGCTCGAAGTGCCCGATGGTGCAGGAGTGTTTCGTCGAGCGGTCCCGCGCCGCGGCCAAGGAGGTCGACGTCGTCGTCACCAACCACAGCTTCATGGCGATCGATTCCTTCGAGGGCCGGCAGATGCTGCCCGAGCACGACCTGCTCGTCGTGGACGAGGCCCACGAGCTCGTCGACCGGGTCACCTCGACCATCACCGACGAGGTCACCGGCGGGATGATCGCCACCGCGGCCCGGCGCTGCGGCCGGATGGCCGACGCCTCCACCATGCGCGAGGCGGGGGAGTTGCTGCAGGAGCTGCTCAACGGCGTGCAGGAGGGCCGGTTGCTCGGGATTCCCGACAACCTCGCCCTCGCCCTCACGCGGGTGCGTGATGCGGCCCGGTCCGTGCAGAGTGAGCTCAAACCTGCGTCGCCGGCGGACAATGACGCCTCCCGCCAGGTGGCGCGTGCCGCGGTCGACGAGATCTTCGACAACTGCGACCGCATCCTGGAGGGCCGCGAGCTCGACGTCGTCTGGGTGTCGCAGGATCAGCGACGTGGGGCGGTGCTGCGCGTCGCCCCGATGAGCGTCGCAATGCTGTTGCGGGACAAGGTCTTCGGCGACCGGACGGTCATCATGACCTCGGCGACCCTCGAACTCGGCGGGTCCTTCGACTCCGTCGCCGGCACGCTCGGGCTGCGCGGCGAGGGCGGCCCGCAGTGGACCGGCCTCGACGTCGGGTCACCGTTCGATTATCCGCGGCAGGCCATCGCCTACGTCGCCTCCCAACTGCCGCCGCCCGGACGCGACGGTATGTCGCCCGCGGCCATGGACGAGATCGAGACGCTGGTGCGGTCCGCCGGTGGCCGCACGCTCGGACTCTTCTCCTCCACGCGCGCCGCTCGCGCGGCAGCCGAGGAGATGCGCACCCGGCTCGGGGACGACATACCCGTGCTCTGCCAGGGTGACGATCAGATCCGCACCCTGGTGGCGCAGTTCGCCGCCGACCCCCGCACCTGCCTGTTCGGCACCATGACCCTCTGGCAGGGGGTCGACGTGCCGGGGCCGTCCTGTCAGCTGGTGATCATCGACCGCATCCCGTTCCCACGCCCCGATGACCCACTGGCGTCGGCACGTTCGCAGGAGATCGCCCGCCGCGGCGGCAACGGCTTCATGTCGGTGTCGGCCACCCATGCCGCGCTCCGGCTCGCCCAGGGAGCCGGGCGGCTGGTGCGCAGCAGCGCGGACCGGGGTGTCGTGGCCTTCCTCGACACCCGGATGATCACCGCCCGCTATGCGGGCTTCCTGCAGAAGTCACTGCCGCCCTTCTGGCCGACGACCGATCGGGCGCTGGTGCTCAAGGCATTGCGTCGACTCGACGAGACGGCGAACGACACGGGCGCGCAGCCCGTGGCGGAAACACCCGCTGTGACGACGGCCGCCGACGCGGTCGAGGAGGTGGCCGCCGACGAGACACACGACGTGCCGGATGAACTCACGCCGCAGCCCGATCGTGCACAGCAGCCGGTGACGCCGGACCCGGCCCCTTCAGTGCCCGGCTGGACCGCCGAGGACGACGAGGAGTTGCGCGACGGCGCCGACCTCGGGCTCGGTCCCGAAGAGCTGGCCGAGCACCTCGACCGGCCATTGGAGGAAGTGCGAAACCGACTGGTGCAACTGCAGATCGGCTGATCCTTGGCGGCATACGACCGAGGTCACTCGTGGATGATCGCCACCTTCGTGGAGGTCTTGCCGTCCACGGCCGCGGCGAGTTGCGGCACGTAGCGCTTGAGCACCCACGGGATCGACAGCGGGGTCACCATGCTGAACGCCGAGGCGTAGGTGCTGGCCTTTTTGCTGTCGCCGATCGCGCTCGGCACGTAGATGGTCCGGCCCTCCCGGAACGCCTTCGTCTGCTCGTAGAGTCCGCCGAGCTTGGACTTCACGTTCGCCGGGCTGTCCAGCCACACGACGACGTCGAAGTCGATCTCCTTGGTGCGCTCGGCGCTGATCGACCCGCCGAAGGTCTTGCCGCCGATGTCCTCGAACTTCGCCGGGAAGGTGAAGCCGAGTGCGTGCTGCACCTGGGAGCGGATGTCGGACGGCCCGTAGATGTAGGCACCTGCGTAGGGAGTCGCGACGACCGCCGTCTTCCCGACGAACTGCGGATGTGACTTCTTCGCCGCCGCGAGGTCGCCTTTCACGGACGCGACCAGCTGGGCGCCCTCGTCGTGCTTGCCGAGGGCGTCGGCGATCAGCTGCGCGGTCTCGTCCCACGGCGTGCCCCAGTCGACGTGGCCCTTCGGGGCGGCGATGGTGGGCGCCAGCTTGGACAGCTTGGCGTAGTCGGACTGCTTGAGGTCCGAGTAGATGGCGACGATGAGGTCGGGCCGCAGGGTCGCGATCTGCTCGATGTTCAGCTTCTGACTGTCGAGCACCTCGGGCAGGGGTGCGTCGCCCAGCTTCGGCTTCGCCCAGGGGTAGATCTCACCCTTCGCGGCGCCGAGCCAGGAGGTCACGGCCACGGGTACGACTCCGAGTGCGAGCAGCGAGTCCTGCTCCAGCAGGCCGACGCAGACCACCCGCTGGGGTGCCGCGGTGATGGTGGTCGAGCCGTATTTGTGCTGCACGGTCACCGGGAACGCTGCCCCGTCCTGCGGCCGGCCGGCCGCCCCGGGCGAGCCGGCGGTGGCTGCCGCGGCGCCGCCAGAACTGCTGCCGCAGGCGGACAGCAGGGCACTGAGGCCGGTCAGCGCCAGGGCACTGCTGCCGGCGAGGACGTGACGACGGGACGGTTGCATGGTTCTCCTGACCGTGATGAAGTGACGTGGTTAGGGAAGGCTAACCTATAGTCGAGATGGCATCGAACCGACAGGACTGATGTGACCACGCTGGAACGGCGCAGCACAGCGAATACGCTTGCCGATGAAGGACATTCGTCGATATCACCGTCGCCGCACGCAGCGCGCAGCGGCAGCTGGCGCGTCGTCGCGATCCTGGCCATCGCGCTGCTGGGATGCGGCCTGCTCAGCCTGATGATCGGCAACGTGGCCATCAATCCGGTCCGCACCCTGCAGGTGCTCTTCGACCCCGACAGCTCGCAGGCCGCCGCGATCATCCACCAGCTACGGTTGCCGCGCACCGTTCTGCTGTTGGCCGTCGGGCTGGCACTGGGCATCTCCGGTGCGCTCATGCAAGGACAGTCCCGCAATCCGCTCGCGGACCCGGGACTGCTGGGCGTCTCCGAAGGTGCGTCCCTCGCCGTCGTCCTGGCCATCTTCTGGTTGCACATCGACTCGCCCGCGGCCTACGCCTGGTTCGCCCTGCTCGGCGCCGGTGTGACCGCGTGGCTGGTGTTCGCGATCAGCGCGGTCCGGGGCGGCCCGTCGCCGCTGACCCTGGTCCTCGCCGGTGCCGCCGTCAGCGCGCTCGCGTCGGCGGTCATCACCTCCGTCGTCACCGCGAACGTCTCGACACTGGACCAGTACCGCTTCTGGGTCGTCGGCTCGGCGAGTGGGCGCGGCATCGAGGTGTTCTGGCAAGTGGCACCGTTCCTGGTGCTGGGGCTGGTCCTCACGGTCGTCTGCACGCCCGCGATCAACCTCTTGCAGCTGGGTGACGACGCGGCGCGGGCCCTCGGCGTGCGGCCGGGCCTGCACAAGTTGCTCGGCGTCTGCGCGGTGATGCTGCTCACCGGGGGTGCGGTCGCCGCCTGCGGACCGATCGGCTTCCTCGGGTTGGTCGCCCCGCACGTCGCTCGCTTCTGGTGCGGTCCCGACTACCGCTGGGTGGTGCCGTACTCCGGCCTGATCGGCGCGATCGTGCTGAGCCTGGCCGACATCCTCGGGCGCGTCATGGCCGGTGGGGCAGAGGTGCAGGTCGGCATCGTCATGGCGCTCGTCGGTGGTCCGGCGTTTGTCCTGCTCGTGCGTCGGACCCGGTTGGTGCAGCTATGAGATCAGCGATCACGGGTGCGGCCGCCGTTGCGGCACCGCTGCGCCCCGCCATACGACTCGGCCGCACGTCGTGGCGGCTGCATCCCCGGGCAGCGCTGTGTGCAGCGGTCACCGACGCGCTGGTGCTGGCGCTGCTGGTGGTCGACCTCGCCTACGGCGACCTGCGGATCCCGTTCGGCGACGTGGTGCGTGCGTTGCTCGGTGACACCTCGGGCGTCAACGCGTTCATCGTGCGCGACGTCCGCCTCCCCGAAGCGTCGGTCGCGCTGCTCGCCGGGCTCGCGCTCGGATTGTCCGGCGCACTGATCCAGACCATCGCCCGCAACCCATTGGCCAGCCCGGACGTCATCGGCGTCAACGCCGGTGCCGCAGCCGGTGCCGTGGGTTACATCGTGCTCTTCGCGGCCGCCGATTCCGGTGTGGCTTCAGGTGTTTCGGCCGACCTCGGACTGCCGCTCGCGGCCTTCTGCGGTGCGCTGCTGGCCACTGCGTTGCTGTATGCCGCCGGCTGGCGCGGCGGCCTCGACGGTCGCCGGCTGGTGCTGGTCGGCATCGGCATCGCGGCCGCTCTGACCGCCTGCACCTCGTGGTTGCTGGTGACGGCGCGGCTGCAGACCGCGGCGTCGGCGCAGGTGTGGCTGTCCGGGTCGCTCGCCGGCGTGACCGGCACCGACGCCCTCTGGCTGCTGGCCGTGCTGACCCTGGCGGCACCGGTCGCGCTGTGGCAGGGCAGCACACTCGACATCGTCGAACTCGGCGACGACACGGCCCGCGCTCTCGGCATACGGACCACCCGGGCGCAGGCGATCACACTGCTGTGCGCCGTCCTCCTCGCCGCGGTCGCCGTCTCCGCGGTCGGTCCGATCGGCTTCGTCGCGTTCGTGTGCCCGCAGATCGCCCGGCGGCTGGCCGGCACCTCGCGGCCGCCGTTGCTCACCTCCGCCCTGACCGGTGCGGTGCTGGTGCTGGCCGCCGACGTGATCACCCGGCTGTGGCTGACCGCGCTGGCGGTGGGCGTGGTCACCTCGCTGATCGGCGCCCCGTACTTCATCCACCTGTTGATCCGCACGCAAAGGCAGGACACATGAGCCAGACATCCACGGCCGCCCTGGCCGACCGCCTCGCCGCCCCGGCGGCACGGTTGAGCGCAGACAACGTCACCGTCGGGTATGGCGACGAGCCCGTCGTCCACGACGTGTCGTTGCGGGTCCCGGATGGCAAGGTGACGACCATCATCGGGCCGAACGGATGCGGGAAATCGACTCTGCTGCGGACACTTTCGCGGTTGTTGACGCCGACCACCGGACAGGTGATGCTGGACGGCGACCCGATCGGGTCCCGCTCGGCCAAGCAGCTGGCCCGCACGCTCGCGCTGCTGCCGCAGAGCCCGATCGCACCGGAGGGACTGCTCGTCCGCGACCTGGTCGGTCGCGGACGGCACCCGCATCAGCGGTGGTTCCAGCAGTGGTCGCACGGCGACGAGGACATCGTCACCGATGCGATGCGCTGGACCGGCATCCTGGAGCTGGCGGACCGGCCGGTCGACGCCCTCTCCGGCGGTCAGCGGCAGCGGGTCTGGATCGCGATGACCCTGGCGCAGCACACCGACCTGGTGCTGCTCGACGAGCCGACGACCTACCTCGACCTGGCGCACCAGGTCGACGTCCTGGACCTGGTGTGCCGGCTCAACCGGGAGCGCGGAGCGACCGTCGCCATGGTCCTGCACGACCTGAACCTGGCGGTGCGGTTCAGCGACCATCTGGTCGTCATGCATCGCGGACGCGTGGTGGCACAAGGTGATCCGGCTGCGGTGCTGGACGCCGAGCTGTTGCTGAAGGTGTTCGGGCTGGACGCGGACATGGTCGCCGATCCGCGCACCGGCCTACCGATGGTGGTGCCCCGCGGGCAGCGACGCGGTCGGCGCGAGGAAGGCTGACCCGGTCGCCACACGACGCGGTGAAGACCGCAGGACGGGATATCGGCGGTCCCAGGCACACTCTACGGTTAGCGGTATGACGGACGTCCCGCCGCTGGTGCTGATCGCCGGACCGGAGCAGATCCTGGCCGAGCGTGCCGCCAGCAGCACCATCGCCCTGTTGCGCGAGAGCGACCCGCAGGCCGAGGTGGTGCGCCTCGAGGCCGCGAGTTACGAGGCCGGAGAGCTGCAGCTGCACACCAGTCCCAGCCTCTTCGGCGGCAGCAAGATCGTCGTGGTGCGCGACCTGGACGAGGGCCGTGAGGAGCTCATCGCCGACGTGGTCGACGTGGTCACGATGGGGCCGGCCGACGCAACGCTGATCGTGCAGCACAAGGGCGGCGTCCGGGGCAAGAAGGCACTCGATGCGCTGAAGAAGGGCGGCGCGCGGGTCATCGATGCGCCGGCCATCAAGAGCGACCGCGACAAGTCCGCGTTCGTGACCGGCGAGTTCCGGGCCGCCGGCCGCAAGGTAGCCCCCGACGCGGTGCGCGCGCTGCTGGAAGCGGTCGGCAAGGACCTGCGCGAGCTCGCATCGGCTTGCAAGCAACTGGTCGACGACACCCAGGGTGTGGTCACCGCCGAGGTGGTCCAGCGCTATCACGGCGGCAAGGTCGAAGCCACCGGCTTCCGAGTGGCCGACGCGGCGATCAGCGGCAACCTGCCCGAGGCCCTGCGGCTGGCCCGGCACGCGCTCGCCTCCGGGGTCGACCCGGTGCCGATCGTCGCAGTGCTGGCCAGCCAGTTGCGGCAGATCGCCCGGGTGGCCACCGCGGGCCGCGGGCCGTCCGGCGCCCTGGCCAAACAGCTGGGTATGGCGCCCTGGCAGGTCGACCGCGCTCGTCGTGACGCGCAAGGCTGGGACGGCGATCGGCTCGGGCGCGCCATACAGGCGGTCGCGGCGGCGGACTTCGAGGTCAAGGGCGGCGGCCGCGACCCCGTCTATGCCCTCGAGCGGGCGATCATCACCATCGCGACCGAGCGACATCAGTGAATTTGGAAGGCTCCGGCCGAGCTGCGAGGAGTAGAGCCAGACGCGATTTGGGCGGAATCACGCGCCGCTGGTAACTTTGGCTCTTGCGTGCGCGCTCTGGTCGTGCGCGCATGCACGCAGTACCGGCGCGACGACATCGCCCGGGTGTCCCCACGCCCCATCCGTCGCCGCGTCCGTCAACCCTCATTGACAACACATCGTTTCGACCAAGGAAGTACTACACGTGGCAAACATCAAGTCGCAGATGAAGCGGATCAAGACCAACGCGATCCGCACTGAGCGCAACCGTGCCTACAAGTCGGAGCTGCGCACGTGGATCCGGCACACCCGCGCCGCCGTCGCGGCGGGCGACAAGGCCAAGGCCACCGAGATGCTGGCGACCGCGTCCAAGAAGCTGGACAAGGCCGTGAGCAAGGGCGTCATTCACAAGAACCAGGCCGCCAACAAGAAGGCGGCGCTGGCCAAGGCCGTCAACAACCTCGAGGCCTGAACAAACCCCGCGTCACCCGAAGGTCCGGTGCTGCCCTACGGCGGCACCGGACCTTCGTCGTGGGCTCCAGGCGCTGCGGTAACCTGTCCCTCGTGCGGCAGTTGCTTCTTCTTAGCGGGCCGCGTCGACGCTAGGCGGACTTCGGCGCGGCTGACCCCTCCCTGTGCTGAGGGGTCTTTTCCTTGGGTTCAGGACACCGCAGCGCGAGTCCGACGCGCACGCCACTTGCTCACTTGTAAAGGACGAGAACGACGATGAATGACGAGCAGCCCGCACACCGTTACTCCGCCGCCCTGGCGAACGACATCGAACGCACCTGGCAGGACCGCTGGGAGGAGCAGGGCACCTTCCACGCGCCGAACCCTGCCGGACCGTGGGCGGACCGCGCCGCGATCCACGGCCGCCCGAAGTACTTCCTGCAGGACATGTTTCCCTACCCGAGCGGCGCAGGCCTGCACGTCGGCCACCCGCTGGGCTTCATCGCCACCGATGTCTACGCGCGCTATCAGCGCATGTCCGGCAAGAACGTCCTCTACACCATGGGCTTCGACGCGTTCGGACTGCCGGCCGAGCAGTATGCCGTGCAGACCGGCCAGCACCCGCGCAAGACCACCGAGGACAACATCCAGACCTACACCCGGCAGTTGCGGCAGCTGGGGCTGTCCCATGACAAGCGGCGGGCGTTCGCCACGATCGACCCCGATTTCTACAAGTGGACCCAGTGGATCTTCCTGCGGATCTACAACGCCTGGTACGACGAGCGCACCGGCAAGGCACGGCCCATCGACGAGCTCGTCGCTGCCTTCGAGACCGGCGAGGTGTCCACTCCGGACGGCCGGCCCTGGGCGCAGCTGTCCGAGCCCGAGCGGCGCGACGCCGTCGACAACCGCCGACTGGCCTACAAGAAGGAAGTGCCGGTCAACTGGGCGCCCGGGCTGGGCACCGTCGTGGCCAACGAAGAGGTCACCAACGAGGGACTGACCGAGCGCGGCGACATGCCGGTCTTCCAGCGCAACCTGCCCCAGTGGATGATGCGCATCACCGCGTATGCCGATCGGCTGGTCGACGACCTGGACCGGCTGGACTGGCCGGAGTCGGTCAAGTCGATGCAGCGCAACTGGATCGGCCGATCCTCCGGCGCAGCAGTCGAATTCGCGGTCGAAGGGGTGGACGAGTCCATCGAGGTGTTCACCACTCGGCCGGACACGATCTTCGGCACGACCTTCATGGTGCTGGCGCCGGAGCATCCCCTGGTCGAGGCGCTGACCACCGACGCGTGGCCGGAAGGCACTCACGACTCGTGGACCGGTGGCGCGGAGACCCCGGCCGAGGCGGTGACGGCATACCGGCGGGCGGCGTCGCGCAAGACAGAGTTGGAGCGGCAGACCGAGGACGCCAAGGCCAAGACCGGTGTCTTCACCGGATCCTTCGCGACCAATCCGGTGACGGGTCAACGCATTCCGGTCTTCATCGCCGACTACGTGCTGATGGGATACGGGACCGGTGCGGTCATGGCGGTCCCGGCCGAGGACGCCCGTGACTGGGACTTCGCCAAGAAGTACCACCTGCCCTACGTGCGCACCGTGCAGCCCGCGCAGGGACACGACGAGGACACGGCATACACCGGCCATGGCGCCAAGATCAATTCCGCGAACGAGTGGATCTCGTTGGACGGCAAGGAGATCAACGAGGCCAAGCAGATCGTCATCGACTTCCTGGAGCAGCGCGGCGCGGGCCGCGGCACGATCACCTACAAACTGCGCGACTGGCTGTTCAGCCGGCAGCGCTACTGGGGCGAGCCGTTCCCGATCGTCTACGACGAGGACGGTGTGGCGCACGCGCTGCCCGAGACGATGCTGCCGGTCGAGCTGCCCGAGGTGGCGGACTACTCGCCGAAGACGTACGCACCCGACGACGCCGAGTCGATGCCGGAGTCGCCGCTGGACCGCGCGACCGACTGGGTCGAGGTCGAGCTGGACCTGGGCGACGGGCCGCGCACCTACCGGCGCGAGACCAACACCATGCCCAACTGGGCGGGTTCGTGCTGGTATGAGATTCGCTACACCGACCCGGCCAACGGGCAGCGCTTCGTGGATGCCGAGTGCGAGAAGTACTGGATGGGCCCGAACGACACCTCGGGCGACACCGGCGGCGTGGACCTCTACGTCGGTGGCGTGGAGCATGCGGTGCTGCACCTGCTCTACTCCCGCTTCTGGCACAAGGTGTTGTTCGACCTGGGCTACGTGTCCTCCGAGGAGCCGTTCCGCCGGCTGTTCAATCAGGGTTATGTGCAGGCGTTCGCCTATCGCGACCACCGCGGCCAGCCGGTGCCGGCCGCCGAGGTCGAGGAGCACGGCGAGGGTGATCAGATGACGTTCAGCTGGCAGGGCCAGTCGGTCACCCGCGAGTTCGGCAAGATGGGCAAGTCGCTGAAGAACGTGGTGACCCCCGACGAGATGTGCGCCGCGTTCGGTGCCGACACCTTCCGCGTCTACGAGATGTCGATGGGTCCGCTGGACCAGTCCCGGGTGTGGGAGACCCGCGCCGTCGTCGGCGCCCAGCGTTTCCTGCAGCGCCTGTGGCGCAACGTGATCGACGAGGAGACCGGCGCGCTACGGGTCACCGACGCCGCACCGAGCCAGGAGCTGGGCCGCGCGCTGGCCAAGGCCGCGGACGGTGTCGCCAAGGACTATCAGGCGCTGCAGTTCAACACCGCGATCGCCAAGCTGATCGAGTTGAACAACGTGCTCACCAAGGCAGCCGGCGACGCCGGCGCACCGCGCACGGTGGTCGAACAACTGGTCCTGATGACCGCACCGATCGCACCGCACATCGCCGAGGAGTTGTGGTCCCGGCTCGGCCACGCGGAGTCGCTGGCGTTCGAGGCATTCCCGTCCGCCGACGAGGCACTCCTGGTCGACGAGACCGTCACCTGTGTCGTGCAGGTGCAGGGCAAGGTCCGTGACCGCCTGCAGGTGCCGCCCGGGATCAGCGAGGCGGACCTGGAAGCGTTGGCCCGCGAGAGCGAGAAGATCGCGGCGGCGGTGGGCGACAAGCAGATCCGCAAGGTGATCGTGCGGGCGCCGAAGCTGGTCAACCTGGTGGTCGGTTAGTCGTCATGACTGTGGCGGTGGTGACCGACTCGACGGCGTACCTGCCGTCGGGGGTGGCCGCCGCACATGGCATCTCCGTGGTGCCGATGCGCTTGGCCATCGGCGGTGTCTCCTACGACGAGGGTCGCGGCGTCGCGGCGGACGAGGTCGCGCAGGCGCTGCGCGACTTCGTCCCGGTGTCGACGTCCCGCCCGTCGCCGGCTGTCTTCACGCAGCTGTATGCCGCCCTGGCCGACGCCGGGCACGACGCGATCGTGTCGGTGCACGTGTCCGCCCAGATGTCGGCGACGCTCTCCTCGGCGCAGCTGGCCGCCCGTGACGCGCCCGTGCCGGTGACCGTTATCGACAGCGAATCCATCGGAATGGCAATGGGTTTCGGCGTCATCGCAGCGGCCGAGACAGCGGCGTCCGGTGCCGCAGCCGCGGAGGTCGCGACGGCGGCACGGCGTCATACAGCGGCGTCGACGACGGTGTTCTACGTCGACACGCTCGAGCACCTGCGCCGCGGCGGCCGCATCGGCCGTGCGTCGGCGCTGATGGGCTCCGCGTTGGCCATCAAACCGTTGCTGACGGTGTCGAAGGGGCACATCGAGCCGCTGGAGCGGGTCCGCACGACGACCAAGGCGCTGGGCCGACTGGTGCAGCACGCGGTCGAAGCGGTCGAGGTGCTGCACGAGCACGACGATCTCGACGGGGTCGACGTCGCGGTGCACCATCTGGATTCCCGGGCACGCGCCGAGACCCTGATCGAACAGCTGGCCGAGCGGTTGCCGCAGGCGCGCCGGATGCTGCTCGTCGAGCTGGGTGCGGCGGTGGGCGCACACGTCGGGCCGGGCACCCTGGCGGTCGCGGTGACTCCGCGGTTCACCGGACGGACCCGGATCGTCGGATCGTCCGACTGACCGCGTCGGACCACCCATCATCCACAACCCGGCTCGGCAGGTGGGGTTGTCCACAGGCCGTCACCTCGCCGTCGGCGCGAACCCGCTTGTCGAGCCTACTGTTCCGCACATGGCACGCTCACGTGGGGAGGAAGGCACGCCCGACCGGTTGGCGGCGGTGCTCGAGGAGCTGGAGGCGGTACGCCGCGCACCCGGGTGGGTGCCGACCGAGGACTCGGTCGTCGACGAGCCGCGCTCCCGCGTGGCCGAACTTCCTCGTCGCGTCGCTGCCACGCGTCGGGCCGAGCGCGGTGAGCACGCCCGGCGCGGCCGGCATGCCGCCGGTGCGAGTGGTGCGGAGGAGTTGCGGCCACGGGAGCCGTTGCTGCGTCCGCCGGAGCCGCTCATCGGTGCGCAGGTGGCACCGAGCCGGCTGGCGGTCATCGGTGCACTGATCCTGGTCGCGGTCGCGGCCCTGGTCTTCGGTGGGCGCGTGCTGTGGGCGCGAGCCGCCGCGCAACCCCACCCGGCCACCTCGGCACGCTCGGCCTCCTCGCCGGCCGGCACTGAGGTGTCCGGCACGGCGGCACCGGCCGCCCCCATCGGTCCCGCCGCCCGCAACGGATTCGGTGCCGTCGGGACGTCCGGCAGCGCCCCGCCGAGCACTCTGGTCGTGCAGGTCGTCGGTCAGGTCCGCACGCCGGGTGTGGTGCACATCAAAGCCGGGTCGCGGGTGCAGGATGCCGTGTCCGCAGCCGGCGGTGCGCTGCGGGGCGCCGACCTGTCGGCCATCAACCTGGCGCGGGTGGTTGCCGACGGCGAGCAGATCCAGGTCCCCAGGCCGGGGGAGCATCCGACCCCGCCGCCGGGGCCGCCGGCGGCTGCCGGTTCGGGCAGCGGCGCGGGTGCGGCCGGCACGGGCGGTTCGGCTGCCGGGCCAGGGGCACCGGTGGACCTCAACACCGCCGACGAGGCGGCGCTCGAGGACCTTCCCGGCGTGGGGCCGGTGACAGCGCAGCGCATCCTGCAGTGGCGCACCGAGAACGGCCGCTTCAGCACCGTCGACGAGCTCGGCGAGGTCAGCGGCATCGGCGACAAGACACTGGCCCAGCTGCGTCCCCTGGTCACCGTCGGCTGAGGCGGTGTTCGTGCTGACGGACCTGGTGGAGCGGTTGCGCCGCCCGCCGGAGCGCCCGGCCGGCGCCGGTCACGCACTCGACCTGCGATTGTTCACCGCTGCCGCCGTCGGCTGGCCGGTGACCCTCGTCGCGCTGCGGCTGCCTGCGCCCGCCTGCATCGGTCTCGCGCTCGCCGGTGCCCTACTGGCCGTGTCGCTGTTGGTCCGCAGTGGCCGGCGGGCCGCCGGCCGCACGACCGGCATCACGAGGATCGTCGCTGTTTCCACGCCCGGCGTGGAGCACATCGACCGGAGGGGCCGGGTGCTGGACACCGTGGCCCTCGCCGGTGTGGCGGTGGCCCTCGTCGGCGGGTCCACCGCCGGTCACCTGCTGACCCGGCAGGCCGGCACCGTCGATCAGCTCGCCGCACAGCGCGCCACCGTCCGCGTCGAGGCGGTCGTCACCTCCGATCCGCGTCCCGTCGGCGCCGGCCTGCGCGGTCACCAGAGCCTGGTGATCACCAAGCTCTCGGTCCGCCAGGTCATCGGCCGCGGGCTGCGCAGCACTCCGCACACACCGGTCCTGGTGCTCGGTGACGAACGCTGGCTAGGGGTGCATTGGCACGAGCGGGTCGCCGTCCGGGGACGTCTGGCACCGGCGGACCGCGGCGAGGACGTGGCGGCAGTGCTCGCCGCACGAGGACCGCCACAGGTGATCGGCGACGCCGGTCCGCTCTTCCGTGCCGTCGAAGCGCTGCGCGGTGACACCCGCGCCGCCACCGACGGGCTGCCCACCGACCCGCGCGGACTCGTGCCCGCGCTGGTGATGGGGGACACCTCCCGGCTGCCGGCCGAGCTGAACGACGACATGCGCGCCACCGGGATGACGCACCTCAATGCCGTGTCCGGGTCCAACGTGACCATGGTGTTGCTGGCGACCATGTGGGTCGCCGGGTGGCTGCGCATCCGCGGCCGATGGCGGTTGGTGGTGGCGGCGCTGGCATTGGGGATGTTCGTGCTGCTCTGCCGACCCGAGCCCTCGGTGATCCGGGCGGCTGTGATGGGCGTCGTCGGCCTGGTCGGTATGTCGCTGTCCCGCCGCGCGGCGGGTGCTCCGGTGCTCGCGGCCGCGGTGCTGCTGCTGTTGGTGATCGATCCATGGCTCGCCGCGTCCTACGGCTTCGCGCTGTCGACGCTGGCGACGGCCGGGCTGCTCTTCTTCGCTCGGCCGTGGGCGGACCGGATCGGGCGGTTCCTGCCGCGGCCGTTGTCGCCGTTGGCGGAGGCGATCGCCATACCGATGGCCGCCCAGGCGATGTGCGCACCGGTGATCGTGCTGCTGCAGGGGTCGGTGAGCTTGATCGGCATACCGGCCAATGTGTTGGCTGCACCGTTGGTGGCACCGGCGACGATGTGCGGCGTGCTCACCGTGCTGGTCGCACCGGTCAGCGTCGAGCTGGCCCGTCTTCCGGCCTGGCTGGCCGCTGCGCCGACGCAGGGCATCGCCTGGATCGCGCACAGCTGTGCCCGCGTGCCGCTCGGCACGGTGCCGTGGCTGGGCGGCGCCGGCGGTGCGGTGTTGCTGGCGGCGCTGACGCTCGTGGCGCTCTGCACCGGCACGTGGCTGTTGCGCACGCTGTGGGTGCGGCCCTATCTGGCCGGCGCCGGAGCCGTCCTGGCAGCAGCGGCGTGGGCGCCGACGCCGATCAACGGTTGGCCGCCCCCGGGCTGGGTCTACGTCGCGTGCGATGTCGGGCAGGGCGACGGCGGGGTGCTGGCCGCCGGCCCAGGGCATGCGGTGGTCGTGGACACCGGCCCCGAACCGGCCGCGATGGATCAGTGCCTGGACCGGCTGCAGGTCCGTGTCATCGACGCGGTCGTCCTCACCCACTTCCACGCCGACCATGTCGGCGGGCTGTCGGCCGTCTTCGACGGGCGTTCGGTGCACGCGCTCTACGCCACGCCGGTCTCCTCGTTGGCGCCCTCCGGCGGTGATGAGGAGGCGAGCGAGGAGCCACTGGTGCGTGCGGTGGCCGCGCAGCATCAGCTGGCGGTGCAGTCACTGGCCACCGGCGACGTGTTGGACATCGGCGCCGTCCACGCGCTCGTTCTCGGCCCGACCCGCGTGATCCGCGCTGGTTCGGTGCAGAACAACGCCAGCATCGTGCTCGACGTGCGCACGCGAGGTCTGCGCCTGCTGATGACCGGTGACATCGAGCGGGAGGCCGCCGCCCTCATCCTGGCGCAGTTGCGCCGGCTGCCGGCGGCGCCGCCGATCGACGTGTTCAAGGTCCCACACCATGGATCGGCCAACCAGGACGCCGACCTCGAGCGCGCGGTGCGCGCGCCCATCGCGGTGATCAGTGTGGGAGCACACAACGACTACGGCCATCCTGCGCCGCGCACGCTCGACCTGTTGCGCGACAGCGGCTCGACGGTCGAGCGCACGGACCGGGGCGGGGACGTGGCGATCGTCGCGCGCGACGGTGTGCCGCTGGTCGCCCGGCCCTGACGAGCCACCCGGTGCTCAGGAGCAGACGTTCTTGGACCGCGCTGCCTCGCACAGGGCGTCCAGGGTGGCCGACACCGCAGGCACGCGTTGCAGGTCCGGCGTGGTGACGGCATACACCGCCCGGCGTGACGCCGGATCCATCGGCACCGTGACGACACCCGGATTGCCGGCGGAGCGGCGGATCAGGTCCGGCACCAGCGCGACCCCGAGGCCCTCGGAGACCAGCCCGAGCACGGCGACGTAGTCCTCGGTCTCGAACGCGACGTCGGGATTGAATCCGGCCCGCTCGGCCAATGACAACAGGTGGCCACGACAGCGCGGGCAGCCGGCGATCCAGGGCTCACTCGCCAGGTCGGCGAGCTTGACCTTCCGGGACTTCGCCTTCGGGTGGTCCAGCGGCAGCGCGAGCCGCACCTCGTCGTCGAGCAGTTTGCGGGTGACGAAGGAGTCGATGTCCTCCTCGCCGCGTGCCAGGTCGGTGCCCTCATAGGCGAACGCCACCGCCACGTCGCACTCCCCGGAGCGGAGCGCGGCCAGGGATTCGGGCGGCTCGGCCTCGGTGAAACTCACCTGCACGTCGGGGAACCGTTGCTTGACCAGCGCCAGCGCTCGCGGCACCAGCGTCGAGGAGGAGGAGGGAAAGGCCATCAACCGCACGCGGCCCGCCCGCAGGCCCGCGATCGCCGCCACCTCCGACTCGGCAGCATCCAG
Source organism: Flexivirga lutea (assembly GCF_054778955.1). NCBI lineage: Bacteria > Bacillati > Actinomycetota > Actinomycetes > Micrococcales > Dermacoccaceae > Flexivirga > Flexivirga lutea. The sequence continues at coordinate 770,716 of NZ_BAAGZB010000001.1, forward strand.
TGCTGCCAGCACCGGGCTGGCGTGCCGCGCCAGCACCTGGCCCGCCTCGGTGAGCCGCACACTGCGACCCAGCCGCTCGACCAGGACGGTGCCGGTGCGGTCCTCGAGGCGACGGACCATCTGCGAGATGGCCGGCTGTGAATAGCCCAGCGAGGCGGCCGCGGCGGTGAAGCTGCCGTGGTCGCTGATGGCCTTGATGACCCTGAGTCCCGCCGCATCGATCATGATCACGAGGATAACAGCGGGTTATCCACAGGGACGAATTTTCCGTGATTGCTAATCCTTGCGACGGAGTTTGTCCGTCCGCGGATGGATCTGTGGCGAGCGTGTGCGACGTACTGTCGGTGAATGCTGATCTGTGCGGAACTTCTGCTCATGGCGACCAGCCCCGAGGGTGGCCGGCTGACCGGACACGCTCCACTCGATCTGGCACTCTCCGGGGCGGTGCTGTGCGAGCTGGCGGCATACGAGCGGGTTGCGGTGCAGGGCGGCCGGCTCGTGGTCATCGATGGCCGGCCCGGGGGCGACCCCCTGCTCGATCACGCGCTGGCCGTGTTCGTGCAGAAGGCGGGCAAGAAACCGGAACGCGCACTGCCCGCGCTGGCCAAGGGGATGGCCGACCGCGTCTACCACCGGCTGGTCGCCGACGGCGCGGTCCGGCACCAGCCGGGAGGGTTCCTGCGCCCCGAGAAGCATCCGGTCGTCGACCTGGCTGCTCGCGCGACCCTGCTGGACGCCGCCGGACGCGTCCTCGCCGGCACCGCCCGGCCGGATCTGCACACCGGGTCCACGGTCGCACTCCTCGGCGCCGCCGACGCGGTGACCAAGGTGTATGACGCCCGGCAGTTCGGCGTCTCAGGGCGGGAGCTGACCAGACGTGCCAAGGCGGTGGGCGAGCAGGACTGGACCGCGGGCGCGGCGGCGGCGGCGATCAAGAGTGCACAGGCGGCCACGAACGCTGCCCTGATCGCTGCCACCACCGCTGCCACGAGTGCCGCGATCGCGGGTAGTTGAACCGATGTGAGAGCTTTGCCGTTGTGGTGGCCCGCGATCTGACAACCGACCTGACAGCCCTGGCCGAGTTGGTCGCCGGCGGTGGGGTGCTGGCGCTGACCGGCGCGGGGCTGTCCACCGACTCGGGGATCCCCGATTACCGGGGCGCTGACGGCAAGCGCCGTTTCCAGCCGATGACGGCTCAGGAACTGCTCGCCAGCCCCGCCGCGCGGCGGCGTTACTGGGCCCGTTCGTATGTCGGCTGGCCGCGTTTCGCGGCGGCCGAGCCCAACGACGGCCATCGTGCCGTGGCCGCGCTGCAACACGCCGGATTGGTCGGTCCGGTGATCACCCAGAACGTGGACGGACTGCACCAGGCGGCCGGTGCCCGGAACGTGGTCGAGTTGCACGGCAGCCTGACGCACGTGGTCTGCGTGCACTGCGGCGAACGCTACGAACGCTCGACGGTCGACGCCTGGCTGCAGTTGGCCAACCCCGACTTCGACCGGTCGGCGGACGGTCCGTTGCGACCCGATGGGGACGTGGCGATCGCCGAGTCACTGATCGGCGGATTCCGACTGGTGCATTGCGTCGTCTGCGGTTCGGACCTGCTGAAACCCGACGTGGTGATGTTCGGCGAATCCGTGCCCAAGCCTCTGGTGGAGCGTTGCTTCGCGCAGGTCCACGCGGCACGTGCGGTCCTGGTGCTCGGCTCGTCCCTGGCCGTGATGTCGGGCTATCGATTCATCCGCCGCGCCGTCCGGGAGCGCATCCCGGTCGCCGTGGTCACCCATGGCTGGACGCGCGCGACCGACGAGGAGGTGTCGGTGCGCGTCGATGCACCGCTGGGTGAGACGTTGACGGCGCTCGCCGCCGCGCTGACCGGCTGAGCTGTTCCGATCCACGCCTCACACGAAGATCGGGGGCCGCCGCGACGTATGCGGAGGAACGCAGCGGGGGAGAAACGTGGTGGGGTGGTCTAGACCCGGCGCAGGACCGCGGTGACCTTGCCCAGGATCGTCGCATCGTCACCGTCGATCGGGTCGTAGGCGTCGTTGTGCGGCATCAGCCACACCTTGCCCCGGGTGCGCTTGAACGTCTTGACCGTCGCCTCGTTGTCGAGCATCGCCGCCACGATGTCGCCGTTGGTCGCCGTGGGCTGCTGGCGCACCACGACCCAGTCGCCGTCGCAGATCGCCGCATCGACCATCGAGTCGCCGACGACCTTCAACAGGAAGAGGTCACCTTCGCCCACGATCTGCTTGGGCAGCGGGAAGACGTCTTCCACGACCTCCTCGGCGAGGATCGGACCGCCCGCAGCGATCCGCCCCACGACGGGGATGTATGACGCCTCGGGTCGTGCGTCGCCCAGCCCGGTCTCGTCGACGCCCGACTCCTCGGCGCTGCGTACGCTCGAGCCGCCGCGGTAGCCGCGGGTGTCGGTGCCGTCCGGGTCGATGACCTCCATGGCTCGGGGGCGGTTGGGGTCGCGGCGCAGGTAACCCTTGCGCTCCAACATCGTCAATTGGTGCGCCACCGAGCTGGGACTGGTCAGGCCGACCGCGTCCCCGATCTCGCGCAGGCTCGGCGGGTAGCCGCGCCGGTCCACGGAATTGCGGATCACCTGCAGCACCTTGCGCTGCCTGGTGGTCAGGCTCTCTCCGGCGCGATCGGGAAGTTCGTGCACCTGTGCCATCGCTGTCATCTCCTCCTCGGCGAACAGTTCGCTCGAAGCGGCCGGCGAGCGTCCGTGCGGACCGTGGTCCGTGCGGTGAGTGGGTGCTGGATGTGGAGCTGGATCGGCGCCGGCTGTCGGTGCTCGGTGCTTGCCTTGGCTTCGTGAAAACAGCGTATGGGTTTCGGACACAGTTTCCAAACATCTGTACGACGCGTGTCTCGACGATGTCGAACGTCCGTGCTATACATCCGACAGGTGTCCGATCGCACGCTTGTTCGGGCCAGGTCCGTCGCAGGGACGGTGCGCATCCGGTCGCGCCGAGGTTTCAGGAGGAAGAGATGAGTGCAGTGGCACCGTGGGACGTCATGGTCGACCCGCCGGCCGATCGAGCCCCCGAGCCCCCCGAGGTCCCCGAGGGCCGTGGGCGTCGTCGGCACCTGCGGGTGGTTCCGACCGGCCAGGCGGCCAGCGGCGGTGGCGAGCGGGTCGGCGTCCGTGTCGACGCGGCGGATGGCGCAAGCGGGCTGCGGTTGACGGCCCGCGGTCGCCGGTTGCTGGTGGCGCTCGTCGCTGTGGTCATGCTGGTGGGCGGGGGAGCGGCGGCCCGCGCCTGGGCCACCACCTCCGCGCCGGTGACGCACACCGTCACCGTCCACGACGGCGAGACGCTGTCCGAGGTGGCGCACCGCGCCTACCCGTCGATGCCGGTCGCCGACGCGGTCACCAAGGTGGCCCTGGCCAACGACCTCAACGGCCTGCAGGTGGTGGCCGGACAGCAGCTGCGGTTGCCGCGCTGAGTGATTGCAGCGGTGTCCGTGCGCCGCCCCGGTGAGGGACGTGACGCGCGGGTTCCAGGCGCCTGACCAGGGCGTTTCGCGGCATGGCGGACGGCTCTTGCACTTGTGGTGGGACCGGCCTAAGATCCCTATATCTAGTAGTTACACCGATGGGATTCGTCCACATCTAGTCCACATGCCAGAGCGCGTTGTCCCCAGATCGTCCACCGTTCACCCACAGCTTCGTCCACAGGGTGCGGGTCCGTGGCGGCGCATCGTGGGCGGCGTTCCCGGGAGAGGAGTCGACCGTGCATTGTCCGTTCTGCCGTCATGACGACAGTCGCGTCGTCGACAGTCGCACGAGCGAGGACGGCACCTGCATCAAGCGTCGCCGGCAGTGTCCCGACTGCGGTAAGCGCTTCTCGACGACCGAGACTGCGAGCCTCACCGTCGTCAAGCGCTCGGGTGCCAGCGAGCCGTTCAGCCGCCAGAAGGTTTTGGTCGGTGTGCGCAAGGCATGCCAGGGCCGCCCGGTCAGCGAGGACCAACTCGCGCTGCTCGCGCAGGAGGTCGAGGAGTCGATCCGCGCCCAGGGGGCGGCCGAGATCGACGCGCACGACGTGGGTCTGGCGATCCTCGGCCCGCTGCGCAGCCTGGACGAGGTCGCCTATCTGCGTTTCGCCTCGGTCTACCAGGCCTTCGACGACCTCGAGGACTTCGAGGCCGCCATCGCGCTGCTGCGTGCCGAACGTCCGGCGACGGGCGTGGAGCCAGATCACGCCGCGGGCCGCGAACCCGCCGGCGACTGAGGCACGTTCCACGTCAGTCCGCAGCACCACGGCAACACCACTCACCACACAGCAACAACACATCCCGCAGCACAGTCGACCGCCTTCGGGCGGGAAAGGAAGTTGGACATGACCGACACGGCAGACGCGGGCTCGAAGGCGCGACGCGGCAGCGGCGCGCGCAAGGGCCTGACCGTCGAGCGCATCTTCACCACGCCCGGGGTGCACCCCTATGACGAGGTCACCTGGGAGCGGCGCGATGTCGTCCAGCAGAACTGGAAGACCGGCGAGACGATCTTCGAGCAGCGCGGTGTGGAGTTCCCCGACAGCTGGTCGCTCAATGCCTCCACCATCGTCACCACCAAATACTTCCGTGGCGCGGTCGGCACGCCACAGCGGGAGAGCAGCCTCAAGCAGCTCATCGACCGGGTCGTGCTCACCTATGTGCGCGCCGGCAAGGAACACGGCTACTTCGCGACCGACGACGACGCCGAGATCTTCGAGCACGAGCTGACCTGGTCCCTGCTGCACCAGGTGTTCAGCTTCAACTCCCCGGTCTGGTTCAACGTGGGCACCAAGTCGCCGCAACAGGTGTCAGCGTGCTTCATCCTCTCGGTCGACGACTCCATGGACTCGATCCTCAACTGGTACAAGGAAGAGGGCTTCATCTTCAAGGGCGGCTCCGGTGCCGGCCTCAACCTCTCCCGCATCCGCTCCTCCAAGGAGCTGCTGTCCTCCGGTGGCACCGCCTCCGGGCCGGTGTCGTTCATGCGCGGTGCGGACGCGTCCGCAGGCACCATCAAGTCCGGCGGCGCCACCCGTCGCGCGGCCAAGATGGTCGTGCTGGACGTCGACCACCCCGACATCGAGGAGTTCGTCGAGACCAAGGCGCGCGAGGAGGACAAGATCCGCGCGCTGCGTGACGCCGGCTTCGACATGGATCTCGGCGGCAAGGACATCACCTCGGTCCAATACCAGAACGCCAACAACTCGGTCCGGGTCACCGACGAGTTCATGCGCGCGGTCGAGGAGGGCACCTCGTTCGGGCTGCGCGCCCGCAATACGGGTGAGGTCATCGAGGAGATCGACGCCCGCAGCCTCTTCGACAAGATCAACAAGGCCGCCTGGGAGTGCGCCGACCCCGGCCTGCAGTACGACGACACCATCAACGCCTGGCACACCAACCCGGAGACCGGCCGCATCACGGCGTCCAACCCGTGCTCCGAATACATGTCGCTGGACAACAGCTCCTGCAACCTGGCGAGCCTCAACCTGCTGAAGTTCCTGCGTGAGGACGACACCTTCGACGCCGCCACCTTCCGATCAGTCGCCGAGTTGGTCATCACCGCGATGGACATCTCGATCTGCTTCGCCGACTTCCCGACCGAGTCGATCGGTCAGACGACGCGTGACTACCGCCAGCTGGGCATCGGCTACGCCAACCTCGGCGCGCTGCTGATGGCCACCGGCCACGGGTACGACTCCGAGGGCGGCCGGTCGCTCGCGGCAGCGATCACGTCGCTGCTCACCGGCGCGTCGTACAAGCGCTCCGCCGAGCTCGCTGCGATTGTCGGTCCCTACCACGGCTACGCGCGCAACGCCGAGGCGCACCAGCGGGTCATGCGCAAGCACCAGGCTGCCAACGACGCGGTCCGCACCCTCGACGCGATGGACTCGGAGGTCCACCGTTATGCGACCAAGGCGTGGGCCGACGTCGTCGAGCTGGGTGCGCAGCACGGCTACCGCAACGCCCAGGCCTCGGTGCTCGCACCGACCGGCACCATCGGCTTCATGATGGACTGCGACACGACGGGCATCGAGCCGGACTTCTCGCTGGTCAAGTTCAAGAAGCTGGTCGGCGGCGGCTCCATGCAGATCGTCAACCAGACGATCCCGCGGGCGCTGAAGAAGCTGGGTTACCAGACCGAGCAGATCGAAGCGATCGTCGAGCACATCGCCGAGCACGGTCACGTCATCGACGCGCCCGGCCTCAAGCCCGAGCACTACGAGGTCTTCGACTGCGCGATGGGTGAGCGTGCCATCGCTCCGATGGGCCACGTGCGGATGATGGCCGCGACCCAGCCGTTCCTGTCCGGCGCGATCTCCAAGACCGTCAACCTGCCCGAGACGGCCACCGTGGAGGACATCGCCGAGGTGCACCTGGAGGGCTGGAAGCTCGGCCTGAAGGCGCTGGCGGTCTACCGCGACAACTGCAAGGTCGGTCAGCCGCTGTCCGACGGCAAGAAGTCGGCCAAGGCCGCGGAGGCGGAGCCGGAGAAGGTCGTCGAATACCGCCCGGTCCGTCGCCGGCTGCCCAAGCGTCGCAAGAGCGAGACGACCTCGTTCGCGGTCGCGGGCGCCGAGGGCTACCTCACCGCCGGCACCTACGAGGACGGCAAGCTCGGCGAGCTGTTCCTGAAACTCGGCAAGCAGGGTTCGACCCTGGCCGGGATGATGGACGCCTTCTCGATCGCCATCTCGGTCGGCCTGCAGTACGGCGTTCCGCTCGAGACGTATGTCGAGAAGTTCACCAACCTGCGGTTCGACCCGGCCGGCATGACCGATGACCCGGACGTCCGGATGGCCCAGTCGATCATGGACTACGTCTTCCGCCGGCTGGCGCTGGACCACCTGGACTTCGAGACCCGGTCGTTCATGGGCATCCACACCGCCGAGGAACGCGCCCGCCAGCTGGAGACCGGCTCCTACGCCGCCGTGGAGGACGCCTCGGAGGAGGACGTCACCGACGAGTTGGAGTCCTACTCCCAGTCCGTCGGCGCGACCACGCGCCGCGAGGACTCCGCACCGGAGGCCACGTCCGGCTCGAACGCTGACGCCGCTGAGGCCGACTACCGGTCCGGGTCCGGGGCCGCCGACGCCCGCGCCGTCTCCGGTGAGATCCACTCCTCCGCGGAGTTGCTGGAGCGTTTCCAGGGCAAGGCCGCCGACGCACCGATGTGCATGACCTGCGGGACCAAGATGCGCCCCGCCGGCTCCTGCTACGTCTGCGAGGGCTGCGGCTCGACCAGCGGCTGCAGCTGATACACCGACTCCGGCACGTCCGGCATGCGGGCACCACGCCCGAATGCTGGACGTGCCGTGAGTCGCCGACCCGGCCAGTGGGAGACTGCGCCTTGTGAAGGCGCTGCTCCTGGAAAGCATCCACCCGTACGCCGAGTCGATCCTGCGTGAAGCGGGGTTCGAGGTAGAGACCCGCACCGGGGCCCTCGACGAGTCCGAACTGATCGAGGCGCTGCAAGGCGTCGACATCGTGGGACTGCGCTCCAAGACCGAGATCACGCCTACCGTCCTGGAGAAAGCGACGGGGCTGACCGCGATCGGCGCGTTCTGCATCGGCACGAACCAGATCGCGCTGGACGAGGCCGCCGCGCGCGGCATCGCCACTTTCAACGCCCCCTTCTCCAACACGCGCAGCGTCGTGGAGCTGGCGATCGCCGAGATCATCGCGATGGCGCGCCGCCTCACCGAGAAGGACGGCTCGCTGCACGCCGGCGTCTGGGACAAGAACGCCAAGGGTTCGCACGAGATCCGCGGCCGCAAGCTGGGCATCGTCGGCTACGGCAACATCGGTTCGCAGCTGTCGGTGGTCGCCGAGATGCTGGGCCTGCAGGTCTACTTCTACGACACCGACGACAAGCTGGCGATGGGCAACGCGCACCGGTGCGACAGCCTCGACGAGCTGCTGGAGACCGCCGAGGTGGTGACCCTGCACGTCGACGGCCGCTCCGGCAACGCCGGCTTCTTCGGCGCCGACCAGTTCGCCACGATGCGGCCGCGGTCGCTGTTCCTCAACCTCTCGCGCGGCTTCGTCGTCGACTACGACGCACTGCGCGAGAACCTCCTGTCCGGCCACATCGCGGGTGCCGCCGTCGACGTCTTCCCGACCGAGCCGAAGAAGCGCGGCGAGTCCTTCTCCTCCCCGTTGCAGGGCATCCCTAATGTCATCCTCACCCCGCACATCGGTGGCTCCACCGAGGAAGCGCAGGAGGACATCGGCCGTTTCGTGGCCAGCAAGCTGCGCGACTACATCGACCGCGGCACCACCACCCTGAGCGTCAACCTGCCCTCGCTGACCCTGGAGGGTCGCCCCGGCGGCGGCCGGCGGATCACCCACCTGCACCGCAACACGCCGGGCGTGCTGGCCAAGGTCAACAGCATCCTCGCCGGACACGGCGTCAACATCGAGGGCCAGCTGCTGAACACCCGCGGCGAGAACGGCTACGTGGTCACCGATGTCGCGCAGTTGCCCGACGCCGCGATCACCGAGCTGCGCGAAATGCCCGAAACCATCCAGCTGCGCGTCATCGGCTAAACCCCGCGATGCGGTTGGCGATCTCGCCGATCACCGCGTGCGACGTCGCGAGGGTCAAACGCAGGAATCCCGCAGTGCCGCAGGCGGTCCCGTCGGTGCCCAGCACGCCGGTGCGGCGGCCCACCTCGGCCGGTGCGATGCCCGCGCCGCGCAGGTCCAGCCAGTGGATGTAGGTCGCCGCCGGAGGCGTGTACCCGATCGAGGGCGCGTCCGCCATACGGCCGGCGAACAGATCACGGCCGCGCTGCAGGTAGTCGACGAGGCCGTCCAGGTGCGCCACTCCGTCCGGCCCGTATGCCGCCGTCGCCGCGACCGCCCCCAGCGGTGAGGTGCCGTGCCGCACGACGAACGGCGATGCCGCCCAGCGGCGCCGGTGCTCGGCCGAGGTCATGATCAGCTGCGCGCATGCCAGGCCCGGCAGGTTCCAGCCCTTCGATGCCGACACCGCGGTGACGGTGTGGTCCGCGGTGCGCTCGTCCAGCGATGCGTAGGGAAGGTGGTGGTTGCCGGAATAGACCAGCGGAGAATGGATCTCGTCGGAGAAGACCGTCGAGCCGGTGCGTTCGACGACGTCCGCGATCTGCAGCAGCTCGTCACGGGTCGCCACCTGGCCGGTGGGGTTGTGCGGATTGATCAGCACCAGCAGTCCGCCACCGTCCAGGGCCGCGGCGAGCCGCTCGGTGTCCAGCACGAAGCGGCCGCCGACCAGGTCCATCGGCACCGTGCGCAACTCGGTGCCGACGGCGCCGGGAAGTTCGAGGAAGGGCATGTATGCCGGGGTCGGCAGCACCACCGGGGTGCCCGGGTCGACCAGGTGGCCCAGGGTGAAGGCGAAGGCGCCGAGCACGTCGGGCAGCAACTGCACGTGTGCGGGATCGACCGACCAGCCGAAGCGCCGCTGCTGGAAGGCCGCGCACGCGGCGGCGGTCTCCTCGCTCACCGGGGTGGGAAGGTAACCGGTCAGTCCCCGGTCGACCGCGCCGGCGATGGCGTCCCGCACGACGGGCGCGAGCGGCAGGTCCGACTCGGCGATGAACGCCCCGAGCTGATCGCCCTCGGTCACCGACCACTTCACCGAGCCGCGGGCCCGGAACTGGTCGACATCGGTGCTTTCCATGATCTCTTGGATGCCCACGACCTCGAGGCTAGTGGCATCCGCGGCTACGCCGTGCGGTCGCCATACGGGAGTTGCGCACAGCGCGCCGGGCGCGACGGCCCATCCCGTAATCTGGACGTTCGGTCCCTTCCCTCAACCGACTCCGGAGCTGTCAACCACCGTGGCCCTCGCCGACATCACCCGAGACGACGTACTCGCCGCACTCCAGGAATGGCAGTCCCAGGGACGGGAGTCGTTCCTGGCGGCATACGGATTCGAGCAGGACGTGGAGCACGTCCTGCACGAGGCCGGCGCCGTCTATGACGCCCCCGCGATCGCGGCGGCCGCGCACGGTTTCGCACGCGCCGAGTTCGGGCCGCTGACGCCCGTGTCGTTGCCGTCGGCCGACGAGGTCAGCCGTCATCTGACCGCACTGGGCTTCGAGGTCAAGCGCGCCCAGCGCTCCACCACGCCCAGTCCCGGGCGGCAGCGTGACCTGCGCCGGTGGCGGGCGACATACGAGCTGATCAAGGTGGCCGCCAACAACGACCCCGCGGCCCAAACACTGTGGCACCAGGTGGATTCGCTGCGCGAGGTGCGCGTCGCCGAAGCCCGGGAGCTGCTGCGGACACTGGCCGTCGGCCGTGACCTGCACGCCTTCGTCGAGGGCTTCGCGGTCTGGTCGCGCCGTCCCGGTCCCTTCGCCCAGCACGCCTCCAGCCTGCCGACCTGGCTGGGCCAGCTGCGCAACACCGCCGGCGGCTACGAGCGGGACCTGGCCGACCTGCTGGTGGAGACCACGCAGACGCCGCGCGACGACGACGAGGCAGCCCTGCGGATCCGGGCACTGGAGGAATACACCGACGGCAAGCTGGACGGCTCACGGGTGCCGACGGTGCTGTCGATCTTCTGGTCGACCGACGAGGGCAGCGACTGGCCGACGCTGTGGCCGGGCGGTTCCGACCCGTTCCAGACCCTCGGCTGGATGGGCCGTCACCTGAGTCACTCCGAGCGCTACCTCGCCTTCGCGGACCTGTGCCGCAGCTTCGAACCGGACGACCCGGAGTTGGCCGAGCGGCTGATCGGCTACCTCGGCAGCAAACAGTCCTTCATCGGGCTGGGCAGCACGCTGCCGGACATCTGCGAGGAGGCCGCCAGGATCATCGCGGGGTACAAACCGGGGCTGGGCTATCCCGACGCCGACTCCGAGGCGCGTGCCGCCGGTCTGGCGCTGCAGTTGCGCGGGGTCGCCACCCTGACCGTGCGGTCGCTGCACAACCCACTGCGGCAGGCCACCGGGCTGCGACTGCAGGAGACCAATCTGCAGACCCGCACCGGGCAGTCCAAGGACGCGCCCTACCGGGTGGACGCGCACGCGACCTGGGCGCTGCCCGGCGGCACCGGCGCTCCCGGCTTCCGGCTCTGGATCACCCGGTCCGGCGTCGCCGTCGGACTGCACTCCGGCTGGGACGGCCCCGGCTCCGGTGCCCGGCACGAGGAGATCGGCGGCGTCGTCCAGCAGCACCTGCCGGAGGGCATGCGCTTCTTCCACCTGCGCACCACCAGCAGCCCCGACCGGGTCGAGCCGGTGGACCGCGAATACCCCGGCGGAGAGGTGTATGTCGGCCGCTGGTGGCCGCACCCGGAGTCGCTCGGCCGGGCCGACTTCGCCACCGAGATCGTCGACACCGTACGACGACTGGCGCCGCTGGTGGAGGTCATGTCCGGCAAGGAGCCGACGCCGACCGGCCCGGTCGACCTGGACCTGCTCGCCCAGCTGGAACGCTTCGTGGCCGAACGGCCCTACCCCGGTGAGCGGGACAAGTGGCACCAGGAACAACGCCGTGCGCTCGCGCAGGCGCTCGAGCCGTCCGGGCTCGACGCCTTCGACCTGGCGGCGTTCCGGCGGTTGCTGAACGGCCGGGGCTACGGACACCCGGGCGCGCATTCGGTTCTGCAGGCGAGCCTGTCCACCATGGACGCGGCCCGCCTGGACAACTTCGCCCGGTCGCTGAAAGAACTGCTGTGGGGCGACGGCGACGACGTCGCCCGGATCGAACACGTCCTCGGCGACGGTATGCCGGTACCCGGCCTCGGCGAGGCGGTGGTGATGAAGCTCATGGCGGTTGCCCACCCGGGCCGGTACCTGCCGATCCACTCCCTCGGTGGCGCCGACGGCAAGATCGCCGTGGGGCGTGCCGTGGGTGTGCAGCTGCCCGCGATCGACTCCCCGAACCGGGCCCGGCTGCACGTCGTCATCAATGACCGGCTGCGTGCCCGTCTGGAGCCGCTGCTGCCGGGAGACCCTTGGGGCCAGGTGCAATTCGCGCTCTGGCTACTGCACAAGGGCGAGTCCGTCGCCGACCCGGAGCGTGACCTGATCGCGGAGGCGGCGGCCGAGCTGCTCGTCGACGAGGACTTCCTGCGCGAGATTCACGGGCTGCTGGAGGACAAGAAGCAACTGATCTTCTACGGCCCACCCGGCACCGGCAAGACCTATCTCGCGCAGCGGCTGGCGGCCGCCCTCCAACCGGACTCCACCAAGCGCCAGGTCGTGCAGTTCCACCCCTCGACCTCCTACGAAGACTTCTTCGAGGGCTTCCGGCCGCGGCTGGATGCGGACGGGCAGATGGTCTACGAGCTGCGCAAGGGTCCGCTGGCGATGCTGGCCGAGGCCGCGGAGGCCGATCCCACGACGCCGCACATCATGCTGATCGACGAGATCAACCGGGCCAATCTGCCCCGCGTCTTCGGCGAACTGCTCTACCTGCTCGAATACCGCTCCCAGTCGGTCATGACGTCATACCGGCCGGACGAGGGTTTCGAGCTGCCGCCCAACCTGTACTTCATCGGCACGATGAACACCGCCGACCGGTCCATCGCCCTGGTCGACGCGGCGCTGCGCCGCCGGTTCCACTTCGTGCCGTTCATGCCGCACGAGGGACCGATGGAGGGCCTGCTGCGCCGCTGGCTCGAGGCACACGACGGGCCGGTCTGGGTGGCCGGCATCGTCGACCGGGTCAACGACGAGCTGCGGCGTGCGTTGCGCGGACCGCACCTGCAGATCGGGCACAGTCACTTCATGGCAGAAGGGCTGAACGACGCTGCGCTGCAACGGATCTGGACCTACAGCATCTACCCCTTCATCGAGGACCAGTTCTACGGGCGGGAGGACGTGCTGCGGACCTTCACCTGGCAGAGCGTGCTTGAGCGCCACGGACCCGGCGCCCGCGCCGCTGCCGGGGAGGAGCCGCCGCCGGCCGCCACGGCCGTCCCATGAACCAGATCGTCCTGCAGGAGCACAGCCAGAGCGCGCCGATCCGGTTGCAGCCGGCTGCCCGGACCGCGCTGCTCGAAGCCGCGTCGGACAAGATCACCGTCGTCGCCACCGCCGACCCGGATCGGGTGATGCTGCGCACCGGGTCCTGGGTCGGAGCGCTGGCGGTCCCCGGCTGCACGATCCGCGTGCAGCCGCGCGCCCCGATGGAGAACCTCTTCACGATGTTCTCCGCCGGGCTGCCGGCGGACGCCTGGGGGAGTGACGCCGTCGGGTGGGCGGCGGACAGCGAACTCGTCGACGGGGTGGCGGCCTTCCTGCTGCGGGCGATCGACACCGCGACCCGACGCGGGCTGCTGCACGGTTACGTGACCCTCGAGGAGGACACCAGCGTCATCCGGGGCCGGCTGCTGGTCGACCAGCTGGCGACCCGGCCGTGGGCCGCCGCCGCACCGCCCTGCCGGTACGACGAATTCACGCCCGACATACCCGAGAACCGCATGCTGTTGTGTGCCGTCCGGCAGGTGCTGAGCTGGCCGGACCTGCCGCCCCTGGTGCGCCGCGACGGATTGCGGCTGGTGCAACGCTTCGAAGGTGTGGAGGTGACCAGCCCGGACCAGCACCACGACGACCTGCCGATCACCCGGCTGAACGAGCACTACGCCCCGGCCCTGGAGCTGGCCCGTAAGGCATTGGACGGGATCACGATCCGGCACATCGAGGGCGAGCAGACGGCTCACGCGTTCATGATCGACATGGACGACCTCTTCCGTCGCTGGATCACGGTCGAGCTGAGCAACCGGCTGTGGCCGACCATCAACGTGGAGGAGCGCCCGCAGTACGCACTCGACGTGCAGGACCAGTGGCACTTCACTCCCGACCTGTTGCTGCGGCGCGACCTGCAACCGGTGCTGGTCGGCAACGTCGCTTATCACCTGGCCGCGGACCGGCGCGGCGGGTCGGACTTCTACCCGCTGCTGGCGTACGCGTCCGCGCTCGGCCTCGAGGCGGGGCTGCTGATCTACGCCCACGCCGACCAGGCTCCGGCACCCGAGGTCGTGGTCCGCAGCATCGGCACCCGGCTGCTGTGTGTGCCGTTGCGGCTCAACGTGCCGGCGGCCCGGCTGGCGGGTTCGCTGGACACCCTCGCCGAGCTGGTGCGCGTCGTGTCCTACCCGCGCCGGGCGGCATACCCGGGCTGAGCGCCATACTGGGTCGGTGTTCGCCAAACTCGTCCTGGTGCTGTTGATCATCATCGTCGGCTCGTTCGTCTGGTATTTCGTCAAGGGAAAGGTCTCCCACGCGCACCAGCAGGTGCGTGATCGGGCGGTCGAGGGCAACATCGGCCGGGCGATCGCCGCCGGACCGGCGACCAAGCACCTGACGATGATGGGCCGCACGCTGACCCTCGGTGCGGATCCGACACGTGCCGGCGAACTCATAGCCCACATCGTGTCCTCCGATGACCGGGTCACCGACGTGCGGTCCGAGCAGGGCGCGATCGTGATCCAGATCGACGGCTCCTACCCGCGCGCTCGTGCGCAGCTGATGCCGGACCGCACCGTGATCGGGGTCGAGGCGATGACCTGGGAGATGGGGTTCCCGCAGGGCGCGGCGGTGTGGGACCGCATCGCCACCGCGATCAGCCAGGCGGCCGGGCATCAGGGCATCCCGGTCGGGGAGGGCACCCGCGAGTTCGCCAAGGACGAGCACGGATCCGGCAAGCCGGAGGTCTGGACGGTTCGCGTAGCCTGAGGCAGCGTGCCCGCGCGTCGCCGTGAGCACGATCGTCAGCAGGGTTCGAGGGGACCATGAGCTTCGAGGGGACTATGACCACCACCGCAGTGCGCAGGATCGCCCTGGGTGCGGTGCCGGCCGTCATCGCGGCCGGCGCGCTGGCCGGGTGCAACGATGCGGCCCCGACGGTGCAGCCGCCGCCTGCGACCAGCCAGGGCGGCGATCAACCGGTGCCGACCCAGGGCAGCGTCCCTACCCAGAGCAGTGTGCCGACCGACAGCGAGGTGCCCACGGTGTCCGCCGCGCCGAGCTCGGCCACCGGCGACCCGGCGAAGGTGTGCACCGCCGAGGACGACGGTTTCCTGACCCCCGGCGTCCTCGCGCCGAGCACCCGGAAGGCAGCCTGGGGCAAGCCGCTGGAGTTGAGCCAGAAGTATGGCGGCACGGTGACCATCACCCCCCAGGTGCCCCACGCCAAGAAGCCCGCGGACGGTGACATCTTCGGCCCCCCGGACGGCCAGACCAACCTGCTGGTGAAAGTCACCGTCGCGTACAAGTCCGGCGACGACAGCACCATCGCCGGCATCTACTTCACCCTGCGCGACAGCCAGAAGAACCTGTGCGACTACAGCTCGCTGTCCCAGGCCGTGCCGAAGCAGGACCAGTTCGACGACGCCACGCT
Source organism: Flexivirga lutea (assembly GCF_054778955.1). Classification (NCBI taxonomy): domain Bacteria; kingdom Bacillati; phylum Actinomycetota; class Actinomycetes; order Micrococcales; family Dermacoccaceae; genus Flexivirga; species Flexivirga lutea. Next base: position 786,076 of record NZ_BAAGZB010000001.1, read on the forward strand.
GAGCAAGACCAGCAGGACCTATACCGGCACCATCGTCTTCGAGGCGCCGGCGGGCCAGGACTACACGAAATACACCCTGCTCTACCGCCCGAGCACCTTCGACAACAAGAGCTCGGACGCGCCGGTCGCGTGGACCGACTGAGAACGGCCGCGCTGAGCGCCGCCGACCAGGAACGCCGTCGCCGGCTGCGCAAGATGCGGCTGGTGGCGACCTCGCTGCTCGTCGCAGCGGCGGTCGTCTTCGTCCTCACCCACGGCCACCACGGCGTCTGGGGCTACCTCAACGCCGCCGCCGAGGCAGCGATGGTCGGTGCCGTTGCCGACTGGTTCGCGGTCACCGCCCTCTTCCGGCACCCGCTGGGGCTGAAGGTGCCGCACACCGCCATCATCCCCGAGCGCAAGGACAGCATCGGCCACAGTCTCGAGGACTTCGTCACCGACAACTTCCTGACCGCGGAGAACGTCCAGCAGCGACTGGCGACCGCGCAGGTGCCGTTGCGTGTCGGTCGCTGGCTGGCCGACCCCGCGAACGCCACCCGCGTGGTGACCGAGTCGGCGCCAGCCCTGGCCAAGGGCATCGGTTCGATCAGCGATGCCGAGGTCGGTGATTTCCTGGGCCGGGTCCTGTTGCCCCGGCTGGCCCGTGAGCCGGTGTCACCCTTGCTGGGCAGCCTGCTCGAGGGTGTGGTGAAGGACGACTCGCATCGCCAGGTCGTCGATCTGGTGGTGCGTGAGCTGCACGACTGGGTCCGGGACAACGAGCAGACCGTGACCTCGCTGATCGGCAGTCGCGCCCCCTGGTGGTCGCCACGGTGGCTGGACGACACCGTGGCGGCACGATTGCACGTCGAGCTGGTCCGGTGGCTGGCCGACATACGGGACACGCCGGACCACCAGGTGCGGCGCGCGATCGACGACCTGCTCGCCAAGCTGGCCGACAACCTGCAGAACGACCCGGCCACAATGGAACGCACCGAGCAGCTCAAGGTGCGCGTGCTGTCGCACCCGTCGGTGGGCGACTCGCTCGTCGGCATGTGGCAGTCGGTCAAGCGGGTGGTCGTCGAATCGCTGGAGGACCCCGACAGCGACCTGCGCGCGCGGCTGGTGCGGGCACTGACCGACCTCGGTGGCCGGATCGTCTCCGATGACGAGCTCCGCGCGTCGCTGGATCGGCGGCTGGGGGAGATCTCCGGGCACGTGGTCACGACCTACGGCCACGAGATCTCCACGGTCATCTCGCAGACCATCGAGCGCTGGGACGGCGACGAGGCGTCGCAGCGCATCGAGCTGCACGTCGGTCGCGACCTGCAGTTCATCCGGATCAACGGCACGGTCGTCGGCGGTCTCGTCGGTCTGCTGATCTATTCGCTGGCGCAGCTGCTCTGACGCCGCGCGGCCGGGTCTCGTCCTCAGTGGGCGTGGCGGGCGGTGCGAACGGTGTGCCGCACGTCGCGCCACACCGAGGTCGCGAGTCGTGGGTCGCCGCGGCCGGCTCGCGACCGCGGGCGCGGTGTTGCGCGTGCCGATGGTGTGCCCGCGAGCCTGCGTGCACCGAATCAGTGCGGGCTCAGGCACTGACCGGGTCTTGCCCACCGGTCTCGTCCACGGGGGTCTTGGTCACCCGGGATCTCGCCCACGGGGGTCTTGGTCACCCGGGATCTCGCCCACGGGGGTCTTGGTCACCTGGGATCTCGCCCACGGTGGGTCTTGGTCACCCGGGCGTTGCTCACCTGGTGAGGCGCCTGACCGCGGACTCGCTGCCGGCGGTCGCGGATCGAACCTGACCAGAGACAAATGGAGCGTCTCGTTCGTCGCACCGGCGTACGGTGCGAAGTGCGGCGTGGCGTGATTGCCGCGAGGGTCGTGCTGCGACGGGCGGTCCGGGCCACGACGCCGATCGTGGCGCGGCTCCGAACGCAGCCCGCAAGGCGGGTCGTAGAGCTGGTAGAGCGGTCGCAACCGTGTCCCGTCGCGTGCGGTGAAGGTGACGCCGTCCGGCCGGGTCGGGTCTCCAACCATGACGAAGGTCCCGCGATGGTGCTCGTCGTGGTGGAACGGGCAGAGCATGATCAGCCGGTCGGCGTCGGTCAGCCCGCCGTCGATCCAGTGGTCGAGATGGTGGCATTCCAGGTGATGCATCGCGAGGCAACCCGGGAAGCGGCACCCGCGATCGCGGTCCTCCAGCAGGCGACGGGTGCGCGCTGGCACGATGCGCTGAGCCCGACCGACGCTGACCGGAGTGCCTTCGGTCTCCCAGACCGGCTGAATCACGCCGTCGCAGAGGATCCGGGCACGCAACGTCGAGGGCAGTGCGCACTGCTTGTGCAGCCACCCCGCGCCCTGAGTGTCGAGATGCAGGTAGACGCGGTAGCGACTTGCCCGCGAATGGCCGAGCGGTGCGCCGGTGTCCAGGGACCGCTGAGCCAACAGGCTCATCGCCTCTCCGAAGGAGGCGCCGCGATGGGTGCGGGACGCGCTGCCGGGGTTGTCGCCGCATGGGGCCGACGGTCGGGACGTGGCGCTGCCCGCGTCGGCCGTCGTTCCTGTCGCGAGGCGGAACAGCGCGTCCTTTGCCTCCAGCAGCGACTGCTCGACCAAGGCACCGATATCGGCAGGTGCGTCGTACGAGAGGAGAAAACGCCCTGCGGCGTAACGCATCTCGAGGCGAGGAGGTGTGGTGGTGGGATCGTGCCGGCTTGGTGTTCGCGCCTGGGCGGCGTCGGTGGCTGCGTCCACCAAGGCCTCGTCGTCGGCTGCGGCGCCGGCCAACAGCGCGCTGCTGCTGCCGGCGTCTTGGGCGTCGGCCGAGTCGGCCGAGTCGGCCGAGTCGTCGGAGTCGTCGGAGTCGTCGGAGTTCGAGTCGGAGTCGGCTGCGTTGCCGTCGGCGCCGGTCTCGAACTCATAGCGGCACAACGTCCTGCGCAACTGCGTCACGGTCGTGTAGGAGGCGAATTCGGCAACATCCGCGTCATACGCGCTCGGGGTGTGCTTGGCGATCACGGCGGCGAGCCCGAGCGTCAGCCGGCCCGCATCGAGCAACCGCTGCATCGTCGGCAAGTCGGAACACCGCTCGGCGATGCGGACGACGTCGTGGGCCGACGACCAAGTCAGACCCGCGTATGCCGTCAGCCAGTGCTCGGGTGAACGGAAACCCACCCCGCACCACAGCTCGTCGGCCAGCACCCGGCGCATCAACGCGACGAGACGGGTATGCCCGTCGTTGAGCTGGGCGCAGATCATCGCCAGCTCGTCGCGCGCCGCCGAGACAGCTTCGGGGAACGCAGGCGTCGGCGACCCGGCGGTGCGAGCCGCATCCGGCGGTGCAGTCGTAGCGCGTTCTTCGATCATGCGTCCAGCGAATCACCGGCCACCGACATCGTCGGACGGAACGGCCCTCACCGGTGCACGACGCACAGCACGTCACGCCCTCGCGTGCACCTGAATCTGCTGGCCGTCCGGGTCGGTGATCGTGACGTGGTCACCGAACTCGGACTCGTGCAGCGCCGTGGTGGCGTCCGCCGCGGCGGCCCGTTGCATGATCTCGGGCAGCGGGGTGGCCGTCTCGAAGCTCAGCTGTACCGCGAACGGCCCTGGTATGACGCGTGACTCGTCTCCGGCAAGGTGCAACCCCACGGATCCGCCCGCTCCGGGGAGGGTGAGCTGGGTGAAGTGCTCGTTCGCCTCGCCGACGAGTGCGAAGCCGAGGGCCTCGAGCAGCCGGCGGTCCGGCGCCTGATCGTCGATGAAGCGGATCGGCGTGACGCGCAGGTCGCCGGCGTCGGGACCCGGTGTGACGCCCGTGCTCGTGTATCCGTAGAGATCGTCGGAGGTGCCGTTGATCGTCAGTTCCTCATCATCGAGGGTGACCGTGATGGCCCGGCCGTAGGCCTCGTCATACACCATCGACCCGGCGGGGTGGCCGTCGTCGCCGAAGCCACCCGCGGTCAGTCGCCGTGCGAGCGCCGGCAGGTCGGACGCTTCGAAACACAGGCTGGTGTGCCCCGGCCGGGCGCCGGTCGCCGCATCCGCCGCACTGTGCAGGGCGACGGTGCCGGCGCGGCCGGCGAGCACGACCCATCCGCCCTTGTCGGCGGTGAGGGCGACGCGCAGCCCGAGGGTGGTCAGCAGACGAGTCATCGCGTCGATGTCGTCGGTGAAGCGGATCGGCTGCACGAAGAGGTTCATCGGGTCGCTCCTGGATCGAGGTAGTCGCGGAGTGCCTGCTCGACGAGGGCCGACAGGCTCAGGCCGTCGTCGATCGCGCGGTGCTTGACCTCGCGGATCAGATCGCCCGGCAGATAGACGTTGAACTGCGCCTTCGCGGGCTTGTTGCTTGCTGGCATGCTAGCAATCTAGACATAGTCGACGTCGCCGTCAAGAGGTGGGACGGCGGCTACCGGCCCCGCGGGTGCTCGCGCAGGTCGAGGACCTGGAACACCTTGTCGAACCGGCGCTCCGCGTCCGGCGCGACGAAATCCGGCAGCCGCCCGTACTCGGTGAAGCCTTCGGACACGTAGAGGTGCTCGGCGCCGGCGTTGTCACCCCGGAAGTCGATCGTGAGCTGCTCGCAGCCGGCGACGCGCGCGGCGTCGATCAGGTGCCGCAGCAGCATCCGGCCGATGCCTCGGCCGCTGAACTCGGCGGCCACCGCCAGCCGTTCCAGGTCGGCGTGCGGCCGTAGGGTGGTGCGAGCGTGGCGGCGCCAATAGCCGAATCCGACCGGATTGCAGTCTGGTTCACCCGCACCGCCGATCGGAGCGCGCGCCACGAGCACGCAGGCGTCCGAGGGGCCGGCTGCGACCAGGTCCGTCAGCAGGTCCCGCATCTCCTCCCGGGTCGGCGGATCGGCCCAGCCGATCGCCGCGTCGGCCCGGACGAGCGTGCCGACCAGTGCCGTCAGTGCGTCGACGTCCCGAGTGCCGACCCGGTCCAGTCGCTCGATGGTGACCGCAGAGTTCGTCATGGGCCCATTGTGTCCGGTGCGGGCTCGGGCACCGACCTCTTCCACCGTCGCCGGTGCACGCCGCTCCTGCACAGTCGTTCCTCGGGCGCCTTCGCTCCCATAACGTTGCGAGGCGTCCATAGTAAGAGACGATTATGTATCAGAAGGTGAGCGGCGCTAGCATCTCGGACAGGTCATGAGTGTCAGCGTCAAGCCCCGGCTCGCTGACCGGCAACCCTCCTCTCGCGGTGGGGTGCCCCGGGTGAGGACCGGGCCACCGGTGCAGATCGCCGTGTGGCAAGCGCGGGCATCACGAAGGTGGGTCCGCCGCCGAAGGCGGCCGTGCGTCGTCATACGGCGATCGAGCACGGAGGTCAAGAACACAGATGAGCACCGAGGCAACTCCCAACTGGTCCTTCGAGACGCGCCAGATCCACGCCGGCCAGAGCGCCGACCCGGCAACGGGTGCGCTCGCGCTGCCGATCTACCAGACCACGTCCTACCAGTTCAACGACACCGACCACGCCGCAGATCTCTTCGGGCTCAAGGAGTTCGGGAACATCTACACCCGGCTGATGAACCCGACCACGGACGTGGCCGAGAAGCGCATCGCCGACCTCGAAGGCGGTGTCGGTGCGCTGCTGGTCTCCTCCGGCCAGGCGGCCGAGACCCTGACGTTCCTCAACATCGTGCAGGCCGGGGACCACATCGTCGCCAGCCCCAGCCTGTATGGCGGGACGTTCAACCTGCTGAAGCACACGTTGCCCAAGCTCGGCATCGAGACGACCTTCGTGGAGAACCGCACGGATGCGGCGAGCTGGGAGTCCGCGATCCGGCCGAACACCAAGCTGGTGTTCGCCGAGACCGTGTCGAACCCGAAATCCGAGGTCCTCGACATCGAACTCGTCGCCGGCGTGGCGCACGCCCACGGGGTGCCGTTGGTCGTCGACAACACGATCGCCACGCCGTTCCTGCTGCGCCCGATCGAGCACGGCGCCGACATCGTGATCCACTCGGCCACCAAATACCTTGGTGGTCACGGCAATTCGATCGCCGGCGTCATCGTCGACAGCGGCAACTTCGACTTCGCCAAGGACCCGGAGAAGTTCCCCGGCTTCAACACCCCGGACGAGGCCTACCACGGGCTGGTCTATGCACGGGACCTCGGCGTCGGCAGTGCGCTCGGCGCGAACCTGGCGTTCATCCTCAAGGCCCGCGTGCAGTTGCTGCGTGACCTCGGCTCGGCCGTGTCACCGTTCAATGCCTTCCTCATCGAGCAGGGCATCGAGACGCTCAGCCTGCGCGTCGAGCGCCACGTCGCCAACGCCCGCGCGGTCGCCGAGTGGTTGCAGGAGCAGGAGCAGGTCGAGTCGGTGCGCTGGGCGTCCTTGCCAGGCAACGAATACTACGAGCTCGCCCAGAAATACACGCCGCTCGGGGCTGGAGCCGTGCTGGCCTTCGAGATCGCCGGCGGCGTCGAGGCCGGCAAGAAGTTCGTCGAGGCACTGACGCTGCACTCGCACGTCGCGAACATCGGCGATGTCCGTTCGCTGGCGATCCACCCGGCGTCCACCACGCACTCGCAGGGTCCGGACGAGGATCGCCTCGCGGCCGGAGTGACCCCCGGGCTGGTCCGGCTCTCGGTCGGCATCGAGCACGTCGATGACATCATCGCCGACCTGGAGCAGGGATTCCGCGCAGCGAAGGGCTAAGTCCCGCTTGAAAGGCCCTGTGCGGCATACGTTCTCGTATGCCGCACAGGGCTCCTTCGCGTCCATCGCGGAAAATTCGGTTGACCGTCTCGACGTACGACGGGGAGCCTGAGCACACACGCACCGGCGGTATATGGCCGCTCCGAGGAGAGGAGTCAGTGATGACAGAAGCCTGGGTCAGCATGCCCGTTCCCATGCACTTCCTCGATCGGAGTTTCCCGTATGTCGCACCACCCGGAGGCCTCCGCCTCCTCCCTTGACGGCACGTCCGTCGATCAACGTTTCGCCTTCGACTATCAGCAGATCGGCGCACTCGCCGCCGACCAGCGCTGGTCGACGTGGGGCAACTGCCAGCCCCTGAGCCGGGGCCCGCAGCCCTGGCCGGACTGGGTCATCACCGACGACGCCGCCGTCGACACCGAGCTCGGTGTGCTCAAGACCGGCAAGGAGGCCGATGTCTTCCTGCTGGAGCGGTCGGCGCCGCTGGACGACCGCAGTGTCGTGCTCGCCGCCAAGCGCTATCGCGATTCGACGCATCGCACCTTCCATCGCAACACCGCCTACACCGACGGCCGCAAGCTGCCCAAGAAGGGCGGCCGGGAGGCGCGAGCGATGGCCAAGAGCACCACGTTCGGCAAGTCGGTGGCCGCCGGCAGCTGGGCGTGGGCCGAGTGGGAGTCGCTGGTGTGCTTCCACCGGGCCGGACTGCCGGTGCCCTACCCCGTGCAGGTCGACGGCACCGAGATCCTGATGGAACTCGTGCTCGGTGACGATGGCACGCCGGCGCCTCGGCTGGCCGCCACCCGGCCGCGGCCGGAACTGCTCGCCTCCCTGTGGTCGCAGGTGTATGACGCCATCAGCGGACTTGCCGCGCTCGGCTGCGTGCACGGTGACCTGTCGGCATACAACCTGCTGGTGGCGGGGGAGCGGCTGGTGATGATCGACCTGCCGCAGACGATCGACCTCTTCGGCAACCCCCACGGCATGGAGATGCTGCAGCGCGACTGCACCAACGTGGCGGCCTCGTTCCGCGCCCGCGGTCTGGACGTCGACGGCGAGGAGCTGTTCGGCGAGGTGGTGGCGCGCGCCGTGTGAAGGGAGAGTTTGCGACAATGGGCGGGATCACCATGACCTCACCCGATTCCACCGCGCCCGCCGGTCGCCGGTCCCGTGGCCGGCGCGGACGCAATTCCGGCCGGCAGGGCGACCGACGACCACCTCGAGAGACTCCGGAGCAGCGCGCGGCCCGCCGTGAGCACCGGCGCACCCTCGTGCCGCAGATCAGCTACCCGCAGCAGTTGCCGGTCAGCGCCGCCAAGGCGGAGATCGCCGACGCGATCCGCGACCACCAGGTCGTGGTGATCGCCGGAGAAACGGGGTCGGGCAAGACGACCCAGCTGCCCAAGATCTGTCTCGAGCTCGGCCGCGGGCTGGACGGCATGATCGGACACACCCAGCCGCGCCGCATCGCCGCACGCTCGGTGGCCGAGCGGGTGGCCGAGGAACTGGACGTCACACTGGGCGAAACCGTCGGCTATCAGATGCGATTCGCCGATCACACCAGCCAGGACTCGCTGATCAAGGTGATGACCGACGGTGTGCTGCTCTCGGAGTTGCAGCGTGACCGCGAGCTGCGCCGCTACGACACGCTGATCATCGACGAGGCGCACGAGCGGTCGCTCAACATCGACTTCATCCTCGGCTACCTGCGCCAGTTGCTGCCGCGCCGGCCGGGCCTGAAAGTGATCATCACCTCGGCGACCATCGACCCGCAGCGGTTCGCCGACCACTTCACCGTCGACGGGCAGCCGCCGGTGCCGGTCATCGAGGTCTCCGGTCGCACCTACCCGGTCGAGGTGCGCTATCGCCCGCTCGTGCGCGAAGAGGGCGAGCTGGAGGTCGACATCGACCAGGTCACCGGCATCACCGACGCGGTGACCGAGCTGTGGACGGAGACGAAGGCTGACGGTGGTCCGCAGGACATCTTGGTCTTCTGCTCCGGGGAGCGCGAGATCCGTGACGCCGCAGACGCATTGACCGGGTTGGAGCTGCCGTCCACCGAGATCCTGCCGCTCTTCGCACGGCTCTCGTCGGCCGAGCAGCACCGGGTTTTCAAGCGGTCGGGCAACCGGCGGATCATCTTGGCCACCAACGTCGCCGAGACGTCGCTGACCGTCCCCGGCATCCGGTATGTCGTCGACACCGGGACCGCCCGCATCTCCCGCTACAGCCAGCGCACCAAGGTGCAGCGCCTGCCGATCGAGCCGATCTCCAAGGCGTCCGCGCGCCAGCGGTCCGGTCGTTGCGGCCGCCTCGCCGATGGGGTCTGCATCCGGCTGTATGCCGAGGAGGACTTCGAGGCGAGACCCGACTTCACCGACCCGGAGATCCTGCGCACCAACCTGGCGTCGGTGATCCTGCAGATGACCTCGTTGGGCCTGGGCGACGTTGCGCGCTTCCCGTTCGTCGAGCCGCCGGACCCGCGGCAGGTCACCGACGGCGTGCGCTTGCTGGAGGAGCTCGGCGCGGTGGAGCAGAGAGGGTCGCAGCGGCGGAAGCTGACGGCGACCGGCCGCACCATCGCGGCCTTGCCGGTCGACCCGCGGATGGCGCGCATGCTGGTCGCAGCGGCGGAGAACGGCTCACTGCGGGAGGTGCTGGTGATCGTCGCCGCGCTCTCGATCCAGGACCCCCGCGAACGGCCCGCAGACGCGCACGCACAGGCCGACCAGTCGCACGCGAGGTTCAAGCACGAAGCCAGCGACTTCCTCAGCCTGCTGAACCTGTGGTACTACCTCAAGGAGCAGCGGAAGTCATTGTCCAGCAGTGCATTCCGCCGCATGTGCAAGCGTGAATATCTGCACTACCTGCGCATCCGCGAGTGGCAGGACCTGCACGCTCAGCTCAAGCGCGTCGCCAAACAGCACGACCTCGCGCCGAGCGACAACCCCGCGGGGGAGGACGCCATACACCAGGCGCTGCTGGCCGGGCTGCTGTCACAGATCGGCCTGCGGGACACCGACAAGCGCGACTACCAGGGGTCACGCGGTGCCCGCTTCTCCATCCAGCCGGGGTCAACGCTCTTCCGGCGGCAACCCGACTACGTGATGTCGGCCGAGCTCGTCGAGACCACCCGGTTGTGGGCACGCACCAACGCGCGGATCGACCCGGCGTGGGCCGAGCGCCTGGGTGCGCACCTGGTGAAACGGCAGTACGCAGAACCACATTGGTCCCGCAAGCAGGGCAGTGTGCTGGCCGCCGAACGGGTCACCCTGTATGGCGTCCCCCTCGTCGCCGGTCGACAGGTCTCCTACGCGAAGGTCGACCCGGAGCTGTGCCGCGAGCTGTTCATCCGCAACGCGCTCGTCGAGGGCGACTGGGAGACCCGGCACGCGTTCTTCCGGGACAATCGGCAGCTGGTCGCGCGCATCGCCGACCTGGAGGCACGCGCCCGACGTCGTGACCTGCTCGTCGGGGACGAGGAGCTCTTCGACTTCTATGACGCACGGATTCCTGAATCGGTCGTGTCCGCAGCGCATTTCGACACCTGGTGGAAGACCGAGAGTCGGAAGAACCCGAAGCTGCTGACTCTCACCGAGGACATCCTGCTGCGCGACGACGCCGACGCGGTCGACGCGACGGACTACCCGAAGAGCTGGCGGCAGGGCGATCTGAAGTTGCGGCTCACCTACCAGTTCGAGCCGGGCTCGGACGCCGACGGGGTGACGGTGCATCTGCCGCTGGAACAGCTCAACCAGGTCGACGACGACGGATTCGACTGGTTGGTCCCTGGTCTGCGGGAGGAGCTGGTCACCGCGCTGATCCGCGCGCTCCCCAAGGCGATTCGCCGCAACTTCGTCCCCGCACCGGATCATGCTCGTCGCGCACTGCCGCAGCTGCACCCGGACGAGGGGCCGATCACTGCGCAACTCGGCGACGCCCTGCGGGCCGCCACCGGCGCAGCGGTCCCCGCGGGCGAGTGGGACTGGTCCCGGGTGCCGGACCACCTGCGGATGACGTTCCGCGTGGAGGACTCGCGAGGCAGGAAACTGGCCGAGGGCAAGGACCTGCCGGCCCTGCAGGAGCAACTCGCCGGCAAGGTGCGAGGTGCCGTGTCGAAGGCCGCCGCGGCCATCGAACGCACCGGGCTGACCACCTGGGATCTCGGCGAGTTGCCTGCGACCTACCAGCAACGGCACGGCAAGCGCACCATCCAGGGCTACCCCTCGCTGGTCGACCACGGCGACAGCGTGTCCCTGCAGGTGCTGCCGACGGCGTCCGAACAGGCGTATGCGACCAAGGGCGGGATCCGGCGGCTGATCCTGCTGAACGTCGATGTGCCGTGGAAGCGCATCGAGGGGTTGTTCACCACCCGGCAGCGCCTCGCGCTCGGCAACAACCCGCACGGCAGCATGCGCGCGTTGATGGACGACGTGCTCGCCGCGGCCGTCGACGACATCGTGGCGCGTGACCTGCCCGACGGCACCGTCCGGGACACGGGCCAGTTCGATGAGGCGCTGCGCGTCGTGCGCCAGCAGATCGCGCCGCGCGTCGTGTCCGTGGTGGAGGCGCTGGCGCCGGTCCTCGACCACGCCCGCGAGGTCCGGCTCGCGCTGGACGCGATGACACAGCCGTCGGTCGCGCAGCTGCGTGCCGAGCTGGAGCAGCAGCTCGCTGCGCTGTTCCACCCCGGCTTCGTCGCCGAGACCGGTCTGACCCGACTGCGCGACCTCGACCGCTATCTGCGCGGCATGCTCGAGCGCATCGCCAAGGCGCCGGGTGACCTGGCGCGGGACCGGCAGCGGTCCGAAGAGGTCGGGGTCGTGGAGGAGGAGCGTCGCAAGCTGCTGGCGAACCTGCCGAAGGCGCGCCATACCGACCCGGATGTCGTGGACCTGCGCTGGCAGATCGAGGAGCTGCGCGTCAGCCTCTTCGCCCAGCGGCTCGGCACGCCCCGACCGGTGTCGCCGCAACGCATCTTCAAGGCCATGGACGCCGTCGAGGACGCCGCTGCACGGTGAGCGGGAATCCTGCCGCGGCCCGCGGCGTTCTCGTGTAGGAAGCCAACAACTCCAGGAGTATGTCGTGCAAGACCCGCGTGAGCTCTACCAGCTCGAGACCGACACACATGCCAGTGCGCTCGGTGCGCACACCATGGTGGTGTCGCTCGGCGGCCTGATCGACGCCGGCAACACCCAACAACTGCTGACTGCCCACTTGCTGGGCAGCCTGGAGCACACGGTCGTCGCGTCCTTCGACGTCGACCAGCTGCTCGACTACCGCGGCCGGCGGCCGGTCATGACGTTCGACCGTGACCGGTTCACCGAATACGCCGACCCGGCACTGCTGCTCTATCGGATGACCGATGCCGAGGGCACGCCCTTCTACCTGCTGGCGGGCCCGGAGCCGGACTATCAGTGGGAGCGGATGATCGAGGCGATCCGGCAGCTCATCCGCCGCCTCGGGGTGCAGCTGGTCGTGAGTGCACAGGGCATCCCGATGGGCGTGCCGCACACCCGGCCGATCGGAATGACCCGGTTCGCCAGCAAGTCCTCGCTCATCCCGGAGAACGAAGCGCTCTTCGGGTCGGTGCAGGTGCCCGGCTCGCTGGACAGTCTGATGCACCTGCGCCTGGGCGAATCCGGCGTGGACACAGTCGGTTTCGCCATACACGTGCCGCACTATCTGGCCCAGATGGACTTCGGTGACGCCGCGGTCGAAGCGCTCAAGGCGATCAGCGGGCTGACCGGACTGGACATCCCCGCGCACGAGCTGGCGGCGCTCTCCGGCCTGCACCGTGCCGAGATCGCCAAGCAGGTCGACGAGAACGACGAGGTCGGTGAGGTCGTCCACGGGCTCGAGGAACAGTACGACGCGTTCACCGAAGGCCTGAAGCGGCAGAACCTCCTGGCCACCGAGATGGCCCAGCTGCCCAGCGCCGACGAGATCGGCGCGGAGCTGGAGAAGTTCCTGCGCGAGGAGGAGCCGGACGACGCCGAGGACCGCGGTAAGGGCCCCGAAGGCCCCGATTTCCTGCGCTAGCTCGACTCCTCACTCGCCCGACGAGATCAGTCCTTGGCCTCGGACCAACGGTGGATGACGCGCGTGTCCGCGACGAAGCGCACCGGCGCGCCGCCGGTCCACCGCCGCGCGGCCGCCTGCAGCGCATCGTCCACGGCCTGCGCGGCCTCCTGGGCGTATGGCGCCGGCGCGTGCACGAGCAGTTCGTCGTGCAGGCACAGCACGATCCGCCCACCGAGCGGCCGCACAGCGTCCCGGACGGTCAGAGCCCACGCCTTGAAGAACTCCGCCGCCGCCCCCTGCACCACGGCGTTGCGGGTGAACCGCCCGACCGCGCGGCGACCCGCCTGATCGGTCGCCGCCCGACCGCGGATGAAGCGGCCGCCATAGGTCAGCACCGGTTCGCCGCGCTCGCCCCGGCCAGCTGCGTCGCGCAAGTGGTGCAACGCCCGCGGGTAGGTGCGTTCCATCCGCCGCAGCGCGTCGGCTGCCGGCCCGGAGGTCTGGCCGTACATCGCGGCGAGGACCGCGATCTTGGCGGCCGGCCGGTCCAGGTGCAGCTGGGCGGCGACGGTGGCGTAGAGGTCGTCCTCCGCCGTCGCCGCAGCGAAGTCCGGGTCGGCGGAAACCACCGCCAGCACACGGGGTTCGACCTGCCCCAGGTCGGCCCGCACCAACACGTGGTCGGGTGCCGCAGCAATGCCCGGGCGCAGCGGAGCCGGCAGGCTGTGCAGCCCGGCGCCGGCCGTCATCCGTCCTGCGCCACCGTCGCAGGCGGTCCAGGTGCCCCGCAGCCGGTCGTCGAGCCCGACGAACCGGTCCAGCCAGGACCAGCCGTAGGTGGTCGCGATGCGTTCGGCCTTGCGCCAGTCGAGCAGCGCGTCCACGACCGGGTGCACGTCTCGGTACGGCGTCAGGTGCCACGCCCGCGTGTCCTCCACCTGGACTCCCAGCGAACGCAGCAGATCGCGCACGTGCGCCGGGTTGCGCAGATCCGTCGTGCCCCGTCCGGGAACGTGCCGCAGGACCAGCTCGTCGCGAGCCGTCCGCAGCCGGGCCGCATGCGCCTCGTTCCGTGGGCGCGGCCCGGCGATCCCGGTGATCAACTGCTCCAGGGTCGTCCGGTCCACCGGCAGCCCGTGCTCACCCAGTTCGACGCAGAGCAACGCGGCCCCCGACTCGCTGGTCGCCGTGCTCACGCCGCGCGGCCGTCGGGACAGCAGCGCCTCCTGCCGGCGGGCTGCCGTGAGGGCACACCTGGCCAACTCCGGTAGCTGCTCACGTCGCCAATCCGACTGGGAACACGAGGCATTGAGGTAGCCGTCCGGGCGGACCACCGCGTCGTCGCCGACCACGTCGAAGAGGTCGCCCATCACCGGCGCCGGCCGACCGTCGGGGTCGAGCCCGGCGGCGACGGCCCAGATCTCCTCCGTGTCCGCCTCGAAGCCGCCCACCAGCAACCGGTGCGCTTCGGTCAGGTCCCAGCAGCGGCGCAGCGTCAGACCGGCTCGGACCAGGGGAGTGGCCGACTGGGCGGCGGACCACCACACCCAGCGTGGCGGGTCCTGGCCGGCTGCACGCTCGCTCGCCCGGACGAAGTCGACCAGCTCGGCCGGTCCGGCGTCGAGGCAACTGCCCTCCGGCCCGACACAGACTGCCCGGTCACCCTGCACCGCGACGGCATACAGCGAACCCCGCACCGGCCCATTGTGCCGTAACGGCCCGGGGTCAATTCGCCGTCGCCGACCACCGCTGGCCGGAGGTGCCGGTGTCCTTGGCCTGGGTGACGGCGCCATCGGTGCCGGTGCAGGTGTACCGTCCGACCGCCTGACCGTCCTGGGTGGAGCTGTAGGGCACGTCGGCGCAGTCGCCCGTCCCCGCGTTCTTCAACTCGTAGGAACCGTCGTCGGCATGCCGGGTCAGCACCCACTTCTGCCGGGCGTCGCTGCTGGCCGTCGCAACTGTCAGGTAGCCGCTGTCCGAATCCGGTGCGGTCAGAGCCTTTCCGTCGACGGTCAGGGCGTACTGGCCGTCCGCGAGCGGCGGCTTCACGACCTCCTGGTCGCCGACGGCGATCGCGAAGACGTGGAACGACGCGTTGGACGGCAGGGTCACCGCGACGACGTCCTTCGCGGGGTCGGTCTGCAGGGTGGAGGTGTAGAGGCGGTACTCGGTCGTCGGGTATGCCGGTCCGTTCGGCGTGTTCTTGCCGAGGGTGCGAATGGCCACCTTGGCGCCGTAGCTGTCCTGCGCCAGGCAGCACCAGTTCGGCATACCGACCGTGCCGGAGTCACTGGTGCCGTCGGCGTAGTAGACGGTCGCCGTGCCGCCGGCCGACCCGCTGGTGCCGGTCCCGAGGAACGCCAGCGCGTTGCCCTTGCCGCTCACCGAGATCGTCTGGCCCTCGCCGGCGACGTTGTCCTTCGTGCCGGGTTGCACGTCGGGCCAGCTGAAGTCGAAGCCGTTGGCGGACACCTTCGCACCCGGGGTGGCTCCGTGCTCGGCCAGTTGCTCGGCCAGCAGGCTCGAGCCGCCGCCGTCGAGGTTGCCGGGCGCCGGATCGGTGGACGAGGTGATCCCGACGTTGTTGTATGCCGCTGCCGTGTCGGCATACGCGACGGTCGTGGTCCCGCGGTCCGTCACGGTCCGGGTCGTGTTGTGTGCCCGGTAGGTGGTCGCCGCCGTGAGGTCCACCGTGCCGGGTGCTGCATCGGCGGGCGGGGTCAGCGTGAACTTCGCCGTGAACGTGGCGCCGTCCGCCAGTGCGGGGCTGCTGGTCGGACCGTCCGCACGCACCGTCCAGCCCTGCGGTGCGGTGATCGCGGTCGACCGCACGGACACCGGCGTGCCGGTGTTGTTGGTGAACGCCGCCGTCACCGGACGGGTCTGGCCGGCGACGGCGGCGTCGAGCGCCTGCACCGACGAGCGGTGCACCAGTTTGTGACCGGCGACGGTCAGCTGACCGGGCTTCGCGTCGGTGTGCACGGTCAGCCGGTAGTGCCGCTGGGCGGGTTTGCCGGCATACGATCCGGCGAGCGCGCTGATCCGGACGGTGACCGGGCCGCGCCCCGACGTCGGTGCGGCCACGTCGAACCGCTGCTGGGCGAAGGCCGTGCGCTGGCTGCGGCCGTCGTCCTCGTGGGTGGTGAACGAGGTGTGGCCGCTGGGGTAGACGTCCAGGTCGAGTTGGCCCGCCTTCTTGCCCTGCGCCCAGTCGGTCGTGCCCTTCGGGAACTGCGGGATCACCGCGCCGGCCTTGACGAAGAGCGGCAGGGTGTCCAGCGGCGCCTGGTAGCCGTTGACCGTCTGACCGCCCTGGTAGATCCGGCCCGTCCAGTAGTCGATCCACCGGCCCTCGGGCAGGTAGATGCCGTTGCGGACCGTGGTGTCGGAGTAGACCGGCGCCACCAGGAAGTCGTCACCGGCGAGGAACTCGTACTTCGCCTTCTCGCCCCAGGTGCTGGGGTCGTCCGGGTAGTCCAGGTAGAGCGGCCGGGTCGGGCCGACGCCGGTCTTCGTGGCGTTCATCGTGTAGGTGTAGAAGTACGGCAGCAGCCGCTCGTGCAGCATCAGGTACTTGCGGTTGATGGAGGTGTAGGGCTCGCCATGGGCGCGGTGGGATCGGAGGGAGTGTCGTTGGCCGGGTCGGTGAACGTGCCGTCCGGCGCGACCTCCACGCGCAGCAGATCGGCGTCCTCGACGGTCACCCGCAGCTTCGCCGCGCCGGCATCGAACACGTAGCGGTTGCCGTCGTGGTGGGCGGCGGTGATGTCCGGGAGGTGGGCGGCTGCGTCGGCCGAGGCGGTCGGCAGCACCGCGACGAGGCCGGCGAAGGCGAGGGCGGCGGTCGCGAGAAGCGCCACCCACTGGCGAAACAGATGATTGATCATGATTGATACTCGGGGGTTTCGATCATTAACACGCGATTTGTCGACTCTAGAGGTTCTGTCCGGTCGATGGGCAGTTCGCGACCGTCGAACCTTTCGTGCGCCGCCGGCGCCGCTGTTCCCGGGCATACGCAGGCCCCCGCACCTGGCTGGTGCGGGGGCCTGCGGCGTTCGTGCCGGCGGGGTCAGTGCTGTTGATCGTTCCCGTCCCCGGAGGGCCGCTCGTTCTGGTTCTGCTGCTGCTGCTGTTGTTGCTGCTGCAGGGCCCACGGGTTCTGGTGCTCGGCCTGGGGATCCACGGCAGGCACCGCCGTGGTGGCCTGCTCGTGGATATCGCCGGTCGGGCCGCCCTGGTCGCCGGTGGGCGACGAGGCATCACCGCCGGACATCGGCAACCCGGAGATCGCCTGGGTCGGCTCCTCGGAGCGATCCGCCGAGCCGTAGCCAGGCTGGCCGCTCGGTGCGGGGTGCTGGTAACCGGGCTGTTCGTATGCCGGCGTCGAGGCCTGGCCGCGCCCGGCCTGCCACTGCGCGGTCCCCTGTTGCACCTGGTCCGAGGAGACACCCTGCGTCGGCGCGTTGTTGAAGTCCTGCTGGCCGCCCGGCTGTGCGTGGCGCTCGTACGGCGACGGCGCGCTCGGCTGTTGCGGCTGACCGTACGGCGCCTCACCGTAGGGCGACTGGTGCGGGGCCGCCGACTGCTGGCCGTACGGCGACGGGTTGCTCTGCTGCTGCCCATAGGGAGAGGACTGCTGTCCGTGCTGCGGCTGCTGGCCGTAACCCGGCTGCTGCGGTTGCTGATAGCCACCCTGCTGGCCGTAAGCCGGCTGGTGAAGGCCCTGCTGGCCGTAGCCCTGCTGCTGGCCGTAACCCTGCTGGCCGTAACCCTGCTGGCCGTAACCCTGCTGCTGGCCGTAACCCTGCTGTCCGTAGGCACCTTGCTGTCCGTACGGCTGCTGGCCGTAGACACCCTGCTGACCGTACGGCTGCTGTCCGTAACCGCCCTGCGGGGTGGCGCTGCCCGGCCCGCCCGACGTGCCCTTCCTGCGGCCGAGCAGGAACACCACGATCAGCCCGATGATGCCCAGGGCGAGCAGGATGCCACCGAGCACGATGCCGATGGTCTGGAAACCGCCGCCGATGGTGTCGGCACGCTTGCCGGCATACAGGTTGCCGGTGTTGCCGGTGCAGGTGACGGTGCCCTTGTCCTGCGAGCTGCGCGCGATCTCGTAGTACTTGGTGCCGTCGGCGGTCACCGAGAAGTCCTTGGTGGGGCGGCCCATCGTCGTCGAGTCGACCTTGCACACGGTCGCGGTGCGGTCCGCCGACTGCGGGCTGTAGACCGAGAACCCACCGCTCATCGACAGGTTGCTGCCGTTGCTGAACTGGGTGAGTTTGACGGTGGAGCCGCTCAGCAGCCCGATGATCAGCAGCACGAGCCCGATCACCGCGACGACCGCGGGCACGGCAAGCAACTTCTTATTGCCCAGGGAGTTCATATGGCGCAACCTAACGCATGTCGATGTCGAAGGGTCCTGAGCGCACGCGCCGGCGGATCAGTCCGACAGCAGCGTCCGGGTCTGCCGTTTGATCCTAGAGAGCATGGCGACCATTCCGCGCATCCGCAGCGGAGAAACCGCCTCGGCGAGTCCGAACTTGAACGGGACATCGTCCGGCACGTCGAGCACCGCCTGTGCCGGCTGGCCGTCCAGACCCGCATGCAGGATGCCCGCGAAACCGCGCGTGGTCGGTGCCTCCTTGGGTGCGTTGAAGAACAGGTGCACATCACCGTCGGTCACCTCGACGGCAAGGAACAACGGTGTCTGACACTCGTGGACCTGCTCCAGCTGGTCGGGGTGGTCGGCATACCGGGCGGGCAGTTCGGGCAACTCCTCGCTCAGCTCCAGCAGCAGCTGCAGCCGGTCCTTCGGGCCGACCGAACCGAAGTCGTCGATCAGTTCGGCCAGCGGCGCGGGCAGGTCGCTCACGCCGCGGGTCCGCCCTGCTCGACCGGCACCCGCACCGCGTTGCCCCACTCGGTCCAGGAACCGTCGTAGTTGCGCACGGTGCCGAAGCCCAGCAGGTGGGTCAGCACGAACCAGGTGTGCGAGGAGCGCTCGCCGATGCGGCAGTAGACCACCACGTCCTCGCCGGGGTCGAGTCGCTGCTCGTCCTGGTAGAGCGCTTCGAGGTCCGCGCGACTCTTGAAGCGACCGTCCTCGCGCGCCGCCTTCGACCACGGCACCGACCGTGCGCCCGGGATGTGGCCGCCGCGCAGTGAACCCTCCTGCGGGTAATCGGGCATGTGCAGCAGCTCGCCGCTGAATTCGCCGGGGGAGCGCACATCGACCATCGCCGTGCCCCGCTCCAGCTCGGCCAGCACGTCCTCCTTGAAGGCGCGCACCGGCGCATCCGCGCGTTCCACGACCGGGTAGTCGGCCGTCCGGGCCGTCGGCACCTCGCGGGTCATCTCCCGGTCCTCTGCCAGCCACGCCGACCGGCCGCCGTCGAGCAGCCGGACATCCTGGTGACCGAAGAGCGTCATCACCCACAGGGCGTATGCCGCCCACCAGTTCGACTTGTCGCCGTAGATGACCACGGTCGTGTCGCGGCCGACGCCGCGCTCCGACATCACCTTGGCGAAGCCGGCTCCGTCGACGAAGTCACGGGTCACGGGGTCGTTGAGATCGGTGTGCCAGTCCAGTTTGAAACTGCCCGGGATGTGGCCGGTGTCGTAGAGCAGCACGTCCTCGTCGGACTCAAGGACGACCAGGTCGGGGTGGTCGCCGGCAAGCTGCTCGGCCAGCCAGCCGGTGGTGACCAGGCGCTCCGGGTGGGCGTATTCGGCGAGCTCGGGACTCGAGTCTGTGGGGTAAGGCATAACGCCACGTTACGCGCTCCGGTATGGCGTCCCGACACGGCTGGCAGGATGGGCGCATGTTCGGCAGCAGCAAGAAGAAGAGCAAGCAGCCCGTCCCGCTCGACAACGGTCCGTTGGGCAGCACGGCGCTGAGCCTGTCGCAGAAGCTGATCACGGTCGGTATCGACGGGAAGGCCGGCTTCGACAGCGCGCACGAGGTCGCCGAGGCCGCCCGGCGCGACTACCCGGCCGACGTGGACCGAGCCATCGACCACGTCGTGTCCCAGCACCGCAAGCTCGCGGCCAGTGCCGGATTCGTCACCAGCCTCGGCGGATTCGTCACGATGGCCGTCGCCCTACCGGTGAACCTAGTCGGCTTCTACCTGATCAACACCCGCATGGTGGCAGCCATCGCCGACCTGCGCGGGTACGACCTGCACGACCAGGGCACCCGCACCGCCATACTCCTGACCCTGGTGGGCGGCGACGCCGACGACCTGCTCAAGAAGGCCGGTGTCGTGAGCACCGGCCGGCTGGCGAACCTGGCGGCCAACCAGCTGCCACCGCCCGCGGTGATGGTCGTCAACAAGGCGGTCGGTTTCCGGCTGGTCGGCCAACTCGGTGACAAGCTGCTGACCAAGCTGGGCAAGGGCATCCCGGTGGCCGGTGGTGTGATCGGCGCCGGCCTGGACGTGTTCCTCTTGCACCGCATCGCCAAGGTCGCCAGGCGGGAGTTCCCGCCCACCGGCCGCGCCCTGCCGGCCGGGCGGAGCTGAGCGTGCCGCGGCTGCCCAAGGTGTCCGGCCTGGCCGGCGTCCGCTGGTCGGCGATGCGCCGGATCTCCGACGCACTGCAGGAGGTCACCGAGCCGGGCGGTCCCTCCATCTCGGTGCGCGTCGCGTCCTTGCCGCGGATGACGAAGGCCGTCGCACGCGGCGAGTACACGGGCGTGAGTGCCGGTCATCTCGGCCTGCTGGCGGCGGCCGCCGCGTACGTCGTCTCGCCGATCGATCTGCTGCCCGAAGCGCTCGTCGGTGTCGTGGGACTCGCCGACGACGCCGTCGTGCTGGCCTGGCTGGCCAAGGCCCTGGTGGAGGACACCGACCGGTTCCTGGCGTGGGAACGCCGGCGCGGCGACACGATCCCGGGTGAGCGCCTGTCCTGACCGGGCGGTCCACATCCCCCTCCGGCCCGGTCACGCATCCACACCCGCGGTGATCGACCGTCCGCGACCCTGGTGCGCGGCCACAGGCTCGCCGTATGACATCCAGCCTGCACGGCATCGGCGAGCTCATCGCCTACCTGCCCTACCAACTCGGATTCCTGCCCCGGGACTGCCTCGTCGTGATCGGCCTGCGCGACCGGCGCACGGTCCTCACGGCGCGGTTCGACCGACCGGACAGCTGCGACGCCGTGGCGTTCGCGAAGCACATCGCCACCACGTTCGGCAGGCACGATCCGGACGAGCTGGTCGTGCTCTGTTACGACGCGTCCGGGGCCGCCGACCAGCTGTTCCTGCAGGAGTTGGGCGACCTGCTGCGCGCAGCCGGCGCAGTGCTGTCGCACGTCGCACATGTGCGGGGCGAGGCTGCGACCTGGCGCGCCGAGCGATGCTCGTGTCACCGCTGCCCGTGCACATGGTCGCCGGTCCCGCCGGCCACCGGCGTCGCACCGGTGGCCGAGCAGGTGCTGCGCGGCGTGACCCCGGCCGCCGACCGTGCCGACCTCGCGCACCGCTTCGACGTGCGCCATCCATTGGTGGCCGCAGCGGTCGGGCATCGGCTCGGCGAGCCGGCCGAGGTGCACAGCGCCGAGGTGCTGCCGCGTGTGCTGCTCGAGCAACAGACGCCCGTGCATCAGCTCCCGGTCGACGTGCTGGCCGACGCCACCACGGCCGTGGCCGCGATCGTGGTCCGCGACCAGGTGCTGTCCTGGCTGATGCCGCAGTTCCTGCCGGCGGAGCTGGTCGAGGCCGAAGCGCCGGTCGATCCGCACCACCTCGGCCTGCCGCCGCTCTGGTTGCGTGAGCTCGATCCGTTCGACGATCCGGTGGACCGCGTCGCCGAGCGACTGGAGGAGTGGGTCGGGTGCATCCCGCAGTCGTGGAGTGTCCCGGTGCTGCTGCTCGCCGCCGCCATCCGATGGGTCACCGGCAACGGGGTGCTCGCGTCCTTCGCTGTCGACCGCGCGCTGCAGGTCGAGCCCGACTGCCGGCTGGCCCAGTTGTTCGACGCGGCGCTGCAGGCCGGGCTGCGCCCGACACCAGCTCAGCAACGGCCTGCCTAAGATCACCCCCACGAAATTCCTCCCCCGCTCCGGCACCCCACGACGTTTCTTCCCCGCCAGTTCCTCCGAATACTGCGCGGGAGCCCGATTCTCTCGGGTCGCTATGTCGCGGGTCCTGGGTGGAACGCCCGACCCGTGAGATGCGCGGGCGACGGCTTCGTCCCGCCCAGACGGTTTTGCTACCGTTGTATCCGTCATGAGTCCCAGCGTTCGCTGACCTTCGCGGCCACGAACACAGCCCCGGCTGGCTGGGCGGCAACCCTCCACCGCGGTGGGGTGCCCCGGGTGAAGACAGGGTCGACCGCGCACGGCGGTCGGCAAGCGCGGGGCCGGCGAGCCCCAAGGGGCACGCAAGGAGTGGGCCGGATGAGCGCCATACGGACGGCGACGACGCAGACCTCACGCACGCCATTACGCACCGGGTCACCGGTGCAGTGGTGCGCACCGCCGCCGGATGCCAACCCCGACGCCCGCGCGATCCGCCTCACCGACGTGCCGTTGGAGAGCGGTGCCGTGCTGCCCGAGGTGGTCGTCACCTTCCAGACCTGGGGGCGACTGTCCTCCCGCGCCGACAACGCCGTGCTGGTCGAACACGCATTGACCGGTGACTCGCACGTCGTGGGGGAGCCCGGCCCCGGGCAGCCGACGGCGGGCTGGTGGCCCGGCCTGATCGGCTCCGGACGGCCGTTGGACACCGACGAGCTGTATGTCGTCGCCGTCAACGTGCTCGGCGGGTGCCGCGGCACCACCGGGCCGGGTTCGCCCGCCCCGGACGGCAGGGCGTGGGGATCGCGCTTCCCGCGCACCACCGTGCGCGACCAGGTGATGATCGAGGCGGCGGTCGCCGACGCGCTCGGCATCGCCGACTGGTTCCTGGTGCTCGGCGGGTCGATGGGCGGCATGCGCACCATCGAGTGGGCCGCCGGTCATCCGCAGCGCACCCGTGCTGCGCTGGTCATCGCCAGCGCTGCACAGGCCACCGGGGACCAGATCGCGTGGGGTCAGGCACAGACGTTGGCCATCACCTCCGACCCCGGGTACGCCGGTGGCGACTACTACGGCACGGGCGTCATACCGAGTGACGGGCTGGGTATCGCTCGCCGGATCGCCCACGCGACCTACCGCAGCGCCGACGAGTTCAACACCCGGTTCGGCACGCGGCCACAGGATCAGGAGGACCCGCTGGACGGCGGCCGGTTCGCAGTGGAGAGCTACCTGGACCACCAGGCCGGCAAACTCGTCGCCCGCTTCGACGCCGGCGCCTACGTGCAGCTCACCGCGGCGATGGCGACCCATGACGTCACCCGCGGGCGCGGCAGCCTGGCGGAGGTGCTCGGCGGCTACCCGGGACTGTTGCGTGTCGCCGCCGTCGACTCCGACCGGCTCTTCCCGGTGGAGTTGTCCGAGCAGATCGTGGCCGCACACGGCCGCGGACGGGTCCGGCTGATGCGTTCACAGCACGGGCACGACGGGTTCCTCATCGAGACCGATCAGATCGCGGCGATCGTCTCCGAGGCCGTGGCCGATGCACGGCGCGAGCAGGTCCGCGTGCCCGTCGCCGGTTGAGCGCCGGCCGGATGTGAGCTTGGCCACCAGGCTGCTCGCCCCGCCGGCGGATCGGTCCGGTAGCGTCGTCGGTACGTCCGAGACGTGAGCGACCCGATGGGAAGAGGTGATCGCGCAGTGGCTGTCGTGGTGGGGTACGTACCGACCAGGGAAGGCGCCGCGGCGCTGCGCCGAGCAGCCGCGGAAGCGGCCGTGCGCCATACCCCCTTGGTGGTGCTGGACTCGGCGCA
Source organism: Flexivirga lutea (assembly GCF_054778955.1). Taxonomy (NCBI): domain Bacteria; kingdom Bacillati; phylum Actinomycetota; class Actinomycetes; order Micrococcales; family Dermacoccaceae; genus Flexivirga; species Flexivirga lutea. The sequence goes on from NZ_BAAGZB010000001.1 coordinate 809,580, forward strand.
CAGCGAGGGGCAGGACCAGACCCCGGACGCTCGCGCGCAGCTGGCCGAGTTGGCCGACCAGGACGTCAGTTACGAGGTGCGCACCGTCGGTCCCGGCGAGGATGCCACGGAGGAACTCCTGCGCATCGCGGAGGAGGAGTCCGCCGATCTGTTGGTGATCGGGCTCCGGCGCCGGTCGCCGGTCGGCAAGCTGATCCTGGGCGCGAACGCCCAGCGCATCCTGCTGGATGCTGCCTGCCCGGTGCTGGCGGTCAAGCCCGCCGAGTGAGCGGACCGAGCCCCGGAAAGGGGCCGATGGAATGTTCCACGCCCCGAATCGTTTTATAATGGTGTGGAAGCGCTCGTGACCGAGCCGGACCAGCCGGTGTGACGGTCGCTTCGAAACCCCAACCTCGGTCAGCCGTCAACCCCGGACGGCAACGTAGTGGTGTCCGTGCACCTGCGTCCGTGCATCCAGTGCCCGTGCACGGCTGACCGACAGTTTCGGAAGGTAGTTGGTGGACCCAGTGGCGAAGACCCCCGGAGCGCCGGCATTGCCGGCGGAGTTCGCGCACCCGGCGCTGCAGCAGCTGATGGCAGTCGGACAGGCGAACGGCTCGATCGACAGCTCGCAGCTGAAGGATGCCCTGGAGGCCAGTGAGATCGCGCCGCAGCGGATGAAGACCGTGCTGCGTGCGCTGGATGAGCACGGCATCGCCGTCACGCTCGACTCCGAGACCGCCGCTCGTGCCGTGGCGACCACCACCACCCGTCGCAGCACCAGCCAGAAGGCCGCCAAGAGCGCTGCCAAGAAGACCACGGCCGCCAAGGGCGACGACCCGAAGCCGGCGAAGAAGGCCGCCGCCAAGAAGACGGCCGCCAAGAAGAGCGCCGACGACGTCGACACCGACGCGCTCGAGAGCGATGCACCGGACGACGCGATGGATGACGCGAAGCCGGCCAAGAAGGCCGCCGCGAAGAAGACCACCGCCAAGCGGTCCGCGGCGCGCAAGAAGACCGACGACCTCGACGTCGCCGAGGACGAGGCGCCGGACGCCAAGGACCTCAAGGACGACGAGGCGGAGGAGTCCGACGCGTTCGTCATCCGCCAGGACGACGAGGACGACGCACCGGCCCAGCAAGTCGTCACCGCCGGTGCAACGGCCGACCCGGTCAAGGACTACCTGAAGCAGATCGGCAAGGTCGCTCTGCTCAACGCGGAGCAAGAGGTCGAGCTCGCCAAGCGCATCGAGGCCGGCCTGTTCGCCGAGGAGAAGCTCAACGCCGGCGAGAAGATCGAGATGAAGCTCAAGCGCGAGCTGTGGTGGATCGCGCAGGACGGCAAGAAGGCCAAGAATCACCTGCTCGAGGCCAACCTGCGCCTCGTGGTCTCGCTCGCCAAGCGCTACACCGGTCGCGGCATGCTCTTCCTCGACCTCATCCAGGAAGGCAACCTCGGCCTGATCCGTGCGGTCGAGAAGTTCGACTACACCAAGGGCTACAAGTTCTCGACGTACGCGACCTGGTGGATCCGACAGGCCATCACCCGCGCGATGGCCGACCAGGCGCGCACCATCCGCATCCCGGTGCACATGGTCGAGGTCATCAACAAGCTGGCCCGCGTGCAGCGGCAGATGCTGCAGGACCTCGGGCGCGAACCCACTCCGGAGGAGCTCGCCAAGGAGCTCGACATGACCCCGGAGAAGGTCGTCGAGGTGCAGAAGTACGGCCGCGAGCCCATCTCGCTGCACACCCCGCTCGGCGAGGACGGCGACAGTGAGTTCGGCGACCTGATCGAGGACTCCGAGGCCGTGGTGCCCGCCGACGCAGTCAGTTTCACCCTGCTGCAGGAGCAGTTGCACTCCGTCCTGGACACCCTCTCCGAGCGTGAGGCCGGCGTCGTGTCGATGCGTTTCGGCTTGACCGACGGCCAGCCCAAGACGCTCGACGAGATCGGCAAGGTCTACGGCGTCACGCGGGAACGGATCCGGCAGATCGAGTCCAAGACGATGAGCAAGCTGCGGCACCCGTCGCGCTCCCAGGTGCTGCGCGACTACCTGGACTGACGCTTCACCGCTCCCATACGCATCATCGCAGGTCAGCAGCCCTTTTCGGCTGCTGACCTGCGTTATTTCCGGCAGCACAGCGCTCCTAGTCCAGATATTCGTCGTAGAGTGGCCGGGTGTCCCGCCAGCCCGTGACGTTCGACCCGGCCGCCCTGGTGCCGTCCTGGCAGCTGGCGCTGCGCGCCGACCGCAAGAGCCCGCAAACCCTCAAGAGCTACTCCGACGGGGTGCGCCTCTACCTGGCCTGGTGCGTCGAGCAGGCAGCCGAGCCGCTGGACCGGACCAGCCTGCGCGGCTGGGTCAGCGCCCTGCTGGACGGCGGCAACGCGCCCGCGACCGCCCGGTCCCGGCAGTTGGCCGTGCGCCGGTTCACCGCCTGGCTGCTCGAGGAGGGCGAGATCCCCACCGACCCGTTCCTGGGGATCAGGGCGCCCCGGCTGGACACCGGCGTCGTCCAGCCGCTGACCGAGGACCAGCTCCGTGCCCTGCTACACGCCTGTCAGCCACCCCGTGGGGCGACCCCGGCCGAGGCGCTGCGGTACCGCCGGGACGAGGCGATGCTGCGGCTGATGCTGGAGACCGGTGCCCGCGCCGGCGAGGTCGTGGGCCTACGGCTCGCCGACCTGGACCTGCCCGCCGGCACCGCGCTCATCCGCCGCGGCAAGGGCGGCAAGGGCCGGGTCGTGCCGTTCGGGCCCACCACCGCCCGGGCACTGGACCGGTACCTGCGGCTGCGGGCCCGGCACCGCCTGGCCGGCACCGCGCACCTGTGGGTCGGCGACCGCGGCAAGGGGTTCAGCTACGACGCGCTGCACAAGACCCTGAAGCAGCGCGCCGACGCCGCCGGCATTCCCGGGTTCCACCCGCACCTGATGCGGCACACCGCCGCCCACCGCTGGCTGGCCGCCGGCGGCTCCGAGGGCGGGCTGATGGCCGTCGCCGGCTGGACCCGCCCCGACATGCTGCTGCGCTACACCAAGGCCCAGGCAGCCTCCCGCGCTGCGGCGGAGGCGCGCACCCTGAACCTGGGCGAACTATGACCGGGCGGCGTCCGCCGCGCGCGTACGACGGCATGGTCGTTGCGCTCTGGCCCGACCTCGGCGAAGACGATCCCCACTCCTACGACCTCGACTCCATGTACGGACGGCTGGTCACCGACCACCGATTGAACCTCATGACAGGGGAGTGGGAGCCGATCCCCGCGTCCACGACCCGCCCGCTGCTGCGGATCGTCTGCGACGGCGAGCACAACAGGCTCGGTAGTGCACCCATGCTCGCGGAGCTATGGCACACCGATCGCGGACCGTTCTTCATCTCCAAGCTGCCCGGCGCCGTCACCGACCCACCCAACGACCCGGACGACCCTTTCGCACCCCCCAGCGCGGTGCTGCCCCCACGGTTGAGGCGCGAGCGTCGCGCCCAACATCGCGAACCCGCGCCAAGCCAGCAGTGGCACCCAGTTCCGATCACCATCGTGCGCTTGTTCTTGCAAGAGCCGGCCACCGAACGCGCGCACTTGTGGGTGAAGTGCGCGGACCACGGGCCAGCGACCATCGACCGGGCGCTCCTGTACAAGGCCCACCTGGAGGATCAGGCCCGGCGACGAGCAGGACACGACACGCCGCAACCGATGGTCATTCCCCTGCACGACGTACGAACGCTATCCTGAACGCGGCCCCGTTACGAGGGCCGACAATGCGAGTGCCGGTGGCACGCCCAGAGTTGACGCACTGGGAGAAACCACCGGTGAGTCATGCCCGCACCCGAGCCCGCCGAGCGACAGATGATCGCTCGCGTGGCCGCCCACGAATCGTGGGCCAACACCATCAACCGCACCGCACGCACCGCGCCCGCGCGGCAGGCCTTCCTGCGCAAGTTCGAGGACCTCGTCGATCCCGCTCGCCAGCTCCCGGCAGCCGAGCGGGAGCGCCGGGCCACCAACGCTCGTAAGGCACACTTCAGTCGGCTCGCACTTCGGTCGGCCCAAGCCCGTCGGTCCACTGCCCGCCAGCGGGCAGCTTTGGTCGAGCTGGACGAGGCTATGTCGCTGCTCGCGCAAGCCGCAGAGTCGCAAGCTGAATCAGGTGGTGATGGATGGGGCCCCGCAACACATGTGCTCCAACTGCGTGACCCGTCGGGGACGGACATCGACGATGGCGGTGAATCCGAATGAGCAAAGGAGAGCGCCGCCCCGGAGCGGAATCCGAGACGACGCAGAGCGATTCGGCAGCTAACCTCAAGCCCGGTTCAAGTCTAGATTCGGGGTCCGACACGGCGGAGATTGATCCTGCCGGCCTCGAGCAGTACCTCCAGGCGATTTTCACGGATGAGACGGGAACCGCCTTCATTGCCCTCGGCGGCGAACCTCACGCCGTCGGCGGTCGCTATAAGCACCGAAGCTGGAAAGAGCGGAAGTTCGGTTGGCCGCGCCGCTCAGCCAGGCTCGCGAGCGCGGTCCTCGCAGCTTCGCTGGCCGGGGACGACGTGTACATCTGCCCATACTTGATGCAGGGTGGCCAGCGGGCCAAGGGAGCCAGCGTCGCCCGAAGAAGGGTGCATGCCGACATCGACGGCCCGGTCGACCTGAACTTGGTCGACGGCCTGGATGGCTGGGCCATCGCGTCTGGATCGGCCGATCACGGCCACGTGTACGTCGACCTGGAACAGTCCGTGACGGCGTCCGATCACGAGGCTCTGTGCCGCGGGTTGGGCACGTATCTCGGTCACGCGGACGCCAAGGTGTGCGACAACGATTTCCTTCGACCGCCAGGGACCCTCAACCACAAGCCTGTTGCGTTCGGCACCGGCGATGCGGCCCAGGTCGCGTGGCTGGCGCGACCGTCCGGCCGGCGATGGCCTCCGGAGCGTCTTGCCGAGGTGCTCGGCGTGCAGCTGCCCAGCATCTCTGCCCGAGGGCAGCTGTCGGTCACGCATTCGGTCGCGGAGGTGGATGTCGCCAACCTGCCGCTGGGCGTTCGCGATGCGCTGTCCGAGGTCAGTGGCGATCGTAGCGTCGACACGATGAAGGTGGTCGCAGCGTGCGTCGAGGCGGGCCTGACGCTCGAGCAGGCCCGTGGTGCGGTGGCCAGCCGCGATGATCTGGCCGAGCGGCTCGCCGATCGTTCTGACGATGACGTGCTGCGTTGCTGGTCGCGAGTCGCGGGAGGGCACCCGGGTAGTGCCGATGCGGAGACCGTGCACCGAGGGCAAGCCAGGATGGCGTATCGGCTCGCTCAGGAGCACGGGCGTCGCCTGATGCACGTTCACGGCATCGGGTGGCATGTCTGGGACGGCCGCCGGTGGATCGAGGACCACCGGCGCGAGGCGACACGGGCGGTGCTCGATGTGCTGCGGACTGCCTTGGCGGACTCCATCGAGGACAAGGAGTTGCGAAACGACGTGCGGCGTTGCGAAACTGCCTCGGGCTTGGCCGGTGTTCTCATGATCGCCGCAGCCCTGGAGACATTCGCTGTGACCGTCGCGGATCTCGATCCAGACCCGTACCTGCTGAACGTCGCCAACGGCACACTCGACCTGCGGACAATGCAGCTCCGCGCGCACGACCCGGCTGACCGGATCACTAAGGTGACTGCGGCGGATTTCGACGACTGCGCTACCGGGCAGTTGTGGGAGGCATTCCTGGAACGGGTCCTGCCGGACACCGAGGTCCGTGGGTTCCTGCAACGGTACGTTGGCGTAGCCCTCTGCGGCCGAGTCCGCGAACACGTCCTGGCCATCCTCACCGGCACCGGGAGAAACGGCAAAGGGGTGTTTTACGGTGCCGTCGCGGCCGCTCTCGGCGACTACGCGAGCACTGCAGAACCGGACCTGTTCATGCACCGGGAGAACGCCCATCCCACCGGCGAGATGGACCTGCTCGGGCGGCGGTGGGTCGTGGTGTCCGAGTCCGATCGGGGACGCCGGCTGGCCGAGGCCACCGTCAAGCGGCTCACCGGGGGTGATCAGATCAAAGCGCGACGGATGCGGCAGGATTTCGTCGCCTTCGCACCGTCACACACCGCGGCGCTGGTCACCAACCACCTGCCGAAGGTCTCCGGCGACGATCCCGCGCTCTGGGCCCGCCTGAAGGTGATCCCGTTCAGCGTTGTCATCCCGGAAGTCGAACAGGACCCTCAACTGCCCGAGAAACTGGAACGGGAAACCACCGCGATTCTCGCCTGGGCAATCCAGGGATGGCGTGACTACGAGTCCTTAGGCCTCTCGGCACCCAGTGCGGTCCAAAGCGCCACCGACGACTACCACGCAGAGTCGGACCCCATCCAGGGGTTCCTCGACGAGTGCTGCGAGATCGGGCCTGGCTACGTCGTCCGTTTGGTCTCCTGTGGGGTCGCTGGTTCGAGTGGCGTCTAGAGGCCGGCGCTGACGAGATCTCGAAGAAGTCGTTCGGCGAGGCATTGGAAAGACTAGGCTTCCCGGCGGCGAAGGGAGGCGGAGGGATTCGCCAACGTCGCGGCCTTCGTCTGCACACGGAGGGGGGCTGACGGGGTCCATCGCCACGTGGCGTGTGTGGCACGTCCCGGTGTTCGTTCTACACGTGCACATACAAGGCGGTCATACCGTGTGCGCGCCACACACGCCACCGGAGTTCCTGCACGGCGGTGGCCAGCGCAGCACTGCGGCGAGGAGGGCCCAAACAGAACCCGGCCCTCGCCGCACCTGAGCGGCAGAGGCACCGCTCACGCCGCCTGCCGTGATCGGCTGAAGTGTGAGCGACTTGGGACGTGGCTCGTCGTTACCCACCGCTCAGCGACTGGCAGGTGGAGTGTTGCGCTGGATCAGCGACGGTTGTCCCGACGGAGTAATGCCATGGTTCACCCATAAAGACGACCGCGCAGGCGCTGCAGAATCGGCGCCTTGTCACGGCGAGTCGTCGTCGAGGGGCGTGGTCGGCGCAGGTGACCGATGCCGGACGGTTCTACCTCGACTACGGACGCTTCGAACCGGCCACCGCACGGAGCATCGTGGCGGCGCTGTCGGAGGTGGACCGCGAAGCCGGCTCAAACGGGTTGGCAGTTCGCGCGAGCCGCGCGTTGACGACACGGAAGAAGCGGCCGGTGTCCAAGACCAGGGCCGTCCAGGTGCAGGAGGTGTACATGCGTTACCGGGTGCTGGTGACCAGGGTGCAGGTGGCAGAGCGTTGGGTCCGTGCCTCGGACGAGGAAAACGCGGCGGCCAAGGTGCAGGCCGAGTTCGACAAACCGTACGGGTACCTCGGGTCCTGGAAGACGACGACGTCCGAGGTGGAGGTCGTCGAGGCCGAGCAGGTGGCCGGGATCTCTTCGAACCCCCTGTCGCCGGACGGTCCACTGTTGCTGAGCATGAAGGACGCCGCCAGGGCTCTGGGCATCAGCTACGGGATGCTCTACGAGCTGACCAACCGCGGCGACATCGAGCGCATCAGCATCGGTTCCCGCAGGTACATCAGCCGGGAGGCGCTGCTGCGCTTCATCGACGAGCACACCCACCGCGGCTACAACCGGTGACAGGCCGCCCATGGCGGTACGCCGGTCGCGAGTCGCTTCCCCCCGACCCCGGCGCCGGCGGACCGTTTCACGGGCCGAAGCACGGCGCCGTCCTGTCCAGTCTAAGAAAGCCCAGTCACCCGCACTGGCACGGTGGAGCCGACGGTGGTTCCGTTTCCGAGTTGGCCGTAGTAGTTGTAACCCCAACAGTCCACACCGCCCCCAGCAAGCAAGGCACACGTGTGGATGTCGCCCGCACTAATGCTGGCGACCCCGGAGGAAAGCCCGGTCACGGGCACCGGCAAGGTGGAGCCGACAGTCGTCCCGTTTCCGAGCTGGCCGGAGTAATTCGTTCCCCAGCACTCCGCGCCGCCAGTTGTTAGAACTGCACACGTGTGCATGCCACCGACGCTGATGCTGACCGCATTCGATGTGAGTCCCGTCGCCGGCACCGGAGATGAAGCAATAGTGTTACCGATGATTCCCCAGCACTCAACACCACCGCTCACCAGGAGCGCACAGGCATGCGAGTCACCGGCACTCACGCTAGCGACGCCGGACGAGAGTCCTGTCACCGGCACAGGAATCGAGAAGATGTCTCCATATCCCGTCCGGGTGCTGTTGCCGACCTGTCCTACGTTGTTACTTCCCCAGCACTCGACGCCGCCAGTGGTGAGGAGCGCGCAGGTAAATTCCAGGCCACCCCCGGCACTGATGCTGGCGACTCCGGATGAAAGCCCAGTCACCGGCACTGGCACGGTCGAGTTCACGGTGGTCCCGTCGCCGAGTTCACCCCAGTAGTTGGCCCCCCAGCACACAGCGCCGCCCGACGTGAGCACCGCGCAGGTGTGAGCACCGCCAGCACTGATACTGGCCACCCCCGAGGCAAGTCCGGTCACTGGGACCGGAGTTGGTGAGTTATTGGTGGTCCCGTCCCCGAGCTCACCGGACGAGTTGTTGCCCCAGCACTCGACGCCGCCGGAGGTAAGCAGGGCGCACGTATGTTGGGAACCTGCGCTGATGCTGGCGACACCGGATGAAAGCCCGCTTACAGGAGTGCGCGTTCCGTCAGGGCTCACGGAACTTCCACCGAGCTCGCCGAATGAGTTGTCGCCCCAGCAATCGACGCTCCCGTCGACTAAGAGAGCGCACGTGTGCCTTCCTCCGGCGGTAATCTGTTTCACCAGGCCTGGCGATGTTACTGGAATCTGGACAGCGGCGTCCGCCTGTGTGCCGAGCGAATCCTTGACGCCGACCTGAAAGTAGCCCGGGCTGATTGTGGTCGGTGTGCCGCTGATGACCCCGGTTGCCGGGTCGATGCTTAACCCTGCGGGCAGTCCGGTCGCGCCGAAGGTGTATGGCGGCGCGCCACCGACGGCTGTCAGCTGGTAATAGTACGACTTTCCGACTTCGGCCGGTGGTGGCGACCCGTGAATGGTCAGCGGAGTGAAATCGCTCAGCGCAAGGGACTCGGCGGTGATCGCGGCCTGATACAGCGGGTCGCTGTCGGAGTACCCGTTATGCACGTTGACACCTTGGTTCAAGAACGTCGCGGACATCACGGCCTTCATCAGCGGTCCGTCTGGCAGCACAGTCGCGCCTGCAGTTTCCGCGATTACGGTCCCGGTGTCACACACGATGTCGCGGAAGTTGCACACGCTGAGGTATCGCTTGGAACCCTTCCAGTCAGGTCCGTCTGGCAGTCCGCCTAAGATGGGGAATTGAGCGGCACCAACTGGCTTCCTCCACGGGCTCCATTTCAGCGGCAACCGGGCGATTCCGATGTCTGTTCCTAACAAGTCTGGCACCGACCCATATGTTGCTTGTTTGTCTCCGGCCACGCGATCGCCGTCGCCAACGGCGATCACCGCCGACACCCGTGAGAGCACCCGATTGTCGCTGTTGGGATCACTGACGATCCCATTGCCGAACTGTTCGTGCGCGGCGAGGTACTCCACCAGTCGGTGCATCACCATCGCACCCTGTGAGTGACCAGCCAGCACGTAATGCTCATACGGGCACTGTTTGATCCGTGCGTTGAGGAAGCTGATTGTCGCAAGGACTCCGCCATCAATGGATCCGAAGTACGGAGTGGAGGTAGGCGGGATCAGCGTCAGTACGTCAGCTGCCGTGTAAGGCACGGCGTAGAACCCAATCTTGATCACTCCGAGGTTCTCTGAGAACGCGTCGTTGCCCATCGTGTGGTTGAACGTCGAGAGTGCCGAGTTGACGATGTTGCCCATGCCATTGCCTTCGGTGGCGGGCACGCCGGACCCGCGGGCTCCGATGAACACGAAGTTCTGACAGGCGTCTGAGTACGAGTTGAGGTGCGTCAGCACGGTACTGCCACCATCTGCGACCGGCTGCAGGGTTGCAGCTCGACTGGTTGGCACGTCGATCATGGCCACCGTCATGGCAGTGATCAGTACCAGGACCGCTGTCAATAGGCTCCGCACCGGGCGTCGTGTTGCATTCATGAGGCCGATTCCATTCACTTGCGATCGGAAACTCCCTGCATCCAACTCCGCGCCGCCACACAGACGCAGGCTTCTTGCGCACATCGCTCCATAACGCAAGAATGGGGTTGACCCCGTTCGGTGGACATCCTGATCGTCAGGTTTCGGTCTGACAGGGAAGGATGCACTCATGGGTGCGAAGAGGAAGAGTTACACCCCGAAGTACCGGCAGGAAGCTGCTCGCCTGGTGATTGATACCGATCGCACGATCGCGGCAGTCGCTCGGGATATCGGTGTCGGGGAGGCGCTGCTGGGGCGATGGGTCGCGATCGAGCGGTCCCGGATGGACGATCCGCCCGAGGCGATCGGGCCTTGCCCCCGGTTCTTGGACACGGGGTTGGTTATGCCGCGTCAGGCAGGCTAGCGGCGTTTGCTTGCTCGTAGGCGACCGGGGACAGATAACCGCACCACGAATGGCGTCGGCGGTTGTTGTATCGGTGGAGCCACCGGAATAGCTGGCGCCGGCACACTCTCTGGTCTGGCCAACATGAATTGTCTTGCAGGACTTCACGTTTCATCGTCGCGTTGAACGATTCGGCCATCGCATTGTCCGCGCTGGTACCGACCGCTCCCATGGATTGCGTCACGCCCAGTTCCCGGCATGATCGCGCGTAGTCCTTGGACGTGTAGACGCTTCCGTGGTCGGAGTGGAAGATCGCCCCGGCCAGGCTGCCTCGTGTCGCGGCCGCGGCCGCCAGTGCGTCCTGGACGAGTTCGGTGCGCATATGGTCCGCGATCGCCCAGCCGACCAGGCGCCGGGAGTAGCAGTCGATCACCGTGGCCAGGTACAGATTCGACCCGTCAGCGATCGGCAAGTACGTGATATCGCCGACGTACCGGCGATTCGCCTCGACCGCGGTGAAGTCCCGGCGCAGCAGGTCGGCCACCTTCTGATCGGCCGGCTCGGGCACCGTGGTGATCACCCGGCGCCGTTTGCGGTACCCGGCGATCCCGGCCTGGCGCATCACCCTGGCGACCCGCTTGTGATTAACCCGCGACGGTTCCGGTGTGGCCAGACTGTGCGACCGGACCATCGTGCTGCAAGCAGCAGCGGCGTTCGAAGAACTGCCGGGTGAGCCTGGCCAGAGTCGGTCGAGCACGCGTCGGCGCACCACCCGGATCGCTGCCGCACTGGTGACCGCTGGGCTGCTCGCCGGTGGGGGCGTCACCTGGGCGCTCAACCGCGGGAGAGAAGCACACCCGGCCGCGGACCACCGTCCCAGCGGCCAGTCACAGGCGGTATCAGTGCCCGCGGTCGGTGCCGCGGCCACCACTCCCGGTGCGGGCCGGACGAGCACGCCGATGACACCCACCACGCAGCCTGTGCGCACGTCCAAGCCCGCCGCTGCCGTGGGACCGGTGCGCACCGCGATCAAATACTTCAGCCCGTTCGACACCAGCGGGAAACCGGCGGTACATGTCGGCAGCCACGGAACAGGCTCCTGCTTCACACAATCCTTCGTCGACCCGAATGCCTACCGGTGCATCACGGACCAAAGCGCGCTCCTCGACCCGTGCTTCGCGAGTACTTTCGACGCCAGCACCCTGCTGTGTGTGAACTCACCGTGGGACGACGCGGTCCAGCTCACTGTGAACAAGCCGCTACCGTCCGGTGTGGGGCGGTCAAACAGGATACGGCCCCGGATGGGCGCTGGAACTGGATAACGGCGCACGCTGCATCGTCAACCAAGGCACCAGCCCAATTGTCGCCGGAATCACCATGTACTACTCGTGCGACGGTGGCGGCGATGCTGGCGGACTGAATCAGCACGGCAGCACGTGGACGATCGACTACCTGCCGCCGCATTCGACTGGCGTGGCGGAAGTTTCCGTCGCAACCGCATGGGGCGGGTGACCCGCGAAACGCAGGTCGCGCGCCGCGCGCATCCTCGGAGCCGCTGGAGTCGCGGGCGTTGCGGCTGCGTCATACGTGTGAGGTCACACCGAATGTGTCCTTGGCGCGGCGCATCATTGACCCATGACCGCTGTCGTCGCCGCGCTGACACCCGTCACAGGGCAGCACGCAACCGTGTCTGGGCGGACGCCCGGCGCGGCGAGGCCATTCGGTCACGCACTCAGGGCCCGACCTACGAGCGGATCACCCAACGACTCGGCTACGCCAACCGCGGCTCTGTTCCCCGCATCATTCGCAACGCCGTTCACCGGCAGGCCACGTAGTCCGCCAAAGCCGTGGGTGGGTGGGGCGTGGAGGGCATTAGCGGCGGCTGCCGAGCGTTGGGAGGCCGCCGGAGACCGTGCGCACGCTGACGCTGGGAAGCCGTCCCACGTCCGCTCTCGGGGCTCGCGCCTGGCGGATGGGGTGCTGATGTTCCGCACGATTTGTGTCAGGTCGGCGATAGTTTTGCGCGGGCGCTCTGGTGACGTCTGCTGGCCGCGCCGTGGCCGGGCCGCGGGTCCTTGTGGCGCTCCGCCGTGTACTTGCATCGCATGTGCCGGCTTGCCGCGGTAGGGGCAGAAGGCGCCGCCTTTGACTTGGTGGCGCGGCAGCGAGCTGCCTAGTCCGCCGACCATGATGTTCTTGCCGCACTGCGGGCAGAGTGCCCTGAAGTGCGCCGGTCCTGTCCGCTTCACGGGCGGCTTGTGGTTCACCATGAGATGCCGCCAGCCCCAGCGAACAGCTCGGTCGTTGACAACCGGTTGGCAACGGCACTGAACAGATCGGACTCGGTTTCGAAGCTCTGGGTTGGATCCCCGCTCGACGTGTCTCGACGGTATTCCTCCAGGTCCACTAGGGCGTGGAAGCCGCGGAAACCGGAGTAGACGAGCAGCCAGCGCAACTCGCTGGCCGACTGTTCCTTAGCCGCGCTGAACAAGACGTGCAGTCGGGAGTACGTCGAGTTGATGTCGATGAGCTGTTCGACGGGGTCCATGTAGGCGCCGCCGTAGCCGTGCTGGATGAAGGCCCCCACGGGCCCGCAGGTAGTGACGGTGCTGAGACCGTAGCTGTTGGCCCCGTGGCCCGAATGGGACATCACCATCACGCGGCGGTGGCGCAGACTGCGGATGACGAGGTCGACGTCGAAGCTATACAAGGCGAAGGGATCGATGAACGCGTTGCCCCATGACCACCGACCGTAGGTGGCGATGCTGTCCGCTGTGACGGCTCCCAGCGGCGGCATCAGGATGCCTGCTTGCCGCAGCGTCTCAGACATCCCTGTACAGCCGCGTCGTCGGCCGTTCCAAGCGGCGCTGAGCGCTTGGGCAGACGTAGCCGACATCCAGATCCGATCCACGGCGTCGACGCGCTCTTCGACGAGGAGGCGTATGCCGGACATCTCGCCGTCCTCCCAAAACTGCAGCTCCCCGACCGGCACCTCAGCGTTCTGCTGAACCCACCGCCGTGCCTCTTCCGCGATCGGGTCGTGGACGATGAAGTACGACGCCCGAAGCACGTCTTTGCTCTTGAGGTAGGCAAGTCCTTGGACGTCGGCCAGCTCGAAGTCGACGACGCCGTCGGGTTGGGTGACCGTCGCTGCTCCCAGCCTGTGCAGGAGGTCGATGACGACTTCGTGGTCGCCGCAGGTCTGATCCCGGTTGTTCATTGCATCTCCATCCGTTGGGGTTGATGCTCGAGGTTCTCGCCTCGGATGGCAGGCCGAGGGGTACTCAACTGCCCCTCGGGTGGTCAGGCACGTCGTCGGGGCCGATTTGACCGGCGACCTCGACGAGGTGATATCCCAGGTCCTCCAGACGCTGGAGGGGGTCAACTCGACGCCTGTTGACCTTCTCCATGACCTTCACCCACGTGCCGTTGATTTGGGACAGCGAGTCTCCACTCAGCTCGGCTGCCGCATGGATGAGGTTGGGGGGTTTGGGTTGACCAAGGATCAGATATGCGAACAACGCTCCGAGGCGACGTCGTTGCAGGGGCGTCAGCTCGAGCGCGTTGCCGGCAATGTCAGTCCCAACGGTCCCAACGGTCCCAACCGGCTGATGTGTCCACAGCCGCTCGGGACTCTGTTCAGTGTCCCGAGCGATCGGAAGTGGCTCGCCATGGCGCACGCGACGTCGGTACCGAATGGACAGCTCGCACGGTGTGTCTAGATCCCACGCAAGATGCCAGTCGGCCGGTTGCAGGAGGACCTGCGCTCGCGGAGCGAACTCTGCATCGAGCGCGAACACGCTGGCGACCCGCACTCGGGTGCGGTTGCCGTTCTCAAGGATCCATCCCCGCTCTCCAGGTATGAGCCTGGCAAGCGTGCCGGACACGGCCGGATCTCTGCTCCTCAACCCGCATCGAGCCGACCGGCCGATCGTCACTGGCTCGCTCGCCGGGAGTGCCCATGTTCCGACCACTACGTGCGCGATACGCAGTTCGGCTTCGGCGCGCCAACTGCTCTGATCAACCATGGGGTCTCCTCCGCATCGCAGCAGTCTGGGGTAACCGGCAAAAGAGCGCAGAGGAATGCGGATTATTGGGTGCTCGCTGGTCACGGAGCGCGACACTTCCTGTCTCCGGGCGTGCGACCGGGCCGTGTTACGCAAGGTGCGCCCGTTCCCGTTCGCAGATCGTTCCTCGTCGTCACACACAACCGCGCGCGAGTAACCCACGCTGGCCCATTCCAAACGCAGGCGTCCGCGAGTCGTCGACGCTGAGGTCGGACATGGGACACCGTTCTCGCAGATGCATCAGCCGAAATACCACGCTGAGAGACGGCGGGTACTTAGGTTGATTCGTCTACGCCACGCTGTCCTCGTTATTCAGTGCGAGCTGCTCCGCGGACGGCGGGCACCGGAGGGGTGAACTAACTTCCTCGCAACGACACTGCTACGCACGGCGCAAGCGGTGCGATCGGCCCGACGCCCCGCTCTCCGGCGCAGAGGGACGCGTCTTCAGGTGTCGGTGCAGGGAACGATGATGGCCACATGACGGTTGCCTTCGCACTCCCAGCCGTCACCGGGCAGCACCGAAACCGCGCGCTGGCAGCCGCCCGGCGAGCCGAAGCGGTCCGCCTGCGCACGCAAGGGCTCGCCTACGAGGAGATCGCAACGCGGCTCGGCTACGCAAGCCGCGGCACCGTCTACCGGATCGTCAGCCAAGCAGTCCGAGCAGACGTGGCCGAAGCAGCTGAAGAACTACGTCAACTCGAGCTCGCACGGCTCGACGCACTCCAAGAAGCGCTCTGGGATGCGGCGATGAGCGGCGACGTCAAAGCCTGTGAGACAGTCGCTCGGGTCATCCGCGACCGGTGCCAGCTCCTAGGGCTCGCCGCAGGCTCGCCACCATCGCCCGCAGAGCGCACAGTCGTGGATGCCGCCGGTGGTTGAGTGGTTGTTGCCTGTTCTGGGTTGCCAGGCGCGGGAATCAATCGCCGTACGCGCGCTTGATGAGGGCCTGAACTTCGTTCAGCTGCTCAACCGTGACGAGTGAGTACTCGATGCCACCCATCCCAAAGTGCCCGATCTCGGCCACATCGCGCATCACAGTGTCGTTCCACGGCAAGGCCGTCTCCCGAGTAAGCGAGAGGTAGACCAGGACTCGCCCCTTTTGGACCTCGGCGGTGAAGAAGGACCTCTTGCCGCGGTAGTAGCCGATGTACTGCTTCCGAACGCGGCGGGTCACATCCGCGCCCAGCGACTCCCCGAAGCTGTCCAGCGCCTCCCATAGTTCACGGATGAGGCTGCTCTTGCGGCTGAAATGGTGATCGAGTGGGTACTCCTGACCCTTGCGGGGCCCTACCGGTCCACTGGAAGCAGTGCGCTTACCATGCTGCTCAAGGCGCCCTTCGTTTGTCGGTGATGCCTGCCGGCCATCGAGGATGCGCTCGAGGCTCCGCCTCAGCCCGTCGACCGGGACTGACGGGTGCCCGAGGCGCTCGCCGAGCATCTCGAGTAGGGGCGCAGGAGGATCGGTCGCAAGCTCGGATAACGCTCTGCGCACTCGCGTGTCCGTGAACACTCGATCTCCATACGCGGTGAGGGCGCCAGTCTCCGCGGACTCCCGACCTATCAGCCGCAGAAGGCGGACCTTGTCCTGGATCGGGTCCGGGTCTCTCAGGTCCACCTCGAAGAGCAGCTTCTTGTCCATGGCTACCGGCTCGTTCGTCTTGAACACTCGGTACTGCAGACCGTTGGTGAGAACGCACCAGACGACGCCGTCGTTGTTTGCGTAGTTGATGGTCTGGGCGATGAACTTCTTGTCACCGAGATTCTCGCCGATGCCCTTGGCCTCCACGAATAAGCGCGGACCGCTCGATGGTGTCAGGGAATAATCGAGGAAGGTGCCGTCGAAGACCTTGACCTCCCTTGCAACCACCTCGACGTCGCCAAGGTCCCAGCCGAGGGCCGTGAGCAAAGGGTCGATGAGAAGGGCCTTCGTGTTGGCCTCGTTGCCGGCTCCCACATCCTTCAACTTCTCGGCCTTGTTCAACGCAGCCGCCATGACCTCTGCAATCCCCATGGTCGGATCCTAGCTACCCCTTCACTCGTATCGCTTCGAAAGCAAAACGGCACATGGAGCATGTCGCCCATTCGTCGTGAGTGCCCTGAAACGTAGGTCGCCGGGCACTCCATCGGCGTACATTGCGGAGAGCCACCTTCCGGCGAGCGGATCGCTCCCGTCGTGGTGCCGCCCGACTACTACCGCATTCGTACGCTGCGGGTATGCCGTGTCCCTGGCCATGGAAAAGTCCCCGTTGGTGGCCGGGTGAGGTCCCCGCTGGTGGCCATGTAAAAGTCCCCACCCTCTGCTCGTCGTGTCGCAGGTGAGCTGAGGTCCTGAGCGGTGACGGTGGCGGTGTCTAGCCAGTCACTGCCACCGCTCAGGAGCCTCTATTGAAGAACATGAGGGAAGAGATGGACATCATCGCCGCCTACCAGTTGGTGGGTACGTATCGTGGCGCCGCGGAAATCTGCGGCACTACGCACAAGACGGTCAAGCGCGTGGTCGAGCGCGTCGAGGCTGGCGGGGAACGGCCGGTGCGGGCATCCCGCCCGGCGAACTACGAGGCCGTGCGGGACCTGGTCGCTGCAGCGGTCGTGGCCGGGCATGGCCGGGCCAGTGCGAAGCGATTGCTGCCGAGGGCGCGGGCCGCGGGCTACACGGGATCGTAACTTCCGGCGCCTGGTCGCCGAGGAGAAGCAACGGTTCCGGCGCGCGAATGGTCGGGGTCGGCGTCCGGCAAGAATCGACGGATCTAGGCCTACCTTTAATCGATCGGGGTCTTCTGCTGACCCAGAAGGGGACGAGGCGCGAATGTCGAAGTGTCCAGCCATCGCTTTGGCGGTGATGATCGCCGTTGGGCTCAGCGCGTGCGGTGGAGGCGGGTCGAGAGCTGCATCGTCCGACCCGGTCGGAGATCCGTCGGCTATGGAGACCTCTGCGGTGGTGCCGCACCCGAGCCCCTCGACAGCCGATCCCGGCACCACAAAGACGGTAAGACCGAAGGCGACCACGAAAGCACCCGCGGCGACCGCCGCTGTCCGCCGTGCGTCCGCATGCAAGTCGACAGACCGTGCCCTGGTCGTCGGCAGCACCACCGCCGCGACGTTCTCGATCTGCGAGACATCGGCCAGCCGCGCCTACTACCGGGGCCTGACTCCTGCCAACGGTGAATCGGTGGAGGTGGACAACGTCGTGCGTACCTCCAATGGCTGGCTGGTCACCGCACGCGACGGGACGACGTATGCGATCTCCGCAGCGAACATGGTCATCACGCTGACCACGGGCGACCAGGTGACATCGCGAATGGTCAGCTACCAGACGGTTGGTGGTCAGCAGTCTGCGGCGGCAACCCCGGCCCGGCGGGACGCCAACGGTTTCGCTCTCGGCGGGCCGCCGGCACCCACACCTCCGGCGAACTACAACAACCCGAGTCACGCGGACTGCCTGAAGTACCTGAGCGAGTTGCGCGCGTGGTCGGACTACCAGAACCAACACCGACCTGCTGGATCCACCAATGACCTTCCCGGCAGCGGCGACGTGCAGTACCTCTGGAGTGCCTGCCACCTCAATTACTAGGTCGATAGGCCCGATGACCCCAGATGTCGAACAGCAGCTTGAGGCGGTGGAACCGAGACTTCGACAGAGGAGCTCATTCCAGGATATTTCAATGCACAGCGCTTCGACGGATACGCCGGAAAGCCTTGGGATCACTGCGTTTGCACAGCGCTCGAGTCGTCCCAGGTGCTGCGCGACTACCTGGACTGAATCTTCTGCTGCGACTCCTCGCAGCACGCAGAACGGCCCCGGCGAACAAGTTCGTCCGGGGCCGTTCTGCGTGCTGGTCGTCGTCTCCGCGGCTGCCGGTGTGGCCGAAAATGCGTGACTAACTGTTGCGGTTCATGACGTTGGTGACAGTCGGGGGTAGGTGAGGAGGCAGGTCCCTTCGCGACAGGATGAGTGGTGTCAAAGCCGTTCATCACGTTGAGTCAGCAAAGGAACCTGCCCTATGTCCCACCGTAATGCTCCGCTGACCCCCGAAGGTCGTCGCCGACTGGTGCTGCGGTGTCAGCACCGTCCGATCGCGCACGTCGCGGCCGAGGCCAGCATCTCTCGGCAGTGCCTGTCCAAGTGGGTTGGCCGGTACCGGGCTGGTGGCGAGGCCGCCCTGGCGGACCGGTCCAGTGCCCCGGCGTGCCGGCCGACGCGCACCCCGCAGCCGGTGGTCGAGGAGATCATCCGGTTGCGCAAGAAGCACCGCTGGTCCGCGGTCACGATCGCCGCCGAGCTGCGCGCCCAGGGCACCCCAGTCGCCGTGGTCACCGTGACTCGTCACTTGCGCGCGCACGGGCTGAACCAGCGTCGGTGGCTGGACCCCGAAACAGGTGAGCCCAACCGTGAACCGCCTGGCCCGGGCAAGATCGTCGCCCGGTATCCCGGTCACATGATCCACCTGGACGTGAAGAAGAGCGGCAAGATCCCCGACGGCGGTGGCTGGCGGGTCCACGGGCGCGGCTCTGAGCAGGCCAAGGCCGCAGGTCGAGGGCGCCGCCGCGGCGAGCGGGCCGGGTACACCTACCTGCATTCGGCGGTCGACGGGTTCTCCCGGTTGGCGTACACCGAACCGCACGACGACGAGAAAGCCATCACCGCGATCGGGTTCTTGTCCCGTGCCCGCGTGTTCTTCGCCGAACACGGCATCCATCGCATCACGCGCGTGGTGACCGACAACGGATCGTGTTACCGGGCAAACGATTTCAACCGCAACGTGTTGTCTTTCGCGGCCAAGCACCAACGGATCAAGCCCTACACGCCCAAGCACAACGGCAAGGTCGAGCGCTACCAACAGACCCTCGCTCAGGAGCTGTTGTACGCCCAGTCCTGGAACTCAGAGTCCGAGCGTCGCCACGCGATCGGCCGCTGGCTGATCCACTACAACTACCATCGCTCCCACACCACCGCCGGCGGGAAGCCACCGGCCTCCCGCCTCAAGACCGGCGTCACCAACGTCATGACCAACAACAACTAACCGGCAACGGTCGCTGCTTCGGGGCCGGATCGGCCGGAAATGCGTGACTAACCAGCAACGGTCGCTGGTTGGGGTGCCGGCGTGGCCGGAAATGCGTGACTAACCGGCAACGGTCGCTGGTTCGGGCCGGTCCGACGCCCGCGACCGCTCAGCGGCGCCGGTGTATGCCGAACAGGCGCGCCGGCCCGCGGGCGACCCGCGCGACACCACGCCGGAAGACCGCCCGGCCGGACGCCGGCAGCACCGCGGCGGCGATGCGCTGGGGCCACGACTGTTGCCGGCGCACCCCGTCCAGGATGAGCCGGGACTGCCGGTCGATCGTGCTGGGTGAGGTGCCCGGGGCGGCATACCTCTCCTGCTCGAGGGTCGACATCGCCGAGTGCAGTGCCTCCAGCCCGGCCGGGGGCAAGGCGGCGCGGGAGCGGTAGTAGCGCTCGGTCGCGCGCGGGGACCGCTCCTCCTGCGGTGGCGGGATGCCCAGATCGCCGAGCCGGCTCTGCAACACCTGCCACTGCGCCTCGACCGGCCGGTGCTCGCACAGCCGCGCACTGATCGATTCGCGCTGCCGACGGGCGAGCAGGGGGAGCACCAGGGCACCCAGCAGGCCGACCGCCAGCACGAGCAGGACGATCACCAGATTGCCCCACCAGTCGATGTGGTGACCGCCCGCGGCGGTCCGCGGAGCCGTCGACCTCGAAGGGGCCGCGGACGACGAGGACGGCGCCGCCGAGGACGACTTCGGTGCCGTGGACTGCGCCGAGGGGGCATGACCACCGCCGGCCGGGCCGGTGACCGCGGTCGTGTAGCTCGGCGGCGCGCCGGTGCGGTCACCGGGCGTGGGCTCGAAGCGCGTCCAGCCCATACCCGGCAGATACAGCTCCGGCCAGGCGTGTGCACTGGACTGCATCACCGTGTAGGTGTCGTTCGCGGCCGGGTTGCCGGGCAGGAAGCCCAGCGCCATCCGCGCGGGTATGCCGTCCGCCCGGGCCAGCATGATCATTGCCGTCGCGAACTGCGTGCAGTAGCCCTTCTTGGTGACCAGGAAATTGGACAACGGATCGAGCTTCTTGCCGTCCACCCGTTGCATCGGTGCCAGCGTCAGCGAATAGACGAAGTCGCCCGAGCGCAGGTAGTCCTGGATCCGCACGGCCTGGTCGAAGGAATTCTTGCCGCCGAGTCGCCCGGCCAGAGCTCGCACCCGCGCCGCGGACTTCGGGTCGACCTGCAGCGTCGAACCGAACTGCTGCCGGTCGATCCGGAGTCCCGGCTGGTAGGCGTCCTGCTGCGGGATCCGGTAGTCCAACTCGTAGGACTTCACCGACCGGGTCACATACGGCTGTTGGGTGGTCGGGGAGTAGCCCCACTTGGTCTGCCCGAAGTCGCCGGACTCGATCGGGAACGGCACCGGCACGTTCGGCGCGGTCATCGTGTTGTCGGTGACCTGCAGATGCTCGACATACGCGCTGTCCGTGCGGGCCGCACCGGCCGGCGGGGGCAGCGGCTTGCCGTCGGTGCCCATGATCAGTCCGCTCGGCCCGGGGAAGTCCTTCCACTCGCCGTCGGAGTAGGTGCCGCCCGCGGTGACCCGCAGCGGCGGCGGGGACAGGTCGGTGGTCTTGAAGGTGAGGACCGGCGAACCGTCGGTCTTGCGCAGGTCCTTGGCCAGGTTGACCGTGGTGCTGAACGCCACGACCCCGCTGCCGCCACTGCCACCGCGACCGAGCCCCTTCGCGAAGTAGTGCGGGTCCGGATGCGGCAGGAACACCGGCACGATCAGCGCCAACGCGATCGTGGCGATGCCGAGCGCACGCGCCGCCGACGCCAGACCGGTGAGGCCGAGCTGGTCCTCATGCAGGGTCGGGGTGAGCGCGCGCGCCCGCACCGACGACCAGCTGCGGACCAGCACGCCGCTGCCGTGCGCCAGCATCGTCAGCCAGGCCACCGCGAGCAGGATGAAGAACACCGGGTTGAGCGCCGCGCCCGAGTTGGACGTGGACAGCATGTAGATGACCATCATCGGCACGCCGGCCAGCGCCGGCTGCCGTGCAGTCACCGCCAGGAAATCGGTGCCGATCGCCAACCCCGGCACGATGAGCTCGAGCATCATCAGCAGCCCGGGGGTGACCGGGGCCGGCACCGACGACTGCCGCACCGTGTCGTGCGCCTCCTGCACCAGATCCTGTATGGCGGAGATCAGCGTCGAGTCCAGATGGTCGTGGACGTTGAGCAGCAGCACCAGCGCGACCAGCGCGAGCACCTGCACCGCCAGCACCCCACCCGCCGAGGCCCGCGTGGTGCGCATGCCCGCACCGACCAGCCCGACGAAGGCACACAGCAGCAGCAGCATCCACAGCCACGAACCGCCCTCCAGCAAGGTGGTCAACGGCCACAGCGCGACCACCGAGCCCAGCAGCGCCAGCCCCGACTCGCTCCAGCGCGCCCGGGCGATCACAAGGACCCCACCTGCACCAGGGCCTTGTTGGTGACCGTGGCCCATGCCTGCCGGATCGGCAGCTTCGCGTCGACGATCTCAACCCGCCACCCGGCGGCGGCGAGCTGATCGCGCACCCGCAACGCGGCCTCGCTCGGGCCGTCGCCTGCTTCGGCGTCGCGGGCGCCGGCGAAGCTGGCGCTGTCGAGCACGAAGCCGAGCGCGGCGGCGTTCGGCTGGCGCAGCCCGGCCAGTTCGGCGCCGGTGTCGTCGTCACCGGCCGCGACGATCGCGGCGACCAGCCCTCCGGTCGTGACCCGGTCGTGCCCGACGGACAGCACCCGGGTGAAGTCCTGGTCGGTGCCCAGGGCCACGGACGCCAGATCCTCGATCATCTCCGGCGTCGACCGCTCGATCAGGTCGGTGTGGCTCGCCTGCAGCGACTCCCGCGTCACCAGCTGGGTCCGGTAGCCCAGCTCGTCCAGGCGCACCAGGATCGAGGCGACGGCACTCACTGCCCATTCGAACGAGCCGGCCGCACCGGTGCCGCCGTGCGCCGACTCCCGTGGGTCGAGCAGCACCAGGGCGGAGCGCCGCGCGGGGCGGTCCTCCTGGCGCACCATCAGCTCGCCGCGGTGTGCGGTCGCCGGCCAATGGACCTTCCGCAGGTCGTCACCGTCGTGGTAGTTGCGGATGCTGACGTCCTCCTCGCCGTGCAACGCCACCATCTGCGGGGTCTCCCCGTCGTTGCCCACGCCCGACCCGGGCGGGTGCGACGCGCCGAGCGGGACCACCCGTGGCAGCACCAGCAGTTCGTCGGTGCTGTCCAGTGACCCGGTCACGTAGGTCAGCCCGAAGGGGTCGCGCTGCGCCAGGGTCACCGGGCCGAGCGTGTACCGCCCGCGCAGGTGGCTGCGCACGACATACGAGACCTCGCGCGTCGCGCCCGGCTCCAGCCGGGCGACGACGAACCGCGGCCGGTCGCCGAGGACGTAGTCGATGCGTTCCTCGGCCAGGTAGAGCCGGCTGGAGCGCTGGTCGACGTTGGTGAACGTCACTCGCACCTCGGTGCGTTCGTCGGGCACCGCGGTCCGCGGCGTGACCGTGCGGCGCACCTCGATCCGCGGTGCCACGCGGCGGGCGAAGATCAGCGCCAACAGCGCGAGCACGAGCAGCAGCACGCCCACCCGGACGATGTCCTCGAAGCCGAGGAAGAGTCCGGCCGCGGCGAGTACCACGCCCGCGGTGAGGAACCCACGGCCGAGTCCGGTGAACGTATGCCGCCGAGGTCGCGCCATCAGCGCACGCCGGAAGGGACCGCCACGCGTCGCACGATCTCGGCGAGCACTCCGCCGACACCACGATGCAGGTGCTGGTTGTCGCTGGACAGGATCACTCGGTGCGCGAGCACCGGCTCGATGAGTCGCTGCACGTCCTCGGGTATGACGTGGTCGCGCCCGGAGAGGGCGGCCGCTGCCCGAGCCGCGCGCAGCAGTTGCAGTGACGCCCGTGGCGAGGCGCCGAGCCGCAGTGCACTGCTGCCGCGGGTGGCTGCGGAGATGTCGACGATGTATTGCCGCAGGGCGGGGCTGGCGTGCACCTGCGCCACCCGGCGCGCCATCCGCTCGACGGTCGCGCCGTCGGCCACCGGGGTGAGCCGCTCCAGCGGCGACAGACCGCCATGCACGTCGAGCATCTGCAGCTCTGCCCCCGGCGTGGGATAGCCCATCGAGATGCGCGCCATGAAGCGGTCGCGCTGAGCCTCCGGCAACGGGTAGGTGCCCTCCATCTCGATGGGGTTCTGGGTGGCCATCACCATGAACGGTGCGCGCAGCCGGTAGGTGTCGCCGTCGACGGTGACCTGACCCTCCTCCATGCACTCCAGCAGCGCCGACTGCGTCTTGGGGGAGGCCCGGTTGATCTCGTCGCCGACCACGATGTTGGCGAAGATGGCGCCGCGGCGGAACTCGAAGGTGCGGGTGTCCTGATTGAACACGCTCACCCCCGTGACGTCGCTGGGCAGCAGGTCCGGGGTGAACTGGATGCGGCGCATCGGCGAGTCGATCGACCGCGCCAGGGCCTTGGCCAGCATGGTCTTGCCGACTCCCGGCACGTCCTCCAGCAGCAGGTGACCGCCGGCGAGCAGCACGACGACCGCCGTCTGGATGACCTCCGACTTGCCCTCGATCACCGAGGACACCGCCCGGTGGATGTCGTTCGCGACCTGCCGGACATCGTCGATGGTGGTGCTCTGTGCGGTGGCGGCGCCGGTCTCCGGGGTGACGGAGTCGGTGTCGGTGGTGGAGGACATGACTCGATCCTGCCTGATGGGCGCCCACCCTTGGACCTGATTCGGGCAACGACGCGATCCAATCGTTGCGTCCGACTCTACTCGTGCGCCACCGCCCGATCGCGCGCCTGCTCGGCCGGCTGCGCCGGTGTCGTCCCGGCGGCGTTCCACCCGGCGTTCGCGGCCGGCTCCCCACTTCTCCCCACCTTCCGGCGGTGTATGGCGCTCGCCGGCCTGACGGCGCGCAATCGCGCGGAATCCGCGGCGCACTCCCAGCCGGTGAGCACCGTCGCGGAGTCCGAGGAGACCGATCTCGTGAGATTTCCCCCACCCCGCCCCACCGCCGCTGACCTGCGAGAACACCCCAGGATGCGGCGCGGTGGCGACCGATCGGGGCGACAGGTGGGGGGAAGTGGAGTAGAGTGGGGCCAGTTGGTGAGGAGCGGTTCTTCGCGTGCGGCAGAGGAGGAGGTGCGATGCATGTTTCTCGGCACGTACACCCCTCGGTTGGACGAGAAGGGACGACTGGCGCTCCCGGCCAAATTCCGCGAGAAGCTCGCCGGCGGCCTGGTCGTCACCCGGGGGCAGGAGCGCTGTCTCTACGTGTTCGCCATGGCTGACTTCGAGCGGCTCACCGCGCAGATGAGCAATACCCCGGTCACCAACCGAGCGGTTCGCAACTTCCAGCGCGTGCTGCTGTCCGCGGCCTCGGACGAGATCCCCGACAAGCAGGGCCGCGTGACCATCCCCGCGGTGCTGCGTGACTACGCCGGACTGTCCAAGGACTGCACCGTCATCGGCACCGGCAACCGGGTCGAGGTGTGGGACACCGCCGCCTGGAACGACTTCCTCGCTGCCACCGAGGACGACTTCGCCGATCAGGGCGAGGAGGTGATCCCTGGCGGGCTGTTCTGACCCTCGGCCTCCATCCGCTTCTCGGGCGGGCGATTCCGGCACACCTTCCCCGGTGCCGGACTCACCGACTCCGACCGTTCGAGCGGCTGGGGACCAAGGCTCAGAAAGGCCCGTCGGGTTTCGCCATGCAGATATTCACCACGCACACGACCGCGCAGAAGGAGCAGGGTGTGACCGCACGGGGCGCAGCCGACCGGCACACGCCGGTGCTCGCCGCCCGCATCACCGCCCTGCTCGCACCCGCGCTGGATCACCCCGGTGCCGTCTTCCTGGACGGCACCCTCGGCATGGGCGGCCACACCGAGGCGATCCTGTCGGCCTGCCCGACCGTGACCGTCTACGGCGTCGACCGCGACACCGACGCCCTCCGGCTGGCGGGGGACCGGCTGGCGTCATACGGCGACCGCTTCCAGCCCGTGCACGCCGTGTATGACGACGCGATCGAGGCGCTCGCCGAGCGCGGCGTGACCGCGATCGACGGCGCACTCTTCGACCTGGGTGTGTCCTCGCTGCAGCTGGACGAGACCGGCCGCGGTTTCGCCTACCGCGTCGATGCACCGCTGGACATGCGGATGGACCAGACGACCGGCCCGACCGCCGCCGACGTGCTCAACAGCTATTCCGCGGCCGACCTCGCCCGCATCCTGCGCGTCTACGGCGAGGAGCGGTTCGCCCGCAAGATCGCCGCCGCCGTGGTGCGCGAGCGCGAACGCGCGCCGTTCACCGACTCGGCCCGGCTGGTGGAGCTGCTGCGACGGGTGATCCCGGCCGCGTCCCAGCGCGCCGGCGGCCACCCGGGCAAGCGCACCTTCCAGGCCCTGCGCATCGAGGTCAACCGCGAACTGGCCGCGTGGGAGGCCGCGCTGCCGGAGGCGATCGACGCCCTCGCCGTGGGGGGACGGATCGCGGTGCTCTCCTACCACTCGCTGGAGGACCGCATCACCAAACGCAACCTCACCGCCGGCGCCACCAGCACGGCACCGCCGGACCTGCCCGTCGAGCTGCCCGAGCACGCGCCCTACCTGAAGCTGCTCACCCGCGGCGCCGAGCAGCCCCCCGAGCAGGAAATATCCGCCAACCCGCGCGCGGCGTCCGCACGCTTGCGCGCCGCCGAACGTATCCTCCCCACACACCGTGGGGTCCAGCAGTCCAGAATGAAGGGACTCTCGAGATGAGCCAGCTGACCGCCCTCCCACGGCCTGCGACACGGGCCGCCCGACCGGCTCGGCCTGCCTCGCGTGGCGCACGCAGCGCCGCGCCGGCCGCGCCCCGGCTGCGCGTCGTCGAGACCAAGGATGCGGCAGAGCACACCGGTGTCGGGTT
This sequence comes from Flexivirga lutea, assembly GCF_054778955.1. Taxonomy (NCBI): domain Bacteria; kingdom Bacillati; phylum Actinomycetota; class Actinomycetes; order Micrococcales; family Dermacoccaceae; genus Flexivirga; species Flexivirga lutea. The sequence continues at coordinate 836,014 of NZ_BAAGZB010000001.1, forward strand.
CGTCGTGCTGTGCGTCCTGCTGCTGGTCCTCGGGCTCCTCTCGTTGCTGTTGCTCAACACCAACCGCGCGCAGGAGTCGTTCGCGATCGACAAGCTGCAGTCGAAGGCGGCGGCACTGACCGACCAGCAGCAGCAGCTGTCCAGCGAGATCGACGCGCAGTCGGCTCCGCAACAACTGGCGCTGCGCGCGCAGAAGATGGGTCTGGCGCCGGCGGCCAAGATCCGCTACGTCCGCAAGGCCGATGGCAAGGTGCTCGGCGTGGCGAAACGGTCCGGCAAGGACTCCACGTTTACGGTGGGCACGCTGCCGTCGACACCCGCTTCGCGGGCCGCGGGCACGGCCGTCAGCACCGCCTCGGCAGGGTTGCTGGTGTCCAAGCCCAAGACCCTCACGGTGGAGAAGGCCAAGCCCGAGAAGTCGACCTCCGCCGCTGCGGCGAAGGGCGGCAAGACGTCCGAAAAGTCAACGAAGTCAACGAAATCCACGCAATCCACGCAATCCCAGCAGTCCACGGCGCCGGCTTCCGGAGCGGGCACATCCGCCACGTCCCCGTCCTCCGGCACGTCCCACAGCTCGTCCACGAAGTAGCCGACCCTCGCGAGGTAGACAGTGACCACGTCCCGACGCCCCGGTGCGCGCCCGCCGCGTCCCAGTGGTTCGGCTCGGGTGTCGGGGGGAAGCTCCCGCACCACCCCGAGGAGCGGCGCGGGGAAGCGCTCGGCCGGGACCGTCGGCAGCGGCGCGCGCCAACGGCCGGCGCGCGCCGAGGAGCACACCGCACGCAGCCACACCCCGCATGCGGCCAAGGCGTCGACCGCGCCACCGGCGCGGCCGCGTCGTCCCGTCGGGCTCGGCGTCGGCCACCCCCGGCGGCGTGCCCGCCTGCTGATGGTCGCGACCCTGATCGTCTTCAGCCTCTTCGGCGCCCAACTGTTGCGCATCCAGGGCTTCAACGCGCAGAGCGTGTCGCGTGACGCGCTCGCGTCCCGGCTGAACACCTCGGTGCTGCCCGCGTCCCGCGGCTCGATCGTCGGCGCGAACGGCGTGGTGCTGGCGGCCAGCCTCGACCGGGTCAACGTGACCGACGACCCGACCGCGACGGTGACCTACAAGAAGCGGGTCGACGGCCAGGTCGTCGAGGTCGGTCTCGCCGGCGCCGCGATCGACATCGCCGACGCGATCGGTGCCGAACCACAGCCGATCCTGGACGCCATGCAACAGGCCGCCAAACGCAAGTCGCGCTTCACCTACCTGCTCAAGGGCATCACCCCGCAGCAGTGGCGCCAGATCGCCCAGCTCGGCATACCGGGCGTCTACAGCGAGGCCAGCACCGAGCGCGACTACCCGCAGGGCACCTCGCTGGCGCCGTTGCTCGGCTGGGTCAACGGCAGCGGTCAGGGCGGCGGCGGCGTCGAGCAGATGGAGCAGAAGGCTCTCAACGGCACCCCCGGCAAGCACGTCTACGAGCAGGCGCCCGACGGCACGGTGATCGCCACCGGCGACAACCAGGACACTCCGGCGGTGGACGGCAAGGACGTCCAGCTGACCATCGACAACGACCTGCAGTGGTACTCCCAGAACGCCATCGCCGAGGCGGTCAAGCAGTCCGGTTCGCTGTCCGGTGAGGTCGTGGTCATGGACACCCAGCAAAACCTCAAGGCGGTCGCCAGCTATCCCAGCTTCGACAACAACAACGTCGCCGCGGCGCAGGCCGGCGAGCTGCAGTCCAAGCCGTTCACCCAGGCCTACGAGCCCGGTTCGACCAGCAAGGTCATCACCATGGCCGCGCTGCTCGAGCGCGGGAAGTCCACCCCGACCACCCACGTCGTCGTGCCGCCGACCCTGACCCGCGCCGGGGAGACCTTCCACGACGCCGAGAAGCACGGCACCGAACACCTGACCCTGGCCGGTGTGCTGTCGCAGTCGTCCAACATCGGCACGATGATCGAGGGCAGCAAACTCGACAAGGGCACCCTCTACCACTTCATGCGCGCCTTCGGCCTCGGCCAGACCTCCGGCATCGGCTTCCCCGGTGAGTCGCAGGGCGTCTTGGCGCCCTACAAGAACTGGAGCGCCAGCCAGCGCTTCACGGTGATGTTCGGCCAGGGTCTGGCGACGACCGCGGTCCAGGAGGCGTCGGTGTTCGCGACCGTCGCCAACGGTGGCGTGAAGGAGCCGGTCACACTGATCAAGGGCATCGGCACCGACGGCAACTACACCGCGCCGCAGGACGATCGCAAGCCCACCCGGGTCATCTCGAAGTCGACCGCGGACCAGCTCACCAAGATGATGGAGGGCGTGGTCTCCCAGACAGGCACGGCCAAGGCCGCGGGCGTCGACGGCTACTCGGTGGCCGGCAAGACCGGCACCGCCGACCGCTACGACTCCGCGCTCGGGCGCTACAACGGCGTGACCGCGTCGTTCATCGGCTTCGCACCGGCCAAGAACCCCCGCTACATCGTCGCGGTGACGCTGCAGCGGCCGACCAAGGGCAGCCAGTTCGGCGGCGACGTGGCCGGCCCGGTCTTCTCCAAGATCATGGGCTACGCACTGACCAAGGGCGGCGTGCCGCCCACCGGCAAGCAGGCCTCGCTCTACCCGTTGACCTACGAGCCCGCGGGCAGCCGCAAACCCTGAGAAACAGATGATCGCGTTCACCCTCGAAAACATCGCCACGGTCACCGGCGGCACGCTGCACGGCGAGGACCGGCTGGTCGACGGCCCCGTGGTCACCGACTCGCGCGAGGCACTGCCGGGCAGTCTGTATGTCGCCCGCGTCGGCGAGCACGCCGACGGCCACGACTTCGCCGCCCCCGCCATGACGGCCGGGGCCGTCGGGGTCCTGGGCTCGCGGCCGCTGCCCGGCATACCCACCGTCGTGGTCGCCGACGTGCAGCAGGCCTTCGCCGACCTGGCCCGCGCCGTCGTCGACAAGGCGCCGCAGCTGCGGATCATCGGCATCACCGGCAGCTCCGGCAAGACCTCCACCAAGGACCTGCTCGCACAAGTGCTGGCGCCGGCCGGTGAGACCATCGCACCGGTGGGCTCCTACAACTCCGAGGTCGGCGTGCCGTTGACCGTGTGCCGCGTGACGGCCGGGACCCGCTTCCTGGTCGCCGAGATGGGCGCCACCAACATCGGCAACATCGCCTACCTGACCCGCATCGCACCGCCCTCGATCGGCATCGTGCTCAACGTGGGCACTGCCCACGTGGGGGAGTTCGGCTCCGTCGACGCGATCGCGCAGACCAAGGGCGAGCTCGTCGAAGCGCTGCCGGCCTCCGGCCTGGCAGTGCTCAACGCCGACGACCGCCGGGTGGCCGCGATGGCGGCCCGCACCGACGCACGCGTCGTGACGGTCGGCCGCGGCGACGACGCGCAGGTGCGCGCCACCGACGTCATGCTCGACGACCAGGACCGGCCGTCGTTCACGATCATCGGCCTGGACGGTGTCGAGGCGCTGCCGGTGCGGCTCGGCCTGCACGGCGAGCACCAGGTCGGCAACGCGCTGGCCGTCGCGGTCGCCGCGCGCGAGCTGGGCGTCGCGCCGGAGCAGATCGCCGCCGGGCTCGCGGGGGCCCGCCCGGTCAGCCGCTGGCGGATGGAGGTCCACCAGCTGCCCAGCGGCGTGACGCTGATCAACGACGCCTACAACGCCAACCCCGACTCGATGAGCGCGGCGCTGGGCGCGCTGCAGCGGATGGGGCACGGCCGGCGCACCATCGCCGTCCTCGGCGAGATGCGTGAGCTCGGCGACACCAGCCGGCAGGCACACCACGACGTGGGAGCCACCGCGGCCCGGCTCGGCGTCGGTGTCGTGGTGGCCGTCGGCGGGGGAGCCGAGCCCATTGCGGCCGCCGCGCGGGAGGCCGGGGTCTCGGTCCGTCTCGCCGCCGACGTGGAGGAAGCGCACCGGATCGTGATGCAACTCTTGGCGCCGTCAGACGTCATACTCTTCAAGTCAAGTCGTGATTCCGGCCTGCGATACCTCGGGGACCGGATCACTGTCGAGCAAGGTGGGTACCTCCAAGAACATGGACCGACGCATGCGTAGGCCCCGAAACGCGCCTGTCCCCGGAGGTCGGCTCCGGTGAAACTCGTACTCATCGGAGCGCTCGTCGCGCTCGTCATCGGGCTGCTCGGCACCCGGGCGTTCATCAAGCTGGCGGTCCGCAAGGGCTGGGGCCAGTTCGTCCGCGACGACGGACCGACCAGTCACCACACCAAGCGCGGCACGCCCCAGATGGGCGGCACGGTCATCATCGCCGGTTCGGTGCTCGGCTATGCGCTGGCGCACCTGCTCACCTGGGACGCGCCCACGGCATCGGGCATGCTGGTGCTCTTCCTGATGGTCGGCCTGGGCTTCGTCGGCTGGCTCGACGACTGGCTGAAGATCTCGCACCAGCGTTCGCTGGGGCTGCGGTCGGCGGAGAAGCTCGTCGGTCAGACGGTCGTGGCGGTCATCTTCGCGATCCTGGCCACCAAGTTCTCCCGCGGCGGCATCACCCCGGCCAGCTACCACATCTCCTTCGTGCGGGACACCTGGGTCAACCTGGCCGCCGGCGGCACGGTGCTGGGCGTCATCCTCTTCGTCATCTGGGCCAACCTGATGATTGCCGGCACGAGCAACGGGGTGAACCTCACCGACGGGCTGGACGGCCAGGCGACCGGCGCCTCGGTGATGGTGTTCGGCGCCTACGTGCTGATCAGCGTCTGGCAGTTCAACCAGAACTGCCAGTTCGTCACCTCCTCCAAGTGCTACGACGTGCGTGACCCGCTCGACCTGGCCGTGGTGTCCGCGTGCGTCATGGGCGCCTGCTTCGGCTTCCTGTGGTGGAACGCCTCACCGGCCAAGATCTTCATGGGCGACACGGGGTCGCTCGGCCTCGGCGGCGCGCTCGCCGGCCTCGCGATCACCACCCGCACCGAACTGCTGGTGATCATCCTCGGCGGCCTCTTCGTGCTGGAGACGATGTCGGTCATCCTGCAGGTCGGCTACTTCAAGCTGACCAAGAGCAGCAATGGCGGCGTCGGCAAGCGGCTGTTCCGGATGACGCCCATCCACCACCACTTCGAACTGCTGGGCTGGGAGCAGATCACCGTGACGATCCGGTTCTGGATCATCTGCGGCCTGTGCGTCGCCGCCGGCCTCGGAATCTTCTACGCCGAATGGATCGTCGGCGGTGTCTGACGGCGGGTCCGACGAGCCGGATGGCGGCCGGCGTGCACTGACGCACCGGGACGCCGACTGGGCGGGTCTGCGGGTCGTCGTGGTCGGCCTGGGCGTCTCCGGCTTCGCCGCCGCGGACGCGTTGATGCAGCGTGACGCCGTCGTCACGGTGGTCAGCCGCGACTCGGGCGGCACGATGGACAAGCGGGCGCAGATCCTGGAGGTGCTCGGGGTCACCGTGCTCTTCGGCGACGACGTGCCGGCTGCCCCGCCCGAGGGCACCCAGCTGGTCGTCACCTCACCGGGGGTCCCGCCCGCACATCCCTTCCTCGTCGCCGCCGCCGACGCCGGCATCCCGGTGTGGGGGGAGGTCGAGCTGGCCTGGCGGATGCGCCCCGCCGAGGGCGCCGCGCCCTGGCTGACCATCACCGGCACCAACGGCAAGACCACCGTGGTCACCATGCTGGAGTCGATCCTGCAGGCCGCCGGCCTGCGCGCCACGGCCGCCGGGAACGTCGGCACCCCGATCCTGGAGGCGGTGCTGCACCCCGAGCCGTTCCAGGTGCTCGCGGTCGAACTCTCCAGCTTCCAGATCCACTGGTCGGCGAGCCTGTCGCCATACGCCTCATGCTTGCTGAACGTCACGCCCGACCATCTCGACTGGCACGGTTCGTATGACGAGTACCGGCGCGTCAAGGGCCGGGTCTTCGAGCGGACCCAGGTGGCCGCCGTCTACAACGCGCAGGACCCCACGACCGAGCAACTGCTGGTGGAAGCCGACGTCGTCGAGGGTTGCCGCGCCATCGGCTTCACCACCGGCACACCGGCGATCTCCATGGTCGGCGTGGTCGACGACGTGCTGGCCGACCGGGCGTTCATCGAGGACCGCCGCACCAGCGCCGCCGAGCTGGCCACCCTGGAGGACCTGACCGTCGACGGCGTGCCGCCCGCGCCGCACTACCTCGCCGACGCGCTGGCCGCGGCCGCGCTGGCGCGTTCGTTCGGCGTCGCGCCCGCGGCGGTCCGGGACGGCCTGCGCGCCTACCGTCCGCAACCGCACCGGGCGCAGGGTGTCCGCCGGGTCGACGACGTGCTCTACATCGACGACTCCAAGGCGACCAATACCGACGCCGCGCTGGCCTCGGTGACCGCCTACGACGACATCGTCTGGATCGCCGGCGGGTTGCTGAAGGGTGCCGATGTCGACGCGCTGGTGCAGGCGGCGGCGCCCCGGCTGCGCGGTGTCGTGCTGCTCGGCCGGGACCGGGCCCGGCTCGCGGATGCATTGCGCCGACACGCGCCCGATGTCCCGGTGGTCGACGTCGCGAGCGCGGACACTGGGGCCATGGCCCAGGTAGTCCGCGCTGCGCAATCGCTCGCCCGGCCCGGTGACGTGGTGCTGCTGGCGCCCGCGGCGGCGTCGATGGACATGTTCGACAACTACGGAGCCCGCGGTGACGCCTTCGCCGCTGCGGTGCGGGATCTGCTGTGACCTCCACGAGTTCCTCCTCGCAGCCGTTCGACCTGTCGCGGTTCCAGCCCAAGAGCCTGATGCGCCGGCTGGAGTCGCCGGTCGCGCCCTACTACCTGTTGCTCGGTTCCACCGGGATGCTGCTGCTGTTCGGCCTGGTGATGGTGCTGTCGGCCTCCAGCGTGACCTCCTACCAGGCGAGCGGCTCGTCATACACCGTCTTCAAGAACCAGGCGATGTATGCCGCGATCGGTGTCGTCGTCGCGGTGATCGCCACCCGGGTGCCGGTCCGCATCTGGAAGTGGCTGGCACTGCCGGCGTTCACCGGTGCGGTGCTGCTGCAGCTGGCGGTATTCTCGCCGATCGGCCGCACCGTGCAGGGCAACCGCAACTGGATCGGCCTGGGCAGCTTCACCCTGCAACCGTCCGAGGCCGGCAAGATCGCCGTCATCCTGGTCTCGGCGATGATCCTGACCCGCAAGCGCAAGGTGCTCGGGGAGTGGCGGCACGTGGTGATCCCGCTCTTCCCGATGGCGGCACTGCTGCTCGGTCTGGTGCTGCTCGGCCACGACCTCGGCACCACGATGGTGCTGGGCGCGATCGTCGGCGCGATCCTGTTCGTCGCCGGTGTGCGGATGCGCCTGTTCGCCGTCGTCGGGGCCTTCGCGGCAGCCGTCGTCGCGGCGTTCGTGGCGACCAACAGCAACCGCACCGGCCGGTTGGACGCCTGGCTGGGCACCTGCATCAACGCGCACACCCAGGGCTGTTACCAGAAGGTGCACGGCCTTTACGCCATGGCCGACGGCGGCTGGTGGGGTGTCGGCCTCGGCGCGAGCCGGGAGAAGTGGTCGTGGCTGCCGGAGGCGCACAACGACTTCATCTTCGCGATCATCGGTGAGGAACTCGGGCTGCCCGGCACGTTGGCCGTCGTCGCGCTGTATGTCGCCCTCGGCTATGCCTGTTACCGGCTGATCGTGACCAGCAAGGACTTCTTCGTCCGGCTGGCCACCGCCGGTGTGATGACCTGGATCCTGGTGCAGGCAATGATCAACATCGGCTCGGTCACCGGGCTGCTGCCGATCATCGGTGTGCCGCTGCCGCTGGTCTCCTCCGGTGGCTCGGCGCTGGTCACGACGCTTCTCGCGCTCGGCATCCTGATCTCGTTCGCCCGCAACGAGCCGACCTGCAAGGCGGCGCTGGCCGCCCGGCCTGGCGCGGTGACGCGCACGCTGGCGGTGCTGCCGCGGGGCCGCCGCTGAGCGGGTGATCCGCCCGCCCTCCGAGGCGTCCGGACAACTCGCTACTGTCGTCACTTACTCGCCGGATACGCCGCGAACCGGCGAGTGACTCGCAACTGTCGTCACTTACTCGCCGCAGGCACCGCGAACCGGCGAGCAACTCGCAACTGTCGTCACTTTTTCAGGCACGAGGATCATGAGTCAGCCTTCTCCCCGTTTGAAGTCCGTCCTGCTCGCCGGTGGTGGCACCGCCGGCCACGTGTCGCCGCTGCTGGCGACCGCGGACGCGCTGCGTCGTCGCCACCCCGAGGTGCGGATCACCGTGCTGGGCTCGCACGGCGGGCTGGAGGAGACGCTGGTGCCGGAGCGCGGTTACGACCTGCGGCTCATCGACAAAGTGCCCTTCCCGCGCCGACCGAACGCTGCGGCGGTGCGTTTCCCAGTCGCGTTCCGCCGGGCGCAGCGCGACGCCGCCGCGATCATCCGGGAGGCCGGTTCGCAGGTGGTCGTCGGCTTCGGCGGCTACGTCAGCCCGCCGGCATTCCTGGCCGCCCGGAAGCTGCATGTGCCGATCGTGGTCCACGACGGCAATGCGCTGGCCGGGCTCGCGACCAAACTGGGTTCGCGTTTCAGTCCGTATGTCGCCACGGCCTTCTCGGTCACCAAACTGCCGCATGCGCAGGTGGTCGGGATGCCGTTGCGCCGTGAGATCACCACCCTCGACCGGGCCGCGCTGCGCCCGGAGGCGCTGGCCACGTTCGGGCTACGTGACGACCTGCCGACGCTGCTGGTCACCGGCGGATCCAGTGGCGCCGTCCGGATCAACGAGCCGGTCGCGGCAGCTGCAGCCGCCTTCCGGTCCGCCGGCGTGCAGGTGCTGCACGTCACCGGCAAGGGCAAGGAGGTCCCCGTCCCCGCCGGTGGACCGGATGAGGCTGCCTACGTGGTGCTGCCGTATGCCGACCGGATGGACCTGGCCTACGCGGCCGCCGACCTGGTCGTCACCCGGTCCGGCGGCAACATGGTGTGCGAGACATCCACCATCGGGTTGCCGGCGATCTTCGTGCCGTTGCCGGTCGGCAACGGCGAGCAGCGTCTGAACGCCGCCGATGTGGTGGACGCCGGAGGAGCGTTGCTCGTCGACAACGACGACTTCACCGCCGATTACGTTGCGCAGCAAGTGATCCCGCTGGCCAAGGACTCGACGCGACTCGAGGCGATGGCGGACGCAGCCCGTGCCCAGGGTCACGGCGACGCCGACGAGCGCTTCGTGGACATGATCGAAGGGGCCGCCGCGCATGGGTGATGGGACCAACTACCGCTTCGACTTCGCCGCGCCGCTCCCGGCATTGGCGGACATCCCCGCCGCGCACCTGATCGCGATCGGCGGATCGGGTATGTCGGGTGTCGCGCGCCTACTACTGGCCGCCGGCGTGCGGGTGTCCGGGTCCGACCGGGGTGACAGCCCCGTGCTGGAGGAGTTGCGCGCCGCGGGTGCCGAGGTGTGGATCGGTCAGACCGCCGAGAGTGCGGGCCGCGTGCCGCAGGACGCCGTCGTGGTGGTGTCGTCGGCCATCGCGGAGGACAACCCCGAGTTGGCGGCGCTTCGTGCCCGTGGCCTGCGGGTGCTGCACCGTGCCCAGGCGCTCGGTGTGCTGATGGCGGGCCGCGCCGCGCTCGCGGTGGCCGGCGCCAACGGCAAGACGACCACCAGCGCGATGGCCACTGTCGCGCTGCGTGCGGTCGGCGCCGATCCGTCGTTCGCCATCGGCGCGCCGATCGCCGGCATCGGTGCCAATTCTGCCGTCGGACAAGGGGATTCGTTCGTCGTCGAAGCCGACGAGAGCGACAGGTCGTTCGTCGTCTACCACCCGCGGGTGGCGATCGTGACCAGCGTCCGGGATGACCACCTGGATTTCTACGGCACCTCCGAGCGCTTGCAGGCGGCGTATGCCGAGTTCGCCGACACCATCCGCGACAGCGGACTGCTCGTCGCGTGTGCCGACGATCCGGGTGCTGCCGCACTGGCGGCCCGGCATCGTGAGCTGGGCCGGCGGGTGGTGACCTACGGTCGGACCGCCGACGCAGACCTGAGGCTGGCCGATGAGTCGGGGACCGGCTTCGACTGGAGCGGGGCGTTGCTGCCCGCTGCCGGAGGCCGGGTTCCGTTGCGGCTGAAGGTTCCCGGCGGGCACAACCTGCAGAACGCCACCGGAGTCGCGCTGGCGCTCACCGAAGGATTCGGATTGCCGCTGGAGCAGGTCGCCGCAGGCCTCGGCGAATTCACCGGATCGGCCCGCCGGCTGGAGCCTCGGGGCGAGGCCGGGGGAGTGCGCGTCATCGACGACTACGCGCACAACCCCGACAAGCTCGACGCCGCGGTGCGGGCCGGGCTGGGACTGCGTGACGGTGGGCGGCTGATCGCGGTGTTCCAGCCGCACCTGTTCTCCCGGACGCAGCACGCCGCAGCGGGTCTGGCGGCCGCGTTGTCGTCGGCCGACGTCGCCGTCGTGCTCGACGTCTACCCGGCGCGTGAGGCGCCGGTGCCCGGAGTGACCGGGCACCTGGTCGCCGACCAGGTGACCGGTGCGCAGGTCGTCTACGCCCCGACCCTGGACGACGCTCTGCAAGCCGTCCTGGACCGCGCCCACCCCGGTGATCTGGTGATGACGGTCGGCGCCGGTGACGTCACCACGATCGGCCCCCGGCTGCTGTCGGCCCTGGCCGGCTGACCTCACCAACGCGCGAGCGCCGACCACCGGTCGACGTCGACGACGTAGCCGTCGTCGATCAGCGCCTGTTGCAGCCGCTTGCGCGATCCGACGTCAACCCCGGCGTTCTCGTACTTGCGCCGCTGGACCGCAAATGGCTGCGGGTGGTGTCGATGCTGATGCCCAGGCTCCGGGCCAGCGCCTTGGCCGTCGGCGCCCGCCGGCTGGTGTATGGCGCCATGATCTGCAACTCGCGGTCGGTGAACCGGGGACCGCCGGCGTCGCCGTCCGGCCGGGACGAGCGACCGCTCGCCGCGACGGCTGCGATCTGCGCTCTCGTGGCCGCCGCGGTCTGCGATCGCCGCTGCGGCCTCCTGCCAATCGAGGCGCAGCACCAGATTGCGGATGGCGCCATACCCGGCAACCGGGTCGTGACCCAGCGGGTTGGCCGGGTCGATCGTGGTCCCACCCGGGGTGCCGTTGATGCCGAACGCCCGGGCGACGTCGACGGTGGCGTACCAGGCGTACGGCGCGAGCGGGGCGAACTTCTCCTGGTCGGCGAACTGCTCCGGGGTGCCGAGGAAGACCGGCTGGAGGTCGTAGCCGTCCTTGAGCAGGTGCGGCCACCAGCGGAAGTCGTCGACCAGCGCGTGGCGCGCGCCGCACCCGGGTGCGAAGAAGACCAGGAACGTGGGCGGGTCCTGGAACTCCGCGATCGGCAGCGCGTTGCCGTGCACATCCTGCACCGTCAGCGTGCGGATCAGGCGCGCGCGGTGCCGCCGGGCGGCGACGGCGCGCCATACGACCAGGATCGCGGCGACGGCCACCGCGAGCACTGCGGGCAGTGGAGAGCACCAGCCGGCGATCCGGTCGGCGACCACGCTGCTAGGTGTTGCGGTTCATGACGTTGGTGACAGTCGGGGGTAGGTGAGGAGGCAGGTCCCTTCGCGACAGGATGAGTGGTGTCAAAGCCGTTCATCACGTTGAGTCAGCAAAGGAACCTGCCCTATGTCCCACCGTAATGCTCCGCTGACCCCCGAAGGTCGTCGCCGACTGGTGCTGCGGTGTCAGCACCGTCCGATCGCGCACGTCGCGGCCGAGGCCAGCATCTCTCGGCAGTGCCTGTCCAAGTGGGTTGGCCGGTACCGGGCTGGTGGCGAGGCCGCCCTGGCGGACCGGTCCAGTGCCCCGGCGTGCCGGCCGACGCGCACCCCGCAGCCGGTGGTCGAGGAGATCATCCGGTTGCGCAAGAAGCACCGCTGGTCCGCGGTCACGATCGCCGCCGAGCTGCGCGCCCAGGGCACCCCAGTCGCCGTGGTCACCGTGACTCGTCACTTGCGCGCGCACGGGCTGAACCAGCGTCGGTGGCTGGACCCCGAAACAGGTGAGCCCAACCGTGAACCGCCTGGCCCGGGCAAGATCGTCGCCCGGTATCCCGGTCACATGATCCACCTGGACGTGAAGAAGAGCGGCAAGATCCCCGACGGCGGTGGCTGGCGGGTCCACGGGCGCGGCTCTGAGCAGGCCAAGGCCGCAGGTCGAGGGCGCCGCCGCGGCGAGCGGGCCGGGTACACCTACCTGCATTCGGCGGTCGACGGGTTCTCCCGGTTGGCGTACACCGAACCGCACGACGACGAGAAAGCCATCACCGCGATCGGGTTCTTGTCCCGTGCCCGCGTGTTCTTCGCCGAACACGGCATCCATCGCATCACGCGCGTGGTGACCGACAACGGATCGTGTTACCGGGCAAACGATTTCAACCGCAACGTGTTGTCTTTCGCGGCCAAGCACCAACGGATCAAGCCCTACACGCCCAAGCACAACGGCAAGGTCGAGCGCTACCAACAGACCCTCGCTCAGGAGCTGTTGTACGCCCAGTCCTGGAACTCAGAGTCCGAGCGTCGCCACGCGATCGGCCGCTGGCTGATCCACTACAACTACCATCGCTCCCACACCACCGCCGGCGGGAAGCCACCGGCCTCCCGCCTCAAGACCGGCGTCACCAACGTCATGACCAACAACAGCTAGGTGCCCGGTGCAGGGCCACCGCGGCCAGCGCGAGCGCCACCAGCACTCCATTGCGTATGACGGTGCGCACGCCGACCACGTCGTCGCCGAGCCCACCGAAGCAGTTGCACGAGACCGGGGTCGGCCGGCGCCATACCCGCGCGACGAGCACGAGGAAGGCCACGAAGAGCGCCAGGATCCCGATGGCCGGCACCAGCTGCACGGGAGCCGGCACCAGCACCACGGCGAGACCGAGCAGCAGCTCGCACCACGGGAAGGCGCGGGCGAAGCGGATGTCCTGCCAGGTCCACTGCGGCAGACCGAACTGCGAGAGCGTCACCTGGAACGTCGGTGCCGTCCCCAGCTTGAGCAGTCCGCTGCTGACCAGCACGGCCCCGATCAGCCAGGTGCACGATGCACCGATCCAGTCGATCATCGACACACACGTCCAGGCTTCACGCGTCGAATCTTAATGACCGCCGAGCAGTCCCGGCGGCACTCGGCGGAACAGGCCTGGCGGGGCAGCAGACAGGTGGCATACAGCGACCACGGCGCTTCACCGTCAACTACAGGTCGATACTCGCCGGGAGCCGGGAATGCCGCGTAGCATGCCGCAGATGCTGCTTGTGGGTGGCGCCCGTCCGCTCGGCACGGTGTGTCGGCTAGGGGAGTGCCGCCATCAACGTCATCATCATGGTGACTGTGGCCGCGTTCCGGCGTGGAGAACGCAGTCGGCATACTTGCTTGCTTACATCGTCTAACGCTGGAAAGGCCGTTCCTCGTGGCAACTCCGCAGAACTACTTGGCCGTCATCAAGGTCGTCGGCATCGGCGGCGGTGGCGTCAACGCCATCAATCGGATGATCGAGGTCGGTCTCAAGGGCGTGGAGTTCATCGCCATCAACACCGACGCCCAGGCGTTGTTGATGTGTGACGCTGACGTCAAGCTTGAGGTCGGCCGCGACCTCACCCGCGGCCTCGGCGCCGGCGCCGACCCGGAGGTCGGCAAGAAGGCCGCCGAGGACCATGCCGAGGACATCGAAGAGGTGCTCAAGGGCGCCGACATGGTCTTCGTGACCGCCGGCGAGGGCGGCGGCACGGGCACCGGCGGCGCTCCCGTGGTTGCCAAGATCGCCAAGAGTCTCGGCGCGCTGACCATCGGTGTGGTCACCCGCCCGTTCACCTTCGAGGGCCGCCGCCGCGCCAACCAGGCCGATCTGGGCATCAACGCGCTGCGCGAAGAGGTCGACACCCTCATCGTCATCCCCAACGACCGGCTGCTGTCGATCAGCGACCGCAACGTCTCGATGCTCGATGCGTTCCACAGCGCCGATCAGGTGCTGTTGTCCGGTGTCCAGGGCATCACCGACCTGATCACCACCCCGGGCCTGATCAACCTCGACTTCGCCGACGTCAAGTCGGTCATGCAGGGCGCCGGTTCGGCGTTGATGGGCATCGGCTCCGCACGCGGCGAGGACCGCGCGGTGCAGGCGGCCGAGTTCGCAATCTCCAGCCCGTTGCTCGAGGCGAGCATCGACGGCGCGCAGGGTGTGCTGCTGTCGGTCCAGGGTGGCAGCGACCTGGGTCTGTTCGAGATCAACGAGGCGGCCCGGCTGGTGCAGGAGGCCGCGCACCCGGAGGCCAACATCATCTTCGGCGCCGTCATCGACGACGCGCTCGGGGACGAGGTCCGCGTGACGGTCATCGCGGCCGGCTTCGAGGGTGGTGCACCCAACAAGCGCACCGACGAGCGCGCGCTCGGCCAGATCCAGGGCGCGCCGACGCCGCGCCAGCAGTCGCCGGCCGCAGCCGCCGGGGCGATCCCGCAGCAGGCCAAACCGGCCGCTGCGCAGGGTGGCGCCCCGCAGCAGGGCGGCCAGCCGCAGCAAGGCCAGCAGAGTGCCCCGCAGGGTCAGCAGCAGCAGGGCGGCGACGCACCGCAGCAGGGTGAGCCCGAGCAGCCGCAGCCGCCGGCCAACCCGGGCGCGGTCAAGCAGACCCCGAGCAACCGCCCGCCGCGCGAGGTCAGTTTCGACGACGGCCAGGACCTCGACGTCCCGGACTTCCTCAAGTAGTCCGTACTCCGCGTCGTTGTTCGGAGATCTTCGTCAAGACGGGACGACCGATGTGGTGGTGGCGTGACCAGTTGACCGGGCCGGACGGCAGCACCGTCGACGTCGGTTTCACCGACAACGCCGGCGGGGTGAGCACCGGGCCGGTCGCCTCACTCAACCTCGGCGGCGCGGTCGGGGACGACCCCGGTCATGTGCGGCAGAACCGCGCCGCGGTGGCCGCCGCCGTCGGCGTCGCGCCCGGTGACCTGGTGTTCATGCACCAGACACACAGCGACCGGGTCGTCGCGGTCGACGCGCACGGCGGTCGCGACGCGGAGGGCGACGGAGTCGTCACGGCGTCATACGGCCTCGCGCTGGCGGTGCTCGTGGCCGATTGCACACCGGTGCTGCTGGCCGACCCGGCAGCGGGCGTCATCGCCGCCGTGCACGCCGGCCGGCCGGGCATGATGGCCCGCATCGTCGACAACGCACTGGACCGTATGGCGCACCACGGAGCTACCGATCCCGTTGCCGTCGTGGGGCCTTCGGTGTGCGGCCGGTGTTACGAGGTGCCGCTCGCGCTGCGCGAGGAGGCCGCCGCGGTCGCTCCCGAGAGCCGCACGGTCAGCTGGGCCGGCACGCCGGCGATCGACGTCGCCGGCGGTGTCGTGGCGCAGTTGCACGCCCGCGAGGTGCCGACCACCTGGGTGCCGGGCTGCAGCCGGGAGAGCGATCGGCTGTTCTCCTACCGGCGCGACCACCGGACCGGCCGGTTCGCCGGCGTCATCGTCCAACGCAGCCGCGGGAAGATCCCTCATGTCTGACGACGCCCGCCGCAGTCACCTCGCCGCGAACCTCGCCGAGGTGGAGGAGCGGATCGAGCGCGCCTGCGCCGCCGCGGGACGGCCACGCGACGACGTGACGCTGATCGCGGTCACCAAGTTCTTCCCGGCCGCGGACGTGGAGCACCTGGCCGCGCTCGGGGTGCGCGACGTGGGGGAGAACCGCGACCAGGAGGCCGGCGCGAAGTTCGGTCAGCTCGCCACCGAGGTGCGCGAGCGGCTCACCGTGCACTTCATCGGACAGCTGCAGTCGAACAAGGCCGCCCACGTGGTGCGGTATGCCGACGTGGTGCAGTCCGTCGACCGGGCGAAGATCGCCCGGGCCCTCGACAAGGCCGCCGCCGCCCAGGGGCGCGCGCTCGATGTGCTGGTGCAGGTCGACCTGTCCGGTGCCGCCGGTCGCGGTGGTGTCCCTCCGGAAGGCGCCGGCGAGTTGGCGGACCGGGTCGCGGAGTGCGAGGCGCTGCGGTTGCGCGGTCTGATGGCCGTGGCACCGCTGGACGCCGACCCGGCTGAGGCGTTCGAACGCCTGGCGTCGGTGGCGGGCGCCATACGCGCTGATCACCCGGACGCGACCTGGCTGTCGGCCGGCATGAGCGGCGATCTCGAACAAGCGGTCGCCGCAGGCGCGACACACCTGCGTGTCGGCAGCGCAATCCTGGGTTCTCGGCCCGCCGCCCGGTAGCGTCTTCCGCGACCGACCAAACGCCTTCGAGGCAGGCCCCTCGCGGTGAGAAGGAGTGCACGTTCATGGCTGGGAAGCTGCGCGCGACGATGGAGTATCTCGGCTTGGCCGAGGCCGACCCGCACTACCGCGACGACGATTACGCCGGTGAGTGGAGCGAGGAGCACTACGACGAGGCGCAGGACAGTGGTTACCCGGTGGAGGAGAGCCACCGCGAGCCCGCGCCGGTCACCCAGTTGCACACCTCGCCGGCCGCACCGGCACCGCACCGGCAGGAGGCCACCGAGATGAGCCGCATCAACACGATCCACCCGCGCACCTACAACGAGGCCAAGGAGATCGGCGAGAGCTTCCGCAGCGGCGTGCCGGTCATCATGAACCTCTCCGACATGGACGACACCGACGCCAAGCGACTGGTCGACTTCGCCGCCGGTCTGGTCTTCGGCCTGCACGGCACCATCGAGCGCGTCACCAGCAAGGTCTTCCTGCTGTCGCCGCACGGCATCGAGGTCGCTACCAGCGGCCCGGAGGCGGCCCGTCCCAGCGGCCGCGGTCTGTTCAACCAGAGCTGAGCGTCGCGCCGGGCGGCACTGTCACCGGGCTGATGGTCGGTCCAAAGGTCGATGCCGCAGAATGTAGTCATGTCAGCCGTCCTCGCCGTGGTGTCGCTGCTGCTCTACGTCTTCTTCATCCTGCTGCTGGGCAGGCTGGTGCTGGACTGGGTGCAGGTTTTCGCTCGCAGTTGGCGTCCTCGCGGGCCGGTGCTCGTGGTCGCCGAAACCATTTACAGCACAACGGATCCGCCACTCAAGGCGTTGCGTAGGGTGGTGCCGCCCCTGCGACTGGGGCAGGTGCGCCTGGACCTGGCTTTCCTGATCCTGATCCTGGCTGTCTCTTTGCTGCTCAGTATCCTACAGTGAGCACGATATTTATCCGATTGTTGCGGCGAGTGCCGCGGGTCCATCCGGACACGTCTGCTCTCCGTCCTGAAGTTTCAACTGAGGTGCACACATGGCGTTGACGCCAGAAGACGTGGTCAAGAAGGAGTTCACCAAACCGAAGGGTTTCGGTCGTAGCGGTTACGACGAGATCCAGGTGGACGACTTCCTCGACGAGATCGTGGTCGAGCTGCGCCGGCTGAACGCCGAGAACGAAGACCTGACCGGCAAGCTCGAGGACTGCCGTCGCTCGAAGGGCGTTCCCGGTCGCAGCGACGCCGAGGCCGGCAAGGGTTCCCCAGCCGCCGCCGTGCCCGCCCTGACCCCGGTCGGTGGTGGCGACGACTCGGACAAGACGCAGGTCGTCCCGACCGCCAAGGACGCGGAGGCCGCCAAGGCCGCCCGGGCCGAGCTGGACAAGACGCAGGGCGAGTTGAAGACCGCCCAGGACAACCTGAAGTCCACCAAGGACGAGCTGACCCGCACCAAGGCCGAGCTCGACCAGGTCCAGAACGCCCTCGCGGCCGCCAAGAAGGAGCAGGCGCAGCTGGGCGAGCAGCAGGCGGCCGCTGCCAAGGCCGACACCAAGGGCACCCCGCAGGGCGGCGACGTCGCCGCGATCGCCTCGACCGAGGGCGCCGCCGGCGTCATCGCGCTGGCCCAGCGGCTGCACGACGAGCACGTGCGCGAGGGTGAGACCAAGCGCGACCGGCTGATCAGCGACGCGCAGGCCCACCACGACAAGGTCGTCGGTGAGGCCAACGCCAAGCGCGACGAGCTGATCGGCTCGGCACACATTAAGCACGACGAGTTGATCAGCGCCGCGCAGAGCCGGCACGACGAGTTGCTCGCCACCGCGCAGAGCCGGCACGACGAGTTGCTGTCCACCGGTCAGCAGAAGCACGACGACCTGGTCCGCACCGGCACCGAGAAGTCGGACAAGATGGTGCGCGAGGCCGAGGACCGCAAGAACCGCATCCTGGGCGAACTCAACGCCGAGCGCGAGAAGATCAGCGGCAACATCGACCAGTTGCGTTCGTTCGAGGGCGACTACCGCACCAAGCTGCGCGGCTACATCGAGGACCACCTGACGCAGCTGGACCACACGGCTGTCGAGGAGAAGCCCACGTCCAACGACTGACACGACGCAGAAGTCGCCGGGCAGGTGTGCCGATCCGTTAAGGTGAGGCGCCCTTGTCCGGCGATGTTCGTTGTATGCCGGCAGTGTGTCGCTTATCCTGCCCGCATCCAGTTCGGGGGCGGTTACCCGACGCACCGCAAGGCGCACCGGACCGCTGCGAGAGAAGAGGATGCGATGCCCGCCAAGAAGACGGCCGCAACGTCCAGCTCTGTGTCGAAGTCTGCGCCGAAGTCTGGATCGAAAAGCAGGTCACGGGTGACCACCGCGTTGCGCAAGGCCACCGGTGTGGTGGCGAAGGCGACCGGTCGCGACGGCTCCGCCGACTCCGCCCCGAAGAAGGCTGCCGGCATAGCGGCGAAGGCGACGGCCAAGAAGCCGGCTGCCAAGAAGTCGACTGCCAAGAAGTCGGCGGCCCAGGCCGCACCGGCGAAGAAGACGGCCGCGGTGAAGGCAGCCAAGAAGTCGCCGGCGAAGAAGGCGGCGCCGGCGAAGCAGGCCACCGCCAAGAAGGCGGCCGCGACCAAGGCGTCCGCCGCCGCGAAGACAGCACCCACGAAGACGACAACCACGAAGACGACACCGAAGAAGGCAGCACCTCAGAAGGCCGCCGGACAGGCGCGTCATACCACCAAGACCCCGCCGGTCAAGAAGACGCCGGCGACTCAGAAGACGACCGCCGCCGCCGCCAAGGCGGCCCCGACGAAGAAGGCCGCCACGAAAACCACTGCTGACAAGACCACCACGTCGTCCGCACCCCGCAAGTTGAAGGTCCGGGACGACGAATCCCCTTGGACACCCAAGGAACTCGCCGCGGTCCGGGCCGAGCTGGCGGGCGACGTCGAGCGGCTCACCACCGAGCTGAACGGCTTCGAGACCGACATCGCCGGCCTGATCAAGGACAGCGGCGACGGCGCCGGTGACGACCAGGCGGACGCCGGCGCGAAGACGTTCGAGCGGGAGCACGAATACTCCCTCGCGCAGAACTCCCGCGACCTGCTGGAACAATCGGTGCATGCGCTCGAACGCATCGACGACGGCACCTACGGAGTCTGTGAGAATTGTGGCAACGCGATCGGCAAGCTCCGGCTGCAGGCATTCCCTCGGGCGACGCTGTGCCTGACGTGCAAGGCGCAGCAGGAGCGGCGCTGACTCCCGACGATCCTGCCGCCGGGCAGCGCTCCACCGGGACGTCCCAGGACCCGCCGGCGCCCCAGAAGCGACCCTCGGCACAGCTGATCGCGCTGCTCGTCGGCGTGGCCCTGGCCGGGTACGGCCTCGACCAGGGCACCAAGGCCTGGGCGTCCTCGGCCTTGGACCCGGCACACCCTCAGCAGGTGGTCGGCACCCTGCTGCAGCTGCAGCTGACCCACAATCCCGGTGCGGCGTTCTCGATCGCGACCAACGCGACCTGGGTGCTCACGATCATCGCAGCGGTGGTGATCGTGGCGACGATCTTCGTCGCGCGTCGGTTGCGCAGCAAGCCCTGGGCGTGCGCGCTCGGGCTGCTGATCGGCGGGGCACTGGGCAACCTGACCGACCGGTTCGTCCGCGCGCCGGGCGGTGGCAAGGGTCACGTCGTCGACTTCCTGCAGCTGCCCCACTGGCCGGTGTTCAACGTCGCCGACTGCTGTGTGGTCACCGCCGCGTGCCTGATCGCGTTGCTGGCGTTCCTCGGCATCGGCATCGACGGACGCCGTGCCGACGGTGACGGGTCGGACCGGCGGAAGGCCGGTCGGAAGAGCGCCGGCCGTGACGAGGCGGACACCGCCGATGAGTGAGGTCAAGGCTCTCGGCATACCCGACGGGCTCGAGGGCGAGCGCGTCGACACGGCACTCGCCCGCGTGCTTGGCTTCTCCCGCACCCAGGCGGCGCAACTCGCCGCCGACGGCGAGGTGACGGTCGACGGCAAGGTGGTCGGCAAGTCCGACCGGGTCAGCGCCGGGCAGTGGCTCGAGGTGCGTATGCCGGATCGGGTAGGCCCACGGGTCGCCGAGGTGAGGCCGCAGCTGGTGGAGGGCCTGCGGATCGTGCACGACGACACCGAGATCGTGGTCGTCGACAAACCGGCCGGGGTGGCCGCACACCCCAGCGTCGGGTGGAACGGCCCCGACGTTGTCAGTGGGCTCGCCGCCGCGGGCTACCGCATCTCGACCTCCGGTGCGGCCGAACGCCAGGGCATCGTGCAGCGGCTCGACGTCGGCACGAGCGGGCTGATGGTCGTGGCCAAGAGCGAGCGGGCCTACACGGTGCTCAAGCAGGCGTTCCGCGACCGGACCGTCGACAAGACCTACCACGCCCTCGTCCAAGGTCTGCCCGACCCGGTCGTGGGCACCATCGAGGCACCGATCGGCCGACACCCCGGCCACGACTACAAGTTCGCGGTGATGCAGTCCGGACGCGCGAGCGTCACGCACTACGAACTGCTCGAGGCGTTCCGGTCGATGAGCCTGCTCACGATCCACCTGGAGACCGGCCGCACCCATCAGATCCGCGTGCACTTCTCGGCCTTGCACCGGCCTCTGGTCGGCGACCCGCTCTACGGCTCCGACCCGACCGTCGCCAAGCGGCTCGGCCTCGACCGGCAGTGGCTGCACGCCACCGAACTCGGCTTCACGCACCCCGGCTCGGGGGAGTGGGTCACCTTCCACAGTCCCTACCCGCAGGACCTGGCGCACGCGCTGGACGTCGCGAGGGCATGATCGAGTTCGTCATCACGGCGATACTGGGCCTCGGCGGGACGGTGATCGTCTGTCTCTCGCTCGAGACGATCCGCGAACGGCTGGCGGCATACCGGTGTCGGCGAGCCGATGCCGGGAAGACAGTCTCCGTGGCGGCCAAGGTGTCGCTGTCCGGCGGGCGGCTGCGCCGCGCACGACTGAGTCGGGACGGCGATCGGCTGTTGGTACGTACGTGGAAGCGCGTTTTCGCGCTCCCGTTGAGTACCGGTCCGGTTACCTGCCGGATCGTCGAGCCGGCCGGTGACTTTGACGGGCAGTGGCGTTTGGAGCGCTACACCGACCCGGCGCGGCGGGTCGTCGAGGTCGGCGTCCTGGCCGCGGACCGGTCCGTGTTGGCCGTGCTGCGGGAGAAGTCTGCAGTCCGCCGACCCCATCTACCTTTCTGGGCAAGCTGTTTCGCCGGCTTGTGCCTGCTGGGCGCGCTGTTGCTGAGTGTCCTCTATGGCGTCAGTTATGACGCCACGGCAATCGTCCGCGAGGTTAATGACGACGCAAGTTCGTGCTTGGTCGAGTGGACCCATGGCGAGCGGACACGACTCACCCACGTCGACTGCGGCTCGTACGATGCGGGTCAGTCCGGTATGACGGTGCCCATCGTCGCTCAGCCGGAACCGTTTGCTGGTCAAGCCTTTTCGGGCGAACGAAGCGAGATCGTCGGAATCGACAGCACCATGCTGGTGTGGCCGGATTGATCCTCGGTTTCGGTGCGTGGCGTGCGCGTTCTCCACGTCGCACGACCGTCCTCAGTCCCCTTCCGGTTCTCGAGAGTCATCCGGATCAGACGATGAAACGACCCGCGCTGAGCGTGGCTTCCCCCGTCGGTCGTGAGTGGGTGCTGCCGGACACGGTGCTCGGACTTGCGGCGCAGATCACGGGGGTGCAGGGCTGGGACGCTGCTCCGGCGCATCGGCGGACGCAGCCGTCGTCACGGACCGACGTGCTCGACGCGGTGACATCGGTCGCGTGGTGGATGCCCCTCTGCGGGGTGGGGGCAGCGATGCTCGTCGACGTACCCTACGTCCGCACGCTGTTGTGGGCACTGGCCGCAATTTTCTTCGTGGTCGATGTCGTTCGCACGATCCGCCGCTGGATGCAGTTGCACGCCATCTGGAGACTGCCCGTCAGCAGCGAATGGGACGGTGTCGGCCTGCCGGCGCCCGAGGGTTACGCGGTCCTGCTGTGTCTCGGTGCGACCCCGTACTGGCTCGTGAAAGTCGGCGACATGCCGCCGGCCCTGTCCAGATTCCGGGTGCGCGGGCAGTTGAGCGGGGATGTCGTGCACTTGCTGCCTGTCGACAGCGATCACGTGCTGATCGGCCGACCGGAACGTTTCACCGATGAGCTCGCGGAAGCCGTCAATTGCCACCTCCGTGACGTCCTCGAGGAGTTTGACCTCACCCGCGACGGCTGAGCCGGCGTCCATAACCCGCGACGGTCGCGGGTTGTGTGCAGGATCGGCGCGCGTCGCGTGCGTAAGTCGCGACGGTCGCGGGTTGTGTGCAGGATCGGCGCGCGTCGCGTGCGTAAGTCGCGACGGTCGGGAGTTGTGTGCAGGATCGGCGCGCGTCGCGTGCGTAAGTCGCGACGGTCGCGGGTTGTGTGCAGGATCGGCGCGCGTCGCGTGCGTAAGTCGCGACGGTCGGGAGTTGGGCACGCCGACGCTGGTATGACGAGCCACCCCCACCGCCATACCACCCGCCTCATCCGTCACAGGCGAGCGAGTCCTGACGACGCTGTCGGAGGCCCGATCTAGACTCGTCGCGATGTCCGATCCTGCCGCCTCCGCCAACTTCGTGCACCTGCACGTGCACACCGAATACTCGATGCTCGACGGCGCCGCGAACGTCGGGCGGATGTTCCAGGAGGTGGAGCGGCTGGGCATGCCGGCGATCGCGATGAGCGACCACGGCAACATGTTCGCGGCCTACGAATTCTTCGGTGCCGCAAAGGATTCCCCGGTCAAGCCGATCATCGGCATCGAGGCGTACGTCGCACCCAGCACGCGGTTCTCGCGCAAGCAGGAATTCTGGGCGCCGGGCGGCAAGCGCGACGCGAATGTCGACGGTGAGGGCGGCAAGGACGTCTCCGGCGGCGGTCGCTACACCCACATGACGATGTGGGCGCAGGACGCCCCCGGCCTGCGCAACCTGTTCAAGCTGAGCTCGCTGGCCAGCTTCGAGGGCTACTACATGAAGCCCCGCATGGACCGCGAGCTGCTGGCCGAGCACGCCAAGGGCATCATCGCGACCACCGGCTGCCCGTCCGGCGAGGTGCAGACCCGGCTGCGGCTGGGACAGTTCGACGAGGCGCTCGCGGCGGCGGCGGCATACCAGGACATCTTCGGCAAGGACAACTACTTCCTGGAGCTGATGGACCACGGCCTGGACATCGAGCGGTCGGTGCGCTCGGGCCTGCTGGACATCGCCAAGAAGCTCGACATACCGCTGCTGGCCACCAACGACAGCCACTACGTCACCGAGGACCAGGCCGACAGCCACGACGACCTGCTGTGCATCGGCGTCGGCAAGAACAAGGACGACCCGGGTCGCTTCAAGTTCAACGGCACCGGCTACTACCTCAAGTCCGCCGACGAGATGCGCCAGCTCTTCCGCGAGCTGCCGGAGGCCTGCGACAACACGATGCGGGTCGCCGAGATGATCGGCGACTACAGCGAGGTCTTCACCCACGTCGACCGTATGCCGCAGTTCCCCGATGTCCCGGAGGGCCAGACTCAGGCGTCGTTCCTGCGTGAGCGCATCAAGGCCGGCGTCGTCGAGCGGTATGGCGACAACCCGCCGGAGGGCGTCTGGGAGCGGATCGAGACCGAGATGTCGGTCATCGAGCCGATGGGGTTCTCGTCCTACTTCCTGGTGGTCTCCGACATCTGCCAGCACGCCCGGGACAACGGCATCCCGCTCGGCCCGGGCCGAGGTTCCGCGGCCGGCTCCCTGGTCGCCTACCTGACCCGGATCATCGAGCTGGACCCGCTGGAGCACGGGTTGCTGTTCGAGCGGTTCCTCAACCCCGAGCGGATCAGCCCGCCCGACGTCGACCTCGACTTCGACGACCGGCAGCGCGACAAGATGGTGCGTTACGTCACCGAGAAGTACGGCGCCGGCTACACCGCCCAGGTCAACACCTTCTCCACGATCAAGGCCAAGGCGGCGATCAAGGACGCCAACCGCATCCTCGGTTTCCCGTTCAGCCTCGGCGACCAGATCTCCAAGGCGATGCCGCCGGACGTGCAGGGCAAGGGGGTGCCGCTGTCGGCGACCTACGACGAGAAGCACCCGCGGTATGCCGAGGGCGTCGACTTCCGCGCGATGATCGCGGCCCAACCCGAGGTCAAGAAGGTCTTCGACACCGCGCTCGGCCTGGAGGGCAAGATCCGCGGCACCGGCGTGCACGCCGCCGCGGTCATCCTGTCCTCGGCGCCGTTGCTCGACCTGATCCCGATGCACCGCCGGGACAAGGACGGCACCATCATCACCGGCTTCTCCTACCCCCAGTGTGAGGAGATGGGCCTGGTCAAGATGGACTTCCTGGGGCTGCGCAACCTGGGCATCATCGACCAGGCGTTGAAGAACATCGAGGCCAACCGCGGTGAGAAGGTCACCACCGAGACCATCCCGTTGGATGATCCGAAGACCTACGAGCTGCTCGGCCGCGGTGACACGCTGGGCGTCTTCCAGCTCGACGGCGGCGGCATGCGCACCTTGCTGCGGCAGATGGCGCCGACCGGCTTCGAGGACATCACCGCTGTGCTCGCCCTCTACCGGCCCGGTCCGATGGGCGCCAACGCGCACACCGACTACGCCGACCGCAAGAACGGCCGCAAGCCGGTCGAGCCGATCCACCCGGAGCTGAAGGACGCACTGGACGGCATCCTGGGCGAGACCTACCACCTGCTCATCTACCAGGAGCAGATCATGGCCATCGCCCGCGAGCTGGCCGGCTACACCCTCGGCGGCGCCGACCTGCTACGCCGGGCCATGGGCAAGAAAAAGCCGGAGGTGCTGGCCAAGGAGTGGGACAACTTCTCCGCCGGGATGGCCAAGAACGGCTACTCGCCGGAAGCGACCAAGGCGCTGTGGGACGTCATGCTGCCGTTCGCCGGCTACGCGTTCAACAAGTCGCACGCTGCCGGTTACGCCCTGGTGTCCTGCTGGACCGGCTACCTGAAGGCCAACTATCCGGCCGAATACGCCGCCGCGCTGCTGACCTCGGTCGCGGACTCCAAGGACAAGATGGCTATCTACCTGGCCGATACCCGCAAGCTGGGCATCCAGGTGCTGCCGCCGTCGGTCAACGAGTCCGCCCACGACTTCACCGCCGTCGGTGAGGACATCCGCTTCGGTCTCGGTGCGGTGCGCAACGTCGGCGACAACGTCGTCGAGGCGACGGTCCGGGCTCGGGAGACCAAGGGCAAGTTCTCCTCGTTCGAGGACTTCCTGCGCAAGGGCGGCACCGCGGTCTGTAACAAGCGCACCATCGAATCCCTCATCAAGGCAGGCGCTTTCGACGATCTCGGGCACACCCGTCAGGGCCTGGTCGCCATACACGAGACGTATGTCGACTCGCTCGCCGACGAGGCCAAGAAGAGCGAGCAGGGCCAGGAGAGCCTGTTCGCCGGGTTCGGCGACGAGGCGGGTGTCAGCCTGGCGGCGCTGCCGCCGATCCCGGAGATCGAGTGGGACAAGCAGACGAAGCTGGCTTTCGAGCGGGACATGCTCGGCCTCTACGTGTCCGACCACCCACTCTTCGGCATCGAGCACGTCCTGGCGCAGCACGCCGACATCTCGATCGCGAAACTGCGCGGGGACGACGCCCCCAAGGACGGCGCGATGATCACCATCGCGGGACTCATCACCGGGCTGCAGCTCAAGCGCAACAAGCGCGGTGAGCTGTGGGCGATCGCGACGGTCGAGGACCTCGAGGGCAGTGTCGAGGTGCTGTTCTTCGCCAAGACCTACATGACGGTCTCGACGATGCTCAGCCCCGACACCGTCTGCGTGGTCAAGGGCCGGGTCATGGAGCGCGACGACTCGATCTCGTTGTCCGCGCAGGAGATGACGATCCCGGAGCTCAAGGGCGACGTGCGTGGGCCGGTGGTGCTGACCCTGCCGTTGGTGCGGGCCAACAACGGGCTCGCCCACCGGCTCAAGGGTGTCCTCGGCGAGCACCCCGGCGCGACCGAGGTGCACCTGAAACTCACCCAGCCCGGTCGTTCGGTCACCGTGCGGCTCGACGACGGGCTGCGGGTGACCGCCTCACCCGCCCTCTTCGGCGATCTCAAGGCGCTGCTCGGGCCGGCCTGCCTGGTGGGGTAGCACTCACAAGCTGGTCGAGTAGCGGGTGAGGCGCGAGCCCGCGTATCGAGACCGACCCCGATCCGGCCGGATCACCCTTCGGAACGATATGTTTCCGATCATGCAGCGTTATTCGAAGTCGAGCACGCCGTCGCGGCGTCAACTGCTGGCCGCCGGCGGCGGCATCCTGGCTGCCGGCGCGCTGGCCGCGTGCGGTGGCAACACCGGCCGTTCCAGTGGCGGTGGAGGTGGCACCGGCGGCAGCAGCGGCAGTGGCGGCGGCACGATCTCGCAGTGGTACCACCAGTACGGCGAGCAGGGCACCGAGCAGGCGGTCAAGCGCTACGCCGCGGCATACAAGAAGGCCACCGTCGAGGTGCAGTGGATCCCGGGCAACTACGACCAGAAGTCGGCGGCCGCACTGCTGACCGACTCGGGCCCGGACGTCTTCGAATACGGCAACGGCCCGACGATCGACATGATCACCGGCAAGCAGGTCGTCGACCTGACCGACGTCTACGGCGACGCCAAGAGCGACTTCACCCCCTCGCTGCTGGAACGTATGACGTGGAAGGGCAAGATCTACGGGGTCCCGCAGGTCGTCGACATGCAGTTGTTCGTCTATCGCAAGTCGATGCTGAAGGACGCCGGTGTGCAGCCGCCGCAAACCCTCGACGAATTGGTCTCTGCCGCAAGCAAACTCACCACCGGCAAGGTGAAGGGTCTCTTCCTCGGCAACGACGGCGGCGCCGGGATCCTCGCCGGCCCGGTGCTGTGGAGCAGCGGCCACGACTACCTCAAGGATGGCAAACCCGACTTCGCCAACGCAGATGTGGCGGACGCGTTGACCACGTTCCACCAGCTGTTCAGCTCCGGTCATCTGCTGCTGGGCGCGCCGACCGACTGGTCGGACCCGGGCGCCATCACCAGTGGTCTGACCGCGATGCAGTGGACCGGGTTGTGGAACTTCCCGATGCTGCAGGACAAGTTGGGCGACGACTTCGGCGTGCTGCCGTTCCCCGCGATCGGGTCCTCCGGCACGCCGTCGGTCCCGGTCGGCGCCTACGCCTCCTGCGTCAGTGCCAAGGCCAAGGACGTCGCCGCCGCGAAGGCGTTCGTCAAGTGGCTGTGGGTCGACCAGACCGCCGACCAGCTCGACTTCGCACAGAGCTACGGCTTCCACGTGCCTTCGCGCACCAGCCTCATCGGCAAGGCCACCACACTGCAGTCCGGCGAGGCCAAGACCGCGGCCGGTTACCTGAAGAGCTACGGCCACCCGCAGACACCCTTGCTGTGGTCGCCGAAGTCGGCCACCGCGATGACCGACGCGGTCGACAAGATCGTCCGCTCGGGCGCCAACGCCACCTCGAGCCTCGCCGGTGTCGCCAAGGTCGTCGACGCCGAGTTGCGCAGGATCGGTGGCTGAGCCGGCTCTCGGCCCGGCCACCGGCCCGGCCAGCGGGCCGGGCGCCGCAGGGCAGGTGCGGCCGGCCAGTCCGCGCCGCAAGTGGACCGACAGCCCGCACCTGTGGTTCTGGATCTTCGTCGGACCCTTCGTCGCCGGACTGCTGATCTTCGTCGTCATACCCATCCTGTGGAGCGTCTGGCTGAGCTTCTACGACGCCCGGAACACCGTCACCCCCACGCATTTCGTGGGGTTCGACAACTATCGGCGCATGCTGGGCGATCCCAGCTTCCGCTCCAGCCTGCTGACGTTCGTGGTGTTCGCGGCGTTCATCGTGCCGACGACCTTCGTGCTGTCCCTCGCGCTGGCGGTCCTGGTGAACGGGGTCCGGCGCGGCAAGGCGTTCTTCCGGTCGGTGTTCTTCCTGCCGACCGCATGCAGCTACGTGGTGGCGGCGATGATCTGGCGTCATTCGCTCTTCGGCGGCACGGCCGCGGGCATGGTCAACACGGTCCTGGGCTGGCTCGGCGGCCCGCCCATCGCCTGGTTGTCGGTGGTGCATCCGCCGTGGTACTGGCTGGTGCTGGTCACCGTGCGGCTCTGGCTGCAGGTCGGCTTCTTCATGGTGCTCTTCCTCGCGGCGCTGCAGCGGGTGCCGCAACAGCTCTACGAAGCGGCCGCACTCGACGGTGCGACCGGCTGGAAGGCGTTCCGTTACATCACCTTCCCGCAGCTGCGCGCCACGTCGACCGCGGTGCTGATGCTGTTGCTGGTCAACGCGTTCCAGGCGTTCGACGAGTTCTACAACGTGCTATCGACGACGGGAGGCTACCCGCCATACGCCCGACCGCCGTTGGTCTACCTGTTCAACATCGCGCTCGGCAACGGGCAGGATTTCGGTGACGGCAGCGCCGGTGCCGTCATACTCACGCTAATCATCGCGATCTTCGCGCTGCTGCAGGGGCGACTCACCGGCATCGGCAGGCGCGAGGCATGACGACGAACCTCAGCGTCCGCGCCGCGCGTTACCTGGTGCTGACGGTCGCCGCGCTGATCTTCCTGGTGCCGTTCTACCTGCTGCTGCGCGGAGCGCTCTCCAGTGAGGACCAACTGATGGGGATCGACCACTGGACGTGGTTCCCGACGAGCCCGCATTGGTCGAATTTCGCTGACACATTCGACAATTCGACGGTGCCGCTCGCGCGCAGCATGTTCAACTCGCTGGCCATCGCGGTGACCCAGACAGCGCTGGTGCTGGTCATCTCCGGTATGGCGGGTTACGGCCTGGCGCGCTCGACGGTGCGGTACGCGAACGCCGTGTTCTACCTGATCGTCGCGACGCTGCTGATCCCGGCGGCGGTGACCTTCGTGCCCTCGTTCGTGATGGTGTCCTCGCTGGGCTGGGTGTCGACCCTGCGCGGGCTGATCATCCCGGGGCTCTTCCAGTCGCTGGCGACCTTTCTCTTCCGGCAGTACTTCCTGGGCTTCCCCAAGGAGTTGGAGGAGGCGGCACGCATCGACGGAGCCGGACCGATGCGGACCTTCCTCGCGATCGTGATCCCGAACTCGTGGGGGTTCACTGCGGCGATCGCCACCATCACCTTCATCGGCAGCTGGAACGCCTTCCTCTGGCCCCTGGTGATCGGCCAGGACCAGTCGGCGTGGACGGTGCAGGTGTCGCTGTCGACATACATCACGGCGCAGTCGGTCGATCTGTCCGGCATGTTCACCGCCGCGCTGGTGTCGATGGTGCCGTTGTTGCTGATGTTCCTCTTCCTGCAGCGCTGGATCGTCGCGGGCGTGGAGCAGACCGGGATCAACGAGTAGTTGTCTTGCGCAAGCCGGGTTTCAAGAAGTACTCCGGTGCACAACCGACAACGGTCGCCGGTTCGGTGCGCGGATCAGCACGAAATGCGTGCACAACCGGCAACGGTCGCCGGTTCGGTGCGCGGATCAGCACGGAATGCGTGCATAACCGGCGACGGTCGCCGGTTCGGTGGGCGGATCGGCGCGGAATGCGTGCATAACCGGCAACGGTCGCCGGTTCGGTGGGCGGATCGGCGCGGAATGCGTGCATAACCGGCAACGGTCGCCGGTTCGGTGCGCGGATCAGCACGAAATGCGTGCACAACCGGCAACGGTCGCCGGTTCGGTGGGCGAGTCGGCCCGGATGGGTGCACGACCGATCGAGACCGCTGCCGACGTTCCGGAGAACGCACTCGTAGGCTGAGGCGGTGACTTCTCCGCAGCCGCCGCAGGCACGCCGCCAGCCCACCACTCGTAGCTTTCACGGCGACACGTTCGTCGACGACTTCGAGTGGTTGCGTGACAAGGAGTCGCCCGAGGTGATCGCCCATCTGGAGGCCGAGAACGCCTACACCGCAGCCGTCACCGACCGCTTGAAGCCGTTGGCGGACACCATCTTCGGGGAGATCAAGGCGCACACCCGCGAGACCGATCTGTCGGTGCCGGTGCGGATGGGGGACTGGTGGTATTTCACGCGGACCATCGAGGGTGAGCAGTATGCCGTCCACGTGCGCGTGCCGTATGTCGCGAGCGCGGAGCGCCCCGACCCGCAGCCGGGGCAGCCGCTGCCCGGGGAGCAGGTGCTGCTGGACGGCAACGCGGAGGCGGCCGGGCACGACTTCTTCGAGTTGTCCGACCTGGCGGTGAGTCATGACGGCACCCGGGTGGCCGTCGGGCTGGACGTGACCGGCGGCGAGCTGTATGACCTGTCGGTGCGCGAGGTGGCCACCGGGTCGGTGATCGACGACGACGTCCGGCAGATCGGCAACGGGGTGGTCTGGTCGATCGACGGCCGTCACCTCTTCTACACCCGGCGGGACGACGCCTGGCGCGCCCACGAGGTATGGCGCCACGAGCTGGGCACGCCGGCGGACCAGGACGTGCTCGTGCTGCGCGAGGACGACGAGCAGTTCTCGCTGATGATCGGGGAGTCCCGCGACGAGCGCTGGTTGATCGTGATGATTGGCTCCAGCACCACGACGGAAGCGCATCTGCTCGACCTGACCGATCCGACCGGACCGGTGCGTGTCGTGCAGCCGCGGGTGCCGGGTCTCGACTACGACGTCGAGGTCGACGGCGACCGGATCCTCGTCGTGCACAACGCCGACCGCGTCGATTTCGACCTGGCCGAGGCTCCGATCGCGACGCCCGGGCGCGACCACTGGCGCACCGTCATGACCGGTGCGGACGGTGACCGGATCCTCGGCGTCGACGCGTTCGCCGGCTTCGTGATCGTCTCGATGCGGCACGACGGGCTGCGCACCCTGCGGCTGCTGCCCAAGGCGTTCGACGGCATCCTGGCCGAGCCACGCGCCATACCGGTGGAGCCGCAGCTGCATTCGCTCGCGCTGGGCAACAACCCCGAATACGTCACGGACACAGTGCAGTTGGCGCTCACGTCGTGGCTCACCCCCAGCAGCGTGCTCGACTACGCAGCCACCAGCGGCGAGCTCACGCTGCTCAAACAGCGCGACGTGCCCGGCTTCGACCCCCAGCTGTATGTCGAGGAACGTCTGTGGGTCACCGCGGAGGACGGCGCCCGGATCCCGGTGTCGCTGGTTCGGCGACGAGATGTCACCGCCGACGGGAGCAACCCCGGGTACATCTACGGTTACGGCTCCTACGAGGTCTCCGTCGATCCCTACTTCTCCGCGGCACGGCTGTCCCTGCTGGACCGCGGTGTCGTCTACGCGGTCGCGCACATCCGCGGCGGTGGCGAACTCGGCCGCAGCTGGTATGACGACGGCAAGTTGTTGGCCAAGCGCAACACCTTCACCGACTTCGTCGCGGTGTCCCGCGCGCTGATCGACCTCGGCTGGGTGCACCCGGATCGCCTTGCGGCAGAAGGCGCTTCGGCCGGTGGGTTGCTGATGGGCGCCGTCGTCAACCTCGCGCCCGAGCTGTATGCCGCCGTGCACGCCGACGTGCCGTTCGTCGATGCGCTGACCACCATCCTCGATCCGTCGCTCCCGCTGACGGCCGGCGAGTGGGAGGAGTGGGGCAATCCCATCGCGGACGCGCAGGTGTACGCGTACATGAAGTCCTACACGCCCTACGAGAACATCCGCGCGACGCGCTATCCGGCGGTCCTGGCCACCACCAGCCTCAACGACACCCGGGTCTTCTACGTCGAGCCGGCCAAGTGGGTGCAGCAGCTGCGCGCCACGGTGGCGGCCGACCCGGCGCGGCCGATCCTGCTCAAGACCGAACTCGTGGCCGGGCACGGCGGCCGGAGCGGTCGCTACGACAGCTGGGAGCAGGCGGCGTTCGGCTTCGCGTTCCTGCTGGACCGGCTGGGCGCGACCGAACCCAGCGGATCCGGGACGACCAGCACGAGTTAGCGCCCTCGTCAGTGCATGATGAGGACCGGCGACGTGGCGTGCGACAGCAGGTCGACCGCCACGCGTCCGAGGGTGAGTCCCTCGAAGCCGCCGATCCCGCGTGCACCCACGACGACCAGGTCGCTCTCGTGCGACTTGTCGACCAGCGCCCGGGTCGGGTTGCCGTCGACGAGCTCGGTCAGCACCTTCACCCCGGGATGCAGCTCCTGCTGCCCGGCGACGGAGGCCTCGATCTGTGAGCGCGCGGTCGCCATATAGGACTTCCAGTCGGCGCTGCCGAGGCCGGGGTCCTTGGCGTCATCGGGCTGCCAGACGTGCAGCACGTGCAGGTCGGCGCGGGTGCGCTCGGCCTCGGTGAAGGCCCAGGCCAGCGCCTTGCGGCTGTGCGGTGAACGGTCGACGCCGGCGGTGATGCGGCCGTATGCCGCCTCCGACTCCTTGCGAATGACTGCCACCGGGCACTTGGCATGGGCTGCCACTTGATGCGCTGTCTCCCCGAGCGAGGAGATGTGCAGCATGCTGTCGCCGTGCGAGCCGAGCACGACCAGCTTCGCGTGGGTGCTGGCGCGCACCAGAGCCGCGGCCGGGTAACCGTCCGGGTGCGAGGTGGTGATCGGGATTCGCGCGTCCTTCAACAGGACTCGGTTGCGACCGCGGGTCAGCACACGTTCGCCGGCGGCATACAGTTTCTCCGGCTCGGCCCCCATGTTGAAGATCAGATCCGGCCGGTCGTGACTGAAGCCGTGCACGAGGTGGATGGGCGAGTGCGTCGAGTGGGCATAGTCCGCCGCCCAGTCCAGGGCGGTGATCGATGAGGTGGAGGTGTCGATCCCTACGACGACGCTTCCGGGTTGCACTGAGCCTTCCATGGTTGACCTCCGAGTCGACCTTGGGCGGCGGTCGCCGTGACGGTCGACCGTCGTCGCGGGGCGCGCCCCCGCCTCTCTCAAGTTAAGCACTAACCCTGTGCGGACGCTGGTAACGATCTGATCGGCGGCACGGTAATGCCGGGGTACTGCCGGCTGCGGACGGTCACACCTGGGAGAGGGCTCCGCGCAGCCGGGCGGCATACTCGGCCTGCTCACCCTCGGCATACCGCACCCGCGGCCAGAAGAAGCCGCGCAGTCCGTCGCCCTTGGTGCGCGGCACCACGTGGCAGTGCAGGTGGGCGACGCTCTGGGACACCGTGTTGTTCATGGCGACGAAGGTGCCCTGCGCATCCAGCACGTCGGGTATGACGGCCGCGATGCGCCGGACCTCGGCGAAGAACGGCGTGAGCACGGTGTCCGGCAGCTCCGGCAGCGTCACCACGTGGTCGGTGGGTATGACGAGGACGTGCCCCTTGAAGACCGGCCGGTTGTCGAGGAAGGCGACCGTGTGCTCGGTGTGCGCGACCACGTGCGCGCTTGCCTCACCGGTCGCGATCTGACAGAAGACGCAGGTGCTCATGGTGTGCGGAACCCCCGTGTTACGAAGCGAGTTCGACGTCGTTGCGGATGCGCTGCAGCGTCTGCCGCATGCCGGTGGTGAGTTCGCGCTCGAAGCTGTCCTCGCCGCCCAGGAACGTGTCGATCAGCAGCCGGGACACCTTGCTGATGCCGGCTGAGACGTCCCGGCGCTCGATGAGCCGGGTCCGCGTGTTGTCGTCCAGCGGCTCGAGGTCGAAGCTCCAGGTCGCGTGATTCTCCGTCATCTCCCAGGCGATCCGTTTGCCCGGTTCGAAGGCGACGACGGTGCTGCGGGTGGCCCAGACGCGCACGTCGCGCCGGTTGAGGTTGATCATCCTGCTACCCAGGTGAAGCGGTCCGCCGCGGACGATGACGCGGCGGGTCTGCGGGCTCCACCGCGGCATCCGGGACAGGTCGGACGCGATGTTCCACACCTGCATCGGGGTGGCGCTGATCTCGATGGAGACCTCGAGGTTTGCTGACATGCGAATCCTTGCTGCTCCGAGGGCGTTTCGTCCAACCTACCAACCCGACCGCGCCAATTCAGTGCCCATGCTCGTGCACGTGTGTGTCCGAGTGCGTGTCCTCGTGCCGGTCCCGCTCGCGCACCCGCAACCCGCTGGAGATCAGCGCGCGGATCAACTGGGACCCGGTGACCTCGGTCGCGCCGGCGGCGACTGCTGCGGCATACCGGTCCTGGGGCAGGTCGTAGTGGTCGTGATCGAAAAGTCGGCGAGGTATGCCAAGCGTGCCTGCGAATGCGTGGAGTTCGTCGTACGACGCATCGCTGACCAGGTGCGACCAGAGCGTGCCGTGCGCCGGCCAGCTGGGTGGGTCGATGAGCACGGTCACGTGTGGTCGACCCTGGTGAAGCTGAGGCCCGACCGGTTGGTCCAGCCGTGCGTGGCGACGAGGTGCCAGGCGTCCCCGGCGGTGACGTCGATGTCGCGCTGGGTCGACCCGAGCGCGGTCTGTGTACCGCGGTAGCGGAAGAACGCACGGATCCGGTGCGGGCCGGCGGGCACCGTCAGCGTGACTGCCTTGCCCCACCGGACCACGTGATCGTCGCCGTCGAGCTGCACGACCGGCCGCGCCGCGGGACGCAGGAAAAGACTGTTCACCCAGTGCGGGGCGACAGTCACCGTGATGGCGGCATCGGAGGTCATCGACTCGAGGCTAGCCGCTCGGCGATCGCCGGTGTGCCGTGTCGCCGGTGGAGCGCAGAGGGGCCACGTCGCGATGCGAGTTTGCTCACGTCGCGAGACGAACGACCACATGATGGGCGCGGAGGCGCCATGCTGGGGGCCATGTTCGATCACATGCTGGCTTTCGACGTCACCGAGCAGGGACGCGCGGCTTCCGAGCCGTTGCGTGAGGACATTCGCCTGCTCGGCGGGATCCTCGGGGAGGTGATCCGCGACCAGGAGGGCGAGGAGGTCCTCGCGCTGGTCGAGGAAGCGCGAACGCGGGCGTTCGCGGTGCGACGTCGCGAGGAGCACCGCGAGGAGTTCGCGGCCATCTTCGACGGCCTGCCGACCAAGCGCGCGATGAAGATCGTGCGGGCCTTCAGCCTCTTCGCGCTGCTGGCCAACTTGGCCGAGGACCTGCACCGGGAGCGGCGCCGGGCACTGCACGTGGATGCCGGGGAGCCGCCGGTCGACGGTTCGCTCGCGGCGACCTTCGCGAAGCTGGATGCCGCGCAGCTGGACGAGGCCACCGTCGGCGACGCCCTCGGTGGCGCGACGGTGGTGCCCGTGATCACGGCACACCCGACCGAGACGCGCCGCCGCACGGTCTTCCAGACCCAGTCGCGCATCAAGGACGTCATGCGGCAACGGGAGCACGGCAATCTCACCCCGGCCGCCCTGGCGGCGGGAGAGCGGGTCATCCGGCTGCAGATCATCACGTTGTGGCAGACCGCACTGGTCCGGTTGCAGCGCGTCGACATCACCGATGAGATCGAGGTCGGCCTGCGGTGGTTCGAGGCCTCGCTGTTGGAGGTGATGCCGCAGCTCAACGCTCGTGTGCGCGAAGAACTCGGGGCGCGCTACCCCTCGGCCGATCTCGCGAAAGAACCTGTGCTGCGGGCGGGTTCGTGGATCGGTGGTGACCGCGACGGCAACCCGAACGTGACCGCGGAGGTCGTCGCGACTGCGACCGGGCGTGCTTCGCAGACCGCGTTGCAGCACTACCTGCGGCAACTGGAGACACTGGAGGACGAGTTTTCCTTCTCCATCCGAATGACGCCCACGACGCCGGAGCTGCTCGAGCTCGCCGCGCACAACACCACCGACCAGCGCTCGGACGAACCGTTCCGGCAGGTGATCGGCTGGATCCGCGGACGGTTGTCGGCCACCCACAGTGCGTTCTTCGGTGGCTGGTTCGAGGCGGCGGTGGAGGTGCCGGGCGCCGCGCCATACACCACGGCGGCGGAGCTGTCTGCCGATCTGGACGTCATCGACGCGGCATTGCGCAGCGGCTCCGGCGCGCTGATCGCCGACGACCGGTTGCTCGGATTGCGCGAAGCGGTGCGGACTTTCGGATTCCACCTCTACGGACTCGATCTCCGACAGGACTCCGGGATCAACGAGGAGACCATTGCGGAGGTCTTCGCCTGGGCGGGCGTGCACCCGGATTACCTGTCGCTCGACGAGGACGCGCGGGTCGAGCTGCTCACGGCGGAATTGACCAACCGGCGCCCGCTGATCGGTGCGGGTGCGGAGTTCGGCGAGCAGACCACCAAGGAGTTGGCGATCACGGCTGCCGCGGCTCACGCGGTGCGCACGTTCGGGACCGAGGCGGTGCCCAACCACGTGATCAGCATGTGCACCTCGGTGTCGGACATGCTGGAGACCGCGGTGCTGCTGAAGGAGGCAGGGCTGCTGAATCCCGGCGTCGGCGGCGCCGGCGCGACATGTTCGGTCAACATCGTGCCACTCTTCGAAACCATTGAGGATCTTCAGCTTTCGGCGGCCACGATGCGAGCGGTCCTCCAGGTGCCGGTCTATCGGCAACTGGTGGACTCCAAGGGCGGCCTGCAGGAGGTGATGCTCGGCTACAGCGACTCCAACAAGGACGGCGGTTACCTCGCGGCCAACTGGGCGCTCTACCGCGCCGAGCTCGACCTGGTGGAGGCGGCGAGGGAGACCGGCATCCGGTTGCGGCTCTTCCACGGTCGCGGCGGCACGGTCGGTCGCGGTGGCGGCCCCAGTTACGAGGCGATCCTGGCGCAGCCGCCGGGTGCGGTGCGTGGCTCGTTGCGGCTGACCGAGCAGGGCGAGATCATCGCGGCGAAGTATGCCGAGCCGCCGCTCGCGACCCGCAACTTGGAGACGCTGCTGGCGGCCACCATCGAGGCGTCGCTGCTGGACGTCGAGGGCCTGGGTGACGACACCGCGGACGCCTACGCCGCGCTCGACGACATCGCCGCTCTCGCCAAGGATGCGTATGCCGACCTGGTGCACCGCACCGAAGGATTCGTGGAGTACTTCACGACCTCGACCCCGGTGGCCGAGATCGGGGCGATGAACATCGGGTCCCGTCCGTCCTCGCGTCGGGCGACCACGAAGATCAGCGACCTGCGGGCGATCCCGTGGGTGATGTCCTGGTCGTTGTCGCGGGTGATGCTGCCGGGGTGGTACGGCACCGGTAGCGCGCTGGAGAAGTGGGTCGGCGACGACGAGTCACGGCTGGCCACGCTGCGCGGCTACTACGAGCGCTGGCCGTTCTTCCAGACGGTGATGTCCAACCTCGCGCAGGTGATGGCCAAGTCGGATCTCGGCATCGCCGAACGCTATTCACGTCTGGTCGAGGACGAAGCGCTGCGCGAACGGGTCTTCTCCAAGATCGTCGACGAACATCGGCGCACGCTGCAGATGTTCGCCCGGGTCACCGGTCACGAGGACCTATTGTGGGACAACGCGAACCTCAAACGCTCCGTCTTCAACCGCTTCCCGTACCTGGAACCGCTGAACCACCTGCAGGTGGAATTGCTGCGCCGTTACCGCAACGGCGACGACGACCCGCAGGTGCAACGCGGCATCCTGCTCACCATGAACGGCCTGGCCACGGCGCTGCGCAACTCCGGCTGACCGGCCCACGTCGATCGAGCGCCGGCTCGCTGATCGAGTGCCGGGGCAGTGCCGGCTCGCTGATCGAGTGCCGGGGGAGCGGGCGGGGTCCCCGCGAAGTATTCGGAGGAGCGCAGCGGGGGAGAAACTTCGTGGGGTGCCGGAGCGGAGGAGGCGTATCGAGATCAAGGCCCATCCTCACGCGCAGTGGTCGGGATGCGGCCTCGACCCGCGGCCGGATCGCCCGACACGCGAATCCCCGCCAGATCGTGACCAATCCGAGACCGGACGCGGTTCCACGTCGTCGCGTGTCCCTGGAGAAGCAGCCGAAAAGCGTTGACGCACAACGCCAAACGCGGCCAATGGCTGGTGCTCGCGAGGCGCCCCGTGCGGCATACAAAATCGAAAACTGTGCCGCGGGAACGACTTTGCTGCTTGGCACCTGACTGGTTGTGTGTTTGTGTTAGGACGTCCTGCGGGTTCGGCACGCGCAGCACACACCTCGTCAACGACCCGTCGGGAGGCAAAGCCGTGTGGAACTTCCTGGTGGACCGGAAGGCGCAGTTCCTGATCAATGCGTGGAACCACGCTTATCTGGTGATCCTGGCCGTCATCTTCGCGACGGTGATCGCGGTGGCGCTCGCGGTGCTCGTGACGCGGCTGCCGAAGCTGGAGCCGGTGGCCAACGCGGTGAGCGCCATCGGGCTGACCATCCCGTCCTTCGCCCTGATCGGGCTCCTGCTGCCGCTGACCGGCCTGGGCTCCACCACGGCGCTGGTTGCGGTGACCTTCTACGCCGTCCTGCCCATTCTGCGTAACGCGGTGGTCGGCCTGCAGGGAGTCGACCCGCGGCTGGTGGAGTCCGCTCGCGGCATGGGGATGAGCGAGCCGATGACCCTGGTGCGCGTTCGGCTGCCGTTGGCCTGGCCGGTCATCCTCAGCGGCATCCGGGTCTCGTTGCAAATGTGTATGGGGATCGCCGCCATCGCGGCATACGTCCTGGGGCCGGGTCTCGGTGCGTGGATCTTCCAGGGACTGGCCCAGGTCGGTGGCAAGAACGCACTGAACTACGCGCTGTCCGCGACGATCGGGATCGTTGTGCTGGCGCTCATCCTCGATGTCCTGCTGCTCCTGCTGGGGCGGCTCACCACCTCCAAGGGAGTGCGGGTCTGATGACAGCTCTGGAATCCACCACCGAAGCCGGCAACGCAGTCAGCGGTGCGGAGATCCGCCTCGACGGGGTCACCAAGATCTATCGCGGGCAGAAGGCGCCGGCGGTCGACAGCATCAGCCTGACGGTGCCGGCCGGCGAGATCGTGATGTTCGTCGGCCCGTCGGGATGCGGCAAGACGACCACGCTGAAGATGATCAACCGGCTCATCGAGCCCACGTCCGGCACCATCAGCATCGGCGGCGAGGACATCCGCGCCAAGAAGGTCGACGAGCTGCGGCGGACGATCGGCTACGTCATCCAGGGCGGCAGCCTGTTCCCGCACATGACGGTCGCCAAGAACATCGCGATGGTCCCGAAGCTACTTGGCTGGGATGCGTCCCGGATCACGGAGCGGGTCGACGAGATGCTCGACCTGGTCGGGCTGGACCCGGCGAAGTACCGCAGTCGTTACCCGCGCGAGCTGTCCGGCGGCCAGCAGCAGCGCATCGGCGTCGCGCGCGGGCTCGCGGCCGACCCGCCGGTGATCCTGATGGACGAGCCGTTCGGCGCTGTCGACCCGATCACCCGCCAGCGTCTGCAGGACGAGTTGCTGTCGATCCAGCGCGAGTTGCGCAAGACGATCGTCTGCGTCACCCATGACATCGACGAGGCGATCAAGCTGGGGGACCGGGTGCTGATCCTGCAGGAGGGGGCCCGCATCGCGCAGTACGACACCCCCGAGGTGGTGCTCAGCAACCCGGCGAACGAATTCGCGCAGGACTTCGTCGGCGCCGGCTCGTCGCTGAAACGGTTGAGTCTGGCGCGCGTGGCCGACCTCGACCTGAAGATGCCGACAACCGCCACGGTGGGCGAGAAGACCGCCGACGTGCGGCAGCGGGCCGAGGCGAACGGCGACCGTTCGGTCATCGTGCTCGACACGCGCAATCGGCCCAGGGGTTGGCCGTGGGTGCGGCAGCTGAGCGGCGCCGCCATCGTCGACCCCGACCAGGATCCGGTGACCCTGGACACGCGGGCCACTCTCAACGACGCCCTGGACACGATGCTGGTGAGCGGACACGGTGGTGCGATCGTGACCGGTGATCGGGACGCCTACCTCGGGGTGGTCGACTTCAAGACCGTCACCGACTTCATCGAGGCGATGCAGCGTGAGGCGGAGGCCGACAGTGGTCCCGCCGCCACCGGTGACGGCGATGAGCATCCTGCCGAACGAATCTCGATCGCGCCGACCGATGAGGAGCTGGAAGGCGGGCTCGCGCAGTGAGCGTCGACACCGAGGCACCGGTTGTCGACGCTGCCGGTGCCGAGACGGGGGAGAGTCGCGCGCCCGCCCGGATGTCGCGCGGCACCGCGATCGAGCTCTTCGGCATCCCGGTGCTGGTGATCGTCGGGTTCCTGCTCTACGTGTGGTGGCGGCAGACTGCCACGCTGGACTACGTCGAACGCAGCTCGCTGGGATGGACCGCGGTGCGCCTGCAGATCTGGCAGCACGTCAAGCTGACCATCGTGGCCTCGCTGATCGTCGTGGCGATCGCCGTGCCGTTGGGCACGCTGCTCACCCGGCCCGGGGTGAAGTTCCTGGCGCCGGTCGTGGTCGGCGTCGCGAACGCCGGCCAGGCCGCGCCGTCGATCGGCCTGATCGTGCTGCTGTTCATGTGGCTGTCGAGCTGGTCCGGCTTCTGGGTGGCCATCGCCGCGCTGACCCTGTATGGCGTGCTGCCGGTGCTTCGCAACACGATCGCCGGGCTGCAGGGCGTCGACCCGACTCTGGTAGAGGCCGGGCGAGGAGTGGGCCTGTCCGGCATCGCGGTGCTCGTGCGCATCGAGTTGCCGCTCGCGCTGCCGGTCATCATGGCGGGCATCCGCACCGCCCTGGTCCTGGTCGTGGGCACCGCGGCGCTCGCGACGTTCGTCAACGCCGGCGGCCTCGGCGGTGTCATCACCGCCGGCATCACGCTCTACCGCTACCCGGTGATGGTCGCCGGCGCCGTGCTGATCGCGCTGCTCGCCCTGCTGGTCGAGTGGTTCGGTCGGGTGCTGGAGCTGTTGGTCCGTCCGAAGGGGGTCTGATGCGAATCACCTTGCGCCATACAACATCTCGGGGGCGACGCCGCGGGTTGGCGACCGTCGCGGGCGCGGCCGCAATCGCGCTCACCACCTCGGGCTGCCTGGGCCTGGGTACGGCGGGCGGCTATGTGCCATCGGCGCAGTTGGCGGGCGTGCTGACCAACACGAAGTCGTTGAGCGGCGCGTCGGTCGCGGTCGGCTCCAAGAACTTCACCGAGCAGATCCTGCTGGGCAAGATGGCGATCATCCTGCTGAAGTCGGCCGGCGCCACGGTCACCGACCTGACCAACATCCCTGGCTCGGCGTCCGCCCGGCAGGCGATGCTCGACGGTCAGATCAACGTCATGTGGGAGTACACCGGCACCGGGTGGATCACCTATCTCGGTCACGCGAACCCGATCCCCAACGAGCACAAGCAGTATGTCGCGGTGCGCGACGAGGACAAGAAGAAGAACAACCTCGACTGGCTGCCGCCGGCGCCGATGAACAACACCTACGGCTTCGCGGTCACCAGATCAGTGCAGCAGAAGTTCCACATCACCAAGCTGTCGCAGCTGTCGAAGGTGCCGAAGTCGCAGCGGACCTTCTGTGTGGAGTCCGAGCTGATCAACCGCCCGGACGGGCTCAAGGGCATGCTCAAGAAGTATGACGTGCCGCTGGGCAGCGGCGTCCCGCGCAGCAACCTGCGGACCTATCAGACCGGCGCGATCTACGACGCAACCGCGCACGGCAAGTGCAACTTCGGCGAGGTCTTCACCACCGACGGTCGCATCCTCGCGCTGCACCTGAGCGTGCTGCAGGACGACCGCAACTTCTTCCCGAAGTACAACGTGTCGCTCGTCGTCCGGGACAAGCTGCTGAAGAAGTACCCACAGATCGCGAAACTCTTTGCGCCGATCACCAAGAAGCTGACCAACCCGGTGTTGCTGAAGCTGAACGCCGCCGTCGACGTCGACGGCAAGGAGCCCGCCGACGTCGCCTACGACTGGCTGAAGCAGGAAGGTTTCATCAAGTAACAAAGCTGGTTGAGGAGGCCGCAATTGAAGGTCCCTGAGGAGCCCACAATTGAAGGTCCCTGAGGAGCCCACAATTGAAGGTCCCTGAGGAGCCCGTGAGGAACGAGCGGGCGTCTCGAAGGGCCGCCGCTCAAGCGGAGGCCGTCTCGAAACCAGCGCCGGCAACTCAAGCGGGTCGAGTGCCTGGGGGAGCGCAATGGAGGACGGCGTATCGAGACCCCGAAGACCGACGGCCCCGAGCTCAATCCCGTTCGCGTTGACCGCAATCGGGACCCAGCACACCGAAGTGCCACAGGGCGTTGGAGATCCCGATCAGTCCGCAGAAGCCCATGAACATGCCCCACGTCGTGCCGGCATGCGGTATCCCCATGATGCCGAGCACGATCATC
This sequence comes from Flexivirga lutea, assembly GCF_054778955.1. Lineage (NCBI taxonomy): Bacteria > Bacillati > Actinomycetota > Actinomycetes > Micrococcales > Dermacoccaceae > Flexivirga > Flexivirga lutea. The sequence continues at coordinate 878,252 of NZ_BAAGZB010000001.1, forward strand.
GCCACAGACGTGACGAGCTCGAACCAACCGCGCGCTCGTTGTTGCTTCTCCCCTGGCCAATGCATGACTCGATGGTGCATCAGCTCGGCTGTCGTGACAATCACCTACGCAGGCAACTATCGGCCCGGGCACGTCAACCCGCTACCCAGAGGATCCAGGGCGCTCACATCTCGAATGGATTGATGACTGTGAGTCCGGCGGCTTCAAATGGGCTGACGTCACGGGTGGCGACAATGAATTTTCGCGAGTCAGCGATCGCCGCGATGAGCGCGTCGAAATCACCGAGCGCGCGTCCGTCGGCCCTGGTCTTCGCTCGCAGCTTTCCGTAAGCGAACGCAGCCGATTCGTCGAAGGTGAGCACACGGTCGCGAAACAGCGGAAGGACTTCATCCTCGAACCGTTGCGCAGGGTTTACTTTGCGCTTCCCTGTCGGTAGCGCAGCGATGCCGTAGCGGACTTCGGCGAGGCCGATGGTTGTGAGATAGAGGGTTTCGATCGCCTGGGCATCGAGCCAGGTCACCACGGAAGGTGACGGCTGCCGACGCAAAGGCTCGGAGAGCACGTTGGTATCGACGATGATCACGTGAGGTGCAGCGGCTCGCGTGATGTGTGGTCGCGCTCGACCGGCAGATCCACTCCACCTGCCTCAGCGCCGATCGAGACCAGCAATGTTCCCAACCGTTCGCTGTCCGAGGTGGCTTCGTCGAGGATCGCGCGCACCTCAGCCTCAGTGCTTCGACCATGCGCGGCGGCCCGTGCTTTCAGGGCGCGGTGGGTCTCCTCGGACAGGTTTCGGATCGTGATCGCGGACATGACGCTCTCCTCACTGCTATCAATCCATCAACATGATATCAGTTTGGCCAATCCCTTCCACGACGGTCCGACCTACCGCCGCGGCGGCCCGCCGACCAGCACGACTCCGTCCGAGGGAACAATCTGAGCACCCAACGGCAGCAACGAGATCGGCACCATCTTGAAGCTCGCGATGCCCAGCGGTATGCCGATGATCGTGATGCACATGGCGACGCCGGTGATGATGTGTCCGATGGCGAGCCAGAGCCCGGCGAAGACGAACCAGATGATGTTGCCGATCGTGGACGCGGCACCGGCGTGCGGGTCCTTCACGACCGTCCGCCCGAACGGCCACAGCGCATAGTTCGCGATCCGGAACGACGCAATCCCGAACGGGATAGTGACGATCAGGATGCAGCAGATCACCCCGGCGATGACGTACCCCACCGCCATCCAGAAGCCGCAGAGGATCAGCCAGATGAGGTTCAGCAGAGTCCGCATCGCCCCATTGTGTCCTGCATGCTGGTCGAGTGCCGGGGGAGCGCAGCGGAGGAGGTGTATCGAGACCGCGGCCGATGGGTGTTCACGTGAAAAGCGCAGCCCGGGCGATCGTCCGTATGGCGGGGGAGTTCGGCAACGTGAGTGGCGATCCGTTGAGATCGAGCATGCGCAGAGCATGGTGCGTTTCGTAGCCCATGTCCCCACGGTGCAACGGCACGCTGGCGTCCAGCCGCCAGCCGATCTCGTTCATCAGGTGTGCCACATCGTCCCAGAACGCGTCGCGGATCTCCGAAGGACGCAGTGGCTCACCACGTTCGGCTGCGTATGCCGCCCAGCGGGAGTCCGGGCCAATCTGCCAGTCGGCCGCGATGAAGAGCACCGAGATCACCCGAGCGTCCTGGACGAATTCGTATTTGTCGTGGAGGAGTGAGCCTGCAACGGCGTCGAGCAGCTCGTCCTGAGAGTCTCGGCACTGCCGGCCCTTCTTGGTCAGCAGCAGTCGTCCCTTGTTCTTCCGCAGCAGCCCGGCTCGCACGCTCTCCTCGCGCACCAACCGCACCTGTGTCGTGTTCTGCTCGCGGTTGGCCTTGCCGCCATACGAGCGGGTGAATCCGCTTTCCTGCCAGACCCGTTGGACGGTGGCGGGTGGCAGCCAGCCTGCGCTGGTCAGCTGGACACCCTCATCGCTGACCGCGTCCAGCATTGCCTGCCACGGACGAAGTGCCTCCCGTATATCGGCGTCGGTCACCGTGTCGTCGGCGGCGACCGTGAGTGCGCGGCCGGCGACACCAGCGAGTATGTCGACGATGTCGTCGGGGCAGTGGTTGAGGAGGCTGGCGAGTTCGGTTCGTGGCTCGGGCAATTCGGACGGGAGGCCACCAGCATCCGGGGCCTCGAATCCACGAAGAAGCTCTTCTGCGTCGGCACCGACGAACGAGATCGCGTTGTTGGCCTCCGCCACGGAGAACTCGTCGGGGTCGCAGCCCGGGGGAAGCCAGTCGGCATACTGCCCGAGGGCGCCGGTGAGGTGCGTCGGGTCCGGGTCGGCTCGCAGCGCAGCGGCGAGGTCGTTCCAGGTGTGTATGCCGCCGACGTCCTCCGGCGGGCAGGCCCCGCGGCCGCCGGTGCAGCGGGCTGGTGGGTCCTCGTCGGTGGCCGGCCGCACCGACTCGACCTTGAACTCGTGCTTCCAGTTGTCGCCGAAATCGTAGGTGTAACGCAGCCTTTCGCCCGGTTTGCGCAGCACCTGGTCGAGGCGGGCATCGGCTTCGTTGGTGCCGGTGTCGCCTTCGTCCAGGTCGAACTCGGTGACGAAGTAGGGATGGCTACCGCTGACCGCGCCGGGCGCGTCGAACCGGTGCAGGTGCGACTCCGACCAGCCGAACGCCGCCTGCAGGTGATCGTGGACGCCGGTCAGGGTCAGGTCGCCGCGCAGTTCGAGCCGGCGCCAGATCGGGGGGTGCGCGCCGAGGAGGTCGACGCGCACCGTGATCAGTGCGGGGTGCAGCGGAGGGTCGGGCAGGTCGATCTCGGGGTTGCTCTCGAAGAGCGGATCGGTCGCCGCCCCACCCAGTTGCCGGGTCAGCTCGGTGATGAAACCGATGGGATCACCACTGGCCAGGGCCTGGTCGACGAGGGCCTGCATCTGTGGGTCGACGGGTTCCTTGTTCGCCATACGGCCAGTTTGTCAGCCGGTGGGCGATGGCTCACGGAAGCCGTGCCTTGTCGAATTCGCGCTGCAGTCGCGGCCGGCGCCGGTGCTCGTCGCGCAGCTGCGCGATCAGCCGGTCGACTTCACCAGCTTTGGCAGAGCCTTTGGCGAGCTTGCGCATCGTCGCCAGGCGCCGGGCGGCCAATCGGTAGTTGTGCGCGTTCGCCTGGATCAATAGCCCTTCGACGAGCCGTGCGTGCACAGGGAGCGTGGCAAGCGGATCGATCTTGTTGTATGCCGTGACCAGCCGGTCCCAGACGTCCGCGTCGGTCAGGCCGAGCGCGTGGGCCTGATCCCACGCGGCCGGGGTGTCCTTCAGGGTGAGCAGTGTGAAGAGTACGGCGTCCCGTGGGCTCGCTTCGAGAGCCGATGAGACCTGATCGACGTAATCAGGCCAGGAGTTACCTGAAGCGTCATACAACTGGGCCGCGGTGCCTGAGTCTGGCCACCGCCGGAAGACCGTCTCACGGGCTGCCAACAGCTGATCGGGGCGGTGCGTGGCGAGCAGTTCGCACCAGTAGGCGCCACCCTTCTTCGCCTGCCACCCGCGGTCGAAATCGGTTGCTTTCCGGGCCCATTCGATGGCGAGATCGATCTCGCCGATCTCCTCGAACGCCTTGGCGGTGTCGGTCAGCCAGGCAGCAACCTTCTGCTCTCGCGCATGGGTGGCAATGATCGCATCGATGTCGTGATCGAGCACGGCCAGTCGCCGTTCGTTCCACTGGATGGTGAACCAGTCGTGCGTGTGAAAGCTGCTGAGCACGTCCTTGGGACGGGGGCCGAGGCCGGCTGCGACATCGGCCAGCCGTGTGCGGTAGTCGGCGACCCCGCCATCACCGAGCGCGGGTGCGTAAGCAACCGGGTCGAGCTCGAAGAAGTCGCACTCCTGCTCGAACTGGAACTTCATCATCCAGTCGACCAGCTTCTTTGGCGGCACCTGTGCTGCCGCGGCGACCTTGGGGTGCAGCGCGACCAACCGTCGGCATGCGTCGCCGATGATGCCGGCAGAGTCGTCGCAGCGCATGATCACCTTCAGTGCGCTGGCCAAAGCACGCCGTGTCACGTCGTAGGCGTCCTGCGGATCGGCTGTGGGAATTGCGGATTCGAGGATGTCGACGCCCTCGTGCATCTGACCGCCATGCGCGTTGGAGGCGTGGTAGCTGTGCAGGTCGGTTCGGGTGCGGATGAGGGGGAGTACGGCGTCGGCCAGTTCGCTCATTGCTGGTCACCTGTCGTCGGGGCTGTCCAACCTCTCACAGAAAGTTCGAGGTCCGGCAATCAGAAGTCGCCGTCGAGCCACTCGACGGTCTGGCCGGTGACTTGGGCAATGAGCTCGAAATCCCGGTCGACGTGCAGGACCGTCAGCCCCTGTTCTTCGGCTATGGCGGCGATGAGTAGGTCGGCGACTCCCGGTCCGCGATGATGTCCGCGCGCTGCCAGCTCACCCTGCACTTGTATCGCGCGCGACTCAGTGGATGCTGATGTCGGCTCTTGCGGCATCAAGGACAGTGGTGGCACTTCTCGAAGCTGCCGCCAGTCCCGGGCTCCACGTGCGGAATAGCCGATCTCGAGGACAGTCACCGACGCGACGTGTAGCAGTCCGCGTTGTAGGCGCTCCAACCAGAGGTCGATCTCGTGCGAGTCGGCAAGCCTCTGGTATGCCGATTTGTGGACCAGCCATTGCTGAGCGCGGCCGGCCACTACTCCCAGGCTCCGCGCATCACGTCGTCGTCCAGGAGATCGGTAGTTAGTGCCAGTGACCGACGGAGGTCGTCGACGGTCACCGACTCGCCGTTATGCCGGCGAGCGAACTCGTGGGCCTCGCGACGGAGCAACTCGCTGCGAGATATGCCACGGCTGGCCGCCATGGCATCGATTGCTTTCAGGTCGTCGTCGTCGACGTTGCGGATCAGGATGTCAACCATGGATATCACCTCTTAGTCCGATGATATCGGATCGGGTGTGGTCGGCGCAGTCATCACTGGTGAGACCTCCGGTGAGCGAAAGTTGGCTAGGCGAGTGGTGGTCATCCGGACGCCGGCTGCCCGCCGAGCCGATCGGCGAGGTCGAGCTGGGTGGACCGATAGTCGGAAGTGAAGAGCTGCAGCATCTCGTCGAACAAGTCCGGTTGGAAGATGAACGACGGGATCGACAAGTGCTGCCACACGGAGTGGTCCCGGATCACCCACCGAGACCACAGATTGCTCCGGTTGAGCACGTTGACATCGGCGCATGCCTGCCGCCGCGAGTGCACGTTGTCGACGACGCGGGTGAAGAGTATGATCGACGGCTTCGGTGTGGGGACACCGGCCCACAGGCGCACGCCGTTGATGAAAAGCGGCAGGTCCTCGTCCTCGTCGAGCTCGATCTCGTCGTCGAACGCGGTGCGGGCGTGGGCCAGCAGCGCGCCCAGCAGCTGATCGCGGGTGCTGGTGACCAGTGACGGCACGGCCTCGTCATCGGGCGAGGGCAGGGTGCCCCGAACCCCGAGCCCGAGGATCCCGACACCGGCCCGCGCCGGGCCCGTCGCGGAGACGGTGAGCAACTGCGGATGGGAAATCCGGAAACGTCCGCCCTCGAGCACGGTGCGCATCTGGCGGATGGTGTCGGCCGGGTCGTCAGCTCGGAGGTAGACCTCGTCCCACTTGTAGTCGATCCGGATCGTCTGGTGCTCCGGCACGGTCTGGATGTCAATCACCCAGGGGTCGGCCTCGGTGAACCTCGGTATGTAGATCTGCAGGCTGTCGGCCGCGTCGAACATCGTCGAGATGTATGCCGACAGGCGTCGCTCGAACAGCTCCCACGCACCGGTCGGCGACGTCTCGGTCGCCGGCCGCGTCACTCGTTTCGTCATCGCCTCACGGCCTTTCGGCGTCCTCATTTTCGCAGCGACCACTGACATCCCTGTTCGGTCACGGCTGATCGCAACCCTCGACGATCCAGTGCCCCGGACGCTCGGCCACGGCCCGCGCTTCGGCCACCGCGGTCCGCCACAACAGTCCGTCGATGCGGATGCGGCCCAGCGCATTTCGTATGGCGCGAGCTGCCTCCTCCCGCGACTTCCGCTGGTGCTTCACCACGTAGAGCAGCGCAACCGCAGGCGTGCGGTGCTCCGCCCGCGCACAGTGCAGCAGCACCGTGTGTCCATCGCGGCGGAGATCACTCACCGCATCCGCCGCATCGTGCAGGGCCCAAACGAGGTTGGCGTTGGCAGATGGCTCCTCGCTGTCGATGAGCCATTGTTCGAGGTGCGTTGCGACATGTGTCGGTCGGCGGTTGTCGCTGCCGATGCGAGAGAGGGAGACGACCGCGTCGCAACCCAATTCGCTCGCCCGAGGCAAGTCGGCCTCCGTGCCGAGGATGACGCCGTCGTCCGCTGGGAGCGGCACGCCGAGGGTTCTGGTCTCCTGTTGGGTGGTCGCGGACAGCGGCCACTGGTCGTCGCGGATCGGCTGTCCGATGCCGGCGCTCGCGGTCATGAGGGCGAGCCGGATCAGGTCGTGGCCGTGCAGGCCGGGCCAGCCGTGCACGCGCTGTCGCCAGTCGTGGCGGAGTCCGCTCGCGCCATACCGGGCACCGAGCAGGGCGCCGGCGATGGCGGCGACCGTGTCGGTGTCGTGGCCGATCGAGATCGCCAGTTGGAGTGCATCGTTCACGTGATCAGGTGTGGGCCGCTCGGGCATCGTGTGGAAGATCGCCGACCACGCCGCTTGGAGCGCCGTGACGGTGAAATCGTTGGACTTGAAACACTTCGGCTCCTCGCGCTCGGCCTCATCGATCCACTGCGACCACTGGTCCCGCGTTTCCTGGGGCAGCAGATCGAGACCCGACCGTATGTCGAGCCGCCCCTCGAGGATGGCCACTCGCACCGCTTCGGCGTGCAGCACGCAGGATGCAGCAACGAGGGGATCGGCGTGCGTCAGCGCGGCCACCGCTCGCGCTGACGCAGCGGTTGCCTTCCGGTCGTCGAGACGAGTCAGCCCGACGATGCCGTTGCGCATCAGGGCGCCGTTGCCGGCTGCTCGGCTGTGCTTCGCGCTGTAGTCGGCGGCTGCGCGCTGGAACGGGTCCGCCCAGGTGTCGAGGTCGTAGCGGCTCATCGACGCATCCATCGCCGCGCCACCGATCATCAGGTTTGCGGCGCTGATGACGGCTGCCGTCTGGTTGCCGATGTCGGAGGCACCGCGAAAACGCCACTCGCAGAAGCGCTTCGCGATGGGATCGAGCCCGGCGTACGTGCTGAGGTCGGCTCCGGTCGCGGCGACTTGCGCGATGCAGATCGCCATCTGGGTGTCGTCGGACCATTCGCCGGGGGAGTAGGGACCGAGCCCGCCGCCGATCATCTGCGCGGTGCCGGCCGCGATCGCCGGCTTGAACTCATAGGGGACGCCCAACGCGTCGCCGATTGCCTGGCCGAGCAGCACGCCGGCGGCGCGGTTCTTCTGTGTTGCGGAAAGGTTCATCGTTGACCTCCTGAGTATCTTGTCGATATGACAAATAAAACAGAAGTGACAATTATTGTCAAGTCGACTTAAAATGTTGGTATGACGAGCTCAGATCGCCTGGTCGCATGGATCGCTGCTGACATCGTGGCGCTGACGCTGCGCGAGGGCGCGCTCAACGTCGCGCTCGTCCGCCGCAAGGCGAAGGCCGCTCGGGGGCAGTGGGCGTTGCCCGGTGGCTTCTTGTTGCAAGGGGAGTCGGGGGAGCAGGCGGCATACCGCGAACTCGCCGAGGAGACCGGCCTGGACAAGCGTGGAGTGCGGTTGGAGCAGCTGGCGACATACAGCGATCCGCGCCGTGACACTGAGCACGACGAGCGCGTGATCTCCGTTGCCTACCTGGCGCTCGCAGCCAACCTGCCGGAGGCGACCGCCGGCGCGGACGCGGCGGAGTCTTCGTGGGTGCCGGTCGACGAGGCATTGCGGCGACGGTTGGCGTTCGACCACACCCACATCCTGCGGGATGGCGTCGAGCGTGCTCGCGCGAAGCTCGAATACGCCACGCTGGCAACGAGTTTCCTGGATGAGGAGTTCACGATGAGTGAGCTGCGTGCCGTTTACGAAGCGGTGTGGGGCATCACGCTCGACCCGGCGAACTTCCATCGCAAGGTGACCGGCACCGACGGCTTCGTCGAGCCGACCGGGAACATGCGTCGCGGGCGCGGTCGCCCGGCGGCGCTCTTCACGGCCGGTCAGGCGGAGTCGCTCAATCCGCCGATCACACGTTAGGCGGGCCGGAAGTGGCGGTCGAGTAGTCGCACCGTCGCTTCCACATCCAGCTGGCCGGTTCCGGACCGGGCGATCGTCCTGACCAGCTGTCGTGGCGGCAGCACGTGGATGCCGCGCGTGACGAACGATCCGCCGATGAGTGGCCAGTCGGCGCTGACGAAGCACAGCACGCCCGTCACCGGGATCTCGCCGAGGACGCGGCGAACGTGATCCACCTGGATCAGGACTCCGTCGACGAGCCGGTCACGATCCCGGCCGCCGACGGTGAGGCGCTCGGTCCGTGGCCGGAAGAGGCCGCCTTGAACTTTCCGCTCCGGGCGCCCCTTGAAGCGCTTGGAGTCGATGACCCACACTCCGCCGGTTGTGACGGCGAGATGGTCGATGTTGCCGCGGCCGGGGATCCTGCGGTCGTGCAGGATGCCGATGCTGCGCTCGCGCAGGTGGTCCAGTCGCGCGCCGACTAGCTCCTCGCCCTTGGCGCCACGTTCCCATGCTTTCGTGCTCTGTGGCTCGGCCGTCAACGCAGCCGCGACTTGAGCGACGCGGCCGCGGGACGCAACGCGCTCGCGCCGCAGCTGTCGTCGCCGTTCGTATTCGCGCTGGGCGGACTGCCCGGCGACGTCCGACGCGGGGTCGTCGGGATCATCTCGGTGCTGCATGGGTGGAAACTACTGCGCCCGGTTTGACCAGGTGGGAGCTTCACGTTGATCTTGCGGGACGTTCTCGGCCCACTGCGGGTGGGCGAATGTCCTTGCCTTCCACGACGACTCAGGCAATCCTCGGGTTGGTCAATCCAGGAGGAGCATCTTGTGTCTGCTGCCAACAACGTTCCGGGCCACGTTTTCGTTATACATGGCGGTTTGCAGGATGTGACCTGCGATGCGGCGCTGATCCCGACGGACACCGCCTTCGCGGTTGAGGAGCAGTGGTGGACGGTCGTCGGCACAGAGACGCATCCGGAGCGGCCAGCCCAGTGGGCAGATCTCGGATTCGCGCAAGATGCCACGAATGACCGGTTCTGGTTCGTCGACGTGACCGACGACAATGCTGTGTCTGCGGGTGCATCGTTGGTGGCGCGGCTCTCGGCGGCCATGGCGCAGATTGCGGCGCGGCTGCGTGGGGTCCAGGTCGTCAGGGGCAGGGCGAGACATCTGATTGCGATGCCTCTCCTTGGAGCCGGCGGTGGTGGTTTGGGTTCTGACGCAGCAGTCCGGATCCTGCTGGACGGTCTCCAGGAGATCGCCGACGACAGCGGTGTCGACCTGGCGATCGTGGTGCTCCGCCGGGACAGGTTTGAGGCCCTTCAGCGCAAGCGGCAAGCACTGAACCATGGTCCGGACGCTCAGCATTGGGCAACCGCGCAGGAGCTCGGCAAACTCGTTCGACAAGGCGCACTGTCGTTGATGATCGGAGCAGGAGTCAGCATGGGCGCTGGGCTGCCGGACTGGGCCGGGTTGTTGAACGAACTCGCAGCGGACGTGCCGGACCGTTCGATTGTGACCTCGACGATGTTCAAAGATCTCCCCGTGCTCGACCAAGCGGAGCTGCTGGCCCGACTGTTGAAGGACGAGTTCAGCCGGCGGGTCGTGGCGGCAGTCCGTGGCGACGAACCCGCTGCTCGCCTGCCGGCGCTTGGACACTTTCTGCTCGCTGGTCTTGGATGCTCACAAGTTGCCACGACCAACTACGACCTGTTGTATGAGGCTGCGGTCAGGTCACAAGCTGACGCGACGCACCTTTACGCGCTTCCGTATGAGCGCCCCGAGCCGGCATCCCCTTGGATCCTCAAGATGCATGGCGATGCCGAGCACGAAGAGGATTTGGTGCTCAGCCGGAGTTCGTTCGTCGCGTATGACGCACGGCGTCGTGCCGCAGGGTCGGTCTTCCAGACGATGCTGATGACTAGTCACGTGCTGTTTGTCGGTGTCTCACTCACCGATGACAACGTCCTGCGCCTGACGCACGAGGTCACCGGTCTCGTCAGGAATCAGCAGCTCGGCACAGCGCTCGGTCTGGGCGCCAACCCAGCAAAGGCGGAACTCTGGAAGGGCACGCTCAGATGGATCGACGTCAAGTCGCCGCACGGGCTGTCGTGGGCCGAGAAGTTCGACGAACTGGCTTGGCAGGTCAGAGAACTCGAGATCTTCCTCGACTCGGTGGCGCTGTGGTCGGTGCCCGAGCGCAAAGCGCTGGCAGTCGATGTATTGAAAGCGCATTGACACCGCGTTGCCTGGCCCTAGGATCACCTCATTCTGGGTGGAGGTCTGATGAGACAACGTATGGGGACGGCACGACGTGGCGTGACGGCACTCGTGCTCGCAGGAATAGCCGGCACGTCCCTGGTCGGGTGCTCGTCGGGGAGTCAGTCCGCGGCGCAGAGCACGGCAACCGTCACCGTGACGACGTCTGCGTCCGCCGTCACCAAGTCGTCCACAGTCGACAAGACGTCTACGAAATCGTCTGAGTCGCCCGCGTCGGCACCCCCGACGAGCGACCCGCCCACGACATCAGCAGCGCCGCCAGCTCCAACGAGCAAGTCTGCGTCGGCAACGTCAACGACCGACGCACCCGAGGTGTCGGAGAGAACCTCGAGTTCGGTGGAGGCACCCTCTGCGAGCAGTTCGGACTTCGACAAGGCGTGGGCGAAGAAGACTGCCGGCTGGATCGTAGAGGAGATCAAGATTATCGATGGCCGGATCCCGGAAGGCGGGGACATCGGTCTCGCATACTCCAACCTCAGCAAGGAATTCGGTTATCTCGAGGAGGCCGGCATTCCACCTGGCGCGGACGCCGCTTCCTACTCGGCACGACTCAGTACCGCGAAAGACTTCGCCTCGGACGCGTATGATCTCGAGCCCGATGACTACTCCGGTGCATTGGCAAAGTATCTGACCGTCCGAGGCAATACCAAGCCGATCCTCGACGCCGTCAACGCTGCCGTCGGCACCCACTACTCTCTGCCGCCGAAGCCCGCGACATGACGGGTGCGGAAAGCGACGAGTGGGCGGGGGCGCTCGGTGTTGCGACACCGGTACGTTCGTGAACATCAATTTATGAGAAGGGTGTCGGACAGGAATGACCTCTGACGAATCAGCGGATGACGTCCCCGTTCGGTGGGGCGAGGCAGCCGAGTCTCTCGCACGCGACTTGATGATGGACGCCGAGTGGTTCCACATGTGGCAGAACGGACTGATGTGGTGGCCGGGTCCGCTGCCTCAACGGATCCAAGAAGTTGGCAGTGTCGAGCACGACTCGACGGACCGGACGATTGTTCTCGAAGCGACGACAGACGTCTTCTACATCCCCGAGGATGAAGAACTCGGCGCGTACGTTGCCAAGGTGCTCAACGACGACTTCTATTTCGGGTCGTTCTACTGGTCGGACGACGTCCTACGAGTGTCAACTTCGTTGGCGTGGAACAACGACTGCCGCGAGCTGCTCACGGTCTTCCGGCAGGCGTGCCTGCAGCAGACGACGCGGGCGAACCAGGTTGCGCTCGCATATCTCGGCATCGCATCCGAACTCGATCCGGCGCCGCGGTCGCCGTTCCCCGACGCGGAGTTCATCGTCTGCGAGCAGCCTCATCCGACCCAGGGGATGCGATTCGACGTGGACGAGATGCTCACCATCTACGCCGGCGCACAGACAGCGCTGCCGACGCCGGAGAACCTCCCAGACCGTGTCGAAGCGGCCCGCGAGACATCCCGGGAAGTGCTGCACGAGGTCGGCTTCACGTCCAAGCACGGGCCGTCGAATGCTGAATGGTTGACGGATGAGGACATCGACATACTTATTCGTCCCCTGGACGATGCCTCACGCGCTGCCAAGTATGGTCCCGGACTGATTCTGCGGGCACCGGTAATGCCGGCGTCGAATGAGGTGTCGGCGTCAGTCCTCGGCGGAGGAAACAACCGTGCGGTCGGCAATACTTCCCGCGGAGTGAGCCTCTTTGGTCCCGTGGTCTGGGACGAACACTTCGGCATTCATGTGCGCGAGATCCTCGACGCCGCAGCATTGGCCGGCACATCGAACCTGGCGACGCTGATCACGAACGCGGTGCTGCAGCTGGCGGCGAGTGTGCAGGTGCTTCGGCCAGATCCGAGAGCAGCCGACCAGTCGTAGGGAAGGCACAGATTTATCGGCCCAGTCTCCAGCAACCCAGCTGGCTTTCAGCAAGACTCGGCCACATGGTCTCAACGTTCGGCTGGCTCGACACTGACAACGATCAACGACGCAAAATGCTCGAGGTCGTCGACCTCTTCAAGGAGCAGGGGACCGTTGACGAGTTGGGGATCGGTTCGATTCGCGATGCCCTGGCAGGAGCGCTGTTCCCCGGCATCTCCTACGTGCACACTCGCCTGCGGTACGTGCTGTTCATCCCGTGGTTGTTGCAGCGCGCAAGCACAGGCGGCAATCCGGCCGAGATGGCCGCTCAGTTCCGCAAGCTCGAATACCGCCTGATCGAAAGCCTTTTGGCGGGCGGCGAACAGACCGGTGTCATCGGCAACCGGGCACGAGACAAGCTCCGGCGTATGCCGAGCGGCATCTACTGGGGTGCGCTTGGGGAGTGGGGCATCCGCACTGCAGAGTTTTCGGTCGAGGGATATTTCCGTCGGCAACATGATTACCGCGCGTTGGCGAGCCGGACACTACGAGCCGACGACCCCGAAGCCCGCGAGATCATGCCGAGCACCGGCCTCGACCCTCATCTTCCGGAAGCACCGGCGGACCTACTCAAAGCTGCCACGTTCAAGCTGCGCTCGAAGGACGAGCAATACCTGTCCGATCTCATCGCGGCCAAGACGCAGGGTTCGATGTTCGCCTGGCTGATTCACAACCCGCCGCAGGACCTGCCCGACTACTTCTGGGAGATCGACAACCTCGGGGACGCCCCGGAGCAGTTGCGTGATCTCACGGACCATGCGCGACGGTTCCACACGGCGATCTACGGGGCGCTGCTCGTCTACAACCTCCTGCTGGCCCGCAAGAGCGGCCGTGACGAGCTTGTTGCTGACCTCGACGACGCGATCGATGTATGGCGCGACGAGCTTGCCGCCTCCGGGGTCTTCGAAGGCTGGAGCCGACGGGACTGGTGGGCAACGGTGCGCCGCCAGAACCCCCGAATCAATGTGCTCACAGAGCGATTCGTCAACGAGTGGCTGAACCTGATCCGCGTCGACTCCGATGTCGCGACCAGTGATCGTGCCGCCGAGCTGGTGACGACCCGCGAGCGACAGATCAAGGGGGGCCGAGCGCGCCTGGTCAATCAGGGCGCGCTCGACCGGTGGTCCGGTGTCAGCGGGCTCGGCCGACTCGACTACCGCTGGTCGATCGCCAAGCCGTACCTCGCCGACCTCTACGCCGCACGGAGCGCGTCATGAGCTTGGCTCCTGAGTCTCGTGTCCTGCTCACCGACGCGTTGCGACCGCCCGCCGGACACCGGCTCGACGTGGCCGTTGGGACGTCATACTCGCTGAACCTGTCCGCGCTGCTCCTCGCTCCGCTGTCGTTCGCCCTGTTTGAGATGGATGACGCCGAAGACATGGAGAAGGTCCATCCGGTCCGGCTGCTCGAAGCCGCCCGACGGTATGCCGAGCACACCACGGTCTTCTGTCAGGCGGGTGGCATCCACGTCCCGGCCAACTACACCAGCATCCTCACTTTCGTCGAGGATAGCGTGCTCGAAGTGTTGCCGCCCCACGATGATGCGATCTTCCACCCGAAGATCTGGGCGCTGCGATTCGTCGACGACGCCGGCGAGAACCTGCACCGCGTGGTCATTCTCAGCCGCAACATGACACTCGACCGATCCTGGGACACCGCGCTCGTGCTGGACGAGGATGATGCTGGCACCATCCCTGCCGCACCAGCGGCGGACTTTGTGCACGGTCTGCCGGGCCTCGCACTTCGCACGGTGACACAGGCACGTCTCGCCGAAATACAAGATCTGGCAAGGACATTGACGACAGTCCAGCTAATGCCGCCCGAGCCGTTCACCGGCGGCAAATTGCTGCCCATCGGGCTGACCGACGAGCGTGTCTGGCCGTTCCCGGCGACTGCCGACCGGCTCGTTGCCATCAGCCCGTTCCTCACTCGCCCGGCGCTGGGAGCACTGGCCGAGGTCAGCCCGAACCGGATCTTGCTGTCCCGCGCGGAATCGCTCGACCTGGTCGGAGCTCGTGCTCTGGACGGGTGGGACGTGAACGTGTTGCAGCGTCCGGCCGAGGTCGTCCTCGGAGAAGACGATGACAACACGGCGGGCACCAGCCAAGCTGACTCCGCCGCTCTCCGGCCCGACGGCTTCCGTGATGAGCACGACGGTCTGCACGCCAAGACCTTTGTGCTCGATCTGGGTGACCGCGAATCAATGGTGGTCACCGGCAGCGCGAATCTGACCAGCGAGACGTGGGGGACAGGGGTTGAATTCGACGCCGTGCTCACCGGTCCGACATCGGCCTGTGGCGTGGACGCTGCGCTGGACGGCTCACCCGGTTCACCGGGGCTACGCCAACTGTTGCAACCATACGAACCGCAGACAGCGGATGGTGTGGACGACGCGGCGATCGCCAGTTCGTATGTGCTGGAAGACTTCCACCAAAAGCTCGCCGCCGGGCAGCCGACCATCTATATCGCAACGGTCGATCAAGAGACCGTCGATGCCGCGTTCGTCGTCGACCTTCCGTCGGATAACCCTGGTGTCACGAACGTTTGGCCGATCTCGTTACCGAAGGACGGACACGCCAAGCCTCTCGATGCGCGGATCACCTGGCGTATGTCGGGCAAGAGCGTCACACCATTCATCGGCGTCGAGACGACGTATGGCGAGGGCGAAGCCGAGGTGACACGACGATGCGTTCTCAAGGCGACCCTGATGGGGGCCGTGGACGATCGCCGATCGGATGCAGTTTTCGACATCCTGCAGAGCAAGGACGACGTGCTGCAGTACCTCATGTTCCTCTTGGGCGACCCGAGCGTGACGGAGATGGTAGGCGACTCCGATGACCGCGACCGCGGCGGACGGGCATTCGGCTCCGGTGGGTCGGGCGGATCTGCCGCGGCGCTCTTCGAGCCGCTCGTGCGTGCCGTAGGCCGGGACGAGGACGCACTGGCACGTGTTGCCAGCCTCGTCGCCGAACTGCGTGACCACGAAAGAGGCGACGGACTCGTTCCGGACGACTTCGATGAACTCTGGGACATTGTCTGGACCGTGCACCAGGAGGCACGGCGATGACCCAGTCGCGACCGGACACCGAGTCGATCCTCGCCAGTCTCAAGGACTTTCAGCGCTCGACGGTTGACTACGCGTTCGACCGACTGTGGACAGCGGAGGACCAGGTCAAGAAGTTCCTCGTCGCCGACGAGGTCGGGCTGGGCAAGACGATGGTGGCCAAAGGAGTCATCGGCAAGACCATTGAGCACCTGTGGGACACCGACAAGCGGATCGACATTGTCTACATCTGCTCCAACAGTCAGATCGCCCGGCAGAACCTCAGCAGACTCAACGTCGTTGAGGGTTCAGAGATTAAGCACGCCGACCGGCTGACACTGCTGCCGCCGGTCATCCGCAATCTGCGGGCAAACAAGGTCAACTTCGTCTCGTTCACACCTGGCACCTCGTTCAGCGTTGGTCAGGCGCCGGGCCGCGCCTACGAGCGGGTCGTTCTCTATTGGATGCTCGTCGGCTGCTGGGGCAATGCCGTCAAGGCAGCCCGGTGGAAGAGATTCTTCGAGGGCCGGTCCGGGCGTGAGCGGTTCGAAGAGCAGCTCGGATGGTTCGACTCCTCGGTGCTTGACGAGGAGCTGTGCCAGTCCTTCGGCGAAGCCATCGAGGCCGAGACCGGCCCACAGGGTGGGCCGTTGCACGAAGAACTCGAGGCATCCGCGCTGAAGTTCAACTACCTGCGGGGAAAACCAACCCCGGAGGTGGGTGCCGAGCGCGACCGCCTGATCGGGGCATTGCGCGGACTGGTCGCTCGAGCGTCAGTCGAGCACCTGGAACCGGACCTGGTGATCCTGGATGAGTTCCAGCGGTTCAAGGACCTGCTGGACTCCGACGACGAGGGCGCCCAGCTGGCCAACGCGATCTTCGAACATCCCGATGCCAAGGTGCTGTTGCTGTCGGCCACGCCATACAAGATGTACACGCTGCCCGACGAACCCGAAGGGGATGACCACTACCGGGACTTCACCCGAACGGTGCAGTTCCTCGCGGGGGAGGAGCGTGCGCACATCGTCGAGCGTGAACTGCGCACGATGCGGGAGACCCTGCTCGCCGGTGGTGATCACACGGTTGCACGGGAAGCACGGGATCGAGTGGAGCATGAGCTACGCCGGGTGATGTGCCGCACCGAACGACTGGCGTCGACACCATCGCGCGACGGGATGCTCGTCGAAAAGCCAATGCCCGGTGCGAAACTCGCGACCGAAGACCTGCGGTCCTGGCGAACTTTCGATGGCGTCGCGCGGCATGTCGATCACCACGATGTCTTCGAATACTGGCGGTCGGCGCCCTACCCGCTCAATCTGATGGAACGCGGTAGCTACCAGATCCGGAAGAACTTCGAGGCAGCCGCTGAGCGTAACGATCCTGAGCTTCGTGGCCTGTTGAAGGACGGGCGTGGTCTCCTCAAGTGGGAGGAGGTCCGACGGTATGAACAAGTCGATCCTGGCAACGCGAAGCTACGTGGGCTCAGCGAGGACGTGCTCGATCGTGGTGTATGGCGACTCGCCTGGCTCCCGCCATCGTTGCCCTACTACGAGACCGCCGGCGCATACGCCGATCCGGAGGTGCGCAGCTTCACCAAACGATTGATCTTCTCGGCGTGGACGGTCGTGCCGAAGGCGATCGCGGTGATGCTGAGTTATGAGGCGGAGCGTCGGGCGATGGAGGCGGCAGGTCTCACCAGTCGTCGGTATGACGATCGGCCGATCACCCCACCTCTCCAATTTCGAGTCAGTTCAGGTCGGCTCGGGGGTATGCCGGCCCTCGCTTCGGTGTATCCGAGCGTCACGCTGGCCCGGTTGGGTGACCCGCTTGAGATCGCTCGGTCGGATCGTATGCCGATCCCGATCTCGCGGTCCGCGCTCCTTGACGTAGTTCGGGGCCGCGTGCGCGCGGCGCTGTCAGCGTTACCAGATCCCATGGGCAGCGCAGCTGCGGACCAGCGCTGGTATTGGGCCGCGCCATTTCTGTTCGACGATCTGGCCGAGGTCACGGGAAACTCCGAAGTCGTTGCAGCGATGGGCAGTTGGGCAGCACGTGAGACGGACGACTCCGAGAGCGGTGGTCTGGCCCGGCACACCGAGCAGGCGCTCACGATCCGGGCCGAGGATCTTGGGCCGCGTCCGGCGGACCTGGTCGACGTGCTGACATCGATGGCGATCGGTGGTCCAGGCGTCTGTGCGCTCCGGGCGCTTGGCCGCGTCGTGGACGAGGCATTGACGCTGGACGATGTTCAGACCCGTGCTGCGGCGTACGAGGTGGCGCAGGGCTTGCGATCCCTCTTCAACAAGCCGGAGATCGTCGCGGTGTTGAGGTCGGGGGAGGACGACTCCACGTATTGGCGAGCTGTGCTGGAGCACTGTGTGGACGGTTGTCTGCAGTCGGTGCTCGACGAATATGCGCACGTGCTGGTCGAATCCGAAGGCTTGCAGAGTACTTCCACCCACGAGCGGGTGTCGACGATCAGCGAGGTCGTCGTCGAGGCACTGTCGACGCGGTCGGCGACGAACGTGGTCGAGCAGGTCAGCGCGGACGGCGGTCAGATCCGACTCGACGAGCACCGGATGAGCAGTCACTTCGCGGCCCGCTTTGGTCGAACGCAGACCGACGACCAGGCGGCTTTCCGTGAGACAGCGATCAGGGTGGCGTTCAATTCGCCGTTCCGGCCGTTCGTCCTGGCATCGACCTCGGTGGGGCAGGAGGGGCTTGATTTCCACACATACAGCCACGCCATCGTGCACTGGAATCTCCCAGGCAATCCAGTCGACCTGGAGCAGCGCGAGGGCCGCGTGCACCGCTACAAAGGACACGCCGTGCGCAAGAATGTTGCGGCCGAGTTTGCCTCAGCCGCAGTCGAATCCGGTTGCCGCGACCCCTGGGCTGCAATGTTCGAAGCTGCCCAGGCCGCCAAGCGCGATGGTGAGTCTGACATCAAGCCCTTCTGGGTCTTCACCGGAGACGCCGCCATAGAGCGCTACGTGCCCGCGATGCCGCTCAGCCGCGAGCTCCAGCAGTACCGGCGCCTACAGCGCACCGTCGGCGCCTACCGGATGGTCATCGGCCAACCCCGTCAGGACGACCTCATCCGGTATGTGGGCGAGGATGCCTCCTGGCTGAGGATAGACCTCACGCCGTAGGTGGTGGCGAGTGAACCGCTACAGTCCGCGTTGGGTGAGGCTCGACAGTTGTCCGCTCGGTTAGTTCGAAGCTGCGTCTCTGGGTGTGCGAGAACCTGTCGGGGAAGAGATCTGATGAGAGTTTGTGGTGTGAGGCGTCCATTGGGTCAGGAGTGATTAGGCTGCGCACATGAGGAGAATCGCTGTTCTCGGGGGAGTGCCGGTGGGAGGCCGCGATGTACGCGCTTGTTGGCGTCATCCCTCCCACCGGTCCAAGTTCGGAGCTGCGCAGAACCTGGAGACTCGGCGATCAGCTCTAGCTCGCGGAACGCTCGGCCTGAATCAGCTGTGCCCAGCGCCGGTTACGTTCATCAACTAGGGGACATCACTATGCCCAACCTTTTCGACAACATCACGGACGACACCCGCCTTGGTCCGGCGCTGCGCGAGTCCCTCACCGACTTCGACACTGTCGACGTCGCCACCGGGTATCTCGACCTCCGCGGCTGGTCCTCTCTCGCGGACGTCATCGATAACAAGCCCGTACCAGAGAAGGGGGCTCGGCCCGTTGCTCGCGTTCTCGTGGGGATGGTGGCGCCGTCGGACTCGCAGCAGTTGCTCGATCTCCTCCAGGACGAGGTCCAGCCACCCGCATACGGCTCGGATATCCACGACCGGGAGCGTGCGCTCGCGCGTCGTGACCAGCTCGTGAGCCATCTGCGTAACCAGCTGATGCGTGGCCTAGCAACCAAAGATGGGCAGACCACCCTGCAAACTCTTAAGCGGCAGCTGGGTGACGGAGCTGTCGCGATGAAGGTCTTTACCGAGAAGCCTCTGCACGGCAAGACCTACCTGTTCCATGCACCTGCGAAGAAGCACGGCTCACGCTGGGGTTATGTCGGCTCGTCCAACTTCACCGGTGCTGGCCTACACCGCAATCTCGAGCTCAATATCGACGTGCAGGATTCCGACGCCACCGCCAAGCTCGCGACCTGGTTCGACGAACGGTGGGATGATTCGTTCTCGCTGGACATCACTGCGGAAATCATTGGCTTGATTGAGAACTCGTGGGCTGACGAGGAGCAACCGACCCCGTTCGAGGTCTACCTCAAAGTCTGCCACTCCCTCTCCCAGGACGCCCGCGACGGCATGGGGTACGTCCTACCCAAGTCGATGAGCGACCTACTTCTGGACTATCAGGAGAGCGCCGTGCGCACCCTGTCCCGCCGCATCGTCCGACGCGGCGGCACCATGCTCGGGGACGTCGTCGGACTCGGCAAGACCCTGACCGCAGTCGCCACCGCCCTGATGCTGCAAGCTGCCGAGGACTACTCCACCCTCGTGCTCTGCCCTAAGAATCTGCAACCCATGTGGGAAGAGCACCTCGAGGAGTACGACATCAACGGCCGGGTCATTCCGTACTCCATGGTCGACAAGCGACTGCCTGAAGAAAAGCGGTTCAACCTGGTCATTTGCGACGAGTCCCACAATCTGCGAAACAACAGCACGATCGCATACGACGCGATCCACCAGTACGTTCGCCGGAACGGGGCCAAAGTGTTGCTGCTCACCGCGACGCCATACAATCTCGCCTTCACCGACGTCGCCAACCAGATTGGCCTTTACATCGATGAAGACGATGACCTGGGCATCGTTCCCTCGGCGGCCCTAAGTGCTGACCCGAACCTGTCGGCCAAGGTGGACGGCAAGACCAATACCTTGACCGCGTTCCGCTGCTCCGAAGAACCCGAGGACTGGAAGCGGCTCATGAGCGACCACCTGGTCCGGCGCACCCGCTCCTTCATCAAGCGGACCGCGAAGAAGGAGACAGTCGTTGGTCCCGATGGCACTCCCCAGGAGCAGGAGTACTTGCAGTTCGCCAACGGGCAGAAGTTCCACTTTCCTACTCGCGTCGCCACGCCCTTGAGCATTGAGTTCGCCAGCGACGACCCCGCCGCACTAATGGAGAATGACTCCACCCTGGACGCCATCCGAGACCTGATCCTTCCCCGCTATCGACTCGCCGATTACGACAATCTTCGTGCTAAGCACACGGCGGACGACACCCAGAATCTCGCTGACATCCGCTCCGGCCGCGGCAACGTCAGCGGCTTCGTGCGGATCAGCCTCTTCAAGCGTCTGTCGTCCTCCGGGCATTCCTTCATCTTGTCCCTGCAACGCCAGCGCGCCCGCAACGAGCTATTCATCCACGCAATCGACAACCAGCTGCCGATCCCACTCGGCACGTTCAGCGACAAACAGATCAATGTCTCTGACGAAGACATCGAAAGTGACGGCGACCTGCACGGCAGCGTCGCCACCCGCTACAACACATTGGTGAAGTCGCTGCCTGCCAAGACCAAGTGGGTCAGCTCGACCGTGTTCAAGCAAACACTCCGCAAAGACCTTGTCCGAGACAACGACACGATCACCGGGCTGCTCGACCAGTTCGGTAACTGGGACTCAACACGCGACTCCAAGATGAACGTTCTGGTCGACATGCTCACCGACCAGCATCAAGGCGAGAAGGTTCTGGTCTTCACCGAGTACAGCGACACTGCCGAGTACGTCGCGGCCGCGCTTATTGATGCCGGCGTCACCAACGTCGGGATTGCCACCGGCGACACCGACAATCCGGCGGAGGTCGCGCGGCGGTTCTCCCCGGACTCCAACAAGCTGCCCAGCGAATCGGAGGACGAGGTTAGCGTCGCCGAGAACCCGATCGATGTCCTGATCGCGACTGACGTCCTGTCTGAGGGCCAGAATCTTCAGGACAGCCACATCATCGTCAACTACGACTTGCCGTGGGCCATTATTCGCATCATTCAGCGCGCTGGTCGCGTCGACCGCATCGGGCAGAAGTCCGACACGGTCAACGTCTACCTGATCACCCATGAGAAAATCGAGCAGCAGATCCGTTTGCGGCAACGCATCAAAGACCGTCTTGGGGCCGCTGCCGAAGCGTTCGGATCCGACGAGAAGTTCTTTGGTGGTGATCATGAGATCAAGATCCTCGATGACTTTTACAAGGGCCGGGTCTCTGACGACGACAGCGACGATCAAGCTGACGCGGACTCGGTCAGCGAGGCGTGGCTCGTCTGGTCCAACGCACAAGAGCGCCACCCCAAGACCGCCGCCAAAGTGCTCGGGATGCAAGACATGGTCCACTCGACGAGGGCTCGGTACCTCCACGAGAGTCAGGGCAGCGTCACCTGTTATGTCTCCACCGCGTCCGGAGTCGACGCGTTTGCCACCGCCACGGACACCGAGCGACGCATCCTGACTCCACTGGAAGCGCTGCGTATCTTCTGTGCTGACCCCGATACCCCTCGAGTGCCGCCGCGCGCCGACCACTTCGATCGCGAAAAGGCCCTCGTTCATGGGCCGCTCAAGACCGAGACCATTGCTGCCGGGAACCTCAAAGGCATCCGCAAGTGGGCATGGCAACGCCTCGGTGGGACCGTCTTCGGTTCCAAAGCTGCCGAGGCACTCGACGCCCTGCACGAACGGCCCCTCACCGAGCACGCCGTTATGCGGCTGACCCAAGCCCGTCGCAACAAGTACAGCCTCGAAGACCTCGCTGACCTGATCAACCAGCTGCACGGTGAGGACCGGCTCGTCATCGTCGGCACCGACACCGACACCATCAAGATCGTCTGCTCGCTAGGAGTCACCGACGCATGACCAACCCACTGATCGAGCGCGCTGAACAGCACGAGTACCAGCGACTGTTCATCCAGGACCTGAATTGGTCCGCACCTGACCGAGAACCCATCGTCTGCGAGATCGATGGGAGACACGTCACGGCCACCAACGTGTCCCAGTACAAAGGGCTGCGTGTATGGGCCGTCAACGAGAAGCCCGACTCCAAGATCGAGGCCGCCCTCGACCAGTTGATCGCCAAAACCAACACCGACCGGATCGTCATCTTCTATGACGGTGCGGACCAAGTCTGGCGCTGGCCAGTACGCCGAGTCGCTGGCAACGCAACCTTGACCCGGCTGAGTCGTCATAAACACCGCGCTGGTGACACCGACCCACGGTTCGCGGACAAACTCGACATCATCCGTCTCCCGTTTGACGTTAGCCTCGACAGCAACGCCGTTCTGGCCAAGGTCCGGCAAGCTTTCGACGTCGAGGCGCACAACGAGGCGAAGTATGCCTCAAAGCTCATGGCCCGTCTTTATACAGCCATGGAGACGGCATACGCAGACACGGTCGAGGTGAAGACTCGTGATCACCAGATCTCAGTGACTCTCGCCCGGATCCTGTTCCTCATGTTCGCCGACGACACGGCGATGTGGCTCGGCGAGCGACCCGACGTCTTCCAGGACTACATCCGCGATCACACCAAGAAAGACGGCTCGGACATCGGTGTCTGTCTCGGCGAGCTATTCGCCTATCTCGATACGTCAGACGACAAACGTGCGGATGTACCAGAAGAATTCGACGGCTTCAAATACGTCAACGGGGGGCTCTTCCGCGAACCGATCGAGCTTCCGAAGCTAAATGCCGAGTTCCGTCGTGCGATCCTTGATGCTGGAGATCGGGATTGGGCGACGATCAGTCCCGCTATCTTCGGGTCGATGTTCCAGTCCGTCCGCGATCCTCAAACCCGACGCGAGTTAGGCGAGCACTACACGTCTGAAACAAACATCCTCAAAACCCTCAATCCGCTTTTCCTCGACGATCTTCGTGCCGAATACGAAGCCGCTATCAACAGGGAAACGTGGAAGAAGCAGGAGAACTCCCTTAAGGCCCTGCGGGAGAAACTAGGAGCGATCCGATTCATGGACCCCGCTTGCGGGTGTGGAAACTTTATCATCGTTGCCTACCGTGAGCTTCGCGATCTTGAGCTCGCCATCATGGAACGCTTGCAAGTTCTGCCGTCGGGTGAACAGACCACTCAGATCCTCGCCAACGAAGGGCTGAAGGTCACCCTCGACCACTTCTACGGCATTGAGATTGACGAATGGCCAGCTCGTATCGCGGAAACTGCGATGTTCCTCATTGACCGCCAATGTGACCTTAAGCTAACGGCGAGCCTGGGTTGGGCGCCTGACCGACTTCCCATCCAGCGGCAGGCGACCATCGTTGTCGGCAATGCTCTGCGCCGGGAGTGGAGGGATGTCCTTTTGCCTAGCGATAATGTCCTCGTCGCCGGAAACCCCCCGTTCATCGGCCAGTCCCTGCGGACGGATGAGCAGGTCGATGACCTGAAGACCGTCTGGGGCAGCGGCTACGACGGCTACTTCGACTATGTGACAGGCTGGTTTAAGAAGGCAATTGACTTCCTGGCTGATACAAGTGGCGCGCGATTCGCATTCGTTTCTACGAACAGTATTGCCCAAGGGCAGCCAGTCACCGCGCTATTCCGGCCAATATTTGACGCTGGTTGGCGTATCCGCTTCGCACACCAAACATTTGCGTGGACCTCCGAAGCGGCTGAAGCAGCTTCTGTGCATTGCGTTATTACGGGTTTTGATAAGCAGGGGACCTCAAAACCGATACTCTATGGTTATCGAACTATCCGTGGCGAGCCGACTCCAGTGCAAGTAAAAAACATCGGTCCGTACCTTGTGGATGGACCCAACATGTTTGTTAAGAAGCGTTCAACCGTGCTTGCCCCCGACCTTCCGCCGGTCGATTACGGATCCAAGCCGGCTGACGGGAAGAACTTTACTGTAAGAATTGATCAATATGACGGAGTTGTCGCCGATCCAATTGCGGCGAAGTATCTGCGTCCCTACATTGGGGCGAAACAACTGACACACGGGCTAAAGCGATGGTGTCTTTGGCTGCAGGATGCAACTCCAAGCGAGATACGGTCTTCTCCGATTTTGGCAGCGCGTGTCGAAAAGTGCAGAATCTTTCGATTGGCCAGCGAAAAAGCTGCAACACGTGCTCTTGCGGAAACGCCGCACCTGTTCGCCGAACCTCGTGCGACGAACGGTGCCTATTTGGCCATACCTCGACATGTGACTGAGACCCGAGCGTATTTCACGGTAGCTCGATATGATGATGACGTCATCTGCAGCGACGCGAACTTCACAGCTCCTGACCCAGACGGCGTCCTCTTTGCAGTCATTTCTTCGAGTATGTTTCTCGCTTGGCAGGCTGCTGTCGGCGGGCGTATCAAGTCGGACTACCGCTTCGCAAACACGCTCGTGTGGAACACCTTGCCGCTGCCATCAATGGGTGTTCAGACACGGAAAGCGATCATTGACGCAGGACGAGCTGTTCTTGCCGCCCGCAACTTATACCCGGCGCTTTCGTTGGCAACGTTGTACGAGCCGGAAGCAATTCCACCCGAGTTGGTCGCGGCACACCGGTCCCTGGACGAGCTCGTTGACACGGCGTTTGGATCTGACCGCCCTATGCGCACGATGGAGGACCGACAAGCGGTGCTGCTGCGCCGTTATACGGAGATGACCGCTGATTTGTTTACACGGGACGTCAGACGGCGGCGGCGTTGACACTGGGTGCTCAGGATGTGGGTGTTCACCGCTTGAGCGACCGCTAGCGCGTGTGGTGGCCGGGTGACAGTCTTTGAATCATGAAGATTTCGTGCAGCAGCGTCGTCATCGACGGCCGCGTTAAGCATGTCTAATTCGTGTCCGGGATGAAGAGTGACGCTGTCAACGATGCAGCTGAGGAGGCAAAGATCGACTTTATCGAGAAGTCGTTGGCACGTTCAACGAGCGGCCCGGCTGCGACGTCGTCTTCGCTATCGTCGTGTATTACGTCCAGCTTATGCGACTCGTGTCGAGCTAGCGCGTAACAGTGAAGGGTTGGATGAACGCGGTGGGACTTCACGTGACCAGCCAGAGAGTGGGCCCGTTAACCGGGCTGCGTCGAGTCGTGTGCGCCATCAAGGGCGACGACCTGCTGGCGCCGGTCACGGTCATTGTCCCGAGCCATCTCGCTGGCCTGACGGTCCGGCGGGCGCTGGCGCAAGGGCGTCGTGACGGTGCTCCGGGCATCGCAGCCGTCGAGTGCCTGACGCTCGCTGGCCTTGCCGAGCGAGCCGCTGCGCCGTTGCTTGCAGGGCTTGACCGTCAGCCGGCGACGAGTGCGCAGGTCACGGCGCGAGTCCGCGATGCGCTTGTTGCGGAGCCAGGTGAGTTCGGCTCCGTGGCAATGCATCCCGCCACGGCGCTGGCCATTGGTAGGGCGTCGCACGAGCTGCGGCATGCCGATGAAGCGACGTTTGGGACAGTCCGAGACGCGGGCGGGACCTTGGTAGGAGAAGTGGCACGCATCCATCAGTCTGTCTGGGCTGCATTGGCGGACGACTGGTACGACGAGGTCGATCTGCTGCGCACCGCGGCGGACGTCGTCAAGGAAGCGGAAGATCTGCCGCCCGTGATCGTCTACCTGCCCGGCAATCTGCTCCCGGCCGAGCTCGATCTGCTGCGTGCGCTCGGGACGACCACCGACGTTCACGTCGTGCTCGGTCTCACCGGTGACGCGCGTGCCGACGACGGTCCGTGCCGCACCGTCGCAGCGATTATGGGGGAGAGCAGCATCGACATACCCGACGTTGATGTGCCGACCGCGCAGCGCGTCATACATGCTTCGGACGCCGATGATGAGGTGCGAGCAGTCACTCGCGAGGTAATCTCCGCGCTGGAGACTCGTCCGGCACACCGGATTGCGGTGCTCTACGGCAACCGTCGGCCGTATGCCCGGATCGTGCACGAGCAGCTACAGGCGGCCGAAGTCACGTTCAACGGGCCCGGATCTCGGCCAGTCTCAGAGCGGGCCTATGCACGGTTTGTGCTGGGACTGCTAGAGATTCATCGCTCGGGATACCCGCGCGGCGCTGCCTTGCGCACCTTAGCTGAGGTGCCAACCCGAGACGTGCACGGCGAGTCGATCCCCATCGCCACGTGGGAGCGACTGTCCCGCAACAGCGGTGTCGTGGGCGGCGTCGATTGGGACGAGCGGGTGGGCGCGACTATTGCCGATCTGCAGTCGTGGGAGGACCCGCACGGATATATCGAGCAACGCATCGCGCAGGCTCAGGCGCTACGAGACACGATTGCGGCGATCCGCCAGGGTCTCAACGCGGTTGCTAATGCGCCGAATTGGAGCGTTGCCGCCGAGCGTCTGCAGGAGATCGTCACCACGCTGGCACCGGAGAGTGGGCTGCACCGCTTGCCACGCGATGAGCAATACGCGCGTGGAAGCGTGGTCCAGGCGATCAACGGTCTGACCGTGCTCGACGAGTCCGACACCGCAGTGAGCCTGGCGGTCCTGGAGGACGTGCTGACCGCCGAGCTGCAGTCGGCGGCCATCCGCGTCGGCAGGTTCGGCGAAGGCATCTACGTCGGACCGGTCGAATCAGGCATCGGGCTTGATCTCGACGTCGTGATCGTGTGCGGCATGTCCGAAGACATCTACCCCGGTCGGCTCAGCGACGATCCGCTGCTGCCCGAGACCGTGCGCGAGGCAGCGGGACACACACTAGTGACCATGCGTGAGCGCATCGCAGAGAAGCACCGCGCGGTGCTGGCGGCGTTCGCATCGGCAGAGACAGTGATCGCGACCTTCGCGCGCGGCGACCTCCGCCAGCAGACCCAACGCATCCCGAGCCGGTGGTTGTTGCCGAGTATCCGACAGCTGAGTGGGGACGCTTCCGTGGAAGCGACCAAGTTCACCGAGGCAGCTGGACTCGAGGATGTCGCGTCATACTCGGCAGGGTTGGTGAGTGCGAAACAGCTTGTCAACGCTCAGGAATGGCGGCTGCGTGCAGGATTGGTCGACGAGGCCTTCGCCGACGACGCGCTCGCCGCAGCGCGCCAACTACTCGCCGGCAGGAGAGGCGAAGTCGGCGGGCGCTTCGACGGTCTGATCGGCACCGACTCGCAGCGGCCTTCGCCGTTCACCGAGTCCGAGCGCATCGCACCCACCACCCTTGAGCTGTATGCCGACTGCCCACACCACTATTTCGTGCAGCGCATTCTGCGCGTGCGCCCGGTCGAGGACCCGGAGTCGATCGTCGAGCTCAGCCGATTGGATTTCGGAAACTTCATCCACCACTGCTTCGACCTGCTTATCCGCGAGTCAGCAGACAGCGGCACACTCCCCGGGGTCGGTGAGCCGTGGAGTGACCACGCTCGACAGCGGCTGGTCGAGATCGCCGATGCACAGGCAGCGGAGCTGGTCGCCGGCGGACGCGCCGGACACCAGAGGCTGTGGGAGCAGTCGCTGATCGAGTTGAAAGCGATCCTGGCCCGGATGCTCGATGTCGATGACCGGCACCGCGCCGCCCACGACTTGGAGGTGGTCGGCAGCGAGGTGCGCTTCGGTGATGACGGCGAAGAAGCAGTCGAGCTGGATGTTCCCGGAGGTCGCCTGCGTCTGAAGGGTTCCGCCGACAAGGTCGACCGTCGCGCCGACGGGACTCTCGTGGTGACCGACGTCAAAACCGGAAAGGCCAAGTACTACAAGGACATTGGCGAGGATGACCCTGTGCTGGGCGGGTCGCGCTTGCAGCTGCCGGCATACGGATATGGCGTGCGCATGGCGTATGGCGACGAGAACACTTCGATCGAAGCCGAGTATTGGTTCGTCGGAGACGATGCCGGCACCACGCGGGTCCCGCTGCCACTCACCGACAGCGTGGACGCGCGTTATCGGGAGGCGCTCGGTGTCCTTGCCGGGGCCATCGAAGCCGGAGTGTTCCCGCATCGGCCGCCGCAGGATGACGACTTCAGCTGGATCCAGTGCAAATACTGCAACCCCGACGGCCTCGGGTATGGCGAGGTGCGTGCCCGATGGCAGCATTTGCGCGGCACAGCAGCACTTCGGGACCTGGTCGAACTCGTCGAACCGGCAGCGTTGGTCGGGCAGGAGGATGACGCATGAACGCCAATGAGGAGCCCGTCGATCAGCCTGCGCGAGATCGGATCCGCGAGCGCACCGACGAGACGCTCTTCGTGGATGCCGGTGCCGGTTCCGGCAAGACGTCAGCTTTGGTCGGTCGCATCTGCAAGCTGGTGCTGCAGGACGGCATCAGTATCGAGCGGATCGCGGCCGTCACTTTCACCGAGCGTGCCGGAGCGGAGCTCCGTGAACGTCTCCGTGCGGAGTTTGAAAAGCGACGGGTCGACGCCGATTCAGCTGCCGTGCAGGAGGCGCTCGACGGTCTCGACCTGGCAGCCATTGGCACGTTGCACTCCTTCGCGCAACGCATTCTCGTGCAGCACGCCATCGAAGCCGGCATACCTCCGGCGATTGAAGTGCTGGACTCGGTCGGCTCATCGGTGGCTGCTGACTCGCGTTGGCGCACCATGTGGCGGCGCATGCTGGATGACGATGAGATCAGCGAAAGTCTGCTGGCTGCAAGGAAACTCGGTGTCAAGGAGCGTGAGTTACGACAACTGACCACGTTGCTCGGCAATGACTGGGATCTCATCGACTCCCACGTCCTGCAGCACCCGGTGGAGAAGCTGGTCGCGCCAAACATCATTCCGATCGTCGCAGACGCGAGAGCACTGCTGGAGTTGCGCCAACACTGCTCCGATCCGGGTGACCGACTGCTCGGCCCGCTGGCTGAGATCGAGGGCTGGTTGTCCCATCAACCAACGGACACCGATGTCTTTGCGCGGATCAATTGGGTGAAAGCCTGCCCGGACAAGAAGGTCGGCCGGCTAGGGCGCGCAGGGAACTGGACCGGTTGCGATATCAAGGATGTGCGCACCGCCATCGTTGCGCTGAAGACGGACTCCGAGGCGCAGCTCGCGCCGGTCCGGACGGCTCTGCTGCGGAACCTGGTGCACTGGTGCTCGCGAGCGGTGTTGACCGCAGCGGCCGAGCGCCGCAGCAACGGCACACTGGAGTTTCACGATCTGCTGGTGCTGTCGCGCGATCTGCTCCGCAGCAACGCTGAGGTGCGCGCGTCCCTGCACGACCGCTACCAGCGCCTGCTGCTCGACGAGTTTCAGGACACTGACCCGATCCAGATCGAGATCGCTGCCCGTATCGCCGGCGGTGCAGATGCGGACCAGGAAGACTGGCGCGACATCAAGGTGCCGCCCGGGTCGCTCTTCGTGGTTGGTGACCCGAAGCAGTCGATCTATCGCTTCCGGCGAGCGGACATTCGCACCTACCTCGAGGCGCGCGAGGTCATCGGCGAATCGGTGTCGCTGACAACGAATTTCCGCACTGGCACACCGATCATCGACTGGGTCAATGCTGTCTTCAGCCAGCACATCCAGGAGCAGGGCACGCTGCAGCCGGCATACGCGGCACTGACTCCGGTGCGAGCGGGAGCGACAGTTGGCCCGCCGGTCGGAGTGCTCGGCATCGAGCCTCATCAGGATGGCGACAAGTCGATGCCTGTCGCTGCAGTGCGCGAAGTTGAGGCGCGCGAGGTCGCGGCCGTCATACGGACGGCGATGCATGAGGGTTGGACGACACAGAACGAGTCGGGGGAGTGGCGTCCGCTGCGTAAACGCGACATCACGATCCTCATCCCGGCTCGCACGTCGCTGCCGTATCTCGAGGAGGCGCTGGACGAGTCCGGCATCGACTATCGCTCGGACGCCAGCTCGCTCGTGTATGGCGCGCCCGAGGTGCGCGCGCTCTTCGCGGCGGCTCGGGTCGTTGCAGATCCGTCCGATGAGCTGTCGCTGGTGACCGCTTTGCGCTCGCAGCTCTTCGGCTGCGGCGATGACGACTTGTGGACCTGGAAGCGCGACGGCGGATCGTTCAACCTCCGACGCAGGGTCCCAGACGAGTTGGCAGATCACCCTGTCGGGCGTTCGGTCGCGTATCTGCGCCGGCTGCATTTTGACGCGCCCTGGATGTCGCCCAGCGAGGTTCTCGGACGGCTCGCCACTGACCGACGTGTCTTCGAGCTGGCCGGCGATGACGGCCCGCGCGCTCGCGACACCTGGCGGCGATTGCGGTATGTCATCGACCAGGCGCGGGCGTGGGCAGAGGTCGAGCACGGTGGATTGCGAGCGTATGTCGCGTGGGCGGCCGGTCAGGCGCAGGAAGCTGCGCAGGCCTCGGAGTCGCTGCTGCCCGAGTCCGATGTCGACGCCGTACGGATCATGACGGTGCACGCGGCCAAGGGGCTTGAGTTCCCGATGGTCATCCTGTCCGGACTCGCCTCAGCCCCGCTCAACCGCCGCGGTGTGCAGATCCTCTGGAAGGACAAGGACTACGACGTTCGCTTCCGAAACGACCTGGCGACAGCGACATTCGAGGATCAGGCGCCGATCGACGAGCAGATGAGCGCGTTAGAACGCGCTCGGCTCATGTATGTCGCGGCAACGCGTGCCCGTGACCATTTGGTCGTCTCGTTGCATCGGCCATCTAGGCCGTCCGCGAGCAACGCATACCAGTTGGCGGCTTCCGGTGCGGCCGGGTCGGGCGCGATCGCGCTCGACCTGAAGGACGTCCCAGCGCTTGCCCACATGGCGCCGCGAGTGCCCGCCGCGCCACCGCCATACGAAGAGTGGCGTCAGCAAGTGGAGGCAGCGACCGCGCGAACCCGGGTGCCCTGGTCGCAGAGCGCATCGGGCCTTGAAGGAACGGAGCCGGATGCTCGCGTCGGGGAGGACTCGAACGGAGAGATCCGTGACGATGCGCTGCCGCCGGGTGCCGCAAAGGGCGCGCGCAGCATCGATGCGCCGGCATGGGCCAAGGGGCGTGACGGACTTGCGATTGGCCGCGCGGTGCACGGGGCGCTGCAGTCTGTCGACCTTGGCGGAGACGGCTCCGACCTGATGGCGGCAGTGGCTGCTCAATGCGTCGCCGAGGGCGTGACAGCTCACCAACCGCTAGTTGCGGCATTGGCACGGAATGCGTTGACGCACAGCTTGGTTCGCCACGCCGCCGGTCGAAGGAACTGGCGAGAGATGTATGTCGCGACGCCTCTCGAGGGTGGCCAGATCCTGGAAGGAATCATCGATCTCCTCTTTGAGGAAGACGATGGCTCGCTGGTGATCGTCGACTACAAGACCGATCAGGTGCCGGAGGCTGCACTCGCGGCAAGAACCGCTTTCTACAAGCCGCAGATCGATGCTTATCGACGGATGGTTGAGACCGCAACGGGTCGATCGGTGTCGAGATGCCTGCTGCTGTTCCTGCAGGAACATGGCGCATGGGAGCAGTGGATTGTGTAAGCGTGAG
Organism: Flexivirga lutea; assembly: GCF_054778955.1. NCBI lineage: Bacteria > Bacillati > Actinomycetota > Actinomycetes > Micrococcales > Dermacoccaceae > Flexivirga > Flexivirga lutea. Next base: position 909,974 of record NZ_BAAGZB010000001.1, read on the forward strand.
AGCTGCGTGCCCGCCAACCAACTATCTATGCCGACTGGGCCGCGAGCTCGCAATCAAGTCTGACCGAGCCTGGGCCCAGTCGGCATTTGGATGCGGCATTCGACTTTGGCGTCTGGAGACGACGAAGTTGGGTGACGACCAGGCGCTGTATTCAGACAACGCAACCATTATCGCGATAAGGCTAGCAGCATGCCCCCGAACCGACCCTCAGATGGTATTGGCGACACCGTAGGAGATGACATCAAATTGTTCGCATCGACGGGCCGCCTAAACTGGGCGCGTCAAAGTTCAAGGTCGACTAATTTGGTCTCGTCCCAACTCCAATACATTGCTCCCTGAAACACGCTGGACTTACTCACGATACCCTCTCTTTCTTTAAGCTCTCGGGTCAGCGGCGACAAACTCCATTCTTTCCCTTCGAATTTAACCTTAGAGTTGCTAACTACCTCGGCGGTTATGGTCGGGTTAGATACGAACTGGATCGTCTCTCCGATGAGTTGGTTCAGTATCTGACGAGAATCGAACTGAATCCCTTGGTTCCAGTTGCTCGCATACTTAAACTTGCTGGGGAGTTCTAACACGTCATCGACGAGTAGGGACACGAGGTACTCCATCCGGCGTTGGATCGACTCGACATTCCATTTCTCGCAATCTATTATGCGGTTTTGGGTCACCTGCAAGCCAGACTGTCCGGCGTACGTGACCTTCTTCTCTTTGAACGCCTTGTTTCCGAGTTCTTGATTGTGCCGAATAAGAGTGATGTTTCCTATGTTGTTGACGAATTCTTGGTGGTCGCTCTCAAATGAATCACCAAGCAAGTCTCTCCACTCCGCGCTAAGTTTTTGCGGCATGATGTGTTCAAGTTGTAGTTTGCTATCGTCCCATGCGGGACGCGATCTTGTGAGTAGCTCTTCAGCGAGGGACAGCAGTAGCCGTGGATAGCTTCTCGATCGACCAAGGTTATAGAAGTTCATGGTCTTCAATCGTGAGCTCAACTCGTCATCATTAGGAACCCGCAACGCGTACTCCACAGAAGAAAGCTGTCCAAATAGCGATTCCGCGATCTCTTCGGACTCCAGCAGTTCGTCAAGGCGCGCCCCGAGGCCAGGAAAGAATTTGTTTTCCGCCTGTGTGAGGCCAAGAATTCTACGTCTTAAGAGATATGTTCTGATTGCTGAGAGTGCGCTGATAAGCTGGGAGGTTGAGAGCTCGCCAGCCTCCGCGCGGGCGAGGAGCTCCGTGAGGTATGAGTATGCTGGCGCGACTCCGATGATGTTGAGATCGAAAAGTATCTTGTTCACTCGAGCGTCGTCAGCCTCCAGGGCGCCACGCGCAAGCGAATACGGGCGCGAAAAGCGGACGAAGCTTTCGAACAGCTCGCTTGCGGGGCGCTCAGAAACGAGTTCCTTGAAGTGTGTGTACAGTTCCTTATAGTTGCTTTCTCGCGCCACCTTATAACTTTTATGCTGGTCTGCTTGCATCCAGTCGCGGATGAACTCAGAGAGTTTTCCGGGGAGTCGCCGCTCAAGTGTTAGCCAGTACTCCTTGTAGAGCGCAGTCTGGGTGCGGGAGTCCTTTCCCATTAGTAAGTAATTGCGGACTAGATCGGCTAGTGACAGCGGTTGTCCTAGCGAGTTCATTGACTCGAATATTTCCTGGGGGTTCTCCCATGGGTTTCGATCCGGTTCGAGACGGATAGAAATCGTACTAAACTTTCGGAGGCCATCCTCGAGGAGTGCCTTCTTTTCCGAATCAGAAAAAGTATCGATTGACCGCCGGAAGAAGAGGTAGTTTTGGTGTACGGTTGAATTCTTTAAGTCTTGGCTAATTTCGCGGCGAAGGGCGAGGAGCTTATACGCTTCCCAGTCTGTCTCGACCTGCTTGAGCTTTATTTTGTATTCAGTGTCGTCGTCCGCGCGCTCATTTTGCAAAAAGTGTCTCTGGATATTTTCTTGGTAGTTTGGATCTGAAATACTGTCCCTCAGTGCCATAAGGAGAAGCATCGTGGTAGTGATGCGCTGCTGGCCGTCCGTGAGTACGTACTTGTCCGGAACTCCAAATCCAGATTCTTCGACGACGTAGACGATACTCCCGAAAAAGTGTTCGGTGTTCGCGCCCGACGAATTCTTTTTGGCGACTCTTTGAACATCGGATAGCAAGACTTTGCAAGTATCGGTTGACCACTCGTAATTTCTCTGATAGGGAGGAATGAAGAAGGTGACGTCATTGTTTGACAGTGACTCAAGTAGGTACGTTGGATTGGCCTTCATTCATATCTCCTTTGGCGAACGACGAGCCGGACGGTGCACGGCTTCATGGTGGGCGTACGAGCGCTGCAGCCGTTCGAATCCTTCCACAAAATGGGTGCCTCATGTTCTTGATGCAGGAAGGGTGGTGTCTTCGGTCGCGCCGATGAGTGACGCTGACCCGTTGCTGTCCCGCAGGGTGCCCTGTTCTGGTGGAAAGCGTAACTGCTGGCTTGGGTTGTATGCTGCTCGTTGCGTAAAGCGCAGATAACGAAGCGCGGACACTCGGGATGCTCGACGACCGGATGCCTGCGCGCACTGCACGCGGAGCGACTGGCGCAACGTGGCGCCCCGTAGCGTATCGACGGGCGCAGCCATCATTGAGTGCTAGACCGGTCCACGTGGTCTGCATGTCGCTCAAAGAGCTCCTTGTGTCCGTGACTGAGGCCGCGCGTCTCGCGCTTCAAGGAATAGCGGCTGGCTGTCTTCGCTCGGGTGCCCAGTGCCAATCGCACCACGCACGGGCGGCACGTATCAGCTGGGTTCTTACCAGCGTTAAGTCGTGACCCTCGTCCGAGCAAGGTCTGACTTGAGTGGACGCGCCTGAAAAAAGCTGTTCTTGGTCATGCAGCCGTGGCTACGACGGGCGTGCACGACGCGCCTGCTTTCTTGAGCCAAGGGTGCGTCAATAGGTGTCCATCCTGCGCCGTGCGTCGGCTACTCGTATTGGCTCCTCGGAGGTCACTCGCGACCTCGCGGTTGCGATCTACTCTTCGGTCATGACCATCGACATCACGGGATGGGTCGGGCAGCAGATCGATGCCGACTCATCGCTGGACGCAGAGGTGGGCCTGCTGGTGCTGGCCGCGCTCGAGGGTAATGACACGCTCGACGACTATCTGGAGCACGGGGACCCTGCGCCTGTCGACGAGCTGAATACCGAAGAACCGGTCGAGCCAGTCGGTGCGTTCCTGAATTCCATTCGCGTTGAAGGCTTCCGAGGCATTGGCGCGCCCGTGCAGGTCGGCTTCCAGCCGGCTCCCGGGCTGACCATCATCGCCGGCCGCAATGGCTGCGGGAAATCGAGCATTGCCGAGGCGGTGGAGGTGGCGTTGACCGGCTCGACATACCGCTGGGCGAAGAAGACCGTGCAGTGGAAGGAGCAGTGGCGCAACCTGCATCAGTCAACGAAGGCCGAGATCGTCGTCGAGATCGCCGAGGAGGGCGAAGGCATCACGAAGGTCGGCGTTGCGTGGGAACCGGGCGAGGAAGCCGTCGACGCGCGCAAGGCCTGGGTCCAACGTCCGGGCGCCAAGCGCGAAACCGGCACCGACTCGCTCGGCTGGAAGGCGCCACTCGACACCTACCGGCCGATGATGTCGTATGACGAGCTCGGTGGCCTCCTCGAAGCGGGACCCAGTGCGCTCTACGACGCGCTGTCGAAGGCATTGGGCGTCGAGCAGCTGAGCGACGCGATCAAACGGCTTGATGCGCGCGTAAAACCCCTCCGTCAAAGGGCATCTGAGCTCAAGAGCCGGCGCTCGGACCTGCAACGGGAAGCCGCAGGCCTAGAGGACGAGCGAGCGGTCCAGGTTGCGGCGCTGCTGAAGAAGACCCAGCCCGACACCGCGAAGTTGCGCGACATCGTCACGGGAGTGCAGATCTCCACGTCGGGTGACCTCGCCGTCCTTCGAAGTTGCGCCAGCATCACGGCTCCCGACATCGGCGAAGTCAGCGAGGCAGTCGCCGAGGTGCGGGCTGCGGTGGAAGCGATGGTCGACGCGGGGGAGAGCGAACTCGCTCAGCGTGCCGGCCGACTCGACCTACGTCGTCGGGCGCTCAAGCTGCACAACGATTTCGGTGACATGCCGTGCCCGGTCTGTGATGGTGCCGAGCTTGATCAGGCGTGGGCCGGAACGAGCCGAGACTTGGTCCGCACCGAGGACGATGCGCTCGGGCAACTTCAGTCGGCGAGGGATCGTGTCGAGACTGCGCGCCTGCGGGCGCGGGACCTTGTGCGGGCACGTCCGGGAGTGTTCAACGGCGAGCATCCACCGAGCCTGGAAGCGGTGTTCTACGACGCGCGGAGTGCCTGGGACCGCTGGCGGGATGCTCCCGCGGCGGACCTGGCACTTGCGCAGCACCTCGAGGACGAGGTGCTCGTCGTTGCTGAGACAGTCACGGAGTTGCGCGAAAAGGCCGTCGCCGAGCTGCAACGCCGTCACGATTCGTGGGCGCCGATCGCCGCGAAGATCGGCTCGTTCTGCGCGGAGTGGGACGAGTGGCTGACCGCGAAGCCGCAGCTCGACTCGCTGACGAGTGCCGTGAAGTGGTTGAAGGACAACGACATACGGCTGAAGAATGAGCGGCTCGAGCCGATCGCGGATGCCGCCCGACACGCCTGGTCGAAGCTGCGTCAGGAGAGCAACGTTGAGCTCGGCTCGTTGACGTTGGCGGGTGCCAGCACGCGTCGCCGGGTGAATCTGTCGGCTGCCGTCGACGGCAAAGACACCGGCGCCCTTTCGGTGATGAGTCAGGGGGAGTTGCACGCGCTGTCGCTGGCGCTCTTCCTGCCGCGGGCGTCGATGCCGGAGTCGCCATTCCGCTTCATCGTGCTCGACGATCCGGTGCAGGCTATGGACCCGTCCAAGGTCGACGGCTTGGTCCAGCTACTCGCCGAGCTTGCCGAGACCCGGCAGGTGATCGTGCTGTCGCACGACGACCGCTTGCCGGCGGCGGCCCGGCGTGCGCGCGTGGGTGCGCGAGTCCTCGAAGTGTCTCGTGGCGCCGACTCCAAGGTCGAGGTTTCAGTTGGGACTGACCCGAGTAGCCGATATCTTCGGGATGCCCGAGCCTTGTTGAGAGACAAGAAGATTCCCGAGGAGACGCTGCGCAAGACGCTCCCTGGGCTAGTCCGATTTGCGGTTGAGTCCTGCGCCCGTGATGTCTTCTTCGAGCGACGACTCGGTCGCGGTGAACTGTTGGCTGACGTCGAGGCGCTGTGGCGGGACAAGCACAGCACCAGCAACCGGGTCAGCCTTGCTGTCTTCGACGAGGTCAAGGATCTCAGCGCTTGGCTCACCCGGGACTATCGCCGGGTCGGCCTCGGCATCGCAACCGGCGGGATGCACAAGGGTCTTGCCGCTGATACCGAGCCGGACCTCGCGGTGGAATTCGCCGAGAAGATGGTCCGGGACATCCGGGACGAGCAAAAGAAGTGACTGCTGTCGCCATACTCGATCAAGCTCGGGCAGTCCTCGACAGCGCGACACCGAGCTGCACGCGCGCCGCGTGCTGGCTGGCTCGATCAGCGCTCGAGGACACGGTGCACGATTTGTTGGTAGCGCGTGCTCGAGAGCCGGGCGAGTCGAGTATGGCGAGCCGGCTCACCTGCCTAGAAGTGGCGTATGAGGATGACCCGTTGATCGCTGAGCGGGCGGAGTTCGCGTGGGCGCGCCTGTCGAACGCGTGCCATCAGCACGCGTTCGAGTTGAGCCCGGCTGCGTCAGAGGTCGCGAACCTCGTCAAGCTCGTTACGCAGCTTGCGGAGGTGGCATCCGCAGACGCGGTTGCTCCAGTGAGGTGAGCATCAATTGAGCGCAGCACGCGCCGACCTGGAAGCGTCGGACCACAGCGTTACAGTCCGAGGCGTGTGCAACAACATCAAGCTCGCAGATCTCGCGAACGTCGCTGACGGGGAGTTCGTGACCGTTGCGGGCGCTTTGCGCCACATGCAACTGAAGCGAAATATGGCTGGCGAATTATGGGCGAGTTTGACGATCGCGGAGCACGAGTCGACTGTGACCGTGTTGGTCTTCGTTCGGACGTTCGCCACGATCGATCGAGAGTCCATAGTGCCTGATCGGCTGGTGCGGGTTACCGGCCGTCTATATCGTCGCGATGACGGGTCGCTTCGAATCTCCGCGTCCACGGTCACACCGCAGCCCGATGTTTGAACTCGAGTCATTTGGATCCTGGGTGTGCGCGAAGCCGAATATCAAAGGCTCCCAGATGGTTTCGGACTAGATCTGCCCAGCCAATAGAGCGCGAGATCGACGTCTCGGGGCTGCCAGTCGGTGCCAGCTTCGCGCGTCGCGAGCGCAAGGCGTTCGACCAGCGCCATGTACCGCCCGTAGCGGCCGGGCTTCGGTGAGAGATGTAGCCCGAGTCGCTCGATGCCTGCTTGGGACCGTCTGTCGTAGACCGCCATGCGAGTGGGTGCGGCAATGAAGAGAACGGCAGAAGCAAGAGCGTCACCGGTGGTGAATCCTGGCAGTCCAGTGAGTTTGGATCTGCCCGCAGCAGCTGCATCCGGAAGGGTGCGAGCCTCGTCCCTGACACAGTTGACGGCTGCACCCGTCACCTCGCGAACTTCCGTATCCGGCCAGGACATCAGCTGAGTGGCCCAACGGGTGCTCGCGTTGAGACGCTTCCACAGAACCACGGCTCCGAGGTCCGCCTTTCCGATCGAGCCAGTGCGGCCGACCCGTTCGATAATCTCTGGCAGTGCATCGTCGTAGGACGGCGAGATGACACGCTCGTATTCGCGTCGCGCAGCAACCAATCGTTCGGCTGCGTCTGGAGGAAGTGATTGGTCTCTGTCCGTCACATCGCACATGTTGGCAGCATCTGGTGTCGGACGGGCGCTGATCGCGGAAGACGAGGCCGGCCACGTGGAAGATTGGAGAAACCATCGGGCCCGCCTTCAGTGCAGAGATCAGCGGTTACCTTCTTCCGACGGCTACCTCGCGCTGACATAACCGAAGCCTGGGCTCCGGCTCATCGGCTCGGACGAGGGCCAGCCGGTGCGCAGAGGCGCTTCTCCGTTGCCGACACCTACTGCTCGGGGGAAGCGACCGCGTCAGAGCGGATGTTAGCTCCTCGTAGGCGAAGTATGTTCCTAGGGTGACCGATCCAGACGCCCGGGTGAGATTCATTCTGAACGGACGCCCTGTTGAGCTCAGCCGCTCGCAGGTCGAGGACCGGCTGAAGGCGGTGGCGCCTGATCCAATTCGGACGCATGCGGTTCGGATCAACGCGGTGTTGTTTCCGGTGCGCCAAGCTTTCGAGGTCGGCAGCGGCATTTCCCGAGACGAGTTCACTTCGCACACGGCTCGCCGGCACCTGGCGGCACTTGGCTTCGAGCTCCACGGCGAGATCGCTTCACGCAACGTCCACTTTGAGGAGTCACCGAGCGCAGCAGCAGTCGAAAGTCCGAAGCCCGTCGTCAGGGATGAGACGTGGCATACGGAAGCGAACGTCCAGGCGGCGGTCGTCCGAGCCCTAGCCACAGATGACTGGAGAATCTTGTCGGTGGCCAATACTGCAACGAAAGAACGCGGCGTCGACGTGATTGCGGAGCGTCGCGGCCGAACGGTGGGCATGGAAGTCAAGGGCTTCCCGAGCCGGAACTACGCCGACGCTGGGCGAGCTTCGGAACGCAAGCCGACTCAGCCCAGCACCCAAGCAGGTCACTGGTACGCAGGGGCACTCCTCGCGGCGATGCGACTCCGAGGACGAGAGCCGGCGTGGTCGAGTGTCATTGCGCTCCCTAACTTTCCGCGGTATCGAGACCTGCATGCCCAGACGGCAGGTTCACTCGCCGCCGCCAAGATCGAGGTCTGGTGGGTGTCCGAGGATGGCGAGGTCACGCGGCCGGCTGAAGGTCAAGAAGCACGGAACCGGGAGTAGTGGATCTCGAGCAGATCGGGATCCGGTTGCTCCGAACGACGTGACGGCACGACACGAAGCAACTGCCCGTGCAACCCTTTCAACCCGTGCTCGAGGAGCGGTCCGTCGATCTCATGCAGGATGTCGTCGCGGACCTCGACGACGAGCTTCGGCGTGACGCCGAGGATGCCTGCGTCATACGCGGCGTGATGGATCTTGCATAGTGCTAGACCATTTCGGACAGCCGCGACTCCAAGCTCGTGCTTGTCCTCGACGATGTGAGCGGCATCCAGAAGCACGCTGTGCTTGAGTTCGCAGACGGCGCACCGCGTGTTGTACGCACGCATGATCATGCTGCGAAACACCGGCTGGTGGAGCCTGCGGGTGGTTTCGGCGCGCAGATAACGACGCATCACCTCCTCGACCTTCGAACCGGTCGACTGAAGGTGCTGCAGGCCGTCGGTAGCCACGACGAACTGATGCAGCGGCCGTTCCTCGTTGATCAGGTAGATCGGGAAGATCGGCTTGTAGATCGCGGTCCCGACTCCCCAGAACCAGATCAGTGGCACACCAAGGTGCATCGCCTCGCGCAACGCCCTGTTCTCTGGGTGGTCTGGGTCCCGGCCGCGCCACTTGTACCGCACCAGACCATCCGGCCCGAGGTCGTCCTCGTACGGCCGTTCAGCGCCCTCCGGCCGGTACGTCGTGCGAATCGACAACGCTGACGAAAGGATCGCCGGCTTGCGGATGCCGCGTTGCGCATCCATCAGCCGAAACGGCTCGCCCCGGAAGCTGAACTCGCCGATCTCCTGCGAGGTCAACGAATCAAGTCCGTCATTGGTCCGGACGCGGAGCCAATCGAGCGCAGCTTCACGCAGCGCAAGATCGTCGGCATCGGACAGCATGAGTGAAGCTTGCCACGAAGCCCCTTCTCAACGGTGCAGCACACGCACATGGCGACTATTCGCCGGCAGGTGAGTCTTCAATGTCCACACCGAAGTTCACCGCGAGCGTCTCCAGCCTGTGTTGGTATCCCTGACCGATCGCTCTGAACCGTGGCGCACCGTTTCGCCAGTAGATCGATGCGAGGAGCATCGAGGTCTCCTGGTCGGCCGCGTCGAGCGTTGCGTGGGCGAGCGAGCGGCCGTCTTGGTCGCGGACATCGAGCTCGATGGCGCCAAGCTGGCCAAAGACGCCTTCGCCGTCAATGGAGGCCGCAAGCATGAGGCGACTCATCGAGTCCAGGCAGTCTGGGCGAATGTGCGCGGCGGCCTGGCCGACCGTGTCGAGCTCCAGATCGACTGTGCCGTCTGGATGTCCGGGTTGGTTGTAGAAGCAGAAGTCGGCATCCTCATTGACGAGCTCATCTCTACCCAGCACGAACGCGACAACGTCGACATCGCCGATCGACGCGGAGTGTGACCACCGGGCCGTGACGGTCAAGGGGGCGTTCGCGACGTCGAGAACACCGCCGCGGGGCAGCTCGGTCACAGCAGTCTCGGCAAGGACCGGAGTCCTGGTCGTGAGTGCATGGACCACCTCGGCCGTCTCGTCCTTCTCCAGCGGTTGCAGCAACTCCGAATCAAGCAGCAGCACGCTGCTGTCCCGGATGCGCGTCCAGCGTCGATCGGCGTCGTGACCCGGCAGAAGAACGGCCGCAGTGACTGATGCCGTCAGGTTGACGGCACAGGCGCCGCCACTGTCGGTAACTCGCTCACGAGTGGACCGTGCTTCGTCGGAGCTACCACCGATGATGATCACCCGGTGCCCGGCCAGCGGCCCGGTCCGTGGAAGGGCCGGCTTCGGCTTCGGAGCCACGACTGGTTTTGTCGGCATTGCCGGGACAGTGTCCTTGGCGGTGCCCGGTTGGATGCCAGGCAGCAGGCGGCGATAGTCGGGTTCGGTGAGTCTGCTTGTGCCATGGAGCTCGGCACGCTTCGACTTGTGGGTCGAACTCGTGTGGTTCGAAACCACCACACTGGTGCGGCTGCTCACGCTGTTCATCACGTCCAGGCCGGCCTCAGTCGCCTCCTCGATGAGCACGGCGCGATCGACGGCTGTCGGGCCGGTGAAGACCACCGTCATACCCTGGCGAAGCGCGTCGCCCGGCGTATGGCGACCGGGGTACTTCCACGAACAGGCGACGCGTGGTGACCGCGGCGGATAGCCGCTTCTCGGGCGCGGTCGCGAAATCGGCAGCTGGAGTTGCAAGAACGAGGCATACGCCAGCGAGTGCCGCGTGACCTCGACCAAGGCACGCACGTCGTCGGCGGCATCGTGCGGGCGAGCCTGCGAGACGCCCCAGTACTGACAGATGGTGCCCAGTTTGAGGTTCGGCAGCGGCAGGTCGAACATCGCGGAGGTCTGCCAGGTGCAGAGCCGTTGGTGACTGGGGAAGTGCTTCACCGCGCGCCCGGCTTCGCTGGACAGGAAGTCCCAGTCGAAAGCGCGCGTTGTGGGCGACGAAGACACGCCCGTCGATGAGCTCGTGGATGTGCTGCGCCACGTCGGCGTAGCACGGAGCGCCTCGCAAGCGTGTGCTGGTGATGCCGTGGATATGCACCGGACCGGGATCGCAACCCGGATCGATCAGTGTCGACCACTCCTCTTCGACCGCTCCTTCGGCGGTCAGCTGTGTGACCGCAACTTGGAGCACCCGATCGTTGTCGGCGTTGAGGCCGGTCGTCTCGACGTCGACCACGGCGTAGGAGTAAGGAAACGCTTCAGCTACTGATCTCGGTAATACCGCCGTTCCCGCCATGTCCGGATCGTAAGCGTCAGATCGCTTGGCACGTGCGGCTTTCGGCGAAACCTTGGTGCGCGCGGGTCCAGCTCCAGGTCAGAAAGCAGCACTCGGGTCGTGCCATTCGGTACCGCAGTTTGTGCATGCCCGGTTGGCGTCTCGGATGACACAGCCGCCGACTTGGACGTTCGACGGCCACGTCTCGTTGTAGTCGGACAGGGGTTCGCCATACGCGATGCTGTTGACGGCGGCGCTGCCGCAGATCGGACAGTTGCCGAGATTCTGCAGTGGCTCAGGAAGGGACATACGTCAAGGCTAGTGACGGGGTGTGACAGTGGGCGGGTCTTTGATCTCGATATGCCGATTCCCCCGCTGCGCTCCTCCATCGTCTACTCGATCCGCGTCGGACCGTGGCGCTCCTCCATCGGTCCGAGGATGAGATCGCCGATGCAGTGATGTTTCTTTTCGGCAACTCCTACGTCACCGGCTCCGTGCTCTATCCCGACGGCGGTTACACACTTCACTGAAGCGATCTGCGCTGCGTCCGGCAGGCCAGCTGCAGCGCGAGACGCGCCTCCGGATCATCCAGGTCGACGCCGAGCAGTTCCTGGATGCGCTGGACGCGGCCGGTGATCGTATTCCGGTGCAGGCCAAGGGCTTCCGCGGTTCGCCGCACCGACGACTCAGCGTCCAGGTATGCCGCAAGCAATTCCCGATCACCACCGCCGAGCGGCTCGAGCAGCGACTCCGCGGCGTGGGTGAAACTGTCGCCGACCGTCCAGGAGAGCATCAGCTGTTCCAGACCCAGGCTGTCGACCGGCAAGAACCAGCCCGAGCGTTCCCGGTCCGCCGCGAGACGTGCTGCGTCAGCCGCCTGAGCAAGCGTGTCCCGCAGCCCCGACGGCCCGTCACCCATCGCCCCCACCCCGGTCGCGATGTCGAACTCGCGGGAGACCCGGCGGTGCAGCTCGTGCAACCCGCGAACCTGTCGGGTGACGCTGGTGTGGTCCGGCGCGTCCGGGAAGGTCAGCCAGCCGACCACGGCACCACCACGCGTCGTCGCATGCGTGTCGAGGTCCAACCGGGCCAGCTCACCGTTGACCAGCCGCAGCAACTCCAGCTGATCGACCCGTCCGCGGCCCGCGATCTCGAACCCCAGGTGATAGCCGCCGGTCGACCATCGACGCGCTCGCATCCGCCGATCCAGTGCGGGGTCAGCGCCTTTGGAGTCCAGGAAGTCCATCAGCAACGCCGCCGAACGAGACACGTCCGCGACCTCATCCACATGGTCGATCAACAGTCGCGCGGCCACCATCGGCATCAGCATCTCGACCGCCGTCCCGAACGCACGCTCCTGCGCAGCTCCGACGTCACGACCGTGCAGCAGCACCCGCAGTCCCTGCCTGCTGGGGCTGGCGACCGGCACCGACACCGCGAATTCGTCACCGGTTCGCACCGTGTCCAGCCACCGAGCCCCGAACGACACGGCCTCCAGCGCCGCGTGGGTCGGAGCCTCGCCGCTGCTTTGCAGCACACCGTCCGGCCCGATCAGTGCCACTGTCCGGCCCAGACTGTTGCTCACATGCCGCAGCAGATCGTCCAGGTCGGTGGCGCGGTATTCGATCGAGCGCACCACCCGCTGCACCGCCCACACCGTCAGCGCATCGCGTGCCTCGATCAGCTGCCAGCACGCGGTGGCCAACTGCGTCGGCCGTGGTGTGTGCAGCACGCACAACCCGATGCGGTGACTCAGCGCCGAAACCCGTTCGTCCACACCGTCGCCCGTCAGCGCGACACCGGTGAATCCGCGGTCGCGGACACGACGTAGCAACGGCTCGAGTCGCCACGTCTCCCGTGGCGCGGGGGAGACCAGGATGGCCAGCGCGCGCTCCACCCGGTCGGGCAGGTCGCTCTCGTCGACCTCGATGACGACCTCGTCCCACACCGTGTCCACCTCACTGAGCACCGTCAACTCCCCGGTGTCCGGATGAGCCAGCAGCGCGCGAAGGCTGAGTTCGGTGCTCACAGTGCGTCCAATCCTTCGAATCCCCAACGAGATGGCCGGGATTCGCGCAGGCGATGCGGTTGCTCCACCCACCACGACGGAGCGGGTATGGCGAGCAGCATCAGGTCCATCGCATGCGTGACGTCCGGCACCTGCAGGATGCGGTGACTCACCCGGTCGAGCACCGCGACGATCACCGGTGAGGACACGAGCAGTTGGCCGTCGCGCAGCACGGCCAGGAACTCCGAACCGGCCACCAGCCGCAGCACGGCGCCGTCCGACCCGGCCAGCTGGAAGGTGGTCAACTCCCGCGGGCCGGGCTCCTGCCGGATGTCGACGACCCGTCCCGCTCCGAGAAGTTGCGCTCCGAGCTGCTCGGCGATCGCTGCCGGGTCGGTTGTCTCCGCACACGCCAGGTAACCGCGGCCCAGACCCAGGGCACGCTCGGTGCCGTCCAGCACCGCGTGCCGGCGCAGGTCGCCCACGGTGAAACCGCCCACCCCGAAGGTGGACCAGCCGCCGCTGCAGGTCGTCGCGGTCCGCAGCACGCGCTCGACATCCGCCGGACGCGCATCGGCGACCAGCGTGACACCGCCGCCGGTCTCGCACGCCACGACGAGACCGGGCAGACCGTCCACCAGCAGCGTGAGCTGATCCAGATCGGGGAACGCCCGCCCAACCAGGTCGGCGTCCACGATGACGCGTCCGTCCGCAGGCAGCAGCGCGGCGACACCGTTGATCCCGGCGCCTTCCGCGTTGCACACCGCACCGGCCCTGGCCCCGATCCATCGCTCGAGCGCCCCGATCACCCCGGCATACGGCTGCAGTCCCGGCAGTTTCTCGGCGACCATGATCGTGGAACCCATGATGGCGACGGCGACGCACGGGGTTGCGTCGTCGAGTTCGTCGACGCCGTGCACGATCACCGGCCACTGCGCGGTGTGCTCGACCATGAGCGCCGAGATGGTCGGTTCGCCCGCCCCGCCGGAGCCGAGCAGCGAGTAGCCATGGCTCAGCGCCGGGAGGTCGGCGTGGTCCAGCGTCAGTGGCACCGTCTCAGGCTATTGGTCGGATCGCCATCTGCTCGACCGGCACGAATGTCTCGTCCAGACCGAACGCGGCTGGTCCGAAGGCAGCCAGGGCCTCCGGCGTCCGCATCAGCTCCGGGGTGGAGATGCCCAGCACCCGCACCCGCTGCCCGTAGCGCAATCCCTCGGTGGTGATCGGTTCGGCCGAGTCACGCTCCACCACACAGATCAGGTCGGGAACGATCGCGACCAGGTCGCCGTCACGCAGCGCCAGCAGGTTCTCGTTCTGGAACCTGATCTCCAGCTCACCGGATGCGTCAGGACCGTCCGCGGAGATCTTCGCGACACCACGAGCGAAGCCCTCCGTGGTGCGCCGCTCGACGTCAGTGACCTTGCCCTCGAACAGCGTCACGACCTTGTTGTAAAGAGTTGGCGCCAGCGCGGATTCGATCGCGTCGAAGGGAGATCGCTTCTGCTCTCGTGCCAGCCGGATCTCCCGGCCCAGGGACAGTGCCATCGACAGCGTGCGCGGCACCGCGGTCCGCCGCACTTCCGCTCCGCTCATCACGTATTCGGCGATGTGCGCGACACCGCCCAGGCGGATGGTGACGCCGCGCGCGAGCCACTCCATCTGCCGGTCATCGTCACCGGTGTCGATCACCACGCGCTCGCCGCGCTCGCCGGCCAGGGCGAGAGGAGAGCCGTGCACGCCATACACCGCGAACGTCTCCATCGACAGCTCCGGGAACGCGCGGCCCATCCCGTCGGCGTCGACCACCGGCAGCCCCCGCTCGGCGGCGACCAGCAGCGGGATCATCGAGTTGATGCCGCCGCACTCGATCGGCATCGTCGCGTCCGCCTTGACCCCGAGGTGTTCCTCGAGCGTCTGCAGCGCCGTGCTCGGCTCGGTGCCGGCCGGCATCTTCTCGATGACGACGGTCGGCGCACCCATCTGCGCGGTCGGTATGACGAGCAGGTCGTCGGACAGGTCGTCGGGGTCGAGCACCGTGATCGACCGGTTGCCAAGGGCATTCGCAACCATCAGTTGGCCGACGTACGGGTCGCCGCCGCCACCCGTGCCGAGCAGTGTCGCGCCGCGAGCCAGGTCCGGCAGGTCGTCCGCAGTCAGTTCCCAGCTTGCTCGGGGTCCCCGCGAAGTATCGGAGGAGCGAAGCGGGGGAGAACTTCGTGGGGTGTAGCTCATGCGGGGACCTCCACGGTTCCGTCGAAGCGGGTGGAGTCCACGTCATACCCGAAGTAACGCGGTCCGACCATCGCCAAGGCCTCGGCGCCGTGCCAGCGCTGGTCGCTGGGTGCCGCAACGACACGGACTCGTTGGCCGTAACGCAGGCCTTCGGTGGTGATGGGCTCACCGGAGTCGTGCTCCAGCAACAGGATGAGGTCAGGAGTCGTGACGCGCACCTCGCCGTCGCGGCGGGCGATGAGGTGCTCGTTCTGGAAGTTCAGCTCCAGCTTGGCCCCCTCACCGGTCACGTGGGCGCGGCCGCGCGCGAAACCGGTCGAGGTCTTGCGTTCGACGTCAGTCACCTTGCCGGCGAAGATCTCCCGGCCACCCAGCACCTCGGCAGCGGCGAGGACCGGATCCGTATTGGCAGCACGGGCTTCGGTGATTGCACGCCCGATCCGCAGGCAGAGCGCCAGCGTGTTGGGCACCATGCTCGCCGCGACCTCGTCACCCTTCATCGGGAAGAGCGAGATCATCACCGAGCAGCCCATCTCGACGCAGGCCGTGCGTGCGATGCGTTCCGCCCAGGTGTTCGTGACCGTCGACAGGACTGCGGTGTTGCCCTTGTCGTCGCCGATCGCCAGGGGAGAGGCGCCCACTCCGGAGAGCGTCGGCAGCACCATCTGCAGCTCGGGGAACGCCCGGCCCATGCCGTCGGCGTCCACCAGCGGCAGGCCCAGCGAGGCCGCCGCAGCGATCGGGATCGTCGAGTTGACGCCACCGGCCTCCGCACAGACGACGTGCGTCACCGGCCGGCCGAGGACCTCCTCCATCGCCCGCAATGGTGCGGTGACCTCGGTCAGACTGGGCACCTTCTCGACCATGACGGTGGGCGCACCCATCATCGCCACCATGGCGACCTGCGCATCGGCAGGCACCTCGTCGACCGTGAGCACAGTGACCGGACCGTGTTCGCGCAGAGCCTGTTTCGCGAGCAGCGCGCCGATGTAGGGGTCGCCACCACCGCCGGTGCCGAGCACGGCAGCACCGCGCGCCAGATCGTCGATCTGGTCGACGTCGAGCTTCCATGTCATGTCTCAGGCCTCCATCTCGAGGTCGCCGACCGCTTTGGCGCGGATGCGCGTCGCGTTGCCCGGCAGGTAGGGGATCGGCACCTCGTCGAAGTCGACGATCGACACCGAGTCGGGACGGGCGCCGGCCGCGATGGCCTTGTCGACCGCCTCCTGGCGCACCTCGTCGAGGATCGCGTCCCGCCGCCCGGGGTCGACGGTGAAGACCTTGTCGATCTCGCCGCCGACCTGCGCGATCGACGCGCCGATGGCGTTGGCGACGGCGTAATTGTCCGGGCGGTGTATGGCGCCGAAGATCGGCAACTCGTCGTCCAACAGGACCGAGCCGCCGCCGACGGCCACGACTGGGATCGGCTCCGGAGAGGTGCGCATCCGGTCGACGGTCTCGGCGATCCGGTCGGCGATGCCGTCGAGCGCTGCCTGCACGAAACTCTGGTCCAGGTGCGCGACGAGGCTCTTGTCACCGATGTCCGCGCGGCCGCTGGCAACAGCGAGATCGGTAGCCGTCAACTGGTTGCCGCCGAACACCAGCGCATCGGACGTCAGGCGATAACCGACCGACTCCGGTCCGACATACGCGGTCTCGGGATTGGCATGGCTGCCGCCGCCGATGCCCAGCGACAACACGTCGGGCATCCGGAAGTTGGTGCGGATGCCGGCGACCTTGACCTCGGTCGTCGTCTCGCGAGGGAAGCCGTTGATGAGCAGGCCGACGTCGGACGTGGTGCCGCCGATGTCGACGACCGCACAGGTTTCCAGGCCGCTCGTGGCGGCGGCGCCGCGCATCGAGTTGGTCGGACCGGAGGCGAAGGTCGCGACCGGGTAGCGGCGCACGTAGTCCTCGTCCATCAGGGTGCCGTCGTTCTGGCTGAGGTAGATCGGTGCCTCGATGCCGTGCTTGCGCACCGCGGCGGTCAGCCCGTTCACGATCGAGACCGCCATCTCACGCAGCGCGGCGTTGATGATGGTGGCGTTCTCCCGCTCCAGCAGGCCGATGCGACCGATCTCGTGGGATAGGGAGATCGCGACGTCAGGCCCCAGTTCGGCGGTGAGGAGCTCGGCGGCCTCGACCTCCAGGTCGTGGTTCACGGGGGAGAAGACCGATGAAATTGCCACGGAGCGAATGCCGTTGGCCGCCATGTCGCCCGCATGCTGTTTGAGTTCCTCGTGGTCGATCGGGGAGATCGGCCGACCGTCGAACTCGTAGCCACCGTGCGCGAGGTAGGCACGTCCGCCGATCGCGGTGCGCAGCCGCTCCGGCCAGTCGACCATCGGGGGCAGCGCCTGGGTCGCAGGCAGACCGAGGCGCAGCGCCGCGGTGGGCGCGAGACGCCTTGCTTCCACCAGCCCGTTGATGAAATGGGTCGTGCCGATCATCACCGCTGTGACGGTGGATGCGTCGAAGGCATGTTCCGCCTGCAGCCCGTCGATGGCCTGCACGATCCCGCTGGTCACGTCGTCCGTGGTCGCGTTCTTCACCCCGGCGAGGACTTTCGTCCCATCCATCAGGACGGCGTCGGTGTTGGTTCCACCGACATCGATTCCGATATGCATTGCTCTCCTTGAGATGTGAAATTCGTTGGTGTCGCGGTGGATCGGCTCAGGCAACCGGCGCCGGCACTCGCTCGTCGGTGGCGGACGGTGTGTGGGACACGCCGATTCCCTTGACCAGTCCGGCTTGGCCGGCCACGACATACAGAACGATTGCGACGACCAGTGACGTGATGCTCGGGATGCCCCATGTCACGTATTTGCCGATCAGCGAAGCGATCGCCCAGATCACCAGCGTCGTCGGGACGACGCGCGGCGCGTTGGCCGGCAACTCCCCGGTCTCGCGGGTGGCGTCGAGGTCCTTGCGCCATACCTTGACCACGAAGTATTCGGCGATCATGATCCCGGCGATCGGCGGGAAGACAACGCCCAGCGTGGTCAGGAACTCGGTGAAGTGCCCGAGGATGCCGGCGGCGGCCAGCACGGTGCCGACGACGCCGAGGGCGACCGTCGTCGCTGCCCGGGGAAGGTTCTGCCGGAACGTCGTCGAGACGAAGTTCACCAGGCCGAGGGCGGAGGAGTAGAGGTTCCAGTCGTTGATCTTCAGCGTGCCGGTGAGCACGATGATCAGGCCGACCACGCCGACCGACGAGGTGATGATCGCGACGATGTTGCCGCTGCCCGCCGCGTGTGCCAACAAGACGCCGGCCAGCCCGATACCGAACTCTCCCAAGGTGACCCCGAGCACGGTCTGCTTCACGACATCGGCGGTCGAACGGTTGTAGCGCGTCATGTCCGCGGTGATGATCGCGCCGACGATCAGGCCGCCGGCGACGATGCCGGTGCCGGTCGACACCGACATGTGCGGCCCGGGAGCAGGTGAGGTCAGCAGCGAGTGGAACGAGTGCTTCGTCAGCTCGGAGATCACCGACCAGCCGACCAGGACGAGGAAGAGCGGCACCGTGACGTTGGCGAGCCATTGCATGCCGCCGAAGCCGACGGCGACGATGGCCGTCACCACGAGCCCGCAGAGCACGGACCAGCCCCACGTCGGCATGCCGCCGCCGATGAGTGCCTTCAGGGACTCCGCGGAGATCTGGGACTGTATGCCGAACCAGCCGATCAGGCTGATGCCGATGGCAAGGCCGACCAGTGAGGCGCCGATCTCCCCGAAGCCGGTCCACCGCGCGAGCAATGCCGTGTTGAGGCCCTCGCGCTGGCCGATGACGCCGACGACGCACATCAGCACTTCGAGGATGACCGAGCCGAAAAGGAATGCCAGCACAGCGTTTCCGAAGGTCATGCCGTAGCCGATGGTCGCGCCGAGCAGGAATTGGGACAGCGCGCTGACCTGCCCGAAGCGTTGGACGGCGATGCCGAACCAGTGGCGGCGATCGTCGGTCCCGACGCGGGAGAGGGCGTTGTCCTCGCCATGAGCCATGCGCGGCTCCTTTCGTGAAGTGAATCTCCACGGTGGAAGCTACGAGGTGGCCATGCGCTGAACAATGGTCACTGCGCACAAAATCTGCACGTGTCTGTGCACTGTGCACTCTTGGTCGACTCGGCGTGGTGTGCGTCGCCCGACGGATGGACGGATGTGGCGAGTTGGCGCGGCCGAGTGTCGCCCAGAAGGGGCTGCGCTACTCGACCAGCGTGTGTGGGTCGGCTCCGTGAGAAGCCCTGGTCGCGACTGTGCGCGGCCAGGGCTTCAACGGGCCTGATGTCAGGACGGTGCGAGCACGAAGCCGCACTGTCCGTAGACCCGCTTGCCGACGGTGCTGTAGGCGTAACCCGGAGGCTGTCCTTCGCCGGCGTCGCCGATCTGCGGAGCGGGATAGTTGTTGAGGCAGACCAGGTTCTTGCCGATGGAGTTGTGCACGACCTCATTGGCGTCGGGGTCGAGCAGGTAGTTGTCGATCAGTGTCACGTTGCCGCCGATGGTGCTGCGGATGGCGCCGAACCACACCGAGGTCAGTCCGATGACCGTGAGGTTGCCGCCGATCACGTCGTCCTTGACCGAGAACGGAATGAAGCCAGGTGGGTTCATGCCGGAGCCGCCGCCGAGCGAGGTGACGCTGTGCCGGACGGTGATCCCGTCGAGCGCGGCGTTGTAGACCCGGTTGAGCCAGACGCTGCCCTTGATCAGGACGGTGGACTGTTCACCGGCATACGGGCCGTTGCCGTCGGGACCGCCGGCGGTGCAGCCGCCGTGCGCGGAGGTGCAGCCCAGACCGATCGAGGAGCCGGGCCAGCCGACGACATTGCGCCGGATGGTGATGGTGGATGGTGCGCTGTCGGCGTCGAGCATGGCGCCCTTACGCACGTTCAGATTGCCCTTGACGGTGATGCGAGCGTGTGCCGGCACCGAACAGTTGCCGGCGACGGTGATGGATGCGTAGGTGCCGGACGGAATGATGCCGCCGTGGCAGGTGTAGGCGCGGGGCCAGTGGTGGTGGGCGCTGTATGGCGCAGCCGACGCCATACCCGCCGGGAGCATCAACGCTCCGGCGGCAGCCAGGGACATCGCGCCTCTGAGCCGCATACTCTTCTTCATGGGTGGAGCCTCCTTTACGGACGGCCGGGTGACGCGGCCGAACCTTTCCGGAGTACGCCTGCTGCCGAGGGTGCCGATGATTTATGCGACACCGGTCCCGGGACGCAATAACGCATGCATCACGCGTACCGCCGGTCTCGGATTTCGCGTCGTTTGAATAGGGATGCTCAGGGTTGCGGCGGCCGCGGACCGGTGGGCCTCGGGTCTCGATACGCGCCTCCCCGCTTCGCTCCTCCAGCGCTACTCGACCCGCGAGGGGTGGCTGCGCCGCGATCTGAGATGGGTGATTGCATACGCCCCGCACGCACTTGGGGTGTGCCACATTCGATTGTCGACAAAGTTCGGAGGGCGGGACCTCGAGATGTTCGCTCGTTCCTCGCGAACTCTCGGCCACCGCAGGAGAAAGGGAGCCGGAAACAACTGTGAGTGAAGCGAACACGACGGTCGGGCACGGCCCGAAGAAGCTGCGTCCACGACACATTACGATGATCACCCTCGGCGGCATCATCGGCTCGAGCCTCTTCGTGGGCTCGTCCAGCATCGTCCACGCGGTCGGCCCGGCCGCCGTGGTCTCCTACCTGGTCGGCGGACTGCTGGTCTACCTGGCGATGCTGATGCTCGGCGAAATGGCCGCGGCCCGGCCGGAGATCGGCTCGTTCATGGAATACGCCCGGGTCGGCATGGGGGACTGGGCGGCATACCTCGTCGGCTGGCTCTACTGGTATTTCTGGGTCGGCGTGCTCGCCTACGAGGCGGTCATCGGCGGTCACACGCTGCACGGCTGGCTCGACTGGTTGCCGTCCTGGCTGTGGTCCCTGCTGCTGCTGGCCGTATTCGTGATCAGCAACCTGATCTCGGTCCGGTCCTTCGGCGAAGCCGAGTTCTGGCTGGCCAGCATCAAGGTCATCGCGATCGTCGTCTTCCTCGTCGTGGGCACACTTTTCGTGCTGGGACTCTGGCCGGACGGTGACTTCGCCGTGCAAAACCTCTGGCAACACGGGGGATTCGCGCCGCAGGGGTTCGGCGCCATACTCACCGGCGTGGCGCTGGTGATCTTCTCCTACTTCGGCACCGAGATCGCCGTCATGGCGTCCGCCGAGTCGGAGGACCCCGCCAAGGGCGTCAAACTCGCGACCGTCACCGTCATCTGGCGCGTGCTGCTCTTCTTCGTCGGGTCCATCCTGATCATCACCATGGCGATCCCGTGGCAAGACCTGCCCGAGGCGACCGGTGTGGCGAACGCACCGTTCACCGTGCTCTTCGAGAAGTTCAACATCCCGGCCGCCTCCAACATCATGGAGCTGGTCATCTTCTCGGCGGTGCTGTCGGTGCTCAACTCGGGTCTCTACTCCGCGTCGCGCATGTTCTCCGCGCTCGCCGACAAGGGCCTGGCGCCGAAAGCCGTGAGTTACAAGGCGAAGAACGGCGTCCCGGTGATCGCAGTCTTCGCCTCGACGATCGGCGGCGTCATCGCCGCGATCGCCAACTTCGTCGCTCCGGGCTCCGGCATCTTCGACTTCATCATGAACTCCGCCGGCCTCGTCGCGCTCTTCGTCTACGTCTTCATCGCGCTCACCCAGCTGCGGCTGCGGCAGAAGATGACCCCGCAGGAAGCGGACGCCCTGCAGGTCAAGGTGCGCTTCTTCCCGTGGCTCAACGCGCTGCTGATCGCCGGCGTCCTGGCGGTCGTGATCATCATGCTGACGACCGACACCGGCCGCACCCAGGTCTGGACCAGCCTAGTCGCCACCGGCGTGCTCGTGCTCTTCTGGCCGGTCGTGCGGCGCAAGCTGCAGCGGATGCGGGCCGCGGACCCGGAACAGGAGTTCGCAGCGGTGGAGTGACCCGAGAATTGGTCCGAAACGCCCACATCCTCGGCCAGAGCGCGCAGACTGGTGAGCATGCAACGCATCTCCCTGGAGGCCCTCGCGCGTCAGCAGCTCGAGCTCGCCGCGACCCACAACGGACACGCCGCCGACACCGTCGTGGGCGGTCACGAGCGGGTGCTGCGGCAGACGGTGATCGGACTGACCGAGGGCGCTCAGCTGTCCGAGCACGAGAATCCCGGGGAAGCGACGGTCTACGTGCTGCGGGGCCGTGTGCGCATGTTCTCCGTGGGCGGGGAGAGCTGGGACGGTCGATCGGGTGATCTGCTGAAGATTCCCGATGCCCGGCACAGCCTTCTCGCCCTGGAGGACACGGCGATCCTGCTGACGGTGGCCAAACGCGGCTGACGGACGGCTACCGCACGTGCCGTCCGGGCAGCACCGCCCAGAGGGCGATGAACGCCGCCGCCGCCACCCCAGCGGCAGTGGCGCCCACGCTCTGCCCGGCGACGACACCGAAGACGAAGAACACCGTGAGCACGATCGTGACCGCGAGCATCGTCAGGCCGGCCTTGGCCAACCGGTCGCCGAAGGTCACCACGACGTCCTTCTCGTGCCGGCGGAACAGCCACCGGTGCGCGCTCACCGGCGCGACCAGCAGGATCACCGAGATCACCGCGCACGAGACCGCGGCGAGATATTGGCCGGTCTGCCAGTGGCTGAGCTGCGAAAAACGTTGCTGGAAGGGCAGAGTCAGCAGGAACCCGGCGAGCACCTGGATGCCGGTCTGCGTGACGCGCAGTTCCTGCAACAGCTCGGTCCAGTTGCGGTCGGCGCGTTCGGCCGGAGTCTCGTCGCGGTCGGCGGTGGGCATGCGTCACGGTATCCGGTCCCGGCGTGGATCAACCAGCCACCGGGCGGTGGATCGTTATCCACATGCCTCGCGCGTGACAGGGGCGGCCATCGGGGGGATGTGGACAACTGTTGATGCCGAAAAGTGTTGTTCTGCAGGCTCATTCGTGAAATACTCGAATACATGGACGACGGGACGCGCGGCAAGGACGAGGGTGCAGTTTGCGTGCTCGACGCCACCGCGGTGCGTGCGTTCCACGGACCGGCTCGACGACGAAATCGCGACCGACGACCCGCTCGATGAACTACGCGCTATCGATGAGCTACGCAACGCACTCAGCGCCCGAGCAGCGCGGCTCGTACTCAGCGAGGCGGACGCCGCGCGGCTGACCCGCGAGACCGCCGTGTTGTCCGGCACCGATCGCTCAGCCGTTGAGAAGGCGATTGCCCCATTGCTGGGCAATGCGTCGACCCAACAGCTGATCCGAGCGGTTCGCGAGCAGACCTATCAGTTGGACCCCGAAGCGATCTCGCGAGTGGATCGGCACCGGTGACCCCACCGGCCCCAGGATCCGCCGGCTGTTCACGCAACCGGGCCCCGGCGACATCGTCGGAATGGACTCCCGCGCACGGCGTTATCCGGGACTGCTCGCGATGCTGATCCTGCTGCGTGACCAGGTGTGCCGCACGCCTTGGTGCGGCGCGCCGATCCGGCATACCGACCACATCCGCCCCCACGCCACCCGTGGCGCGACAATCGAACGCAATGGTGAGGGCCTGTGCGCACGGTGTCACTACGTCAAGGAGCATCCGGACTACGAGGTCACCGGCGATGCCGGTGAAACAACCATTCGCACAGCAGGATTGACGGCACGCAGTCACCCACTTGCGCCGCCAGGGTTTGCCACCGCCCACCGCGTCGCACCCCGAACGCCTGCTGATAGACGTCATCTGGAAACACACCGTGAGCCAGCACGCGATCGACCGCGGCGACCCACGATCGGAGCCGGACGGGCTGTGAGATAGGACTGTCCCGTGGGTGTGCGCGGGGCGGTGGTGGGGATCACGAGTGCGGGGCTGCTCTGTGGCGCGGTTGCCGGCTGTATGTCGACGACGGGCAGCGCGTCCGGGTCCGCCGTGACCAGGACCGTGACGGTCACCCGCGTCGTGACCTCGATCCCCCCGGCTCCGGCGCAGAGCCCGAACTCATCGAGCTCGCCGGCGCTGCCCGACGCCGCTGTCGCACACGCCCTGCAGCTGCTCGCGCAGTTGCCGGTGAAGGGACGAGCGCCCAAAACCGGTTACGACCGCAAGGAATTCGGCACTCGTTGGAGTGACGACGTGAGCGTGCAACTCGGCCACAACGGCTGCGACACCCGCAACGACATCCTGCGCCGCGACCTGACCGACGTCACACTCAAACCGAACACGCACGGCTGTGTCGTGCTGACCGGTGTCCTCGTCGATCCCTACACCCGGACGCGGATCAGCTTCCGGCGCGGCGTCGGGACGAGCAACGCCATCCAGATCGACCACGTCGTTGCGCTGTCCGACGCTTGGCAGAAGGGCGCGCAGCAGCTGACCGCCGAGCAGTGGCAGGACTTCGCCAACGACCCGCGCAATCTGCTCGCCGTCAGCGGCAGCGCCAATGCCTCCAAACGGGACGGCGACGCTGCGACCTGGCTGCCGAAGAACAAGGCCTACCGGTGCACGTATGTCGCCAAGCAGGTGACCGTGAAGGCGGACTATCACCTGTGGGTGACCAAGGCGGAGCAGGAAGCGATGGACCGGATATTGCGGAAGTGCGGCTGAGCGGTGGTCTCGATATGCGGCTCGTGCCTCGCCGCTACTCGACCGGCGTGCGGGTGCGGCTCGTGCCTCGCCGCTACTCGACCGGCGTGCGGGCGCGGCTCGTGCCTCGCCGCTACTCGACCGGCGTGCGGGTGCGGCTCGTGCCTCGCCGCTACTCGACCGGCGTGCGGGCGCGGCTCGTTCCTCGCCGCTACTCGACCGGCGTGCGGGCGCGGCTCGTTCCTCGCCGCTACTCGACCCACTTTCGGCGTAGCGTCTGCTGCATGGCAGGTTCAATTCTCGGGACCAGGGTCCGCCGGGTCGAAGACGCCGACCTGGTGACCGGCGCGACGACCTTCGTCGGCAACCTCCGGTTGGACGGTCTGCTGCACGCGGCGTTCGTCCGATCTCCGCTGGCACACGGGCGGATCCGCAGCATCGACACGGCAGCAGCGGCCGCAGCGCCCGGCGTCGTCGGTGTCTACACCGCCACCGACCTCGCGCTGCCTGCCCACCATGGCTTGATGGTGGTCAACGACAAGGTGCCCAGGCCGCCATTGGCGATCGATCGGGTGCGCTTTGCCGGCGAACCCGTCGCGCTGGTCGTCGCGCGGACTCCGGCCGCAGCGGCGGACGCCGTGGAGCTGGTCGACGTCGACTACGATCCGCTGCCCGCCGCGATCGATCCGGAGGAAGCGCTCTCACCGGATGCCGAGCTGCAGTTCCCAGAGCTGGGCACCAACCTGGTGGCGGGCAATCGCTCGGCGTCACCAGGAGATCCGCTCGATGGCGCGGAAGTGGTTGTGCGTGCCCGGCTGGTCAATCAGCGCGTCGCGGTGGTGCCGATGGAGGGCAACGCCATCGCCGTCGATCCCACCGGCACCGAGGAGCACGATCTCGTCATACACGTCTCGACGCAGATGCCGCACGGGTTTCGGGCGATGGTGGCCACGGAGTTCGGACTGCCCGAAGAACGTGTGCGGGCGATCGCCCCGCACGTCGGCGGTGGCTTCGGCGGCAAGGCGGGAATGATCTCCGAACACGCCGCTGTCATCGGTGCCGCGCGTGCCCTCGGCCGGCCGGTCGCCTGGGTCGAAACCCGCTCGGAGAATCTGCAATCCATGCACGGACGGGGCCAGGTGGGCTACTACGAGCTCGGCCTCACCCGAGACGGCCGGATCACCGGCCTGCGGGCCCGCGTCATCGGCGACGCCGGCGCATGGGCCGGTTTCGGCGGAGCGCTGCCGATCCACATGACCGCGCTCATGGTGCCCGGTGTGTATGACGTCCCGCTGCTCGCGTATGACGCCGCCGCCGTCGTCACCAATACCGCTCCGATGGGCGCCTTCCGCGGCGCCGGCCGCCCGGAAGCAGCCGCACATATCGAGCGGATGATGGACCTGGCCGCCGACGAACTCGACCTCGATCCGGTCGAGTTGCGCCGGCGAAACTTCATCGACACCAACGCCTTTCCGGTCACGACGCTGGCCGGGGCGACATACGACTCGGGCGACTACGACCTTCCACTGCGCGAAGCCTTGCGGCTCGCCGACTACGACGCACTCCGCGAGGAGCAGGCACGGCGCCGGGAGAGGGGCGACACCCTGCAACTGGGCATCGGCGTCGCCGTCTACGTCGAGGTGACGGCGCCCGGCGGCGGTTCGGAGTTCGGCTCGGTGACCGTCCACGAGGACGGGACGGTGACGGTGTCGTCCGGCACCTCCGCGCACGGGCAGGGGCATGCGACGGCGTTCTCGATGCTCGTGTCCGACGCGCTCGGCATACCGATGGACAAGATCAGCTACGTCCAGTCCGACACCGCCGTCGTGCCGCGTGGCGGCGGCACCGGAGGGTCGCGGTCGCTGCAACTGGGCGGCAGCGCGGTCGTGGCAGCCGCGGCCAACGTGCGAGACCAGGCACGCCGGCACGCCGCGACGTTGCTCGAGGCGGCCGTCGACGACATCGTGCTGACCGAGGAGGGCACCTTCGGAGTGAGTGGCGTGCCCGACGCTACGGTCACCTGGACCGAGGCCGCCGGTGCCGCACGGGACGCGGGGGAGCAGCTGGCGGCGGGCCTCGACGTCAACCAGGAGAACTCCACCTTCCCCTTCGGCGCCCACGTCTCCGTGGTCGAGGTCGACACCGAGACCGGGCACGTCCGGCCGCTGCGGCACATCGCCGTCGACGACTGCGGGCGCGTGCTCAACCCGCTGCTGGTCGAAGGTCAGCAACACGGCGGGCTCGCCCAGGGCATCGCCCAAGCGCTCTACGAGGAAGTCGTCTTCGACGCCGATGGCCAGCCGATGACCGGCACCCTGGCCGACTACGCGATGCCGAGCGCGATGGACCTGGTCGACTTCGACACCGCGTCGACCATCACACCGACGCCGCTGAATGCGTTGGGCGCCAAGGGGATCGGCGAGTCGGCGACGATCGGGTCGACGCCCGCGGTGCAGAACGCCGTGATCGACGCCGTCAGTCATGTCGGTGTCCGGCACATCGACCTGCCGTGCACGCCGCAACGCGTATGGCGCGCCGTGCAGGACGCGCGCGCCGGCACGCTGCCGGAGCTGTGGCGTGAGCCGCCGCCGGTGTTCGACGACCTTCCGGTACGTGGCGGCGTGGACAATGCCGCGGGCATCTGAGGAGACTGCTGGGATGAGCGAGCGGATCGACATACTCACCGACGACGGCTCGATGCCGGGCCTGCGCTTCCTGCCCGAGGCCGGCACCGGGCCAGGAGTCGTGCTTTTCCAGGAGATCTTCGGCGTGACCGACTACATCAAGGCACGCGCGAGCGATCTTGCCGACCTCGGTTATGTGGTGCTGGTGCCCGAGATCTATTGGCGCCTGGACGATGCGGAGATCGACGACACCCGCGACGACGTGCTGCAACAGGCGATGGGGCTGATGAACAGCCTCGACTGGCCGACCACCGTCGCCGACGGGATCTGCGCCGTCGCCGCCGCACGCGACGACGAGCACATCGACGGCGGAGTGGGCGTCTTCGGCTTCTGCTTCGGCGGCGGGCTGGCCTTCAACGTCGCCGCATCCACCGACGTGGACGTGCTCGTCAGCTACTACGGCTCGGCCATCCCGGGCCTGCTCGACCTCGCGGACAAGGTGACCGCGCCGAGCCTGCACCATTTCGGACTCGCCGACGACTACCTCACCACCGACACCGTCGAACGTATCCGTGCCGCGGTCTGCCGTGACGGCGTGCGGTTCGAGACGTATGCCGGCGCCGGCCACGCCTTCGACAACCCCGACCCGATGTTCCACCACGCCGAAGCGTCGGCCACGGCCTGGCGCAACACCGTGGACTTCCTCGCGGCCGAGCTTCCGGCGCGGCCGTCATGACCTCGCGGTGGTCGCTGGCCTCGCGCAACTGCGTGCTGAGCATCGGCTCGACGGAGTCGTTCTGCTCGATCGGATCGGTGCAGTCGGCCTTCTCGGTCGGCTCCGTCGGTTCGTTCGCATCCCTGCTGTCCTTCGGTTCGGCGATGTCGATGTTCTCGACCCTGTCCTTCCAGAGCAACACAGCCTTGCTGTCCGCGCAGTCGGACCGGTCGATCCTGTCCTGGCGCTCCGGCGGAACGATCCGCGGTCAATACGCGCAGCGCGAGGGCGGCAGCGCCATACCGCTGGCCGTGACCGTGCTCGCCGCTGGCGCCGCGGCGTGGGTGTGGTGGAGGCTGGGGCGCGCGAAGTAGCGCTGAACGACGAGCGTCAGAAGGCGCTGATGGTGGCGCGACGGATCGTCCAAGTCGTCGGCGACCGCCGTGAGTGACAGTTAGGTTTCGATTCGCTGTGAGCGGCGCGCGCCATTTCGGATGCCGGGGCAGTGCGTCATACCTTGGCGAGTGCAAGTGCTCGAAACCTCGGGGGTATGGCGTGTCCGGTGCAGTGAGTCGACGTGTGGCGATGGGTGCTGCCTTCGCTGCGGCGACGGTGGGTGTGGCCGCGTGCGGCGACCGCCATACGGCCCGGGGCGCGGGCGCCTCGCAGACGACTGCGCCCCTGGACACCGCATCCTCGTCGGCCACCTCGAAGGCGACGGCGAAACCCGCCGACGTGACCGTGACCGGGCTGCAGGAGGGTGCGGTGGCGTTCGGTGCACCGGTCACGCTCGCCGCGTCCGCACCGCTGCGATCGTTCTCGGTGCAGGATGCCGACGGCGCTGCGGTCAAGGGGACCCTGGCTCCCGATGCGCAGTCGTGGGTCAGCGCCGGCCCGATCGGCCCCGGGGCGACCTGGTCCTGGACGGCCGTCACCCCAGCCGGAGCGACCAGCGAGGGCACCGTGACGTCGACACCCGCCACCCGGACGGTTCGCGCGACGGCCAACATCGGTGTGGACAAGGTCGTCGGCATCGCGGCGCCGATCGCGGTCGAGTTCGGCGCCAAGGTCACCGACCGGGCCGCTGTCGAGAAGCACCTGCAGGTGCTGATGCGCCCGGTGGGCTCGAACGCCGCGTGGCAGCCGGCCGTCGGGTCGTGGGCCTGGCTGCCGGACAACGCGCCCAACTCGGCGGTGCATTTCCGGACCAAGGAGTACTGGCCGGCGCACACCGAGGTCCACGTCGTGCTGCCGCTGGCACACCTGGACTGGGGCGGCGGTGTCACCGGCGTGCAAGACCTCGACTGGCACTTCACGATCGGCCGGTCGCAGGTGGTCATCGCCGATGCCCGCACGCACAACATCGTGGTCTACCGCGACGGCGCGAAGGTAGCGACCTACCCCGCGTCATACGGCCTTGACTCAGACCCGCGCCGCAACACCCGGACCGGCATCAACATCGTCACCGACAAGAAGGAGACGATCGAGATGAAGTCGAAGTTGTTCCACTACGACGAGATCGAGCACTGGGCCGTGCGCTTCAACAACAACGGCCAGTTCATCCACGCCAACCCGGACACCGTGCAATACCAAGGGAAGACCAACGTCTCGCACGGCTGCATCAACCTGTCGCCAGCGGACGGCAAGGCGTACTACCAGACCGCGATCTACGGTGACCCGATCGACGTACGCGGCACCAACGTCAAGCTGGCCGACACCCGCACCGAGCTCTACGACTGGGCGTTGTCGTGGAAGCAGTGGCAGGCGATGTCGGCGCTGACTTGAGCGATTGAGCAGACCGGAAGTGGACGGTTCACGTGGCGAGTGTGGCTGTCTCCCAGGCAGAGTCGGGTGCTTGGCGGCACGCCTCGGTGTCGAGCCCGAGCCTGCTGAGTCCACGAAGACTGGGCGCCGAGCGGATCAGACGAGCTAGGTGCACCAGTCGTATGTCGTCGGGCTCGTGGCCGGCCGCGCCGCAGTGAACGCTCCAGTCCTCGCCGCGGACCCCATCCGATTGCCGGGCCACCCACAGGACGGCTCCGCCGCCGTCGACGACGTGCGTGCAAGAGAACACTCGGTGGTCCGGCGGGACCGGGAAGTCCCAGGCCGGATCGACCGCCAGACCGCCCGTGTGCCGGATGGGGACACGCCATCGGCGCGGCTGGACCTCATCGAGTATGTCGGGGGCCCCCGGTTGCCACGCGAACACGCCATTGCGATCGGGCCAGACGATCGCCAGCGCGTCCGGTTTGCGACGGTGGAACCAGCCGGACCACGTGACGGTCTCCCGGAGGGCGGCATCACTGGCTTCCTCGACTGCCACCGGAACTCCGGCCAGGACATCCTCGAGTGCGTCCCCTGGACGGAGGCGAAGCCCGCCCATGATCCGCCGAGCGACGGCATTGAGCGAGTGATGCATGAGGCCGGTGTCGAGACCCGACATCAGCAACTCCGGATGCCCCGTTCGGTGCCCGAGGCCGATCGTGTAAGCGAACGCCGGCATGGGGTCGGGGTCTTCGGGCCCCTCCCAGTCATGGTGATCAGGGCCGTCGCACCCGATGTCATCGGCCACCAAGATGACTTGCCAGCCGTGTTCGAGCACGGTGTCGATGACGCGACGATCCTGCGCGTCGTAGTCCTCGTCGGGCCGGCAGATGTGGCAGTCACAACCTGGTGCCGCCGGTAGTGGCCCGGTCCACTGCTCGTTGTCGGCTGACATTGCGCCTCCTCGATCCGATGACCCCTTTTGTACCGGAGACGAGGCCGGCCACGGAGTTGCTTGTCCACAGGTCAGTTGCGGGCTTGCTCGATGGCGGTCGTCAACGGCCCTCGCCATACCGGGCCGTGCCCGGGCAGGACGGTGTCGGCGTCCAGCCTCGCCAGCGCATCAAGTCCGGCGTTCATCTGAGCCGGGGCGTGACTGAAGAACGCGGGCACGAGTTGCGGTCCGGTGCGCGCGACGATCGAATGGCCGGTGATCAGCGCGTCGCCGGTGACGACGATGCCGGTCTCCCCGAGCAAGTACGCGGTGTGGCCGGACGTGTGGCCCGGACACGCCGCTGCGCGCGGTGCGCCGGGCAGGTCCAACCGCGAGTCTGCCTGCAGCGCTCGGGTTTCCGGTAGCTGGATGCTGGTCCGTGCTCCAGCACGCGCGATCGTGACCGCCCACTTCGCAACACGCGGCCGCCAGCACCGGGAGATGACGTCCCACGTGGTGGCCTGTTCGTGCCGTTCACCCTCGAGCATCGGCAACTCGTGTTCGCCGGCGTAGGTCGGGACCGCGTGCCGCGCCAGCAGCGCCGGTATGGCGCCGATATGGTCGACGTGCGCATGCGTGACGAGCACACCGCGGATGTCTTCGATCCGGTGACCGAGTTGCGCCACCGACGCGACGAGTCCGTCAATGTCCTTCGGATAGCCCGCATCGATAAGCGTGAGGTCTCGGCCGTCACGCACGAGGACCCAGTTGGACGCTATGCCCTCCACGAGGAAGACATTGGTCATGACCTGATGCAGTTTCATGGGTGCGATTGTTCCGCGCGTGTCGGCGTCCGGGACGCGCGGAATCGCAACGAATCTGCACTCGTCAGATGGGCCACGTGCGAGGATGTGATGCTCGGGAAGTTCGTCGCTTTCATCTTTGAGGGCCTACTCGAGGTATGACGGTCTCTCCGGCGTGTCGACTTCGGCACCACAACCGTGTGCGTCACGAGCCCCTTCCGAAAGATGACGGAGCTTTGGGCATCGGGCGGCGAGTCTTGGCTTGCGCTCCAGCCCGCGAAGGCGGACCGACTAGCTCGCAGGTGACGATTCGGTCCGGTGGGAACTACATGAACAGCCGGTAGGGGTAGGCCGCGTCGGGAAGCCCCCGCGTGTGCCCAATGACTCGCGCCAACGTTTGTGAGTACTTGATCGTCACCGGCAGGGGGTCGTAGAGCGCATCGTTGTTCCAGTCCATCTTGGTGAGTTCGAGCACGTCATCGGCGGTGCGCTCTAGCGGCCCCGAGCCTGCGTCACGGGTGATGAGCAGCGGGCTGGGGATGCTCTTGGCGCCTTGGTAGAAGTTGTTGTTCCCGGCTGCTAGACCGATTGCCGTGCCGTTGACGTAGAGCAGGCCATCGCGACCAGACAGGAACTGCAGTGTGCCGCGCTGGACAGGCCAGTTGGCCGGTTGGCTCGGGCCCTGGCCCGGCTTCGCTGCGACCAGGCGAACTCCGCGCCAGGGCGTGCTCGCCTGCACTCGGACGCACTCCACCTCTTCGCAGGCATCCCAAGCGTCGAAGACCCCGTCTACCTCGTCGTCGCGGAAGCGGGTGGTCTTGTGGACGACGATCCTGGTCGGCAGGTTACCGGCGTGGCGGTCCTGGTAGAGCCGAACGCTTCGGCTCATGACGGCCCGCATCTGATCGCGCGTGAGGTGAGGGTTGTCGAGGTCAACACCCTGGCCAACGTCGTACGCCACGAAATCCATGCCGCCGCCGTCGGCGTCAAACACCTGCGAGCAGCACGTGACGAAGGCGTCCGAGGTGCCGCCCCGAATCGCGTACGACAAGCCGACGTATGCCACGTCGGCATCAGTCGTGCGGTGAAGGCGCCACGGTGCGCCTCCTGCCTTGGCGTACAAGGCCATCGACAGGCGCCAGCTGAGGCTGCAGGGGTGCTTGAAGCTGATGGCTTTGTCTTCCCAGACGATCTGCGTAGGGATGCCGAGCGGGGCAGCGAAGGCCTTCAGCTGGTCATGGAGGTCGAAGGCGCCGTCGCTCGACACCTTCCACTGCCGCCACGCTGCGGGCAGCGCCACGATCAAGACGTCCCAGCTCGATCGTGTCGCGGTGAGCTGCCGAGCTGCTTGGGCGAGGGCCGCAGCGATCGCGAAGTGGGGATCCGGAGCGTTGGCGCTGCCCGGGTCGAGCTGGACGATCGAGTTGTCAGCGGGAGTG
The DNA here is from genome assembly GCF_054778955.1 of Flexivirga lutea. Taxonomy (NCBI): domain Bacteria; kingdom Bacillati; phylum Actinomycetota; class Actinomycetes; order Micrococcales; family Dermacoccaceae; genus Flexivirga; species Flexivirga lutea. The sequence continues at coordinate 942,736 of NZ_BAAGZB010000001.1, forward strand.
AGGTCGACTCCGTACACATTCTTGAAGCCGGGGTAGGGCGGGACGTACTTCGGCCGATCCGTCGGTCGATGCTGGCTTACGAGGGTGCCGAGAAATTGTCGCACCCGAGGGTAGAGCGCCGTGGTTGTGATGACCGCGAATCGGATGTCAGCAGTGCCGAAGGAGTCCCGGCTATAGGGACCGTGGGTTTGCAGGCCGCGCAGCGGGTGCTTGTCGCTGCCGCCGTGGCCGAAAGCAAGCAGTGGCTCGTCCAGTAGCCTGTGCGGCGGGAGCCTGCTGTCGATCACCTGGGTAGTCATCTGGCCTCCCGGCTGTATGCGGTGGTCCTACTCAGTACGAAGTGCCCGCCGATCAGGTCTCGCTCGCTGAGGCCGGCCGGCAACACGGATACCTCCGTATGGTCGTGAGGAGCGATGGCCTTCGCCCAGGCGTCGATGATCGCCGCCCACTTCTCATTGCGCCGGTTCACCCAGCGTTCCTTTCGCCAAGCCGAGGCAGGATCTCCTTGCCCCTTGCGCCGATCGGCGGGCGGAAGCGCAGAGACCCAGGTGCGCGGCACGAAGAGGAGCCACAGGACCCCGAGCCGCCACTCGAGTGAGAGCTCGACGGACTCGCCGAATCGGCGGGCCTTCCCGTCGGCTCCGCGCCCAAGCTTCATTGGGCACTGGCCGGTCAGGTCCTCTCCGTACGCCTCCTGCAGAAGCCGTCGCACTTGCGCTTGGCGTTCGTTGTCGGGTCGATCCTTCCGCTCGGTCGTCACGATCAGGCGGTGGCCCGAGTCGCGGATTCGCGCTTGGACGGGGAGGTCCCGGGCGAGTCCGCGAGCCAGCGCCTCATAGATGAGCGCGCGCTCTACCGTAGGCGCGCCCTCGACGGCTGGGTTGATGTCGCACTGCTCGATGGACCCCTCGATTTCGAGCCCCTTGCCGAGGACCTCGACGCTCCCCAAAGCCAGCAGCTGACGCCCCGAGGACACTGCCGCACCCCGCCAGAAGACGTCGTGAAGAGCCTGGCCCATCTCCTTGCGATCCGGAACCTTCGTCAGCGTTGCGCGGAGTGCTCGTGTTGGGGTCTCCAGGACCGGTAGCGCGTTCATCCGCAGGGCTGGCAGGGAACCCCGATCGTGCTGCGGGAGTCCGCTGTCGACCGCACGTGGTTTCGCCTGCAAGCCGTCGACGTAGCCGCGGAGGGCGTCGGGAAGGTCAGCCTGACGCCCGAGAGCGCCCAGAGTTTCGTCGAAGGTCTCGATCCTCACGAAGTAGGCCGACACGCCGCTCGTCGCGCAGGCGTCGAAGAGTTCCTTGACCGGCGCCAGCACCGTCTCCGGTTGGCGGCCCATCCACCACAAGCCAGCGGGGAAGGCGCCCTCAGTGGCTACCGCCTCCTTGAGCATGCCCATGACGCTCGCATCGCGGCCGCTATAGCCCATCACTGCCAGGCCGAAGCGACGGCTGGCGTCCAAGACGGCCTGGCGCATGTTCGCATCCTGCGCCTGCAGCTCCGATTCAAGGTTCTTGAGCTCGCGGTCGCGGAAGTCGCCATGGAGCTTGAAGAGGAACGGGAAGTCGCTATCGCTGAGCGCCAGGTTCGCCTGGCCAGAGTTGCCGAGGTCGGCGACGCCCAGCCGGCTGCGGGTGGAGTCGCCGAGTGTGACCTGGGCTTGCTCAACAGCCTTCTCGATGAGGTCGTCGAAGTTGGTTGTGATGACAAGGTCGGAGAGTCCGGCGGCTACAAAGGCACCCAAGATCCGCTGTCCGTAAGACGGAGACCGGCCCTCGAACAGCGAGCGGAGGTGCTGGCGCCGCGCGCCCGCGTCGGGGAGGGCTAGCTGGAAGGCAACGCTGTAGGCCGAGGGATCCGACAGGGCCGGCATCCCATTGCGGTTGTCGTAATACTCGCGGATGCGGTCCCGGTCCTTCGCCTCGGAGAGGGACAGGCTTTGGCGGACCAGCTGGTGTGCATCGGCGTACATCCTGAGGAGCAGATCCATCATGATGTGGTCGGCAGTCGGCACCTTGGCGGCTGCGCTGGCTCCCGCACCGAGCATCCAGCCGATCTTGGCGCTCTGTACGGCCCATTGCCGGGCGAACGTGCCGTGGTCGACGACCTCGAACGACATCTGTGACAGACCTCCTGGCAGGGCGTAGAAGCGAATAGACGATGAGCCGTCTTCCGCTTGATGCTTCTGACAGTCAGCCAACCCACCTTGCCACGGGGGTGCGACAACTTTGTGGAGATCGGCCGTCGTAGGTGGCGGCCGAGGCCTCGCGCGCAGTCGAACTATCGCCGGACTTCTGTCGGACTGCCGCGATATCAATAGGTATGCACTTCACACTGGACGGCGAGTCATTCGAGCTGACGCCGGAGTTGGTCCGTGCACGGCTCGCGGGCCACGTGCCGGAGGATGTTCGCGAGTACTGGGTCGAGATCGACGGCACCCGCTGGCCGGTAAAGCAGGTCATCTCGCTCGCGACGGGGGTGTCCGATCGGCAGCGCTTCCAGTCGCAGTCTTCGCGTCGTTGGCTTCAGAACCTCGGCTTCACTATTGGCGGCGGAGGCCGACGGGCACCCACGTCTCCCGCTCCTAGCCGCAGCCCCGTGGTGACGACACCGCCCACTGCCGCCGCCCCCGTTCCGGCGGCGCAGCCGGCGGACGTCGTCCTGGTGGGGTGCGTGAAGACGAAGCTCGACCACGGAGCGCCCGCCAAGGACCTCTATGTCTCGGATTATTTCGCGAAGATGCGGAATTACGCCGAAGCGAGTGGTCGGCCGTGGTTCATTCTTTCCGCCGAGCATGGCTTGATCAGCCCCGATGAGTGGCTCGAGCCCTATGAGCGCTACCTTCCCGACACCTCGCGCGAATATCGAACGGCTTGGGGTGAGAAGGTCGCTCAGCAACTGGAGCAGGCGGTTGGCTCGCTGCCGGGCCTGCTTGTCGACATCCATGCCGGAGCGGCCTACGTCGAGTCGGTAGAAGAAGCCCTCACGCCACGTGGTGCTCACGTGCTCGACCAACTCAGGGGCCTCTCCTTCGGCCGGCGCTTGTCCTGGTATCTCCAACACAACGGCATCGGCGGACCTGCCAGCTCGATTGTGATTTCGCAGCTCCGAGACGACGAGACGGCCAGGTCGCTCAGTGACATCATCGCGAGCGGCGGCGCCGATCTCCGCGTGCCGGGCATGTACAGCTGGTGGGTTGACGAGGTTGGCGCGGGCGACCTGACGCGGGGCCTGGGCCACCCCGTCCAACCCGGCCTCATCTACGCCGGTCTGGCTGGCGCAACCCGAAGCGGCGGCGCAGCGTCCTCGAACACCCTCTGGGGTCGGATCGCCACCATGCACCTGGGGAAGAAGCATGAGTTTTCCACCCTCCGACGCAGCCTCGGATCGATCCTCGCCGAGGCCCAAGGACAGCCGACGATCGACGAGGGGCAACTGACTCGGTGGATGCATGCCCATCTCCGGGTGATCCCGATTCCCGTCGTGGACGTCGACACCCTCGATCAGCTGGAATCCGAGATCCTCAAGGAGCTCGATCCTCCTCTCAACCTTGCCAAGGTCCCGAAGACGCCGCTTCGCCTCAGGCTCTCTGCGCTCAGGAAGAAATACGCGGGAAAGAGCGCCCTTGATGGAGGAGACCGATGACACCGCGATGCGGCAGTGACGTGGGACGGTTGCGCACCGCGTCGGGCTGGACGGCGCAGGGAAGAGCCGGAGCTGCAATGACGAACCCGGATGTCTTCAGCGGCTCAGAAATCTTTGGCGTCGATGTGGGCTCAGTCAGACGGAAGGGCGGATTCTCCTGGTCGACCGCTGATGGGGCCCAACGAGGGCAAGACGACCCCAGCCAACTCGGCGATGCCGTTGTGTCCGCGCTCGAGTCAGGCCGTGTTGCGCTGGCCCTCGAGTGTCCTCTTTCGGTTCCTGTGCCAGCTGCCGAAGCCATGGGCTGGGCAGACCTCGGTCGGGCCAGGGCAGGGGAACACAACCGGTCATGGAGCGCCGGCGCAGGTGCGGGTGTCCTGGCGACGGGGTTGGTTCAGCTGCCGTGGCTCCTGCGCTACGTCGCGGACCGATCCACCGTGCACGTCGTCGCGACGACCCAGCCCGATGCGTTCCTCGCTGGGCGAGCCAACCTGCTGATTGCCGAAGCGATGGTGACGAGCGACGGCAAACCCGAGCCAGTCGACGGGCAGCAGGACCACGCCGACGCGCTGGCGGCTGCTCGGAGACTCGCTGAGTTGCTGACGATGGCGGCCTCCGGTGACCTGATCTCGGACGTGTCTTGCCTGCCGCATGTGGCCTTGAACCTGGCGGCGAGCGCCGCCATGCACGCTGGCCTCCTTCTGGACCCAGCCGAACTGCGGCAAGACGTTCTCGTCGCCAAAGCGCGACCGGTCATCAAGTAGCCGAGGAGATTCGAGGCGTGGCCGTCAACATCAAACTCAAGGAGAAGTTCGTGATCGACCGCGCGACCGACTCCATGGGCCGAACCTGGGCGGGCTGGGACGAGGATGCTTCAGACCAGGTCAACTGGGATCACAACCGGGGCCGGCACACCTTCGGGGACCGCGTCGACAACGAGCGCTACGCAACGCTGTCCTACGACGGAAGGATCCGCGTCGTTGCCGAGCTGAGTGGTCGTGAGCAGGAGTCCAACCCTCGCGGTGTTGGCAGAAAGTGGTCATTGGAGGGAAGGGTCCTGCCGCCCGGCGACCCCGTGCGCGAGGCATTCCTTCGTCTGCCAGCTCCAACGGGACGCAACACCATTGCCTACATCGGCGATCCGAGCGGCGTGGCCGATCCGGATGCCTTCCTGCTAACGAACAACCCCAAGAAGTGGGACATGGATCCCGATCTCCTTGCGGACTGGATCCTCGCGACCGCCGCCGGACATTCAGTCGAGGGCAGGTGGTCGACCGGCGGCACAACGAAGAAGATCGTCCCGGGCGATCGCGCCTTCCTGCTCCGTCAGGGCGTACCGGAGCGCGGCATCTTCGCGAGCGGCACATTCACGTCCTCGGTGTTCCAAGCCGAGCACTGGGACGGATCAGGAGCGATCGCCAACTACGCCGACGTCAGCTGGGACACCGTGATCGACCCCGACGATCCGCTCTCGATCGAGAGCCTGCTCGCGGAGCTGCCGGAGGGGCAGTGGGAGCCGCAGGCAAGCGGTACGCAGGTGAATCCTGCCGTCGTGGCGGGGCTTGAGCGACTGTGGTCCGAACACGTCGCGTCGGTAGGTGGCTCACAGGACCCGACGCCACCTACAGGCTCCGTGGGGGAGAGGCAGGGGCGTCGACTCGACGCCATCCTGCGCAAGCAGATCGAGGACCTCGCCCAGGATCGGCTGACGGCTCTCTACGAGTCAGATGGTTGGGACGTCGAAGACCTCCGCTACGGCAATCCGTTCGACGCCAAGGCGACGAAGGGCGGCGACGTGATCTACCTCGAAGCAGAGGGCACGACGACCGCCGGCGAACGGGTCATCGTGACGCGCAATGAGGTGGCGTTCGCCCGTGAGCATCCCGGCGAATGTGTGATCGGCATTGTCGCTGGAATCCGACTAGACAGCGATGGCAATGTCGACGGGGCCAGCGGCGAGCTCAGGCTCTACGCATGGGAACCCGACGACGATGACCTCGTGCCCCTTGAGTACGACTTTTATCCGCCCGATGAACAGCGCCTCGAAGACTGACCAGGGCAGGATCGGGACCCAGGGCAGAAGGCATCACGTCATGCGGGCGATGACCGGTTCGAGTCGCTTGAGCTCCGCCTCGATCTTCCCGAGGGTGCTGTCTGGCGGTAGCTGGAAGCGGGCACCGAACAAACAGGACTGCGCGCTCCTGGCAACCTTCATGCCCCAACCCTTTCCGAGCCATCGCGGGGCACCGGCCGCGACGATCGCCTCCCAATTCGCTCGGTCGACCGGGTCTCCGGGCCGAGCGGCCGTCACGTGCCACGCTCGGCCGTCCCGCGTCGAGCCGTTCTCGTCCAAGATGTGCTCAGCGAACATGGCGTGAAGCTGAGTCCAGTCGAAGTTCGCCGACGTCTCGATGTCGTCCTGACGAAGGCCGAGAAGAACAACGGGGCCGCGCAGCCGTTGCCGATACGGCTTGGTTGGGTCGGGCTTCCACTCGAAGGCCGTCATGCCCTCCTGCAGCTCGGCTGTCACCAGGTGCCCCGGAGAGCGAGAAGACGTCCAGATCCGGACGGCCCACGTTCCGCCACCCGAGGACGGCTCGATGTCGTGCGGGAGTTGGCACCAGCCGTCCAGCTGACGCGATAGCCATGCGATACGTGCGCGAAGGGCAAGCTCCATACCGGGAGCGTCGTCAGGTACATCGTTCCAAACCGTGCCAGCGCCGACTTCTGGAACTAACTGGGGGAGCTGGAGAAGCCACGCCTGCGCAGTGGTGGCCACCCAAGCGTTCGCACTCGAGGCGTAGGCGCGGAGCACCGACTCCCACGTCAGTGACTCCCACGGCCGCGTCCGCAGCAGATTGACTGGCAGCCCATCGAGATGCAGTACGCGGTGAACCTGAGCCGTGGGGAAGGCTGCGACGTAGCGCTCCAATTGCCTGGGGCCGAGATCCGAGAGGAGCTTGACCTCGATAGCAGCAGCGGCAACGCCGCCTTTTACCAGCAGAAGATCCAGGCGATCCGACTTGCGGGCGTCCTGACCGGGGATGACCACCTCGCGCTGGACGGTGTCAAAGGCGACCCCGACGAGCCCCGCCATTGGATCCGGGTCGGTTGCGATCAAGGAGGCCAACAGGTCGCTCCACCGGTTCTCGTTAGCTGCCGGTACCACGAAGGACAGGTCTGGAAGCTCCGCAGCGGGTCTGGTCATGTGCCCACGCTAGGTGTCGGGAACCGCCGCATGTTGCCCTTCGCGACGGCTCCTACAGCCCCTGTGGAAAACTTCCGCGCCGCGGTGCGAAACAGGCAACGATTGCCTCATGTCGACCGAACCGATCCAGCAAGGCGCAGCTGATCTTCACGCCCTGGCCGACGCGGAGTTTGGGCCCTGCTTAATCCGAGATTGCTCGACCTCGGTGTTCGCGATGACAGACCTCGAGGCGCTGGGGGCGCTCCAAACGGGCGCGCAAGCGGGGGCTATGCCCTCGCAGTAGTGGACTGCTTCCAGCTCCTGCCCGCGCGAAAGCCAGGCGAGACCGCTCCTACGGAGACACCAACGCGCCGTCTCGCCCAGTGCTTCTGGCAGGAGCGTCTGGTCGGCTCCTATGCCGCGGCCGACGCCGTGCGTATAGTTGCTAGCGACAGCAGCTGAAGGACTCCGCAGCGCCCGTCACCCGGCGTGGCTCAGGCGTTGATTATTGCGTTACACAAAATGTTGCCCCAGAACGCATGGGGTTGGTTCTCAAGGTATCGAGTCCTCAGCACTGCTGTTCCGAACGTTCGGTTGCCACTTTGTCCGTTTGCTGCTTCGTGCCGGGAGTCGCAGTCAATTCGGCTGAAGGAGCCCGAATGAATCAGATTCCAGCACGAGTCATCATCGTCGATGCAGGCGGGTGGTGAGCTATGCCGAAGAAGCGCTTCGAGGTGGAAGTCCCCGATGGGCAGCACCTCGGCTACTCGCGTGGAACAGACGGGGCGCGGCGCGCGCACCTCTTCCGAGACGACACCAACCAGCTTGTTGGACACGCGGAGCTCTTCGAGGTTGTCGAGGATGAGTGGCGAGCTCCAGATTGGAGGACGGGCCAGTACGCTGCATCGGCGGACGAGGCGCCTCGACGCTGTGCTGAACCGCATCCGGTTGCTGAAGCGCTTGCAGACGCGATCGTTGACTGGATCTCTCCCCACGTCGATGCTGCCGCCGCTCGTGCTGGGGATGCGGTCAGGAACTGGGTCATCGAGACCGTCGTTCCCGCGCTCAAGCCGGCGGCACGGTCCGCTCGGAGCAAAACGACCGGCAGAAGGAAGGGTCATCATCGGGCCGCGTCGCCCGACGTGGCCACCGTTGGCCCGTTGGTGACCGCTCGTTCCCCCGAGCAAGCGGTGGTATCGGTGCCGGCAGACGGTCCAGCCGTGATCAACGATGCGGCACGGGCGCGCCATATTGCTGAGTTGCTCGAAGCGAACCCGGCCCTTCTCGACGAGTTCCTCAAGGTCTTCCCCGGCGCTGAGGCAGCGAATGCCCTCGCCACCGAAGCATTGCCTATGCAGGACGCGACGCCGCCCCTGCGACTGGTCGCTGGTTAGCCCCTGTCGCGGAGTTGCCTGTTCTCGGGCAGGGCCTCTCACGCAACGTTCACCGGCTGCCCCCTCGTTTGGCGGCGGCGCCAGGCGCATAGTGCTGTCCATGGGTACGACCACCACAGTGATCCCCACGGGCGCCATCGAGCATGACGGCATGCTCTGGAAGCCGCGCGAGGGCGCGACCGCGACCGCAGACGAGTTCCTCGCGGCGCGCACCTTGTTCATCCAGCTGAATCACGAGGCGATGTGGAATCCCTGGATCCGTGACGAGCGCGAGGCCGACATTGACTGCGCGGCCGAGATCATGGGCCAGTGGCAGCGGGCCGAACCGGGTCACCGGCATATGACCATCAAGCAGTGGGAGGCCGAGCAGACCCGCCGGGAACGCGCGCGGGAGAAGGAGCGTGCCGAGGACGAAGCACGGCGTGAGCGCGATAAGGAGCGCTACGACGAGCAGCGATTCAACGCCCGTCTCCGCCTGATCGAGGTGCGTTCACGCTTGGACTACGAAATGGCGGAGCTGACTGGCTACCGCGACGGCACGCGGTTCCCGGCCATGGACGCCAAGCGTCGCGAGCAGGGGATTCAGGAACTGGAAGGGAACGTTGAGCGTCTCCAGGCCGAGGTAGACAAGCTGGTGCCCGTTGTCGGCGATCCCGAAGACGTGGTCGACGAGCACGGCTGGCTTCCAAGAGACCGGCGTCAGCACACCTGGTGGTCGTACCGGCTTGAGCGCGAGCGAAATGTGCGCGACCTCAAGGAGAAGGTGCCGGAGCTGGAGACCGCCCTGAAGGCCTGCACCGACAAGGCAGAGCGCCGGGAACACAGGGCCAAGCTGGCCGAGGCCAGTCGGAAACTCGACAGCCTCATTGCAGAGGGACCCTTCGCTGCCGAGGAGATGTGCTCTGAGTGCGCCACGCCAATGGCTCATCACGGATGGGTCTGGCCTCCCGGATCGCCTTGTCCGGCCTGGCCCGGGTGGGCGGCACGAATGAGGGAAGCGCGGCGGATGCTGGAGGAGTTCGCCAAGCGTCGTGAGGCCGAAGCGCTGCCACCGCCGAAGCCCAAACCGCAGCCCCTGGCTGTCGTCCCTTCCGGCCTGCCAATCGCCGAGGTTGTCGCCAAGCTCAGCGAGCTCCAGGCGCGGTACCCAGACGCAGAAGTACGGCGCGGCCGGGCGAATCGGTGGGAACTCTGGGCGCCAGCGCCAGCCGAGTCAGGGACCGACGACTAGTTGCTCGGGTATAGCGCCGCACGCCTCTTCACAATCGCCCGCACCGTCTCGACGTGGATGCCATACGCGCGCGCCAACTCCTTCTTGAACGCGCCTTCACGGTGTCGGCTCACGAGTTCTGCCTGCTGCTCGTCCGAAAGGCGAACCTGGCGTTGCTGGGTCCTAGGGCTGATGTTCGATGCGGATCGTGCGCTGACCTGCGACTTCTTGCCGCTCAGCATCCGCGCTAGCGGGGGAGCGGGGTTCGATAGTTGTCCTGTTAGGTCCACCTGAGCGGACAACGACCCGAGAACGCGAGCCGCACCGACGCGTGATCCTGGGCGGTTGGTGCCGGACAGCTGGCTCAATGCCGACTCGTCCACCTGCGGAGTCTCGTCACGATGGGCGGGGCGCTGCGGAGCAGGATCAGACCGGTGCCGAACGGGAGCATGCGGATTCTCTCAGGCGGCATGACGGACGCGCGCCGGCTCGACCGCTGGACAGAGCGGCTGCCGTAGTCGCTGATGGTGACTGTGTCGGAGCGCTCGTCACGCTCGCCGATGAGGACGGAGAGCTCCTGGAGGTCCTTGGAGGCCGACGCTCCGCCGAGGATGACCTTGACGATCGAGGCGTCCCAGATCGTGCTGGCCGCGTGGTCACCCCATTTGTTGCGCGCCTGTGAGAGTGACTGGAGGACGGGCATCGTGGTGATGCCGGTGCCGCCGCCCTCAGCCATCAGAACTGGGAGGGAGGGGAGCGGGGCGAGGTTGCCGATCTCGTCGAGCGCCAGGAGGAGCGGGGGATCAAGCCGAGCGCCGGTAGAGCCGGCCGCAAGATGTCGGGCGACTTCGGTGAGATCCTCCATGAAGGCAGCCACGAGGGGCCAAGAAGCACCGGCGCCGGCGCCGGTCGCTAGCAGGTACAGCGTTCCGTTCTGCACGAGGAAGCCGCCCGGATCGAACGCGTCGTTCGGGTCGGGACTGACGGCTTCCAGCACCGCCGGATCGGCCAGGCACGCGAGAGCTTGGCTCACCGCCATCCAGATCGAGTCTCGGGTGCGCGGGTCAGCGCTGATCATCCCGTCGAGAGCATCCGCCCAACCCGGCGCGGCTTGGGGTCGGCTGGCGAGGATGCCGACCGCATCGGTCGCAGCTGAGGGCGACAATGACCATTCGAAGAGCGCGCGGGTGGGTAACCGTTCGATCGCGGCCGCGTGGAGCAGGGATTGGAGTGCTGATCTCGCCTTCCCCTCCCAGAAGCCACCTGACTCGACTCCGCCGGCCGACAGACCAGTCGTCGATGCGAGACCGGCAGCGCGGATCATCGCGGTGATCGGTTGTTCACACCCTCGAATTGGGGACCAGCAGACCCCGCTTCCGTCGATGATCGGGAGTCCCGCCGTCAGGTGCTGCGGGTCGAAGACCGCTACAGGTCCGCGTTCCTTGCGGGCCGCAATGGTGGCCACGATGTTGTCCGGGCGGGTGGATGTCGTGACGACGGCACCAGGCGCGTCGAGGATTGCGTTGATGACGAGGTGGAGGCCCTTGCCGGAGCGGGGAGGTCCGATGACCAGGATCGAGTCTTCGACCGAGGCCCAGACCTCTCGGCCGCAGCTGCGCCCGAGCAGGTAGCCGACATCGTCGGGGCGCGGACGGCTGGTCGACGGGCGCAGGGTCTGACCTCGGCGTACCAGCGCTCGCTTCGACGCCACCAGGTCGATGTCGCGTCGGGTGGCGATGCCATCGATCGTGCGAGGATCGTGCTTGGTGCGGTGGCGTAGTCGCGCGATCACGGTCCAGGCAAGCCACCCAGCGATGCCCACCAGCGTGAGCATGGCTGCGACGACAAGCCAGTACGCCGCGGCCGACAGGCCGGGTGCGCCGAGCGCCGTTCCGGGGTGTCCTGGGTCAGTGAGGACACGAAGCCCGCTGGCCATACCTCCGCGGGGACCCGGCGCGCCGGCCAGGACAGCGGCGACCTCTCCGGCGACTCCGAGGGCGAGCCCAAGGCCGAAGAGCGCGATCAGACCCATCAGAGCAAGGTTGACGAGCTCGTCGTTCGCGCTGCGAGCACTCGGGTTCATGCGTGCGCCTCGACCGGGGCGACCGTCAGTGAGGTCAGACCGAGAAGAACCAGCCCTTGGCGTGTTGCGGTCAACAGCGCCGGTGGGAGGTTGATGGCCGCATTGCCGTTGGCATCGGCTTCCTGGCGTGCCACGACGTAGGCGAGAGCGACCTATTCGCCTGGCCGGAAGCCGGCGCCGGCAAGCGCCGGTGTTGCTGTCTCCGGCCCGGCCTCCACGGCATCCGGAGCGGTGCCTTCCGCGGGAGTCTCGATGTCCGAGTACGTCGTGCCGTCAGCCTCGTGGACCTCGACGCGCACCGCAGTGCCGAGGCTCGTGGTGATTTCGTCGAGGACTGACCGGAGGTCGTCCCGTGACAACCTTCGATCTTCAGCGTGCGGCTGGCTGTCGACGCTGACCTCGAGACGGCCCTCGGTGTCGATGTCGAAGCGGACGGTGGGGAGGACGATTGGGACCTTCATAGCCCGAGGACCGATCCGTCGCGACGCGTGCCAGTGATGACTGGCGCCACCCCAGCTCGGTGACTGAGAGCCTCTCGCTCGAGACCGGGCGGGTTGCCGTCGCCGACCTTCTGGGTGTCGAGCTTGTCGAGGATTCCGAGCGCGGAGTCCCTCACCCGGTCGGCCGTCGACTGGACCACCTCGACCGGCGTCTTACCGGGGACGCTGGATGCCCACGTCGAGACGTAGGGGACGGTGTACGACGAGCTGTCGAGCCCGTGCGCAGCGCCGACCATCAGTGCGATCGACTCCGCCTCGACCTCCGCGATTCCGCGGTGCAGGGTCGCGTCGGCGGCGACATCCGTGGAGATCACGTTCTCTCGCGGAGCGTGGAGGAGGATGTGCCCAAGCTCGTGGGCAAGAGTCTTCACCTGGGCGGCGTCGTCCATGTCCATGCGAACCGAGACCTCGCGGGCGAGGAAGTCGGTCAGGCCGTTGGCACCACCGATAGCCGCAGCGGACGAGACGAGCCGAAGCTCGAACCCGAGAGCGGTGATTTGATCGGCGAGACCGTCCCAGAGACCGGCAGGCGCCTGCCCGCGAAGAAGGTTCGGGCGAGGTAGCTCCGGCAGGGGGTCGCCGGCCGTCTGGGAGACGTCCCAGACATGGGCCGGCTTGAGTCCGACGAGCTTCGATCTCACGGTCTCCCCGAACCCTGGCTTCTCGCCACGCGACAGACGACGCCACGACGCCGCATCCGCGGGGTTCGCCGAAGCGAACCTGGCCGTGACCGGCGCGACGATCCCGTACCCGTGTTGGCCCATCTCAACGTGGCGACCCAGGGAGAGCCACTGATGGAAACCAGCTACGTACGTCGGCGTCGGTTCCGGCACGCGCCCCTCCTCGAACGCGGAGTAGTGCTGGACGTAGATCAGCATTGTGTTGTTGAAGCTCCGGGAGCGAAACCGTGCCGCGAAGGTGAGCGCTCGCTTCCAGTCCTCGCCTGTGACCAGCGCGGCAACGGACTCTGACAGCTGGCGCTGGAGCGCTTCGAGTTTGTCTTCGCGGCTTGCTCGGCCGCGGACCTGAGCGGTCATGACGACTGCCCTCCTGTCATCCGGCTGGTGGTGTCGAACAGCTCGAGCTCGGCGGGATGCATCTGGTGCTGCACGACGAACGACCGGTGCTTGATCCGCCACTAGCCCTGACCGGTTCCGAGCGTCGGGATGAGGGACTGCTCGGTCCCAGTGAGCCCGAGGGCGGTCGCGGTGGCGCCGAGTTGGTCGGACTCCTGGCGGTAGACGATCCGTGTTTCGGCGTTTGCCAGCAGCGAAGAGGCGAGCGCTCGCATCGCTGACCCCTGGTCGCCGACGTTGTCGAGGTCGGTGAGCTTGTGAAAGATCAGCTTGTTCGCAATGCCGTAGTGGCGAGCGAGGCGCCAGTGGGCGTCCATCCGTCGCAGCAGTGCGGGTGCGACATGAGGCGCCAGGCTTCGTCGTACACGACCCAGCGCTGGCCGCCGGCGGGGTCCAGAAGGGCGGACTCCATCCATGCCGACGCACAGGTCATGAGGACCGAGATGAGGGTCGCATTCTCGGTGACGCGAGACAGGTCGAGCGAGATCATCGGGAGGGTCAGGTCGAACGTCACCGTCGACGGCCCGTCGAAGAGCCCTGCGAGGTCACCGGCGACGAGCCGACGGAGGGCGTGCCCGACAAGTCGGCCGTCTTCGGTGAGGCGTCCGTCCGGATCATCGGTGCGATCAGGTGCGAGCAGCCTGTCGACGACCGTCGGGAGGACGGGTACGTCGGCGCACCGGACCGTGCGGTCGATCGCGATGTCGACCGCCGTGTGCTCCAGCGGGCTGAGGCGCCGGTCGAGCACGGTCTCGGCCAGGGCTCCAACCAGGTCCCGGCGGCGAGAGGCGATCTGGCTGGACCATTGCGCGTCGTCGAGACCTGAGGGGCGATGGCCCTCGTCCAGCGGGTTGAGCCGGTTGGGCATCCCGTGGCCGAGCGCGATCGCTTGGCCACCCACTGCTTCCGCAACGGCGGTGTGCTCACCCTTGGGGTCGCCGGGCACGTACAGCCGGCGGCCGAACGGGATCGACCGCGTGTAGAGACTCTTGGCGAGGCAGGACTTGCCCGAACCGACGATGCCGGCGAGGACGAGGTTCGGCGCAGTGATGAGTCCCCGGGCGTAGAGGATCCATGGGTCGTAGACGAAGGAACTGCCTGAGTAGAGGTCCTGGCCGACGAAGACGCCCTCACTGCCCAGACCGCCTTCGGCGAGGAAGGGGTAAGCGCCCGCCAGGGTTGCTGAGGTGTCCTGATGGCGCGGCACGCGGAATCGTCCGGGCGTCCGCAGTGCGTCCGGTCCGGGTTCGCCGGCGCGGGGGAGCGTCACGGTCGACCGCTTCTCAGCCGAGAGCTGCTCAGCCTTCCCCTTGGCCTCGCTACGCCGGGCTTCGCGGTCGGCGGATAGGAGGTCTCGCGCGGCTGCTCTGCGTAGCTTGCGGTCGTGCCGACGCTCCCGGCCGGGGGAGACGAGGACAGCTGAGTGGAGCCGGCCTTCCTGCCACCCGGTCACAGCGACATCCCCGGTTGACGCGATGCGCGCTGGACCGGCGCGAGCGACGGATAGTCACGGGTGTCGTAGGCGATCGTCGCCTCGATCTCGTGCGCCCGGTCCACGCATTCGCCAACCTGGTGGATCGTCTCGGCGGCGCGGTGCAGCTCCCAGGACTCCCTGTAGGACGCCGCGCGCCCCGCGTTGGAGTCGCCGTTCATCCATGCCTGCTTGCGAGTCGGTCCATCGTGGAACTGGCCGAGCTGGTGCAGGGACTGGCTCAGCGACGCGAGCGCGGAGCTGATGGACCCGAGCACCGCATAGATCGAGGTCGGATCCTCGATCGAGCGTGTCGCGTGGGCGAGGCCGCGGACAGCTTCACGGAGTTCGTCGGCGTCGGCAACCGGGTCGCGGAAGGTCGGCATCGGTGGCTCCTCGATCGATGGGCTTACTCATCGATGAGGTACGCGGGATAGTCCGCCGTGTCGCCGTGGCAGCACTCGCTGGCCGACCTACCTTTGGCGTGGACGATCTGACGGAGCCTTGCCCGAACTGCGACACCCTGATGCGCTGGGAGACCTCTCACGAGCGCTGCGATGGCTGCGGTTACATCCGGCCCTGCTGTGAGGGTGCGCCCTGCAACTGAGCCGGCTATCCGTCGGCGTCATCGCCGATGTCCCGGCGGCGGACACGGCGGCGCTTGCCGGTCTTGCGCAGCACCGGCCAAGGCTCGCGCACAGCACGACCGTGGCGACGGTTCTTGTGAGGCTTACAGAGCTGGCAGCCCTTGTGCTGCCGATGAGGCGAGTGCGCCATGGTGACGACTCCGATCCGTGAACAACACCCGCCACGGAGGGCGGGGTTGGTGCGGGATCGCGGCCACGACGAAAGGCTACGCCGGACCTCCGACACCGCTGGGGGAGCGGAAGACCCCGCAGGCGTCTCGGGTCACCTGCGGGGTCTGGCCAGAATCCTGGAGTACGCCGCCGGTCGTTGTCCTTGGAAGCTAGATTTTCTCAGGCGGATCCGGCGTCGTCGTCGTTAGATGCTTCGTGCAAGTGGCAGTGCGGCTACGGCAAAGGCCTGGGCCTGTTGTCCCCAGATTCGTCGGGTCTCGCATGATGCCTGAATCGCCGCCTGCTCGATCGCTGCCACGGCGCGCTCGAGCTCGTCGGGATCGCCCGCGCTGACCGCGACGAAGCCCGTTGCCCGGAGCACGCCGTGGCCGGCGGTGAGATCCGCCTCCTGTTGGAGGACGTCCTGGTACTCAGCCGTCTGCTGCGCGTCTTCGATCTGCCCGATCTTCTGCCGTTGGACGGCGTCCGAGATGTACTCCGTCTTCTTCTTGCGGATGTCACGAGCCGCCCGGTCGGTGCGCATCGGTGTATAGAGGAGTGAAAAGGTCCGCCGGATTCCGGACGACAAGAGGAGCGGTGCGAGGAAGCCGGGGAAGACCAGTGACCGGGGCCATTCGCTGATCCAGAGGACGCAGTGGTGCGCCGAGTCGCTGCGGAGGCTGCCCCACGACTCGGTGACCGCGACGGGGCCGGCAGTGGCCAGGTCGCGGCCGACGGCCCCGTGCCGCTCCAGGGCGGCAGCGACAGCTGGGTCGTATGCCGATCGAAGGATGAGAGCCAGGTCGCCGGGCGTGAGCCAGTCACTGGGGGAGAGGTCGGCGGATCGAAGGGCCGCGAGCATCGTCGCCATCTCCTGACGGAGTACGGCGGCAGCGCCACGGTTCCCCCCACCTGCTGCCCGAATTGCGCGGCCGGCGGTCTTGATGTCGAGGGAGATCGAGATGGTGCTCGCGTGACGCTCGCCGGCGGGGCCGGCGCGGTCGACGAGCTCGCCGTACGTCGTCGACGCCCAAGTGTCTGTACGGCTGCCGTGTCGCTCCCACCAGTCGGCGAGGCCCTTGCCGGAGTCGGGGAGCGTTCGCTCCATGACCTGGAGCGACGCCAGTCGCCCGGACCGACATGCGGTCGCGAGCACGCGACCCCAGCTGACGACTCGGCGTTGCTGCTCTGCGGGGTCGAGAAGCACGAAGGCGGGGTGGGCGACGCCGACGACCGCGGTCAAGGTCGCGGCATGCGGGTCCTGAACCATGACGGCGCCGATCTCGGGGTCGACCCATTGCCGGAGCCGAGCGGCGTCGCCCGGAAGGGCGAGCGTTCCTGCCGGGCGCGGCTTGACCACCCGGCGGCGATACAGCAGCTGGCCTCCGGCGGAGCGCCAGAGCCAGCGCGCTCCGATCGGCGCCCATTCGACGACCCTTCGGCCACCGACGCCGATGAACCCGAGTACGACGAAGACGAGGATGATCGGGAAGGTCACGACGACCGCGCCCAGATAGAGGCCGAAGATCAAGGTGCCGGCGGCCATGCTCGCCATGACCAGTTGCGGGCCTGACAGCCCCAGGAGGATCCCGCGCTTGGTGAGGCGCGAGAACTTGACGGGCGTCAGCGACGGTTCGGCGCTGCTCGACGTACTCACTGCCGGTCACTTCCGTCCTGCGGGCTCGGCAAGGGTCGCGTCCGCGACCGGCGGCGGCACCGTAGGTGGTGCCGCTGATTCGTGGGCCTGGGCTTGGCCGCTGGCCTGGGCGGCGACGAAGCCTCCGAGGCGAGGCCCAGCCGCCGCTGCCTCCTTCGACACGACTGCACCCGCAGCGACGGCACCTCCCGTGGCCGCCGCACCGCTCGAGCCGCCCGTCGCCGCTGTTCCGCCGGAACCGCCACTGGCAGAGCCGCCGGAGGCCCCCGGTCCGCCGCCCGCAGCCGGTGTCACCGCAGGGGACCCGCCTGTCGTACCACCGCCGCCGTCCCCGAGGATCTTGGCGGGCTCGCTGCCGGTGCGGCGCGAGAGCGGGATCGGCATCGGCCGGTTGAGCGACGCCTTGGCCTCCTGCTCGGCCGACATCGCGTGGTACATGTCGAAGCCCATGAAGGCGATCGCCTTGTAAGTCAGGTACGGCGCGAAGCCGGCCATCAGCATCAGCACGACACCGGCCATCGGCTGGCTGACGGACTCCAGGTCCGCGTCGATCGGAGCCGACACCTGAGCGGTGGCGAGCAGGAAGATCACCACCAAAACCACCTTCGAGAGGATCATCGCGATCACGAAGGTGGCCCAGCGGCTCAGCCAGGTTCGGGTGTGGTCCCAGCTGGACCCGGCGAGGGCGATCGGCGCAAACACGATCGCGATGAGCAGCAGGGCCTTTCGGATCAGGAGGCTGATCCAGACCACCATGGCACCGACGATGGCGAGGCTAGATAGGAAGATGGTCAGGATCGCGCCCGCGCCGGGGGCGCTGAGGTTGATGGCGCCGAGGCCGGCGGCCAGCACCGCGACCTTGTCGCCCATCTCGTTCATGTTCGTCCCGGCGGCGTTGACGATGCCGATGCAGAGCTGATCGGTGATTTCGAGCGCCGTGCCGACAAGCGCGAGGGCGACGAAGGAGCCCAGGATCGACTTCGCGATTCCGAGCGTGGCTCTTGACAGCGCGGCTGGCTCGCGGCGGATCATGCCGCCGATGACCTGGAGCATGAAGAAGCCGAGCATCACGAAGACCGCGACACCGAACATGATGTTGTAGACCTTCGTGTACTCCCCGCTGGTCACGTCGACGATCGTCGTGGTGTCGATGACCTTCCAGACCGAGGTGAACATCCACTCGGCGGCACCGCCCATGCCCTGAGCGAGCCAGTCGAACGGCGCGGTCACGACGGCGCCGGCCGCGTCTCCGGCGGTGTTGCAGACTTCGTGGATCACCGGCACATCGCAGACACCCATGACGGTTCCTCAGACCTGCTGACCGACGTTCCAGAAGAAGTTCACCAGCGTCACGGAGGCGCCGCAGACGATGGCGGCGCCGACAGCGACGAGCACTCCGAGCTTGCCGCGACCCGCGAGATGTGGGTTGGAGGAGTTCGCTCCCAGAGCCCACACGATGGCCGAAATGATCAGAGCGAGTACGGCGAGGACCAGCCCGACCGTCATCGAGGCTCCGACGATCTTCTTGAGCTGGCCGATCCCCGGCAGACCGTTGGAGTTCGGATCAATCTCGATGTCGAAGGGCAGTAAGAGAGCTGCAGTGAGAAGGTCCATCGGAAGGCTCCTGACGTCGGACGGGCGGACGTCTTAGAGGTGTGCGCCGATGTCCAGCAGCCAGTTCGCCCAGGCCAGCGCGCCGCCGGTCAGGGTGGCACCGCTGATGGCGACGAAGCACCCGAGCTTCGCCCTCTGAGCGGTGTGCCAGCTGCCCGAGCTCGACGCGATCGCCCAGGTCGTTGCTGAGATGACCAGCATGAGTACGGCGAGGACCAGGCCGTAGGTCAGGAGGGCACCGACGATCGCGCGGAGGTCGCCAGCGCCGCCCACGGCGCCGAAGTCTGGGCCGACATCCGTCCGGATCACGTGGGTCGGGACCATGGACATCAGGTGCGGCGCGGCGACCGAACGCAAGGGCGGCCCGGGCTCTTCGACTAGTGGGCCTCTCCTCGATTTCTCAACCGAGGCGGCGCACGGTCATGACTTCACCGGCGAATTCGCCGATCGTTCCGTAGCGGACGACGTCGCCGGTCCGTGGCGCCTGGAGGATCCTGTCCCCGCCGACGTAGATCGCGACGTGGTGCGGCCCGTCGGCGCCGGGATAGCTGAAGAAGACCAGGTCCCCGGGTTGCTTCGCATTCCAGGCGATGCCTCGGCCGGCGTGGATCTGCGAGCCGCTGCAGTCGCTGTCCCCCCAGCGCTCCGACCTCGCTTTCCTCCACTCCGTCGAGATTGGTGCCATCGCGCCGCTGGCGGCGAGCCAGCATCTGGAAGAGATTGTCAAGCGAGGCTTCACCGACCAGGAAGCACAGGAGGCGCTGCGCCTGGCACGCGCGGTCGGTATCAACCTCGACGCCCGCTCGGACGAGCTGAACGAACCCGTGGTGTTCAGCCCGTACGTCTGGGGCACCAAGCAGCTGTCGCTCGCCACGTTCCTCGGCGGTCTGCCGCCCAACGAGCGCGATGCTCTGCTCGGGATGAGTGAGCAGGTGCTGGCCACTCCCGGCCTCCACATGTCGAAGTTGACCGCGAACCCGGCGATCATCCGCAGCGCCCAGAACGTCGGCCTCATCCAGGCGGCCACCGTCAAGTCCGCGACCGGCGCCTCGTCGACCTATGTGTTCTCCCCGCTCCTCGAGGTGGAGGACAACGCGTGCACCACCACGGAGGCCTTCCACCTGCGGAAGCTCTTCGTCGCACACATCCTTTTCGGCCGCGACTCCGCCACCCTCGGTCGTGGCCGGATCGACGACCCCGCGGTGCTCGTCAACGCCCTGCTCCGAAAGGGCGTCGTCGGCCCGGCGACGAACATCGCGACGGACTACCACCTCCTGGAAGCGACCGGTGTCGTCGCCGTCGAGCCAAACGAGGGTGGGCGCGCCTTCCTCCGCCTCGTGAAGCCCGAGATCGCTGAGTCCGCTCTCGCCTGGATTCGCCGCATCACCGACACCTCGGGGACGGCGGACCTCACTCGCGGGCAGCGACCCGCTACGTTCATCACGCCGGAGGACGGCCGGACCACGGAGAGCCTTGGGGCCTCCCACGAGATCATGGTTTCCTCCATCAACGAGCTGCGGAAGGAGATGCAGCGTGCCGCGCGCCGCGACGACCCCTGGGCTTGATGCCGGTGTCCTGGCCGAGATCCGGGTCGCACAGGCCTGGTTCTGGGATGGCTACTACGTACGCCGTGGTGTCGACCTCCAGCACCGCTTCGGCTCGGAGGTCTCGACCGTGACCGACCTGGACGTTCTGGGCTACACGTTCGATCCCTCCCTGACCTGTCACAAGCAAATCGGCGAGGTGAAGACGGGGACGTCCAAGAGCACCCCGCGTCCGCTCGACCGGGCCCTCTGGAGCCGTGGGCTCCGCGAGCTCGTCGGTGCCGAGCGCGGTGAGATCACGACCGCTTTCAGTACCTCTGGCGCCATTCGCGATGCCTGCCGGCGGCTCGGCGTGACCATCCAGAACATGAACGACCTGGAAGCCCGCGAGAACCGGCTGGCCATCGGCAACGTGAACGACGTGGGCTCCCAGGGCGTGACGATGGCTGTGCTGCGCAAGGACGTGCTGTCGTTCGTGAAGTCTGACGCCATGCTGGAGCGCGGCTACTGGTTCCTTCTGTCGGAGGTCTGGTTCCTCGAGCCGTCCGATGCCGTGAAGCGCACGCTCGGCCTCATTCGCGAGCTGGGCAAGGTCTGGCCACCGGACACGCACCTCGACGCAACGCGCGCGGCCCGGTGGTTCTTCGCGGAGGCCATCTCGATCGTCACGCTGAACCTAGCGATCATTGCCGGCGAGGCAAACACCATGGACGCCGCGACGTTCCGCGACATGGCGACCGCCCGTCTTGCAACCGGTGACGTGCCGTTCTACGCCATGCGAAAGCAGGCCGAGCGCGTTGACGAGTACGTCGCCAAGATCTTGAACTCGCTCGATGCGCCGGCCGACGTCCGTACGAGTGCCATGGGCGCCTTCCTGCCAGTCGCTCCCGACTACACCGAGCCGTTGCTCGAGTTGATTTCCCGCCTCGCGGCGGAGGCGGCGGCGACGGCTCGCCTGCCACGTCAGATGGACGCCATGCTTTTCGAGCGGCTCGTCCGACGCCGTGACCTGACTCCCGATGTGCAGGTACGCCTCGGAATGAGCCCCGCGACCGAGCGACAAATCCACCTGACCGCTGCGTTCTTGCGTGGACAGTTCGGAGTGCCCGCGCCCGTCGACAAGGTGCTGACCACAGCACTTGTTACCCGTGATGCCGATGCCGCCATCGACGGCCAGGCCATGCTGTTTGGGCCTCCCAGCTCAAGCGACGGAGCGGTCGCGCCCCGGCACGGCAAGGACGCGGACTGATCCCGTGGTCGGCTCCCTCGCGGGCCGCCTCCCGTCGAGCTCAGGTGTCCTAGACGTAGGGTTCGCTGCCGCGCCTGCGGCGCGCCATGGCGCTGGAGGCCTGGCGACGCGTTCGGTCGCGTGCGGCGCTCGACATCCCTGCCCGTCGGCGCACGCCTGATCAGCGAGTCCGTGGGCCGCACTGGGGCCGCAGGCCAACGAAAAACGACCCCTGACACTGGAAGACGTTGAGAAGTGTCTTCGCAGGTCAGGGGCCGTTTTCAGGCACCTAGCCGGTGGGCGTCACCCACGCGTGACTAGATGTCGTAGTAGAGCTCGAACTCGTGCGGGTGCGGACGGAACCGCAGCGGGTCGACCTCGTGGGTGCGCTTGTAGTCGATCCAGGTCTCGATGAGGTCGTCGGTGAAGACACCGCCCTCGGTGAGGTAGTCGTGGTCGGCCTCCAGCGCGTCCAGCACCGCCGGCAGCGAGTCCGGGACCTGCTCGATGTTGGCGTGCTCCTCCGGCGGCAGCTCGTAGAGGTCCTTGTCCACCGGCTCCGGCGGCTCGATGCGGTTCTTGATGCCGTCCAGGCCGGCCATCAGCTGCGCCGCGAAGGACAGGTAAGGGTTGGCCGACGGGTCGGGGATGCGGAACTCGATGCGCTTGGCCTTCGGCGACGTGCCGGCGATCGGGATGCGGATGCAGGCCGAACGATTCCGGGCGGAGTAGACCAGGTTGACCGGAGCCTCGTAGCCCGGCACCAGCCGGTGGTAGGAGTTGACCGTCGGGTTGGTGAACGCCAGCAGCGACGGGGCGTGCTTGAGCAGGCCGCCGACATACCAGCGAGCCAGGTCGGACAGCCCGCCATACCCCTTCTCGTCGTAGAAGAGGGGCTCGCCGTTCTTCCACAGCGACTGGTGGGTGTGCATGCCCGACCCGTTGTCGCCGAACAGCGGCTTCGGCATGAAGGTCGCGGTCTTGCCGGCTTCGAAGCAGGTGTTCTTGACGATGTACTTGAACTTCATCACGTCGTCGCCGGACTGCAGCAACGTGCCGAAGGTGTAGTTGATCTCCTGCTGTCCGGCGGTGCCGACCTCGTGGTGCGCCCGCTCGACGTTGAGGCCGACTTCGGCCAGCTTGACGCTGATGTCGTCGCGCAGGTCGGAGAAGTGGTCGACCGGCGCGACCGGGAAGTAGCCGCCCTTGTAGCGCGGCTTGTAGCCGAGGTTGCCGCCCTCTTCCTCGCGACCGGTGTTCCAGGCACCCTCGACCGAGTCGATGTAGTAGTAGCCGGCGTTGGCCTTGGTCTCGAAACGGATGTCGTCGAAGATGTAGAACTCGGCCTCGGCGCCGAAGTAGGCGGTGTCGGCGATGCCGGTCGACTTCAGGTAGGCCTCCGCCTTCGCGGCGATGTTGCGCGGGTCGCGCGAGTAGGGCTCGCCGGTGAACGGGTCGACGATCGAGAAGTTGAGGATCAGCGTCTTGTGCTTGCGGTAGGGGTCCAGGTAGGCGCTGCTGGGGTCCGCGATGAGTTTCATGTCGGACTCGTGGATCGCCTGGAAACCGCGGATCGACGAACCGTCGAACATCGCGCCCTCCTTGAGCGCGTCCTCGTCGAGGCTGGCTGCGGGGACGTTGAAGTGCTGCATCACCCCGGGAAGGTCACAGAATCGGATGTCGACGAACTCGACGCCTTCATCCTTGATGAACTTCAAGACCTCGTCGGCCGTGGTGAACATGGATCCTCCATCGCTGTGATGTCTCGCGACGGCTCCGGGCGCCGCGCGTTGCGCACGACTTTACGGGGTGGTCGTTTCCCGGCCATGACCCATATGTTTCGGCCGTGTTACACCGGAAATCGCTCGCCGCGCCATCCTGTATGGCGAAAAGCGCTGTCTCCGTGGCATATTGGCGCCGGCGGCCAACGGTGACCGGGCGCCGCGATCCGCCGCTCACCGTGTGGCCCACGCAACAGTGCGGTGCACACCAGGTGAGACCGGACCGCCGCCGTCTACCCTGGACGACCGTGACCAGTTCTCGAGGGATGAGCGACCAGTCCGGCGGACGATCCCCCGACCAGCCGGCCGACGGTCATCCGGGAGCCGGCCTCGGGTTGCCCGCCGAAGGCCCCGGGTCGCTGGCCCGGCTCGCGCCCCGCATCGTCGCCGT
Organism: Flexivirga lutea; assembly: GCF_054778955.1. Taxonomy (NCBI): domain Bacteria; kingdom Bacillati; phylum Actinomycetota; class Actinomycetes; order Micrococcales; family Dermacoccaceae; genus Flexivirga; species Flexivirga lutea. Next base: position 966,314 of record NZ_BAAGZB010000001.1, read on the forward strand.
CATCATCGACTGGCTGGTCTGCTCGGTGATCGCCGCCGGTTTCTTCGGCTACAGCTTCGGCGGGGACGGCACCAGCTGGACACCGCTCGTGGTCTTCTTCGTCGAGAACGTCCTGCTGGTCGGGACGCTCGGCTCGACCCTCGGCCATCGGGTGATGGGCCTGCAGGTGTCTCGGGAGTCCGGTGCCCCGGCCGGTCCGCTGCCCGCGCTGATCCGCAGCGTGCTGCTGTGTCTCTTCGTCCCGGCGGTCATCTGGGACAAGGACGGCCGCGGCCTGCACGACCGTTTCGCCGGCACGGTGTTGCGCCGGATCCGCTGAGTCCCGCTCGAACGTGTCCCGCAGGGCTCAGCGCCCGCGGAGCGCCTTGCGGTCCATCCGGGGAGCGTTGCGCGGATCCATGCCCTTGGGGATCGGCGGCTTGGCGGCGCCCAGAGCACGCAACCGCTTGGTCACGGCCTGCACCTCGGCGTCGGTGAGCGTCTTGGGCAGCTTCTTCATCGTCTTGGCCAACTCGCCGAGCTTGACCGTGTCGTCGCCGGCGCCGACGCGCAGCACGTGGACCGGCACCTCCTGGCCGGCGACGCGGCTGACCCGCTTGCGCTCGGACTCCAGCAGCTTACGGGCGCCACCGCTCGGGCCCTCACCGATCAGCACGACGCCCGGCTTGCCGACGGCGCGGAAAACCATGGCGGCGTTGGACAGCTCCGACATACGACGCGCACGACCGGCCTCGGCAGCCACCGGCTCCTGGTCGTACGTCCAGCCGCGCTTCAGACCCTGCAGCGCGGCGCCGGTGCCACCGGCCTGCCCCTCCAGTGCCCCGTATGCCGCCCGCTCGGCCAGCCGGCCGAAGACGATCACGGTCGCCAGCAGGCCGATGATCGCACCGAGGATCGCGGTGTAGATCCAGCTGCTCCAGATGAAGTGCAGCAGCACCATGAAGACCAGCAGGGTGACGACGAACGTCAGCGCCATCCACAACGGGATCTTCGGGTTGTGCTTGACCGACGCCTGGTAGAGCGTCTTGAACTGCGACAGCCGCCCCGGGTTGTCCGGATGCTTGGGTTTACGCGAAAAGCGGGACTTCTTCTCAGGCTGCGTCGACATACCCTCAGGATACGGCTCCGAACACCGCCGGCGGGACCACCTCGCCAGTGCAGCGCCCGGCCCGGTCCAGCAGCCAGCCCATCCGCTTGTGCGGCCGAAGATGCAGCATCGTCTCGGTCGGCACCAGCCCCGGGGCGTACTCGGCGATCTGCTGCTCGATCTGCGCCATGCCAGTGCCTTCGGTACCGCGCACGGTGATGATCAGGTTGGCCTCGCCGGTCACCGACGCCAGCAGCCGCAGCCCACTGATCTGCTGGATACTGGCGATCACCTTGGTCTTGGTGACCGGGGCCGCACGGGCGAACCACGACCAGTCGACCGGGTTGCCGATCACCTCGGGCGCGACGTCGCAGCGGACCGTGACCAGCCGCTCCGCGACCACGCGCTGCAACTGCAGCCGCACCGTGGCCGCCGGCCGGTCCAGCACCCGCGCCAGATCGGCGACGGACCGGCGTGCGTCCAGCGCGAGTGCGGTGATGAGCTCTTGGTCCGGCGGAGCCACCGCACGGTTCACCTGCAGCCCGGGTTCGTCGCCGACCTGGTGCTGCTGGACCACGACCCGCTGGCGCCGGCCGCGGACAGCGCTGCTGCCGCACGACAGCTCCGTAGCACCCGTGCCGCGCTGACGATGGTCAGCGGCCGGATCGTGCACGACCAATTGCGCTGAGCTCAGCCGACTTTGGCGCCCTGTCGCTCGACGAGCGCGGCAGCCTCCTGCCGCGCGGGCGACTCGGCGGCTGCCGCGAGATGCGTCAGGTGGGCCGGCAGCTGCCGGCCCAGCTTGGCCATCGCACCGGCATACAGCTTGCCGGCGCGGTATGACGAACGCACCAGCGGACCGGCCATCACACCGAGGAAGCCCAGATCGGTGGCCACGTCGGACCAGCGCACGAACTCCTCCGGCTTCACCCAGCGGTCGATCGGGTGGTGCTTGGGGGAGGGACGCAGGTATTGGGTGATGGTCAGGATGTCGCAGCCGGCCTCGTGCAGGTCCCGGATGGCCTGCTCGACCTCGTGGTCCTCCTCACCCATGCCGAGGATGAGGTTGGACTTGGTGATCAGCCCGGCCTCCTTGGCCATGGTGAGCACCCGCAGCGACTTCTCGTAGGTGAACGCCGGCCGGATCCGCTTGAAGATGCGCGGCACCGTCTCCAGGTTGTGCGCGAAGACCTCGGGGCCGGCCTCGAAGACCTGGCCGACCAGCTCCGGCTTGGCGCCGAAGTCGGGCGGCAGGATCTCCACGCCGGTGTGGGGGTTGAGCTCGTGGATCGCCCGGATGGTCTCGGCATACAGGCGGGCAGCGCCGTCCGGCTGGTCGTCACGGGCGACGCCGGTGACCGTGCAGTAGCGCAGGTCCATCTCGCGGATCGACTCGGCCACCCGGCGCGGCTCGTCCATGTCCAACGCGGTCGGGCGGCCGGTCGCGATGTCGCAGAAGTCGCAGCGGCGCGTGCACACGTCGCCGCCGATGAGGAACGTCGCCTCGCGGTCCTCCCAGCACTCGAAGATGTTGGGACAGCCGGCTTCCTGGCAGACGGTGTGCAGACCCTGGCTCTTCACCATCTGATGCAGGCCGGTGTATGCCGGGCCCATCTTCGCGGTGGTGCGGATCCACGCCGGCTTGCGCTCAATCGGCGTCTCGGCGTTGCGCGCCTCGACGCGCAGCATCTTGCGGCCCTCAGGTGCAACAGTCACGGGATCCAGGCTACGTCGCCGGGGCACCCGTGGTCACTCCGGGCGGCGCATGTCCAATCGCGTGTCCCCGGTGATGCCGTAGTAGGTCGTCGGGCCGCCGGCGCGTAGCAGCGGATCGGCCGCGAGCGTGTCGAACACACCGGTCTCGACCAGCCGCTCGTCGATGTGAACCCCGACGACCTCGCCCACCACGAACCAGCTGCCGACGGCGGCGCCCTGCGCCGACTGCAGGGGAACGAGCTGGGTGACCTTGCACTCGAAGTTGACCGGTGAGGCCGCCACCCGGGGCGCCGCGACCTCGGTCGACGGCGCAGCCGCCAGACCGGCGGCCTCGAACTCGTCGACGTCATGGGTGGTGGACGTGGCGTTCATGACCTCGGCCAGGTTGCGGGTCACCAGGTTCCAGGTGAACTCCCGGGTCGCGTCACAGTTGGCGACGCTGCCCTTCCAGCCGTTGCTGGAGAAGCCGACCAGTGGTGGCCGGTAGTGCAAGGCGTTGAAGAAGCTGTATGGCGCCAGGTTGCGACGCCCCTGCGCGTCGACCGTGCCGATCCAGCCGATCGGCCGCGGCGCGACGATCGAGTTGAACGGGTCGTGGGCCAGGCGGTGTCCCTCGGACGGGCGGTAGAAGTGCATACCGCCATACAACTACGGCCGGGTCGGTGACCCATCATCCGGCTCCTGGGAGCCGGCGTGGCCGGTGAGCTGTCCGAGCAGGGGCTGCACCAGGTCGACCGGCAGCGGTATGACGACCGAGGACTTGGCGTTGCTGCCGACCTCCATCAGCGTTTGCAGGTAGCGCAACTGCAGCGCGGTCGGGTTGCGGCTCATCACGTCCGCGGCGTCGGCCAGTTGGGTCGAGGCCTGGAACTCGCCCTCGGCGTTGATGACCTTCGCGCGGCGTTCCCGCTCGGCCTCGGCCTGCCGGGCGATGGCGCGCTGCATGCTGCCGGGGATCTCCACGTCCTTGATCTCCACCACGGACACCTTGACGCCCCACGGCTCGGTCTGCTGGTCGATGACCTTCTGCAGGTCCTCGTTCAGGCGTTCCCGCTCCGACAGCAGCGTGTCCAGCTCGGCCTTGCCGAGCACCGCACGCAGTGAGGTCTGCGCGATCTGGGTGGTCGCCGCCAGGAAGTTCTCGACCTCGACGATCGCCCGGTTGGCGTCCATCACCCGGAAGTAGGCCACGGCCGTCACCCGGACCGGGACGTTGTCCCGGGTGATGATGTCCTGCGCGGGCACGTTGAGCGTCACGATCCGCAGGTCGACACGCACCATCCGGTCGACGACCGGGATGAGCAGCGCCAGGCCCGGGTCCTTCATGGTGACCAGCCGGCCGAGCCGGAAGACGACGCCGCGCTCGTACTCCCGCAGGATGCGCACCGACGAGCCGAGCAGTGCGACGAGGACGACGGCCAGGATCACAACGACAGCGATGACGGCTTCCATACCGGCAGCACCTCCCACGCGTGCGGGCGCCGCACGGTCACCGACAGACCGTCCAGCTCCGTCACCACGACCTTGTCGCCGGGGGCGGGCAACGGGTCCTCCCAGCCGTAGACGAGCTCGGCGTGCCAGAGCGCACCGTCGACCGCGACCTGACCCTCGCGGCCCGACCACGAACGCACCACGGCCTTGCGGCCGATCAGCGCCGTCGGTCCGGTGCGCGGCTCCTGGTTGCCCGCCACGATGACTTCGCGCGCCACCACGACCAGCGCGAAGAGTCCCGCGACGGCCAGCAGTGCCGCGATCGGGACCGTCACCCACCATGACGCGCCCGAGGCGGTGAGGATCACCGCGATCCCGCCGGCGGTGGCCAGGATGCCGGCGACACCGAACACACCGGCAGTGGTGACGTGGGCCTCGATGACCAGCAGGGTCACGCCGACCAGGACCGCTGCGACGCCGTACAGGAGCATGTCGATCACCTCGCGGGTGGAGCACGAGGTTGCCGCGTGGAGCAGATGGACCAGCAGGTTCGGCAGCCTTGCCCGTTCCCCTTCCAGGATATCCCTCGGCCGCGATGCGGCACCCGGTCCGCGCTCGGCATACGGTGTCCTGGTGATCGAACTCAAGTCCCCCTCCGAGATCGAGGCGATGCGGCCCGCCGGCCGTTTCGTGGCGTCCGTGCTGAGCGCGCTGCGCGGCGCCGCCGCTGTCGGCGTCAACCTGCTCGAGCTGGATGCGTTGGCGCACAAGATGATTCGCGACGCGGGTGCGCAGTCGTGCTACATCGACTATCACCCCAGCTTCGGCGCGATGCCGTTCGGCAAGGTGCTGTGCACCAGTGTCAACGACGCCGTGCTGCACGGGCTGCCGCATGACTACACGCTGCGCGACGGCGACCTGTTGTCCGTCGACTTCGCCGCCAGCGTCGACGGGTGGGTCTCCGACTCCGCACTGTCCGTGGTCGTCGGCACGCCCGACCCCGAGGATCTGCGCATCATCGACACGACGGAGAAGGCGCTCGCGGCCGCGATCGACGTCGCCCGCACCGGCAACAAGCTCGGTGACATCTCCGCCACCATCGGCGACGTGGCCCGCTCGGCGGGCTACACGGTCAACACCCAGTTCGGCGGCCACGGCGTGGGGCGCACCATGCACGGCGACCCGCACGTGGCCAACGACGGGCGCGCGGGCCGCGGCATGAAGCTGCGCCCCGGCCTGGTGATCGCCATCGAGCCGTGGTTCATGCGCGACACCGACGAGATCTACACCGACCCCGACGGCTGGACGCTGCGCTCGGCCGACGGCTCCCGCGGTGCGCACTCGGAGCACACGATCGCGATCACCGACGGCGACCCGATCGTCCTGACCGACCGCGCAACTCTTCCCGCGTGACGGCTTCCGCCTCGAGTGACGGCGCGATCGGACCGTCGCTCGGTGAAGAAGGCATCACTCGCGGTGGGGTGCCAGTGCCGTTGCCCGGTCTGCCCGGCATCCGGGTGACGGAGGCGACGGCCGACCACGTGCCGGCGATCGTGGCGTTGCTCGCGGACGACGTGCTGGGTCGGGAGCGCGAGGCGGAGGCGACCACCATGTATGACGAGGCCTTCGCGACCATCGCCGCCGACCCGACCGAGCACCTGCTGGTGCTGCTGGACGAGAGCGACGCCGTGGTCGGCACCCTGCAGCTCGGCTTCGTGCGCAGCTTGTCCCGTGGTGGTGCGCTGCGGGCGCAGATCGAAGCGGTGCGGATCGCCGAGGCGCTGCGCGGCCGGGGCGTCGGCCGGGTCTTCTTCGAATTCGTCATCGGGCTCGCGAGGCAGGAGGGCGCCGTGCTGGTGCAGCTGACCAGCGACCTGCAGCGCGAGGGCGCCATACGGTTCTACGAGTCGCTGGGCTTCGTGCACAGTCATGCCGGGTTGAAGCTGGCCCTGAGTTGACCTGGTTGCTTTCCTGACCTGCTGGCCCGTCGGGGGTCGGGACGGGTGGCGGGCCGTTCTCTGCCCTGGGGAGACTTTGGTACGGCGGGGGTCGGGGGTGGCGGGCCGTTCTCTGCCCTGGGGAGACTTTGGTACGGCGGCCAGGCCACCCGACCGGTTGTTTCGTGGCGCGCGGCGTGCCGCCAAGTAGAGTGGCCGGGTCGTCATACCACCCGCAGAGGAGCCAGCCAGCTCGTGTACGTCAAGAGCCTGACCCTGAAGGGCTTCAAGTCCTTCGCCTCGGCGACCTCGATGAAGCTCGAGCCGGGCATCACCTGCATCGTCGGGCCCAATGGTTCGGGCAAGTCCAACGTCGTCGACGCGCTTGCCTGGGTGATGGGGGAGCAGGGCGCCAAGAGCCTGCGCGGCGGCAAGATGGAGGACGTCATCTTCGCCGGCACCGCCGGCCGCGCGCCGCTGGGTCGCGCCGAGGTGACCCTGACGATCGACAACTCCGACGGTGCGCTGCCGATCGACTACACCGAGGTGACGATCAGCCGCACCATGTTCAAGGGCGGCGGCTCCGAATACGCCATCAACGGCACGTCCTGCCGGCTGCTCGACATCCAGGAATTGCTGTCCGACTCCGGCATCGGCCGCGAGATGCACGTCATCGTCGGGCAGGGACAGCTCGACGCGGTGCTGCGCGCGACCCCCGAGGAGCGGCGCGGCTTCATCGAGGAGGCGGCCGGCGTCCTCAAGCACCGCAAGCGCAAGGAACGCGCACTGCGCAAGCTGGACGCAATGGAGGCCAACCTCGCCCGGGTCACCGACCTCACCACTGAGATCCGCCGCCAGCTCGGCCCGCTCGGCCGGCAGGCCGAGACCGCCCGTAAAGCCGCGACCATCCAGGCCGACGTCCGCGACGCCCGGTTGCGGCTCCTGGCCGACGACCTCGCGCAGCTGACCAGCAACCTCGAGCAGGAGGTCGCCGACGAGACCGCCCTGCTGGAGCGGCAGAAGTCCGTCGAGCGGTCGCTGGCCGCGGCGAAGGCGAGACTGGAGCAGCTCGAGCACGAGGCGGCGCAGATCGCGCCGGCGCTGACCAAGACGCAGGAGCAGTGGTTCGGGCTGTCCTCGCTCAAGGAACGCATCGAAGCGACGGCCTCCCTGGCTGCCGAACGGGTGCGCTTGTTGTCCGAGGACGACCAGCACGAGGAGTCCCGCTCGGGCCGCAGCCCCGAGCAGCTGCAGCAGCAGGCGGCCACGGTGCGCGACGAGCACGACGAGTTGCAGCAGCAGATCGCGCGGGCGAAGGTCGCGCTCGAGCAGGCCACTGAGCGGCGTGCCGACCTGGAGCAGGCGCACCAGGCCGAGCAGCAGCGGCTGACCAAACTGGCGCGGGCTGCCGCGGACCGCCGGGAGGGTCTGGCCAAGCTGGAGGGCCAGGTCGGCGCTCGCCGCAGCCGCACCGAGGCACGCGAGTCCGAACTCGGCAGGTTGACGGCGAGCATGGCGGAGGTCGTCGAGCGGTCCACGCGTGCCGAGAAGGAGTTCGCGGCGCTCGAAGCGACCATCGCACAGGACGAGGCCGGCGAGGAGGACCTCGACACCGCCTATGAGGAGGCGCAGGGCAAGCTCGACGCCGTCAAGGAGGCGTTCGAGGCCGCCCGCGAAGAGGAACGCACCGCCGAGCGTGAGCGCACCGGTCACCAGGCGCGGCTGGAGGCGCTCGAGCTGAGCCTGCGGCGCAAGGACGGTGCCGCCCATCTGCTCGGCGCCGAGGGAGCCAGCGGGTTGCGCGGCTCGGTGTCCGAGCTGGTGTCGGTCGAGGACGGCCATGAAGCAGCGATCGCCGCGGCGCTGGGCTGGGCGGCAGACGCCGTGGTCGCCGATTCGTTCGATCAGGCGGCCGAGGCGGTGCAGACGTTGCGCACGGACGACGCCGGTCGGGCCGGGATGCTCTTCCGCGGTGCGACCGCGGAGAGCACGGACTCCTGGCCGCAGCTGCCGCCCGGTGCCCGGTGGGCACGCGAGGTCGTGGGCGCACCTGCCGACATACAACCAACCGTGGAAGCGTTGCTCGACCGGGTCGCGCTGGTGGACTCCGTCGATGTTGCGAAAACCGTTGCGAACATTGGAGATCGGGTCATTGCCGTCACCGGCGATGGCGACGTGTATGCCGCGGGATTCGTCCGTGGCGGCTCGGCCGGAGCACCCAGCCTGCTGGAGATCCAGTCGGCGGTGGACGAGACCCGTGAGCACGTTCAGCAGGCGACCCACCGGCGGGAGAAGGCACAGTTCGCCGCCGAACAAGCGCGGGCGAAGGCCGTCGAGCTGAGCGCCGATGTCGACGCCGCCCTGGAGCGGCTCAACGAGTCCGATGCCCGGATGTCGGCCGTCGCGGAGCAGCTCAGTCAGCTCGGACAGGTGATGCGCGGCGCCAAGGCGGAGCGTGAGCGGCTGCAGTTGCAGCATGCCGAGGCCGAGAAGCAGCTGGCCGCCGGCCGCGAGGAGCTGGCCGATCTGGAGCAGCGACTGGCTGCCGCGTTGGAAGAGCCCTCGGAGGAGGAGCCGACCACCGACGAACGTGACCGGCTGGCGGCCGAGGCCGCCGCCGCCCGCAGCGCCGAGACGGAGCAGCGGTTGTCGTTGCGGACCCGGGAGGAGCGGGCGAAGTCGCTTGCCGATCGCGCCAAATCCCTTGAGTCCGCTGCGCGTTCGGAGATCGAGGCACGAGAGCGTGCGCGTGCCCGCCGGGAGCGTCGCGCTCGCGACGCGCGCGTCGCGGCCGCGGTGCAGACCGGCGCCGGGCACGCGGTCGGCGTCGTGGCGCAGCTGCTCGAGGTCGCGGCGGCGCGTCGTGCGGAGGCCGACCGGATCAAGGGCGAGCTGGACACGGCGCTGAAGGAGGAGCGGGCGCGGGTGACCGCGGTCGGGGACGAGCTGCGCGAGCTGACCGACACCGTGCACCGGGACGAGGTCGCGCGGGCGCAGCAACGGCTGCGCATCGAGACCCTGCAGACCAAGGCGGTCGAGGAGCACGGCATCGACCCGGAGGTGTTGGTCGAGGAGTTCGGTCCGCACCAGCTGATCCCGCACGTGCCGGGGCCCGACGACGACCCGGACGACCTGCCGGAGCCCATCGCGTTCGTGCGTGAGGTGCAGGAGAAGCGGTTGCGGTCCGCCGAGCGCAAGCTCAGCCAGCTCGGCCGGGTCAACCCGTTGGCGCTGGAGGAGTTCGCGGCGCTGGAGGAGCGGCACAAGTTCCTCACCGAGCAGTTGGAGGACCTGAAGAAGTCCAAGGAGGACCTGCTCGACATCGTCGCCGAGGTCGACAAGCGGGTCGAGCAGGCGTTCAGCGAGGCGTTCGAGGACACGGCGCGGGAGTTCGAGGGCGTCTTCAGCCGGCTCTTCCCGGGCGGTGACGGGCGCATCACGCTGACCGATCCGAGCAACATGTTGACCACCGGCATCGAGGTCGAGGCCCGCCCGCCGGGCAAGAAGATCAAGCGGCTGTCGTTGCTGTCCGGTGGCGAGCGTTCACTGGTCGCGGTGGCGTTGCTGGTGGCGATCTTCAAGGCCCGCCCCAGCCCGTTCTACATCATGGACGAGGTCGAGGCAGCGCTCGACGACGCCAACCTGGGCCGCCTCATCACCCTCTTCGAGGAGTTGCGCGACTCCAGCCAGCTGATCGTGATCACCCACCAGAAACGCACCATGGAGGTCGCCGACGCGCTGTATGGCGTCAGCATGCGCGGCGACGGTGTGACGACGGTCGTGTCCCAGCGGATCAAGGACGTACTGCCCGGTGGCGGAGTGCAGGTGGAGACCACGCACAGCGTGACCGAGGGCAAGACGGTCGAGGATTCCGGCATACCGGCGTTGTCGTCGCTGAGCTGAGGCCCACCGTCCTCTTTCGCCGAGGGGACACGTAACGCACTGACAGGACACGAAAATCGGGCCGAATCGGCCCGGTTTTCGTGTCCTGTCAGTGGTTTTGGTGTCCGCTCGGCAAGGAGGGGGAGCGGTCTGGCGACGGCTGGAGCAACCCACCCGTCATACGAGGAGCAGGGCGATCGGACTCAGCCCAGGACGGCCATGGCGTCGATCTCGACGAGCAACTCGGGCTTGGCCAGCGCCAGCATCGTGGTGGTGCGACAGGGCAGGACGGCGTCCGGGCCGAGCCGGTCGCGCAGGAAGCTTTCGTACGCGGCATTCATCTCCGCGAAGTCCTTCGGGTCCGTCAGGTAGACGCGCACCGACACCACGTCCTCCCACGAGGCGCCGCCCGCGGTGAGGATGGCGTCCAGGTTGGCGAAGGTCTGCTGGGTCTGCGCGGTCAGGCCCTCGGCGAGCTTGCCGGTGGCGGCGTCGACCCCGGTCTGGCCGGAGACCTGGACGATGCCGTTCTTGACGACACCCTGGGAGTAGGGGGCCGCCGGGATCGGTGCCTTGTCGGTGGTGATCTGTTGCAGGGGCATTCTCAGTTCCTTTCGGTGGTGGTCCAGTCGGTTTCGATGGCAGCCGTGGCGCGGAGCAGCGCTGGGAGCAACGCGTGCACCTCGTCCCGGCTCAGGATGACGTCGGGCACGGAGATCGACGCTGCCGCGATGATGCGGCCCGCGCCGTCGCGGATCGGTGCGCCGATGCAGTTGATGAAGTCCTCGTGTTCGGCCGAGTCCTCCGACCAGCCCCGTGCGCGGACCTTGGCCAGCTCGGCGCGGTAGGCGTCCGGCGTGGTGATGGTCCGGGCGGTGAAGGCGTGGAAGTCGGTGGCCGCCAGAGCATGTGCGAGTTGACGCTCCGGCAGCTCGCTGGCGAGCACCTTGCCGACGGCCGTGGCATGCAGTGCCGCGACCAGGCCGACCCGCGAATACATCCGCACCGAGCTGGTGCTCTCCACCTTGGCGATGTAGATCGCCTTGGTGTCCTCGTATGCCGCGAGATGAATCGCCTGCCCGCCGGTTTCGCGACCGAGCCGCTCCAGATGCGGTAGCGCGATGTCCCGGATCGCGTGTTGTGCCAAGGAACTCGAGCCGAGCTCGAACAGTCGCGACCCGAGGAAGAACCGGTGATTGGCGTCGCGGCGGACGAAGCGATCCTCCTCCAGCGTGCGCAGGAGCCGCAGCACGGTGGTCTTGTGCACGCCGAGCGAGTCGGCCAGTTCGTCCAGCGACCGTCCGCCGCCGGCGAGTTCGCTGAGCAGTTGCAGTCCACGCGCGAGGCTCTGGCTCATGTCCGCTCCTGGACGATCGGCAGTGCGGGAGAGCAGATACCCTGCGCGCTCACCGACGTCGCGCTCCAGTCAGGGTCGCTCGCGGTCTCCAGCGTGTGGCGTATGGCGGGGCCGGGCAGCTCCGTGGCGTGGTCGCCGGGCACGGCGAGCACGCACGCCGCGCTGAGGTGTCCCAGGCGGAGCCGCTGCGTGGCGTCATACCCCGACAGCAGCCCGGCCAGATAGCCGGCGGCGAACCCGTCGCCGGCGCCGACCGGCTCGACGACCTCGACCCGCAGCGCGGGGACGGCAGTGCTGGTGCCGTCCGGGTCGAGCTCGGTGGCCACGTGCGCGTCGGACTTGATGACGATCCGTGCTCGTGGGCCCAGCAGTTCGCGCACCGCCGTGGGCGAGCTGACACCGAGCGCCGCTTCGGCCTCGTCGGCGCCGAGCAGCACGATGTCGGCGGCACGCAGCAGCGTCAGCAGGTTGTCCGATGCCCGGCCTCGCCACAGCGCCGGCCGCCAGTTGAGGTCGACGCTGAGGGCGAAGCCGTCGGTGTTCCGCGCGGTGATCAGCTGGTCGAGCAGGTCGCTGTCGGAGCCCAGGATGCCCGCGGTGATCCCGGAGGTGTGCACGACGTCGCAGCCGCGGAGCGCCTCGGCCACCATCGGGTCGCCGAGCAGTCGCGCATCCATGGTCGCGGCCGCAGAACCGTTGCGGTAGTAGTACATCCGGCTTCCGGCCGCATCGGCGTCCTTCAGATAGACGCCGGTCGGCCGTGCGTCGTCGCGTTCGGCCAGGACGGTGACCCCGCGTGCCCGCAGGTCACCTTCGACGACGTCGCCGAACGGATCGCGTCCCAGCCGGGAGACCCAACACACCGGTATGCCGAGAGCGGCCAGTGCGCCCGCGACATTCGCCTCGGCGCCGCCGACCGAGCGGTGCAACAGGGTCGACCCCACGAGACCATCGGACAGGTGCGGACGCAGGACGACCATCGCCTCACCGAGGCACAGCACCCGCGCCGATGCGTTCGTCGTCACCGTGCAGCACCTTCCCCCGGGGCATCCTGGAGCTCTTGACGTTGTCTCGGCGGCGATGCTACACAAGGACAACACATCACGCAATGTTCGTTGCGTAATACGCAACGACGAGAGGTAGGGCATGGATCGCGCGGCATGGGAGAGGCTCTCGGGAGAGCGCGTCGACTGGCAGCACAAGGGAATGTCACCGGACTTCTGGGGCCTCACCGTCGCCGAGCTGCGCGCGCGGCGGCCGCGGCTGTCCGAGTTGCCGACCCCGCTGCTGACGCTGTCGCGGCCCGCACTCGATCACAACATAGCTGCGCTCGCATCCTGGTGTGCCGACAGGGGATTCGACCTCGCACCGCACGGCAAGACGACGATGGCGCCGGCGCTGTGGCAACAACAGCTGGACGCCGGTGCGTGGGCCATCACCGTCGCCAACCTGCCGCAGCTCGCGGTGGCCAGGGCCTTCGGCATGCCGCGGGTGATGGTCGCCAATGCGGTGATCTCACCGTTGTCGCTGCGGTGGATCGTCGACGAGCTCGCAGCGCATCCGCAGGACGAGATCTACGTATGGGCCGACGCGGTGCGGACCGTCCAGCTCATGCACGAGGCCCTCGAGGCGCGTGCCGCCGATGCCGGTCCCCGACCGCCGTTGCGCGTGCTCGTCGAACGCGGCGGCACCGGTGGCCGCACCGGAGCTCGGGATCTGCGGACCGCCCTGGAAACCGCTGCAGCGGTGGCAGATTCGCCATACCTGCTGTTGGCCGGGGTCGCCGGATACGAGGGCGCGCTCGCGCACACCGCCGACGACCAGGCGCGCGAGGTGGTGGCGTCCTACTTGCGGGATCTGGCGCAGGTGCACCAGGACCTGCTCGACGGCGGTCGCTACCCGGAGGGCATCACACCGGTCATCACCGCCGGTGGCAGCGCCTACTTCGATGTGGTCGATGAGGTGCTGCGCCCGTTCGCCGACGCCGGCGCCCGGGTGGTGCTGCGCAGCGGTGCGTATGTCGTGCACGACGACGGCTTCTACCGTGGGATCTCGCCGCTCGGACAGCACCCGCGTACCGCCGGCCCGACCTTGCGTGCCGCGATGCACGGATGGGTGCGCGTCAGCTCCCAGCCCGAACCCGGTCTGGCGATCTTCGATGGGGGCAAACGCGATCTGCCCTTCGACGAAGGGCTGCCGGAGGTGCAGTTGCTGCGCCCCCGGACCGCGGGCGACCAGGTCACCCAGCTGGAGGGGATCGAGGTGACCGCCCTCAACGACCAGCACGGCTTCCTGCGCTTCGACGCCGACGCTGCCGCGCCGGTGCGCATCGGCGACGAGCTCCGGCTCGGGCTGTCCCACCCGTGCACGGCACTGGACAAGTGGGTTCTCGTGCCGGTCATCGACGACGCCGACGCGGAGGACCCGGTGGTCGTCGATCTGCTGCGCACCTGGTTCTGAGAAACATTGTCATGACTGCGGATTGGCTATTCCGGGGCGCCCGCGTGATCGACGGGTCCGGCGAGCGGGCGTACGACGCCGACGTCACCGTCGAACACGGCGTGATCACCGGCATTCACCGGGACGGGCACGCAGCCGGTGCGGCACGCCGTGTCGTGGCGGCCGGTGGCCGCGTGCTCGCGCCCGGCTTCATCGACATGCACGCCCACTCCGACGTCCAGCTGCTCGCCACGCCCGACCACACCGCCAAGATCAGTCAGGGCGTGACCCTGGAGGTCCTCGGCCAGGACGGACTGTCCTTCGCGCCGATCGACGACACGACGCGCGACGTCCTGCGCCGGCAGATCGCCGGCTGGAACGGTGACCCTGCCGGCTTCGACTACGACTGGGCCACCGTGGGGGAGTACCTGGACCGCCTGGACCGCGGCATCGCCTGCAACGCCGCCTATCTGGTGCCCCAGGGGACCCTGCGCCTCATGGTGGTGGGGCCGGACGACGTGCGGGCGACGCCGGAGCAGGTGCGCCGGATGAAGGAGCTGCTCGCGACCGGCCTGGACGAGGGCGCGGTCGGCATGAGCAGCGGATTGACTTATCCACCAGGCATGTTCGCCGATGACGCAGAGCTGGTGGAGCTACTCGGCGTGGTCGCGGACAGGGGTGGCTATTACAGTCCGCATCACCGCTCCTACGGCGCCGGCGCACTCGAGGCGTATGCCGAGATGATCGAGGTATGCCGCGCGGCCGGCTGTGCGTTGCACCTGACGCACGCGACGATGAACTTCGAGCCCAACAAGGGCCGCGGGCGTGACCTGCTGCGGCTGATCGACCACGCACTCGACGACGGCGTCGACATCACGCTGGACTCCTACCCCTACCTGCCCGGTTCGACGACATTGAGCGCGATCCTGCCCAGCTGGGCGACGACCGGTGGCCCGGAGGCGTTGCTGCGCAGCCTGGGCGACCCGGCCGTCCGGGCCAGGATCGGCCACGAGATCGAGCAGGTCGGCACCGACGGCTGCCACGGGTGCGTCACCGACTGGCGGACCATCCAGATCAGCGGTGTCGGCGACCCCTCGCTCGGTGACACCGTGGGGCACACGATCGACGAGATCGCCGCGGCATCAGGCCGATCCGCCACGGATGTCTTCTTCGATCTGCTCGTCCGGGACCGCCTGGCGACCACGATCCTGCAGCACGTGGGCCACGAGGAGAACGTGCAGACGATCATGCGGCACCGCACGCACTGCGGCGGTTCCGACGCGATCCTCGTCGGCGATCGCCCGCACCCGCGGGCGTGGGGCACCTTCCCGCGCTACCTCGCGCACTACGTCCGGGAACTCGGCGTGCTCGATCTGGTCGGTTGCATCCACCACTTCACCGGGCGCCCCGCATCCCGGCTGCGGCTGGACCGGCGCGGTCTGGTGCGTGAGGGGTATGCCGCGGACCTGGTGCTCCTCGACCCGGACGTGATCCAGGACACGGCGACGTTCGAGCAGCCCCGACAGCAGGCCACCGGCATCGACTGGGTGCTGGTCAACGGCGTGGCCGTCATGGAGTCCGGGCAGCGGACCGATCAACTTCCAGGGCGCGCACTGCGCCGGACCGACGAAGGGACACGAGCACTGTGAGTGACAACGCGGCAGGAGTGCTGGAGGCGCTGGCACGAGATCGGGTCCTGTCGATCGTGCGGGCGCCGCGCATCGACGATGTCGTGGCGCTGGCCGAGGCGCTGTCGGCCGGCGGCATCCGGGTCCTCGAGCTGACCTTCACCACGCCCGGACTGACCGACCTGCTGCGGGATACCGCGGCGGCCGCTGCACGCACCGGCGCCTTCGTCGGCGCCGGGACGGTGACCAGTGCCGACCATGCGCGGGCGGCCCTGGAAGCGGGCGCCCGCTTCGTCGTCACACCCGGGCTCGGTCGGGACGCCGGTGAGATCGTCCAGGTCGCCCACCGAGCCGGTGCCGCCGCGGTGCTCGGGGCGCTGACCCCCAGCGAGGTGATGACCGCGGTTGCGCTCGGTGCCGACGTCGTCAAGATCTTCCCGGCGCGGGTGGTCGGCCCGACATACCTCTCGGATCTGCACGGTCCGTTCCCCGACGTGCCGCTGGTCCCGTCCGGCGGCATCAACGCGGGCAATGCCCTCGCCTTCCTCGACGCGGGCGCGCTGGCGGTGACCGCAGGCACGTCGGTGGTCGCACCGGCCGATGTCGAGCATGCCCGCTGGGCCGATGTCACGCGCAACGCCGCTGCGTTCTGCGCAGCACTCGACCCGGCGCACAACCCCTCATAAGCGGAGAGATTCATGACAACAGCGCTCCATCCGGTGTCCCTGGCCGCGGCCGACGACACCATCAAGAAGATCCACGAGCCCTGGGCCGGTCACGACACCCAGGCCCTGATCGTCACGGTGATCGGCATCGCGATCATCGTGGCGCTCATCATCAAGATGAAGATGCACGGCTTCCTCGCCCTCACCATCGGCTGCCTGGTGGTCGGCATCGGCTCCGGCATCAGCCTGGAGAACGTCGCCGGCTCGTTCGAGACCGGCGTCGGGGCGGTCCTGGGCAACGTCGGCGTGCTCATCGTGCTGGGTGCCATGCTCGGCAAGCTGCTCGCCGATTCCGGCGGGGCCGACGAGATCGTCGACAAGATCCTCACCGGCGGCAATGGTGCCCTGCCCTGGCGGATGGCCCTCATCGCGTTCATCATCGGCATCCCGATGTTCTTCGAGATCGGGCTCGTGCTGTTGATCCCCGTGGTCATGCTGGCGATCAAACGCTCCAAGAAGCCGGCGATGACCCTCGCCATACCGGCGCTCGCGGGCCTGTCGGTGTTGCACGGCTTCATCCCGCCGCACCCGGGTCCGCTCGCCGCGATCGCCAACCTGCACGGTGACGTCGGCACCACCCTGGCGATCGGCCTGCTGATCGCCATACCGACGGTGATCATCGCCGGACCGCTCTTCGCGATCCTCGCCGCCCGCATGGTGCCGATCGGCGCGGCCGGCGCCGGCGGCAACCTGGTGGGCAGCACCGGCGTCGACCCGACCCAGGACAGTGTCGAGGCGGCGCCGGCCGACGGCGCGCAGCGGGCGACCCGTCGGCCGACGTTCGGCTGGACGATCGCGACCATCCTCTTCCCGGTCGTGCTCATGCTGATCCGCGCGGCCGCCGACGTCTGGATGGACCCGAGCAACGGGATCTATCCGTTCCTGCAGTTCATCGGCGAGCCGGTCGTCGCGTTGCTGCTCGCCGTGCTGATGGCGATGGTGACCTTCGGGACCACGGTCGGCTTCTCCCTCGACACGCTCACCGAGAAGATGAGCGACAGCCTCAAGCCGATCGTCAGCGCCACATTCATCGTCGGCGCCGGGGGCGGTTTCAAGCAGGTGCTGCTCGACGGCGGCACCGGCATCGCCATCGGCAAGATCGCCGTCGCGGCCAGTCTGTCCGCGCTGGTGCTCGGCTGGATGATCGCGGTGCTGATCCGCGTGGCCACCGGTTCGGCCACCGTCGCCACCGTGACGGCCTCCGGCATCGTCGCGCCGCTCGCGGTCGGCCTGTCCTCGACCCATCTGGCGCTCGTCGTCCTGGCCGTCGGCGCCGGCTCGCTGTTCTTCTCGCACGTCAACGACGCGGGCTTCTGGCTGGTCAAGGAGTACTTCGGTATGACGATCGTGCAGACCCTGAAGACGTGGTCGGTGATGGAGACGATCATCTCGGTGGTCGGCCTGGGGCTGACCTCACTGCTCTGGGTGATCATCTAGCGCCCCGGTCGTCATACACGATCCGTCGCGGCATACCGAGCGGACACGATCTGCATCGAGCGGACACGAAAAACCGGCTGAAACACGGTCATTTTCGTGTCCGCTCGGTGCGTTTGTTGTCCGCTCGGTGCTGGGGGGCATCGGGTATGACGAAGAGGTATGGCGCAGGGAATAGCGCAGGCGGTGTCCCCGTTGACATGACCAGTTAGTTAAAATTTGAGGTAATTCGCGAGAAGCATCCAGACAGCAGGGAGTGAGCCACATGCAGTTCGGCGTCTTCACCATCGGTGACGTCACGGAGGACCCGACGACCGGCCGCACGCCGACCGAGGCCGAGCGCGTGCAGTCGATGGTCGCCATCGCCACGAAGGCGGAGGCGGTGGGGCTGGACGTCTTCGCCACCGGTGAGCACCACAACCCGCCGTTCGCCGCGCCGGCCAACCCGCCGATCCTGTTGAGCCACATCGCGGCGCAGACCGAGAACCTCCAACTGTCCACCGCCACCACGCTGATCACCACCAACGACCCGGTGCGCCTGGCGGAGGACTACGCCTACCTGCAGCACCTCTCGGGCGGTCGCACCGACCTGATGCTCGGCCGCGGCAACACCGGCCCGGTCTACCCGTGGTTCGGCAAGGACATCCGCAAGGGCATCCCGCTCGCCGTCGAGAACTACCACCTGCTGCGCCGCCTGTGGCGGGAGAAGTCGGTGGACTGGGAGGGCGAGTTCCGCACCCCGCTGCACGGCTACACGCTCGCGCCGGCGCCGCTGGACGGCGTGCCGCCGTTCGTGTGGCACGGCTCGATCCGCAGCCCCGAGATCGCCGAGCAGGCCGCGTTCTACGGTGACGGGTTCTTCCACAACAACATCTTCTGGAACAAGGAGCACACCCAGTCCATGGTGCGGCTCTACCGGCAGCGTTTCGAGCACTACGGGCACGGCGCCGCCGAGCAGGCCATCGTCGGCCTGGGCGGCCAGATCTTCATGGCGGAGACCGAGGCGGAGGCCAAGCGGATCTTCCGGCCCTACTTCGACAACGCACCGGTCTACGGGCACGGCCCGTCGCTGGAAAGCTTCACCCGCGACACCCCGCTGACCGTCGGCACGCCCGAGCAGGTCATCGAGCGCACGCTGGGCTTCGCCGACTACGTCGGTGACTACCAGCGCCAACTGTTCCTGGTCGACCACGCCGGCCTGCCGTTGGACGTGGTGCTGGAGCAGATCGACATCCTGGGCAAGCAGGTCGTGCCGGTGCTGCGGCGCGAGTTCGATGCGCGGCGTCCGTCGCACGTGCCCAGCAACCCGCCCACGCACGCGTCGCTCGTGGCCGAAGGTCCCGACTCGCCGCACCGCAAGGTGATCAGCGCCACCGCCGGTCTGGAGCAGGAGGCTGCGGTATGACGAACACCCCACGAAGTTCTCCCCCGCTGCGCTCCTCCGATACTTCGCGGGGACCCCGGACGGGGCGCCGCGTGGTCGTGCTGACCGCCGGGCTGAGCCAGCCCAGCAGCACCCGGTTGCTGGCCGACCAGATCTCCGGGGCGGTCGCCGCCGAGGTGAGCGCCCGCGGCGAGGCGGTCGACCTGCGGACGTACGAATTGCGTGAATACGCAGTGGATCTGGCCACCATGATGGCGACAGCGGGTATGCCGACGGCGCGCCTGGACGAGTTGCGGCGTGCGGTCTCCGCGGCCGACGGGCTGGTCGTGGTGACACCGGTGTTCGCGGCCAGCTACAGCGGCGTGTTCAAGATGTTCTTCGACGCGCTGGACGCCGACGCGCTCAACGGTATGCCGGTGATCATCGCCGCCACGGCCGGCACGCCCCGGCACTCGCTGGTGCTGGACCACGCGCTGCGTCCGCTGCTCAGTCACCTGCGCGCCGTCGTGATGCCGACGGGTGTCTTCGCCGCCACCGAGGACTTCGGTGGCGGTGCGGCCGGCCGTGACCTGGCCACTCGCGCCGGTCGCGCGGCGGCCGAGCTCGCCGCGCACGTGGTCTCCAGCGGCGGTGACGCCGTCGCCGGGTTCACCCCGACGAACGCCGGCCGCGACTCCGGGGTCGACGTACCCGCCGAGGTCACGCCGTTCCTGAAGCTGCTCGGTGGTCATTCGGGCTGACCGCCCCGGGCGGGCGGTGACCTAACCTGGGGGAGTGACCACCAGCGAACTGCACCGGGCGCCGGCGGCGGACGACGTGCCACTCGAGCGACGGATCCGTGGACCGCTGCTGGCGGCGGTCGGCGGCGCCGGTGCGATGACGCTGCTGCACTTCTACGATCCGCACCGGTCCGGGTCCTACGGTTTCTGTCCGTTCCTGTCGCTCACCGGTGCCCCGTGCCCGTTGTGCGGCGGTTTGCGTGCGATGAACGACGTGACCCGCGGGCGGGTCGGTGACGCGCTCACCAGCAACGCGGCGGCCGTCTTCATCCTGGTCGTCGGCACTGCGCTGATCGTCCGCTGGCTGATGCGGCGGGCGCGCGGGGATGCCGCCGCGGTGCTGCTCACGACACCGAAGGTCCCGACCGCGATCTTCGCGACCGTCATGATCGCCTTCACCGTCTTCCGCTGGACGCCCTGGGGGCACTGGCTCTACCAGGGCTGACGGCATCCGGCTGCGACCATTGGAAAGGGGCCGGTCACCGAGACGGTGACCGGCCCCTTCCGCGCGTATGGCGTCAGCCCGCGAGGCGGACGATGGCCGCGATGACCGTCCAGACGGTGCCGATGATGCCGCAGATGAAGCCGGCCTGGACCTTGCCGCGACCGCTCAGCATGCCGCCGGAGGAGTCGATCTGCTGCATGGCCTGACGGCCCATGATGATCGCCGGGATGCCGGTGAACAGACCACAGCAGACCAGGCTCAGGATGCCCAGCACCAGGATCAGCGTCGACTTGTCGTGCTCCTGCTGCATCGGCGCACCGTAGGGGCCGCCCTGCTGCGGGGCGCCGTGCTGCGGGGAACCGTAGGGTGCGGCGCCGTACTGCGGCGTGCCCTGGGGTGCGCCGTACTGGGGATCACCCTGCGGTGCGCCGTACTGGGGATATCCCGAACCGTCGCCGGAGCCCTCCTTGGGCTGCTCGCCGTAGCCGCCGGGCTGGTTGGGGTCGTTCGGATAGTTGGTCAACGGGATGATCCTTCTGGTCGGGGTGCGTCCGGACGAGGGTAACGAAGGGCGCAGGGTGGCGCACCTTCCTCGACAACTCGGGCGGCAAGTCGGCGAATCGCCGCGCCATACCAAGGGTTTTGCTTTGGAAATCACAGCTTCGGACGCGACAATCGAGCCATGGTGTGGTTGATCCTGGCGCTCGTTGTCGGTGTTGCGCTCGCAGGGACGGTGATCGGCCTGGTCGCCGTGCCCGCTCGACGCGAGGGCCGTGAACTCCTGACCGAGCGGGCCGAGGGCATGGTCAGCTCGGTGACCGAGCGGCGACGGGGGAAGGTGGAGGCCGACACCGGCGCGGAGTCCGACTCCGGCCACTCGGCAGAGTGACACGCCGGGCGATCCGCGCCGGCGGCGCGATCGCCGCACCCGGGGGTGACACCGCGCCCGGACCGCTGAGCGATTTGGGATGATGTCCGGCGTGGACCAGCTCTGGGAAATCCTTGTCATCATCACGGTCGTCGTCCTCGCCGGTCTCGGCCTGCTCGTCGGCTATCTGCGCGGTGGCGGTAAGAAGTCGGCGCCGCCGGTAGCCCCGCCGCCCGCGCGGGAGGCGAAGACCCGCGGCGCCAATACCTACAAGCCGAGCAGCACGGCGACGATCGACACCGGGAAGGGCGGGGCGCCGCAGCCGCCCGCACCGCAGCAGGAGGAACCACCGGCTGCCGAGGCCGCAACGCCGGCCGACCAAGCGCCGACCGAGGCGGACTTCGCCGCCGCCGAGCAGGCGTTGGCCGAAGCTCCGGCCGAGCCGGGGATCGAACGCCCCGAGTCGGCGCGCGGTCGTATGACGCGACTGCGTTCGCGGCTGGCCGGCTCCAACAATGCGCTCGGCAAGGGCCTGCTCTCCGCGCTCTCGGGCGACCGCTTGGACGACGCGGTCTGGGAAGAGGTCGAGGACACTCTGCTCGGCGCCGACCTCGGCGTCGCGGCCACCACCGAGATCGTCGACGGGCTGAAACGTCGAGTGCAGGTTGAGGGTGCGCCCAGCAGCGAACAACTCGAGCGCTGGCTGCACGAAGAGCTGCTGGCGCAGGTCGGTCCGGACATGGACCGCCGTATTGCCGGCACCCGGGTCGGCGACCGCCCGGCCGTCATCATGGTCGTCGGCGTCAACGGCACCGGCAAGACCACCACCGTCGGCAAGCTGGCCCGCGTGCTGGTGGCCGAGGACAAGGACGTCATCCTGGGCGCGGCGGACACCTTCCGCGCCGCCGCGGCGGATCAGCTGGAGACCTGGGGCGCCCGCGTCGGTGTGCCGACGGTGCGCTCCGACAAGGAGGGCGCCGATCCGGCGGCCGTGGCGTTCGACGCGGTGAAGGCGGGCGCCGAGGGCGAGGTCGACGTCGTGCTGATCGACACCGCCGGGCGGCTGCACAACAAGGTCGGCCTGATGGACGAGCTGGCCAAGGTCAAGCGGGTCATCGAGAAGCAGAGCCCGATCGACGAGTGCCTGCTGGTGCTGGATGCGACCACCGGTCAGAACGGCATGCGCCAGGCGGAGATCTTCGCGCAGGCCGTCGACGTCACCGGCGTCGTGCTCACCAAGCTGGACGGCACCGCCAAGGGCGGCATCGTGGTGCTGGTGCAGCGTGAGCTCGGTGTCCCGGTGAAGCTGGTGGGCCTGGGCGAAGGCGCCGACGACCTGGCGCCCTTCGACCCCGAGGCCTTCGTCAACGCCGTCCTGGACTGAGTCTTCTGATTTCGCTCCTCGCGAGAAGGGTCGGGACGCACACGAACAAGTTCGTTGTGTGTCCCGACCCTTCTCAGTCGTCGCTCCATCGCGAGTGGGCTCGTTCT
Organism: Flexivirga lutea; assembly: GCF_054778955.1. Classification (NCBI taxonomy): domain Bacteria; kingdom Bacillati; phylum Actinomycetota; class Actinomycetes; order Micrococcales; family Dermacoccaceae; genus Flexivirga; species Flexivirga lutea. The sequence goes on from NZ_BAAGZB010000001.1 coordinate 988,917, forward strand.
GCCGTCACCTGACCTGCGCTGTCGCCATACCTGGTCAGGAGTCGCGGAAAGCCTCAGCGGCCTGGTTGACGCGGCGGTCGGCCTGCACCTGCGGGTCGGCCAGCATCCAGCGCACGCCCTTGGCGCCGGCGACGCCGACCCCGCGCAGCAACGCCGCCCCGCCCGGCGGCGTCCGCAGGCCCAGCATCCGGCGGGCGTATGGCGGGAGGGTCCCGATGGCGCCGGCGACCAGGCTCAGGTAGCCCGGCCGTGCGGTCGGTGGCAGGGGCGGCTCCCACAGGATGAAGCGCAGCGCCTCGCGCGCGGCCGGCGTCGCCCGCAGTTGCGGGCGGTATGACGCGAGCGTCTCGCGCAGCGACGCGACGCTGGCTGGAGCGTCGCCGAAACCGAGCCGACTCGACACGGAGCCGATCTGAGCGACATACGTGTCGGCCTCGGCGTCGCTGAGCGTGCTGCCACCGAAGGCGCGATAGCAGGTCAGGAAGCTGTCGGCCTCCGCCGCATGCACCCAGGCCAGCAGGTGCGGATCGTCGGCGCGGTAGTCGACGCCCTCGAAGGTGCCGTGCACTCGCCGGTGGATGCCGCGCACCCGCGCCAGGAGGCGCTCCGCGTCCGGGATGGTGCCGAACGTCGTGGTGGAGATGAAGTTGCTGGTCTGCTGCAGCCGACCCCACGGGTCGTCGCGATAGTTGGAGTGCTGGTCGACCCCGGCCATCGCCAGCGGATGCAACGACTGCAACAGCAGTGCGCGGATCCCGGCGACGAACATGGACGCATCCAGGTGCACCCGCCAGATCGGGTCATCGGGGCTGAACCAGCGCTGCCCCGGCTTGCCCCAGATGCCGTCCGCGCGCCGCTGCGCGTCCTCACCCGCCACCCGCTCGCGCAGTTGTACGGCGGCTCGATGCCGCACCGCGTCGTGCATGCGGCGCACCGGGCCGGGCAGCACGAGGGACGTCATACCGCCATTATGCGCGGCGAGCGAAACCTGCCGGTAACGCACTGCCGAACACGCAACACGGCCGTAACACGCACGAGACGCTGACCGAAACCGGCCGTTGCCAAGGTTTTTCGCATGACCTCCTTGATGCACGGGTTGTCGGCGGCGGCGCCACCGACACTCGACACCGGCAACACGGCCTGGATGCTGATCTCGGCATCCCTGGTGCTCTTCATGACGATCCCCGGGCTCGCGCTCTTCTACGGCGGACTCGGGCGATCACGCGGAGTGCTCAACATGATGATGATGTCGTTCGGAGCGCTGGGCGTCATCGGGATCATCTATGTGCTGTGGGGCTACTCGATGTCCTTCGGCACCCACGACCATCTCGGGATCTTCGCCGGTCCGTTCCAGTTCTTCGGGCTGTCCGGTCTCCTGCCGGGTGAGCCGGGCGGCACCGTGCTGCAGGCGGGCGGCATACCGACGCTGGTGTTCGCCGGATTCCAGTTCACCTTCGCCGCGATCACCGTCGCCCTGATCAGCGGCGCGATCGCCGACCGGGCGAAGTTCGCCACCTGGCTGGTGTTCTCCGGGCTGTGGGTCACCGTGGCGTATTTCCCGCTGGCGCACATGGTCTGGGGCGGTGGCCTGCTCTCCGGATCGGCCGACGGGATCGCCGCCAAACTCTTCGGCACGGCCGGCGGTATGGCGAAAGTGGCCCCCATCGATTTCGCCGGCGGGACCGTGGTGCACATCAACGCGGGCATCGCCGGTCTGGTCCTGGCGCTGCTGATCGGCAAGCGCGCCGGATTCGGCAGCTCACCGATGCGGCCGCACAACGTGCCGCTGGTGATGCTCGGCTCGGGCATCCTGTGGTTCGGCTGGTATGGCTTCAACGCCGGATCCGCCTTGGGCGCCAACGAATCCGCCGCCCTGGTGTGGGTCAACACCACCGTCGCGACGTGCGCCGCGATGATCGGCTGGCTGGTGCTGGAGAAACTGCGCGACGGCCACGCCACGTCGGTCGGTGCCGCGTCCGGCATCGTCGCCGGACTGGTCGCGATCACACCGGCCTGTGGCAACGTCACCCCGCTCGGTGCGATCGGCGTCGGAGCGGTGGCGGGGGTGGCGTCGGCATACGCGATCGGGCTGAAGTTCCGGTTCGGCTTCGACGACTCGCTCGACGTGGTCGGCGTCCATCTGGTGTCCGGCCTGTGGGGCACCCTGTCGCTGGGCGTCTTCGCCCGTGGCACGGGCCTGGCGTACGGCGAGTGGCGCCAACTGGTCGTGCAATTCGCCATCGTCTGCGTGGCGCTGCTCTACACCGGCGTGGTCACCACGGTCATCGGCGTCGCGCTGAAGGTGACGATGGGCTGGCGGATCAGCGCCGAGGACGAGGCCGAGGGCATCGACCAGGCCGAACACGCCGAAACGGCATACGACTTCGGCAGTGTCTTCTCCGCCAGCCGGATCGGGCACCGGCCGGAGCGGCCGGCCCGCACGGCGACCAAGGAAGAGGTGCAGGCATGAAACTCGTCACCGCGATCATCAAGCCGTTCCGGCTCGAGGAGGTGAAGGAGGCGCTGGAGGCCTACGGCATCAGCGGTATGACGGTCAGCGAAGCCAGTGGCTACGGCCGGCAGCGGGGGCACAGCGAGGTCTACCGCGGCGCCGAGTATGCCGTGGACTTCGTGCCGAAGATCCGGCTCGAGGTAGTCGTGGAGGACCTGGACGCCCGCACCGTGGTGGATGTCATCGTCAAGACCGCGCAGACCGGGCGGATCGGCGACGGCAAGGTCTGGGTGCTGCCGATCGAGGATGTCGTGCGGGTTCGCACCGGCGAGCACGGCGACTCGGCTCTCTAGCCGATCGAGTAGCGACTCTCCAGCCGATCGAGTAGCGACGAAGGAGCGTATCGAGATCATGGGCGTCGACCGGGAACGGTTGGACCTGGCCGGCACCCGCGACTTCGCCACGGCCGGGGCGGGACAGCGTCGGCGGGCACGCCTGACGGCATACACCAGGGGAGTGCTGGCACAGGTCTGGCAGGAGGCGCAGCCACCGGCTGCGGGTGTCGCGCTGGCGGTGATCGGCGGCATCGCCCGCGGGGACAGCGGGCCGTTGTCCGACTACGACGTGGTGCTGTTGCACGACGGTCGCGGACCACACGACCTGCCGGGATTCGCCGACCGTGTGTGGTATCCGTTGTGGGACAAGGGGATTCGCCTCGATCACAGTGTGCGCACGCCGAAGCAGTGCCGGGCGACCGCCGCCGACGACCTGACCGCAGCCATCGGGCTGCTGGACATCGAGCACGTCAACGGCGACCCGTTGCTGGTCGCCCAGGTCCGGCAGGACATCGCCCACGACTGGCGGGCGAACTCCCGCCGACGGCTGCCCGAACTGCTGGAGTCGGTGCAGACCCGGCACCGCCGGCACGGCGACCTGACCCACGACCTGGAGCCGGATCTGAAGGAGGCGGCCGGCGGGCTGCGCGACATGACGGTGCTGCGGGCGCTCGCGGCGACCTGGCTGGCGGACCGGCCGCACGGAGCGGTGGACACCGCCTACGCGCGGCTGCTGGACGTGCGGGACGCGTTGCACGTCGTCACCGGCCGCGGGCGTGACCGGCTCACCCGCCAGGAGCAGGACGCGGTCGCCGCGCTGCTCGGCGACGACGACGCCGACGCCCTGCTCACCTCGGTCGTGCAGGCCGGACGCGCGATCGCCCATGCGCTGGAGGACACCGCCCGGCGGGCCGGCCAGTCGCAACGTGCCCGCACCCTGCGGACCGGCCCCCGGCGGCCGGTGCTGCACCCGCTCGGTCACGGCCTCTACCGGCACGACGGTGAGGTGGTCCTCGGCCGCCGCGAGGTCGGTGGTGGTGGTCCGCTGACGGTGCTGCGTGCCGCCGGCGCCGCCGCCCGCCACGGCCTGCCGTTGGGGCCGGCCACCGTCGCGAACCTCACCGATCCGATGCCGATGCCGCCCGCCCCGTGGCCGAAGCAGGTCCGAGAGACGTTCGTGGATCTGCTCGCGGCCGGCGCCGGCCTGCCGCAGGTCTGGGAGACGCTCGACCTGGCCGGTGTCGTGGGTGCCTGGCTGCCGGAGTGGGCGGCGGTGCGCAGCCGTCCGCAGCGCAACCCGGTGCACCGGCACACCGTCGACCGGCACCTCGTCGAGACGGTGGTGCGGGCCGCGGCGTTGCGGCACCGGGTGCAGCGGCCGGATCTGTTGCTGGTCGCCGCACTGCTGCACGACATCGGCAAGATCGCCGGCGTGCACGACCACGCGGTCGAGGGGGCACCGGTCGCCGGCAACGTCGCGCGGCGGATGGGCTACCCGCCGGAGGACGTGCGGACGGTGGAGCTGCTGGTGCGTGAGCACCTCACCGCCGTGGACCTCGCGACCCGCCGGGACCCGGACGACCCAGCGACCGTCCACGCGCTCGTGACGGCCGTGGCGGAACGCGCCGACCTGCTCGAGCTGCTCGTGGCGCTGACCGAGGCGGACGCCCTCGCGGCCGGCCCGCAGGCCTGGACCGCCTGGCGGGCCGAACTCGTTCACCGGCTGGCGCAGCACGGCCGTGCCGCATTGAGCGGCCGGCACTCGGCCGCGCCCGAGTGCGTCGAGCCGCTCGGTGCGCAGATCCGCGCCCGGGTCGGCGCCGGTGCGCCATACGTGCTGGTGACTGCGACCGCATCCGGAGCGATCGTCCGAATTGCCGACCGGGACCGCCCCGGCCTGTTCGCGCACAGTGCCGCCGTGCTCGCGTCATTCGGTATGTCGGTGCGGGCCGCGCGGATCCGCACGACCGGCGGCATCGCGCACAACACCTGGCGGGTGGAGGCGCCGCTGGCCGACCTGCCGGACGCGGAGCAGCTGGGCCGGCGGCTGCGTGAGGGGGTGCCGCGTCGAGAACGGGCGACCGCCCCGCCCCGCCGGGCAGACGGCTCCCCGCCGTCGCGGGCGACGCTCGTGCCGGCCGGCTCCGAGGATGCGCTGGTCATCGAGGTGTGCGCGCAGGACCGTCCCGGTCTGCTCGGCGATCTCGGTGAGACGTTCGCCGCGCACCGGCTCGCCATACGATCGGCGCACGTGGCCACGTATGCCGGCCAAACGCTCGACACTTTCTACGCGGTGCCCGTCGACGGCCGGCCGCCCGCGCCGCCGGAGGTGGCACGCATCATCGCGGCGCTGATCGACGCGTGCGATGGCGCGCCGGCCGGAGGATGAGTCACTGAGCGTCGGTTAACCTTGCCTGCGTGTTCAACAGCCTGTCCGACCGCCTGACGTCGACCTTCAAGAACCTCCGGGGCAAGGGTCGCCTGTCCGAGTCCGATATCAACTCCACCATCCGCGACATCCGGCTGGCGCTGATCGACGCCGATGTCGCGACGCCGGTGGTGCGCGAGTTCACCGGGCGGGTCCGGGAGCGGGCGCTGGGCGCGGAAGTGAGCCAGGCGCTCAACCCCGGGCAGCAGGTCGTCAAGATCGTCAACGAGGAACTCATCGAGGTCCTCGGCGGTCAGACCCGGGAGCTGCAGCTGGCCAAGCGGCCGCCGACGGTCATCATGCTGGCCGGCCTGCAGGGCTCGGGTAAGACGACGTTCGCCGGCAAGCTGGCGCGGCACCTGCGCGACAAGGGGCACTTCCCGGTGCTCGTCGCAGCGGACCTGCAGCGCCCCAACGCGGTCACCCAGCTGGAGGTCGTCGCCGAGCGCGCCGGCGTGCCGTGCTTCGCTCCGGAGCGGGGCAACGAGGGCGGGCACGACGCTGCCACCGCCGAGGGCACCCAGTCGTACGGCGACCCGGTGTGGGTCGCCCAGGCGGGTGTGGGTCAGGCCAAGGTGCGGCAGTACGACGTGGTGATCGTCGACACCGCCGGTCGCCTGGCGGTGGACGAGGCGCTGATGAAGCAGGCGGCCGACATCCGTGAGGCGATCCAGCCCGACGAGGTGCTGTTCGTGATCGACGCGATGATCGGCCAGGCGGCCATCGAGACGGCGCTCGCGTTCCAGCAGGGTGTCGACTTCACCGGTGTCGTGCTGTCCAAGCTGGACGGTGACGCGCGCGGCGGTGCGGCGCTGTCGGTGGCGTCGGTCACCGGGCGGCCGATCATGTACTCCTCGGTCGGTGAGCAGACCAAGGACATCGAGGTCTTCCACCCCGACCGGATGGCATCGCGCATCCTGGACATGGGCGACATACTCACGCTGATCGAGCAGGCCGAGAAGGCCTTCGACCGGCAGCAGGCCGCGGAGATGGCCCGCAAGTTCATGGACGAGGAGGACTTCACCTTCGATGACTTCCTCCAGCAGATGGCGGCCATCAAGAAGATGGGCAACCTCAAGGCGCTGATGGGCATGATGCCCGGCATGGCGGGCATGAAGGACCAGCTGAACGCCCTGGACGAGAGGGAGTTCGACCGGGTCGAGGCGATGGTGCGCTCGATGACCCCCTTCGAGCGCACGCATCCCAAGCAGATCAACGGTTCGCGCCGGGCCCGCATCGCCGGTGGTGCCGGCACGACCGTGTCCGAGGTCAACCAGTTGCTCGAGCGTTTCGGCCAGGCGCAGAAGATGATGCGTCAGATGCGCCGCGGCGGCGGCATGCCCGGTATGCCGGGGATGCCCGGTGGCGGCGGCAAGCGCGGCAAGCAGGTGGCCAAGAAGAAGAAGGGCAAGAGCGGCAACCCGGCCAAGCGCGCCCAGCAGGAGCAGGCGGCAGCGGACAAGGCGACCGCTGCACGCGACAAGGCGATGGGCAGCGCCTTCGGTCAGCAGGAGGAGGAGCAGGACTTCTCCAACCTCAAGCTGCCCAAGGGTTTCGAGAAGTTCCTCGGCCCGGGCGCCGACAAGGACTGAGCCACCGTTCGGGCGAGAAGGTCGCTACTGTCGTCACTTCCTCGCGGGAGAGGGGACTTTCGGGCGAGGGGATCGCTACTGTCGTGACTTTCTCGTGGGAGAGGGGACTTTCGGGCGAGGGGATCGCTACTGTCGTGACTTTCTCGTGAGAGGGGACTTTCGGGCGAGAGGATCGCTACCGTCGTCAGTTGTTCCCGCCGTCGTCGACCGCGCCGTTGTCCAATTTGTAGCGGTCGGCGACGATCTGCAGTGTCCAGGGACCTCGTGCGTGCTCGACGGTGATGGGTCACCGGCAGCGTGCGGCTGCTCGGCGCCGGCGGCTCGAACACGGTGAACGGCACCTGCGGCACCCGCCGGTCGACGAACTCACACCACGTGTTGGTGCGGCCGGCGTAGTAGGTCAGGTCGTGTCCGCCGCATGTCGTCCATGGCGTGTGGCCGGCGACCGCCAGCTTGAAACGGCCGGTGGTGGTGGGGGAGAGCAGGCCGGATACCACCAGGTTCGTCCCTGGGACGTCCGCCGGGATGGCGAGGTGACCGGTGAACGTGCCGTTCGGCCCGGCGGCGCTCCCGGCGAGGGTCAGAACGTGCCCGGCGGAGGACGGCTGCAGCGGAGAACCGCTGGACGTCGTCGGGTCGTCCCCGTGCAGCGTCTGATCGTGCTCGACGACGAAACCCGTTGTGACCACAGGGTATTGATCCCATGGCACCCTGCGGTAGACCGCCACCGGCCAACGCGGGCGTCGATAGTCATGTATGGCGACACTGGTGTCCCCGCGCGCGGGGACCAGATGCATGCCCGCCCGGCGGCCGGAGCACTGCGCCTGGAAGGTGCCGATCAACTGGCTGGTCAGCGTTGCGACGAAGGTCGGCGTCCGACGGTCCACGGCACACTGGACCGCGACTGCTGCGTCCCCGATCACGGTGAAGGGCACCGCAGGCCCCGGGGCGATCTCGTGGATGTCGACGAGCCGGTAGCCCTGCGTGTATGCCGGGAAGTGCGTGCCGTGCACGCGGTTCAAGCCTTCCGGGCTGCGCAGCCAATCGTCGTGCCAGCGTTGCGTGATCACCAGTGATGCGATCGTCAGGACGACGACCAGCGCCGCCGCGACATACGTCCACCGCGGGCGTCGTGCGGGCGGTGGTGCGTCCCGCACATCGGTGAGGGTGGTGGTCGGCCCCGGGGTGGTGGCGAGGTCGCCGAATTCCTCCAGTAGAGACCGTAGTTCGCCGGAGTGCGGGGATGCGCCGGGTAGTTCGTCATACGGGATCGAGCGGAGGGTGTCGGTGACGGACCGGGTGGACAGGCCCAGCGCGCGGGCGGTCTCCCGCTCGTCATGGTTGTCGACGACCTGTGCCAGAAGGACGGCGCGTTGTCGGGGCGAGAGCCGTGCCAGCACCTGGAAACGTCGAGGCGGCTGCGACACGTCGACGCTCCGGGTCGGTGCATCGTGTCGAGCGGCGGCGCGTGCCATCCGCAGCCGCGCGTCGGCGCCGGCCCGGGTCAGGTCGACGTGCTCGCGGCGCATGTCGGCCAGCACCGTGACCACCAGGTGTTCGGCGGTTTCCTGCGCGGCGGTCAGCTGGTAGGCGTCGTGATGCAGATCCTGGGTGCGGGCCGCGATGAACTCCTCGAGCCGCTCGTCCTGGTGCTCTCGCCCCCGCATGCGGCCAGCGTATGCCGCGCCGCCGCGCCGCGGGCTCAGTTCGCAGTGCGATAACGGTCGTAGCGCACCTGCAGCTTCCACGGCCCGAGCGCGTCGCGGACCTGCACCCGCACCGTCGCCGTTCGCGGCGATGAATCGGGGTCGGACGGACTCCCGACCATCGACATCGAACCGAAGGGCAGCTGCGGCACATAACGGTCATACAGCCGACACCATCCGTCGGACGATGCACCGATCGGTGCGCAGTCGGAAAGCACGTCACCGTCGATCGTGACCTTGTACTGGCCAGTGGTGCTGGGTGACAGCAGTGCGTTCATGACGAGTTCGGTGTTCTTCGCCGGGGGCGGGAGCTGCACGGTGGTCATGAAGGTGCCGTTGGTCCCGCGTAAGGTCCGTGTCCTACCGGCGCGGATGGGCGTGGTGTCCGAGTCCGGCGAGCTGAGGTCGAGCTTTCTGTCGTGCTCCACCTCGAAATGGCCTGTGACGACCGGGTATCGGTTCCACGGAACCGGCTGGTAACTCGCCACCGTGATCGCCTGATGCCCGCCGTGGGGAGCTGACACCATGGCTGTTCCGTGCGGGCTGAAGAGATAAAAACGATGGCTTGTCTCCTTGGCGCACGGGTAGGCCTGCAGTCCATCGGCGTCGCGAATGCGTGGCCAGCCCGCCTGGGACGTGGGGTCGAGTCGATCGCAGCCGAGAGCGATGACTTGACCCGAGGAGACGTCGACCGGTCGACGTGCACCGGCCGGAACCCGATGCACGTCAACGAGTTTGTAGCCTTGCACGTAGGCGCGGAAGTGCGTGCCGTGCAATGCGTTGATGCCTGCCGGTGTGTGCAGCCACCGATCATGTGCGACCTGGGACGAGATGGGCGCAGCCGCCGTGATCGCCAGCACCGCAGCTGCGGCGGCATACCGTCCGCGCGAGCGGCGCCGCGACCGCGTGGTCTGCGCCGCGGCGAGGGTCACCGCGGGCTCGGGCCAGGTGGCCTGCTGGGCGAAGTCGGTCAACAGAGCCCGGCACCGGTCGCTGTCCGGCGGCAGTCCCAGCGCCTGACCGGCCTCGGCCTCGGCCAGGCTGACCGCGTTGGCCGGAAGGACCAGCTCACGTGCAGTGGAGCGGTCGTCATACCTCTCGAGCGACCGCAGCAGCAGCACGGCGCGTTGTCGCGGGGACAACCGCCACAGCGCCGTGAAGCGTTCCTCCGTCTGCATAACGGGCGTCGCCGACCCACCGGCCTCCGTTGCACCGGCGGCGAGTCGGGCCATGTGCTGCCGCGCCGCTGTCCCAGCCTGTCCGAGCGCGGCCCGGTCGCGCCGCAGCCCAGCAACGATGGCCGCGACCAAGCGTTCGGCACGATCCTGATCAGCGGTCAGCAGGTATGCCGTGCGGTGCAATTCGGCAGTCCGGGCGGCGACGAACTCCACCAGGTGATCCTCGGACCCACGTTTCCCCCGCATGTGGTCAGCGTATGCCGCACATGTGCCATACCTGCCCGGTTCGGCGCAGAAGTACGGATAGGGTCGACGGTATGGCGATGGACTCCCCGGTGCTGCACGTGACCGGCCAGATCCTGGTCGGTCCCGACGAGGTTCGCGACGAGATGTGGGTGGTGGACGGCCGCATCAGCTGGACCGCGCCGCAGTCGACTGAGAATGCCCAGACGGTGCAGGGATTCACATTGCCCGGGCTGGTCGACGCCCACTGCCACGTCGGGCTGGAGGCGCACGGCGGCGTCGACAAGGCGACGACCGAGCAACACGCACTGCGGGAGCGCGAGGCCGGCGCCCTCCTGCTGCGCGACGCGGGTTCGCCGGTGGACACGCACTGGATCGACGATCGGGAGGACCTGCCGCGCATCATTCGCGCCGGCCGGCACATCGCCCGGACCAAGCGCTACATCCGCAACTTCGCCCACGAGATCGAGCCCGAGGACCTCGTCGCCTACGTGCGGCAGGAGGCCCGCCGCGGCGACGGCTGGGTCAAGCTGGTCGGTGACTGGATCGATCGCGACCGTGGCGACCTGTCACCCTGCTGGCCGCGCGAGGCGCTGGCGGCCGCCATCGAGGCCGCGCACGAAGAGGGTGCCCGGGTGACGGCGCACTGCTTCGGTGAGGAGTCCCTGCTGGACTTCGCAGCAGCCGGCACCGACTGCATCGAACACGCCACCGGACTCCAGCCCGATTCCATCGATCTGTTCGCCCGGCAAGGCATTTCGATCGTGCCGACGCTGGTGAACATCGAGAACTTCCCCCAGTTCGCCGAGGCGGGTGAGGCGAAGTTCCCGGCATACGGCGCGCACATGCGCGACCTCTACGCCCGGCGCTACGACACCATCGCCGCCGCGCACGAGGCCGGCGTGCCGATCTGGGTCGGCACCGACGCCGGCGGGCAACTCCCGCACGGCCTCGCCGCGGCAGAGGTTGCCGAGTTGACCCGCGCCGGCATGACGAACGTCGAGGCGATCAGCGCCGCCACCTGGGGAGCCCGCGAATGGCTCGGCCGGCCGGGGATCGAGGAGGGGGAGAGCGCGGACTTCGTGGTCTACCAGGCGGATCCACGCCAGGACGTCGGCGTGCTGGCCGATCCGCGCCACATCGTGCTGCGCGGCCGCCAGGTCTGACCACGCCGTGCCCGAACATCACGCCGTCGACCCTGGCAGGATGCTCGGGTGAGTTGGCGACTTGCTCCGTTGCGATCCTCCGGACGACGCGTCTGGGTGCACACGGTGCGCCCGGAGGACGTCCCGGCATACCGGACGGCGGTGCAGCAGTCCGCCGCACGCATCGGCGTCTGGAACCCCGTCAACCCCGATGACATCAACTGGCACCTGGAGCGACAGAGTGAGGAACACCGCACGTTCCTGATCCACGCGGCCGACGCCGAGGGCAGCCACGGCATCGTCGGGAAGGTCAATGTCACCAACGTGGTTCGCGGCCGCTTCCAGAGCGGTGTGCTGGGCTACGACGCCTACGACCCGTATGTCGGCAGGGGCTTGTTCGCCGAAGGACTGCGGCAGATCATCAACCTGGCGTTCACCGGCTCACCGCAAGGGATGGGCCTGCACCGCCTGGAGGCCAATGTGCGCCCGGGCAACGCCACCTCGGCCGGCATGCTGCGCTCTCTGGGCTTCCGCCGCGAGGGGCTGGTCCGCGACATGCTGTGGCTGCCGAGCGCGGACGGCGCCGCGTGGCGCGACCACGTCATGCATGCACTGACCCGGGACGAGTGGCCGGCCGCGGCATACGCTCCCTCCAGACCGGTGCGAATGGTGGTGGCTGTCAACGGCGTTCCCGCCTCCGGCAAGTCGACCCTCGCGCCGCGCATCGCCGCCGAACTCGGCCTGCCGCTCTTCGCCAAGGACACCGTCAAGGAGACGATCTTCGACCTCCTCCCGCCGTCGGTGCGGCCGGCCCTGCAGGGCACCGGCGGCGCCGGTTCGCCGCTGGGCCCCGGTGCGAGCGAGCTGGTATGGCGCCTCCTGGCGGCCTCGCCGGTGGGTGGGGTGGTGGAGAGCATCTGGTGGCCCGACGATCACCGACTGGTGAGAGACGGACTGCGCAGCGCCGGCTTCGATCCGCGCACCGTGCCGCACGTGTGGTGCGACCTGCCGATCGCCACCGCGCGCCGTCGGCACGAGGACCGAGTGCGCGCCGGCCGGCGGCACGCGGTCCACGGCGCGGACGCTGCCGTGCAGCTGGATCTCGACTGGGACTGGATCGACCGCAACGCGGGCGCATTCGACTTCGGCCGTCGCATCGACGTCGACACGTCGCGGCCGGTGGACGCCCGCACCGTGACCCGTGCCTCGCTGATCGCACGAGCCGCCTTCGCGGGCTGATCGGGGCAGGCCGAACCCTGGCGGTCGGCGGCCCTACGAGGCGTCGGGTGTGACCGGTTGCTGCTGGGTGATGCAGTGCACGCCACCGCCGCGCGCGAAGAGCGGTCGCGCGTCGACCGTCACCACTCTTCGCCCCGGATAGGCGTCGGCGAGCACGGCGGCTGCCTCCTCGTCGTGGACATCGTCGAACGAGCACGCGATGACCCCGTCGTTGACCACCAGGTGATTGAGATAGCTGTAGTCGACCGGCCCTTCGTCGTCGGTGAGCACGGCCGGCGCAGGCACCTTGCGGATGTCCCATGCGCGACCCGCGGCGTCGGTGGTCTGCTGCAGGGCCGCCTCGATCTCGCGCATGACCGCGTGATCCGGGTGATCCGGATCGCGCTGGTCGTGCAGCAACAGCACTCCGGGGGACGGGATCGCCGCCACGATGTCCACGTGCCCGCGGGTGCCGAACCGTTGGGAGTCGCGGGTCAGACCTCGGGGCAGCCACACCACGTGGGTGGCGCCGATGGTGCGGGCGAGTTCGGCCTCGATGTCCGCCTTGGTGGCGTCCGGGTTGCGTCCCGGGTCCAGTTGCACGGTCTCGGTGACCAGCACCGTGCCCTCGCCGTCGACGTGGAAACCGCCGCCCTCGTTGACGATCGGCGAGTCGATCCGAGGCACCTGCGCCTGCTCCAGGACGTATGCCGCGACCTTCGCGTCCTTGTCCCAGGTCGCCCAGTCCTGCGCCCCCCAGCCGTTGAAGATCCAGTTCACCCCGGCGAGCGCGCCGTCGTCATACACGAACGTGGGGCCCATGTCGCGCATCCACGCGTCGTCCAGTGGAGTGTGGACGACATCGATCCCCGCCGACAGGTAGCGTCGCGCGACGTCGGCGTCCTCGGGGTCCACGACCATGGTCACCGGCTCGAACTCCAGCGCGGCGTGCGCGACGGCCGCCCACGTCGAGCGGGCCTCGTCGGCCTCGGCCGCGGTGTCCCCGAGGGTGTAGCCCTGGGACGGGAAGGCCATCCAGATGCGGTCCTGTGCGGAGGTCTCGCTCGGCATACGTGCAGTCATGCCGCCAACCGTCCCACATCCCGGCACGCCTGCGCCGGGAGGATCGCAAACACACTCAGCGGCCCAGGAACCGGCGAACGATGCCGCGGGTCCTGGGCCGCTCGGTGCCGCTGGGGTCAGGCAGCCGACTCGGCCGAATCGTCCGTCGGCGGGACCTGCTCGGACTGTCGCAAGTCTTCCCGGCTGGTCGGCTTCATCCGCAACGCCTGTTCGGTGAGGTAGCGGACGTAGGCGTAGTTGGTGAAGAAGCCGGGCAGGTAATCGCTCAGTGCGACGAACTCGAGCACCTCGCGGGCCGCTTCGTAACGTGCCGTGGTCATGTCGTCCTGCCCACGGGTGAGCTTGCCGATCTCCTCGTCGATGACCCGGTCCAGCAGCTCCCGGGTGACCTGCGGGCCCTCGGCCAGCTGCGACTCGTGGTGCAGCCACTGCCACAGCTGGGCACGCGAGATCTCAACAGTGGCAGCGTCTTCCATCAGATTGTCGATGGTGAGCGCGCCCCTGCCGTCGACCCACGCGGCCAGGTAGCGCAGCGCCACCGACACGTTGGTGCGCACGCCGTGCAGGCTGATCGTCTGCTGCGTGCCCTCCAGGGAGACCAGGTCGCGTGCCGAGATGCCCACCGCGTGGCGCAGCGAGCGCTGGTCGGTGCGCTCGCCCAGGATGCTGCGGTATGCCGCCAGGCAGGTCTCCACCAGCGCGGGGTGCGCCACCCAGGAGCCGTCGAAGCCCTCGGTCGCCTCCCGCTGCTTCTCGGCGGTGACCTGCGTTAGGGCCCGGTGCCGGGCCTGGTCGTCCTGACCGGTCGGGTTGACCGCGGCCGGACCGCCGATGGCGTAGGCCCACCGCTTGTGGCAGGTGGCCACCAGCAGCTGGGTCAACGACCGCAGGATCGGCGTCGTCATGGTGACCTTGTCGCGGTCCGGCAGCACGAACTCGTTACCACGGTGGGCGAAGGTGCGCACGTAGCTGAAGATGTAGTCCCACCGGCCGGCGTTCAATCCGCTGCAGTGCGAACGGAGTTCGTAGAGGATTTCGTCCATCTCGAACGCCGCCGGCAGTGTCTCGATCAGCACCGTCGCGCGGATGGTGCCCTGCGGTATGCCGAGCTCGCGCTGGGCGAGGACGAACACGTCGTTCCACAGCCGGGCTTCCAGGTGCGACTCGATCTTGGGCAGGTAGAAGTAGGGTCCGGCGCCGTTGTCGATCAACTGCTGCGCGTTGTGGAAGAAGTAGAGGCCGAAGTCGAACAGCGACGCGGAGACCGGCCGCCCGTCGATGGTGATGTGCTTCTCGCACAAGTGCCAGCCGCGCGGCCGCATGATGATGGTCGGGCCGTCACCGTCGGTGGTCAGCGTCGTGCCCTCCGACGAGGTGTAGCGAAGGTCGCCGCGGATGGCGTCATACAAGGTGATCTGGCCGTCGATGATGTTGCGCCAGGAGGGTGCGACGCCGTCCTCCAGGTCCGCCAACCAGGTCGACGCCCCCGAGTTCATCGCGTGTGCGGCCGTGCTCGGGGAGGCGGGGGCGATGAGCTCACACCGGCGGTCGGACAGCCCGGGCGCGGGTGCCGCGACCTTCCAGGTCGGATCGGCACGGATCGCGGCGGTCTCCGGCAGGAAATCCAGGTCGGCGCCGGCGTCGATGTCCTTGGCGCGGCGCCGGCGTTCGGCGAGCAGTTCGGCGCGGCGGCCGGCGAACGCGCCGTCGAGAGTGGCTACGAAGGCAAGCGCTTCCGGGGTCACGATCTGGTCGAAGCGTGCGTGTCGGGTGCCGTGCACCACTGGGGTGCCGTGGGTCTCACACATGACAGGTGTCCTTTCCGGGTTGCGAATTGCCTTGCTATCACGGGGTGTTCGTTGTAAATGCGGTGAAACAGCGGCTCTGGGACTCGGCGTCCGCGCGAAGTATCGGAGCGAGGTACGAGCGGAGAACTTCGTGAAGGGGATTACCCGAGCCTGCGCGGCCGGAGCCAGGTGACCGCGCAGACCCGGGTAAGTGGGGAACCTCAGAACTGAGCGGCTTCGGTGGAGCCCTTCAGTGCGGTGGTGGCGCTGTCGGGGTTGAGGGCGGTGGAGACCAGGTCGAAGTAGCCGGTGCCGACCTCGCGCTGGTGCTTGGTCGCCGTGTAGCCGCGGCTCTCGCTCGCGAACTCCTTCTCCTGCAGTTCGACGTACGCCTTCATCTGCTCGCGGGCGTAACCGTGGGCCAGGTCGAACATCGAGTAGTTGAGCGCGTGGAAGCCGGCCAGGGTGATGAACTGGAACTTGAAGCCCATCGCGCCCAGCTCGCGCTGGAACTTGGCGATCGTGTCGTCGTCCAGGTGCTTCTTCCAGTTGAAGGACGGGCTGCAGTTGTACGCCAGCATCTGGTCGGGGAAGTCCTGGTGCACGGCGTCGGCGAACTGCTTGGCCAGTTCCAGGTCCGGGGTGCCGGTCTCCATCCAGATCAGGTCGGCGTACTCGGCATACGCCTTCGCGCGCGCGATGCACGGCTCGATGCCGTTGCGGACCTTGTAGAAACCCTCGGCGGTGCGCTCGCCGGTCAGGAACTCACGGTCGCGCTCGTCGACGTCGGCCGTCAGCAGGGTCGCCGCCTCTGCGTCGGTGCGGGCGATGATGACCGACGGAGTGCCGGAGACGTCGGCGGCCAGGCGCGCGGCGTTCAGGGTGCGCACGTGCTGCTGGGTCGGGATCAGCACCTTGCCGCCGAGGTGACCACACTTCTTCTCCGAGGCCAGCTGGTCCTCCCAGTGCACACCCGCGGCGCCGGACGCGATCATGTTCTTCATCAGCTCGAAGGCGTTGAGGGGCCCGCCGAAGCCGGCCTCGGCGTCGGCGACGATCGGCACGATCCATTCGTCGACGGTCTTGATGCCCTCGGAGAACTCGATCTGGTCGGCGCGCAGCAACGCGTTGTTGATGCGCCGCACGACGGCCGGCACGGAGTTGGCCGGGTAGAGCGACTGGTCCGGGTAGGTCTGCCCGGCGAGGTTGGCGTCACCGGCGACCTGCCACCCGGACAGGTAGATGGCCTTGAGGCCGGCCTTGACCTGCTGGACCGCCTGGTTGCCGGTCAGAGCACCGAGCGCGTTGACGTAGTCCTCGGTGTGCAGCTTGTCCCACAGCTGCTCGGCGCCACGCTTGGCGAGGGTGAACTCCTCCTGCACCGTGCCGCGCAGCTTGATGACATCGCCGGCGGTGTAGTCGCGCTTGACGCCGGCCCAGCGGGGGTTGGTGTGCCAGTCGTTCTGCAGGGCGGTTTCCTGATCGGTGGTGCTCGGCTGCTGCTGCTCGGTGCTCATAGCTCCTGCGGTCCTTTCGCGATCGGTGGTGCTTCGATGCGTCCAACTTTGGGGTAACCACCAGCCCTGTCGACAGAGAGATCGGGATAAAAAACTGCCAAATTTGCGATAACGTCGTGCCATGCCGCGAGTTTCACTGCCGTGTTCGACGAAGGATGTGTCAAAAACATGACCTCTGTGACACCCGCCTCACCCCAGCGCGATCCGGGTCGGCTGACCCGTCCGCGCGCGAAACAGGCCGTCAAGGAGACGGCCGACGCTCCCGACGCACTGACGGTCGGGCGTCGCGTGCGTCATGTGCGCCAGGAGGCCGGCCGCACGTTGGGTGACGTGGCCGAAGCCGTCGGTATGTCGACCTCGGCACTCTCGCTGATCGAGAACGGCAAGCGCGAGCCGCGCCTGTCGGTGATCTCGGCGTTGGCCGCCGAACTGGACACACCGCTGTCGGACCTGCTGTCGACGGCGCCGCCGAGTCGCCGTGCGGCCCTGGAGATCCGGCTCGAGCGGGCGCAACGCCTTCCGTCATACGAAGCGCTCGGGCTGCCACGGGTGAAGGTGAGTCCGCGGCTGCCGACCGAGGCGTTGGAGGCGTTGGTCGGCATGCACGAGGCCATGGCGTCGGCGCGAGCGGACAGCGCGGCGACGCCCGAGCACGCCCGGCGCGCCAACGCACAGCTGCGCGAGCGCATGCGCGCCGCCGACAACTACTTCGGCGACATCGAGGAGGAGGCCGGAAAGTTATTGGCGGCCATCCACCATCCGGGTGGCCCGATCAGCCGCGCGGCGGTCGACCGGATCGCCGCACACCTGGGCTACAAACTCGTGCACACCTCGGACCTACCCGGCTCCACGCGCACGGTCACCGATCTGCACAACCACCGCATCTACCTGCCGCAACCCGAGGCAGGGCAACATGATTCGCGATCGCTGGCGTTGCACGCGGTCGGGCACCTGATCCTCGGACACCAGCCGCCGGCCGACTACGCCGAGTTCCTGTCGCAGCGGGTGGAGATCAACTACTTCGCGGCGGCGCTGCTGATGCCGGAGCACGAGACGGTCGACTTCCTGCGGCGTGCCAAGGCCGACAAGGACATCGCCATCGAGGACCTGCGCGACGCCTACGCGGTCTCCTACGAGACCGCGGCACACCGCTTCACCAACCTGGCCACGCGGCATCTGGGGCTGCCGGTGCACTTCATGCGGATCAGTCAGGACGGTGTCGTCTACAAGGCGTACGAGAACGACGGCGTGCGCTTCCCCGCCGACCCGACCGGCGCGATCGAGGGACAACGCGTATGCCGCTCGTGGACCGCGCGGCGCGTTTTCGAGCAGCCCGACCTCTCCCAGGCCTACCAGGCCTACACCGACACTCGGTCGGGCACGTACTGGTGCACCGCTGTCGTGGACCGGACCAAGGACGGCCTCTTCGCGGTCAACGTCGGCGTGCCCTACCAGCACGTCAAGTGGATGCGCGGGCGCGAGACGACCGAACGCGCGGTGTCCCGCTGCCCCGACCCGAGCTGCTGCAACCAGCCGCCGGGTGCCCTGGCGGCCCGGTGGTCGGGGCAGGCATGGCCGTCGGCGCGCGTGCACTCACACCTGCTGGCGGCGATGCCGCCGGGCGTCTTCCCCGGCGTGGACGACACCGAGGTCTACCGCTTCCTGGAGCGGCACGCGAGCACCGGAGTCTGACGCGCGCTCAACCGGCAACGATCGCCGGAACGTACGCTGGTTTCGGGTCGAACGCGTACCTCACCGGCAACGGTCGCCGGAACGGACGCTGCGGTCATCACCAACACGGCACCACGGCCCGGCGGGACAACTCCCGCCGGGCCGTTCGCTGGTCGGCCTGTTGTATGACGCTCAGCCGGCCAGGTGATCCCAGCGGGGACGCAATTGGGACCACGGGCCGATGTCGGTGACCGCACCGTCGACGAGCACGACGACCCGGTCGGCCTGGGCCAGCGCGGCGCGCTTGGAGGTGGCGCCGATTACCGTGGTGTGCCGCTCGCGCAGGGCGGCCCACAACTCGATCTCGGTGCTGGCGTCCAGCGCACTCGACACGTCGTCGGCCAGCAGCAACTCGCTCTCCGTCGCCAGCGCGCGGGCCAGCGCGAGACGCTGCACCTGCCCGCCGGACAGTCGCACGCCGCGGTGACCGATCACCGAGTCGGGACCGCCGGCCGCGTCGACGTCGGGTGCCAGTCGGGCCGTGGCGACCGGTCCGGTGAACGGGCGGTCGGAGTGCCCGAGCTGCACGTTGTCGGCGAAGGTGCCGGACAGCACGCGGGGCACCTGCGCCACGTGCGCGACCTGCGCCGGGCGGAGGAAGGCCTGTGCGTCGGCGATCTCCTCGTGGTTCCACTGCAACGACCCGGTGTGGGACAACAGCCCCGCCAGCGAGCCGAGCAGGCTCGACTTGCCCGAGCCGATCTGGCCCAGCAGCAGCACGAACTCGCCGCGCCGCACCGTCAGGTCGACGCCGGACACACCGATCGTCCCGTCGTCGTGTATGGCGCTGAAGTCGCGAACCGTTAGCTCCTGCAACGGGTTCCGGTTGACCGGCGGCGGCGTCGGCGCGGTGCCCTCCAGCAGGTTGATGTCGGGGGACAGGCTGACCAGGTCGACGCCACCGGCGAACCGGCTGGTCGCCTTCTGCCAGGCGCGCGCACCCGGGGCCTCGGTCACCACGGACCCGGCGACCCGGCCGAACCAGTCGAACCCGCTCACCGCATTGGCGACCAGGATCGCGGTCGCCAGGCCCCACACGTCCTCGAAGAAGGCTGCCCAGGCCACGACGACACCCACCTGCACCAGGATGATCGGCACACCGTCGAGGATGGCGCGCACGCGGTGCTCGGAGATCGCCGCATCGACCCGCCCGCCGTCGACACGCTGCAGGTGCCGATGCACCTCGGGCGTGCGCGCGGCCAGCTTGACCGTCCGAGCCGACTCCAACGCCGACACGAGCGCACGACCGAAGTTGGCACGCGACTCCGACGCCTTGGCCGCCGACCGTCCGGCGATCGGCCGGCCCGCGCTCGAGGCGACCGCGGCGCCGACCATCACTCCGAGCAGCACCAGGCCGGCGAGCACGGTGCCACCGATGACGGCGGTCACCACGGCGATCAGCAGGCCGTTGATGAAGTCGACCCACCGGTCGGCATACATCGCGAACCGGTCGGAGTCCAGCGCGCGGCCCATGACCTCGCCCGGTGGGGTCTTGGCCAGCCGGTGACCACGGGTCTGCCCGATGAGGACCGACATCCGGGTGCGCAGCAGCACTTCGACCCACCAGCGCGGGTAACGCCGGATCGCCTCGGACAGCATCACCGGTCCGGCCAGCAGGCTCACCACGAGCAGCACCCCGAGCGTGGTCGGCGTATGGCCGTTCTTCAGGTCTTCGACGGCATTGCCCCACACCAGGCCCGTGACGGCGCCGAGCGAACCCAGCAGTGCCGAGCCGAAGAACAGGCCGATCGCCGTCGCGCCCCACCGTGGGGTGATGCGCAACGCGTGCGCGACGCCGCGGGCCAGGGACGGTCCGTGACCGGGGTCGACGATCTCCGGCGCAGGCCCGGAACGCCGCCGGCCACCGACCTGGTCGCCGTCCGGCGCGCCGCCGTGGTGCTGCTCGGCCCGCTGCTGCTCGTGCTCCTCGACCTCGTGCGCGGCCGACGCCTCGAGCAGGGAACGGAACGGCCCCTCGACCGTGGTCAGCTTCTGTCGCGGACCGCTCTGCACCAGCCGGCCGCGGTCGAGCACGGCCACCTGGTCGGCCCGGGCGATGGTGCTCAGCCGGTGGGCGACCAGCACACCGGTGCGGCCGGCGAGCAGATGCTCCGCAGCGGAGACGACGCGTCGCTCGGTGAGCGGGTCCATCCGGGCGGTCGCCTCGTCCAGCACGACGACCCGGACGTCCCGGACCAGCAGGCGCGCGAAGGCGACCAACTGTTCCTCACCGGCCGACAGGGAGGTGCCGCTGGCGCCCAGCACCGTGTCGAGGCCGTCCGGCAGACCGTCGACCCAGTCGGTCAGGCCGAGCCGCTCGACGGCGTCGACGATCGTCGCACGCGGTATGTCGGCGAAGAGCGCGATGTTCTCGGCCAGCGTGCCGACGAGCAGCTCGGTGCGCTGGGTGACGACGCCGACCGAGGAGCGCAACCGGGCCAGGTCGAGGGTCGTGACGTCGGCGCCGCCGAGGAAGACCATGCCGGCCGGCGGCTCCACCGCCCGCGACAGCAGCGACGCGAGTGTCGACTTGCCGGATCCGGTCCGTCCGACCAGCGCCACCGTGTGCCCGGCAGGGACATGCAACGTGAGGTCCTGCAGTGCGAACGAGCCCTCGTCGTAACTGAATTCGAGGTTGTCCAGGCGTATGTCGAGGGGCGCGTCGGGCAGGGCCGCGCCACCGACCGGCTCGGGTTCGACCGACAGCATTTGCCGCAGCCGGATCAGGGCACCGATGCCGGTCTGCAGGTCGGGCAGGTGCCGAGCGGTCATGTCGATCTGGCCGACGAAGGTCGTGGTCACCAAGAACAGCGTCACCACCGCGGCGATCGACATGCCGCCGCCGGACACCAACGCGATGCCGACCAGACCGACGGCGGCCAGCAGGCCGTGCAGCAGCACGCTGGCCCGCAGGGTCAGCAGCCACTCCAGATCCAGCACACTCTTGAAGCGTGCGTGGATGGTCGCCGACAGGCGGGCCAGCCGCGCGATCGCGAACGGCTGCCCGAGGCTGGTACGCAGGTCGTCGGCGCCGGCGATGCTCTCCTCGAGGGCGGCGGCGTGGTCGGTCCAGGAGATCTCCTCGGCGACCTTGCGGCGGGCGAGCTCGCCCAGCTTGGGCTTGATCACCAGGAAGGTCACGCTGGCGATGGCCGGGAAGAGCAGCCAGGCCGGCCACCAGGTGAAGCCGGCGATCAGCCACATCGGCACCAGCGCGACGAGGGTCTGCAGCAATCGCCATACCTGCTGGCGCAACAGGGTGCCGACCTCGTGCGTGTCGTCGTCGACGCGGTCGAGGACTTCACCGACCGCCTGCTCCGACAACGCCGAAAGCGGTTGGTGCAGAGCGGCGTCCAGCAGGTCGGCGCGCAGCGCCCCCTCGGCCCGGTCGATGATCGAGGCCCAGAAGTAGCGGCCGACGGTGTCGAGGACCGCGCCGCCGACGACGCACACCGCCAGCAGGATGACCAGGGTCCTGGTCGGGTGTGCGGCCAGCCGCCCGGCCACGACGGTGCCCATGGTCTGGGCGACCGTGCCGACCATGAGCACGCTCAGCGTGAAGATCGTGGACAGTCCGGCGAGGCGGCGCCAGCCGAGCTGTCGACGGTGATCGTGTGGGGGAGCGGCCGGCGGCTGGGTGACGGTGCCGTCGGAGGCTCGGGTAGCAGTGGTGGTCATCGCCTGTCAACGCTACGCGGATGCACCGACAGGCGCATGTGGATTTTCGCCGGGGCGGCGCAGATGTGACCAAGCGCACGAAGCGGGCGCGAAATCACCCGGTAGACAGTCGATTTCGCGCCCGCATCGGCACGTCCGTCCCGTCTCGGGACGGTCACTGGAGCTGCACGACCTCCTCGGCCGCCGCAGTGCGGATCAGGCCTTCAGGTCCTCCAGCGAATCGATCTTCATGTACTTCGGGACCGCGATCGTCAACGGCGCGCTGTCGTACCACTTGACGATCTTGGTCAGGTTGTCGCCGTACTTGTCCCAATACGTCTTGTGGGTGGCCGGCAGCCAGGCGTCGAGATAGAGATCGATGTCACCCTTGGCCAGGCCGACGTAGACGGGGCCGGCGTCGGAGATCTGGGTCGTCTTGACCGAGTAGCCCTTGCCCTCCAGGATCTTCTTCCACATCAGTGTGGTCGCGACGTCCTCGTCCCAGTTGATGTAACCGATCCGGATGCTCTTCTTGCCCGGCTTGGCGGTGACACCCTCGGACAACTTGTCGACGAAGCTCTTGTTCGCCTTCATCCAAGCAGCTACACCGGCTTCGGGCTTGCTCTTGTGCTTCTGGAAGACCTGCTCCTCCAGGGGGGCCAGCTCCGCATCGGTCATGTGGAAGTTCTTCAGCATCGCCTCGACCTCGGGGAAGTCGGAGGCGAAGCTCTTGGTGCCGACGGCATAGATGCCGTCGGGCTTGCCCATGGCCCCCTTGGGGTCCTTCAGGTCCTTGATCGGGAACGCGCTGTAGGCCCAGTGCGGACGCCAGAGGGTGACGATGATCGGCTTCTTGTCGTCGACCGCCTTTTTCAGCGCAGCGAGCATCGTGGTGGTGGTCGAGGTCTGCAGGGTCCAGTCCGACAGGCCATAGGCCTTGAGCATCCGCTGTGTCGCCATCGTCAGTCCTGCGCCGGGCTCGATACCGATGATCTTGTGGCCCACCTTCGCACCGACGCCACTGCCGCCGGAGTCACCGCCGGAGCCGCTGCCGGAGTCGTTCGAGCCGCCGGACGACGCCGCGGTGCCGCAGGCGCTGAGCAGGCCGCCCACGCCGAGCGCGGCCAGGCCGCCGAGCACGTTTCGTCGAGTGTTTTCCATCAGTGTGTCTCTCCTCTTTCCGTTCACGTCCACTCGTGTTGGTCTGCGGGCCGGTGCACCTGGGGACGTTCAGCCGGCCGACGGGCTGGTCACCGCTGCGTTCGCGCGGCTGCGGCGGCGTAGCGTGCGCAGCTCGGCGACCAGGCCGAGCTCGCCCTTGCTGAAGCCGTCGGTGACCCGGTCCAGGTAGATCGCCAGGATGACGACCGAGATGCCGGCCTCGGCGCCGATGCCGACGTCCAGTCGGGACAGCGCGGCGAAGACGTTGGTGCCCAGGCCGGGCGCGCCGGTGACACCGGCGATGACCACCATCGACAGCGCCAGCATGATCACCTGGTTGATCCCGGCCATGATGTTGGGCAACGCCAACGGCAGCTGGACGCCGCGCAACACTTCACGCGGTGTCGCGCCGAACGCCTGGCCGGCCTCCACCATCTCCTGATCGACCTGCCGGATGCCCAACTCGGTCAAGCGCACACCCGGGGGCATCGCGAAGATCACCGTGGCGATCACCGCGGTCGCCGCGCCGATACCCATCAGGAACAGGCACGGCAGGATGTAGACGTAGGCAGGCAGCGTCTGCATGAAGTCCAGGACGGGCCGGATCGCGCTGGCCACCCGCTTGTTCCGCGCGCTCAGGATGCCCAGCGGGATCGAGATGACGATCGCGATGATGCTGCCGACCAGGATCTGCGACAAGGTGTGCAACGCAGGTGCGAACTGATCGAAGCCGTCGATCAGCAGGAAGCCGATCACGGTCGCGACGGCCATTTTCCAGCCGCGCGCCAGCCAGGCGATGACCGCGAAGGCGATGACCAAGCCGATGATCGGCGTGTGCACCAGGCCGTCGGCGATCCAGTTCACCGGGCTGTTGAGCACGTTGGCGAAGCCGTCGAAGAAGCCGCCCCAGTGGTTGCCGAGCCAGTCGACGACGTCGTTGGCCCAGTCGCCCAGGTGAATACGTGGCACGACCGTGCTCACAGGGCACCTCCTGTCGTCGCGCCGGCCCCGAAGCCGGGAGCATCATCGGACCTTTCGGTCGTCGGCGCATCGGTGTCACGAGTAGCCGTCTCGTGGCCGTCCACCTGACCGAGCGCGGCCAGCAGCGTCACGCGCGGTATGACGCCGCGCAGCTTGTTCTCGCCGTCGACGACCGGCAGCGGCAGACGCACGCTGGCCGCGGGTGTGAACAGGTGCGCCGCCTGCTCCTCGACCGACACCGCCGTCTCGATCGGCTGCACGAGCGACTCGATGGTCGGCAGCTCACGCTGCGTGGCGACCGTCTCCTCCATCACGTAGCCCTGCAGGGTGCGGTCGCGACCGACGACATACAGGCCGGCCTGCTGATGTTCGCGCATCAGCTTCTGTGCGGCCTTCGGCCCGTTGCCGACGCCGAGGGTGGCGACCGGCGGCTCCATGATCGAGCCGGCGGTGAGCACCCGGGTGCGGTCCACGTCGGCGATGAACTGCGCGACGTAGTCGTTGGCGGGGTCGGTGAGGATCTCTTCGGCGGTGCCGATCTGGACGATCTGGCCGTTGCGCATCATCGCGATGCGGTCGCCAATGCGCATGGCCTCGTTGAGGTCGTGGGTGATGAAGACGATGGTCTTGCCCAGCTTCTGCTGCAGCTCGATCAGCTGATCCTGCATGTCGCGGCGGATCAACGGGTCCAGGGCGCTGAACGCCTCGTCCATCAGCATGATGTCGGTCTGCGCGGCGAGCGCCCGGGCCAGGCCGACCCGCTGCTGCATACCGCCGGAGAGCTCACCGGGCTTGTGGTCCGCCCAGCCGTCCAGGCCGACCAGGCTCAGGGCCTCGCGGGCCTTCTCCTGCCGCTCCTTGTCGCGGACGCCCTTGATCTTCAGTCCGTATGCCGCGTTCTGCAGCACCGTGCGGTGCGGGAAGAGCGCGAAGTGCTGGAAGACCATGCTGATGTGCTCGCGCCGGGTCTGGCGCAGTTGGTTGCCGCCCATCGCGCTGATGTCCGCACCGTGGACGAGCACCTTGCCGGAGGTCGGCGGGTGCAGCCCGTTGAGCATCCGGATGAGCGTCGACTTGCCCGATCCGGACAGTCCCATCACCACGAAGATCTCGCCCTGCTGCACCTCGAACGATGCGTCGATGACGGCGGGTGTGGCGCCATACTTCTCGCGCAGTTCCGCGGCGTCGGCGCCCGCTGCGAGCCGCTTCACCACCTCGTCCGGCCGTCGACCGAAGATCTTGTACAGGTGTTGCGCCTCAAGCACCGACACGCCGATATTCCTCCTGCTGGAACAGTGTGAACCGGCCGGGATGACGGTGGCCGGGCCTCACCACCGGACCATAGATTGGACACATATCCAAATTCTGAAGACGATTGTTACCTGCCGGTGATGAACCGCGACCGGTCCGAACGCAACCTCGCGCAGGGTGTCGACGTCTTTCCTTCAGCAGCTCGGACACGTCAACGAAGGGGCACACATGAACCGTCGGCAGGCTCTGCAATCTCTCGCGCTGGTGTCTTTGGGGACGGCCCTGGCCGGCTGTTCGTCGACCGCCCGCCCCTCGTCCGAACGCACCGGAACGGGCACGAAACCCACTGGGAGCACAGGCGATTCGCGGCAGACCGTGGCTCCGGCCGCCGACGGCGTACTCGCGGTCGACGCGGCCCGGATGACCCCGGGGCCGAATGCCCGCGCCGGTGCGGACCTGACCGACTTCGGTGTGCGGCTGCTGCTGAAGACCGCCACGATCGGCGCGACGGACAACGGCTCGCTCAGCCCCTACTCGGTCTACGCCGCGCTGGCGATGACCGACGCCGGTGCCCGCGGCATCAGCCGGCAGCAACTGGACAAGGCGCTCGGCGGGGATCAGCAGCGGCAGGCGGGCAACGTCACCGCCATCGACGCGGCCGTCGCCCAGGCGGTCAAGGACAGTGATCAGCGCTCCAAGACCGCCGCGGTCGTGCGAGGGGCCAAC
Source organism: Flexivirga lutea (assembly GCF_054778955.1). Taxonomy (NCBI): domain Bacteria; kingdom Bacillati; phylum Actinomycetota; class Actinomycetes; order Micrococcales; family Dermacoccaceae; genus Flexivirga; species Flexivirga lutea. The sequence continues at coordinate 1,015,108 of NZ_BAAGZB010000001.1, forward strand.
TCCTTGTGGCCGGACAAGACACTCGCGGTGCGCAAGGACTACCTGCGCGAGCTCGCCACGGGGTATGCCGCGCAGCTGCACGTCGTGGACTACCAGCACGACGCGACCGGCGCGCTGCAGGAGATCAACGGGTGGGTCAGCAAACGTACCCACGGTCTCATCCCGGACCTGCTCTCGCCGGCCCAGGTCACGCCCGCCACCCGCCTGGAACTGGTCAACGCGCTCTACCTGAAGGCGTCCTGGCAGGAGGAGTTCGGCGACCCGTCCGCGCCGCGGCCGTTCACCACGGCCGCCGGCGCGCAGGTGAAGGTGCCGTTCATGACCGCCAAGGCGCTCATGCCGGTGGCGGTGGGGGACAACTGGCAGAGCGTCACCATCCCGTATGTCGGTGGCGGACTCGCGATGACGGTCATCCTGCCCGCGAAGGGCGCGTTCGGCGCCATACGCACCGCCTTGGCGACCGTGCTGCCCAAGGCGGTCCAGGGCAAGGCCGACGGGAAGGTGACGCTGACCATGCCGCCGTTCTCCATCGACACCCGTGCCCAGCTGGTCGAGGCCCTGCAGGCGCTCGGCGTCCGCCGGCTCTTCACCGGGCGGGCGGACCTGTCCGGCATCGCCGGCAACCCGGGCGACATCATGATCGGTTCGGTCACCCACCAGTCCGTGGTGAAGGTCGACCAGCACGGCACCGAGGCCGCCGCGGCCACCGGGGTCGGTATGCAGATCGGTGCCGTCCCCTCGCAACTGCCGAAGCGGATCACCCTCGATCGGGCGTTCTTCTTCGTGATCCATGACACCCAGACGGGTGCGCCGCTCTTCCTCGGGCAGATCGCCGACCCGTCCAAACACTGACCGACCCGTCCAAACACTGACCGACCCGTCCAACATGACCGACCGCGCCACACACTGACCGAGAGGAGCACCGATTGACCGAGCGGAGTACGGATTTCGGTCGATTCGATACTCCTCTCGGTCCGTAGATACTCCTCTCGGTCGGAGGGCCCGCGGGTGCGCACGTCAGCGGAAGACCGCCCGTGATCGTCTGGGTAGTGGTCCGTCGGGCACCGGCCAGCCGCTGTCGCCTACCGCGTGCACCCCGAGATCTCCCAACACTTGCGCGAATTTCGTCGAGTCGAGCGCTTCGCCCCAGTCCCAATGGCCGACCTTCCGCACGTCGGGGTGCCGGACGAGGCGGTCGTCGCGGCGCTTGGCCCGCCATACGGCCTCCTCCGCCTCGCGACCACTGAGCCCGTCGGCCACGCGAAATTTCATCCGGCCGTCGGCTTCGCCGATGATGCCGAGCTGAGGCCAGAAGAAGTCGACTCTGCCGATGAACCCGGCCGCGTCGTCGAAGACGACCTGCAACTCCGGCATCGGCAGTCCCAGCTGGAACATGCGGGTTCGGCTCAGCGATTCCAGCGGAGACTCGGACCGACCGTCAGCAAGACACATCGCCAACTCCGCCATCTTGCATCCGCGCGATCCCTTCGGCAGCGCGCGAGCCTGCGCGAGGAGCGATCCGGCATCGGCCAGCTCACGATGGAGCGCGGCGTCGGCAGTGGTCACGGCCGACTCGAGGCTCCGCTCCCGAGCACTGTCGATGACCGTGCGGTCGATGGTGGTGACCAGCAACGCGTCCACCGCCAGGCAGGTCGGCACGATCGACGTCCGCCGCCGGCGTGCCTGAGGTGACCTCCCGGATCCGCCCGGAGGTTTCGCACACTCGATGAGTTGCGCACTCCGGCCGATCGACGGCAGATCCAAGATCGCTCTGGCCGTGCCGTGACTGAAGATCGGGGGCTTCTTCGCCGCATGGTGCATCGCGATGGCCAACAGGATGGCGCGCTCCTGCTCGTCATGGCGGGTCAGGTCACCCGCCACGAATGCCGCTTGTCTCAGCCGGGTCCACGAGCCGGGGTCCGTCTCGCCATACGGCCCGAGTGTTGTGCTCAGTGCGAGCTTTTCCATGGACGTGGCAGCGAAGAGCGCGCGTAGCCGTCGTACCTCCGCCGCACGTCGACGGATGTAGGACGCCAGCTCGTCGGGATGGAACTTCGACTCGGCGTCCTGCGCCAGGTGTTGGAGGGCGTTCATACGACGACAGCCTGGCGCCGACGCGCTGATGCTCGCAGAAGTTGTCCACAGGCACTGATCGAGAGGAGTACCGAACGACCGAAAGGCGTACGGAATCCGCTCAATTCGGTGGTCCCCTCGGTCAGTTGGTGCTCCTCTCGGTCAGTTGGTTGGCCGCCGATTGGGCAGCCGGCGCGGGCTCTGGCAGAATGAGGCGCGTACCCGTGCGCCCGAAGGCCCTCTCACCGACGGTGCCGCACGCCTACCCCCGAGCAACGGCTCCCCGGTGTGTCCCCACCCCGGTCTCGCCGCTGCTCTCCATCATGTCGAAGGAGACCACACACGTGGCCGTCAAGATCCGTTTGAAGCGCTTCGGCGCCATCCGCAACGCCCAGTACCGCATCGTCGTCATGGACTCGCGCACCAAGCGCGACGGTCGTGCGATCGAGGAGATCGGTCTGTACCACCCCAAGGAGGAGCCGAGCTTCATCAAGCTGGACTCCGAGCGCGCCCAGTACTGGCTGGGCGTCGGCGCGCAGCCGACCGAGCAGGTTGCCGCCATCCTCAAGGTCACCGGTGACTGGCAGAAGTTCAAGGGCGAGCCGGGCGCCGAGGGCACCCTGAAGGTCGCCGCTCCGAAGCCGGACAAGAAGGCTCTCTACGAGGCCGCCCTGGCCGCCGCGCAGAACGCCGCCGACGACTCGGGCAAGGGCTCGGCGACGACCACGCGTAAGAAGGCCGAGCCGAAGGCCGAGGCCAAGACTGAGGAGAGCGCCGCGGTCGAGGCCGACCAGGCTCCCGCAGCCGACGCTGCTGCGGACACCACCTCCGAGGGCTGAGCCCGTGCTGGAGGAAGCGCTGGAGCACCTGGTCAAGGGCATCGTCGACCACGACGAGGACGTGACCGTGCGCCACACCGACGGGCGGCGCGGCGAACTGCTCGAGGTTCGCGTGCACCCGGACGACCTCGGCCGGGTGATCGGCCGCTCCGGTCGCACCGCCTCGGCTCTGCGTGAGGTCGTCAAGGCGCTGGCCGGTGGCAAGAACGTGCGCGTGGACATCGTGGACACCGACCGCTGAGGCCACCACCGCACAGCTGTATGTCGAAGGGGTATGTCGTGAGCATCGCTCGCGGCATACCCCTTCGGCACACCTGCAGCGCATGGGCGGGCCCGATGCGCGGACCTGACTCGACAAGTGCAGTGTTTTGACGCAAACTTCGGGTTCAGGAGCAAAAATCGTCAAAGGAGTGGTGCGTGCGCAAGCATGAGCGGTTCAACGCCATCTTGGAGCGCATCGCGCAGGACGGCTCCATCGACGTCGATCAACTGGTGCACGACTTCGGCGTCTCCCCGGCTACGGCGCGGCGCGACCTGGACGACCTGGCCGACCAGCAACTGATCTCCCGTACCCGCGGCGGCGCGGTCGCCGGGTCGGTCAGCTACGACCTGCCCCTGCGCTACAAGAACGCCCGGCAGTCCGACCAGAAGCGTCGCATCGCCGACCGGGCCGCCGAGCTGATCGAACCGCAGTCGGTCGTCGGCTTCAACGGCGGCACGACGACGACCGAGGTCGCCCGCAGCCTGTCGTCCCGGGCGGACCTGGCGGAGGGGGAGGACGGCGCCCTCAACTCGCTGACCGTGGTCACCAATGCGCTCAACATCGCCAGTGACCTGGCCGTCCGGCGCCAGCTGAAGGTGGTTGTGATCGGCGGCGTCATACGTCCCCAATCCTTTGAGTTGGTGGGCCATTTCGCGCGCCCGGTGATCGAGGCGATGACGATCGACCTGTGCTTCATCGGCGTGGACGCGGTGTCCGCACGGTATGGCGCGGCGACGCGGCACGACGACGAAGGTGAGATCAACCAGGAGATGACCAGCCGATCACAACGGGTGGTGGTGGTCGCCGACAGCATGAAGCTGGGCAAGCGGGCGTTCTGCACGATCTGCCCGCCCGGCCGGATCGACACCCTCCTGACCGATGACGCCGCCGATCCGGTCGTCGTGCGGGAGTTCGAGGCGGCCGGCATCGAGGTGATCCTGGCCTGATCCGCGGCGCCGTTCAGATAGCGCGCAGCAGCCGCTCGACCTCCGCGGCCATCGCGGCGCGCCCGGCAGCCAGGTAGGGCCGCGGATCGACCTTGTCGGTGCCGGCCAGGGTAGTGCGCACTGCCGTCGTGAAGGCGATGTTGAGTGCGGTGCCGACGTTGATCTTGACCATGCCGGCCGCGACCGCGGCACGCAATTGCTCGTCCGGGACGCCGGACGACCCGTGCAGCACCAGCGGAGTGCTGGTCGCATCGCAGAGCGCGGTGATCAGTGCGTGGTCCAGGGAGGCCGACTTGTCGGTCATCGCGTGGCTGCTGCCCACGGCGACCGCGAGGGCGTCGACGCCGGTGGCGACGACATACGCGGTGGCCTCGTCGGGATCGGTGCGCACACCGGCCGCGTGCGCGCTCGCCGGGGCGTCGGGTTTGCCTCCGACATAACCGAGTTCGGCCTCGACGAAGAGTCCCGCGTCGTGTGCGCGGCGGGTGACCTCGGCGGTGGCGGCGACGTTGTCGTCGTAGGGGAGTGCGCCGGCGTCGAACATCACCGAACTGGCGCCGAGGTCCGCCGCGCGCAGCGCGAGGTCGGCGTCGGTGATGTGGTCCAGATGTATGGCGAGTGGGACCTGCGTCGCCCGGGCGACGGCGATGGTTGCCGCCATGATCGGTGCCGGGTCCTGGTGGAACCGGATCGAGTTGTGACTGAGCTGCAGGATGCAGGAGCGACCGGCCGCAGTGGCCCCCGCGGCGATCGCTTCGGCGTGCTCCAGCGTGACGACGTTGAAGGCGAAGACACAGGTGCCCGAATCCTGCGCTCCGACAACGAGATCCGCGGTGGTGGCCAGGGTCATGGCGCAAGCTCCTCGACGACGGTGGTGGCCAGGTGGTGCTGGGCGGTCCGGGGATCGAGCTGGCCGGCGACCGGCATCGCGACAGCGGCGGCCGCCCAGGCGCTCGCCTGGCGCAACCGTGCCGGCCAAGCCGCACCGTCCGCGGTCGCGGCCGCGAGCCCGGCGGTGAAGGCGTCACCGGCACCGGTCGGGTTGCCGGACACCGTGTCGTGGTCGGTGCCCAGGAAACAGCCGGCGGTGGTGCGGGCGACGACACCGTCGGCACCACGGGTGATGACCACCTCCACCGCTCCGAGCTGGTGGAGCGCGTGGGCGGCTGCCAGGCACCCGTCGACGGTGGAGGTGTCCGTGCCGGTGGCGGCTGCCGCCTCGTGGTGGTTGATCTTCAGCAGGTGCGGTGCGGTCGGCAGGGCCGCGGTCAGGGCCGGCCCGTCACAGTCCAGGACGACGACCGTATGGTGCTCGCGGGCGAGAGTGATCAGCTCGGCATACGCGGTCGGTCGCACGCCGCGGGGGAGGCTGCCGGACAGCGTGACGACCGACGCGTCGCGGATAGTGTCGGCGAAAGAGGTTGTGAAGGCCCGCCATTCGTCCGCAGTCAACTCGGGGCCGGGTTCGTTGAGCACCGTCGCCTGGTCGGCAGCGACCACGGTGACCGTCTGCCGGGTCGCCCCGGCGATCGCACTGAATCGGTGATCGATCCCGGCGGCGGCCAGGTCCGCGGTGAGCTCGTCGCCGGCGCTGCCGCCGACCGGACCGGTGACGAGCGCGGGGACCTGCTGCTGATGCAGCACGGCGGCGACGTTGACGCCCTTGCCGCCGGCGCGGCGGCGCACCGACCCGACCCGGTGGGAGGCGCCGGGTCGCAACGCGTCGACGGTGTAGGTCACGTCGACGGCCGGGTTGAGGCAGACCGCGACGATCACGCCGGCGCTCCGGCGGCTCGCCGCGCCAGGATGCCCGCGCCGAGCAGGCCCGCTCGCCCGCCGAGTGGCGAGGTGACCAGCTCGGGCGCGGAGCGCCACGGCATACCGGCGGTGAAGGCGGCGCGCGTCGGCGTCAGCAGGGCGTCGCCGGCCCGGGACAGTCCACCGGCGAGCACGATGCGCGCGGGGTCGGTGATCAGCGCAGCGCACACCAGGCCACGGGCGAGGGTGTCGGTCGCCTCCTGCCACGCTGCGGCCGCGTCCGGGTCCTCGTCGAGGTGCGCGATCACCTCGGGCGCGTCGAGCGTGCGGCCGGTGCGTTCGGCATACAGCCGGCTGACGCCGCGGGCCGAGGAGAACATCTCCAGGCAGCCGAAAGCACCGCAACGGCAACGGGTTCGCAGGTCGCCGGCCGGGATGTGGCCGATCTCGCCCGGTATGCCGGCCGCCCCGCGCACCGGCTGCCCGCCGGAGAGCACCACGGCGGCGACGCCCGTGCCCAGGACCACGATGAGCGCGTCGGTGACACCTTGCGCGGCACCGAGGGTGGCCTCGGCGAGCCCGGCGGCCTGTACGTCGTGGCCGACCGCAGTGGGGGCCTTGACGATGTCTGCCACGATGTCGGCCAGCGGTACGTCGCGCCAGCCGATGTTGCTGGCGTAGCGCGCGATACCGGCCTCGGTGTCGACCACGCCCGGCACCACGACACCGGCGGCGTCGAGCTGCATCCCCGCCGCGCCGGCAGCGGCCGTGCGCTCGTGCGCCAGCTCCCGCAGCGCTGTCAGGATCGCCTCGGGTCCCTGCGCGAACGGCGTGTGCACGGCCTTGCGCAGGTGCTCGCCGCCGTCGGCGTCCAAGACGGCCGCCTTGATCGAGGTCCCGCCGACATCGATCGCGAGGACCGGACCGGACGCAGCCCGGTCGTGGCTCACTGGAGGACGACCGAACGCGTCAACGCCCGCGGCTCGTCGGGGTTCTTGCCGGAGGCCTCGGCGAGCGCGACGGCGACCCGCTGCGCGGTGGTGAGGGCCGCCATCGGGTCGACGTCGCTGCGCACGAAGCGAGCGCCGGTCGCGGCGACCTGCTCGGCCAGGCCGTCCGGCACCGGGCCGAAGACCCAGACGACGGAACGCTCGTCGACGATGCTGATCGGTCCGTGACGGAACTCCATGGCCGGGTAGGACTCCGTCCAGGTCTGGGACGCCTCGCGCAGTTTGAGCGCCGCCTCGTTGGCCAGACCGACGGTCCAACCGTCACCCAGGAAGCTGAACTGCGTCGCGCGCACCAGCTCATCGCCCAGGGGCGCCTCCAATTCGCGTTCGGCGTCGCCGATCGCGCCACTGAGGTCCTCGCCGAGCGCCGCCCGCCACCAGGCGAGGACGCTGGTCGCGAAGCGGGTCTGCACCACCGACTGCTCGTCGGCGAAGCCGAGCAGCACGTGATGGGTGGCCAGCGGCACGACCGGGTGCCCGGCCTCGGTGGTGACGACGGTCGAGCGCTGGTCCGGGCCGAGCCGGCGCAGCAGGTCGATCACCTCGGTCGTCGTCCCCGAGCGGGTGATCGCGACGATGCGGTCGTAGCGGCGGCCGACGGGGAACTGCGAGGCGGCGAAGGCGTCGGTCTCGCCCTGGCCGGCCTGCTCGCGCAGCACGGCGGCCGACTGCGCCATGAACCAGGAGGTGCCGCAGCCGACGACGGCCACGCGTTCACCGGCGGCCGGCATGGCCTCGATCGACTCGGCAGTCGCCGCGACCTCGGCGGCGCGGGCCCACACCTCGGGCTGGCTGGTGATTTCGGCGGCGACGTGCGACACGGTCGGACTCCTTCGCGGTTCGGGATCGCCGATCGTGACGGCGGATGATGGTTTGTGCTCGATAGCCGGTACTTTAACGCAGTTTCGTTCATTGAATGGTGCGGTTGGTGCAACTCGGGCGCGTCGGTGACGCTGCCGCACCGCGTGCCTGGCCCGTGGTGTTCGATGGAGCGCATGGATGACCTGGCGGAACTGGTGCTGACCGATGCCCGCGTGCTGACCCCGGACGGGATCGTCGAGGGTGCCGTGCGGATCGCGGGCGACCGGATCAGCGCGGTCGTCGCCGGTCCCGGACCCGCTGCGGCGCAGGCCGAATCCCTGGCCGGCGCGCTGGTGGTGCCGGGCTTCGTCGACATACACGTCCACGGTGGTGGCGGGCACGACATGAGCGCCTCCGCCGACGACATGGCAGCCGCGGTGCGCTTCCATCGCGGGCACGGCACCACCACCTCGCTGGTGTCCTTCGTGACCGCGCCGGTGGACGCCCTGTGCGAGCAGCTGGGCTGGGCTGCCGACCTGGCCGACGCCGGTGAGATCGCCGGCGCACACCTGGAGGGGCCGTTCCTCTCCCACGTGCGCTGCGGCGCCCAGAACCCCGACCATCTGCGCGACCCCGATCTCGACGCGTTCGCGCGCATGGTCGATGCGGCCCGCGGGCATCTGCGGGTCATCACCATCGCACCGGAGTTGCCCGGCGCACTCGAGCTGATCGACGCTGCAGTCGCTGCCGGCGTCGTGGCCGCGGTCGGACACACGGACGCGTCGTACGAACAGGCCCGTGCGGCCTTCGACCGCGGCGCCACCCTCGCGACCCACCTGTTCAACGGGATGCGGCCGATCCATCACCGCGAGCCGGGGCCGGTGCTGGCGAGTCTGGACGCCGGAGTGCCGTGCGAGACGATCAACGACGGCATCCACCTGCATCCGGCCGTGCTGCGCGAGGTGCTGGCGCGAGGTGCTGATCGCCTGGTGCTGATCACCGACGCGATCGACGCGACCGGTGTCGGGGACGGCGAGTACGACCTCGGTGGCCAACGAGTGTGGGTCCGCGACGGCGCGGCCCGGCTGGCAAACGGCTCCCTGGCCGGCAGCTCGTTGACGATGGACAGCGCTTTCGCGCGCGCGATCCGTGACGGCGTCACGGTGCAGCAGGCAGCGGCGGCGGCCGCCGCCAATCCGGCGCGGGCCATCGGGCTGACCGACCGCGGCGCGATCGTCCCCGGCGCACGAGCCGATCTGGTCGTGCTCGACGACCGGCACGCGGTCCAGCGCGTCATGCGCGCGGGCAGCTGGGCGGATGCGCGCACGGAGGCCGCACGATGACGGCGGGTGACGACTTGGTGGTGGCGCGCATCGGCAAGCCGCACGGGCTCAAGGGCGAGGTCACGGTGCGGGTGCACACCGATGCACCGGAGGAGCGCTTCGTCGTCGGGGCGAGCTTCCGCACCGATCCGGCGGCACGCGGGCCGCTCACGCTGCGCACACATCGACTGCACAACGGCATCCACCTGCTGGCCTTCGACGAGGCCACGGACCGCACGGCGGCGGAGCAACTGCGCGGCACCCAGCTGCTGGTCGACGCGCAGGACGACGCCGACGAGGACGACGCCTGGTACGCCGACGACCTCATCGGTCTGACCGTCGTCGACCCGCAGGGCAGGGAACTGGGCACCGTGGCCGAGTTGCACGACCGGCCCGCGCAGGATCTGCTCGAGGTGCGCCTGGTCGGCGGCGCCACCGGGTACGTGCCTTTCGTGGAGCAGATCGTCCCGGAGGTCGACATCGACGGCGGCCGGATCGTCGTGGACGCACCACCCGGCCTGCTCGACCTGCCCGAGGTATGACGATGCAGCTCGACGTCATCACCATCTTTCCCGATTACCTTGCCCCGCTTGATCTTTCGTTGATCGGCAAGGCGCGCCGCGACGGCCGCATCGAGCTGCGGGTGCACGATCTGCGGGACTTCACACACGACCGGCACCGCACCGTCGACGACACCCCGTACGGCGGCGGTGCCGGAATGGTGATGAAGCCCGAACCCTGGGGTGAGGCGCTGGATCACGTTGTCCGCCAAGCGAATGCGCGCCCCGTGCTGGTCATCCCCGGGCCGGGCGGTGAACGGTTCGACCAGTCCATCGCACGCGAACTCGCCGAACGGGATCACCTCGTCTTCGCGTGCGGACGCTACGAGGGCATCGACGAGCGTGTCTACCAGCGGGCCGCCGATGATTTCGACGTGCGGGTCCTGTCGCTGGGCGACTACGTGCTCAACGGCGGGGAGGTCGCGACGCTCGCCATGATCGAGGCGATCGCGCGGCTCGTGCCGGGCGTCATCGGCAATGCGCACTCCCTCGTCGAGGAGTCCCACGAGGACGGGCTGCTCGAATACCCCGTATACACCAAACCCCAGCACTGGCAGGGGCTGTCGGTGCCGGAGGTGCTGCTCAGCGGTGACCACGGACGCATCGCCTCCTGGCGGCACGAGCAGCGCCTGCATCGGACCGCGGCTCGCCGACCCGACCTGCTGCCGGTCGCTGCGGCGGTCGGTGCCGAGCAGTTGCACCTCGAGGTGGCGACACCGGCCGATGTCGGTGAACTGCTGACCCTGACCCATGCCTGCTGGCTGCTCGAGGGGATCGCCAACCGGTCGCTGGACATCCCCGCGCAGCACGAGACGCTCGCCTCGCTCAGCGCGTCGCTGCGCGACTGGACGACGTATGTCGCCCGGGTCGACGGACGGCTGGTCGGTGCCGTCCGGGGCCGTGCCGGCACGTCGCCCGATGGTGGCACCGACTGGCACATCGGCCGGCTGATGGTCGCTCCCGACCTGCACGGGCGTGGCTTCGGGCGGGCGTTGCTGGACTTCATCGTGCAGGCCGCGCCGGAGGGCGTGACGTCATACAGCCTGCTGACCGGCGCTCGCAGCGAGCGCAACCTGCGGATGTATCGCAAGGCCGGCTTCCGGGTCGTCGCCCGCGACGACCCGGAAGGCACCGTCAGGCTGTCGAAGCGTCGCCGGTCATGCTGAAGTCCAGGTGCGCCGGGACCGGCTCGCCCGGGCGCACCTGACGCCACAGGTCGCCTATCGCGATATCGCCCTCGGCCAGGTCCGGCACCTCGAGCCCGGTCAGCAGGTCGGCGGCCTCCTGGTCGCGGCCGAGTGCGTGGAGAGCTCGCGCCCGCAGCAACCGGGTGCGGCCGTGCTCGCGCAGTGCGGGCGCGGCGGCGTCGATCGCCTGCAGCGCCTCGGCCGGACGTCCGGCGTCCAGCAGCAACTGCAGCTGCTCGGTGAGCAGGCCGCGGGTGTGCGGATCGTGGTGGCGTGCCTCGGCATACAGCCGAGCGGCTTCGTCGGGATCGGTGCACAACACGGCGAGTCCGCGCAGCGCGACCGCCGACGGCTCGGCCGCGACGCTGGCGCGATAGTGATCACGCGCCGACCCGGTGTCCCCGGCGAGGTGCGCGGTGACCCCCAGTGCGTAGGAGCGCCACCAGCCGGTCGGGGCCTGCTCGATGGCCCGCTGCCAGCGGTCGGAGACCAGCGGCAACAACGGCCGACCGGTGGACCCCACCGGTCGGCCGGCGAGCAGGTCGTCGGCCAGCCGGCTGTCGTCGTCGACCTGCGGGAACGGCAGGCCAGCAGGCGCGTCCTGCTCGCGCAGCGCCAATTCGACGCGGCCCCAACCGGATCCGGTGTGCAGACGGGCCCGCGGCGGCTGCGTGGCGGCATCGGCCAGCCAGCGGCCGTGCCAGGCCTCGAGGTCATCGGCGGGTGCCGCGGCGTCGGCGGCGGCCGCGGCGGCGCCCGCCGCCACGCCGAAGTCGCCGGACACCACCTGCGGGTCGAGCGAGGTCGCACCGAACGCCTCGGTCCAGGAACGCTGCGACGACCCCTCGATCACGTCGTGCTCCAGCTGGGTCGCGCAAACACCCGCCTGGATCTCGGCGTACCGCTGGTCGTCGACCAACCAGCGCTGCCAACGCCGCCCACCGGGTGCATGGCCCCACAGGAAGAGCTTCCGGCCGTGCAACTCGTCGGTGGAGGACTGCGCGAAGCCGTGACCGTCCACCTCGACCGAGGTGATCGATCGCCCCCTCTGATCGGCCACGTCGAAGAAGTAATCGGCGGAGGCGGCCGACGCCGCCGGGTAGCTGATGTCTACCGGGCCGTCCGGGTGCGGGACGTCGACCAGGTCCAGCGACCCGCTGTAACTGGTCCGCCATGCCCGGGACGCCCTGGTGAGCACCCGCGTGTGCTCGGTCTCCGGCACCGCGATGTTGGTCCAGTAGTAGAGCGGTTTGGGCTCCGGGTCAGGGTTGACCACGCGGGTGGAGACGATCAGCCGGTCGCCGGCCAGCGTGAGGTCCAGCGCCAGGACGAGGTCGCGGGTGCGCTCCCATTCCCACAGTCGAAGGCCCTGGCCGGTGGGGGAGTCGACCACCGCCGCGTGCATGGGACGGCAGGTGGTGGTCGCGTGGCCGGTGGATCCGAGGTTCCACTCGATGCCGCCGGCGAACCAGGCGTCGGTCAGTGCGAAGCCGGCGAAGCGCAGGCGCGCGGGGACCAGCACCAGTTCACGGTCGTCGCGCAGGTCCCGCAAGGACCACACGCGCCCGCCGAGACCGGGCAGCACGGTGGCGCGCAGGATGCCGTTGTCGAGGGTCACGGCCGGCAGGTCGAGCGGCCGCTCACCCCGGTCGTAGTCGCTCTGCACGCCATACGGCAGGGGAGTGGTCAGCCGTCCGCGGGCGACGCGCTCGCGCATCGCGGCGGGTGCATCGTCGGCGAGCGACGTCGTGGTCATCGCGCGCATCGGGCGGTATGCCGGCAGCGGGCTCTCCGGGCCCACACCGGCTCCGGTGACGGCGAGGCGGGTGGCTCGGACAGCGGTCGGTGCGGCAGAGTCGTTCACGTGCATTCATGCCTCGCAGGTGGTGGGAGTGCCGACGCGGTGCGAACACGGTCGGGTGGGCGGGTTCCGTTGCGAATCTGTGATTGTTTGTGCGTCGAAAGCCGCACATACTGGCAAAACTAATCATATTGTGTGGGCGTGCAGTCGCCGGTCAGCCGACCGGAACCACTCAGGACTGCGCCTTGGCTAGTAACAACTGGAGGTAACGCGGCCATGACTCTCAAAGACTCCACGGTCAACCGGCGTACGGTCATGCGCACCGCGCTGGCGGCCGGCCTTGCGCTGCCGGTCGGGGGCGCGCTCGCCTCCTGCGCCGGTGGTGGCAGCAGCGGCACGAGCGGCGGTGGCAGCAAGGCGGCCACCGGCAAGACATCGGCCGACAACCCGTTCGGTATGGCGGACAAGAGCACCGTCGACGCGGTGATCTTCAACGGCGGCTACGGCACCGACTACGTCGCCTTCGCCGGCAAGGTCGTCGAGAAGAAGCACCCGGGCAGCACGGTCAAGGTGTCGCCGTCGACGCAGATCGCCCAGCAGCTGCAGCCGCGCTTCGTCAGCGGCAACCCGCCGGACCTGGTGGACGACTCCGGCGCCAACTCGATCGGCCTGAACACCATCGCCGGCAAGCTGGAGGACCTGTCCTCGGTGCTGGAGGCGAACAACTTCGAGGGCACCAAGATCTCCGACACGCTCTACCCGGGGGTCAAGGAGCGCGGCCTGGTCGACAACAAGATGGTCGCGCTCAACTATGCGATGACGGTCTACGGCCTCTGGTACTCCAGCAGCCTCTTCGAGGCCAACGGCTGGCAGCCGCCCAAGACCTGGGACGACCTGCTCGCTCTGGGTGCGAAGGCCAAGTCCAAGGGCAAGTACCTCTTCGTCTGGGGCAAGGAAGCCGCCACCTACTACCAGACCCTGGCGATGGACTCGGCAATCAAGGAGGGCGGTGACGAGGTGCGCCTGGCGCTGGAGAACCTCAAGGCCAACTGCTGGTCGCTGCCGCAGATCCAGGGCGTGTTCGGCAAGCTGGAGCAGATCGTCAAGTCCGGCTACATGAAGCCCGGCGGCGCGGGCACCCAGTTCACCGCGGCGCAGGCGCAGTGGAGCAAGGACGAGTCGGCGATCCTCTACCCGTCGGGTTCGTGGATCGAGAACGAGATGAAGTCCCAGACCAAGTCCGGCTTCAAGATGAAGGGCATCCCGGAGCCGACGCTGACCAGCTCCAGCAAGATGCCCTACGAGGCGCTCAACGCCGCACCCGGCGAGCCGTTCATCGTGCCCAGCCAGGGCAAGAACGTCGCCGGCGGCAAGGAGCTGCTGCGGGCGATGCTGTCCAAGGACGCGGCCACCAACTTCGCCAAGACGAAGCTGGCCCCCACCATCGTCAAGGGCACCGTGCCGGCCAGCGGCTTCGGCTCGACCGCCCTGCAGTCGCAGATCAAGATGCTCGACGCGGCCGGCGACAAGGTGTTCAACATCCGCTTCGTCGACCTCTACGGCACCAACCCGGACATGCTGGTCCCCTGGAACAGCTTCCTGTCCGGGCAGTTGGACGCCAAGGGCCTGACCAAGGCGTTGCAGCAGATCACCGACAAGGTGCGCAACGACTCCTCGGTCAAGAAGGTCGAGATCAAGTGACCGGAGTCCCGGTCGCCGCGCCTGCCACCACCCCGACCCGGGGTGGTGGCAGGCGTGTGCGCCCGTCGCGCATCGGCTTCCTGCTGGTGACGATCGGCCTGCCGCTGGTCATCTACCTCGGTCTGGTCATCTGGCCGTTCATCCAGGCGATCTACTACTCGCTGACCGACTGGGGCGGCTTCTCCGCCTCGATGAACTTCATCGGGCTGGACAACTACAGCTACATCTTCAGCGACGACATCTTCCGCAAGACGCTGCGCAACAACATCATCCTGGCGATCGTCGTCCCCTTGCTGACGGTCGTCCTCAGCTTCGTGCTGGCCACCATGGTCACCGTGGGTGGTTCGAACACCGGCGCGGTCCGCGGCCTGAAGGGCTCGAACGTCTACCGGATCGTGTCGTTCTTCCCCTACACCATCCCGGCGATCGTGATCGGCGTCATCTGGTCGCAGATCTACGACCCGTCCAAGGGCATGCTCAACGGCGTGCTGACGCACCTGCCGTTCGGGCTGGGCGATCACTTCGACTCCTTCGCCTGGCTGGGCAACGTGACGACGGCGATGCCGGCGTCCATCTTCGTGATCATCTGGGGTTTCGTCGGCTTCTACATGGTGCTGTTCGTCGCCGCCATCAAGAGCATCCCCGCCGAGCTGTATGACGCCGCCCGCATCGACGGCGCCGGACGTCTGCGCAGCATGTGGTCGGTCACCCTGCCGATGGTGCGCGAGACCGTGCAGACGGCATACATCTATCTGGGCGTGGTGGCGCTGGACGCGTTCGTCTACATGGCGGCGCTGAACCCCACCGGCGGCCCCAACAACTCGACCTACACGATCTCGCAGGACCTCTACAAGACCGCGTTCACCGAGGGCCACTTCGGCCGCGCGAGCGCCATGGGTGTCGTGCTGGCGGTCCTGACCCTCGCGTTCGCGGGGATCGTCTTCGGCGTCAACCGGCTCATCGCCGGGAGGGACTCATGACCTCGAACCTCGACCTGAGCAAGCCGGCCGAGCAGCCGGCGCCCACAGCCGCCGGCGGGCCGCCGCAACGCGGCCGGGCCAACGCGCAGGACCGCAAACGCGAGCCGGGTGAACTCGGCATCGTCATCGGTTCCCACGTGGTGCTGATCTTCTGGACGCTCATCGTCGTCCTGCCGTTGGTCTGGACCTTCTTCTCGGCGACCCGCTCCACCAGCGAGATCTTCGACGGTCCGTGGAAGCTGCCGGAACACTTCTGGCACAACGTCAGCAGCAACTTCTCGGCCGCCTGGAACGACTCCGGCCTGGGCCGGGACCTGCTCAACACCGTCATCGTGGTCACCATCGCGCTGGTCCTGGTGATGGCGCTGGGATCGATGTGCGCCTACTCGCTGGCGCGTTTCCCGTTCCGCGGCAGCCGGTTCGTCTACTACCTGATCCTGGCCGGCAACACGTTCCCGATCTTCCTGGCCATCGTGCCGCTGTTCTTCGTGCTGAAGAACCTGGGTCTGCTCAACACCTTCCCCGGGTTGATCCTGACGTATGTCGCCTTCGCCTTCCCGTTCACCGTGTTCTTCCTCTATCCGTTCTTCCGGGCGCTGCCCGCGGAGATCATGGAGGCGGCCGAGTTGGACGGTGCCGGTGACTGGCGCACCTTCGTGCAGGTCATGCTGCCGATGGCCAAGCCCGGCATCGCGGCGGTGGCGATCTTCAACTTCCTCGGCCTGTGGAACCAGTTCCTGCTGCCGGTGGCGCTGAACACCAATCAGAAGAACTACGTGCTGTCCCAGGGCATGTACAACTTCGTCTCGTCGGCGGGCTACGAGGTCAACTACGGTGCGCTGTTCGCCGGCGTGGTCATCACGGTCGTGCCGGTGTTGATCGCCTATGTGCTCTTCCAGCGGCAGCTGCAGGGTTCGTTGTCCCAGGGGACGCTCAAGTAGCCGGCCGATTTCGCCGACGACCCACCCCTCTGGCAGAATTGCGCGAGCGCCTGACCGGCCCGGCCCCCGCCGCAGGGGGAGTGCGACGGTGGATCTCCACCGGAGCATGTGGCTCACCCACCGGACGGCGCACCCGACCATCATGCAACAGCAGGCGACCTGCGGCGCCCGCGAGGAAGAAGCACGTCATGCACAAGTTCGATGAACTCGACGCCGCGCAGCTGCGCAGCGACATCCCCGACTTCCGCGCCGGTGACACCGTCAAGGTGCACGTCAAGGTCGTCGAGGGCAACCGCTCCCGTGTCCAGGTCTTCCAGGGCGTCGTGATCCGTCGTCACGGCGGCGGCGTGGGCGAGACGTTCACCGTGCGCAAGGTCAGCTTCGGGGTGGGTGTCGAGCGCACCTTCCCGGTGCACACCCCCGTCATCGAGAAGATCGAGATCGCCTCCCGCGGTGACGTGCGTCGCGCCAAGCTCTACTACCTGCGCGAGCTGCGCGGCAAGGCCGCCAAGATCAAGGAGAAGCGCGAGACCCCGGCCAAGCAGGCCTGAGCTCAGCTCCCGTTCGCGTGACCGAAGGCGTGGAGTCCTCTGCCGAGGGCTCCACGCCTTCGGCGTCTGCGGACCCGCCGACGGACCTGCAACCCGAGCCGCGCCACCGGCGCCGCGTGCTGATCGCCGTGCTGGCGGTCGTGGCGGTCCTGGTGCTCGTGCACGGCGTGCTGGTGGAGACCTTCACAGTGCCCTCCGGGTCGATGCAGCCCACCCTCTGGCAGGGCGACCGCATCATGGTCGGCAAGCTGCACGCCCACGACGTGCACCGCGGCGAGGTCGTCGTCTTCGACGGCACCGAGGTCTTCGCGCACCCCGGTGAGGCACCGCCGACCGGTGTGTCCGGCATGCTGCGGTCGGTGGGCGACGCCCTCGGCATACACCTGGGCGAGGTGCTCTACGTCAAGCGGGTGATCGGGATCCCCGGCGACACCGTGTCGGTCGGTCACGACGGTCGGCTGCGCATCAACGGTGCCGTGCAGCGCGAGCCCTACCTGCCGCGAGGTATGTCGGCCAGCACGGTGCCCTTCGTCGTGCGGGTCCCGGCGGGCCACGTCTTCGTGATGGGCGACAACCGGGCCGCCTCGGACGACTCCCGGTCGCACCTGGGCGATCCCGGCGGCGGCATGGTCCCCATCGACGACATCGTCGGCAAGGTGGTGCTGCGCTACTGGCCGATAGGTTCGTGGGGGAGACTCCCAGGGTGACCGACCACCGACACCGGCTCCCGCGCACCGGCGACCTACCGCCCGGCGACCCGCCGAGCGACGACGTGCCGACCGACGTGCCGACCGACGTGCCGACCGACGACAGCGGACCGACCGGCGGGCAGGACCACGTGACGACCCGTCGGTCACGGCGACAGGCCGGCCGGCGGCAGCGCGGCTTCGGTGTCGCGCGGGTGCTGCGCGAGCTCGCCATCGTCGTCGTGGTGGCGCTCGTCCTGTCGCTGGGCATCAAGACGTTCGTCGCACAGTCGTTCTGGATCCCCTCGGGTTCGATGGAGAACACCCTGGTGCCTGGCGATCGCGTCGTGGTCTCCAAGTTCACACCCGGGCCGTTCGCGCTGCACCGCGGTGACGTGGTGGTCTTCCACGACCCGGCGCACTGGCTCGACATACCCAATGCCGAGCGCAGCGGACTGGGCGGCGCCATCGTGTCCGGACTGCAGTTCCTCGGCCTCTACCCCTCCGGTGACAACGACCTGATCAAACGGGTGATCGGCCTGCCCGGTGACCACGTGAAGTGCTGTAACACGCGCGGACAGATCGAGGTCAACGGTGTCGGACTGTCCGAGCCCTATATTTACCCCGGCGGCGGCACCGACCAGAAGAAGTTCTCGGTGACCGTCCCGTCCGGCCGAGTGTGGGTCATGGGGGACAACCGTGGTGACTCCGCCGACTCGCGCTTCCACGACGACGGCACGGGTCGCACCGGTTCGGTGCCCGAGTCCGACATCATCGGCCGGGCAGTCATGATCGTCTGGCCGCTGGACCGGATGAGCTGGCTGAGCAACTACTCCTCGACGTTCGACAAGGTGCCCTCACGATGAGTCAAGACCGGGACGAGGCTGCGGCCGGCCCACAGTCCGCCGAACCCGCTCGGGCCGGCGACGACGGTGCGCTGCCTCCCGGCGCCATACCCGAGGACACCACGCTGCCCAAGAGCAAGTCGCGGTGGTCGTTCGCCCGGGAGCTGACCGTGATCGTGGTGATCGCCCTGGTGCTCAGCTTCCTGGTCAAGACCTTCCTGGCGCAGCCGTTCTACATCCCGTCGGCGTCGATGGAGAGCACGCTCGACATCGGTGACCGCATCATCGTCAGCAAGTTCACCCCGCAGCACTCGCCGCTGCACCGGGGCGACGTCATCGTCTTCGAGGACCCCAAGACGTGGGGCAGGACCCCGCACCACCCGTCACTGCTGAAGCGGATCGTCAAGGACAGCCTGGTCTTCGTCGGGGTGCTCCCCGGCGGCGGCGACCATGTGGTCAAGCGGATCATCGGGATGCCCGGCGACCACGTGAAGTGCTGCACCAAGTCGGGCAAGCTCACCGTCAACGGCGTGGAGATCACCGAGCCGTACATCAACAAGGGCAGCGTCCCGAGCACGATGCCGTTCGACATCACCGTCCCCCCGGACGAGGTCTGGGTGATGGGCGACAACCGCAACGACTCCGCCGACTCGCGGCTGCACGACAACAACAGCGGGGGCAAACTGGGATCGGTGCCGATGTCCGACATCACCGGCCAGGTCGTGGCCATCGCCTGGCCGATCGACCGCATCCACGCCCTCAAGAGTTACAGCAACGTCTTCGCCAAGGTGCCCGATCCGAAGTGACCGCCCGCATGACCTCCCGCACGACGCGCACGACCACGCCGTCCCGCAGCAGCAAGCCGAGCCTGCGGGTCGAACGAGCCCTGCAGCGTGACGGCTACCGGCTGATCGCCGGCATGGACGAGGTCGGCCGCGGTGCGCTGGCCGGGCCGGTGTCGGTGGGTGTGGTGGTCATCGACGAGCGGACCCGCACCGTCCCGCAGGGCGTCAAGGACTCCAAGCTGTTGTCCCCGATGGCGCGGGAGCGGATGGTGCCGGCAGTGCGCCGGTGGGCCACCGACTACGCCGTCGGCCACGCCAGTGCGCAGGAGATCGACGACATCGGCATCATGGCGGCGCTGCGTATGGCGGGCACGCGTGCCCTGGC
This sequence comes from Flexivirga lutea, assembly GCF_054778955.1. NCBI lineage: Bacteria > Bacillati > Actinomycetota > Actinomycetes > Micrococcales > Dermacoccaceae > Flexivirga > Flexivirga lutea. The sequence goes on from NZ_BAAGZB010000001.1 coordinate 1,034,542, forward strand.
CGCGCTGCGCGTCATACCCGATCTGGTGGTGCTGGACGGCAATCACGACTGGCTGACCGACCCGCAGCGGGACGGCCTGCTGGCGTTGCTCGACGCACCCGGCGCAGGGCCGGCGACGCCGCCGGTCACCACGATGATCAAGGCGGACATGAAGTGTTCGTCCGTCGCGGCTGCCTCGGTGCTGGCCAAGGTGGAACGCGACGCGATGCTCGTCGGCTTCCACGATGACTTCCCGCAGTACAACTGGGCCGGCAACAAGGGTTACTCGGCACCCGATCACCTGGCGGCGCTCGAGGCGCACGGACCCTGTCCGTTGCATCGCCGGTCGTGGCGTCGCTGCAACGGTGAGCCGCTCGTGCCGGAAGCCGCCGCGGCGGGTAGCGTGGATGACGTGGGACCGGAGAAGGAGCGGGCGTTGTGAGCGAGCGCAGCGAGCGACCGATGGCACGGGCGCACCTCGACACCCGAGGCGCGAGGGGGTCGAGGTGAGCGCCGAGGACCTCGAGAAGTTCGAGACCGAGCAGGAACTCTCGCTGTATCGCGAATACCGTGATGTGGTCAGCCTGTTCAGCCACGTCGTGGAGACCGAACGCCGCTTCTACCTGTGCAACGACGTCGATCTGCAGGTCCGCGGCGAGGGAGCCGGCGTCTACTTCGATCTGCGGATGAACGACGCGTGGGTGTGGGACGTCTACCGGACCGCGCGGTTCGTCAAGAACGTCCGGGTGATCACCTTCAAGGACGTCAACATCGAGGAGCTGCCGCCGCGGGAGATCGAGCTTCCCGACTGAGCCGGCCGGTTGTGCACATCCCTTTCGCCGTCCACAGGGCACGACGACGGGCGTGGTGCGTCACCAGTGCACGGCACAGGCTGGTGCCGGAGGTGATGCCCGATGGCAACCATGCACGACACCGGCAGCCGGGAGCCCGAGCGCAGCAAGGAGCCCGAGCGCAGCAAGGAGCCCGAGCGCAGCAAGCTCGGGCGGCGCGGTGAGGAGGAGGCGGCACGCTACCTGCAACTGCAGGGGCTGACCGTCATCGCACGCAACTGGCGGTGCCGCGAGGGAGAGATCGACATCGTCGCCCTCGACGACACCGGCGATTGCCTGGTCGTGGTCGAGGTCAAGACCCGCACCAGTGAACTCTTCGGCCGGCCGGTCGAAGCGGTGACACCGGTCAAGGCGCGCCGCTTGCGGGTCCTGGCGGCCCGCTGGCTCGCCGACCACCCGATCCACACCTCACGCGTGCGGATCGATGTCATCGGCATGCTGTGTCGTCCGGGTGCCGACGTCCAGATCGAGCACCTGCAGGACGTCGCATGAGATCCGCCCGAAGTTCTCCCCCGCTCCGTCACCCCACGAAGTTCTCCGCTCGTACCTCGCTCCGATACTTCGCGGGGACCCCGACTCGCCCCTCCGATACTTCGCGGGGACCCCATTCGAATCGCGGTGGTTTCGTATGGTTTTAGGGCGCACCCGCAGCGTCGGGGTCACCGGCATCCACGGGTGGGTCATCGATGTCGAGGCGGACGTCGCACCCGGCCTGCCTGCGTTCGTCGTCAGCGGTATGCCGGACGCTGCCTGCAAGCAGGCGCCCGACCGGATCCGGGCGGCCGCCAAGAACTGCGAGCTGGAATTGCCCCGGCAGCGGATCACGGTGAACCTCTCGCCGGCGTCGCTGCCCAAGCACGGCTCGGGTTTCGACCTGGCGATCGCCGTCGCGACGCTGGTCTGTGGCGGCACGATCAGCCGTGCCCTGGTCGAGGGCGTGGTCCATCTGGGCGAGCTCGGCCTGGACGGCACCGTGCGCGCCATACCCGGTGTGCTGCCGGCGGTGCTCGCCGCCGTCGACGCGGGGACGGCACAGGTGGTGGTGCCGGTCGCGAACGCCGCCGAGGCCGCGTTGGTGCCGGACATCGAGGTCGTGCCGATCGACAACCTGGCGGCGTTGGTGCGGCGCTACAGGTGCCTGGCCCGGCGGCGGCCGCTGCCCGAGCCGCCGCCGGTGCCGTCGCGAGCGGCGGTCACGGCTTCGCCTCCGGACCTGGCCGATGTCGTCGGGCAGGACGAGGCCCGCTACGCGTTGGAGGTCGCCGCAGCGGGCGGTCACCACCTGGTCATGGTCGGCCCACCCGGGGCCGGCAAGACGATGATCGCCGAACGGCTGCCAGGGCTGCTGCCCCCGTTGACCCGCGAGCAGGCGCTGGAGGTCACCGCCATCCATTCGGTGCTCGGTGCGTTGCCGGACCAGGTGCTGATCGAGCGGCCGCCCTTCGTCGCGCCACACCACGGCGCCTCCATGCCCGCGGTCGTCGGTGGCGGATCGGGTCGGGTGCGGCCGGGTGCGGTGTCCCGCGCCCACCGCGGCGTGATGTTCCTCGACGAGTGTCCTGAGTTCCGGCGCGACGTGCTGGACGCGTTGCGGCAACCGCTGGAGTCCGGGATCGTGCACGTCGCACGCGCCGACCACGTGGTGACCTTCCCGGCCCGGTTCCAGTTGGTGCTCGCCGCGAACCCGTGCCCTTGCGGACAGAACTACGGCAAGGGGTCGAGGTGCACGTGCGCCCCACAACGCCGACGGGACTACCTCGGGCGGATGTCGGGCCCGTTGCTGGACCGGGTCGACGTCCATCTCACGATGCTGCCGGTGACGCGGGCCGCGCTGGCCGGGCCGCGCGGGGAGAGCAGCGCCCAGGTAGCAGTGCGCGTCGCGGCGGCCCGGGCGCGACAGGCCGCTCGATGGCGGGAGATCGGCCGCGCCCGCAACAGCGAAGTGCCCGGCTCCATCCTGCGATCAGGTCGGTGGCGACTGCCCGGTGACGTGACTCGGGGGCTCGACCGAGCGATGGAGGCCGGCGCGCTCACCTTGCGTGGCTACGACCGTTGTTTACGGGTCGCCTGGACCATCGCGGACCTCGACGGCGCCCCGCGGCCGGAGTTCCGGCAGGTCGAGGAAGCCCGTGGGCTGCGCTCGACGGGAGCAGCGGCATGAAGACCACAGCGAGTTCTCCGCCCACACCTCCCTCCGATACCTCGCGGGGACACCCGACGGACGGTGCCCGGTCACAGGTCCGGGAGGAGGAGCTGCGGGAGAGCCGAGACGCGCGCCTGGCCGTGCGTCTGGCCCTTGCCGCGACCGTGGAGCCGGAGGACCGGACCATGACGCCACGGTTGCGCGGGCTGGACCCGTTCACCGCGTGGGAGCTGGTGCGGACCGATGCCGGCGGCAAGTTCACCCGTGCGGCGGCGCGCCTCAAGGCGCTGCGGCTGGGGCCGCTGGTGGAGCGCACTCAGCAGTTGGGCGCCCGCCTCGTCATACCCGGCGACGACGAATGGCCCGCGGGCGTCGATGATCTGGACTCGCCGCCCTACTGTCTCTGGATCGCCGGGAACGTCTCGCTCGCCCAGACGTGCGAGCGCAGCATCTCGATCGTCGGCGCGCGCGCAGCCACGCCCTACGGCACCCAGGTGGCGGGGGAGTTCGCGCACGGTCTCGCCGAGCGGGGTTTCACCGTGGTGTCCGGCGGTGCTCATGGGATCGACACCGCCGGGCACCGCGGCGCCCTCGCCGCCGGCGGTGTGACCGTCGCCGCGATGGCCTGTGGGATCGACATCGCCTACCCGGTCGCCAACACCCGGCTGCTGCAACAGATCGAGCGGTCCGGCGTGATCGTCACCGAGTTGCCCCCGGGTTCGGCGCCGCAGAAGCAGCGGTTCCTCTCGCGCAACCGGCTGATCGCGGCGATGACCCCGGGAACCCTCGTGGTCGAGGCAGGTCTGCGCAGCGGATCCCGGTCGACCGCGACGGCCGCGGGGCGGCTGGGCCGGCTGCTCGCTGCGGTGCCCGGGCCGGTGACCAGCCCCGCCAGCGCGGGCCCGCATCAGCTGATCCGGGACTGCGGGGCGACGCTGGTCACCGATGTGGACGAATGCGCCGAGCTCTTCGGCGCGATCGGGGACGACCTCGGGCCGGTCAAACGTGCCGAGCCGACCGTCACCGACCGGCTGGACGAACCGGACAAGCGGTTGCTCGACGCCATGCCGGTGATGCGCGGCACCACCGTCGCCAAGCTGGCGATCAGCGCCGGCCTCACCGCACGGGAGGTGACGCGGGGGCTGGCGGCACTGCACGCCGCCGGGTTGGTGGAGCGCATCGAGTCCGGCTGGCGCCGCTCCACCGCGGACCCGGCATGATCGTCCCGGCGCCGCCGGCACGGCGTGTCGATGCCCGCTCGAGTAGCAGGCCCGCGGCTAGCCTGGACATGTCGTGAGCAACGAGAGCACGCTCCCCGGCCGGCCGATCGTCGCCGGTTACGAGCGACACCTGCGATCCGAGCGCGGTCGTTCCCCCCACACCGTGCGCGGATACCTTGCCGACCTGCACGACCTGGCCGACCACCTCCACGCGGCCGGCGTCGACTCCTGGGACGACGTCACCCTCGCCGACCTGCGATCGTGGCTGGCCGCGCTGGACGCAGCCGGAGCCAGCCGCGCGACCCTGGCCCGCCGTTCGGCGGCCGCACGCGGTTTCTTCGCCTGGGCGTCCCGGACCGGTGCGGTGTCCCGCAACCCGGCACAGCGGCTCGTCGCACCGAAGCGGGTCGCGTCGCTGCCGGACGTGCTCCGGCAGGACCAGGCGGCGGCCTTGCTCGACCTGGCCGCGGTGGCCGCCGACGACGCCGACCCGGTCCATCTGCGCGATCGCGCGATGCTGGAGTTGCTGTATGCCGGCGGCATCCGCGTCGCCGAACTCGTCGGACTCGATGTCGACGACGTGGACCGCGGTGACCTGGTGATGCGTGTGGTCGGCAAGGGCGACAAGGAGCGCACCGTGCCATTCGGGCGCCCGGCGCTCGAGGCGGTGGAGGCATGGCTGCGGGCGGGGCGTCCGCACCTGGTCGTGCCCGGGTCCGGGCCGGCGTTGTTCCTCGGCGCTCGCGGCCGGCGGGTGGACCCGCGGGTCGTGCGGGAAGTGGTCCACCGATTGCTGCGGGAGACGCCGGGTGCGCCGGACCTCGGACCGCACGGGCTGCGACACAGCGCCGCGACACACCTCGTCGAGGGCGGCGCCGACATCCGGCTGGTGCAGGAACTCCTCGGACACGCCAGCCTGGCAACCACCCAGGTCTACACACACGTGTCGGTCGAGCGGCTGCGCCGCTCGTTCTCGCAGGCGCATCCTCGTGCCTGACCCGTCGACCCCGCAACCTCGCGTCCGCACGCGACGCGAGTCGCGCGCCGATGCCGGCGCGCACCGCTGCGGTCAGTCGCGTGCGGGACGCCACGCAATGGGGTCTACTTCCGCTATGCACGGTTCCCCTCCGACGCGCGAGGTCCGGTTGATCCGGACGATCCTGATCGCCGCTGTCCTGTTGGCGCTACTGAGTGCGTTGTCGGGATACCTGCTGCACGGCCGCGGCCAATCTGCCGGTGCCAGCTCCGGTAGCCCCGTCGGCGGATCGGCGGCGGCGACCCAGCCGCCGTCCGCGGCGACGCCGACCGCTTCGGCGCAGCCGTCCGCGGCCGCCACCGGTTCGGCGCACTCGGCGACGACCGCCACCGCGGCCATGACCGCGGCGCGGGCCACGAAGACGCCCGCGTCCAGCGTCCCGGTCGCCGTACCCGCCACGGGCGACGGCACGTTCACGCCGGTGCAGGTGCCACAACGCACCAGCGCCAAGACCGGCCGGGTGGTCACCTACCGGCTCAACGTCGAAGGCGGCATGCATGTCGACACCAGCGCGCTCGCCCGCACACTGGGCGCGGCGTTGCTGGACCGGCGCGGCTGGCAGGCCGTGGATCACGTGCGGTTCGTGCAGGTGACTCCGGCGCAGCTGGCCAAGGGCACCAAGGCGCAGCTGACCATCAGCGTCGCCAGCCCGCACCAGGTCGACAAGCTGTGTGCGCCGCTGCCCACCCACGGCGGCACGTCCTGCGCGACCGGGCAGCACGTGATCCTCAACTACAAGTTGTGGGCCGACGGTGTCGTCTACTTCAAGGGCAAGCTCGCCGAATACCGCGAGTACATGGTCAATCACGAGGTCGGTCACGCACTCGGCCACGGCCATCAGCTGTGCTCCGCGAAAGGCGCCTACGCGCCGGTGATGCAGCAGCAGACGCTCGGCCTGCAGGGCTGCAAACCCTGGCCCTGGCCCAAGCGCCCGGACGCGCACGGCACGGCGTAGGACGCATCGGGTCCTCACCCCAGCGGTAGCAACCGCACCCGGCGGTCCTCCACCAACGTCAGCGGATCCCGATAGGCATCCGCACCGACCAGCAGTCCCCAGTGCAGGCACGGCGTCGTGCCGCAGTGGCCGCCCGCGGCCAGCGAGCCGATCGGCTCGCCCCGGGCTTCCACCGTGCCCTTCGGGTCACGGTCGTCCACCGGCTCGTACGTGGTGCGCCTGCCGTCCGGATGTTGTATGGCGACGACTCCCCGCCCGGCGATGACGCCCGAGAACGACACGGTCCCGGCACCCGCGGCCAGCACCGGTTGTCCCTGCGTGCCCTGCAGGTCGACGCCCCGGTGCCCGGCGGCCCACGGCTCCGGCGGCGCGTCGAAGGGATGCACCACGGCGGGCCGGGGTCGCAACGGCCAGCCGAAGGTGCCGGTCGGCGCCGGTTGCGCCGACCCGCCGAACGCCGCCGCCACGGCACTCGCGAATGCGATCACACCCGGCCAGCCTGTCGTCATACGAGCAGAATGCGGCGGGTGCGCGGCCGGTGTGCGTCGCCGACCGTCCACCTGTGGACGGACCGGCGCAGCACCGGGGGATGTGGAGGCGGGTCAGCGTGAACCGAGCGAGGCCACGCGGGTCGCGGCCTCGGTGAGCACCTGCGGCTGCTTGCAGAACGCGAACCGGACCAGCGTGCGTGCGATGTCCGCGTCGTCGCAGAACACCGAGACCGGCACGCCGACAACGCCGCACAGCTCCGGCATCCGCCAGCAGAAGTCCACCGCGTCCGTCGCGCCGAGGGCGCCCAGGTCGGCCACCACGAAGTAGGTGCCCTGGGCGCAGCTGACCGGCAGGCCGGCATCGCGCAGGCCCGCGGTGAGGATGTCGCGGCCGTGCTGCATGGTCCGAGCGAGCGAGGCGAAGACCTCGTCCGGCATCCGCAGGCCGTGCGCGATGCCGGCCTGGAAGGGGCCGCCGGCGGCATACGTGACGAACTGCTTGACCGAGGCGCAGGCCGTCACCAGATGCTCCGGTCCGGTCAACCAGCCGATCTTCCAGCCGGTGGTGGCGAACGTCTTCCCGCCGGAGCTGATGGTGAGCGTGCGCTCGAACATGCCGGGCAACGTCGCCATCGGCACGTGCAGCGCTCCGTCGAAGGTGAGGTGTTCGTACACCTCGTCGGTCACCACGATCGCGTCGTGCTCGCGCGCCAGGTCCGCGATCAACTCGAGTTCGGCGTGGGTGAAGACCTTTCCGGTGGGGTTGTGCGGGGTGTTGAGCAGGACCAGGCGGGTGCGTGGCGAGAACGCCGCCCGCAGCGACTCCTCGTCGATCGCGAAGTCCGGGAACCGCAGCGGGCTGGTGCGGCGGACCGCACCTGCCAGCGCGATGGTGGCGGCATACGAGTCGTAGTAGGGCTCGAAGGTGACCACCTCGTCGCCCGGCTCGCACAGGGCGAGCACCGCAATCGCGATCGCCTCCGTGGCGCCGACCGTCACCAGCACCTGCCGGTCGGCGTCCAGCGACAGGTCGTAGAACCGTCGCTGGTGGTCGGCGATCGCCTCCCGCAGCGGCGGGAGTCCGCGGGCCGGTGGGTACTGGTTCAGCCCCTCGGCGATCGCGTCGCGCGCTGCCTGCAGCACCGCCTCCGGCCCGTCGGTGTCCGGGAAGCCCTGGCCCAAGTTGATCGCGCCGGTGCGGGTGGCGAGCGCGGACATCTCGCCGAAGATGGTGGCGCCGAAGCCCTGCATGCGTGCGATCAGTGGGTCGCGGGTCGGGACAATCATGCTGCCGATCGTATGACGGCAGGCCCGGGCGGCCGGCCGATTCGCGGCGCCGCGCGGTTGTCCCGTATCCTGGAGGCACGACTCGTGTGCGTTGCTGTCAAGGTCTTCCGAGGTTGTCCGCTCGCGGGTCGAATTCGCGCGTCTCACACCGGCAGTTCGATGTATGCCGGGGTGGATCCGCCAGTCCGGCCGGCTCAACCCTGAGCAGGTCGGTCCGGACCCATCGGGGCGCCAGGTTCGCGGGTGCGCCCTACCGGCGTCGTCCGCGATGACAACTGGAAACCCATCTCAGAAAGGACTTCGGCATGGCCGTCGTCACGACCCGTCAGCTCCTCGAGAGCGGCGTCCACTTCGGGCACCAGACCCGTCGCTGGAACCCCAAGATGAAGCGCTTCATCCTCACCGAGCGCAACGGCATCTACATCATCGACCTCCAGCAGTCGCTGACCTACATCAACGACGCGTTCGAGTTCATCAAGCAGACCGTCGCCCACGGCGGCACCATCCTGTTCGTCGGCACCAAGAAGCAGGCGCAGGAGTCGATCGCCGAGCAGGCCACCCGCGTCGGGATGCCCTACGTCAACCACCGTTGGCTCGGCGGCATGCTCACCAACTTCAACACCGTCCACAAGCGCCTTGCCCGCCTCAAGGAGCTCGAGGAGATCGACTACGACGACGTCGCCGGTTCCGGTCGCACCAAGAAGGAACTCCTCGTCCTCAAGCGCGAGAAGGACAAGCTGGCCCGCACCCTGGGCGGCATCCGCGACATGGCCAAGGTGCCCTCGGCCGTGTGGGTCGTGGACACCAAGAAGGAGCACCTCGCGGTCACCGAGGCCCGCAAGCTCAACATCCCGGTCATCGCGATCCTGGACACCAACTGCGACCCCGACGAGGTCGACTACAAGATCCCGGGCAACGACGACGCGATCCGTTCCGTCACGCTGCTGACCCGTGTTGTCGCCGACGCCGTCGCCGAAGGCCTGATCGCCCGCTCCGGTGGCGGGTCCGACGCCGCCGAGGCCTCCGAGCCGATGGCCGAGTGGGAGCGCGAGCTGCTGGCGTCCGAGGACGGCACTGCGCCGGCCGCTGAGACGCCCGCCGAGGCGCCGGCGGTCGAGACGGCCGAGGCTCCGGCCGAGGCCGCCGCGGAGACCACCGCGCAGACCACCGAGTCCTGACCGGTCACCCGCCCGCATCGGGTCGTGCGCGCACGACCCGATGCGGGCGGGTCCTCCGTATGCCGCGACGCCCGCGCCATACGTCCCAGATCTTCCGTTTCACAGTTCATTCGCGAAGGAGCGAAGCACACACATGGCCAACTACACCGCTGCTGACATCAAGGCGCTGCGCGAGCAGACCGGTGCCGGCATGCTCGACGTCAAGAAGGCGCTGGACGAGGCCGACGGCGACAAGGCCAAGGCCACCGAGATCCTGCGGGTCAAGGGCCTCAAGGGCGTGACCAAGCGGGAGGGCCGCACGACCGCCAACGGTCTGGTCACCGCACACGTCGACGGCACCGCCGGCACCCTGCTGGAGATCAACTGCGAGACCGACTTCGTCGCCAAGGGTGAGAAGTTCGTCGAGCTGGCCGACAAGGTGCTCGCGCAGGCTGTGGCCGGCAAGGCCACCGACGCCGAGGCACTGCTGGCCTCCAGCGTCGACGGCGGCACCGTGCAGGACCTCATCGACCAGGCCGGTGCCACCATCGGCGAGAAGATCGAGGTCCGTCGCGTCGGTCGCCTCGAGGGCGAGAACGTCGTGTCCTACCTGCACAAGACCAGCCCCGACCTGCCCGCGCAGATCGGCGTCCTGGTGGCGACCAAGGGCGGCGACGCCACGGTGGCCCGCGACATCGCGATGCACATCGCGGCGTTCAGCCCGACGGTGCTGAGCCGCGACGAGATCGACGCCGAGGTGGTCGAGAACGAGCGTCGCGTCGCCGAGGCGACCGCCAAGGAGGAGGGCAAGCCCGAGGCCGCCCTGCCCAAGATCATCGAGGGCCGCGTCAACGGTTACTTCAAGGAGAACGTCCTGCTCGAGCAGGCGTTCGCCAAGGACTCCAAGAAGACGGTCGCCAAGGTCGCCGAGGAGGCCGGCGCCGAGGTCAGCGGTTTCCTGCGCTTCAAGGTCGGCATCTAGACCCCACGAAGTTTCTCCTCCCGCTTCGCTCGTCCGGATACTTCGCGGGGACCGCGAGCGGGGCGGTCTGACCGGTTGCTTCACTGAGCGGACACATCAAGCACTGAGCGGACACGGAATCCTCCACGGATTCCGTGTCCGCTCAGTGCATTCCGTGTCCGCTCGATCAGGGTGTCGCGGGCGTGATCACCGGTGGTGCGAACCGACCGTCCGGTCGCTCGCCGAGCGCCACCCAGTCGCGGTGGAAGTCACTGCCGGGCGCGACCAGGTGCCGTGCCGACGGATCGGCGACGATGTCCGCCGGCATCGAGATCGCCTGTGAACGCACGTGATCGGTATGCCGAGCCGCCTCGATCGCGTCCCGCAGCGCATGCGCCGCCGGTGTGGCCTCGTGGTCGACGGTGAACAGCCCGAGGTCGTACTCCCGCTCGGGGAAGTCGACCAACCGCCGGTCGATGTCGTGTGAAGACCACCAGGTGATGCCGGTCAGTGTCGGGACGGCCGCGACGGCCTGCACGGTGCGCATGACGAACTGCGGTGCGGCCTCGCGCGGCACATCCGGCAGCGGAGCGCCGACCTCCTGCAGCCACACCGGCCGGTCCGGGGCACCACACGCGCCGGCCAGCCGGGCGAGGTAGGCGGCGTGGGAGGTCGTCGCCGGACCGAGGGGGCCGTCCACCCGTGACGTGCCGTTGAAGACCCACGAGTGCACCGATGACACGTCACCGAGCGTGGTCACGTCGGCCGCGGAGAACGGGTGGTCCGGTGCGTAGAACGCGTCGTCGAAGAGCGAGTGCACCACCCGTTGATCCGCCCGGGCATGCTGGCGTATGGCGCCCAGCAGTTCCTGCGCCCAGGCGGTCGACTGCGGGATCGTGGTGGCGTTCGCCGGCCACAGGTTGTTGACCTCGTTGCCGAGGGTGAACGCGAAGACGTTCGGCTCCGGCGCCAGTGCCCCCACCAACTGCTCGACATACCAACGCAACCCGTCGCGTGCGTCGCGGTCGGTGAAGATGCTGCGCTGATGCCAGGTGAGCACCCACGACGGCAGGAAGTCGAAGCTCGACAGGTGGCCCTGCAGCAGATCCACGCAGACGTCCAGACCGCGCTCCGCGCCCAGGTGTATGACGGTTCGCACGTCGGCCACGGCACGGGCCCGCACCTGGGCACGGTTCGGCTGGATCCACGGCCACACCGGGAAGATCCGCACATGGTCCATGCCCAGCGAGGCGAGGTCGTCCAGATCGCGCGCGACGGCGTCGCGGTCCAGGTCCAGCCAGCTGTGGAACCAGCCCCGCGAGGGCACGTAGTTGGCGCCGAAGCGGAGGGTGCGGCGCGTCGCCGGCGATTCGTGATCGGACACGCAGGCGACTCTAGCCAGCCGATCCGCGGGCAGCCGGCCGAGCCGGTGCCAGGGGAAGCGGTCCCCGACAGCCGCCCGTGCTCTACGGTTTCGTCCGTGAGCAGCTTGGCCGTCCCGGCGCTGATCGCCGTGATCCTGGTGCTGCCGGTCGCGGCGCTGTGGTGGTGGGCCCGCCGGCACCGCGGTATGGGCAGCGAGGCGGACCGCGCGACCTTGCGCACCTTGCACGAGGCGAACCGGGCCGCCCGACCGTTGCGTGAAGGTCTCACCGAAGCGTCCGCGGAACGCGCGGTCCGGTCGCTGCGCCCGCTGTTGACCGCACCGGCGGTCGCGCTCAGCGACGGGCACTCGGTGCTGGGCTGGGACGGTCACGGGCAGACCCACCGGGACGACGTGCTGTCCGCCGCGACCGCGCTGCTGCAGGACGGGCGGGCGCGGGTCGACCGGGTGGTCTGCACCGATCCGGCGTGCCGGCTCCGCGACGTCATCAGCGTCCCCTTGGTCGTCGACGGTTCCGTGGTGGGGACGCTGCACGCGCTGGTGACGGCGGCCGGTGCACCGGTCATCAAGGCGACCCACGAGGTGGCCGACTGGGTCAGCGGCCAGCTGGAGCTCGCCGAGGTCGACCGGCGCCGCTCCGGACTGGCCGAAGCCGAGCTGCGTGCGCTGCGGGCGCAGATCTCGCCGCACTTCATCTACAACGCGCTGACCACGATCGCGGCCTTCGTGCGCACGGACCCGGACCGCGCCCGTGAGCTGCTGCTGGAGTTCGCCGACTTCACGCGCTACTCGTTCCGGCGACGCGGCGAATACACCGCGCTGGCCGACGAACTGCAGTCGATCGAGCAATACCTCACCCTCGAACGGGCCCGCTTCGGCGAGCGCCTGCGGGTGACGTTGCGTGTCGCCCCCGACTGTCTGACGGTGATGGTGCCGTACCTCTCCCTGCAACCGGTCGTCGAGAACGCCGTGCGGCACGGCCTGGAGCCGAAGGCCGGTCCCGGGGAGGTGGTCGTGGAAGCCATCTCCGACGGTGTCGACGTGCGGATCACCGTGGAGGACAACGGGGTCGGAGAGGATCCGGACCGCATCCAGCAGGCGCTGGACGGTGTCACGCAGGCCGATTCGATCGGTCTGTCCAACGTCGACATGCGGCTGCGCGCGACGTTCGGTGAGCAGTACGGCCTGGTGGTCGAGACCGCACCCGGTGCCGGTACAAAGGTGCTGATGCGGGTGCCGCGGTTCGCCGCCAGGGCCCACCCGAACGACGGAGTCGCGCACTACGGGTCCTGAACGGCCGGCTGCATAGACTCCTGGGATGGATGCCGTGCCGGATCACCTGCGGGTGCTCGTCGTCGACGACGAGCCCCCGGCGCGTGGCGAGCTGGCCTACATGATCGAGCAGCTCGACCCGGGCGCCTCGGTGCACGCCGTCGGTTCGGGCGTCGAGGCCCTGCGCGCCCTGGAGACCACGTCGATCGATGCGGTGTTCCTCGACATCGCCATGCCGGGACTGAGCGGCCTGGACCTCGCCCGGGTGCTCGCCCGTTTCGAGCGGCCGCCGGCGGTCGTCTTCGTGACCGCCCACGACGCGCACGCGGTCGAGGCGTTCGAGCTGGACGCGGTCGACTACCTGCTCAAGCCGGTCCGGCCGGCACGGGTGCAGGAGGCGCTGCGCCGCGTACTCGCCCACGACGCCCCGCCCGCGCCGCCGGAGGACGACCCGACCATCCCGGTCGAGCTGGGCGGTGTCACCCGATTCGTGCGCCGCTCGGACGTCCACTTCGTCGAGGCGCACGGCGACTACGTGCGGTTGCACACCGGCGAGGCCACGCACCTGGTGCGCTTGTCGCTCGGCACCCTCGAACACGACTGGGCCAGTGCAGGGTTCCTGCGCATCCACCGCAGCTACCTGGTGGCCACCCGGCACATCACCGAGTTGCGCCAGCACGACCAGCGCAGCGTGGTGGTGATCGACGGTCACGAACTCGAGGTCAGCCGCCGCCGCAGCCGCGAGTTGAAGGACGTGTTGCTGCGCGGGTCGGGGGAGCAGCGCCGGGAGCCGCGATCGTGACCGCAGCCGACGGCCCCGCCCCGCGGCATCGCCCCGACGGACCGGGGCCGCGGGTCCGGGTGCAGCGTCGCCGCAACGCGGCTGCGGACGTGGCCGCGATGAGCCAGGAGATCGACGCGCAGTCGATGCTCGGGGAGGCGTTGCTGCGGTCGCTGATGCGTGCCCAGTTGCGGCTGGCCGCGGTGGTGCTCTTCCTGCTGGCGGTGACGCTCGGCTCCCTGCCGCTGGCCTTCGACGTGCTGCCCGGCATCCGCCGGCTGCACGTGGTCGGCATACCTCTGCCGTGGCTGCTGCTCGGTGTGCTGGTCTATCCCGTGCTGCTCGGCCTCGGCTGGTTCTACGTGCGCTACGCCGAACGCAACGAGGCCGGCTTCATGCGGCTGGTCGGGCGGCCCGGCGCGGGCACAGCGGGCCCGGCGGGCACAGCGGGCGAGCGATGAATGCCGCTGTCGGTCTGACAGCGGTCCTGGCGGTCTCGCTGCTCACCCTGGGCATCGGCGTCTTCGGTGTCCGGGTCTCGCGCACCACCAGCGACTTCTACGTCGCCTCCCGCAGCGTCGGGCCGGTCGTCAACGCCTCGGCGATCGGAGGCGAATATCTCTCTGCCGCCTCGTTTCTCGGTGCTGCCGGCCTCATCCTGGCGCACGGCGCCGACGCGCTGTGGTACCCCGTCGGCTGGACCGCCGGTTACCTCGTCCTGCTGGTGCTGGTCGCCGCCCCGTTGCGTCGCTCGGGCGCCTACACGCTGTCCGACTTCGCCGAGCTGCGGCTGGAGTCCCAGGCGGCCCGCAAGGTGTCCAGCGTGGTGGTGGCACTGATCGGGGTGCTCTACCTCCTGCCGCAGTTCCAGGGCGCCGGCATCACCTTGCGCACCCTCGTCGGAGCGCCGACGTGGACCGGTTCGGTGCTCGTCGCGGTGGTCGTGCTGGTGATCGTGCTGTCCGGTGGCATGCGCTCGATCACGGTGACGCAGGCGTTCCAGTACTGGCTGAAACTCACCGCGTTGATCATCCCGGCCGCCGTCCTGCTGGCCCACTGGCATCGAGCGGGCGGCCCGGCGCCGCACGAACTGCACGTGTCCGACTGGGTCGAGCCGATGCAGGGCGAACACGCCACCTACTTGGTCTATTCGCTGATGCTGGCGACCTTCCTGGGCACGATGGGACTGCCGCACGTCGTGGCCAGGTTCTACACCAACATCGACGGACGCGCCGCCCGGCGCACCACGCTGGGCGTGCTCGGCCTGCTGAGCCTCTTCTACCTGATCCCCACGGTGTATGGCGTCCTCGGCCGCATCTACAGCTTCCGCCTGATCGCGTCCGGGCGCACCGACGCGGTGGTGCTGGAGCTGCCGACCGACATGCTGCACGGTTTCGGCGCGGACCTGCTCACCGGGCTGCTGGGCGCCGGGGCGTTCGCGGCGTTCCTGTCGACCTCGTCCGGGCTGGCCGTGTCGGTGGCGGGCGTGCTCAGCCAGGATGTGCTGCGCGGCCGATCGGACCCGGTCCGGGACTTCCGCCGCGCCACCGCGCTGGTCGTCTCACTGACATTGGTGCTGCTCGTGGTCTCCAGCGGGGTGCCGGTCGCCCGCGCGGTGGAGCTGGCGTTCGCGGTCGCGGCCTCGACCTTCTGTCCCTTGCTGTTGCTCGGCATCTGGTGGCGTGGCCTCACCGCCCCCGGCGCGATCGCCGGCCTGGTGGTCGGCGGCGGCACCTGCACCGCCGCGGTCGTCACCGCGCTGGCCGGCTACCACGCACCCGGACTCGCCGGTCCGCTGCTGGCACAGCCGGCCGCGTGGACCACCCCGCTGAGCCTGCTGGTGATGATCGGCGTGTCGCTGGCCACCGCGGACCGGCGTCCGCCCAGCGTCATGCGCACCATGGTCCGCCTGCACACCCCGGAGCACCTCGACGTCGACCGGGGCAGCTTCGACCCCGAGCGCGGCGCGGGATCGGCCACCGACGCACCGACCGTTCGGCCCGGTGCAGCGACCGTTCGTCGCGGCCGGCGGTGACGTCCGGCGACCATGTGACTCCGCTCACATCATGGAATCCGTCATGGCCACCGCGGCTCGGCTGATGCGAGAAAGCTGGTGACACACGGTGTGTGCCGTGACCATCGCCCGACGTCAGGAGTTCTTCCATGTCCGAGACGACCACCCGCCCGGCACCGGGCGCCCACCTGGCCGATCCGGCCGCACTCGGCCTGGGCGCCTTCGCCCTGACCACGTTCGTGCTGAGCGTCGTCAACGCCGGCATAGTCCCCTCGACCGTGGAGCCCGTGGTGTTCGGTCTCGCCTTCGCCTACGGCGGCGGTGCGCAGCTCGTCGCCGGCATCTGGGAGTTCGCCAAGGGCAACACCTTCGGCGCCACGGCGTTCTGCTCGTACGGCGCGTTCTGGCTGTCCTTCTGGTGGCTGACCGGGCACACCGACCTGTCCGGCGCCGGCTCGGACGTCAACAAGGGCCTGGGCGTCTACCTGCTCGCCTGGGGCATCTTCACCCTCTACATGACCGTCGCCTCGCTGCGGGTCAGCGGCGCCGTGCTGGTCGTCTTCATCCTGCTGACCATCACCTATTTCCTCCTGGCCTTCGGTGAGTTCGGGAACAGCAGTGGATTGACCAAGACCGGTGGCTATGTTGGGTTGTTGACGGCGATCGCCGCTTGGTACGCATCGTTCGCGACGGTCGCGAACTTCACGTTCAAGCGCTCCGTGCTGCCGACTTTCCCGTTGAGCTGAAGGAGCACACATGAGTGACACACCGACCGAGCCCACTCTGTCCAACCTGCTGCACGAGACCCGACGGTTCGAACCCCCGGCCGACCTGGCGGCCGCCGCCAACGTCAAGGCCGACGCGTATGACGCGGCTGACGCCGACCGGCTCGGGTTCTGGGCGAAGCAGGCCGAGCGGCTCACCTGGGACACGCCGTTCGAGGAGGTCCTCGACTGGTCCAACCCGCCCTTCGCGAAGTGGTTCGTCGGCGGCAAGCTGAATGCGGCATACAACTGCCTCGACCGGCACGTGGAGGCCGGTAACGGCGAGCGCGTCGCCTACTACTTCGAGGGCGAGCCCGGGGACACCCGCACCATCACCTACGCCCAGCTCAAGGACGAGGTGTGCAAGGCCGCCAACGCGCTCATCGAGCTCGGCGTCAAGACCGGTGACCGGGTGGCCATCTACATGCCGATGATCCCCGAGACGGTCATCGCGATGCTGGCCTGCGCCCGGCTGGGCGCGCCGCACACGGTCGTCTTCGGCGGCTTCTCGGCCTCGGCGCTGCGCGACCGCATCATCGACTGCGAGGCGCGCATCGTCATCACCGCGGACGGCGGCAACCGCAAGGGCAAGCCGTCGGCGCTGAAGCCGGCCGTGGACGAGGCGCTCACCGAGTGCCCGGACGTGCGCAACGTGCTGGTGGTCAAGCGCACCGGCCAGGACATCGACTGGACCGAGGGCCGCGACCTGTGGTGGCACGACGCGGTCGACAAGCAGTCGCCCGAGCACACCCCGGAGGCGTTCGACGCGGAGCACCCGCTGTACGTCATGTACACCTCGGGCACGACCGGCAAGCCCAAGGGCATCCTGCACACGACCGGTGGCTACCTGGTCGGCACGTCATACACGCACTGGGCCGTCTTCGACCTCAAGCCGGAGACCGACGTCTACTGGACCGCGGCCGACATCGGCTGGGTCACCGGGCACTCCTACATCGTCTACGGACCGCTGGCCAACGGCGCGACGTCGATCATGTACGAAGGCACGCCGGACACCCCGCACCCGGGCCGATGGTGGGAGATCGTCGCCAAGTACAAGGCGACGATCCTCTACTGCGCCCCGACCGCGATCCGCACCTTCATGAAGATCGGCGCGGAGGTGCCCGCCGAGCACGACCTCACCTCGCTGCGGCTGATCGGTTCGGTCGGTGAGCCGATCAACCCCGAGGCCTACGTCTGGTACCGCGACACCATCGGTGGCGGCAAGACGCCGGTGGTCGACACCTGGTGGCAGACCGAGACCGGGATGATCATGATCAGCCCGCTGCCGGGCGTGACCAGTGGCAAGCCCGGCTCGGCGATGAATGCATTGCCCGGTGTCGTCGCAGATGTTGTGGACGACGCGGGTGAGTCGGTGCCGGACGGCTCGGGTGGCTACCTGGTGCTCAGGGAGCCGTGGCCGGCGATGCTGCGGACCGTCTGGGGCGACGACCAGCGCTACATCGACACCTACTGGTCCCGTTTCCAGGGCGTCTACTTCGCCGGTGACGGTGCGAAGAAGGACGAGGACGGCGACATTTGGGTGCTCGGCCGCGTGGATGACGTCATGAACGTCTCTGGGCACCGGTTGTCGACGACCGAGATCGAATCCGCGCTGGTGTCGCACCCGAAGGTCGCCGAGGCAGCGGTCGTCGGTGCGTCCGACGTGACCACCGGTCAGGCGGTCGTCGCGTTCGTCATCCTGCGTGCCAGCGCGGGCGGCGGGGGAGACGACGTGGTGAACGAGCTGCGCAAGCACGTCTCCTCCGAGATCGGCGCGATCGCCCGTCCGCGCAGCATCCTGGTCGTGTCCGAGCTGCCCAAGACCCGCTCGGGCAAGATCATGCGGCGGCTGCTGCGTGACGTGGCCGAGCACCGCGAGGTCGGTGACGTGACCACGCTCGCCGACGACTCGGTGATGGGCGCGATCGAGCAGGGCATGAACGCCTCGAGCGAGAGCTGACCGCAACCGGGCAGAGCACCCGAACGGGTGGCCGGCGCTGCGCCGGCCACCCGTTCGCGCGTGTCAGCGCCGCAACCGGAGGCTGAGCAGCTGGAAGGGCCGCAGCCGGACGGTGATCGAGCCGTCGCGCGTGTCGAGCCCGTCGGGCTCGACCTGATCCTCCAGGAGATCCACCTGCACCACCTCACGGACCGCGAAGGTGGGCTGGATGGTGACCGCGGTGCGTGCGCCGCGCGGTTCGTAGAGCCGGACGATCACATCGCCCGATCCGTCCTCGGCCGGCTTGACGGCCTCCACCGCGGCGGTGCCGCCACCGAGCAGCACCAGCGGCTCGACGGGTGCGCCGGTGATCCGGCGCTCGGGCAGATTGATCCGATACCCGGCCCGCACCGCGTCCAGCACGTGGGGGGCCACGACGAGCGCATAACGTCGACGGTGCCGTCCCTGGTCGGTGCGCGGGTCGGGGAAGCGCGGTGCCCGCAGCAGGGACAACCGCACCGTCGAGAAGGTGCCGCCGCCCGGCGACTCGTGCCGGGTCACCTCGTGGCCATAGGTCGCCGAGTTGACCACGGCCACACCGAACCCCGGCTCCGCCAGGTGCACGAAGCGGTGCGCGCACACCTCGAACCGGGCCGCGTCCCAACTGGTGTTGGTGTGCGTCGGACGCCGCAGGTGCCCGAACTGTGTCTCGTATGCCGCCTCGGTGGCGTGCACCTCGACCGGCAACGCCACCTTCAGCACCGTCTCCCGCTCGTGCCACTCCACCTCGATGGCGCAATCGAGCTGGCGGGCACCGGGACGCAGCGTCATCGTCTGGGTCGCGGTCGAGGCGCCGAAGACGCGACGCACCGTCACCACCGCCGCACCGTCGGCGTCCACGGCGACCTGCAGATCGTCCACGTCGGTCAGATCCCGCACCGTGTTGCGGTAGAACTCGTCGAGATCCCACGCATCCCACTTGTTCGGGAAATCCTGGTGCAGCTGCAGCAGATTCGCCGCGGTGCCCTCCGGTAGGACGTCCCGACCGCCGGCCAGATCGACGAGGGCGGTCACCAATCCGCGGTCGTCGATCGTCACCTGCAACACATCGCTGGTCAACACCAGCGTGCCACCGGCACGCTCCACCCGGACCGCCCGGTCCGCGGCCGTCCCCACGGCCGTCCCCGCGGCCGGCACGGTCGCGGCACCCAGAGGTGGCACCCCGGAGACCTCGAAAGGCGTTGCGTTCACGACGATCTCGTCGTCACCGTGGCCCGCCAGCAATGCCAGTCGGCCGGTGATCAGCTCCTCGAGCTCGGCCTCGGCGGCGGCGTAGTTGTCGGCCGCCTCCCGGTGCACCCAGGCGATCGAACTGCCCGGCAGGATGTCGTGAAACTGCTGCAGCAGCACGACCTTCCACAACCTGCCGAGCTGCTCCACCGGGTAGTCCGCCAGTCCGCGCACCGCAGCGGTGGTGGCCCACAGCTCCGCCTCACGCAGCAGGTGCTCGCAACGCCGGTTGCCCTCCTTGGTGCGGGCCTGACTGGTGTAGGTGCCGCGGTGCAGCTCCAGGTAGAGCTCACCGACCCAGACCGGCGCGTCGGGGTAGTCGGCCTCGGCCCGGGCGAAGAAATCGGCCGGCGCCTCGATGGTGACCTGCGGCGATCCGGCCAGGTCCCCGGTGCGTGCCGCGCGCTGCAGCATCTCGCGGGTCGGGCCGCCACCGCCATCGCCGTACCCGAACGGCACCAGTGAGACGTCCGTCGCGCCCTTGTCACGGAAATTCGTTGCCGCGTGGGCGAGTTCACGTCCGGTCAGCTCGGCCGTGTAGGTGTCGACCGGCGGGAAGTGGGTGAACACCCGGGTGCCGTCGATGCCTTCCCAGCGGAAGGTGTGGTGCGGGAAGACGTTCTGCTGGTTCCAGCTGATCTTCTGGGTCAGGAAGTGCGTGCAGCCGGCCTGCCGGACGATCTGCGGCAGTGCGGCGGAGTAACCGAACGAATCCGGCAGCCAGACCTCGCGGCAGGTGATGCCGAACTTCTCCCGGAAGTAGCGCTGTCCCAGCAGGAACTGCCGAACCATCGCCTCACCGCCGACCATGTTGGTGTCGGACTCCACCCACATGCCACCGGTCGGCACGAAGCGGCCGGCCGCCACGTGCTGTGCCAGGCGCTCGAAGACCTCCGGCCGGTGCTCCTCGAGCCACTCGTACTGCTGGGCGCTGGACATCGCGTAGACCAGCTGCGGGTGCTCGTCCAGCAGCTGGGTGACGTTGGCGACGGTGCGGGCCACCTTCCGGACCGTCTCCCGCACCGGCCACAGCCAGGCGGAGTCGATGTGCGCGTGTCCGACCGCGCTGATCCGGTGGCCGGTGCCGCCGGCCCGCCGGGCCAGCAACGGGGCCAGTTCCGTCGCCGCCGCGCCGGCCGTGCCGGACACGTCGGCCAGGTCGAGCCGATCCAGCGCGCGCCCCATCCCGAGCAGCAGTTCGGTCCGCCGGCCGTCCTCGGCGGGCAGCTCCCGCATCAGGCCGTCCAGCACGTCGAGGTCGGCCACCAGCTCCCAGACCGCGGTGTCCCGCACGCACAGCTGTGCCCGCGCCAGCCGGTAGAGGGGCCGGTCACCGGCCGAGGACTTCTCGCCGAGCTCGGTCGGCAGGAACGGATGCGCTTGCAGCAGCAGGGGATTGGCGGCCGCTTCGACATACAGATCGATGGTGTTGCCCGGTTCGACCGGGATCCAGCCGTTCATCGGGTTGAGGCCCTTCACGACGCTGCCGTCCGGGCGATAGGCGAGCCCCTCGGCCTGGAAGCCGGACGAGTGCGGCGCCCAACCGAGGTCGACCACGACCTCGTGCGGTCCCGCGTCGTCCGCGGGTGGCACCGTCCCCGTCAGGTGGAACCACGTGGTGCCCCAGGCCGGTCCCCACGCGGCACCGATCGGGAAGGCCTCGTAGTGCGCTCGCAGCGCCTGCGCCGGGGCGACCGGCTCGCCCCGGCCTCCGCCGACGTGCCAGGCGCCGACCGTGAGGTCGGCCACCGGCCGGTGCACGGCCGGGCGCAGCCGTTCGGTGAGCACACGGGTGATGCGGTCTTCGATCAGGCTGCGACGGTCGTGCACGGGCAGGTTGCTCCCTCGGGTGCGTCGGGGTGGTGGATCACCGGGTCTGCGGGTCCACCGTGGCGAGTATGTCGGTGTCGTCACCCGCGCGGCTCTTGAGCACCGACAGCAGCCGGTCATGACCCCGCAGGTAGGCGGTGCCCGCGCGCACGCCCCACCCGTAGAGGACCAGCGACCCGGCAGCCACCAGCACCGAGTCCCACGGTTGCGCGATCGTGCCGGTGCCGCCGTAGTTGCCGATGGCCGCGATGCCGTAGGTCAGCACCAGGTAGACCACCAGCCAGATGCCGCCGCTGACATCGCCGGGATCGCGCTGGCCGCGCACGAAGGAGACCGCGAACCACACGAGGCCGATGGCGATCGGGACCAACGTCTTCAGCAGGGTGTCCCACGCGGTCCACAGGATCACCAGCGAGCTGATCATGAAGGCCAACGGCGCGACGACCCGCATGCCGCGCAGCCGTTGGGCGCGACCGCCGAGGTCGACGTTGCGGAAGACCAGCAACGACACGGACCCGATCGAGAAGGTCATCGCCACCAGCGCACTGAGGACGACCACGATGTCGTGCCAGCTGGGCAGCAGCACCATCATTGCGGCACCGAGCACGAAGTTGACGAACATCGCGATGACCGGCACACCGGTCTTGTCGCTGACCTTCATCACGGCGCGCGGGAAGAAGCCGTTCTTGGCCAGGCCGAAGACGTTACGCGCGTTCGCCGCGGTGAAGACGATGCCCGAGCCGGAGGGCGAGATCGAGGAGTCGGCCACCAGCAGCCAGGACAGCCAGGTGAAACCGAGCATCTTCGCCACGTCGGCGAACGGCGAGTCCAGGTTGACGCCGTGCCACCCGCCGGCCGCGGCGAGTTCGCCACCGGGCAGGGAGCCCAGGTAGCCGATCTGCAGGCCGAGGTAGAGCAGCACGCTGAAGAAGATCGTCACCACCATCGCTCGCGGTATGTCGCGCCGGGCGTTGGCGGCCTCACCGGACAGTTCGATGACGTTGCGGAAGCCGGTGTAGGCGAAGACGAGGCCGCCGGAGGCGATGGCGCTGAACGCCGCACTGATGCCGTATGGCGCGAAGCCGTGCGCGGACACGTTGTGCGAGAGACCGCCGGCCTTGCTGCTGGCACCGAACCCGCTGGCGAGCAACAGCAACACGGTGATGATCGGGATGCAGATCTTGACGGCGGTGACGATGTTGTTGGAGCGGGCGAACCACTTGACGCCGAAGTAGTTGACCACGACGAACAGTGCCATCAGCAGCACCGCGACGAGCGTGCCGAGCGTGGTGAGTTCGCCCGCGCCGGAGTCGTACACGCCGTGCCACCACTTGGAGGCGTACTGCACCACGGCGGCCGCTTCACTGGGCGGGTTGGCGACATACGCCAGCCACATCGCCCAGCCGACGATGCTCGCCGCCAGCCGGCCGTTGGAGTAGAGCGGGTAGCGCACCAGGCCGCCGGACTCGGGGCGGACCATGCCCAGTTCGGCGAAGACCAGGGCGATCATCAGCATCAGCGCCCCGGCGATGACCCAGGCGATGATCGCGGCCGGACCGGCGGTCTGGGCGGCATACATGGAGGAGAAGAGCCAGCCGGAGCCGATGACGCTGCCGACACCGGCCGCCATCAACGACCACAGGCCCAGTTCTTTGCGCAGCTTGCGGTCCTCGTTGTCGGCTGCGCCTTGGCGGGAGAGTTCGGTCTGGGTATTCGCAGACATTCCAGCCAGTATGTATCCCCAACGTGTCCGATGGGTCCCACGGGGACTGCCCGGTCATCAGGCGGACGGTGGTTCTGTGGCAGGATCTATCGACCGCTACACCTGTTCTGCCCGGAGGCTGCGCCGATGACCGACCCGTCCGTCCACTCCGAAGCCCCGCAGCGGGTCCTGCTCAAACTCTCCGGAGAAGTCTTCGGTGGCGGCAAGATCGGACTGGACCCCGAGGTGGTCCGCGGTGTCGCCGAGCAGATCGCGGCCGCCGCCCGCAGCGGTGTGCAGATCGCGATCGTGGTCGGCGGCGGCAACTTCTTCCGCGGTGCCGAGCTGCAGCAGCGTGGCATGGACCGCACCCGCGCCGACTACATGGGCATGCTCGGCACGGTCATGAACTGCCTGGCGCTGCAGGACTTCCTGGAGAAGGAGGACATCGACACCCGCGTGCAGACCGCCATCACCATGGGCCAGGTCGCCGAGCCCTACATCCCACGCCGGGCGATGCGGCACCTGGAGAAGGGCCGGGTCGTCATCTTCGGCGCCGGCGCCGGTATGCCGTTCTTCTCCACCGACACCGTCAGCGCCCAGCGCGCCCTGGAGATCCGCTGCGACATGGTGCTCATCGCCAAGAACGGCGTGGACGGCGTCTACACGGCCGACCCGAAGGTCGACCCGACCGCCACCAAGCTGGAGAGCGTGACCTATTCCGACGCCCTGGCCAAGAACCTGCGGATCGTCGACGCCGCCGCCTTCAGCCTCTGCATGGACAACGATCTGCCGATGCGCGTCTTCGGCATGGAGGGCCCGGGCAACATCACCCGCGCGCTGCAGGGTGAGAAGATCGGGACACTGGTCAGTGCCTGAATAGACTCGGCACGACATACCCATTCACTCGTTTCACTGACTCCCAGAAGAGGTCACCCACCATGGACGGCAGCATCGACGACAGCCTGCTCGAGGCCGAGGAGAAGATGGAGAAGGCGATCGAGGTCGCCAAGGAGGACTTCGCCTCCATCCGCACCGGCCGCGCCAACGCCGCGATGTTCAACAAGCTGACCGTCGACTACTACGGTGCGCCGACCCCGCTGCAGCAGCTGGCGTCCTTCCAGACGCCCGAGGCACGCACCGTGCTGATCACCCCGTTCGACAAGGGCGCCATGACCGGCATCGAGAAGGCGCTGCGCGAGAGCGACCTGGGCGTCAACCCCAGCAACGACGGCAACGTCATCCGGATCGTGCTGCCGGCGCTGACCGAGGAGCGCCGCCGCGACTACATCAAGCTCGCCCGGACCAAGGGCGAGGACGCCAAGGTGTCGATCCGCAACGTCCGCCGCAAGGCCAAGGAGGACATCGACCGCGCGGTCAAGGACGGCGACATCGGCGAGGACGAGGGCTCCCGTCACGAGAAGGAGCTGGAGTCGACGACCAAGAAGCACGTCGACGCCGTCGACGAGCTGCTGAAGGGCAAGGAGGCCGAGCTCCTCGAGGTCTGAGGTCGCTCGTCCCCACGAGAGCACACGAGATGTCTGAGCCCAGTTCACGCCGGGCTGCCCGGGAAGCGCGCAGCGAGCCCACACCGGCCGCCGGCGCCCCCGCCGCCCACAACCCGACGCCGCGCGCCGGCCGCAACCTCTATGCCGCGATCGGGGTCGGTGTGCTGCTCGGGCTCATCGTGGTGCTCAGCCTCTTCGTCCAGAAGGAGATCTTCGTCGGCGTCGCGATGGCCGCCGCGGTCATCGGTTGCATGGAGATGCTGCGCGCGATGGCGCACGGTGAGCTGCACCCGCCGGTGATCCCCACACTCGTCGCGGCAGCGGTGGTGCCGCTGGTCGCCTACCTGTGGGGCGCCACCGCGCTCGCGTTCGCCGCCGTCGTGGCCGTCCTGGTCATCGTCGTATGGCGGGCGCTGGGCCACGTCGACGGCATGCCGCGTGACATCGCCGGCGGTGCCCTGGTGACGCTCTACGTGCCCGCGCTCGTCGGCTTCGCGATGCTGCTGCTGGCGCCGGACGACGGGCCCCAGCGCATCGTCGTCTTCATCCTGGTGACCATCTGCAGTGACATCGGCGGCTACATCGTCGGGGTGGTCGCCGGAAAACACCCGATGGCACCGAGCGTCTCGCCGAAGAAGTCCTGGGAGGGTTTCGCCGGTTCGGTGACCGCGTGCGTGGTGGGTGGCAGCCTGGGTGTGGCGCTGATCCTGGACGGACGGTGGTGGGTCGGCGCGCTGCTGGGTGCGCTCGCGGTGGTTGCGGCGACCGTCGGCGACCTGTGCGAGTCGATGATCAAGCGCGACCTCGGCATCAAGGACATGAGCAATCTGATCCCCGGCCACGGCGGCCTGATGGACCGGCTGGACTCCCTGCTGGTCGTCGTTCCGGTCGCCTGGGCCGTGTTGACCCCTCTCGTCGCCGTGAAGTGATGTGACCTGACATGACCGACGACCTGCCCACCCCGAGCACCCGCAAGCCGGTGCCCGGTCAACTGACCTTCACCGCGCCGCGCCGTGGCAAACCGCCGCAGCACCTGGCCGATTTCGACGAGGCGGGCCGCAAGGAGGCCGTCGAATCGCTGGGACACAAGGGGTTCCGCGCCAAGCAACTGTCGACGCACTACTTCGAGCACTTCGTCAGCGACCCGGCGCAGATGACCGACCTGCCCGCGGCGGGCCGCACCGACCTGGTCGAGGCGATGCTCCCCACGCTGCTGACGCCGGTCCGTTCGCTCACCGCCGACGACGGTCGCACCGTCAAACAGGTGTGGCGGCTGTTCGACGGTGCGCTGGTGGAGTCGGTGCTGATGCGTTACCCGGGCCGGGTGACGATGTGCATCTCCAGCCAGGCCGGGTGCGGGATGAACTGCCCGTTCTGCGCCACCGGCCAGGAGGGCCTGACTCGCAACCTGACGACCGCCGAGATCGTCGAGCAGGTCGTGGCCGGTGCCCGGATGCTGCGCGCCGGTGCCGTCGCCGGTGGCGACGAGCAGTCACGACAGGAGTCCCGGGAGGCGCCGCTGCGCGTGTCCAACGTCGTCTTCATGGGGATGGGGGAGGCGCTGGCCAACTACCGGCAGGTCGTCAACGCCATCCATCGTCTCGTCGACCCGGCGCCGGCCGGCCTCGGTATGTCGGCCCGGCACGTGACCATGTCGACCGTGGGTCTGGTCCCGGCGATCGACAAGCTCGCCGCAGAGGGGATTCCGGTCACGCTGGCGTTGTCGCTGCACGCACCGGACGACGAACTGCGCAACGAGCTGGTCCCGATCAACACCCGGTGGACGGTCGATGAGGCGCTCGATGCGGCATACCGCTACTACGAGACGACCGGTCGGCGCGTATCGATCGAGTATGCCCTCATCAAGGACATGAACGACCACGCGTGGCGGGCCGACCTGCTCGGTGAGAAGCTGCGGTCGCGCGGCAAGGGCTGGGTGCACGTCAACCCGATCCCGCTGAACCCGACGCCGGGCTCGAAGTGGACCGCCTCCCGCAAGGGTGTCGAGCAGCAGTTCGTCGAGCGGCTGCGCGCGCACGGCATACCGACGACGATCCGCGACACCCGCGGATCCGACATCGACGGGGCGTGCGGCCAACTCGCAGCATCGACAGCGTGATCCGGCGCCGGCGGTCCCCATGCCCAACCTGATGCTGAGCTGGCAGCAGGCACTCGGCGTCGGCGTGGTGCTCGGCCTGCTGTGGCCTCTGCTGCGGCGGCGTCGGCCCGGGGTGGCCACCTTCTGCCGGGAGGGAGCGATCATCGCGTTCCTCTTCGCCTGCTGGCAGATCCTGCAGCGGGTCACCTCCAGTGACGGCGGTGACGCGATCGGTCGTGCGCACTGGATCGAGCGGGCCCAGTCCGCGCTGTTCTTCCCGGACGAACGCAGCGTCCAGGACCTGATCCTGGGGCACGAGACGATCGTGCGACTGGCCAACCTCTTCTACGCCAGCATGCACTTCACCGGCATGGGCCTCTTCCTGATCTGGCTGTACTTCCGGCACCGCGACGACTACCCGGCGGTGCGCACCACCCTCGCCCTGAGCACGCTCGGCTGTTTCTTCGTGCAATTCCTCGCCGTCGCGCCGCCCCGATTGCTGCCCGGGTATGTCGACACCGCCGAGTTCTACGGGCAGTCGGTCTACAACGCCGGTTTCTCGGTCGACAACTTCGGTGCCATGCCGTCGGTGCACGTGCTCTTCGCGGCCGTGATCGGTTGGTACAGCTGGCGGGTCAGCACCTCGCACTGGCGCTGGATCGGCCCGCTGCACTTCGTGGTGACCGTGTTCGTGGTCGTCGCGACCGCGAACCACTGG
Source organism: Flexivirga lutea (assembly GCF_054778955.1). Lineage (NCBI taxonomy): Bacteria > Bacillati > Actinomycetota > Actinomycetes > Micrococcales > Dermacoccaceae > Flexivirga > Flexivirga lutea. Next base: position 1,061,922 of record NZ_BAAGZB010000001.1, read on the forward strand.
TGGCTGGACGGCATCGTCGCCATCGCGATCCTGGTCGCGGCCGCCTGGCTGCGCCACGGCGTCCTCGCGCTCGTGCGACGGCGGTGGCTCACGCGCCGCCCCGCGCTGCCCGGTGCGGCCGAGACGGAGCCGAAAGTGCCGGCTACGGCTCCTTGAGCCGCGCCGCCGGGTGGATCTCGCCGATGACGTAGGGGATGGCCGACCGCTGCGAGATGCCCAACTTGCGCAGCACGTTGCCGACGTGGACCTTGACGGTCTTCTCCGAGATGTAGAGCCGGTCGGCCAACTGGCGGTTGGACAGCCCGTCGACCGCGATGAGCATCGCGATCTCCAACTCCCGAGTGGTCAGCCCCGCGGTGATGTCCTGCGGCGTCGCCTGCTCCACGCGGGCGGTCTGCAGCGCTTCGGCCAGCCGCAGGTGCAGTCGCTCACCGGCGATCCGCGCCTCGTCCAGCGACCGGCGCTGCTCGGCCAGGCCGTCGTCGTCCGGCAGCCGGATCGCGTGCAGTGCCAGGCGCATCCGCTCCAGCTCGGCGGTCATCGTGCGCAGCATCTCGGTGTGGTCGCGCGGCTGGTTGCTGTCCAGCTCGGGGTAGAGCTCGTAGAGGCCCAGGTCGTCGGCGAAGCTGCGGTCCTGGCTCATCTCCCACACCAGCGCCTTGCCGAGCCAGGTCATGGCGCGCACGGTCTCGTCGTCGAAGGTGTCGGGCACGGAATGCTCGATCGCCATCAGGCCGATGACCTCGCCGGTGTCGTGCTGGCGCAACGGCACCACCAGCACGTCCAGGACCGGCCCGTAGTCGTCGCTCCAGCCCATCCGGGCGCGGCGGCCGTCGTCCTGCCGATAGCGGTAGACCCGTCCGGTCGAGCGGATGTACTCCGACAGTCCGTTGGGCCCGAACTGTTGCACGTCCGCGCTCAGGAACTGTTTGTTGTCAACGCAATAGGGGATCGACAAGGTGGTCGGACCGATGTAGTGCCCGACGTAGAACGTGTCCAGCTCGGTCAGCGCGCACATCGCCGCGCGGCAGGCGGCATACCGGGTCATCATGTCGCCGCGGTCGCAGAACCGCAGCCGCCGATCGGCCGCCCGCAGCACGGAGGTCGCGAACGGCGAGAAACTCTCCGCCGGGTGTTCGCGCGACTCGGTCACCTGCGTCTGCCGCCTTCCGTCGGTCCGTGATGCGGTTGCTGTGCATCAGCTATGCGAGCAATTGTGCTGCACGCCGCGTCCACATCGCCGACCAGGTGTAGGGCGCCCGCCATCGGCCGCCCGGCGGCCAAGGCCTGCAGCACGTTCCAGACCGGCAACTGCTCCCTCCAGTAACGCTCGCCGACCAGCACGAGCGGTGGAAGCGGGCCGTCGGCCGGCGGGTAGTAGAGCGCCGTGGCCACCTGGAAGATCTCCTGGACGGTCCCGGCGGCGCCCGGCAGCACGATGATGCCGCCGTTGCAGACCCGCAGCAGGATGTCCTCGCGCAACGCGTTGGAGAAGAACTTCGCCGTCCGGTTGCCGAACGCATTGGGCGGCTCGTGTCCGTAGAACCAGGTCGGGATGCCGAGGCTGCGCGGGGTGCCGGTGTCCTCGGCGACCTGCTCTCGCACCTCGAACGCCACCCGGGCCCACGCCGTGATGTCCGGGCGGAACGACGGCACCTGCGCCAGCCGCGCGACGGCGGGCTCCACCTGTGCCGCGTCGGTGCACAGGGCGCCGAGGTTCGCGGCCTCCATGGCGCCCGGGCCGCCACCGGTCGCCACGATCGCGCCACCCATGGCCAGCTCATGGCCCAGCCGGGCGGCGGCCGTGTAGTCGGCCGAACCGCGGCCGACGGCATGGCCACCCATGACACCGACCACCGTCCGGCCGGCGACGAACTCGTTCAGCGCGTCTCCCACACTGTCGTCGTGGATGGCGCGCAGCAGCGAGGAGTAGACGTCCTTCTCGGGGCTGAGCGACCAGCGGTAGGTGCGTGCGTCCGGCGTGGCGGCATACCCGTTCTCGCGCAGACCGGCATACAGCTCACGCGGCCGGTAGAGACGCGACCGCCAGGGGTCGAAGGGGACGCCCGGGTCCGCCGGGAAGACCAGCGCGCCGTGCAGCCGCAGGTGCCGATGCAGCGTGTCGTTCATCCGACCACCGAGGACCACGACGCCGGTGAAGTCGTCGATGCCGAGCAACTGCGTCTCGACCGCGGTCAGGTCGAGATCTTGCAGTCGCAGGTCGCGCACGGATAACCCGTCGGCGAGCAAACGCCGCAGTTTTGCAAGGGATTCGACCTCGGTGGTGGACACCTGACCGATTCTGCTCGATCCCACCCGCTCGGCCGGAACTGCCAGGTCACGATCCGATCACAGGTCTCGACCCGGCCCAACCGGCTGCGAGAATGGGGCGTCTTCCACACGTCGGATGCAGTTACATCCGGCGACACTCGGGGTAGCGCGAGAGCACTCGCGGAAAGGAAGGACGTCACATGAAGCGCACCACGGTCACGTTCACCATCGGAGCACTTCTCCTCGCCGGAACGGCAGCAGTCGCACCCACGCAGGCAGCAGCCCTCGAACTCGGCCATCGCGCGCCGTCGGTGCGGGTCCCGACCGTCCACCAGGCGACCCCTCGCACCGTCCACCGGGCGACCCACCACACCGCCGCGTCGGCCGATCAGCAGATCACCCGGGCGATCCTCGCCAGCGACTATCTCGGTGCGGTCAAGCCGGCCAACGTGGCCGTCAGCCAGGTGCAGTTCGCCGGTGCCGACCACAGCTGGGCCGGCGCGCTCGCCAGCCCGAAGAACGGCCAGACCGACCCGGCGCAGGTGCTGCTACAGAAGACCGGTGACACCTGGACGGTCCGCGACCTCGGCACTGCTGGTGTCGGCTGCGGCATCGCACCGCAGACGGTGCGTCACGCCCTCGGCCTGCACGGACCCTGCTGAACCTTTGGCTTCGACTCCTCGCGGCACAGGGAGAGGCCCCCGGCGAACGAGTTCGCCGGGGGCCTCTCCCTGTGCCGGTCGTCGTCTCCGCGGCCGTCCGCTCGTCGTTCACTTGCGCCGTCGTGGGCTGTCACCTGCCGCTGGTCCCGAGTAGCCGGGGGAGCGCAGCGGAGGCGTATCGAGACCGAGGCTGTCGTTTCCCTGCCGCTGGTCGAGTAGCCGGCGAGGGACGAGCCGCCTATCGAGACCACCGGTAGCCGCTGGTCGAGTGCCGGACGAGCGAAGCGGGGGAGGTGTATCGAGACCGAGGCTGTCACCACCTGTCGGTAGCTTCGCCGCATGATCACCACCCTCGCCGTCAGCGGCTACCGCTCACTGCGCGACGTCGTGGTGCCACTGAGCCGGCTCACCGTCGTCACCGGCGGCAACGGCAGCGGCAAATCCTCCCTCTACCGGGCGTTGCGGCTGCTCGCGCAGTGCGGCGAAGGTCAGGTCGTCGGCAGCCTCGCCCGTGAAGGTGGCCTGCAATCGGCGCTCTGGGCAGGTCCGGAGTCCCTCGCCGGTGCCCGGCGGGGCGCACCGGTCCAGGGCACCGTCCGCAAGGGCCCGGTGAGCCTGCGGATGGGGTATGCCGGCGACGACTTCGGCTACCTGGTCGATCTCGGGCTGCCGCAACCGACCGGCCTGCCGACCGCGTTCCAGCGTGACCCGCAGATCAAGCGCGAGCTGATCTTCTCCGGGCCGGTGATGCGGCCGGCCACCACGACCGTGCGACGCGTGCGTGGCTCCGTGCAGGTGCGCGACGGGCGCAGCTGGTCCGACGTGACCGACGGGCTGGCGCCATACCGCAGCGTGCTGGGGGAGTATGCCGACCGGCAGCTCGCCCCGGAGGTCGTCGCCGTGCGTTCGACGGTCCGCTCCTGGCGTTTCTACGACGGTTTCCGGGTCGACGCGGGCGCACCGGCGCGCCGACCGCAGGTCGGCACCCGCACCCCGGTGTTGTCCGGCGACGGATCGGACCTCGCTGCCGCGGTCCAGACGATCCTGGAGAGCGGGTTCGGCGACTTGGAACGGACCGTCGCCGACGCGTTCGACGGCGCTCGCCCGCAGGTGCTGATCGCCGACGGCGTCTTCGACGTCGCGATAGTCCAGCCCGGAATGCTGCGACCTCTCCGGGCGGCCGAGCTGTCCGACGGCACACTGCGCTACCTGCTGCTGGCGACGGCATTGCTGACCGTCGAACCGCCGCCGCTGCTCGTCCTCAACGAGCCGGAGACGTCCCTGCACCCGTCGCTCATCCCGCCGCTCGCCCGGTTGATCCGGCAGGCCGCCGGACGCTCGCAGATCGTCGTGGTGTCGCACTCGCAGCCGTTGATCGACGCGCTGCGCGCCGACGACGGCGCAGCGGGTCCGCAGGGTCCGCAGCATCCGCAGCGTCTCGGTGAGGTGGTGCTCGTCAAGGACCTCGGTGAGACCGTCGTCGAGGGACAGGGGATGCTCAGCAGACCGTCATGGGAATGGGGTTCGCGCTGACCGGCGTCGCGTTGCAGACTGGCAGGCATGGCTGACGAACAGACCGGCGTGACGGTGACCGGTGTCGGCACCGTGCGCGTGCCGACCAGTGAGGCGGTGGTGCGGCTGCGCGTGCAGAGCCGGCAGCCGCAGCCCGGAGCGGCGCTGCGCGAGGCGGGTGAGGTCGTCCTCCGCGCCCTCGAGGCGCTGCGTGCGGTCGGCGTGCACGACGGTGACGTGCGCACCGACGCGGTCAGCGTGGCGCCCCATCAGGTGTGGGTGGACGAGGCCGAGCAGGTCCACGGGTATGACGCCGCGCAGTCGCTGCACGTACGCGTCGCCGACCTCGGCCTGCTGGACCGCCTGCTCGAGGAACTCGTCGATGCCTGCGGCACGGCACTGGTCATCGAGGACGTCGCCCTGTCCGGCGAGCCGACGGACGCGGCGCTCGCCGAAGCACGCCACGAAGCGGTGGAGCGCGCGCACACCAAGGCGGCCGACTACGCCCGACTCACCGGTCGCACGCTCGGCCGCGCGCAGTCCGTGGTCGAGGTCACCGGCATGCACCGGCCGCCGAGCCCGCGCGGCCGCGCGATGTTCGCCGAAGCCGCGTCGGCGATGCCGATCGCGCAGGGTCAGGACAGCTCGTCGGTCACCGTCGAGGTGCACTGGAGTTTCGAGTAGCACCCACCCACTTCGCCGAGAGCACCCGGTCAGGGCACGAACGGGTAGCGACGTGCCAACACCGGCAACGCACGCTCGGCGCGCGCGGACAAGGCGCCGTCGAACGCCGCGATGTCGAGCGTCGGGCCGACCGGCTGCGGGCCGGTCCGCTGCGGTCGTCGACGCCAGGTCGCCACCGCCGCGCCACCGTCGAGCAGCACGGCCTGGAACATTCCGTTGCCACCGGGGACGACCAGCGCCAGATGCTCCTCGTCGACCGTCGGCGTGCGATCGGCATACCCGAGCAGGAGCTCGTCGAAGGCAGGCGTCAGCATCGGGCGCAGCGTCGCGCCGGGGTGCGCCTGCCAGCGTTCGACGGTCTCGGGAGCCGCGAAGTAGGCGGTGTCGCCGGCCACCACCTCGACCAGGCCGGCACGGACCGCGTCCCACACGGGCGCGATGTCGCGGTGCAGCAATCCGCTCCACCACCGGAAGTCGGCGATCGTGGCCGGGCCGTGTGAGTGGAAGTAGCGGGTCGCCCATTCGGCGACGTTCAGGTCGCGGTCGATCGGACGGGAGTCACCGATCCACTCGTCGAAGAGCACGAAGCGCTGCTGACGTCCCTCGATCGGTCCGAGCACCAGGTGGGCGCGAAGGCACAGCGACTGCAACAGATGTGCGCCGCGCTGCCCGTCGGTGCCGATGCCGTGCTCCCGCCACCGCGTGAGAAGCTGCGCGCGGGTCAGGCCCGAGCCGCCGGCGAGCTCGTCCGCACTGACGGTCGCGGCACGGTCGATGTCCGCGGCGGTGATGTGCAACTGCTCGTGCCGGCGTCGGGCGGAGCGCAGCGTCGGCGCCGCGTTGAGCGCCAGCATCCAGCGCAGATCCTCGGCAGGCACCAGGTGCAGTGTTCCGCGCATCGGCCAGGACCGGACGATCTGTCCGGCATTGAGGGCCGCGTCGACGTCGCCGACGGTGCCGCCGGCGCGCAGCGCGACCGCCGACCGCGCCGACGCAAGGTCCTGCGCCTGCAGGCAGGTCATCCGCTGCACGACGTCCGTCGCCGTGGAGCGCGCACTCGCCACCAGGCCCTGGGCGATGAGTCGCTGCCTGCTGAGCTCGCGGAGTGGTCCTCGGGTCCGCAGCACGATCCGGTCGGTCATCCGGACAGGCTAGGAGTGTCAGCGGACCGAACCGGTCCGCTGGATCGCGGTGGCCTCGATCCGGAAGTCGTGCGTGCGCAGCCGGTCGATCAGGACCCGGCCCAGCGCGGTGGCGGGCGTCAGCACACCGCCGCTCAGGCCTGCCGGCAACGGGCACCGGTCCCGGGAGACGGCCAGGCTCAGAGCACTCTCACCGAGCATCACCGCCGTGGCCTTGTAACCCGGATCCCCTTGTGCCGCAACAGTGCTCTGGTATGACGCCCCGGACGTGGTCGTCGTGCGCAACGTCGCGGTGAAGTGCCCGGAGTCACGGGACTTCTCGTTCGGTCCGTCACCGGGCGCGGGCAGAGCTCGTTCGACGAGCGGTCGCAGGAGCGGCACCGACATCGCGCCGAACGCTGCGGCGAGCCCACCGGCCAGCGCATAACCGCGCAGACGACCGCGCATGCCGCGTCCGGTGCGTTGGACCTCGCGGTAGCGGAATCCGCGGCCGTAGCCGTGCTGCAGCAAAGCATTGCTGCGCCGGACGAGTCGGGTGTTGTATGTCGCCATCACGAACGGGCCGGTCCACGCACCGATCTCCGGCGCATAGCGGACCTCCGCGCTGTCCCGCCACTCGCCGCTGGGCTCGGCACCGCGATCAGGGCTGAGACCGAACGTGTCGGTGGCCACCCGCCGCTTGCCCTTGTCGGAGCGCACCTGGTCGAGCTGGTGCATCGCCGAGGCGATGGTCCCGCCGCTGATGCCGCCCTTCATCGTCATGTAGAGAGTGGTGTCGCCCAGGTCGCCCGCCCCGTCGGCATGCACCTGCTCGGCCAGCGCCAGGACACCGAGATCGGAGGGGACGGAGTCGAATCCGCAGGAGTGCACGATGCGCGCCCCGGTGTTGTTCGCGAGGTCGTGGAAGCGGTCGATGGACTCGCGGACGAAGAGCACCTCGCCGGTCAGGTCGACGTAGTCGGTGCCCGCCGCGGCGCAGGCCCCGACGAGCGGGAGGCCGTACTTCGCGTACGGTCCGACGGTGCTGATGACCACCCGTGCGCTGTGCGCGAGTGCTTCCAACGATGCCGGATCGGACGCGTCGGCGACCACCACCGGCCAGCCCGCGGCAGCGCCGGGCAGTGCGTCGCGGACGGACTCCACCTTGGCGCGCGTACGCCCGGCCAGCGCGATCCGCAGCCCGTCGGGTGTATGGCGCGCGAGGTGCTCGGCGGTCAGCTTCCCCACGAAGCCGGTGGCGCCGAAGAGAACGATGTCGTGATCACGGTTACTCACGGGTACGACTCTAGGTGCGCCCCGGCCGTCAGGCGAGCCGCAGGTGGGTCTCTGCGACGCGGGTGGTCCGGTCGTGCAGATCGATGAGCTGGGCCTCCAGGGCATCCGGCGGGGGACCGAGACGGGTCACCAGGCGGCAGGTGGCGAATCCCGCGGATGCTGAACGGTATTGGCTCAGCCACTGCGCTGCTGCGGCGGCTTCGTCCGCGGAGGTCGGCGGCCAGAGGAGCTGCGGTGCGCGCAGTCCGCACCGCCACGGCTTCGGGGTCAGCCGGGCGCGACAGGTGTTGTACTTGCGGCACAGGTGCCCGTAGATCTCATCGGTGCCGAGCTGCTCGAACATGGCGGCGGCCTCCGGCGCATCGGGTGCGAGCCCGGCTCCGGTCACCACGACCCGGAAGCCGCCATACGTCTCGTAGACGTGCACGCCGAGCGCCGGGTGCGCCGCCGCGAACGACTCGATGCCGCGCAACGCACGGGATCTCGGGCTGTCGTCGGCGGACGTCCTGCCGCCGAAGAGCTTGCGCAACGACCCGCCGACCGAACGTGCCGCCGGCACATCCACGTCGGCGATGAGCAGGCGGTCGGTGCCGAGCACCTCGGCGCCATACCTGTTGCGCGAGACGATGGCCGCCAGGGCGCCCTCGGCGTCCGGGATCTCCTGCAGGGTCTCCTCCCGCGGCGGCGCCCAACCGTAGGACCCGCGCTTGTCGCGGGCGAGTCCCGCGCGAATCGCCTTGAGACTGTGGGCAAGTCGTTCGTCGGCGACCGCCAGCGCCTCGTCGGCCGATCGGGTCGACCAGCCCCATGCGGTGACCATGCCGGCGCGTGCGACGCGCCAGAACTGCGGCAGTGGCTCCATGGCGGTGCAGCCTAACCGCCATGGAGCCACTCGGGAGCGCGCCGGGTCAGAGCAGGGACCACGCCTCGGAGAGGACGCCGCGCAGCTTCTGCTCGATCTCGTCGAACTCGGCCTGACCGCAGATCAGCGGCGGCGCGAGCTGCACGACCGGGTCGCCACGGTCGTCGGCGCGGCAGTAGAGCCCTGCGTCATACAGCGCCTTGGACAGGAAGCCGTAGAGCACGCGCTCGGACTCCTCGTCGGAGAACGTCTCGCGGGTCTCCTTGTCCTTGACCAGCTCGATGCCGTAGAAGAAGCCGTCGCCACGCACGTCGCCGACGATCGGCAGGTCACCCAGCTTCTCCAACGTCGCGCGGAACGCCGGGGCGTTCTCGTGCACGTGCTGGACCAGGCCCTCCTTCTCGAAGATGTCCAGGTTGGCCATCGCCACGGCGGCGGACACCGGGTGGCCGCCGAAGGTGTAACCGTGCGGGAACATCGTGGTGCCGTGCTTGTACGGCTCGAAGAGCTTGTCGCTGGCGATCATGGCGCCGATCGGGGAGTAGCCCGACGTCATACCCTTGGCGCAGGTGATGATGTCCGGCTCGTAGCCGAAGTCCTTGCAGGCGAAGATCTCGCCGATGCGCCCGAACGCGCAGATCGTCTCGTCCGAGACCAGCAGCACGTCGTACTCGTCGCAGATCTCGCGCACCCGCTCGAAGTAGCCGGGCGGCGGCGGGAAGCAACCGCCGGCGTTCTGCACCGGCTCCAGGAAGACCGCGGCGACGGTGTCCGGGCCCTCGAACTCGATGGCCTCGGCGATGCGGTCGGCGGCCCACCGGCCGAAGGCCTTCGGGTCGTCCCGCAACTCCGGCTGGGCGCGGTAGATGTTGGTGTTGGGCACCTTGAACGCGCCCGGCACCAGTGGCTCGAACATCTCCTTCAGGGGCGGCAGCCCGGTGATCGACAGCGCGCCCTGTGGCGTGCCGTGGTAGGCGACGGCGCGGCTGATCACCTTGTGCTTGCCGGGCTTGCCGGTCAGCTTGAAGTACTGCTTGGCCAGCTTCCACGCGGACTCCACGGCCTCACCGCCGCCGGTGGTGAAGAAGACCCGGTTGAGGTTGCCGGGCGCGTATGACGCCAGGCGCTCGGCCAGGTCGATCGCCGGCTTGTGCGCGTAGGACCAGATCGGGAAGAACGCCAGCTCCTTGGCCTGTGCGGCAGCGGCCTCGGCCAGCTCGGTGCGGCCGTGGCCCACCTGCACGGTGAACAACCCGGACAGACCGTCGAGGTACTTGCGGCCGTGGTCGTCCCAGATGTAGGCGCCGTCGCCCTTGACGATCGTCGGTATGGCGCCACCGGCTCCGCCCTGGTCCTTGGGCTCGTAGACCGACTGCCGGGTGAAGTGGCCCCACAGGTGGTCGCGTGCGGCCTCGGCGCGCGGCGTACCCGCCGGTGTGACGTCGTCGTCGACCTGCGTGGTGGGAGTTGGTGCGGGAGTGGTTGTCATCTCGTTCCCCAGTCGTAGCGTTGTTTGGCGAGTTTCAGATAGACGAAGGTCTCGGTCTCGGTGACACCGTCGATGGTGCGGATCTGGGCGGTGAGCAGGTCCAGCAGGTGCTCGTCGTCGATGCAGACCACCTCGACGAGCAGGTCGAAACGGCCGGCGGTCAGCACGACGTAGGCGACTTCGGGCAGTGTGCTCAACGCATGCTGCACGGGGTGCAGGTCGCCCTTGACCGTCACGCCGATCATGGCCTGCCGGTCGAACCCGACCTGGGCCGGATCGGTGACGGCGACGATCTGCAGCACGTCGGAGTCCAGGAGGCGCTGGACCCGCTGCCGGACGGCTGCCTCGGACAACCCGATCTCGCGGGCGATCGCCGAGTAGGCCACTCGACCGTCGGTCTGCAGCCGGGCGATGATCGCCTTGGAGACGTCATCGAGTGTGGTCCGCGCCACACTGCGGTTCGTCTCGGTCATGCCGCCATAATGCCACGAGTTTCGTGGTCGATCAAGCAATGTCGTTCGAAATCCGTCGCTCGCGGGCCGGTGTGGCTATGCTTTACCCATGGCGCTCAGTGCATTCGACCTGTATTCCGTCGGCATCGGTCCGTCGTCCTCCCACACGGTCGGTCCGATGCGCGCCGCGAAGACCTTCGTCGACGGCCTGGCGGCGGACGGGCGGCTGCAGGACGTCGTCCGGGTGCAGTCGCAACTGTTCGGTTCGCTGGGCGCGACCGGCCACGGTCACGGGTCCGACAAGGCGGTCGTGCTGGGCCTGGAGGGCGAGGACCCGGAGACCGTCGACACCGACACCACGCAGGCGCGGATCGCCGACGCCCGCGCTCGCCATACGCTCCGGCTGCGCGGCAGCCACCCGATCGACTGGGACCCGGACACGGACCTGGTCATGCACCGGCGCAAGTCGCTGCCCGCGCACCCCAACGGCATGCAGTTCGAGGCGTATGACGCACAGGGGGAGGTCGTCGCCTCACACGTCTACTACTCGGTCGGCGGCGGCTTCGTCGTCGACGAGGCCGCCACCGGCGCCGACCGGGTGGTGCTGGACGACACCCGCGTCGAGCTGCCCTTCTCCACCGGCGCCGAGCTGCTGGCGGTGTGCGAGCGCGAGGGCTGCTCCATCTCCGAGGTGATGATGCGCAACGAGCTGTCCTGGCGCACCGCGGAAGAGGTTCGTGCCGGGATGCTGCACCTGTGGTCGGTCATGCGCGAGTGCGTGCAGGCCGGCATCAGCCACGACGGCATCCTGCCCGGCGGCCTGCGGGTGCCACGCCGCGCGCCCGAGCTGCATCGGGAGCTGACCAAGGGCGCGCTGCGCGAGGACCCGCTGCGCGTCATGGACTGGGTCAACCTCTACGCCCTGGCGGTCAACGAGGAGAACGCCGCCGGCGGCCGGATCGTCACCGCGCCGACCAACGGGGCCGCGGGCATCATCCCCGCCGTACTGCACTACTACGTCAACTTCGTGCCGGATGCCGACGACGACGGTGTCGTGCGATTCCTGTTGGCGGCGGCGGCGATCGGGATCATGTTCAAGGAGAACGCCTCGATCTCCGGCGCCGAGGTCGGCTGTCAGGGTGAGGTCGGCTCGGCGTGTGCGATGGCTGCGGGCGGTCTCGCCGAGGTCATGGGCGGTACGCCGTCGCGGGTGGAGAACGCCGCCGAGATCGGGATCGAGCACAACCTCGGCCTGACCTGTGACCCGGTCGGCGGCCTGGTGCAGATCCCGTGCATCGAACGCAACGCCATCGCCAGCGTCAAGGCGATCAACGCCGCACGGCTGGCCGTCAACGGCACGGGAGTGCACACCGTGAGCCTGGACAAGGCGATCAAGACCATGCGCGACACCGGCCGCGACATGTCGGTCAAGTACAAGGAGACCGCTCGTGGCGGCCTGGCCGTGAATGTGATCGAGTGCTGACAAACCACCCACAAAGGAGTGTCTGAATGACCGACAGCCCGCGCGAGCTGCGCAACTTCATTGGCGGCGAGTATGTCGCTGCCGAGACTGACGAGACGATCGACATCGTGGACCCCTCGACGGCGAAAGTCGTTGCCAAGGCGCCTGTTTCGACCCAGGCCGACGTCGACGCGGCATACCGTGCGGCGTCGAAGGCGTTCGGCGAGTGGGGTCAGACGGTCCCCGGTGAGCGGCAGCACGCGCTGTTGAAGTTCGCCGACGCCATCGAGGCACGCGCCGACGACTTCATCAAGCTCGAGGCCGAGAACACCGGCAAGCCCTACGCGTTGACGGCCTCGGAGGAGGTGCCGGTCATGGTCGACCAGTTGCGCTTCTTCGCCGGCGCGGCACGGATGCTCGAGGGCAAGGCCGCCGGCGAATACATGGCCGGACACACCTCGTTCATCCGGCGTGAGCCGATCGGTGTCGTCGGCCAGGTGACGCCATGGAACTACCCGATGATGATGGCGATGTGGAAGATCGCTCCGGCGCTGGCCGCGGGCAACGCCGTGGTGCTCAAGCCGAGCGACACCACACCGGAGACGACGCTGTTGCTGGCCGAGCTGGCCGCGGAGTTCCTGCCGGCCGGCACGCTCAACGTGCTCACCGGTGACCGGGAGACCGGCCGGATGCTCGTGGAGCACCCCACCCCGCAACTGGTCGCGATCACCGGCTCGGTGCGCGCGGGCATGCAGGTCGCCGACTCGGCGGCCAAGGACCTCAAGCGGGTGCATCTGGAGCTGGGTGGCAAGGCGCCGGTCATCGTCTTCGACGACGCGGACATCGAGGCCGCCATCGAGGGGATCGGCACCGCGGGCTACTTCAACGCCGGCCAGGACTGCACGGCGGCGACGCGGGTGCTGGCGGCGCCCGGCATCCACGACGACTTCGTCGCGGCGTTGGCCGAATTCGCCAAGAACGACGCCAAGCTCGGTATGCCGGACAGCGAGGACGCGCTGCTCGGGCCGGTCAACAACGCCAACCAGCTGAAGCATGTGACCGGCTTCCTGGACCGACTGCCCGACAACGCCACCATCGCTGCCGGTGGTCACCGGGCCGGCGGACTGGGTGACGGATTCTTCATCGAGCCGACGGTGGTGTCCGGCCTGCAGCAGACCGACGAGGCGATCCAGCAGGAGATCTTCGGTCCGGTGATCACTGTGCAGCGGTTCACCGACGAGCAGGCCGCGATCGCGTGGGCCAACGACGTGCCCTACGGTTTGGCGTCCTCGGTCTGGACGAAGGACTTCGGCCGCGCGATGCGCGTCTCCAAGGCGCTCGACTTCGGCTGTGTGTGGATCAACACGCACATTCCGCTGGTCGCCGAGATGCCGCACGGCGGGTTCAAGCACAGCGGCTACGGCAAGGACCTGTCGCTCTACGGCTTCGAGGACTACACGCGGGTGAAGCACGTGATGGCGAACATCGAGAGCTGACAGCAGACTCCTCGCTGACCGAGAGGAGCACCCCTGTCCCGAGAGGAGTGCGGAATCGGACCGATTTCGTACTCCTCTCGGTCGTTCGGTGCTCCTCTCGGTCAGGAGAGGCCGGCGCCGAGCGCCAGGCCGAGGAAGGCCGCGAGCAGGGAGACGGCTGCCGTGGCGACGGCATACCGGACGCCCTCGGTGCGGCCCGTGGTCGACCAGAGCCGCGCGGTCTCGACGGCGGCCGTGCTGAAGGTCGTGAAGCCACCGCAGAAGCCGGTGCCGAGCGCCGCCTTCGCAGTCGGCGACAGCCAGCCCGCGTGATGCGTCAGTGCGCCGGTGAGGACACCGAGCAGGAACGACCCGAGCACATTGATGAGGAACGTGCCGACGGGGAAGCCGCCGCGGAACCGCCGGCGCACCTCGGCATCCAGCACGAACCGCGCGGTCGCACCCGCGCCGCCACACAGCGCGATCAGCAGCGTCGTCATACGCGCGCCGCACCTCGTATGGCGGCCGTGGCGCAACGAATGCCCGCCCAGGCGGCCACGGCACCGAGCACGACGGAGCCCGCGACGTACGAAACCGCCTGAGGCCAGGGGAGTTTCGTGGTCTCGACCATGAACGTGCTGTAGGTCGTGAAGCCGCCCAGCACGCCGGTCCCCATCCCCAGCCGCACCAACCTGCGCCGGCCGGTGTCCGCGCCGCTGCGCACCAGTGCCTCGAGCAACAGGCCCAGGACGAAGGCACCGATCACGTTGATGCCGAACGTCGTCCACGGCCAGGACGGCGTCGGCCGGGCGAACGCGTCCTCCAGCAGCGAACGGATGGCGGTCCCGCACGCACCGCCGGCGAAGACGACTGCGAGCAGCCGGACGTCACGGTGCGCGTGAACGGCGGCACCGCGCCGACGGATCGGCGTCAGTGCCACGGCATACCGTCCGACCAGTCGACGATCTGCAGCGGCACCACGATGACCGGCCGGTGCTGGTGGTGGGCGAGCCGCACGGACACCGACTCGCCGAGGAACTCCCGCATCGGGTGCTTGCCGACCCGGGTGCCGACGACGAAGCAGGCGGCGTCGACGGCGCGCGCGAGGTGGGTCAGCGCCCGGTCGGGTCGGCCGGCGAGATAGTGAAAACTCCACGGCACGGTGTCGCCGAGGACGCCGCGCACCTGCTCGGTGAGCGTGTCCGCCGTCACCCGCCATTGCTCGTCGGCGTCGTCCGGGTCGATCGGCGCGTGCCGCACACTGCCGTCAGGGTGCTCCTGCACGACATACCGCGACCGGTCGGCATACCCGAAGTGCACGGCCGGTGCACCGACGGCGCGCGCCATGGTGGCGGCGGTGAGGGCCACCAGCGGTGGCTGCCCCGGTATGACGCCCACGACGATCGGGTGCGCGTGGAAATCGACCAGCCGATCGGGGCTCGGCTGGGGAGGCGGCGCGGCGCTCATCGTGCCCTCCTGGTGGTGCGGCGGGCAGCGCGACCTACCCGTCGGTGTCGACGTGGTAGGAACCATCAGCGGGTGTCGCGGTTCGGGTGTGCTGCCCGCGGCACACGGAGGAAGCAGCCCGGGCGGGATCCATCGCCCGCACCCACCATAGGGCAGCGCCGGGCTACCCCGGGGTAACCCCTGCGGCGGGTCCGGGCCGCCGCGACCGGCGTAGCGTTGCCGCCATGCGCATCGAACACGTCGGGTTCGACCCGGACTTCGTCGACTACCGGGCCGCCTGGGACCTGCAGCGCGAGGTGCACTCGCGCGTCGTCAGCGGCGAGCAGGAAGACACGACGCTGCTGTTGGAGCACGAGCGCGTCTACACCGCCGGCAAGCGCACCGAGCCGCACGAGCGGCCGTTCGACGGCACTCCGGTGATCGACGTCGACCGCGGCGGGAAGATCACCTGGCACGGCCCCGGTCAGCTGACCGGCTACCCGATCGTGCGGCTGCCGGACCCGGTCGACGTCGTCGGGCACGTCCGCCGCCTCGAGCAGCTGATGATCGACACCTGCGGCGACCTCGGCCTGGAGACCGGCCGCGTCGAGGGACGCAGCGGCGTCTGGCTGCCGGCCTCCGGGGGCAAGCCCGAGCGCAAGCTCGGCCAGATCGGCATCCGGGTCAGCCGGGACGTGACCATGCACGGCTTCGCGCTCAACTGCGACTGCGACCTGTCCTGGGCCAATGTCATTGTGCCGTGCGGCATTCCGGACGCCGGCGTCACCTCGCTCAGCGAGGAGCTCGGTCGCGACGTGAGCGTCGCCGAGGTGCTTCCGTTCGTGGAGAAGCGCCTGCCCGAGATCCTGGGATAGGGCGCCGGGTCTCGATACGGACTCGCCCAGGGGCTCGTCCTACTCGACCAGCGGCGCTCAACGGAACGGGTCGTATGGCGTCAGGTCGATCCCCGGTTCGCGGCCTTCGGCGAGCGCGAGTCCCGCGGCGAGGTGGCCGACATACGGCCCCATCGTGAGGCCGTTGGCGCCGAGGCCGTTGGCGATGATCAGGCCCGGTAGCTCGGGCACGGCCCCGAGCAGCGGCTTGTCGTCCGGGCTGACCGGGCGGAACCCGACGCGGGCCTCGAGATAGCCGGCGTCCGCCAGACCGGGTGCCACCTTCAGCGCCTCGGTGAGCACCTCGTGCAACCCGCCGGCGGTCAGGCGGGGGTCCAGACCGGTGCCGGTCTCGCGAGTGGCGCCGACGACGATGCGGTCGGCGAAGCTGAGCAGGTAGTGGACCGACCGCGGCAGCAGCATGGGCCAGTCGCCGGTGGCGGCGCCCGGCAGTTGCAGGTGCACGATCTGACCGCGGACCGCCGTCACCGGTGACCGCAGGCCCAGCGGTTCCAGCAGTTGCGGAGCCCACACCCCCGAGGCCTCGATGACGGCATCGGCGGTGAGCGCCGTGCCGTCCACCTCGACGCCGTCGGCGGTGTCGCTCGCCAGGATCCGGGCCTGCCCGGTCACGATCTTCGCCCCGCGTTTGCGCGCGGCCGCCCAGAGCGCGGCTCGCAGTCGCCGGCCGTCGAGCCGGGCCGCGCCCGGCACCAGGATCACCGGTCCGTCGTGCTGCAGTAGCGGGTGCAGTGCCCGGGCGGCGGAGCCGGTGAGCACCTCGGGCGTTCCGGCGATCGTCGGACCGGCGGTGCGTTGCTGGACCGTCGCGAACGCCGCATCGAGCTCATCGTCGGTCGTCAGCTGCAGCGCACCGACCTGCCGGTAGCCGAAGTCGGCTTCGCCGTCCTCGGCCAGCTGCTCCCGCAGCTGCGCGTAATGCTCGGCACCGACCGCGGCGATCCGGAACCAGTCCAAGTCGCCAGGATGGGAGGTCCACGGGCAGATGATGCCGGCACCGGCCGAGGTGGCCTTTCCGTGGTACTCGGCATCGACGAGAGTGACGTCGGTGCCGGCCCGGGCGAGCGCGTAGGCGGCGGACGCCCCGACGACGCCGCCACCGATGACCACGACTGACTGGACCGCCAAGGGAATGCTCCGTTCGCTAGCGACGCGCCGCACGGGCCACGCAACGCCCGCCCCGTATGCTGTGGACCGCCCGAAAGTACCCCACGAAAGCCAGATTTGTGACCCTGTCCGTTCGTGCCTGCACCGCTTCCGAGTTCCTCGACACCGTCCACCGCGCAGGTCGGACCGTCCCGGTCGAGCAGTCGCCCGAATGGGCTCAGTACGACTCCGTGCTGCCCGGTCGCGAGCACTGGCGTTATCTGGTGGTGGAGGACGACGGCACCCCGATGGCGGCGTTGAGCCTGACCTCGTTCGCGGGCCGCTTCCTGGAGCAGCTGTGGGCCAAGCACGGCCCGATCTGGCTGGACGACGAGCGCACCCCGCAACGGGAGCGCGCCCTGCGGGACACCCTGACGTCATACATTCGCGGCGAGCGGCCGAACGCCGCCGTGCTCCGGTTGCACACTGTGCACCCGGGTGAGGACCTCGTTGACCCGCTGATCGCGATCTTCTACGACCGCACGATCGTGCTCGACCTCACCAAGGACGAGGACCAGCTGCTGTCGGAGATGTCGCAGAGCGGGCGGCGCAACATCCGCAAGGCGCTGAAGAACGAGGACCTCGTCTTCACCGACGACACCGACATCAGTGAGCAGGAGTTCGCCGACGTCATCTACCCGATCTTCGAGGAGACCGGTCGCCGTGGCGATTTCGTGCTGCGCCCGCCGGCGTTCTATTACGAGATGCTGCGGCAGCTCGGCCCGCAGATCTGTCGCCTCTACACGGTGCGGCATCGCGGCACGGTCGTCTCCTGGGCACTCGTCACGGTGTATGACGGCGAGGTCGACTACTACTTCGCTGCCTCGTCGGCCGAGGCACGCAAGCTGCTGGCGGCATACCTGATGGCCTGGGGCACGATGCGCGCCACGAAGGCCGAGGGCGCGACCTGGTTCGACTTCCTCGGCTGCGGGTCGGACCGCTCGCCCTACCTGGACACACTCAACGAGTTCAAGCTCGCGTTCGCCAAGAAGGGCATGATCGACGCGCCTGGGCCCTGGGACGTCGTGCTGCGCCCGAACGTGTTGCGTGCCTATCACGCGCAGCGCAAGGCGATCGCGAGTGTCGGTCGCGCCAAGCAGACCGCGCGCGCGATCGTCGGGGGACTGCCGCGCTCGAAGTCGGACGCGGTCGAGCTGGCCGACACCGCTGCGGGCAGACTCGCCGGAGCCGTGACCCGCGTCGTGCAACCGCCCAGCGCGGCGCCGAAGGTGCTGCCGGTGATCCTGGACTTCACCCTGTCCGGTTATGCCCTGGCCCGCGCGTTCCACGAGCGTTACGGCCTGACCAGCGTCGCCGTCGTGCCGTTCACGACCGGCGCCATCGCGGACTCCTCGATCATCCACGACATCCGCGAAGTGGGCGTCGAGGGCGTGCACGACTACGACCTGCTGTTGCGGGAGATCCGCAAGCTGGCGGCCGAGAACCCTGAGCTGACAGTCATTCCGCTGACCAACCACGACGGCATCGTGCAGGCGCTGTCCGCCAAGCGCACCACGCTGGGCAAGAACGTCGTGGTGCCGCACGAGTCCCCGGAGATGTTGCGGCGGGTCTCGGACAAGAACGACTTCCATGAATTGTGCGCCGCCGCGGGCGTGCCGACCCCGCGCACGGTGGTGCTGGACTTCGCCGACGGCCGCCCGGCCGCCACGGACGTCGACCTGCCGTGGCCGCTCATCGTCAAGCCCGCCGACTCCGGACACTTCGCCGCGTTGCGGATGCCGGGCAAGAAGAAGCTCTACCAGGTGGCCGACCAGCGGCAGCTGGACGAACTGCTCGATCAACTGCACGCCGCCGGGTATGACGGCAGGCTGCTCGCCCAGGAGTTCATCCCGGGCACCGACCTGCTGTCGGTGACGCTCTATCGCGCGCGCGACGGCCGGATCACGCTGGCGCGAGCGTCCGAGGTGCTGATGCAGGACCCGAGGCCGGCATACCTGGGCATCCCGGACGTGCAGATCGTCGCGCCGGTGGGCGACGCGATCGAACTCGGCACGAAGATCCTGGACGAGGCCGACTACCACGGCTTCGCCAATCTGGACGCGATCCGCGACCCGCGCGACGGCAGGGTCGTCTTCTTCGAGATCAATCCCCGTTACGGCCGCAACTGTTACTACGCGACCGCGTCGGGAGCCAACGTCGCCGAGCAACTCGTGGCCGATCTGATCGACGAAAAGCCCGTATCCGCACCGGAACTCGAGGGTGAACTGCTCTACACCACGCTGCCGGTGAAGTTCGTCGAGCAGACGCTGGGTGGCGCCGCCGCCCAGCGGGTGCGCCGGATCGCCGCAGCCGGCCGGGTCGCCGACCCGTTGCAGTATGCCGGCGAGCGCAACCCCAAGCACCGGGTCTACGCCCGGCTCGCGGCGCTGCATCACCGCAAGGCGTACCAGGGCCAGTCGGTCACGCTCAACGTCGAGGACGTGTAGCGGTCAGCCGCGTCCGACGAGCCTGCGCGCGACACCCCGGGCGAGCAGCATGAGCATCGCCCGGTGGGCCTTGCCGACATACAACGTCATCGGGTCGCCGGGGAACACCCCGTCGCCGGAGACGCTCAGGACGTGGTCGCGCAGTGCGCGTAACTGGTCGACGGTGAGTGCGAACGGCGCCTCGTGGTCGTGGAAGCGCGTGAGCACCGGGTGGTCGCCACCGCGGCCGTCGTTCTCCACGTGCGCGCCCAGGACAGTGTGTATGCCGTGCGCCTCGGCCAGGTCGACCATCGCCGTCAGCGACGCCTTCGCCGCCGGTAGGTCGTCGAGGTAGAGACGACCGGGGTAGGCGGTGTCACCGGCGAACATCAACCCGGCAGTTGGATCGATCGTGGTGATCGAGCGTGCGTCGTGTCCAGGGGTCGCGGCCACCAGAAGGGTTCGGTCGCCAAGGTCGAAAGGCGTTGTGCTGGCTGGATTTTCGCTGAGCCCGAAGAATCGGTGCACTGCCGCTGCGTCCGTGTCGACGACCACGGTGTCCGGCCGGTCGAGGAATTGCACGTCACCCTTGACGTGGTCGTAGTGGCCGTGGGTGTGCGCCACCACCAGCGACGGGTTCGGCAGGTGCTTTTCGCCGGCCCACTGCTCGAGCAGCGCATCGACGGTGGCGCGCAGCGGGCACCTGTCGGCACCCGGCACGGCACCGGTGTCCAGCAACAGTGCCCGCGCCGTGCCGCAGACCAGATAGCCGATCGGTGCCTCCGGGTTGACCCGCGACGACTGGCGCAGCGCGAACGTCGCCGCGTCGATCGTGCGGACCTGCAAGGTGGTACGACGCGACCCGGTCCGGGTGACGCACTCCCACGGTGCGTCGAGCGGGTGGTGGTCGCGGAGCACGCCGGCCGGCAGCGGAGTCATGCCGGCATCTTCGCAAATGACCGGGCCTCGCGCACTGCGCAGGCCTGTGGACAACTTCTGCGCGGCGACCGTCGGTCGTGCCACCGTGGCGGGCGTGGACATCACAGCCTCCGACGACTCGCCCCGGCCGCCGGACCTGCCGGGCTACGACGTGCTCGACCTGCTCGGCACGGGCGCGACCGGTGCGGTCTGGGCCGTCCGCGGCCCTGATGGAGTGCGTTTCGCTGCCAAGATTCTCGATGCCCCGCCCGATCAGCTCGACTACGAACTCTCGGTGCTGGAGTCGGTGCGGCACGACCACGTCGTGCGGGTGCAGGACGTGGTGGCCGACCGGTCCACCGACCCGGCGGGCACCGCGATGGTCATGCAGCTGGCCGAGGGAGGGTCGCTGGCGGACACCCTCAGCCGGCGCGACGTGCTGACACCGGGGGAGCTGGTGACGGTGTTGTGCCCGGTGGCTCGGGCGCTGCACGATCTGCACGGCCTCGGGCTGATCCACGGAGACCTCAGTCCGGGCAACATCCTGCTGACCTCGGACGGCAAGCCGCTGATCGCGGATCTGGGCATGTCCCGCCTGGCCGGGCACGCGGGGGAGGAGGTGTGGGCGACCGAGGCGTGGGCCGCTCCCGAGGTGCTGGCCGGCGCCAGGCCCGTCCCGGCGTCGGATGTCTACTCCCTCGGTGCGATCGCTTGGCGGGCGCTCACCGGGGCCGCGCCGGAGCCTGCTGCGCTGCGGCCGCAGCTGGCCGACCTCGCGCCGGAGATCTCCGATGAACTGCGCGATTTGGTGGATTCCGCTCTGGCGCACACCGATTCGGCACGCCCGTTGCCGGGGGAGTTCGCGATCAGGCTGTGGCAGTGCGCGACGCCCGAGCCCGCGCCGGTGCAGGGTTCACCGGCCCGCCGGACGGCGGCCGCCGCGGCGGCACCGGGCAACGAGGGCAACGAGGGCGACGCGCTCACCCGGCGTATCCGCGCGCAGGCTGCTGCCGACCGGCAGGCGGCGCCGGCCGAGCCCGTGCCGGTCGGTCGGCGTCTCTCGCCGCGGGCCCGGTGGCTGCTGGCGGGCGCGGCCGTGCTGGGCGCCGGGTTGGCGCTCGGAGTGACCGGCCTGGGCGGCGGATCCGACGGGCCGGCGCGGTCCGCGTCGACGACGCCCCTGGCCGGGCCGACCGCTCAGGCCGGCACGGCCTCGCGTGAGGCGCGCGCCTCCGCGACCAGACCTCGCGTCCGTGCGTCCACGGCGCGCACCACCGCTGCCGGCGGGCTCGCCGCCGGTTCCGCGCAGGCGCTGGAAGCGCACACGATGGTCATCGTGCAGCGCCTTGTCACGGCGCGCGCGACGGCGTGGGCTCGCGGCGACCAGGGCAGTCTGCGGAGCGCCGAGGTGGTGGGCTCACCGGCATACCGGCGCGACAGCGCCGACCTGCGGGCGGCAGCCACCCGGCGGGTGCGCTACGACGGGCTGACGTTCACCGTCCGGTCGGCGACGGTCCGGCAGGCCACCGGCGATGTCGTGCACGTGGTCGCCCGCATCGACCGATCCGCCTACCACGTGGTGGTGGCGGGGCACCGCCGCAGCGTGCGTGCCGCCACCGGCCAACGCACCGACCTGTCGATCCGGTGGACCGAATCCGGATGGCGGGTGGTGGATTGGGCACAGCCGGCGTGACGCCCGACGTGGCGGCATACAGTCGGGGAGGACCGTCGGCGCAGACGGTCATACCGCCGCGGGATGCTGGGAGGCACACATGGAGATCGTCCGCCACGAGGTCGACAAGGACGCCGACCCGGAGGGACTGGTCTACACCTTCGGCGGTGCCGAGGCGGTGCGGACGATCCGGCCGGGCACGGTGGTGTCGACGTGGACCGCGGACTGCTACGGCGGCCGTGTACGCAGCGTCGACGACATGGCCTCGCAGGTCATGGACACCCGGTTCATCAACCCGCAGACCGGGCCCTTCCACATCGAGGGCGCCGAACCGGGCGACACGATCGCGGTGCACTTCTGCTCGATCACCCCGAGCGTAGACTGGGGTGTGTCCACCACGATCCCGCTCTTCGGGGCGCTGACCGCGACACCGTTCACCGCGATGCTGCACGAGCCGTTGCCCGAACGCACCTGGATCTACGACCTCGATGTGTCCGCCGGGTTGGTGCGCTACCGGGCACTGGACTCCGACCTGACGATCGACCTGCCGATGGAGCCGATGCACGGCACGGTCGGCGTGGCGCCGCCGTTGGGTGAAGTTCGCTCGGCGCTGACTCCCGGCTCCTGGGGAGGCAACATGGACACCCCCGAGATGCGTGGCGGCACTACGTGTTTCCTCGGTGTCAACGTCCCCGGTGCGTTGCTGAGTCTCGGCGACGGCCACGCGCGACAGGGCGAGGGCGAGACGTGCGGTGTCGCCGTCGAGACCGCGATGGACACCACGTTCGTGGTCGAGCTGATCAAGGGCGTCGCCACGCCGTGGCCGCGGCTGGAGGACGACGCGCACATCATGTCGACCGGGTCGACGCGACCGCTGGAGGACGCGTTCCGCATCAGCCACGCCGACCTGGTGCACTGGATCGGCGGTGAGCTCGGCCTGTCGGCGATGGACGCCTACCAGCTCGTCTCGCAGACGGCGCTCACCCCGGTGGCCAACGTCTGCGACGACAACTACACGGTGGTCGGAAAGGTCGCCAAGGCGCACCTACCCGGTTTCACCGCGTACGCCGGGGTGCACGACCGATTGCGTGCGGTGGCTGCGTCGCTCGGCTGAGCGCGATCTGGTCAGGCGTGGCCGGCGGCATACCGCATGGCCGCGTCGATGGTGCTGTGGGTCCACTCGAACCCGCTGTGCTGCAGCACCTTCGGCGCCATACGCGTGCTGGCGAGGACGTCGCCGGCGAACTCGCCGAGCACCACTCGCAAACCGATGGCCGGTGCGGGCAAGAACGCCGGACGGCGCAGTTCGCGGCCGAGCGCCCGCATGGCGTCACGCTGCCGGACCGCGGCGGCGGCCGGCGCTGCGAGATTGACCGGACCCACGATCTCGGGGTGGTCGATCAGGTGCACCAGGGCACGCACCTCGTCGGTGAGCGAGATCCAGGACCACCACTGCCGGCCGTTGCCGAGTGGGCCGGCGAGCCCCAGTCTGGCCAGCGGCAGCACCCGCCCCATCAGCCCGCCGCGGGGTGCGAGCACCAGGCCGGTGCGGGCGAACGCCACCGGGATCCCGGCCGCCGCAGCCGGTGCTGTGGCCGACTCCCACGCGGTGACCAGATCCGGCAGGAACCCGCTGCCCGGTGACGACTCCTCGTCGACGGTCTCCTCGCCCCGGTCGCCGTAGACACCCATCGCCGAGCCGTTGACCAGCCGCACCGGCTCCGGCAGCCGGGTCAGTGCATCGACGACCGTGGTCGTACTGTCCACCCGGGAGTCACGCAGCGTCCGTTTGTATGCCGCCGTCCACCGCTTGTCGCCGATGCCCGCACCGGCGAGATTGACGACCGCCGACACACCGTCCAACGCCGCAGGATCGAGTCGTCCGGCAGCCGGGTCCCATTGCACTTCGTGCGGACCCCGTGCCGGCCGCCGCACCAGCTGGATGACGTCGTCTCCCCGCGCGGTGAGCGCGCGGGACAGTGCCGTGCCGATCAGCCCGGACGAGCCGGTGATGGCGATACGCATGCGTTGCCTCCAGTCCGTGTTCTCCGGCTATGCCGACCGTGTGCCATACCGCACGGTCGGCATAGCCGAAGTCACTACAAAACCTCAGACCTCGAAGGCACCCTCTTCGAGGCGTTCCTTCATCGCCACCAGGAACCGCGCGGCGTCGGCGCCGTCGACGATCCGGTGGTCGTAGGACAGCGCCAGGTAGACCATCGACCGGATCGCGATCGTCTCGCCACCGTCAGCATCGGTCACGACGACGGGCCGCTTGACGACCGTGCCGGTGCCCAGGATGCCGACCTGCGGCTGGTTGATGATGGGCGTGTCGAAGAGCGCACCACGGCTGCCGGTGTTGGTCAGCGTGAACGTGCCACCGCCCAACTCGTCCGGGGTGACCTTGCCCAGACGGGTCCGCTCGGCCAGGTCGGCGATCTTGCGGGACAACCCGGCGATGTTGAGGTCACCGGCATCCCGGATGACCGGCACCATCAGGCCGCGCTCGGTGTCCACGGCGATGCCGAGGTTCTCCTGCGGGTGGTAGACGATCGAGTCGCCCTCGACACTGGCATTGACCTGCGGGTAGGCCTTGAGCGCCTCGACCGCGGCCAGCGCGAAGAACGGCATGAAGCTGAGCTTGACGCCCTCGCGCTGCTCGAACGCCGCCTTGCTGCGCGCCCGCAGCCGAGCGACCTTGGTGACGTCGACCTCGACCACCGTGGTCAGCTGGGCCGACACCTGCAACGACTCCACCATGCGTGAGGCGATGAGCTTGCGCATCCGGGTCATCTTCTCGGTGGTGCCGCGCTTGGCGGAAACCTCCGGCACCGCAGCGGGCTTGGCCGATGCAGGCGATGCCGCCGCCGGCGCGGCGGGCGCTGCCGGGGCGGCTGCGGGCTCCGGCTCGGCCGGCTTCGCCGCCTCGAGCACGTCCTGCTTGCGGATGCGGCCACCGACACCGGTGCCCTGGACCGATGACAGGTCGACGCCGTGCTCGGCGGCCAGCTTGCGCACCAGCGGCGTGACGTATGACGCCGGTTCACGGTCGCCCGAACCAGTGGACGCGGCCTGTGCCGCCGGCGCCGACTGCTGCGGCTTGGGCGCCACCTGCTTCGGTGTCTCCTGCTTCGGTGTCTCCTGCTTCGGTGCCTCCTGCTTCGGTGCCTCCTGCTTCGGTGCCTCCTGCTTCGGTGCCTCCTGCTTCGGTGCCTCCTGCTTCGGTGCCTCCTGCTTCGGTGCCTCCTGCTCGGGGGCCTCGTCCTGGGGCGCCTCCTGCTGCGGGGCCGGTGCCCCGCCACCGGACACTTCACCGCCGACGACGGCCAGGTCCGCCCCGACCGGGACGGTCTCGTCCTCCTGCACCAGGATCTTGGTCAGCTTGCCGGCGACCGGGGACGGCACCTCGGTGTCGACCTTGTCCGTGGAGACCTCGAGCAGCGGCTCGTCGACCTCGACGTCGTCGCCCTCGGCCTTCAGCCACCGCGTGATCGTGCCCTCGGTGACCGACTCACCCAGCGCCGGCATGGTGATCTTCTCGCCGCCGCTGACGTCGCCACCGGACGACGCGGGCGCCGCTGCGGACCCGGATGCCTGCGCGGACTCCGAGGAGTCCGCCGACCCGGACGCAGCCTCCGCCTTCGGCTCGGCTGTCGGCTCGGGCTGCTCGGCGGGCGCGGCCTGATCGCCGGAACCGGAGTCACCGGACGGCGCAGCGGCACCGTCGCCGATGACCGCCAGGTCGGCTCCCACCGGGACGGTCTCGTCCTCCTCCACGAGCACCTCCTGCAAGGTGCCGGCGACGGGAGAGGGGATCTCGGTGTCGACCTTGTCGGTGGACACCTCCAGCAGCGGTTCGTCGACCGCGACCTCCTCGCCGACCTGCTTGAGCCATCGAGTCACGGTGCCCTCTGTCACCGACTCGCCGAGTGCGGGCATTGTCACGCGTTCAGACATGAACTCAAGTCTCCTTGATCTTGGGGCAGATGTGCAGTGAGGCTTGTTCTGCGTTGGCGATGCGAGTCGCAAGCTCCCTGCAACGCCAACGCATCCTAAGCCTCCTGTGCTTGTTCAGAATCAACTTCGGTTATCTCACGCATGTGCGTGCAAAGGCTTCCCGGCCAGCGCCAGGTGCGCCTCGCCGAGTGCTTCGTTCTGGGTGGGGTGGGCATGGATCATCGATGCGACGTCGTCGGGGAGCGCTTCCCAGCCGACGATGAGCTGGGCCTCGCCGACCTGCTCGCCCATCCGGGCGCCGATCATGTGCACCCCGACGACCGTGCCGGTGTCCCCGGCGCGTACGACCTTCACGAAACCCTGCGTCTGCAGGATCTGGCTCTTGCCGTTGCCGCCGAGGTTGTAGTCGTACGTCGTGGTGGAGTCGCCGTGCTTCTCGCGCGCCGCCGCCTCGGTCAGGCCGACCGAGGCGATCTCCGGGTCGCAGTAGGTGACCCGCGGTATGCCGGACTCCTCAATCGGGGTGGGCTCCTTGCCGGCGATGTCCTCGGCCACGAAGATGCCCTGCGCGAAGCCGCGGTGCGCCAACTGCAGGCCCGGCACGATGTCGCCGACGGCATACACGCCGGGCACGCCGGTCCGGCAACGCTCGTCGGTGATCACGAACCCGCGGTCGACGGTGACGCCGGCCTCGGCGTATCCGAGGTCGTCGGTGACCGGTCCGCGCCCGACCGCGACCAGCAGCAGGTCGGCGGTGAGCGTCTCACCGGACTCCAGGGTGACGGTCACCTCGTCGCCCTCCTGCGTCGCCGACGTGAGCTTGGCACCGGTCAGGGCCTTGATCTTGCGCTTCTTGAAGGCGCGCTCCAGTTGCTTGGAGATCGCTTCGTCCTCGGCGGCGACCAGCCGGGGGAGTGCCTCGACGATCGTCACTTCGGAGCCGAATGACGAGAAGACGGAGGCGAATTCGACACCGATGACGCCCCCGCCGAGCACGATGACCCGCGACGGGACGTCCTCGAGGCCGAGTGCCTGGTCGCTGGTGACGATCCGGCCGCCGATCTCGACGCCGGGCAGCGTCTTGGCGTAGGAGCCGGTGGCGAGCACGATGTTCTTGCCGGTGAGCACCCGGTCGCCGACCGTGACGGTGCTCGGTGAGCTGAGCCGTCCGGTGCCTTCGACGAACGTGATGTCGTGCGACTTCACCAGCCCCTGCAGGCCCTTGTAGAGCCGACCGATGACACCGTCCTTGTAGCGGTGCACGCCGCTCATGTCGACCGACTCGAAGGTCGTCCTGACGCCGAACTTCGCGCCGTCACGGGCGCTGTCGGCGATCTCGGCCGCGTGCAGCAGCGCCTTGGTCGGGATGCAGCCGCGGTGCAGGCAGGTGCCCCCGACCTTGTCCTTCTCGACCAGCGCGACGCGCAGGCCCAACTCGGCCGCCCGGAAGGCGCAGGCGTAACCACCGCTGCCCCCACCGAGGATCACCAGGTCGAAGTCGTCGGCAGGTGCCGTCATACTCGGAACGCTCCCTTGCGTCTCGCGATGAATGTCGCTGACACCCTGGCGAAGGTGTCAGCGCCATCTTGGCACCTGCCCCCGCGCGGCGCCGCAGCGGTATGACGAGAGCGCGAAACCCGCGCGAATATGTGGTGGCGGCCACACCTCTCGCCTGCAAGAGTGAGGGCACCACCAAGTGCAAGGAGGCCCTTTCCATGACCGACAAGCACGGACCCAGTGATGAGATGAAGCGGAAGTTCCGCGAGGCGCTGGACAAGAAACACGCACACGGCGGCACCGACGTCTCCGACAAGTCGGCGCACAGCAAAGTGCACGGCGCACATGACGCCGAGACCAGCGCCACCCAGCAGATGTTCCGCCGCAAGTCGGGGTAGTCCTTCGACTCGACTCCTCGCGACAGCAGAGGGACGCCCCACGAGCAAGCTCGTGGGGCGTCCCTCTGCTGTCGGTCGTCGTCTCCTCTGGCGTCCGCTTGTCGTGCGCGAAGGTGGCTCTTGCCTGTCGCCGCTGGACGACTTGCGGTCTCCTGGCCGTCCGCCGGTCGGCTGACGCCCCGGTCAGCTGCGGGACTGCGCCAGCTGCACCAGGGTGCGCACGCCGTACCCGGAGGCGCCCTTGCCGACATACCCGTAGGCGTCGTCGGTGGAGTATGCCGGCCCGGCGATGTCCAGGTGCGCCCACGGCAGCGGTGACCCGTCGGCGTCCTCGCCGACGAAGTCCTGCAGGAACAGCGCGGCGACGATCATCCCGCCCTGGCGCGCGCCGGTGTGCTTGGTGTCGGCGACCAGCGACTTCATGCCCGAGCGCAGGTGCTGCAGCAGCGGAATCGGCCACAGGTCCTCGCCCGCGTCGGCGGCTGCCGCCACGACCTCGTCGCGGGCGGCGTCGACGTTGCCGAGCACCGCGGCGGTCCGGGTGCCGAGCGAGAGCACCGCGGCGCCGGTCAGGGTCGCGACGTCGATCAGCAGGTCCGGCTCCTGCCGGGAGGCCAGCGCGAGCCCGTCAGCCATCACCAGCCGGCCCTCGGCATCGGTGTTGATGACCTCGACCGTCCGGCCGTTCGGCATGGTCAGCACGTCGCCGGGGCGCTGCGCGTCCGAGCCGGTGAGGTTCTCGGCGAGGCAGAGGTAGGTCGTCACGGCCACCGGCAGGCCGAGTTCGGCGATCGCGGCGGTGGCGGCGGCCACCGCTGCCGCGCCGGCCATGTCGCACTTCATGGTGATCATGCCCTCGGCGGGCTTGATGCACAGGCCACCGGAATCGAAGGTGATGCCCTTGCCCACGAACGCCAGGTGCGACTTCGCACGGGCCGGCTCGTAGCTGAGCACGACCATCCGCGGCGGACGGGCCGAGCCGCGACCGACGCCGATCAGCCCGCCGCACGACTCCTTCGCCAGCGCCTTCTCGTCGAGGATCTTGACCTTCACCTTGCTGCCGGCGAAGTGCTCCTTCACCGCGGCCGCGAACGACTCGGGGTAGAGGTCCAGCGGGGGAGTGTTGACCAGGTCCTGCGCCCAGGCGCGCTCGTCCGCCACGACCTGGGCCTGCTGGACGCCGGCCTTGACGGCCTTGTCCTTGGCCAGCGAGGTCAGCACGGTGATCTTGGCGACGGCCTTACCGCCCGCGCCGTTCGACTTGTATGACGTGAAGGCGTACGACCCGAAGAGCGCGCCCTCGGCGACCGCGGTGACCTGTGTTGGACTGCCGGCCGGGAATGCCACGGTGATCGTCTCGGCCTTGCCGGACAGTGCGCGCACGGCGGCACCAGCGGCGCGGCGCAGCGCCTCGGCATCGTCATCGGTCGGTGTTCCGGCCAGACCCGAACCGGTCACCACGACCTGGCCGGCGACGCCGGGGACCCCGGCCAGCTTGATGACCTCGTCGGCGGCGCCGCTGGCCGAGAGCGTCAGCAGGCCGGCGTCCAGGTGCTCCCTGGTCTCGGCGGCGAGCGCCGGTGTGGCGGCGACCTGCGCGTGCTCGCCGTCCTGGACCGCGAGCACGACCAGTGCATCGCTCTTGCTCTTGGCGACCAACTGGTCGGCAACGTTCAGCCTCGGCACGACTTCTTCTTCTCCTGACGGTGGGGTGGATGGCACGACGGGACGACCCGGTGCGACTCGATGGTGGGACTCCGGCGACGATACGCCCTCGTCAGGGCGCTAGCGTGCCGGTATGACCGAGCAGCTCAAGACTTCCCCCTTGCACGATCGCCACGTCGCACTCGGTGCGAAGCTGGCTGACTTCGGTGGCTGGCAGATGCCGATCGAATACCCCGGCGGTGGTGTGCTGCGCGAGCACACCGCGGTCCGTGAGCGGGTCGGCATCTTCGACGTGTCGCACCTGGGCAAGGCCCTGGTGCAGGGCCCGGGCGCCGCCGACTTCGTCAACCGCTGCTTCACCAACGATCTGCGCAAAGTGGCGCCGCCGAAGGCGCAGTACACGATGTGCCTCGACGAGGAGACGGCCGGCGTCGTCGACGACCTGATCCAGTACCTGCGGTCGGACGACGAGGTCTTCCTGGTCCCGAACGCCGCGAACACCGCCGAAGTGGTCCGCCGGATGCAGCAGCAGGCGCCGGACGGCCTGGAGATCACCGACCAGCACAGCGACTACGGCATCATCGCGGTGCAGGGCCCGAAGGCTCCGGAGGTCGTCGCGGCGCTCGGGCTGCCCACCGACCTGGACTACATGTCCTTCGGTGTGGCGCAGTGGGAGGGGCGCGAGGTCATCGTGCTGCGCTCCGGTTACACCGGCGAGAAGGGTTTCGAGCTGGTGCCGCGCTGGGCGGACACCCCGGCCCTGTGGGACGCGCTCGTCGAGGCCATGCAGCCGTATGACGGTCTCCCGTGCGGGCTCGGCGCCCGGGACACGCTCCGCACGGAGATGGGTTATCCGTTGCACGGCAACGAACTGTCGATGCAGATCACCCCGAACATGGCCCGCGCCGGCTGGGCGGTGGGGCGCAGCAAGGACGCCTTCTGGGGCAAGGAGGCGCTCGCCGCGCAGAAGGAGGCCGGCGGCTACCGGCTGACCTGGGGGTTGAAGGCGACCGGCCGGGGCATCCCGCGGGCGCACTGCGAGGTGAAGGACTCCGAGGGCGCGGTGATCGGTGAGGTGACGTCGGGCACCATGTCGCCCACGCTGAAGGTCGGCATCGCCATCGCGCTGATGGACCGCGGCACCAAGGAGGGCGACGAGGTCGTCATCGACGTGCGCGGCCGGGAGCTTCCCGCCGTCGTCGTCAAGCCGCCGTTCGTCCAGACCCAGGTCGACTGAGCGGGACTCAGTCCAGGCCGGCGTCGTGCACCACGATGGCGACCTGGACCCGGTTGTCGGCGTCGAGTTTGGTCAGCACCCGCGACACGTGGGCCTTCACGGTCGGCACACTCATGTAGAGCTGCCGGCCGATGTCGGCGTTCGACAGGCCACGCCCGACCAGTTCGGCGACCTCGCGTTCGCGTTCGGTCAGGGCGGCGAGGCGACGACGGGCGGCGTCATACCCGTCCGTCGCGCCGGCCGTGACCTTCTCGACCAGTTGCCGGGTGACGCTGGGGGACAGGATCGGATCCCCGGCGACCACGGACCGGACGGCGTCCACCAGCCGCTCGGGCGGGGTGTCCTTGAGCAGGAAACCGCTGGCGCCGGCACGCAGCGCCTGCACGATCAGGTCGTCGGAGTCGAACGTGGTCAGCACGATCACGTGCGGCGGATCCGGTTGCCGGACAATGGTGCTGGTCGCTTCGATGCCGTCGGTGCCCGGCATCCGGATGTCCATCAGGACGACGTCCGGGCGCTGCGCCCGCGCCACGGCCACACCGGCGGCGCCATCGGCCGGGTCATCGCTCAGCACGTCGATGTCCGGTGCCCCGCGCAGGATGAGCCGTAGCCCGGCGCGCACGAGCGCGTCGTCGTCGACCAGCAGGACCCGGATCGGCGGCGCGTCAGGAGTCGTCACGGGGCCACGGTAGCCGGGCTCGTACGACGAAGTCGTCCGCGCGGTCACGGCTGGCCGTCAGCTCTCCGCCGACCAGTTCGGCGCGTTCGGTGGCCCCCACCAGTCCCAGGCCC
Organism: Flexivirga lutea; assembly: GCF_054778955.1. Lineage (NCBI taxonomy): Bacteria > Bacillati > Actinomycetota > Actinomycetes > Micrococcales > Dermacoccaceae > Flexivirga > Flexivirga lutea. The sequence goes on from NZ_BAAGZB010000001.1 coordinate 1,093,276, forward strand.
GAGTCCGGCATGTCGCCGGTCACGAACCGGCTGTCCGGGCCCGGCACACCGTTGCGCATGGTGAGCCGCAGGTCGTCGCCGTCCCGGCACAGCAGGATGGAGAGTGGTTGCCCGGGCGCGTGCTTACGGCGGTTGGTCAGCCCCTCCTGCACGATCCGGTAGGCGTTGCGCGAGGTGAGTTCGGTCAACCCGCCGAGGTCGTCGGGCATGGTGAGTTGGACCGGCCCGTCGCTGGATTCGAGGCCGGCGACCAAGGCCGGCAGATCACCGAGCGTGGGCTGTGGCGCGTCGGGGCGGTGCGACGCCGTCATCGGGTCGCGCAGCACGCCGAGCACCTCGCGCAGCTCGGTCAGTGCCGCGTACGCGTTGTCCCGGATGATCGCCGTCGACTCACGCAGCTCGTCCGGCGAAAGGTTCGAGCGGTAGGTGAGCGCCCCGGAGTGCATCGCCACCAAGGAGATCCGGTGGGCCAGCACGTCATGCATCTCTCGCGCGATGCGGGCTCGTTCGGCAACCCGCGCCTGCTCGACCCGCAGGTGCTGGCGGTCCTCGGCGACCGCGAGCTGGCTGCGCAGGTTGTCCACCAGTACGCGTCGTGCACCGATCGCCCACCCGATGGCGACGCACAGTGCGACGGCGAGCGCGCCGATCACCGTGTCGGTGATCCACTCGCTGAAACCGTCGTGCGCGTCGGTGTAGAAGAACAACTGGGAGACGTATCCCGCCACCAGTGCCTCGAGGCAGCACACGAGCGTCGGGCGCCACCGGCGGTGCACTGCCAGGGAGATCAGCGCGATGCACGAGGATGCTGCCGCGACGACGGAGAGCGCGGACAGCGCGGTCACCACGAAGCAGATGCCGAACGGCCACCGGCGACGCCACAGCTGCAGCACGAGGGCAACCACGCCGAGCGCGAGGTCGGCCGCGATCCAGGGGCCCGGGTCGCGGTATCCCCTTGCGCCGCCTGCGATCTGGGCTGCGAGCAGCAGACCCCCGAGCGCAGCCGCCGCGAGCTCGCGCCATACCTCACCCCAGACGTGGCGGCGACGGCTGGTGCCGGGCAGGGCGAGGGTCACGCCGTCAGCGTAGAGCGCCGGCGGACCGGGCCGGCAGAGCCGTCGGTCGCGCGAACGCCATACCAAAGTAGGAGGCAGGTTCCATCCAGCGGCCGATGTGCGGCACCCATCGCGCCGTGCATGGTGGGGACCATGATCGAAGTGGAGAACCTCACCCGCCGCTACGGCTCGTATGCCGCGGTCGACGACGTGTCCTTCTCGGTGCACCCGGGGACGGTCACCGGCTTCCTCGGCCCGAACGGCGCCGGCAAGTCGACCTGCATGCGGATGATCTGCGGACTGACCCCGCCCACCAGTGGCGTGGCGACCGTGCTCGGCAAGCCGTATGCCGCCCTGGGCAACCCCGGCCGGCAGGTGGGTGTGCTGCTCGACGCCGCTGCACAGCACACCGGCCGGACCGGACGGGAGATCCTCACCCTCGGCGCGATCATGATGGGCCTGGACCGGCGCCGTGTCGACGAGATGCTCGAACTCGTCGGACTGACACCGGCCGAGTCGCGTCGCCGGCTGCGCAACTACTCGCTCGGTATGCGCCAGCGGCTCGGCATCGCGCACGCGTTGCTGGGCGACCCGCGGGTGCTGATCCTCGATGAGCCGGCCAACGGGCTCGACCCGGCCGGCATCCGGTGGATGCGCAGTCTGCTGCGCGGCTTCGCCGACGAGGGCGGCACCGTGCTGCTGTCGTCCCACCTGTTGCACGAGATCGAAGTGGTCGCGGACGACCTCGTCGTCATCGGCCGGGGGAAGATCGTCGCCAGCGGCTCGAAGGCGGAACTCATGTCCGACGCGGGGACCACGGTCCGCAGCGACGACGACGCGCGCCTGGCAACCGCCTTGGAGGTCGGCGGTTTCCAGGCGACGCCGCTGAACGGAGGCGGCATCCACACCGATGCGGCACCACGTGCGGTGGGCGCGCTGGCGCTGGAGCAGCAGATCGTGCTCGTCGAACTGCGCGAGGCCGGGTCGGCCGGCCTGGAGGAGATGTTCCTGCAGCTCACGGCGGGCGACGCCCGGGAAGGAGTCGCGGCATGAACACCCGGCCGGACACGACAACCGAGGAACGGGCCGACCGCGCCGCTCCGGCACCACCCCGACCGGCCGCGGCCACGCCCGGCATACCGTTCGGGCGGCTGGTCTCGCTGGAACTGCGCAAGTTGTGCGACACCCGTGCCGGGCGGGTGCTGGTGCTGGTGGTGGCCGCGCTGGTCGTCGGCGTCTCGCTGATCGGTGTCTTCAGCGGCAGCCCGGGCGAGGACAAGAACCTGAGCGATTTCCTCGCGCTGGCGTCGCTGCCGCTGCAGATGGTGCTGCCGCTGCTCGGGGTGCTGGCAGTGACCGCCGAGTGGTCGCAGCGCACCGGACTGGTGACGTTCACGCTGGAACCCCGCCGCGCGCGGGTCGCCTACGCCAAGTGGGCGGCCGGCCTGATCCTCGGGCTGGCGGGCGTGGTACTCGCCCTGATCAGCGCAGTCGCGTTCACCGCGCTGACCGGCGCGCTGCGCGGCGGCGACCAGTCATGGAGTCTCGGTTGGCAGATCATCCTCGGTGTCATCGTCGGGCAGCTGCTCTACATGTCGATCGGTGTCGCCTTCGGAATGCTGCTCCGGAACACGCCGGGCGCGATCGTGGCGTTCCTGATCCTGCCGACGCTCTGGTCGATCCTCGGCAGCTTCTCGTGGTCGGAGTCGGTGGCGAAATGGGCGGACACCAATCGGACCATGTCACCGCTGTATGACGGCACGATGCACGGCGATGACTGGCCGAAGCTGATCGTGTCGTTGCTGATCTGGCTGGCGCTGCCGATGATCGTCGGCATCTGGCGGATGACGCACAGCGAGGTCAAGTCCGCGTAACCGGAGCCGCCCGGTCGGTCACCGGGTCCGCGAAACCCACTGCACTCGGGGGTGCAGTGGGTTTCGCGTGTTCCGGCGGCGACGGTGTCAGCGGTGGTGACTAGGGTTCCGGCCATGAACGATGGCTGGCGGTGGACCTATGAGGACGCACACGGAAGCGCAGTCCGTGGAGTGGAGCTGGTGACCACCGGCTTCCCGACGCAGAGCGACGCCGAGAGCTGGCTCGGTGAGCAGTGGCGCGCGTTGTTCAGTGTGGGCGTGAGCGCGGTGACGCTGCATCACGGTGAGACACGGGTCTACGGTCCGATGCTGCTGACGGCCGGGGGATAGCCCAACCTCGCGGGTCGAGCCATCGCCCGGCGCCGCCGGGTGAGCACTCTCCGGTAGCTCAGATCTTGTCGCCGCGCTTGACGCGCGGCATCGGCCGACGGCCGGCGCGCAACTGGAACGCCCGCATCACCGCGTACGACGCGGTGCCGCGCGGGGGCTCGGTGTGGAAGCGCTCGCGGATCTGTGCCTTGATCCGGCGCACCATCAGGTAGGCGTCGATGATGCCGAGGATGACGACCATCCACACCAGGAAGAACGCCACCATCTGCAGTGACCGGTTGGGCAGCACGGTCAGCACCAGCACGACGAGCATCAGCGGCAGCAGGATCTCGCCGAAGTTGCGCCGCGAGTCGACGTAGTCGCGGATGAACCCCTTGACCGGGCCCTTGTCCCGAGGAGGCAGGGCCTTCTCGTCACCGCGCGCGAAGGCCTCGCGCTGCTCGACGCGCTGCTTGCGGGCATCCTCCCGGGACTGACGCTTGGCGGCCTTGCGGTCCACCGGCACCAGCGGCTTGCGACGAGCCGCCTCCTGCTCCTTGCGGGACGGAGTCGGCCGGCCCTTCTTCGGCGTCACCGCGGAGTGCGTGGGGACCTCCTTGTCGAGCTTGTCGAGCTTGTCGCGCTTTTCCAGGCCCACGGACGTCTGCGTGGTCACGTCGGAGTCTGCTGGGGTCTTGTTGCGGCCGAACACGTGGCACAGTCTACGGGTGCGCAGGCCGTGCCCGACGACGCGGCACGGCCGGTGGATGCGGACCCGATAGCGTGGCGGTGTGACCGACAACCCCACTTCGCCGGACCCGTCCGACCTGACCGCGACCGTGCGGGCACTGATGCCGGGGGTGCGCGCCGACCTGGAGGCGCTCACCCGCATCCCGAGCGTGTCCCTCGACTCCTTCGACCCATCGCACGTGGACGACAGCGCCGAGGCTGTGGCGCAGTTGCTGCGCGACGAAGGGCTCGAGGTGGAGATCGTGCGCGAGGGCGGCCGTCCCGCCGTCATCGGCCGGCTCGCCGCGCCGGAGGGTGCCCCCACCATCACGCTCTACGCGCACCACGACGTCCAGCCGCCGGGGCGGGACACGGACTGGGACACCGCGCCGTTCGAGCCGACCGAACGCGACGGGCGGCTCTACGGCCGCGGCGCCGCCGACGACAAGGCCGGCGTGATGGCGCACGTCGCGGCGCTGCGCGCCCACGGCGGTCGTCCGCCGTGCGGTGTCAACGTCTTCGTCGAGGGCGAGGAGGAGGTCGGTTCCGACTCGCTGGCGACGATCCTGGAACGTCACGGCGACAAGCTCGCGGCGGACGCCATCGTGCTGGCCGACTCCTCCAACTGGAAGATCGGCGTGCCTGCGCTGACCACTTCGCTGCGGGGGATGATCCGGGTCGTGATCTCGGTGCGCACCCTCGACCACAGCGTGCACTCGGGCATGTTCGGCGGCCCCGTACCGGACGCGCTGACCGCGCTGACCCGTCTGCTGGCGTCGCTGCACGACGAGAAGGGCGACGTCGCGGTCGCCGGTCTGGTCAGTGGTGACGCCGCCGACCTGGACTTCGACGAGGCACGGCTGCGTGAGGAGAGCGGTCTGCTCGACGGTGTGCAGGTGATCGGCACCGGCTCGTTCCTGTCCCAGTTGTGGACCCGGCCGGCGATCACCACCATCGGCATCGACGCTCCGGCCGTCGACGTGGCCTCCAACACCCTGGTGCCCAGCGCCCGCGCGAAGGTCTCGATGCGGATCGCACCCTCGGAGGACCCGCGGACGGCATACGACCTGCTGCGCAAGCATCTGATGGACAACGTGCCGTGGGGTGCGCGTGTCGAGGTCACCCTCGACGACGAGGGTGCCGGATTCGACGCGGACGCCGACGGACCGATCTACACGGCGGCACGTTCCTCGTTCCAGGACGCGTGGGACGGCACCGAACCGGTCGACATCGGTGTCGGCGGATCGATCCCGTTCGTGGCGGCGTTCGCCGAGAAGTTCCCCGATGCGGCCATCCTGGTCACCGGCGTGGAGGACCCCGACACCCGCGCCCACGGCGCCAACGAGAGCCTGCACCTCGGTGAGTTCGAGCGGGTCTGCCTGGCCGAGGCGTTGTTGTTGCAACGACTTCCCGGGGCGACGTCGGTTGAGTAGCCCGGGGGAGCACAGCGGAGGAGGGCGTATCGAAACCACCTCTCTCCCGGCGGAAGCAGCGCGGGCCATCGCCCCGCTGCCCGAGGGGTATGCCGAGATCCTCGACCACACCGTCGCGACGCTCAGCGCCGACGGGCGTGTCGAGGCGCTCTGGCTCAGCGGGTCGCTGGGCCGGGGAGTGGCCGACGCCGGCAGCGACCTGGACCTGGTCGTGACCGTCGCGGACGACTCCCGCGACGACTTCGTCACCTCGGCGGCGACGACCTGGGCGTTCCTCGACCCGGTCATCAGCCACGAGATGCCCGGACTGCCCGGAAGTTTCGTGCTGACCACTGCGGACGGATTGCGGGTCGATGCCGTGCTCGAAGCGACGTCTGACATCGCCGAGACGCCATACCGTCATCGGGTGCCGGTCTTCGATCGTCGACACGATGCGTCGCCGCTGCCGACCGTCGTGGATGCCCAGCGAGGGCCGGATGCGCAGCGCATGGAGGCGATCGCGCTCGAGTTCGCGCGGCAGCTGGCGATCTTCCCGGACGCGGTGGTGGCTCGGCACGACTGGCTGCTCGGGCAGGAGGCGGTGCACAACTACCGGCGCGTCCTCTACGAGCTGTATGTCGAGTCCAACCAACCGCTGCCGCCGATGGGCGTGAAGCAGTGGTCGGCGAAACTGACTGCGGCGCAACGCGATCGACTCGCATCCCTGCAGGTGCCTGCGGCTGACGAGAGGTCGGTGGTCGCCGCGATGCAGCAGGTGCAGCGGGTCATCCGGGCCGAGGGGCGAACGATCGTCGAAGTCGCCGGCGCCACCTGGCCGGAGGATGCTGTGCGAGCCGGGCTCGCCCGGTGGCAGGCACGTGGAGTCGACGCCGGGTAACGTCGAGACATGGCACAGGGCAGCTACGTCGAACCGACCTTCGAGCGCGACACGCGCTACATCAACGACCGCATCACGCGCGACAGCGAGCAGTGGCCGGTCCAGCCCGGTCGCTACCGACTCGTCGCCGCGCGGGCGTGTCCGTGGGCCAGCCGGGCCATCATGGTGCGCCGGCTGCTCGGCCTGGAGGACGCGATCTCGCTCGGCCTGTGCGGCCCGACACACGACTCCGACAGCTGGACCTTCGACCTGGACGAGGGCGGCCTCGACCCGGTGTTGCAGATCCCACGGCTGAAGGATGCCTACGACAAGCGCTTCCCGGGCTACCCACGCGGCATCACCGTCCCGGCGATGGTCGACGTGCCCAGCGGGGCAGTGGTCACCAACGACTTCGCCCAGATGACGCTGGACTTCGCGACCGAATGGACGCAATACCAGCGCGAGGGTGCACCCGACCTGTGGCCGGAGGCGCTGCGCGAGGAGATGGCGCCGGTGATGCAGCGCATCTACACCGAGGTCAACAACGGCGTCTACCGGTGCGGCTTCGCCGGCACCCAGGAGGCGTATGACGCGGCATACGACCGCCTCTTCACGGCGCTGGACTGGCTCGAGGAGCGTCTCACGGGACAGCGCTACCTGATGGGGGAGCAGCTCACCTGCGCCGACGTGCGCCTGTTCACGACGCTGGTCCGCTTCGATCCCGTCTACCACGGCCACTTCAAGTGCAACCGGCAGAAACTGGACGAGTTCGACGCACTCTGGGCCTACGCGCGGGACCTGTTCCAGACGCCGGGCTTCGGCGACACCGTCGACTTCGTGCAGATCAAGCACCACTACTACGAGGTGCACCGGGACGTGAACCCGACCGGCATCGTGCCGGCCGGTCCCGACCTGACCAACTGGATGGAGCCGCACGACCGGGCATCCCTCGGTGGTTCGCCGTTCGGAGACGGCACACCACCTGGCCCGATCGCACCGGCCGAACGCGTGCCCGAGGCCAACAACCCGGCGATCGGCCCGGACGGTCTGCTGCGGCACTGACGCCGGCGCTACCGTCGTCCCATGCGGAGCATCCCTGTCGTCATGGACGTGGACACCGGCGTCGACGACGCATGCGCACTGTTGCTGGCCGCCTTGCACCCGGCGATCGACCTGCGTGCCGTCACCTGCGTCGGCGGCAACACCGACGTCGATCAGGTCACCCGCAACACGCTGGCAGTGCTCGAGATCGCCGGCCGTGGCGACGTCGTGGTCGGCCGCGGCGCGGAGCGACCGTTGATCGAGCGGGCCGTCCACGCCCGGCACGTCCACGGAGACGACGGCATGGGGGACCTGGGCTGGGCGCGATCCACACGTGACCCGGACCCGCGTCATGCGGTGGAGCTGTTGCGGGATGTTCTCACCGGCTCGCCCGAACCAGTCACCCTGGTGCCCACCGCGCCGATGACCAACATCGCGCTGCTGGCCCGGACCTACCCCGCGGCGCTGCGCCGACTGGAACGGATCGTCTTCATGGGCGGCGCCGCACAGCGCGGCAATGCCACGGCGTCGGCGGAGTTCAACGTCTTCCACGATCCCGAGGCGACGGCGATCGTGCTCGAGGCGGCGGCCGATGCCGGCATCCCGGTGACGATGTACGGCCTCGACGTCTTCTACGACCCCACGGTGACACGTGACGAGGCCCGCAGCCTGATCGCTGCCGGCGGCGACGCGGCACGGCTCGCCGGCGAACTGGTCGCGTTCCAGTGCGACCGCTTCGGATCCGAGCAGGCCACCATCGGTGACGCGGGTGCGGTGTGCGCCGTCATCGACCCGGAAGGGATCGGCACCACGCCGCTGCCGGTGCGGGTCGAACTGGCCGGCACCTGGTCCCGGGGCCGCACGATCGTCGATGTGCGGGACTGGACCGGCGACCTGGCACACGATCCGCACGGCCGGGCCGACGCCGTCATCGACGTCGCCCTGGAGGTCGATGGCCGCCGGTATGCCGACCTGTGGCTGGACACCGTGCGCCCCGGTGCTTCCGCCACGGTGTGATTCCGTGATGTCAGTCGTTCGGTCGTCATGAACGATTGGTGGCAGCGGGTGACCGCGATGACACCGGCACCGGACCTGCGGGTCACGTGGGCGCTGGCGGTGCTCGCGCTCGCCTGCATCGCCTGGGCTCCGGTATGGCGCCTCAGCCGGCACCTCGTCACGGTCGTCCACGAGGGCGCGCACGGGCTGGTCGCCCTGCTCGCCGGACGCCGCCTGGCCGGCATACGGCTGCACTCGGACAGCTCCGGCCTCACCGTCTCCAAGGGACGCCCCACCGGCGTCGGGATGGTGCTGACCCTCCTCGCCGGGTATGTCGGGCCGGCCGTCCTCGGGCTGCTGGTGACGCTGGGCGTGCACCGGGGTCACGCGATCGGCACGCTCTGGCTGCTGCTGGTCGCGCTCGCCCTGCTCCTGCTGCAGATCCGCAATCTCTACGGACTCTGGGTCGTGCTGGCCAGCGGCGTGGCCCTCTTCGCCGTGACCCGCTGGCTCGGCCCGACGGCGCAGACCGCGGTCGCACAGCTGATCGGCTGGTTCCTGCTGCTGGCCGGGCCGTGGTCGCTCGTCGACCTGCAACGCAGCCGCCGGGCCGGCACGGCACGGCGGTCCGACCCCGATCAGCTCGCCCGCATCACCGGCGTCTCCGGTGCACTCTGGTGGTCCCTGATGCTGCTGGTGTCACTCGGGGCGCTCGCGGCAGGTGCTCGCCTCCTGCTCGGCTGACCCCGACCCGCGGCCGTCACAATGGTCCGGTGCGCGTTGTCATCTGCAGTGACCACTGGGACCACCTGCCCGCCGGCGACATCACCGCCGCGATCGGGCGGGGCTGGCGGGACCGGCGGCCGGAGACCACCGTCGTGCAGCTGCCCTTCTCGTCCGGGGGAGCCGGCTTCGTCACCGCCCTGGCCCGGTCGCTCGACGCGCACACCCCGCCGGCGCACGGTGACACACTGCTGCGCGCGAACGGAGTGCACTACCTCGACGGCGCCCGGCTGATCGATGGAGCCGACTCCGCGCCGCTCGGTGCGGCGCTCGCCGAACTCATCCAGGAGGGTGCTCGGCGCGTCGTCGTCGGCGTCGGCGATGCCGCAGGCGTCGACGGTGGGGCCGGCCTGCTGCGCACGCTCGGTGGCAGTGACGACCTCGAGGTGGCCCTCCCGCGCGCCGTCGAACGCGCCCGGTCGCTCCAGCTCGTGGCGGCATACCGCGAGGACATCGCGCTGCTCGGACTGCAGGGCGCCTCGGCTGCCGCGGTCGACACGCTCGGCTGGACCGGGCAAGAGGCCCAGGACAACGAGCGCCGCATCGGCGAGTTCGCCGCGCGGGTATACCGCATCGTGCCGCCGCCGAAGGACCTGCTGACCGGCAAGGTGCACGCCCTCGACCGGGACCCGGGCAGCGGCGCCGGCGGAGGCGTCGGATTCGCGCTGTCCGTCCTCGGTGCACAACTGCGATCCGGCGCCGACCTGTTCGGCGAGACCGTCGATCTCGCCGGCCACGTGGCCGCGGCGGACCTCGTCGTCGTCGGCACCCGCATCTTCGACTGGCGCAGCCTTGCCCACGACACCGTCGCGACCGCAGTGCAGGCGGCGGCCGCCGCGGCGACACCGGCCATCGTGCTCGCCGAACGCGTCGACGTCGGGCGCCGCGAGACCATGTCCCTCGGCGCTTCCGCGGCATACCCGCTCCTGGACGCCCACAGCCTGCGGCGGGCCGCCAGCCTGGACCACCTGCCCGCCGTCACCGCGCTGGCGCGGCGGGTCGCGGGCACCTGGTCGGCAACCTGAGAATCAGGACGTACCCTGGAGACACAGCAACCCAAGTGGACACGCTGGGAACAAGACCGGCCGGCACCGTGTTGCAGCTGCTGACCGTCATCCGTTCGACCGCAACGAGAAGGACTTGATGCCATGAGCGTCGACACCAACGCTTCTTCGACCACCGAGACCCACAACGTCGAGCTGACCGACGTCGCCGCGTCCAAGGTCAAGAGCCTGCTCGAACAAGAAGGCCGCGCCGACCTGCGCCTGCGGGTCGGCGTGCAGCCCGGCGGTTGCTCGGGCCTGATCTACCAGCTCTACTTCGACGAGCGCACGCTCGACGGTGACCTGGTGCGCGACTTCGGCGGTGTCGAGGTCGTCGTCGACCGGATGAGCGCCCCCTACCTGGACGGCGCCAAGATCGACTTCGCCGACACCATCGAGAAGCAGGGCTTCACCATCGACAACCCCAACGCGGGCAGCTCCTGCGCCTGCGGAGACAGCTTCAGCTGAGTTTTATTGCTTCGGCTCCTCGCAAAACGGCGGGTGGGCTCACCGAACGAGTTCGGTGAGCCCACCCGCCGTTTTGGTCGTCGCCTCCGCGGCCGTTGGGTTGTCGTGCGGGTGGGTTGTCGTGGGCCGTCGCCATGACCGTTGGGTTGTCGTGCGGCTGGGTTGTCGTGGGCCGTCTCCGCGGTCGGTGGGTTGTCGTCCGGTTGGGTCGTCGTGGGCCGTCGCAACGACCGGTTCGACCGTCAATGGGCATCAGGGGACCGGCACACCCTCCACGGCCACCGGACCGTTGAGCGGATTCAGCTCCGCCGCCTGGTCCACCCCGGAGGGCGCGATGACGTCCATCACCTTGGGCACCGTGCCCGGGTCGACCGAGCAGATCGAGGCGGTGTCACCGGAGGCGCACACGCCGAACGAGTACGCACCCGGGGTCGCGGTGAACGCGCGCGCATGATCGGAGCTGTAACCGTCCTGCCCGGCGAGCGCGACCGAGAACGACCATCCCGACCCAGGTGTGCCGAACTGGTCCGCCGGCACCGCGATGGTGATCGTCCGGTTCGCCTGCGACGCCACCACGGCCGACACCGAGCCCGCGGCCCGGCCGTCGGCGTCCACCCACACCGGCGACGCGAAGCCCTGGACCTCCAGGCGCTGACTCCAGGCACTGTCGTCGGCGATCGCGTAGTTGCGGCTCGGGTACGGCGCGGCCGTCGAGGTGGACGAGGCGTCCGGGCGGTGCACGTAGATGTCGAGCAGCTGGGCACCCATCAGGTTGCCGAAGGTCGGCGTCAGCGTGCGCAGCGTGGTGCGCAGATAGACCGTGTCGCCCTGCGTGATCACCTGGAAGCGGGTGAGGTCATACGAGCCGGCGACGAAGTCCGAAGCGGTCGGGTACTGGTAGGTCCCCGGCCCGTTGTCATCACCGGTCGGGTCCGTCACGTCCAGCACCGTGGTGCCGCCGACCAGGTCACCGGTCACCGAGACCTGCGCATAACCCGTTCCCGAATCTGTCGTCGCGGTGACCGTGATGACGTCCGTGCCGAAGCCCACCGGCAGCTGCAGGGAGTAGCTGCCGTCAGCGCCCGCGGTCGTCGACACCGGCGACGAGTAGCTGCCGGTGTCGGTGCCCGCGACGTTGGCGACGACCGTCGCGCCGGGCGTGGTCGAGCCGGTCACTGTCACGGTCCCGCTCACCGTCGAGCCACCGGTGGGTGAGCTGATCGTCACCGGCACGGCGTCGGGTGCGTCATGGGCGACATACCGCTCGGTGGTGATCGACGGACGGTCGTTGATCGAGCCGCTCCACGTGTCGGTGAGCAACCGCAGTAGCTGGGCCTGGGCCCAGGTCAGGGGAGCGGCGGATCCGTTCGCGTGTCCGTTGCGGAAGCCGATCGACGCGGTCGCCGGATCGGAGCCGTATGGCGCGGCCGCCAGGTCATCGGCCGTCCACACCTGCTCGGGCACCAAGCCCACCCCGCTGGCCGAATCGAGCATGAAGTCCAGCTGCGACTGCGCCAACGCCTCGTCGCCGGTCGCCAGGGCCATCTCGGCGCGCTCACCGGACAGCACCGGCCAGACGCCGCCGCTGCCGGTGTCGGTCGTCGGCCACGGCTGCCCGGGTGTGCTGCAGGAGGTCTGCGACGGCTTCGCGCAGTCGCCGTACCCGTCGGCGGTGCCGAGCGAGGCGTCGTTGCCGTAGCGGTAGTAGCCCGTCCCGGTCGCGGTCGGCTGCGCGATCTGCGTGTCGAGCACCCGCAGCGAGTTGCGCACGTCGGCGTCCGTGGCGCTGAGCACGCCCAACCGCACCAGGTCCTGGAACCCGCCGTCCACGACGGCGCGCTGGTCCAGGTCGGGACCGCCGTTGCCGAGGTTGTAGGTGTACGGCGAGTCCGGGTCGCCGTTCTTCGACAACCGGATGAAGTACGGCTTGCTGCTGTAGGGGCCGTTCGAGGTGACGGTCAGGTCCTTCACCGTCCGCTGGAAGTGGTCGGCGGTCGCCTGCCAGAGCTTGGCGTCCGCGGTGTCGCCCTGCTGCTCGGCGATGGTCGCCGCGGCGGTGAGCCCGGCGATCTCTGCCGCGATGGTCGACGGCGAGTAGCCGGACTGCTCCTCCCAGCGCTCACCGGAGGTCCACGGACCGTGCGCGACCAGGTAGTTGGCCGCCGGCTTGATGTGGTCGGTGAACAGTGTCGCGTCCGAGCCGAGCCCGGACAGGTACGCCATCAGGATCGGGTAGGCCGTTTCGTCCAGTTGGTCGCCACCGGTGTCCGGTGCCGGCTTGCCGTTCAGCAGCGAGTTGCGCGGCATGTTGCCGGCCGCCAGTTGCTGCTTGTCGAAGAGGAACCGCGTCGCCGCCTGCGCCGATGCGATGTCACCGTCGGCGAGGAAGCCCGTCGCGGTCTCGTAGAGGTCCCGCGCGAACACCTCCCGGTAGGACCCGAAGTAGACCGGTTTGCCGCCCACCAGGTCACCGGCGCTCACCGCCTGCCCCCAGGGGCTGGCCAGCGACGCGACGGTCGCGCCCGGGAAGGTCTTGTCCTCGCTCGCCTTCAGCACGTTCGCGCTCAGCCAGTACGCCGCGCGCTCCTGCGCCGTCGCCGACCTCGCCGGCTGCTTCAGGCCGCGGTCGTAGGTGCGCCAGGTGTTGGTGTATGCCGCGGCCACGCCGGCGAAGGCGCGCGACACCGATCCGCGCGCCGCGTCGACCGCGCCCTGCTCCGAACGACCGAAACCGAGCGACAGCGTGATGTCCTGCCCGCGGTGCGGCGTGACGTCCTCGGTGGCGACGATGTGCCCGTCCGGTGCGCTGGTGTACGTCGTCCCGAGATCGTGGCCGGCGTCGAGTTGCTGCAGGCCGTCGGAGCCGGTCCCGGCATACCCGACGGACGCGGCGCCGTGCCGGGCGGCGGTGAGCGCCATGAAGGTCGGGACGGCATACGTGCGGTTGGTGGCCTGGCTGACGGTGTCGGTGTCGTGGATGACCGGGACGCCGCCGGTGACGGTGCCGGTGTCGGCTCCGCCGTTGTCGCTGCCGCCGCCTCCGTTGCCGTTGACGTGGGCGTCGAGCCGGGCGTAGACGGACAGGTCGTTGACGTCGAGCCGTGACCCCGGTGTCGCCGAGAGCTTGGTGTGCATCACCACCGAGTCGCGTGCGGGGTCGGTGACGTAGGTGGTCGTGAGCCGGTAGCCGTGCTTGCTCGTGGCGGTCACGGTGCACTTCATCCCGGTGGAGTCGGCCGCAACGGTGTAGCTCAGGTCGCGCGACTGCAGATCGGTGAACGTGTCGCCGTCGGTGACGACGTACTGCAGGGACTGCACGTCGGAGTTGTCGATGGTGGGTTCGTAGACGTCGGACAGCACGCCGTTCGCCACGGTGTACCAGACCTTCGACCCGCCGGCGGCCGTGCCGACGCAGTCCTTGCGCGCCAGGTCGAACCGGCTGAGCGTGCCCGGCCCGCCGGGTGCCGTCGAGGTCTGCGCGTGCGCGGGGGAGTACGGCGCCATCAGGCCGAGCGCGACCACCACCGCGGTGCCGAGGCCGAGAACGAGACGTGCAGGACGAGTCATGGGAGCACCTACTGTCTGTGCGGATCCGGGGAGCGGGCAGGCGGGGAGCGCCGGCCCGCGGACGGAGGCTACTCCTGCCGGACCGGCAGGTGGGGTCTTGCGGGCGGCCGGTGTCAGTCCGTGGGACGGGTGAGGACCAACAGCGCGCCGCCGACCAACGCGGTCACCCCGCAGATCGCCCACACCACGAGGTATCCGTGCAGTGGCGCGTGGTTCTGTGCGGCGTCCGAGTCGATCGACCCGGTGGTGGCCAGCGCGATCGCGAAGAGGCTGCTGGCGATCGCGCCACCGACGGTCTTGGTCATGTTCGTCATACCCGTGACGACGCCGGTATGGCGCGCCGGCGCCGCGGCGGCCGCGGCTGCCGGGAGGCCGGCGACCAGCATCCCGGAGCCGACCCCGGCGATCCCGAGGTTGACCATCAGGGCACCGGTGCTGCCGTGCCGGGGCAGGAAGAGCAGGTAGCCGACGGCGACCAGCAGCGACCCCAGCGCGAGCGCCCCGCGGGCGCCCATCCGCCGGGCGAGCGCCGGCAGCACCACCGCTCCGACGGCGAGGGTGGCGACGTACAACCCGATCAGGGTGGACACGCGGGCTGCGCTGACACCGAGGCCGTAGCCGGTGACCCCGGGTCGGTACGGGCGAAGGTGGACAGCGGGATCTGGGCGCCGAGCACCGAGAAGCCGAAGAAGAACGCCGCGAGCTGGATGGGCGCCTGGGCCCGGCCGAACAGCAGCCGGGTGTCGATCAGCGGCTGCTGCTGCGATCGTTCGAACCGGACGAACCAGCCGAGCACGGCTACCCCGGCCAGCAGCACGAGGATCGCCCACGGGCTGCCCGGTCCCTGCACCCGGACCAGGATCAGCCCCGCCATCAGGCCGACGAGCCCGACGCTGACCAGCGTGGTCCCGCCGGCGTCGAGGCGCTCCTTCGACGCCACCGGGATGCCGGGCACGCCGAACCAGATCGCCGGCACCGCGAGGGTCACGATCACCGCGGGCACACACAGCACCAGGTGCAGCGAGACGTGCCCCGCCAGCCCACCGGCCAGCAGCGCCGTCGCGATCACCGACACCTCCAGCGTGCACACCAGCACAGCGGCGGCCAGCCGGGTCATCTGCTCCTCGCCCTCGGTGCGGCGGTGCACGATCGCGATCTCCAGCGGCAACCAGATCGCGTAACACCCGGCCACCGCCCAGCAGACCAGGAACGTCCAGAAGTCCGGCGCCAGCGCGACGCCCCAGGTGGCGACCGCGGTCACCGCCGTGGAACCGAGCAGCACCTGGCGGTGGCCGACCAGGTCGGCCACCCGCGCCAGCACCGCCACCACGATGGCCGACAGCGCGAGCTGGGCGGCCTCGAACCAGTTGACGTCGGCGTCCGCGATCCCCAGCTCCCGGGCGATGTCGGTGTACAGCGGCGTGTAGAAACCCTGCAGGGCCCCGCTGGCGATCTCCACACAGACGAGGAACCCGACGACGGCGCCGACCCCCGCCAACGGGCGGGTGCGCGTCACGGTCACAGCGCCCGCAGCAGCGCGCGGTACCAGGCGATGCCCTCCAGGTAGGACCGCACCTGCAGGTGTTCGTTCACGTTGTGCAGGCTCTGCCGTTGCGCCTCGCTCATCCGGAACGGGTTGAAGCGGTAGCAGTTGTGCCACACCCGCTGGAAGTGCCGCGCGTCGGTGGCGGCCATGACGACGTAGGGCACCGGGACGACATCCGGGAGCACCTCACGCGTGACCTGCTCGAGCAACTCGAACGCCTCGCCCAGCTCGGCCACCGGGCTCGGGTCCTCGGCCGACCGGACGACCACCTCGATGTCCTCGCCGACCAGCGTGCGCACGCGTTCGACCGCGTCATCGGCGGTCTCGGTGACCGCGACACGCAGGTTCACACCGGCGGTGGCCGTCGTCGCCAGCACGTTGGTCGCCCGTGCTCCCGCGAGTTCGGTGACGGCGTATGTCGTGCGCGTCATCGCGGCGGTCGCGGGTCCGAGCCGGGCGAAGATCTTCGACAGCGGCCGGCGGAACGTCCCGGCCCGGCCGACGAGCGCACCGAGCGGACCACGCACGTGCGGCGCCACGCGCTGCAACATCTCCAGCGCCGGTTCGGGGAGTTGCGCCGGCGCCGGATGCTTCTCCAGCGCCAGGATCGCCCGCGCCAACTTCGCCGGTGCGCTGTTCCGCGGTGGCATCGACGCATGACCACCCTCGGCGCGGGCGACGAGCTCCAGGTCGACGACGCCCTTCTCGGTGAGGCCGATGACCGCGAGCGGACTCGAGACACCGGGGAACGCGCCGCTGACCGCCATACCGCCCTCGTCGAGGACCAGCCACGGCTGCACGGCACGCTCCTGCAACGCGGCGATCGCCGCCTGCGCCGTGGTGCCGTGCACCTCCTCGTCGGCCCCGAACGACAACCACACGTCCTGCGCCGGATGGACACCCTCGCCGATCAGCTCCTCGACCGCGGCGCACACGGCCACCAGTGATCCCTTGCAGTCCAGCGTGCCGCGCCCCCACACGACGCCGTCCACCACCCGCCCGTCGTATGCCGGATGCGTCCACTCGTCACGGGGATCGACCGGCACGACGTCCTGATGGGCCATCAGCACGACCGGACGACTGCTCTGCTCGCCCGGCCAGCGCAACAACAACGCATGGTCCGGCAGGTCGACCTGCTCGCAGGTGCCGAACAGCAGCGGGAAGTGGCTGCGCAGGTCGGCATGCAACCCGTCGAACTCGGCGGCGTCCTTGCTCGCACCGGCCACGGTGCGGCGCCGGACGGCGGCCTGCAAGGCTGCGACAGCATCAGTCATGGCCGGAGTCTAGGCAGCGCGGCGGAGCACCGGCAGCACTTCGGCGGGCGGTGGTCGTCCGGTCCGCGCGCTGCTGTCATAGGTTGGACCCCATGAAGATCGCCGTGACCGGATCCATCGCCACCGATCACCTGATGACGTTCAAGGGTCGGTTCGCCGACTCGCTCGTCGTCGACCAGTTGGACAAGCTCTCGTTGTCCTTCCTTGCCGAGGACCTGCAGATCCGTCGCGGCGGAGTCGCGGCCAACATCTGCTTCGGAATGGCCAACCTGGGCCTGCACCCGGTGTTGGTCGACGCGGTGGGCGAGGACTTCGCCGACTACCGGTCCTGGCTGGAGCGGCACGGCGTCGACTGCGAGTCCGTCTACGTCTCCGAGACCAAGCACACAGCGCGTTTCGTCTGCACCACCGACGACGACATGGCGCAGATCGCCACGTTCTACGCAGGTGCCATGAGCGAGGCCCGCGAGATCGAACTCGCGCCGGTCGCCCGCCGGCTCGGGGGACTGGACATGGTGATGGTCGGCCCGTCCGATCCCGAAGGCATGCGACGGCACACCATCGAGTGTCGTCAGCGGGGCATCCCGTTCATCGCCGACCCCAGCCAGCAGCTGGCATTCGCCGACGGTCCGTTCATCCGCGAGCTCATCAGCGGCGCCGACTACCTGTTCACCAATGAGTACGAAGCCCACATGACCGAGCAGAAGACCGGCTGGTCGGCCGACGAGATCCTGCAGCAGGTCGGCACCCGGGTGATCACCAAGGGCAAGGAGGGCGCGGTCATCCTGCGTCGCGACGAGGACCCGATCGAGGTGCCCGTCGCCCGGGAGGTCGGCCGGGTGGACCCGACCGGTGTCGGCGACGCGTTCCGTGCCGGCTTCCTCGCCGGGCTGACATGGGAGCTGGACCTGCGCACCTGCGCCGAGATCGGCTCCATGTTGGCGACCTACGTGCTGGAGACCGTCGGCACGCAGGAATACGTGTTGCGCAAGCAGGACTTCCTGAACCGGCTCGGCGAGTCGTACGGCGACAAGACCGCCGCCACCGTCGAGCCGCTCCTGGCCTGCCCACGCGGCTGAGGGCGCGCCCGTGCCCGTCGAACCCGCCCCGAGTCGCTGGAACCTCGACGAGCAGCAGCAGGAGGACGTCGCCCAGGACCTGATCGCCGTGGGCGCCGACCTCCAACCGGGGACGTTGCTGGCGGCATACCGGGCGGGCATGTTCCCGATGGGCATCGGCGACGACGGGCGGCGACCCATCGGTTGGTGGTCACCGGTCCGCCGCGGTGTCCTGCTGCCAGGCGACTTCCACGTCTCACGTTCGCTGCGGCGGACGCGGCATCGGTTCCGGCTCACCTACAACACCGCGTTCACCGACGTGGTCGACGCCTGCGCCGACCCGTCCCGCTCGGGCCGCTGGATCACCCCCGACATACGGGCGGCATACGAACAGCTCCACCTGCTCGGCTGGGCCCATTCGGTGGAGACGTGGGACGGCGAAGGTCGGCTCGTCGGGGGACTGTACGGCGTCTGCACCGGAGGATTGTTCGCAGCGGAATCGATGTTTCATCGCGCGACGGATGCGGGCAAGGTCGCGGTGTGGGCGCTGACCGAACTCGTCTTCGGCGACGGCGACCCGCGCCGGCTCATCGACGTGCAGTGGCAGACCGGGCACCTCGCCACCCTGGGTGTCCGGGAGATCCCGCGCCGCGAATACCTGCGTCGGGTGGCGGAGGCGGGGGAGACGCCGCTGCCGCCGTGCTGGGACGACCCAGTGGGCCACGACGGACCGTTCGACACTCTGTAGAGCCGGGATCCCCGGCTCCGCGGCGGCCGGACGGGTCGGCGGCCGGCGAGCGCTGTGCACCCGGCGGGCACCTTTTCGCCGAGTTGGTCGTTGGGACAGTCGAATTGATCCATCCCGAGGGCCTGCCCTGACGTCGACTTCGAATACGACTGGGATAGAGTCTGCATGTGCCCGGATCTGACAAACCCCTCGTGGAATCCGCGCGCCGTTCCCAGCCTGTTGGGCGACGGCGGCGCAGCAAGGTCGCCTTCGGAGGTCTGATAGCCGTCAGCGCGCTGCTGCTGACCGGCTGCACCCCCGTGGAGAAGCGCGGTTACCTACCCAAGGGCGTGACCAGCCTGAGCAAGCAGATCACCGATTTCTGGGTGTCTGCATGGGTCTGGGCGCTCGTGGTCGGCGTCATCACCTGGGCGATGATCATCTACTGCGTCATCCGCTACCGCCGCAAGAAGACCGATGTCGGCCTCCCGCCGCAGCTGGCCTACAACGTGCCGATCGAGATCCTCTTCACGGTCGTGCCGATCTTCATGGTCGCCGTCTTCTTCGGCAAGACCGTGCAGATGGAAAACAAGATGCTGGACACCAGCCAGAAGCCGGACGTCACGGTCAATGTGGTCGGCAAGCAGTGGTCCTGGGACTTCAACTACGTCAACGCGAAGGTCTACGACGCGGGCACCCAGGCCAACATGTCGGCGCCGAACCCGGAGAGCACCATCCCGACCCTCTACCTGCCGGTGGACAAGAAGGTGGAGTTCGTGCTCACCTCGCGGGACGTCATTCACTCCTTCTGGGTGATCCAGTTCCTGCAGAAGATGGACATGATCCCGGGCAAGGTCAACAAGTTCCAGGTCACTCCGACCGAGATCGGCACCTACCAGGGCAAGTGCGCCGAGCTGTGCGGTGCCTACCACTCACAGATGCTGTTCAACGTGAAGGTCGTCAGTCAGTCCGACTTCCAGAAGAAGATGCAGCAGTTGCGTGACCGGGGCAACGTCGGCTTCCTGTCCAATGCGCTGGTCCGGGACTCCTCGACGCTCGAGCAGCAGGCCCAGCAGAAGATGCAGCAGTACCTCCCCCCGGGGATCACTGGCTCTGACATCGTCACCGAAGGAGCGAAGTAATGGCCAGCATCGTCACGCCACGCGTGGGGGACGCCGGTGGCACCGGTGACGCGAACCCCACGACTCCTTCCGCGACCCGGCACCCGGGCCGCACGATCGTCAAGTGGATCACTGCCACCGACCACAAGGTGATCGGCAACCTCTACTTCATCACCTCGTTCGCCTTCTTCCTGATCGGCGGAGTGCTCGCGCTGATGATCCGCGCCGAGCTCGTCTCGCCGGGTCTGCAGATCGTGGAAAACCCCGAGCAGTTCAACCAGCTGTTCACCATGCACGGCACCATCATGTTGTTGCTGTTCGCGACACCGCTGTTCGCCGGTTTCGCCAACGCGATCATGCCGCTGCAGATCGGTTCGCCGGACGTGGCGTTCCCGCGACTGAACATGTTCGCCTACTGGCTCTACCTGTTCGGCGGCCTGATCGCCAGCGCCGGCTTCCTCACCCCCCAGGGTGCAGCCGCGTTCGGCTGGTTCGCCTACGCACCGCTGTCCAACGCGACCTACAGCCCCGGTGTCGGTGGCAACCTGTGGGTGTTCGGTCTGGCGCTGGCCGGATTCGGCACGATCCTCGGCTCGGTCAACTTCATCACCACCATCGTGTGCATGCGCGCACCCGGTATGACGATGTTCCGGATGCCGATCTTCACCTGGGGTGTGCTGATCACCTCGATCCTGGTGCTCGTGGTCTTCCCGGTCCTCGCGGCGGCACTGTTCGGACTCGGCGCCGACCGGATCATGGGGGCGCACGTCTTCGACCCGCAGACCGCCGGAGCGATGCTGTGGGAGCACATGTTCTGGTTCTTCGGGCACCCCGAGGTCTACATCATCGCCCTGCCGTTCTTCGGCATCATCTCCGAGATCATCCCGGTCTTCTCCCGCAAGCCGGTGTTCGGCTACAAGACCCTGGTCTTTGCGACCATCGCGATCGCCGCTCTGTCGGTGAGCGTGTGGGCGCACCACATGTATGCGACCGGCCAAGTGCTGCTGCCGTTCTTCGCGATCATGACGATGCTGATCGCGGTGCCCACGGGCGTGAAGTTCGTCAACTGGGTCGGCACCATGTACGGCGGGTCGCTCACCTTCGAAACACCCATGCTCTGGTCGGTCGGCTTCCTGGTGACCTTCCTGTTCGGTGGCCTCACCGGCGTCATCCTGGCCAGTCCCGCGCTGGACTTCCACCTGTCCGACTCCTACTTCGTGGTCGCGCACTTCCACTACGTGGTGTTCGGCACCGTCGTCTTCGCGATGTTCGCGGGCTGGTATTTCTGGTGGCCCAAACTGACCGGCCGGATGCTCGACGAGAAGCTGGGCAAGCTGCACTTCTGGTTGCTGTTCATCGGTTTCCACACCACGTTCCTGATCCAGCACTGGCTGGGTGTCAAGGGCATGCCGCGCCGGTACGCCGACTACCTTCCCTCCGACGACTTCCAGTGGATGAACGACATCTCGTCGGTGGGCGCGCTGATCCTCGGCATCTCGATGCTGCCGTTCATCTACAACGTTTGGAAGACCTGGCGGACCGCGCCCAAGGTCGAGGTCGACGACCCGTGGGGCTACGGCGGATCCCTGGAATGGGCCACCTCCTGCCCGCCGCCGCGGCACAACTTCGACTCGATCCCGCGGATCCGCTCCGAGCGTCCCGCCTTCGACCTGCACCACCCGCAGGCGGCCTCGTGGACGGTCAAGGCGTCGGAGGACACGCTTGCTCAGCTGGTGGGTCCGGGCGACCGCGGCAACCAGTCGTTGGGTGACAAGCCCGGGAAGGGTGAGTGAATCTCGCCATGAAGGTTGAATTCAAACTCTTCGGCTTCCTCACCATCTTCTTCGTGGTGATGGGCACCATCTACGGGATCGCCACCTATTGGGAGGAGCCAGTCGGCTCCGTCGGGCTCTACCTCTCCGGTGCGCTGAGCGCACTGATCGGTGGCTTCTTCTGGTGGACCGGCCGCAAGATCGATCTGCGTCCGGACGACGATCCGATGGGCGAGCAGAACGACGTCGAGGGCGACTACGGATTCTTCAGCCCGCACTCGTGGTGGCCGCTGTTCCTCGGCGCCTCCCTGGCGATCATCGCTCTGGGTCTGGCGGTGGGCTGGTGGCTGGTCATGCTCGCCGTGCCGTTCGTCGCACTGGCCGCCATCGGCTGGGTCTTCGAGTACTTCCACGGAGAGCACTCCATCTGAGTCAGCACGAAGCGGCCCGTCATACACGATGTATGGCGGGCCGCTTCGCTGTGCAACCCAGTCGGCGACCGTTGCCGGTGACACGCGCCCGCAGGGCACCAGACCCGCCTCAATCGGCGACCGTTGCCGGTGATGCACGCCCGCACCCACCCCACCCGCGCACAGTCGGCGACCGTTGCCGCTTACGCACACCCACGCGGGCCACGCGACGCCCACCTGCGCCGCGCGGGACTCACCCCCAGCCGAGTTCGTGCAGCCGCGCGTCGCTGATGCCGAAGTGATGGCCGATCTCGTGCAGCACGGTCACCCGGATCTGGTGCAGCAGCTGCTCACGCGTGTGGCAGTACCGGGTCAGCGGACCGCGGAAGATGTAGATGCGGTCCGGGAGTTGCCCCAGCCCGTAGCTGGAGTCGCGCTGGGTGAGCGGGACGCCGACGTAGAGGCCCAGCAGGCCGGGTACGCTGCCGGGCTCAGGTTCGTCCTCGACGCTGATCGCGACGTTGTCCAGGCGGTCCAGGAGGTCCTGCGGGATGGTGTCCAGAGCGTCCGCGACCGCGTCCTCGAACTGCTCCGTGCTGAGCTGGATCGGCATGGCTGCAGAGTAACCACCGTCGCCGAACGCGCAACGGCCGCGCTCACCGAGGTCGGTGAGCGCGGCCGTTGCGCGGGATGAGTCTGCCGACTCAGTCCTGTTTGTTGTGGGGTGTCGGGTGACCGTAGGCGTGGGCCGCCCCGATCTCCTCGGCACCTCCGTGCATGTGGCCCGATTCGGCCTCGTCGGGGCGCGATTCGATCTCCTCGGTCGCATGCCCGTCGTGGTGGGCTGCCGCGAGTTCCATCGGAGTCACCGGCTCCACACGGTCCTTGAAGTAGTAGTGCGTCAACCGAGCGCGCAGGCGATCCTTGCGCGCGCTCTTACGAGCGACACCGTGGCTGTCGGTCTCGGAGGTCAGCTCCACCGGGGCGGGGGAGTCGAAGGCGACCAACGGCCACCGCTGGAAGTCGTCCAGCGACTCGTGGGCCTCGAAGAACCGGCCCTTCGCAGTGCGGACCAGGCGCCCACTTTCGCGGCCGTGCAACACCAGGTCACGGTCGGCGCGCTGCAGTGACAGACACAGCCGCTTGACGACCCAGAAGACGATGACCGGCGCGACGATCAGCCCCACTTGGAAGGTGCGGGTGATGTCGTCGATCGACAGGTGGAACTTGATCGCGATGATGTCGTTGCCGCAGGCGGCGAACAGGATGCCGTAGAAGGTGATCGCAGCCATACCCAGGCCGGTGCGGGTCGGTCGGTTGCGCGGCCGGTCGAGGAGGTGATGCTCCTCGTTGTCGCCGGTGACCCACTTCTCCACGAACGGATAGAGACCCATGATCGTCCACAGGATCGGAATCATCAGGATCGCGCCGATCATGATGTTGAAGCTCCAGGTCTTGCCGAAGAGATCGAACTCCAGGAATCCGGGCAACAATCGGAGCGCGCCGTCGGCGAACCCCATGTACCAGTCCGGCTGCGAGCCGGCGGTGACCATCGTCGGCGCGTAGGGGCCATACATCCAGATCGGGTTGATCGAGACCAGGCCGGCGATCAGCGTGGTGACACCGAAGACGACGAAGAAGAAGCCACCGGCCTTGGCCGCATAGACCGGCATCATCGGGAAGCCGACGACGTTCTTGTTGGTGCGTCCCGGGCCGGGGTACTGGGTGTGCTTGTGCACCATCACCAGGATGATGTGCGCGGTGAACAGCCCCACCAGGATGGCCGGCAACAGCAGGACGTGGATGGTGAAGAACCGCGGAATGATGTCCTCGCCGGGGAAACCACCGCCGAAGAGGATGTAGCTGATGTAGGTGCCGACGACCGGGATCGACAGGATGAAGCCCTGCATCGCGCGGATGCCGGTGCCGGACAGCAGGTCGTCCGGCAGCGAGTAGCCGATGAAGCCCTCGACCATGGCAAGCATGGCCAGCAAGAGGCCGATGATCCAGTTGATCTCACGCGGCTTGCGGAACGCGCCGGTGAAGAACACGCGGAACATGTGCAGGGCGATCGAGACCACGAAGATCAGCGCGGACCAGTGGTGGATCTGCCGGATCAACAGACCGCCCTTGACGTCCAGCGAGATGTGCACGGTGGAGGCGAACGCCTGGCTCATCTCGACGCCCTTGAGCGGGACGTAGGGGCCTTGGTAGACGGTCTCGCCCATGCTCGGCACGAACCAGAAGGTCAGGAACGTGCCGCTGATCAGCAGGATGATCAGCGAATACATCGCGATCTCGCCCAGCATGAAGGACCAGTGGTCGGGGAAGACCTTCTTCATCAGGTAGCGCACGCCCTTGGCGGCGCCGGTGCGCTCGTCCATCCAGTTGGCGACGGCGCCGACCGGACCGCCACCACCGGAGGGTGCAGTCATCTTGTCGTCCGCACGCAACGCGTCAGCGGTGCTGCGTGCCCCGTCCTGTTCACTCACTCGGTCGGCGCTCATCAGCCACGCTCCCAGAAGCTCGGGCCGACCGGCTCGTCGAAGCCGTGCGGCGCGTAGAGGTATCCCTCATCGTCCACTGCAATCTTCAACTGGGGAAGCGGTCGCTTCGCCGGGCCGAAGATGACGTGGCAGTCGTTGGTCAGGTCGAACGTCGACTGGTGACACGGGCACAACAGGTGATGGGTGGTCTGCTCGTAGAGCCCGACCGGGCAGCCGACGTGCGTGCAGATCTTCGAGTAGGCGACAACGCCGTTGATGCCCCAGTCACGCTCACGGGCGACCTTGATCCGGTCCTCCTGCAGCGAGATGAGGATGACCGACGCCTTGACCTTCTCGTTGATCGGGTGCTCGGTGTCGTTGATGCCCTCGGGCAGCACGTGGAAGACCGAACCCAGCGTCACGTCGGACAGTCGGATGGCGGTCCCGTCGGGGTCGCGCATCAGGCGACGGGGGCGGGTCACCGGCTTGCCGTTCTTCATCTCCGGCTTGCCGTCGGGACCGAGCACCGGCACCTCGGTGTCCCACAGCGTGGTGCGCAGGTCTTCGACGTCGCCCTTGAACGGTCCCAGGCCGCCGATCAGCTGCAGGCCGAGCGGCACGGCGAACAGGCCGAGTGCACCACCCAGGCTGTACTTGATGAGCGGGCGCCGGTTGATCTGGGAGGACTCCGCACCGTCATTGAGGACGGCGATGGCGCCGGCGCGTGCTTCGTCGTCGGACCGCAGCGTATGACGCTCCTCGATGACCTCCTCGTCGGACATCAGCGTCTTGGCCCAGTGGATCGCGCCCAGGCCGATGCCGAGCAGCGACACCGCGAGCGTCACGCCGAGCGCGACGTGCAGCGCGTGCACCTTGCCCAGGATCGGCAGGGTGATGTTCTCGTCCTCGCCGATGATCGCGTAGGCGACGACGAACAGGACGGTGGCCAGCATGGACAGGCCGAAGAGTGTGGCGACCTGACGTTCACTGCGGCGCGCGGCCGCCTCGTCGTGGTCGCCGAGGCGGTGCACGTGCGGCGGCAGGCCTGGGTTCTCGAACCGGTCCGGCAGCGCGTGGCGGCCGGCGCGGGTGTCGACCGTGCGGCCGGATATTTCGTGGCTCACCGCGTGGTCCGGCGAGCCGGAGGCGGGCAGCGAAGCTTCGTTGTCGTCAGTCATCAGGCAGCCTTCTTACCGAGCCAGACGGCGATCAGGATCAACATGCCGATGCCGATGGTCCAGGCGAACAGACCCTCGGGCACCGGACCCAGGTTGCCCAGGCTCCAGCCGCCGGGGCTCGACTCCGTCTTGACGTTCTGCAGGAACGAGATGATGTCCTTCTTGTCCTGCGGTGACAGGTTGGTGTCGTTGAAGACCGGCATCGACTGCGGGCCGGTCAGCATCGCCTCGTAGATGTGCTTGCCCGAGACGTCCATCAGGTTCGGCGCGTACTTGCCGCGGGTCAGTGCACCGCCGGAGCCGGCGAAGTTGTGGCACATCGCGCAGTTGACGCGGAAGAGCTCGCCACCCTTGGCGATGTCGCCGCCGCCGTTGGTGAGGCTGGCGGCGGGAACTGCCGGACCGTCGCCGAGCGATGCGACGTATGCCGCCAGGTCGGACGTCTCCTGCTGGCTGAACTGGGTGCCGTGCCGCTCCGCCTGCACTCCGGGGGCGGCGAGCGGCATACGGCCGGTGCCGACCTGGAAGTCGACGGCCGCAGCGCCCACCCCGACCAGGGAGGGACCACCGTCGCCACCGGCACCGTCCAGGCCGTGGCAGCTGGCGCAGTTGGTCAAGAAGAGCTTGTGTCCGGCGGCAGCGGCCTGCGTGGTGCTGGACGCGGCGTCGGCGTTCTTGGGAGCGAACGCGGAGTAGAGGCCACCGGTGATGATGAGACCGAGAAGCAACACGATCACGATCGCTGCCGGGTGCCGGCGGCGGGCAACGAGTGAACTCACGAAGTCGTCCTGTCGTCGTTGGGGGAATGGGTGGTCGACATCTTCAGGCAGCCGCCCGTCACTGGAGCAGGTAGATCGTGGCGAACAGTGCGATCCAGACGACGTCGACGAAGTGCCAGTAGTAGGACACGACGATCGAGCCGGTCACCTGGTGATGCGTGAACTTCTTCGCGGTGAACGTGCGGCCGATGATCATCAGGAAGGCCATCAGGCCGCCGGTGACGTGCAGCGCGTGGAAGCCGGTGGTCAAGTAGAACATCGAGCCGTAGGCGTCGGAGTTCAGCGAGATGCCCTCACCGAACATGTTGGAGTATTCGAGCACCTGCCCGGAGACGAAGATGGCGCCGAAGAGGAACGCCAGGACGTACCACTCGCGCATGCCCCAGCTGCCCAGCTGCCACAACTTGCCGTCGCGGTGCGGCTTGCCGGCCTCGGCCTTGAAGACGCCGAACTGGCACCAGATCGAGGAGATCACCAGGATCAGGGTGTTGCCGAAGGCGAAGCCGACCTCGAGGTGACTGGTGCGCTCGGTCCACAGCGGCCCGGCCACGGAGCGGATCGTGAAGTACATCGCGAACAGTCCCGCGAAGAACATCAACTCGCTGGCCAGCCACACCATGGTGCCGACTGCCGTCAGATTGGGTCGACTGACAGGTCCATGACCTGCCGGGATCGGGGAATCGCTCGTATGAGCCGTCGTTGCGGTCGCCACGTCCGCCATTATGGCCCCATCGGGGCAAGTATGCGCGAGCGACCCCCTGACGAGTTCCTTTTCGTAGCAGCGTTTCTGCTCGAATCGCGCCATGAGCGGGTAAAAGGTGCCGTCATACGGGCGGTGTCGTGTGGTGGAACGCCCGGCTGCTGTCGTTCGTGCCCGACCGGGCCAGTAGCATCGGGTGCCATGAGCGAGCGCAGCGAGCGACCGACGGTGCAGGCGAATGGCAGTACCCGACGGAGGAGGGAACTGGCATGAGCGCATCCTCCGCAGTGGTCCCGGCAGGCAAGACATCCGGTGGCGTGCACGAGCTGACCGTCCTGCTCTACAGCGACGACATCGCCACCCGAGACGCAGTCCGGCTGGGCGTCGGTCGTCGTCCGGCCAAGGACGTGGAGATCACCAGCTGGCGTGAGTGCGCGACTCCTGCGGCCGTGGTCGACGCCGTCGACAAGGAGCACTACGACCTGCTCATCCTCGACGGTGAGGCGGCCAAGCTCGGCGGCCTGGGGCTGTGTCGGCAGCTGAAGAACGAAATCTTCGAGTGTCCGCCGGTCCTGGTGCTGACCGGCCGTCCGTCCGACGGCTGGCTGGCGGTCTGGTCGCAGTGCGACGCCGCCGTGCCGCACCCGATCGACCCGCTGACGATCGGATCGGCCATCGCCGACCTGGTGCGTCGCGGGGTCGCTTCCTGATCGACCGCGCCGAGATGGCAGCGGAGTTCAGCTGGCCGGCGCTGCTCAACACCCTGCTGGACGGGCAGGATCTCACCGCCCCGCAGGCGGGGTGGGCGATGGACAAGATCATGTCCGGCGAGGCGACCGGTTCGCAGATCGCCGGTTTCCTGGTGGCGCTGCGGGCCAAGGGCGAGACCGTCGACGAGTTGCGCGGCCTGGCCGACGAGATGATCCGGCACGCGGTGCCGATCACGGTCCCCGGCACGACCCTGGACATCGTCGGCACCGGCGGCGACGGCGCGCACACTGTCAACATCTCGACCATGTCCGCGATCGTCTGCGCCGGTGCCGGCGTGACGTTGGTCAAGCACGGCAACCGTGCCGCGTCCTCGAAATCCGGCGCGGCCGATGTGCTCGAGGCGCTGGGCATCCGACTGGACCTGACGGCGGCGCAGGTGGCGTCCGTCGCACGAGCGGCCGGGATCACCTTCTGCTTCGCGCAGACCTTCCATCCGTCGTTCCGTTTCACCGCACCGACCCGCAGCGAGCTCGGCATTCGCACGGCGTTCAACGTGCTCGGCCCGCTCACCAATCCCGCGGCGCCGCAGTTCGCGTCGATCGGTGCGGCCGACCCCCGGATCGTGCCGTTGATGGCCGGCGTGTTCGCTGAACGCGGGCGCAACGCTGCGGTCTCCCGGGGCGACGACGGTCTGGACGAAGTGACGGTGACGACGACGTCGACGGTGCACTGGGTGGCCGACGGCCGGGTGAGCACTCACACGATCGACCCGCGGGACCACGGCGTGCAACTGGTCGGCATCGAAGCGCTGCGCGGTGGCGACGCCGCGCGCAACGCCGAGGTCGCGCGCGCACTCTTCGCCGGCACGCTCGGCCCGGTGCGCGACGCGGTCCTGCTCAACGCGGGACTGGCGCTCGCCGTCGTCGGCAGCGGGGAGGCCACCGGGCGGTTCGGGCCGTATGACGATCTTGGCGCGGCCCTCGATGCAGGGATCGCGCGGGCGGCCGAGTCGATCGACTCGGGCGCGGCGACCGCCGTGGTGGATCGGTGGGCGGCGACCACCGAGGCTGCCCGCCGGGCCTAGTCGTCCAGTCCGATGGCGAAGGCCGCGCCGAGGTCGCTGTTGGAGTAGGTGCGGAACGCGATGTGCGTCTGTGAGTCCCGCACCCCCTCGACCTTGTTGAGCCGGTCGGCGATGACGTCGGCGAAATCCTCGTGCCGGGCGACCTTCGCGACCGCGATCAGGTCCACGTCGCCGGTCACGCTGTAGACCTCGGCGATGCCGTCGATCTCGGAGATCTCCTGCGCCACTTCGGGGATGCGGTGGACATCGGCCTTGATCATCACGATCGCAGAAATCATGCCCTCAGCTTAATGTCACGGGCACATCTCACGCGGTCGCACGCTGTGGCCGGGTCCGTCGGCGCAACGCGGTGGAGTCCTCGAAACCGAGGGCGTCGGCCTGGTCGATCGTCTCGTCCAGCGACGCCTCGGCCCGCGCCGCGCCGCCCACCGGGCACACCCACGTGCCGTCGATGTCGACGATCCGGACGCCGGGCTGTTCCAGCCACCGCAGGATCTTCTCGGTCTCCTCGTGCGTCGCGGCCGGAACCGGTGCATCAGGCCGCCGGACGTGCTCGGCGCTCTCGCGCAGTGCCGCGATGTAGCTGCGCGGGTCGGTGCGCGGCGGGCACACCGTGGCGCCGGCGAAGCGGCCGTAACGCACGCAGGTGAACTCCCACCCGCCGACCGGCGTCGGCGCGGCGGCGATCAGCTCCGCGCTGGTGGCCAACGGCGTCATACGTTGGGCACGGGCAGCGGCGCGGACCAACGCGAGCATCCGGTCACGAACCACTGCAGCGTCTTCGAAGCGCTGGTCCGCGGCGAGCGTGCGCAACCGATCATCGAGAGCATCGAGCACGTGGTGGCCGTCACCGTCGAGTGCCCTGGCGACGCGCAGCGCGATCTGCGCGTATTCGTCGGGGGACTGCCGGCCGTCGCAGGGGGCGCCGCATCGCCCCATCTCGGCCAGTGCGCATGCCGATCCGGTGCCTCTGCGGGACAACCGGCTGGTGCACTGACGCAGCGGCACGACCTCGTGCACCGCGGCCACCGCCTGCTCGGCGGCGGCCCGCGAGGTGAACGGGCCGGCGTAGGTGCCGCCGTCGTCGCGCACCGCGCGCACGATCGAGAGCCGGGGGAAGAGTTCAGGGGTCAGCTTCAGCCACATCGCCCGCTCGGGATGACGGGAGCGACGGTTGTACCGAGGCTTGTGCTCGGCGATCAGGCGCAGCTCGCGAACCTGCGCCTCCAGGGTGGTGTGGCAGACGATGGGTGTCACCGAGGTGGCCAGCCGCACCATCTCTGCCATCCGGCTACGGTGCTCACTGGCGGTGAAGTAGGTGCGGACCCGGCGCTTGATGTCGATCGAGGTGCCGATGTAGAGCGGTCGGCCGCGCTCGTCCTTGAAGACGTAGACCCCCGGCGCCGAAGGCAGGGCGTCCGCCAGAAAGCGCTTGCGGCGCTGGTCGGGCGTCACCCGTGAGGTGTAGGACCGCAACTCCTCCAGCGTGTGCACGCCGAGATTGCCCACCCGTTCGATGAGCCCGTGCAGCACGTCGACGGTCGCCTGCGCGTCGTGCAACGCCCGGTGGTCGGGGGTGACCCGGGTGCTGAAGACCCGAGCGAGCGAGGACAGCTTGTGGTTGGGTGCTTCGTCGCGGGTCACCAACTGCCGGGCCAGGTGCACGGTGTCGAGCACGGTGTTGCCCGGCCAGGGCAGGCCCTGGCGTTCGCAGTTGACCTTCAGGAAGGTGATGTCGAACCGGGCGTTGTGCGCCACGAGCACCGCATCGCCGATGAATTCGAGGAAGGCCGGTAGCGCGGAGCCGATGTGCGGAGCCGAGGCCACCATGGGGTCGGTGATGCCGGTCAGCACCGAGATGAAGGCGGGGATGGGCTCGCCCGGGTTGACGAGGGTCTGGAACTCGCCGAGCTGCTGCCCGCCGCGCACCTTGACGGCGCCGATCTCGGTGATCTGGCACTCGGTGGCGCTGCCGCCGGTGGTCTCCAGGTCCAGCACGACGAACGTGACGTCGGCAAGCGATGTGCCGAGGTCGTCGAAGGTCGACTGGATCGGGGCCGGCGAGGTCATACGGACGAAGGTATGGCGCAGGTGTGACAGACGTGGTCCGGCGCGCCGCCGTCAACCCGTCAGCAGCAGCAGCGCGACGGTGAGCATGGTGACGCCGACCAGTAGATCCAGCACCCGCCACGTCTGCGGTCGCCGCATCCAGCGTGAAGCGAACCGAGCGCCGTACCCGATGGTGGTGAACCACGCGACGCTGCCGAGGCAGGCACCCACGGCGAACCACCAGCGGCCGGCCGACCCCTGCTGGTTCGCGATGTTGCCGAGCATCAGCACCGTGTCCAGGTAGACGTGCGGGTTGAGGAAAGTGATCGTGAGGGCCACCGCGGCGACGGACCGCCGAGCCACCGGTATGCCGTTCTCCAGCGCGGACGGGTGGCGAGCGGCGAGCAGGGAGCGGATCCCGAACCACACCAGGTATGCCGCGCCGAGCCACCGGCACACGGTCAGCACGGTCGGGTGACTCTGCACGACGACCCCGACCCCGGCGACCCCGGCGTTGATCAGCAGGACGTCACCTGCGATGCAGATCAGGATCACGGTGCCGATGTGTTCCCGGGCCAGACCCTGGCGCAACACGAAGGCGTTCTGTGCGCCGATCGCGACGATGAGGGACAGGCCGGCGAACAGCCCGGTGGCGAAGGCACTCAACATGACGCGGTCACTCTAGGCAACCCCCGATATTCAGACCAGCGAATGTTTCTCACTGACCATTAGCATCGCTTCATGCAGGACGATCAGCTGCACACGTTGGTGGCGGTGGCCGACGAGGGGACGTTCGAGGCCGCCGCGCGCCGGCTGCGGATCACACCATCGGCCGTCAGCCAGCGGATCCGCGCGCTCGAGGTCGCGGTGGGCGCCGTGGTGGTGCAACGCAGTTCGCCGGTGCGGCCGACTGCGGCCGGTGAGGTTCTGCTGCGGCTGGGCCGTCAGCGGGCGGCGCTGGAGAGCGAGGCGCTCGCGGAGCTGGGCCTGGCCGGCGACGGTGGTGAACCGCTGGCCGTCGCGGTCAACGCCGATTCGTTGGCGACCTGGTTCGCAGTGGTGCTCGAGAGGGTGGCTCGTTGGCCGGACGTCGCGCTGCGCCTGCGTGTGGAGGATCAGGCGCACAGTGCGGCGTTGTTGCGTTCCGGCGCCGTGGTGGCCGCCATCACCTCCGATCCTGTTGCCGTCCAGGGATGTTCGGTCAGCCGGCTGGGCCTCATGCGATACCTGCCGCTGTGCACGCCCGAGCTGCGCGAACGGCATCGGCGCGGGCGCACGGTGGACCTGGCCGCGATGCCGCGGGTCCGTTTCAACGACCGGGACGACCTGCAGGAGGCGTTGTTGCGTTCGTATGACGTGCGCCCGACCGGCGCCTTGCACGAGGTCCCGTCCTCGGAGTCGTTCGTGGCCGCGGTGGCGGCGGGCCTCGGCTGGGGCATGGTGCCGGTCGCCCAGGCCGCCGGGCACGTCGACGACGGACGGCTGGTGCCGGTGGTCCGCGGCCATCGCGCGGACGTGCCGTTGTACTGGCAGTCCTGGCGGCTGCCGACCGAGCGGCTCGGCCGGCTCACCACACTGGTTGGGGAAGCGGCACGGAGGGGGTTGTCATAGGTCGGTCCTAGCGTCGAGGTCAACGGTTGATCCATCGGCCACGAGCGAAGAGGTGAAGACATGCGGATCGATTGCGAGACCTGCCCGGTGCGTGAGCGGCACTGCGCGGAGTGCATGGTGACCGCGCTGCTGCAGCTCGCACCGCTGGAGCAACGCCTGGACAGTGACGAGCGACGAGCGGTCGACACCCTGGCGTCGGCCGGGCTGATCACGGCACACGAAGCGGTGACCGCCACTGCGCGGATCGAAAGCTGGAGGCCACTACGGTCGACCGGGTGACGACGGCGGGCCGGCGGGCGATCTCGCGGCGCACGGTATGTGCGGCCGCGTCGGCGTTGGTCGGCGCGCTCGTGACCGGCTGTGGCTCGACGGCATCACCCGGGTCAGCCGGGTCGGACGGGTCGGCCGGTCGTGCCGCCGCGGCGACCCGCACGGTCCGTGCCGGACGCCTCGTGGTGACCGGCGATGTGCCGACACCGCGGCTGCAGTCCGTCGCCCGTGACGCGACCACGGCGGTCGATCGGGTGCGGAAAGTCTGGGGCGCGGGCGCGCTGCCGGACCCGCTGCTGGTGGAGGTGCCCGCCGACGACTCGGGTTTCCGAACGCTCGGCGGATCCGCCGAGTCGGGCGCGCAGATTGCGGCGACGACGACGCCGGACGGCCGTGTCGTCCTCGCGCCGGCGCTGTTCAACCGGGTGACCGAGCAGGGCCGGATCGTGGTGCTGACCCACGAGTTCACCCACGTCACCCTGCACCAGGAGAATCGTCCGGGACTGGCCCGCTGGATCGTGGAGGGGGCGGCCGAGTTCACCGCCTACCACGCCACCGGGCTGTCGGTGTCCCGGCTGACGCCCCAGCTGACGAAGGCGGTGCGGGCGGGGCGGGTCCCCGTCGGGCCGCCATCGGAGGCCGACTTCGACGCCGCACCGCAGGCGGCATACCAGCAGGCCTACGCCTGGTGTGCCTTCCTGGTGGACCGTTTCGGGCTGCCCCGGTTCACCACCTTCGTGCGGTCGGCGCACACCGGCGGCCGGCAGGAGTTCGTGGCGGCCTTCGGGGTGAGCGTCGGCTCGCTGCGGTCGCCGTTCCAGACCTTCCTGCGTGCCGGCAGGTAGGCTCCCCGGCATGGCTGACAGCACCAGGTCCTCCGTGACGATCCAGGCCGCGCCCGCGGAGGTGCTCGACGTGATCGCCGACTTCGACAGCTACCCCGAATGGACCGGCCAGATCAAACAGGCCGAGGTGCTCCGCGAGGACGAGCAGGGGTGGCCGGAGCAGGTGCAGTTGACCCTCGATGCCGGGGTCATCAAGGACACCTACGTGCTGGCCTACACCTGGGATGTCGCAGAGGACGGCACCGGCGTCGTCTCCTGGCAGCTGGTCAAGTCGAGCATCCTGAAGTCCCTGGACGGCGTCTACCGGCTGACCGGGGCGGGCGACACGACGGACGTGACCTACGAACTCACCGTCGACCTGAGCATCCCGGTCATCGGGATGATCCGCCGCAAGGCGGAGAAGACCATCATCGACACCGCCTTGAAGGGCTTGAAGAAGCGCGTCGAAGGCTGATGGCCCCACGCGTTCTGCTGGTCGCGGGACCGGGCGGAGCAGGCGCGTCGACCGTGGCGGCCGCGTTGGCCGACCGGCTCGCCGCCGACGGCCGCGCGGTCACCGTGCTGGACGACGATCCGTACGACGGGGCCGGCGCGCGGTGCCGGCAGGCATCGGTGGTGCGGGGGCCGGAGCACCAGGAAGCCGACCGGCACGCGCTATCGGCTGTGTGGGACTCCCTCGGCGCCGCCGCGGAACTCCTCGATCCGTTGCGCCAGACCCTCACCGCGTCGACCCTGCAGTTGCTGTGGTCCCTGCCGCTCGACCACGGCGCCGACCACACGGTCATCGTCGACAGCGGCACGCGTGGCCCGGAACTCGCGCGGCTGGCCCGAACGCTTCCGGGCACTCTGTTGCGCATGTCCCGGCTCGTGCCGGCGTGGCTGCGCGGCGGCCGGCCGGTGCTGTCCGCGATCGGGGTGGCCAGACCGCATGCCGTGCTGCTCACTCACCTGCAGGAGGCGGCCCGACGGTCGCGCGCCCTACGCCACGCGGTCTGCGGCGCGTCCGGCGGTGCGCTGCTGGTCGCGGGGGAAGCCGCCAAGACGGCGCGGCTCGGGGTCGGTATCGCGCTCAGCGGCGTGCACCTGCGTGGGGTGGTCGGCCTCGGCGACGACGTCGACGACGCACTGCTGCCCGGTGTGCCGCGCCTGCGCGCCGACGCGTCGCCGCCCACGCTGTGGACCGACACCGGCCTCCCGGTGCGCATCGAGCCCGAACACTCGACCGAGGGATACCAACTGCGAATGCTGTTGCCGTTGCATGATTTTCGACAACTCAGGCTGCGGTGGGCCGGCCACAGCGTGACTCTGTCCGCGTGCGGGCACCGGTCGGTCCTCGAGCTGCCGTCCGCGTTGCAGCGGTGCCACCCGTCGAGCGCGCGACTGCGGGACGGCATGCTGGACGTCGCATTCAGTCCGATCCGAGCAGGAGCCTGACGTGACACCCGACGAACCCGCTGACACCTCCGGCGCCCGCAATGGGCAACCGGGGCCGGCATCGGTCGCGGACGAGGCGATGCGGCTCGCCGAAGCGTTCGCGACCTGGGCGCAGAACACCCATCGGGCCACCGATGCGAGGGCGTCGTACGACGCGACGGCCGCGGACCGAGATCCCGGCGACGCTGCTGGGCAGGCGTCGAGCGCCGCCTCCCCCAGCGCCGACCACCACACCGCCGCACCCGGCTGTGACTGTGCGCACGCCCCGGCCGTCGAGGCGGTGTGCCGGATGTGCCCGGTGTGCCGACTCGCCGGCCTGGTGCAGGCCGTCCAACCGGACCTGCTGGACCGGGTGGCCGACCTGCTCGGGATGGTCGCGGGTGGCTTGCGCACCGCCGCCCGGGAGGGCCGCGCCACCGACACCACCGGACCCGCGGCTGGTGATCGTGACGAAGGGATGGACGTGCCGGTGACCGGGGGAGAGGACGACTGAGGTGCGGGCGAGGTACGCGGACACAGGGGTGAAGGAGTGGGCACAGTGACCGAAGCGCAGCCGTCGCTGGCGATCGGCATCGACATCGGCGGGACCAAGGTTGCCGGCGGCCTGGTGGATTCGTCGGGCACGGTCGTCGACCAGGTGCGTCGCAACACGCCGCACCGCACGACCGAGCCGAAGGTCGTGGAGGACCTGATCGTCGAAGTGGTGCAGGATCTGCAGGCTCGTGCCACCGCGGACGTCGTCGCCATCGGCATCGGCGCCGCGGGCTTCGTGGCGGCGGACCGCGCGACGGTGGTCTTCGCGCCGCACCTGTCCTGGCGGCACGAACCGCTACGAGCGGCGTTGCTGCAGCGCCTGGACATGCCCGTCTTCGTCGACAACGACGCCAACGCGGCCTGCTGGGCGGAATACCGCTTCGGCAACGTGCAAGGGGAGTCGCACGTCGTGATGGTCAATCTCGGCACCGGCATCGGTGGCGCGATCGTCGTGGACGGCCGCATCCAGCGCGGCCGGTTCGGCATCGCCGGCGAGTTCGGTCACATGCAGGTGATGCCGGGCGGGCACCGCTGCGAGTGCGGCAACCGCGGATGCTGGGAGCAGTACGCGAGCGGCAACGCGCTGGTGCGCGAAGCACGATCACTGGTCCTGGCCGGTTCACCACTGGCCCACGACCTGGCCGCGAGCGTGGCCGGCGACCCGCGAGAGCTCACCGGTCCGATGATCACCGAAGCCGCCCGTGCGGGGGATCCGACGGCCGCCGAACTGCTGGCCGAGATCGGCGCCTGGCTGGGCACCGGCCTGGCCAATCTCGCCAACGCCTTCGACCCCGGCGCATTCGTCATCGGGGGCGGCGTCAGTGCCGCCGGCAGCATGCTGCTGGACCCGGCCCGTGACTCCTTCCGCCGACATCTCGCCGGGCGCGGTTACCGGCCCGAGGCCCGCATCGTCCAGGCAGCGCTCGGCAACGAGTCGGGCTTCGTCGGGGCAGCCGATCTGGCGCGCACCGCGGTGGCCGAAGCCGCGGCGGGAACGGAGTCACGATGAGCACCGCCGCGCCGGACACCCACCGGATCCGGGTGGCGTCGTACAACGTGCGTGCGCTCAAGCAGGACCGGTCCGCGCTCGTCGAGATCATCCGCACCATCGCGCCGGATGTGCTGCTGTTGCAGGAGGTTCCGCGCCACCCGGTGTCGGGCCACCGAATCGCCGGCTTCGCCGACGAGGTGGGCCTGACGTGGTTCGGCGGCCGCCGCTACCGGATGAGCACGACGCTGATGACCAGCCTGCGGCTGGACGTGCTCGACGCCTGCCACGGAAGCCTGCCGGTGCGCCGGTTCGATGAACCGCGTGGCTTCGGTATGGCGACCGTGCGCCTGCCGGGACACCGCCCGCTCGTGGCGGCCAGCCTGCACCTGTCGTTGCGTGCCGCTGACCGCGCGCCGGAGATCCGCGAGCTGCTCGCCGCGGCCGGCCGCAGTCGACTCCCGATGGTGCTCGGCGGCGACCTCAACGAGGAGCCCGGCGGACACACCTGGCGACACCTGGCCGGCCAGTTGCGGGAAGTCTCCGCGGACCGACCGACCTACTCCGCGCAGCACCCGCATGAGCGGATCGACGCCGTCTTCGCCTCCGCCGGCCTGCCCGGCAGCTCACCCGCGCTGGCGCTACCGGCGGACCGGCTCGCGGCTGCCACCGATCACCTGCCGGTCGTGGTCGACGTGGATCTCAGCGCGCTGGCGGACCTATAGGACGGCGCCGTCGTCGTCGTCGTCGAGATCGTCGCGGTTCTTCGGCGAGCGCATGATCAGCTGGACCACGCCGGCGACGAACACGGCGCAGGCCAGCACCCACCACAACGACTGTGCGTATCGGTCGAAGAAGAAGAGGTAGAGCAGCCAGACCGGCCCGCCGATCAGGCAGCCGGCCATCGCCCAGAAGCCCAGGTCGTCACCGCTGGGCAGCGGCTGGGGCGGCGCCGGCACGAACGTGTCGGCCTCGTCGTCGTCCAGGAAGGACTCGGCACCGCTGGGCGGCATACGCCACTGAGCCGGCATGCCGGCCAACGGCGATGGCGGCGGTGCTGGTGCCGACGGCGGCCGCTCCGGCTCGGGCTGCTCGTCCGCCGCGGACTTGCCGGCCGCGCGGGGGCGCTCGAGGGGCGCCGGTGTGTCGGCGACGGTGAACGACGGGTCGAGATGCTCGATGATCTCGGCGAACCGGCGGTCGATGTCGGTCTGCTCGTCGGGCTCCTCGCGGCCCTCGAGGCTCATGACGACTTCACTGTCGTGCGCACTCTCATGACGACCGCCCAGTCACCCGCTGGATGAACTGCATGGTTTCATCCTCGATGAGCTCGGCATCGTTGTCGAGGGTGGCGACGTGGTAGCTGTCGGTCAGCAAGATCTCGGTCCTGTCGGTGCTGGACACTCGCGCCAGCAGCAGCGCCGAACACTCCGGTGGCACCACGTGGTCCTGCGGGGAATGCAGCAGCAGGAGCGGCTGGGTCACCTGCGGCAGATCCCGGGTCACCTGCGCCCACAGCTGCCGCTGCGACTGCAGGGCCTTCAGCGGGGTGCGGTCGTAGGCGAGCTCCCGCACCCCGGGCTTCTTGATGTCGCCCGCGATGGCTGCGATCGACGGCACGACGTGCTGCAGCAACGGCAGGGCGCGCAGCCGCAGGTCGCTCATCGTGTATGCCGGATTGATCAGCACCAGTCCGTGGATCCCGTGCGGATGCGACTGCGCCGCGAGCGTCGCCAGGGTGCCGCCCATCGACAGGCCGACGGCGACGATCCGGTCACACCGCCGGCGCAACTCGTCATACGCGGCATCGACCTCCGACCACCAGTCGGGCCACGCGGTGGTGTTGAGGTCCTGCCACGTGGTGCCGTGCCCGGGCAGCCGGGGCAGGCGCACGGTGTAGCCGGCGTCGGCGCAGCGCCGCGCGATCGGCAGCATGCTCTGCGGTGACCCGGTGAAGCCGTGGCACACCAGCACACCCGTGGCGGAGCCGTCATGGGCAAAGGGCTCGGCGCCGGGCAGCACGTCCATGGTCGTTCCTCCGTCGAGGGTGGTGCGGGGCTGTGCAGGACATCCTTTCACCTCGCCGGGCGGGCGGTCGCGCCTGTCGTATCCTGCACGCGGACCAGTGAGGTTGTTCAGCTCGAGTGCCAGCGGTCCGGCGGACCATCGGTGCGAAGGAGACGCGGTGTTCTATTGGTTGCTCAAGTGGGTGCTGCTGGGCCCGCTGCTCAAGGGCATCTTCCGGCCCACGGTCGAGGGTGCCCAGCACGTCCCGGAGCGCGGCCCGGTCATCCTGGCCAGCAACCACCTGTCGATCGCCGACTGGCTCTTCATGCCGCTGGTGATCCCTCGCCGCGTCACCTTCGTGGCCAAGGCCGAATACTTCAACACCCCCGGACTCAAGGGCCGGCTGCAGAAAGCCTTCTTCTCCGGTGCCGGTCAGGTGCCGATCGATCGCAGCAGCGGCAGCGCGGCCGCCGGCGCGCTGGCGACAGGGCTGCGCATCCTGCGCGAGGGAGAAGTCTTCGGCATCTACCCGGAGGGCACCCGCTCGCCGGACGGCCGGCTGTTCAAGGGCAAGACCGGCATCGCCCGGATCGCGCTGGAGTCCGGCGCCCCGGTGGTCCCGGTGGGCGTCATCGGCACCGACTTGATCGCACCGCAGGGCAAGCTGTTCGGCCGGATCGTGCGGCCGCACGTGCGCTTCGGGAAGCCGATCGACTTCTCCCGCTACGAAGGCATGCAGGACGACCGCTTCGTGCTGCGCTCGATCACCGACGAGGTGATGTACGAGATCATGCTCCTGACCGGGCAGGAGTATGTCGACGTGTATGCCGCCTCGCTGAAGAAGGGCGGTCTGACGCAGAAGGCCAAGGAACTCGGCGGCGGCGCCGCCGCGCTGGCCACCCAGGCCAAGGACCGTCTGCAGCACCACCGGGACGAGAAGGAGACCGAGCCGGACGAGAAGTCCCAGTAGGCAATACCGCGCGCGGCATACCCACGGGGCGCCCGTACCCTTGGCTCGTGAGCACGACGACCCCTGACACGACTGCCGGCACCTCGTCCGCACCCCGCCTGCTGACCGAGCAGATCGAGTGGCCCACGCTGCCGGCTCTGCAGCAGCCGCGGTGGCCGGACGCGGACGAGGTCCACCGGGTGCGTGCCGAGCTGGCGGCCGCGCCGCCGCTGGTCTTCGCCGGCGAGTGCGACGTGCTGCGTTCGCGGTTGGCCGCCGCGGCCGTCGGCGACGCGTTCGTGCTGCAGGGCGGCGACTGCGCCGAACGCTTCTCCGAGGCGACCGCCGACAACATCCGTGACCGGGTCAAGACGATCCTGCAGATGGCTGCTGTGCTGACGTATGGCGCCAGCACGCCGGTGGTCAAGATCGGCCGGCTGGCCGGGCAGTACGCCAAGCCGCGCAGCAAGGACACCGAGACCCGCGGTGACGTGACGCTGCCGGCGTTTCGCGGCGACATCATCAACGACTTCGAGTTCGATGCGGCCGCCCGCACCCCCGACCCGCAGCGGCTGTTGCGCGCCTACCACACGGCGTCCTCGACGCTGAACCTCGTGCGCGCGTTCACCACCGGCGGATTCGCCGACCTGCGGCAGGTGCACGAGTGGAACCGCGGCTTCATCGCCAATGCCGCCTACTCCCGCTACGAGTCGATCGCCCGGGAGATCGACCGCGCGATGAAGTTCATGCTCGCGTGCGGTGTGGACTTCGACTCCACCCCGCTGTCGGGCGTGGAGTTCTTCGCCAGCCACGAGGCGCTGCTGCTGGACTACGAGCAGCCGCTGACCCGCATCGACTCGCGCACCGGCAACCCCTACGCCGTGTCCGGGCACTTCGTGTGGGTCGGCGAGCGGACCCGCCAGCTGGACCACGCGCACGTCGACTTCGCGGCCCGGATCCACAACCCGATCGGCGTCAAACTGGGCCCGACCGCCGACCCGAACGAGATCGCCCGGCTCATCGACCGGCTCGACCCGCACCGGGAGCCCGGACGGTTGACCTTCATCACCCGGATGGGCGCCGGCAATGTGCGCGACAAGCTGCCGGCGATCGTCCGGCGGGTGACCGAGACCGGCGCCCAGGTCGTCTGGATCTGCGACCCGATGCACGGCAACACCTTCGAGTCGTCGACCGGCTACAAGACCCGCGAGTTCGACGACATCATCGACGAGGTGCGTGGCTTCTTCGAGGTGCACCGCGGACTGGGCACGGTGCCCGGCGGCCTGCACGTCGAGCTCACCGGCAACGACGTGACCGAGTGCCTCGGCGGCAGCGAGAAGATCCTCGACGCCGATCTGGAGAAGCGCTACGAGACGGCCTGCGACCCACGGCTCAACCACCAGCAGAGCCTGGAGCTGGCGTTCCTCGTGGCGGAGATGCTCTCCCAGCGCTGAGCCCGGCGGATCGTCAGCTCCGCAGCCGTCATTCGGCCTGTGCGCCGACGGTGTCGAGGGCGCGGACCTGCAGGTCGGCCGCGGCCGCGAAGGCGGCCATGGATTCGTCCAGCAGGCAGGCGTCGCGCAGCAGCAGCTGTTCGGTGGTGATCCGCTGGGCATCGCGGCGACCGGCCGCGACGGCGTCGAAGAGCGCCGCCGACCTGGTGTAGACGTGATCACGGGCGCGATGGTCCTCGGTGAGCGCGTCCGTGATGGCCTGCAGCGACGCGTGCAACTGCCGGCGCGCTCCGTCCAACGCGTCGGCGTCAGGTCGCAGGCGGTCCCCGGCACCGTCCGCGGAGCGCAGCTGCTCGCTCTCGCGCAGCATCATGCGAGCGCGGTGGACGGAGGCGTCGGCCGCCGCCCGCAGGCCGCGGTGTATGTCGCTGCCGGGTCCCGGCAAGCCGCGCACCGGACGGAGCGCGGCCACCAGGGTCTGGTGGGTGGCGTCGAGATTCCTTGCGGCAGCGTGAAGTTCGCCCTCCGGCTGCGCGTCCTGGTCGGCTGTGGTCAGTCGGCGCAGGGTGCCGTCGGCCAGCGTCTGGACCGCTTGGGCGTGGTCGCGTGCCGCCACCCGGACGACCTGCCAGGAGCGCAGCGGGAAGACGACGAGGACGGTCACGATCGCGACGGCGGCACCGATCGCGGTCTCCTCCAGGCGCAGGCGGAGCAGTGAATCGGAGTATTCGCCGAGCTGGACGTACAGCTGCGACACCATCACGGTGATGCCGACGACCATGAACGCGTAGCTGATCCGCAGCAGGTAGATGCCGAGTCCGATGGCGACCAGCACGGTGAGCACCGCCAGGTCGGTGTGGTGGCCGATCGCGTGCGCCAGCAACGAGCCGATGAGCACCCCGATCAGCGTGCCCACCACGCGCAGTAGCCCTTTGCGGACCTGTTCGAGTGCGTTGTTCGCGCCCATGAACGTGACGAACGCGGCGATCACCGCCCAGTAGAAACGCCGCTCGGACAGCAGGCTGCCCAGGAGTATGGCGCCACTGACCGCGACGCCGATCTGCAACGCGATGCGCACGTTCGGCGCCATACGGACCCGGTCCAGCAGTCGGGGGCCGCGCTCGGTCGACGCACTGGCGCTGACCATCGACGAGCCGGGCAACCAGCCGCCGATGAGCTGGACCGGCGAGGTGAACGCCTCCGGCTCCCCGCAGTCGCTGTCGCGGTCCCCGGCGTGGTCGCCGGGACGGCGCCGCAACGGGTCGGCAGCAACCTGTGACCAGTCCTGAACGCTCGTGGCGAACCGGTGCAGGATGACCCGGCGGTGACGCTCATCGGATCCCTCGATCGCCACGAGTCGGGGCGTGCTCGCATCGCGCACTCGGTCGAACAAGCGGGTGGCGGCGTCGTGGGCTCCGGCGGCGTCGTGCCGGCCGACAGCGGTGAGCGCCTGCCGGACGAGCGTCGCGTCCTGCGGCTGCAGTGCCAGCCGCCCCAGCGTGGCGGCGAACCTGGCCATGTTGCTGAGCGCCT
This sequence comes from Flexivirga lutea, assembly GCF_054778955.1. NCBI lineage: Bacteria > Bacillati > Actinomycetota > Actinomycetes > Micrococcales > Dermacoccaceae > Flexivirga > Flexivirga lutea. The sequence goes on from NZ_BAAGZB010000001.1 coordinate 1,135,950, forward strand.
GCTCGGCGTCGAACACGACCCGATGCAGTAGGCGGGCGGTCGCGCCGTCGGGCACGGCACCCGGCACACCGAGGGCCGCGTCGAGCATGAGGGCGGTCTCGTTGAGACGGACGGTGCGTCGTTGCAGGCGGGCATGGGCACGCCGATCGCCCGGGTCGTCCAGGACGTCGACTGCGGTGTCGACCAGCGCACGGGCTCGGCTGCCGAAGCTGCGCCGGATGCGCCGCAGGGTGCGCCTTCGACTGGGGTGGAAGAGCAGCAGCTGGGCCAGGGCGGCGACCGCGGCGCCGACGCACACCTCGGGCGCCAGCCACGCCAGCGTGGCGAACCCGACCTGGCTGCCCAGGAAGAATCCCATGAAGTCGCCCATGAACAGCAACTGGCCGCCGAAGAAACCCCATGGGCCGAAACGGCGCAGGTAGGCCCCGCCGGCCAGGATCGCGGTCAGCAGGGTCAGCGCGACGGCCCGGTGCGCGCCGGTGGCCAGCCCGACGGCGAGCCCGGCGATCATCGGCAGGGGCATCAGCAGGATGGTCAGGTAGAGCCGGCCGACCGAGGGCAGCATCGGCGCCGCGAAGGTGGCCATCATGCAGACCATGGCGCCGACCATCATGCTCATCACCAGCATGGCGTGGTTGCCCGCGGACACCTGCGCGGCGGCGGCGGCCGGCAGGCCGCTCGACGGGTGCTGGAGGGCGCCGGTGAGGTGGACGAAGAGCCGCTCGGCGAGCAGGGCGGCGCCGATGCTGACGACGACCTGCAGCGCCATCCGTAGCCGGTTGAGTCCGGGGTCGGATGCGAGGAACCGGTCGAACCACTCCGTACGCGGGCGGCGCGCAGGGCCGTCCGGGGACGGCTGCGGCTGCCGGCGACGACGTCGCGACGGTGCGAGCTGGCCGAAGACCGCCCCCGTCACGGCTGCACGGAGGACGGTTCGGAAGTCACTTAGGCATCCTATCGGATGCATCCTCCGGTTAGCGGGCCGGTGTCAGACCACGTCGATCGTGATGGTGCTGCCCTTGGCTGCCTGCGTGTCCGCCTTGACCGACTGGCCCTGCACCTGGAAGAGCACCGGCACCAGCAACGGGTAGTGCGTCTTCACCGTGAAGCCGAGTCCTTCCAGCTTGTCCTTGGCCGCCCCGGAACTCATCCCGATCACCTTCGGCACGGTGACCATCACCGGCCCCTGGGAGACGACCAGCTGGATCGAGTCACCCCGGTGGCCGGTGCCGCCGCCGGCGGGAGTCTGGCTGATCACGTCGCCCTTTGCCACCGTGTCACTGTGCTGCTCCGGGCCGAAGGTGACCGTGAAACCCGCGTCGCGGAGGGTCTGCTGCGCGTCCGCCTTCGACTGCCCCGTGACATCGGCGATGTCGATCGGCTGCCTGCCCTTGCTGATCACCAGATCCACCTGGCTGCCGCGCTTCTGCGCGCTGCCGCCCTCCGGGTCGGCACGCACCACCTCGCCGGTGGCGATCTTCTCGTCATACGCCTGGGTGACGGTGCCGACGGCGAGATGGGCCTTGCCGATGGCGGCGCGCGCCGCCGCCTCGGAGCGCCCGACGACCGACGGGACGGTATAGCGCTCAGGTCCCTTGGAGACGGTGAGCGTCACCGTGGAGTTCTTGCGCGCGTCCGCCCCCGCGCCCGGATCCGCCGACACGACGACCCCGCGGGCGACCTTCTCGGAGAAGGCCTGCTGCACCCGCGCGTGCAGCCCGGCGTCCTGTATGGCGCTCACGGCGCGCCCCTGTTGCTGACCTGCGACGGTGGGGACCGCCACCGTGCCGAACGGGCCGGCGGTGAACGCCCACCCGCCGAGGCCGCCCGCGACCAGCAGCACGAGGGCCAGGATCCCGGCCACCCACGGCCAGCGGCGCCGGCCGGTGTGCTCGGGCGGCGGCGGTCCGGTGCGGTCGATCTGCCGGGTGGAGTGCGCCGACAGCGGGCCGGTGTCGTGCTCGCCGGCGGCGCCGGCCGCGACGCGCGGCGTCTCGTCGAGGACCGAGGAGCCCAGCCGGTCGCGGGTGCGGTGCAGTTCGTGCAACATCGCACCGGCGTCGGCCGGCCGGTCGTCGGGATTCTTGGCGGTCGATCGCAGCACGAGTTCGTCGACCTCGACCGGGACGGTGGGCACGGCGTCCGACGGTCGCGGCATGGTGCCGTGCACGTGCTGGTAGGCGACGTTGATCGGTGAGTCACCGGGAAAGGCCTTCTCTCCGGTCAGCATCTCGAAGAGCAGCAACCCGGCGGAATAGACGTCACTGCGTGCGTCGGCGCGACCGGTCTCGACCTGTTCGGGGGACAGGTAGGCGGCGGTGCCCAGCAGTACGTCGCTGTCGCCGGTGAGGGTGTCCGTCGTGACGGCCCGGGCAAGCCCGAAATCGGCAACCTTCACGCCGTGTGCGCCGATGAGGACGTTCTCCGGCTTGACGTCGCGGTGTACCAGCCCGGCCAGGTGCGCCGCATCCAGTGCCCGCAGGATTCCTTCGGTGTATTCCAGCGCCTCGCGGACCGGCAGCGGCGCGTCGCGACGGATCACCTGGCGCAGCGTCTGGCCGCGGACCAGTTCCATCGCCAGGAAGACGAACTCCTCGTCGGATCCCTGGTCGGTCACCGCGACGACGTTGGGATGTGCCAGCCGGGCGGCCGAACGCGCTTCGCGGCGGAAGCGGGCGACGAAGTCGGCGTCCCTGGCCAGATCGGGCCGCATGATCTTCAGCGCGACCTCGCGGTCGAGGCGCTCGTCGAGGGCGACGTAGACCGAACCCATGCCACCGTCGGCGAGGTGCTCGCGCAGCACGTAGCGCTTGTCGATGGTGCGACCGACAAGTGAGGGTGCGGATACTGACACGCTCAAAGTCTACGAAGCTCGGGCTCCGGCGCCGGTCAGGTGACCGGGCGCGCCCCGGGGCGGCTCCGCTCAGAGGCGGTCCATCAGGGCCCGGACGTTCCGGACGTAGTGCTTGGTCTCCGGGTAGGGACCGTGCTGCTGCACCCCGGCCAGCCCCTGGTAGTAGCCGCCGATCGCCTGGTCGAGGTCCTTGGCGTTGCCGGTCAGGTAGCGCAGGATCACCACGCCGGCGGTGATGTTGTCGTGTGCGTCCAGCAGGTCCAGCTCGTGCCCGACCATGCTCGACGCCCATTCGCCGGACTGGGGCAGCACTTGCATGACGCCGACCGCGTTGGCCGGCGAGACGACCCGCTGGTTCCAGCCGGACTCCTGCCAGCTGATGCCGAGCGCGAGGTGTGGGTTGACGCCGTACCGGCGAGCGGTGCGCTCGATCAGTGCCTTGGTCTGCGTGCGGCTGGGGATCGACCGTTTCGCCAATGCGGCGCGGGTCGCTGCGGCGCGTCGGGCAGCCCGTTCGGCGGCGCGGCTGACCGTCCGGTGCTGGGTGGCGCGGTGCGACTTCTCCGGCGTGGTCTTCCGCGAAGTGGTCTTGTGCGAGGAGCTCTTGTGCGAGGAGGTCTTGTGCGAGGAGGTCTTGTGCGAGGTCCTGGTGGCCGCGACGCGGTGCGGGATGCGCAGCACCGACCCGCTGAGCACGCGGTCGGGGTTGCGGATGCCGTTGGCCTTGATCAACGCGGTGAGCGACACCCGGTGGCGCAGCGCAATCGTCGTCAGGTTGTCGCCGGGGCGGACCAGGTATGCCGATCCGGCGCGCACCGCCTTCTTGGCGACCGACGTGCTGCGGCGCGGGTGCAGCCGCGGCGACTTCGACTTCGCCGGCTTGGCGTGCTGGGAGGCCTTCCGGTGATGGCTGTCCGCTGTCGCGTGGATCGCGTGGACGGCGGCGGGCGGGGCGCCGGTGGTGAGCGGGGGCATGGGTCTCCTTGGCCGGGATGGGCGTCGGGATGACGGCTGGTTGTGGCGGATGGGACTGGTGTGACTCGCCAGTCAAACTAGCGGCTGGACGCCGACCGGGGGGCGACCTGCACCGGCCAGGCGTGTCGACGCACGGCCTAGACTTGCCTGCCGTGACTGATGCGACGAGTGACGTGGAGAGCCTGGTCGGCGATTGGCTGTCGATCCCCGAGCTGGGCGACGCCCTCGGCCTGAGCCAACGACAGGCCCGTCGGCTGGTCGACGACAAGGTCGTGCTCGCGCACCGGGTCGGCCCCCACCAGGCACTCTGCGTGCCCGCGGCGTTCGTCGAGGAGGATCACCTGCTGACCGGCATCGAGGGGACCATCACCGTGCTGCTCGACGCCCGGCTCTCGCCGGACGAGGCGCTGACGTGGTTGTTCACGGTCGACCCGACCCTGCCGGTGGAGGGCAGCCCGATCACCATGCTGCAGGCCCACCGCAAGGCCGAAGTGCGCAAGCGGGCCGCCGAACTCGCGTTCTGATCCGTGCACGTGCCTCCGGTCCTCCCGTGACACACCTGGCGTATGCCGCGGTGCTGGTGGGTTGTCTGGTGCTGACGGCGCCCCTGGTGCCGGTCCTGAGGTTGCGGCGGATGCACCGGTGGCGGCGGCTGCTGACCGCGATCGTCTGTGCGGCAACGCCTTTCGTGATCTGGGACCTGTGGGCCACCCATGCCGGGCAATGGCATTTCGACAGCGGTCAGGTGGTGGACGTGCGGTTGCTCGGGTTGCCGCTGGAGGAGTGGGCGTTCTTCCTCGTCATACCGTTCGCGGGCATCGCGAGTTACGAAGCGGTCGGTGCGTTGCTCCGTCGACGCCGTTCGCCGGACGGCCGATGAGTTACACCGTGCTGGCGGTGATCGCGGTGCCCGCCGCGCTGCTGGTCGACCTGGTCATCGTGCGCACCCGGGTGGTGCTCACGCTGCAGTGGTGGCTGGCCTACGCGATCGTCCTGGCCGGACAGTTCGCGGTCAACGGGTGGCTGACCGGGCGGCGCATCGTGACGTATGACGGGTCGGCGATCCTGGGCTCGAATCATCAACGGTTCGTGGGGGATTGGCGGCTCTGCTACGCACCGGTCGAGGACCTGGGCTTCGGTTTCGCCCTGGTGCTGCTCACGATCGTGTCGTGGCGATGGTGGACCGCCAGGGACTCCCGCCCGTCAGCGACCGACTGAGCACGAGGGCGCGCCGGCCGGCCGGGACGACGGCACGTCCCTGGCAGACCTCGAGCCCCCGGCGTTCGATCTCCCGCAGGATCTCCCCGTAGAGGCCGAAGGCGGCACGTAGGCACGGCCGCACGACCGGGTCCACCTCGGTCAGCCCGGGCTCGGCGGCGGCATACAGTGAACGGGCCCGGGCGATCTCGAGACCGACCAGCCGGCGCAGCGCCGGGCTGCTGCGGCCGGTCGCCACACAGTCGCCGACCTCCTGCTCGGTGCCGCCGCACGCCCGAAGATCCTCCAGCGGCAGGTAGATCCGGCCGCGCTGCCAGTCCTCGGCGATGTCCCGGACGAAGTTGGTCAACTGGAAGGCCTCGCCGAGTGCCGCGGCGTGCGGCAGGCCCGCGGCGCTCGCGCCCAGCACCGGCGCCGTCATCTCGCCGATGGCCGCGGCGCTGCCTCGCATGTAGCTGCGCAGGTCGGCCCAGGTGGGATAGCGCGACGTGGTCAGGTCGCGGCGCATGGAGTCGAAGAACTCCTCGAAGAGCCGGGCCGGTATGCCGTGGACGGTCACCGTATGACGCACGGCGATGAGCACCGGGTCGCTCGGAGCGGTCCGGTCGGTCACCGCAGCGAGCACGGCAGATCGCCACTGCGACAAGGCAACCGCCGGGTCGCTGCCGACCTCCGGGGCGTCGACGAGATCGTCGCTGCGCCGGGCGACGGCATACAGCGCCCAGATGTGCGGCCGCCGGCCGACGGGCAGCAGGCTGGTCGCGCGGTAGAAGGAGGTGCCGTGCCGGGCGTTGATGTCCCGGCACGTGGCGTATGCCGCGGCCAGTTGGTTGCTCACCCCAGCACCCGCTGGGCCGCCAGCCGACCGCTGATCAACACCATGGGCACCCCCACGCCCGGCGTGGTGCCCGACCCGGCCAGGGCGAGGCCGGGACCGATCCGGTTCGGTTGCCGGAACGGCCCGCTCTGCCGGAAGGTGTGCGCGCTGGAGAATGGTGTGCCCCAAGGCATTCCGCGATCTGTCCAGTCGGCGGGAGTGATGAAGTGCTCACCGATCAGGTCGGTGACCGGGTAGCCGGCCCGCTCGAGTCGGCGCAGCACGTGATCGCGGTACGGCGTCCGCAGACGCTGCCAGTCGATGGCGGCGCCGTGCCCGTGCCGGGCGGGTGCGGGAAAGAGCGCATAGACCACGTCTCCTCCCGGGGGTGCCAGCGATGGGTCGGTGCGCGTCGGCACCGAGACCAGGAAGCTGAGGTCGCGCATCACGCGGCCGTCGGTGACGTCGTCGAGCGAGCCCCGCACCGAGGCCCCGAAGTGCAGGTGATGGTGTCCGGCGCCCGGCAGTCCGGCCGGCACTCCGGCCGCGAGCAGCACGCAGCTGGGTGACGGGGTGGCGGCCGGCCGGATGGGTGACGGATCGGCCAACAGTGCTGCGGCGTGGTCGGGTTCGCAGGTGAGAACGACGGCATCGGCACGGTGGGTCGCGTGGTCGGTGTGTACCTCGTAACCGCCCGCCGCGGCCCGGACGGCCTGCACCGTTTCACCGAGCCGGAGCCGGACGTCGTGTGCGGCGGCCGCGTGCACGGTGCGGGGCCACCCCGACATACAACGACTGGAAGCTGAACGCCTGCCGCAACCGTTCGTCGTGGAAGAACGACCCGACCAGTCGGTCCATCCTGCCGAGCCCGCGGAGCGCGACCAATCGCCCGAGGGCCGGGCGGGCCAGCGAGTGCACGCCGTCCACGTTGCGGTCGATGAAGTGCGGGAACTCCACGTCGTACAGCCGTTGGACGTGCCGGACGAAGCGGTCGTAGCCGGTGGCGTCCCGTTCGCCGGCGAAGTCGGCGACCACCCGGTGCATGCGGTCGACGTCGGTGTGCATCGGCAGGGTGCTGCCGTCGGGGAAGTGCGCGACGTATGCCGGGTCGATGTCCCGCAGCGTCAGGTGGTCGGTCATCGTTTCCCCGACGGCGGCGAACACTGCTGCGAGCTGGTCGGTTTCGGTCAGCACGGTAGGCCCCAGGTCGAGCCGGTAGCCGTCGACGGTGCCGTCCGGGCAGCGGCCGCCGGGGGAGGGCTGTTGTTCGATCAGGGTCACGTCCACGCCGGCGCCACGCAGATGCAGCGCGGCGGACAGGCCGGCGAGCCCGGCACCGACCACCACCGCGCTTCGCGGGGACCCCGACCTCGTTGCCGTGGACGGCGTCCGGGGCCCGCGGATCACGACGAGCGTGCCGTGGAGATGTCGATCAGGTCGATCAGTGCGGCGCGACCGTCGTCGGTGAGGTGTGCGGAGTCGAGGGCGGTGCGTGCGGCGTCGGCGCATGCTGCGATCAGCTTCTCGGTCTGGTCCACCGCGCCGGTGCGGATGCACTGCTCGCGCAGCCAGGCGAGATCCTCGGTGGTGATCCGCGGATCGCCGAAAACGGCTCGGAAGCGTTGCACGTCCTCGGTGTTCATGTCCTGGAGTGCATACGCGATCAGGACCGTACGCTTGCCCTCCCGCAGGTCGTCACCGGCCGGCTTGCCGGTCTGGTCCGGGTCGCCGAAAACGCCCAGCAGGTCGTCGCGCAACTGGAACGCCTCGCCGAGCGCCAGTCCGTAATCGGACAGGGCCGCCAGGGTGACTTCGTCGGTGCCCGCACACGTTGCGCCGATCAGCAGCGGGTGCTCGACGGTGTATTTCGCGCTCTTGAAACGAATCACCTTGCGAGCGCGTTCGATCCGATCCTCGGTGGAGACCCCGTCCCAGGTCTGCGCCGCCTCGACGACATCGAGGTACTGCCCACCCATCAGCTGGGTGCGCATGGTGTCCAGCACGCGCCGGCCACGGGCGAGTTCGGCGGCCGGCAGGCCGCTGGTCGAGTAGATCTCGTCGGTCCAGTTCAGGCACAGGTCACCGGCCAGGATGGCGCCTGCCTCGCCGAACCGGGTGGGATCGCCGGCCAGTCCGCGCCGGCGGTGGACCTCGGCCAGCCGCCGATGCGCCGCGGGCATGCCGCGGCGCACGTCGGAGTCGTCCATCACGTCGTCGTGGAGCAGCGCGGCGGCCTGGAAGACCTCCAGGGACATCGCCGCGCGCACCAGTGCGTCGCTGTCGCCGCCGCCCACGGCGCGGTAACCCCAGTAGAAGAAGCCGGCGCGCAGCCGCTTGCCGCCGCTGAGCAGCGCGAACACGGCCTCCAGCAGGTCGGCCATGTCCGGCCCCAGTGGGGCGAGGATCCCGGCCTGGGTCCGGCGCTCCGCATCGAGCGCGCGCTGGACGCGTGCCCGTAGGTCGTCAAGGTCGGCGGTGGGCAAGAGATTGTCCTTCCGAATGGTGATCGAGTCGAGCGTAGTCGGCGTACCAGTCCGTAGGCTGAGCGGCATGACCATGCGCCACGACAAGTCCGGGCGTCCGATCCCCGAGTTGCTGGCACAGGACGGCCCGAGCTTCAGCTTCGAGTTCATGCCGCCGCGCAGCGAGCGTGCCGAGGCGGTGCTCTGGAACTCCGTGCGCCGCTTGGAGCAGTTGCACCCGACGTTCGTCTCGGTGACGTATGGCGCGGGCGGCTCGACCCGCGACCGCACCGTGCGCATCACCGGCCGGATCGAGCAGGAGACGACGCTGCGCACGATGGCGCACCTGACCTGCGTCGGGTCCTCGGTCGCCGAGTTGCGTCGTGTGGTGGGGGAGTATGCCGCCGTCGGCATCGCCAACGTCCTGGCGCTGCGCGGTGACCCGCCGGGTGGGCCTGCCGCACCGTGGATCGCCCACCCCGAGGGCCTGGACCATGCCGACAAGCTGGTGTCGCTGGTGCGCTCGCTGGGCGACTTCACCGTCGGCGTCGCGGCCTTCCCGGACAAGCACCCGGAGTCGGCCTCGTTGGCGGAGGAGGCCGACACCCTCGTGCGCAAGGCGGACGCCGGCGCCGCGTTCGCCATCACCCAGATGGTCACCGACGTGGACGCCTACTTGCGGCTGCGCGACCTGGTGGCCGGCCGCGGTTGCGAGCTGCCGATCATCCCCGGGCTGCTGCCGGTGACCGCCGTCGGCCAGCTGCAGCGGCTGACCGAGCTCAACGGGCAGCCGCTGGCCGCCGACGTCGTCTCGCGCATCGGTGCCGCCGGTGACGACGTGGCCGCCGTGCGCCGCGAGGGCATCGCGATCTGCACCGAGCACTCGGAGCGGTTGCTGCGGGAGGGTGCTCCGGGCCTGCACTTCATGACGATGAACAAGTCGACCGCGACGCTGGAGGTCTTCGCCAACCTGCGGCAGAACAGCCTGGTCTGAACCGGGGGGCGCGGCCCAGGGGCCCTGTCGGTGCCCGCGACTAGTGTCACTACATCGAACAAAAGTTCGATGACAGCGATCCGCGAGGAGGCCGCATGCGCCCGCCAGCCCACTCCCTTCCGCCCACGCCGGTCGCCGGGACGGTGCTCGACCTGGTCGACCGCACCCGGGTCGGCCTGTTGCAGGCCTGTCATGCCGACACGGCCGACGAGCGCTACCGGCTGGCACACCTGTCGGCCCTGCGAGCGGCCGCCGCGGTGCTGGCGGCCGATGCGCGGCGGACCCCGGGATCCCGGCCGCGCAACGTCTGGACGGTGCTGCCGACGGTGGCGCCCGAGTTGGCCGAGTGGGCGCAGTTCTTCGAGGGCTCCGCCCGGCGGCGCTCGCAGCTGGAACGCGGCGTCCTCGTGATCTCCACCCGCGAGGCCGACGATCTTGTGCGGCAGGTCGAGACCTTCCTGGAGCTGGTCCTGGCGCACCTGGGGCTGCCGATGTGCGAGTCATTCACCGCCTGCGTCGCTCCGACCGGTGCCGGCTGACCGGCCGGTGGTCCGCCCGCCGGGTGACAACTCGGTAATTGTTGCGGACTCCGGCACCGTTTCCGGGCCGCTTTGTCTAGGCTGGCGCGAAGACAACCGATCCAGCGTGCTGATCCGACCGTGCGGACGGGTTCCGTCGTGGCTCCTGCGGTCTCGTCGATCGTTTTCGATCGCCGGCCCATGGGGCAACTACCGCTAGGTAGCGCGGCGAACTATCCTTGAGGTTGAGATCAGTCGGGGATCAGCCGGCGGGCTCGGTCACCGCGTGGTGGCGACCGAAGAACATTGGGAGGTCAACGTGCCGCTATCGGAGCACGAGCAGCGCCTACTCGACCAAATGGAGCAGGCGCTCAAGGTGGAGGACCCCAAGTTTGCGTCGCACATGGTCGCCCATCCGGGTCGTCGCCGCTTCCGGCGCCGCGTCGCGATCGGCGTCTGCGGTGTGGTCGTGGGGCTGGCACTGGTCATCGTCGGTATGACGATCGCCCAGATCTGGCTCGGTGTCATCGGCTTCGCGGTCATGGTCGCGGCCGGCGCCTATGCCTTCAAGCCCGGCCATGCGCGCGAGTTCGGCACCGTCCAGGAGGACGGCTCGGTCAGTGCTCGTCCCAAACCGCCGTCGCGCAGCGCCGGCACGTTCATGCAGCGACTCGAGGAGCGCTGGGAACGCCGCCGCGGTCAAGGCGGCTGGTGACCGCTGCTGACCGGCAGCTGACCCGTGCACGGCACGGTCGCGGTCTCAGCTGAGCAGGACCCCGGCCACCCAGATCCACGACACCAGCACGGCGGCGGCCAGTTCGATGCCGATGCTGGTCAGCACCGCGCGTACCGTAGCCTTGGTCGCCGCCCGGGCCCGTGCGGCATCCCGCAGCCGTAGCTGCTCGGCGGCGAACACCCCGGCCGGGAAGCCGACGAACAGCCCTACGTAGGGGATGACGAAGAAGCCGATCACCGCGCCGACAAGGCCCGCGAACTTCGCGACGCCGGGCACGCCGACCGCCTTCAACCGCCGGTTCGGGACCAGGAACTGCACCACCCAGCCGATGGCGGCCACGACGACACCACAGCCGAAGACCGCCCAGGACGTGCCCGTGTCGACCTCCCAGGCCCACAGCAGGACGCCCGCGAGGCACAGCAGCAGGCCGGGAAGCACGGGGACGACCAGCCCCAGGATGCCCAGCGTGATCATCGCACCGGCCACGAGGGTCACCGCGTCCACGGGACGAACCTATGCGACCGGCCGGGCGTCATACACCCGGGACGGCATACGAGAACGGCGCACCACAGGGTGCGCCGTTCTCGCAGGAGTAGGGGTGAAGCTCACACGTCGATCATCACACTTCGATCGTGGACTCGCTGTGCAGCCGGTCGGTCTCATCAATCACTTCGTCAGCGATCTCGCGCAGCTTGTCCAAGTGCTCCCGGCCGTGGTGGGCGCAAAAGAGCAGATCCTGGTCGGAGCTGAGGCGGGCACGGATGAAAGCTTGGGCGCCGCAGCGGTCGCAGCGATCGGATGCGGTCAGGGTGGGAGCAACTGCTGTAGTCACGGTAATCATCCTCTCGTTGCGGGTCCTCCCGGTCACCCGGGGGTTTCCGTCGTCGAAGTACTCAACAGTCAATCATGCGAAGGGATTCCCGGCGAAACTTATCCACGGCGTGTGGCGTCCTTCACAATCTTGTGACCTGCGCGGATCCGGTGGCGGCAGCGCATGCCCCGGCGCCGGCGGGGCGGTGGGTGCGTGGTGTCCGCAGTGCGCCTTCGTGGGTTCGTCGGTGCCGGGGGTTAATCTGCCTGCGAGCAAGACCGCCCGGGCGATCGGGCGGCATACCAGCCAGGAGAGCGCCAGTCGTGACCGCAAGTCCGTCCACCACGTCCACGAGCGAATACACCGCACGGCACCTGCAGGTGCTCGAGGGTCTGGAGGCGGTCCGCAAACGGCCCGGCATGTACATCGGTTCGACCGACGGCCGCGGCCTGATGCACTGCGTGTGGGAGATCATCGACAACGCGGTCGACGAGGCACTCGCCGACCGCGGCGACCACGTGCTGGTCACCCTGTATGCCGACGGCTCGGTCGGCGTCGCCGACCGCGGTGCGGGCATCCCGGTCGACATCGAGCCGCGTACCGGGCTGTCCGGTGTCGAGGTGGTCTTCACCAAGCTGCACGCCGGTGGCAAGTTCGGCGGCGGGTCGTATGCCGCTTCCGGCGGCCTGCACGGCGTCGGCGCGTCGGTGGTCAACGCCGTCTCGGCCCGGCTGGACGTCGAGGTGGACCGCGGCGGCAAGACCTACGCGATGAGCTTCCGGCGCGGGGAGCCGGGTGTGTTCAAGGACCCGAAGTCGGGTCCGAGCCCCGACTCTCCGTTCGAGCCGTTCACCGCCGGCAGCGAGCTGCGGGTGGTCGGCAAGGTCAAGCGCGGTGTCACCGGCACTCGGATCCGCTACTGGGCCGACCCGCAGATCTTCCTGCGGGACGCGGAGTTCGATGTCGAGCGACTGATCGGCCGCGCGCGGCAGACGTCCTTCCTGGTGCCTGGCCTGGAGCTGGTCGTGCGCGACGAGCGCGGCCTGCCCGGCACGCCGGGCGAGGGCGAACCGGTCGAGGAGGTGTTCCGCCACGAAGGAGGCATCTCCGAGTTCACCGAGTTCCTGGCCCCCGACCCGGCGGTGACCGACATCTGGCGCCTGCAGGGCGAGTCGACCTTCACCGAGACCGTGCCGGTGCTGGACGCGCAGGGCCACATGACGCCCACGGAGGTGGAGCGAAGCTGCGGCGTGGACATCGCGCTGCGCTGGGGGACCGGCTACGACCAGCGGATGCGTTCCTTCGTCAACGTCATCGACACCCCCAAGGGCGGCACGCACGTCGCCGGCTTCGAGCAGGCACTGCTGAAGGTCTTCCGCAAGCAGCTGGAGACCAACGCCCGCCGCCTCAAGGTCGGCAACGACAAGGTCGACAAGGACGACATCCTCGCGGGCATGACCGCGGTGATCACGGTGCGGCTCGCCGAGCCGCAGTTCGAGGGGCAGACCAAGGAGGTCCTCGGCACGTCGGCGGTCCGGCAGATCGTCAGCAAGATCGTCGAGCGGGAGCTGACCGCGCTGCTGACCTCGAGCAAGCGCGATCTCAAGACGCAGTCGAGCCAGCTGCAGGAGAAGGTCGTCGCCGAGATGAAGGCGCGCATCCACGCCCGCGTTCAGAAGGAGACACTGCGTCGCAAGAGTGCGCTGGAGTCCTCGTCGCTGCCGGGGAAGCTGAAGGACTGCCGGTCCGGCGACAACGACCGCACCGAGCTGTTCATCGTCGAGGGTGACAGCGCGCTCGGCACCGGTATGGCGGCCCGCAACTCGGAGTTCCAGGCGCTGTTGCCGATCCGCGGCAAGATCCTCAACGTCCAGAAGGCGTCGGTCGGGGACATGCTCAAGAACGCCGAGTGCGCCGCGATCATCCAGGTGGTCGGCGCAGGCTCGGGGCGCACCTTCGACCTGGACATGGCGCGCTACGGCAAGGTCATCCTGATGACCGACGCCGACGTCGACGGGGCGCACATCCGCACCCTGTTGCTGACGCTGTTCTTCCGCTACATGCGTCCGCTGGTCGAGGCGGGCCGGGTCTTCGCGGCCGTCCCGCCGCTGCACCGGATCGAGACCACCGCACAGGGCCGTGCCAAGGGCGAGGTCGTCTACACCTACTCCGAGCAGCAGATGCGGCAGGTGATGGCGCAGTTCGCCAAGAAGGGGCGCAACGTCAAGCAGCCCCAGCGCTACAAGGGCCTCGGCGAGATGGATGCCTCGCAACTCGCCGAGACGACGATGGATCCACGCCACCGCACCCTGCGCCGGGTCACCCTCAAGGACGCCGAGAACTCCGAGCGGGTCTTCGAGTTGCTGATGGGCAGCGACGTCGCCCCGCGCAAGGACTTCATCGTCGACTCCGCACGCGAACTCGACCGCGAGCGCATCGATGCCTAGCGACGCTGCGGAGACCATCTTCACCTGGGGTGCGCCGCCGTTGAAGTTCGGTGTGGGGGCGAGCGACGAGATCGGCTACGACCTGCGGCAGTACGGCGTGTCGCGAGTGTTGGTCGTCACCGACCCGGGTGTTGCCGCCAGCGGTGTTGCCGACCGCATCGTCGATGCCCTGCGCCGCTACGACGTCGTCGCCGAGATCTTCGACGGTGTCCACGTCGAGCCGACCGACGACTCGATGCACCAGGCGATCGAGTACGCCGCGGCCCAGGGCCCCTGGGACGGCTTCGTCGCCGTGGGCGGTGGTTCGTCCATCGACACCGCCAAGGCGGTCAACCTGCTGACGACCTTCCCGGGTGAACTCGGCGACTACCTGAACGCTCCGGTGGGCCGGGCCCAGGTGCCACCGGGCGCGCTGAAGCCGCTGATCGCGGTGCCGACGACGGCGGGCACGGGTTCGGAGAGCACCGCCATGTGCGTGCTCGACGTGCTGTCGATGAAGGTCAAGACCGGCATCAGTCACTGGCGGCTGCGTCCGACGATGGCGGTGGTCGATCCGGCGCTGACCATGACGCTGCCGTCGGAGGTGACCGCCTCGGCCGGGATGGACATCGTCTGCCATGCCGCCGAATCGTTCACCGCGAAGCCGTTCTCGTCATACGGCAAGAAGCGGCCGGAGGAGCGGGTGACCTACTGCGGGTCCAACCCGGTGTCCGATGTGTGGTGCGAGCGTGCGCTGACGCTGCTGGCCGGCGCCTTCCGGCGCGCGGTCTCCCACGGCGCCGACGACCAGCAGGCACGGATCGACATGATGCAGGCAGCGACGTTCGCGGGGATGGGTTTCGGCAACGCGGGCGTACACATCCCGCACGCGAACGCCTACCCGATCGCCGGGCAGGTCAAGGACTTCCGGCCGGCCGGTTATCCGGGCGACGAGCCGATGGTGCCGCACGGCATGGCCGTCTCGCTGACCGCGCCGGAGGCCTTCCGTTTCTCCTTCGACGCGGCGCCGGAGCGGCATCTGCGTGTTGCCCGGCTACTGGGGCCGGACGTGCCCGAGCAGGCCGACCCGCGGGAGCAGCTGCCGACGGTGCTGGTCCGGTTGATGCGCGACATCGGGATCCCGAACGGCATCGGAGCGGTCGGCTTCACCGAGTCCGACGTGCCGGACCTCGTGCCGGGCGTGCTGCAGCAGCAGCGGCTGTTGAGCACCTGCCCGAAGGAGCCGACCGAGGACGACATCGCCGGCATCCTCACCCGGTCGATCGCGAACTGGTGACGCTTCCCGCACCGCGCGCGTAACGTCACCGGGTATGGCGACCTGGGACGACGTACGACGGATCGTGGCGAATCTGCCCGAGGTGGAGCTGCGCCCGGCCTGGGGCAACACCATGTGGCGGGTCAAGGGGAAGGGATTCGTGTGGGAGCGCCCGCTGGGAGCCAAGGATCGCGCCGATCTCGGTGACGAGGCGCCCGACGGGGAGATCCTCGCCGCACGGGTGCCGGACGAGGGCGTGAAACACGCTCTGATCGCTGATGATCCGAGTGTCTACTTCACCATCCCGCATTTCGACGGTTATCCCTCGGTGCTGGTGCGCCTGGCGCGCATCCCGGTCGACGAACTCACCGAACTCGTCGTGGAGGCATGGCTGGACCGGGCGCCCAAGAAGCTCGCCGCGGCATACCTCCAGGAGCACCCGATCACGGGTTGACCGCAATCACTCGGGGTGTTTGACCTGCGCCCCGTCGACCCAGACCTGCGCGATGTCGGCCGGGGTCCCGAGCGCGAAGATCTTCGCCAGGGCGTCCTCGGCACCCGCGGCATGCCGGATGCCGACACCGAGCGGCGAATGGTGGTGCGGCGCCACGAGGACCGCGTCGAACCGCTTGCCGATGCTCAAGTCGCCCACCTGCTCCCGCAGCCCGAGCGCGTCGGCGCCCGCCGCCGTGATCAGGTGCAGCAGGTGCGCCGGTGTCAGCGCCACGCCGTCCCCACCGAGCAGACTCTGCAGGAAGTAGGCCTGCAGGCCCTCCTTGAGCAGTGAGAAGCCGGTGCCGCCGCCCACGTCGGTGCCCATCGCCACGCGCACCCCGTGCCGCAGGTGCGCGGCGAGCGGGAACATGCCGCTGCCGAGGGAGGCGTTGCTGGTGGGGCAGTGCGCCACCGACGCCCGGCCCGCCGCCAGCATGCGCAGCTCCGCCTCGGTCGGGTGCACGTTGTGCGCCAGCACGGTGCGTGCGCCGAGCAGACCATGGTCCTGATAGGTCGCCACGTAACTCGAGCCGCCGAAGAGCCTTGCCACCTCGGCGACCTCGGTGACGTTCTCGTTGACGTGCGAGGTGCACCACGCATCGTCGATGTCCTTGTATGCAGCCCCGCAGGCGTCGAGCATCGCCGCGGTGCACGAGTAGGAGAAGCGCGGCGTGACGGCATACCGGATGCGGTCGTGACCCTGCCAGCGCGCGGCGAGCCGGACGGACTCGTCGTAGGCGCGCTCGGGCGTGGTGAGCAGGTCCTCGCGCAACAGCCGGTCGGAGACGACCAGACCGGAGGTCACCCGCAGCCCACGGTGGTGGACGCTGCGGAACAGCGCGTCGACGGCACCGGCGAAGTGTGAGCCGAAGACGAGCGCCGACGTGGTCCCGGCGTCGACCAGGCCGTGCACGAACTCGTCGGCGATCCGGGCGGCGTAGGACCGGTCGTGCAGTTTCGCCTCCTCCGGCAGCGCCGAGTGCTCGAGCCAGTCGAGCAACGGCTTGCCGAGGCCGCCGATCGCCCGGATCTGCGGGTAGTGCACGTGCGTGTCGACGAAGCCGGGCAGCAGCACCCCGTCGCGCAGGTCGACGACCTCGTCGGACGGCGACGCGGCACGTACGGTGTCGAAGCTGCCCCGCGCGGTGATCAGCCCGTCGGTCACGGCGAGCGCGATGTCCGATGCGGCGCGCAGCGTCCCCCCGGTGAACGGGTCGGCCGGCGTGTCCAGCACGGTGGCGCGGTAGACGGTCATCGGGGCACCACCGGACTGGCGAGGTCGGCGAAGCGGCCGACCAGGTCGGCGGCCACGCTCAGCGCGATGGTCGCCGGTGCCTTGCCGGGCAGGTCGGGCAGGCCGATGGGGGTGGTGATCCGCGCCAGCGCGCTCTCGTCGTGACCCTCCTCGGTGAGCCGGCGGCGGAAGCGGGCCCACTTCGCCGACGACCCGATCAGGCCGATGCTGCACAAGTGCGCGCACCGCAGGGCCGCATCGCAGATCGCGATGTCCTCGGCGTGATCGTGGGTCATCACCAGCACGTGGCTGCCGGCGGGCACCTCACCGAGGACGACCTCGGGCACCGGCGCCGGGTGCGGTATGACGGACGCGACCGAGTCGTCGAGCACCGCCAGGCGCTCAGCGGACAGGTGCGCCGGCCGGGAGTCGACCAGATGCAGCTCGACCTCGTGGCGGGCCAGGATGCGTGCCAGCTCGAGCCCGACGTGGCCGACTCCGAAGATGGCAACCGATGGCCGCACGGGCAACGGTTCCAGCAGGATCCGCACCTCGCCGCCACAGCACTGCACGCCGTGCTCGGCAGGCGCCTTGTCGCTCAGCGAGAGCTGCAGCTCCTGTGGCGCGGACGGCGTGCCGGACTGCAGGGCATCCCGGGCGCGGGAGACCGCAGTCTCCTCGAGGTTGCCACCGCCGATGGTGTCGAAGACCGCGTCGGCGGTGACGACCATCTTGGCGCCGGCAGCGCGGGGGGCGTGTCCGCGCACGTCGACGAGAGTCACCAGGACGGCGGCGCGCCGCTGCCGCCGCAGGAGGCCGATGGCGTCATACCAGTTCACGTCATACCGCCGAGGGGACGGGATCCGCAGCGTTGTCCGGGATCGCTTGGGTTGCCACGTCGTGCGGCTCCGTCGAGCGCGCTGACTCGATGGCCCAGTAGACGGCCTCCGGCGTCGCGGGGGACGCCAGGTGCACGCTGATGCCGGCCGGTCCGAACGCGGCCGCGGCCTTGCGCAGCGCCTCGCGCACCGAGAAGGGCAGCATCAGCGGCGGTTCACCGACGGCCTTGGAGCCGTAGATGGCACCCTCCTCGGTGGCGTTCTGGAACATCGTCACGTTGAAGACCTCGGGCATCTCCGAGAAGCTCGGTAGCTTGTAGGTGCTGGCGCCCTGGGTGGTGAGCCGGCCGCGCCCCGGCCCGTCGCCGGCGTCCCAGCGCTGGTCCTCCAGCGTCAGCCAGCCGGCACCCTGCACGAAGGCGCCCTCGATCTGCCCCTTGTCGATCAGCGGCGACAGGCTGTCGCCGACATCGTGCACCACGTCGACCCGGCGGGTGCGGTAGGCGCCGGTGAAGCCGTCGACCTCCACCTCGGCGACGGCCGCGCCGAAGGAGAAGTACTTGAACGGCGAGCCCTGGTAGGTCTCTTCGTTCCACTCCAGGCCCTCGGTGCGGTAGTAGCCGGCGGCGTGCAACTGGATGCGCTGCAGATAGGCGGTCCGCACCAGCTCCTCCCACGGGATGGGCGCGCGCTCGCTGTTCAGTCCGTATGCCGTGCCGTCGGCGAACCGGACGTCCGCCGGTGGGACACCGAGAATGCCTCCGGCGACGACCGCGAGGCGGTCGCGGATCTGGTCGCAGGCGTGCTTGACCGCGCCGCCGTTGAGGTCGGCGCCGGTGCTGGCGGAGGTCGCCGAGGTGTTGGGCACCTTGTCGGTGCGGGTCGGCGCCAGCCGCACCGTGCCCAGCGGCAGCCCGAGCGCGGTCGCGGCCACCTGCAGCATCTTGGTGTGCAGGCCCTGGCCCATCTCGGTGCCGCCGTGGTTGACCAGCACCGAGCCGTCCTTGTAGACGAGCACGAGCGCGCCGCCCTGGTTCATCGAGCTCTTGTTGAAGGAGATGCCGAACTTCACCGGCGTCGCCGCGATGGCGCGCTTGGTGTGCTCGTGCGTGGCGTTGAACTGCTCGATCTCCCGCTGGCGGGCGGCGAAGTCGCTCTCGGTGAGCACCTCCTCCCAGATCCGGTGCAGCCGCTCGATCTGCCGCACCCGCTGGCCGTACGGCGTCGTCTGGTCGGCGGACCGGTAGAAGTTGCGTTGCCGGATCTCCTCACCGGTCAGGCCCAGTTTCGGTGCGACGGTGCCGAGGATGTTCTCGGTGAGCAGCATGCCCTGCGGGCCGCCGAAGCCGCGGAACGCCGTGTGCGAGGTCCGGTTGGTCTTCGCGATGCGTCCGTGCGCCCGGATGTTGGGGATCCAGTAGGCGTTGTCGACGTGGCACAGCGCCCGCGACAGGACCGGCTGCATCAGGTCGAGGCTCCAACCGCCGTCGGCGGTGAAGACCACCTTGAGCGCGAGCAGGTGACCCTCGTCGTCGAAGCCGGCCTCCCAGGTGGACAGGAAGTCCGGTCGCTTGCCGGTGAACTGGATGTCCTGGTTGCGGTTGAGTCGCACGCGCACCGGGCGGCCGGTGAGTGTGGCGCCGAGTGCGGCGATCGCGGCATACCCGTTGGCCTGGGTCTCCTTGCCGCCGAATCCGCCTCCCATCCGCAGACATTGGACGGTGACCTCCGAGGAGCTGACGCCGAGCACGTGCGCTGCGATCTCCTGGGTCTCACTCGGGTTCTGCGTGCTGGAGTGGATGAAGACCTGGCCGGCCTCGTCGACATACGCGATGGAGGCCTGAGTCTCCAGGTAGAACTGCTCCTGGCCGGATGCCTCCCAGGTGCCGCTGAACACGTGCTCGGCGCTCGCCATTGCGGCGTCGGCGTCGCCGCGCGACACGGTCGGCGCGCGGCCCTGGAAGCTCTCCGCGGCGATCGCCTCGGGGAGCGTCACGATGGACGGCAGCTCCTCGTAGTCGATCTCGACCGCTGCGGCGCCGAGGCGGGCGGCCTCCAGGTTTTCGCCGAGCACCCAGCACACCGGGTGCCCGTAGAACATCACCTCGGTGGGGAAGAGCGGCTCGTCGTGGTTGATGTTCGAGTCGTTGACACCGGGCACGTCCTCGGCGGTGAGCACCCGCACGACGCCGGGCACCTGGTATGCCGGAGTCGTGTCGAGCCGGGTGACGAGTGCGTGGGCGTGCGGGGCGGACACCGGGTAGGCGTGCAACAGATCCTTCGTGCGCCCCACCAGGTCGTCGGTGTAGAGCGCCGTGCCGGTCACGTGGCCGATGGCGTCGCCGTGCGGGATAGCTTCTCCGACAACAGGGTTCGCGGGGAGCTGGGACAGCTCGCTCATGCGACACCTTCCTCAGTGGTGGACTCGGCATACAACTTGCGCAGTGAGGTGCCGAGCATGGCCCGGCGGTATGTGCTGCTGGCGCGGTGGTCGTCCATCGGGGTGCCCTCCTGCTGCAGCAGCGCGGCGGCGGCCCGGACGGTCTCGGCCGTCCACGGCTTGCCCTCCAAGGCGGCTTCGACCGCGGTGGCGCGTAGCGGGGTGGCGGCCACTCCGCCGAGGCCGACGCGGGCCCGGCGGACGACGCCGTCCGCGACGTCGACCGCGTAGCCGACGGCGACGCTGGAGATGTCGTCGAACCGGCGCTTGGCGATCTTGTGGAACGCGGTGACACCGGCCAACGGCAACGGGATCCGCACCGACCGGATCAGCTCGTCCGCCGCCCGGACGGTCTGCCGGTATCCGGTGAAGTAGTCCGCGAGCGGCACCACGCGGGTGCCGTCGGGGCCGGCGAGCACGAGCTCGGCGTCCAGCGCGAGCAGTGCCGGGGGCGTGTCACCGATCGGTGACGCGGTCCCGAGGTTGCCACCGATGGTGGCGCCGTTGCGGATCAACCGTGACGCGAACTGCGGGAAGAGCTGGGCCAGCAACGGGATCCGCCCGTCCAGCCGTTGCTCGATCTCGCTGAGCGTGAGCGCTGCGCCGATCTCGACGTGGTCGTCGGTCTCGACGAGGGTCCGCAACTCCGGGAGTCGGTCCAGCGCGACCACGAGCTGCGGACGCGCCGACTTGATGTTGACGTCGACACCCCAGTCGGTGCATCCCGCGACGGGGACGGCGTCCGGGTCGTCGCGCAGGATGCTCAGGGCGTCGCTGAGGGTGGCCGGGCGGACGAACCTTCGGCCCTGGGCGTGGTATGCCGTCGGCACGGCCTCCGGTGCAGGGGAGTTGCGGCGGGCGGCGAGCGCGTCGTCGGCCGGCACGTCCCCGAGCGCGTATGCCGCGTCCCGGATCGGCCGGTATCCCGTGCACCGGCACAGGTTCCCGGAGAGCGCGTGCAGGTCGAAACCATTGGCGCCGTGCTCGCTGCTGTCCGCACCGTGGTCGCCGGCGGTGCGGTCGGGGCGGTAGTACTCGGCCGCCATACTGCAGACGAATCCCGGTGTGCAGTAACCACACTGGGAGCCGCCGCGCACTGCCATCTCCCGCTGCACCGGATGCAGTGCCTCGGCGCTGCCCAGTCCTTCGGCGGTGACGATCTCCTGACCGGCGAAGGCTGCGGCGGGCGGCAGGCAGGCGTTGACGGCCGTCCACCGGGTGCCGCCGCTGTCATCGGGCCGGGCCACCAGGACCGAGCACGCTCCGCACTCACCTTCGGCGCAGCCTTCCTTGGCGCCGGTGAGGCCCTCGGACCGTAGCCAGTCCAGCAGGTTGGTGTGTGGAGCGTCGGTGAACTTGTGGGTTTGCCCGTTGACGATCACATCCAGTGCGGACACGGGGTCAGTCATCAGCGACTCCTTTCGAGCCGGAAGCCGAAGCTGCCGGTCAGGCGGTCGCATGGTTCGGGCGGCTGGTGCCGCGCCGCGATCGGAGATGTCCGATCGGTTATCCATGCAGAACGACCGGACCCGGGTGCTGCGTCAACTCTACGGCTCAACATTTTGTTGAACAAGGATTTTCGGTTCTTCGGTGCGGTGCGGCGGACCTGCGCGGTCAGCCGACCGGTGCGGGGTGCCGCAGGCGTTCCGACGCCTCGGCAGCGCCCCGGGCGAGTGCGCTCTCCTCGACCCGGACCAGGTGGTTGTCCCGGACGACCGCACGGCCGGCGACGAGCACCAGGTCCAGTGGCGGGGGCGCTCCCAGCACCAGTCCGGCGACCGGGTCGGCGATGCCGGCGTGCGCGAGCGTGTCCATCCGCCATACGCACAGATCTGCCTGTTTGCCGGCTTCCACCGAACCGATCTGGTCCGCCCAACCCAGCAGTCGGGCACCTCCGAGGGTCGCGGCCTCCAGCGCCTGCCGCACGCCCAGGGCGGTCGGACCGCCGAGCGCACGAGCGAACAGCACCGCGTGCCGCGCCTCCTCCAGCAGCGAGGTCGCCTCGTTGGACGCGGCACCGTCGACACCCAGTCCTACCGGTGCGCCGGCGTCCAGCAGGTCCCGTGTGCGGCAGACACCGGCGCCCAGGCGGGCGTTGGAGGACGGGCAGTGGGCGACGCCGGTGCCGGTGCGCGCCAGCGTCCCGATCGCGTTGTCGTCGAAGTGGATCCCGTGTGCGAACCACACATCGGGACCGAGCCAGCCGAGCGACTCCATGTAGTCGATCGGCGCCTGGCCGAAGCGCTCGCGGCAGAAGTCGTCCTCGTCGAGTGTCTCGGCCAGGTGGGTGTGCAGGCGTACGCCCCGGTCGCGCGCCAGGCGCGCGGCCTCGCGCAGCAGGTCCGTGGTCACCGAGAACGGTGAGCACGGTGCGACACCGACATGGACCATCGCATCCGGCGACGCGTCGTGATGGGCGTCGATGGCCGCGGCGGTGGCACCGAGGATCTGGTCGATCGACTCGACCACGTGATCCGGGGGCAGGCCGCCGTCGGACCGGCCCAGGTCCATCGAGCCGCGGGTGGCGAAGAAGCGGACCCCGACGTCACCGGCGGCCGCGATCTCGGCGCCGAGCACGTCGCCACCGTTCCGCGGGAACACGTAGTGCTGATCCATCACGGTGGTGCAGCCGGACAGGGCGAGCCGGCCGACACCCGCTGCGGCTGCCTGTCCCACGACCCGCTCGTCGATGGCTCCCCACACCGGGTAGAGCGCCGTCAGCCACTCGAAAAGCGTTGCGTCCACGGCATACCCGCGCGTCGCCCACTGGTAGAGGTGATGGTGGGTGTTGACCAGACCAGGTGTGAGCACGCACCCGGTGCCGTCGATCAGTGCGACGTCCTCGCCGGTGGGGGCGTACCGGCCGGCGGACACCGACCGGATGCGGGACCCCTCGACCACGACGTGGCCGATGGAGTGCTCCGTGCGGTCCGGGTCCATCGTGACGACCGTGGCGCCGTCGATGACGGTCAGCTCGCTCATGGTGTCGTCGCCATCCGGCTGCGTGCGGTGTTCAGCGGCTCCGCCTCCGCGACGAGGTCGTCGAAGCGGTGGCCGGCGATCTTGGCACTCTCCAGCAGGGCGGTCACCAGTTCGTGCTGGGTGGAGTTGTCCAGCCGGGCACGGCCCTGGGCCACCAGTTGCTCGACCGAGTCGGTCTCACGCACACAGGTGACCAGGGGGAAGCCGAACTTCTCGCGGTATGCCGCGGTCAGCGCCGACAGTTCGGCGCGCTCGTCGTCGCGCAACTGGCTGAGCATGATGGCGGCGCGGTCCCGGGACGACGCCTCGCCCAGCTGACCGTCCGCGACCTCCATGCTGCCGAGGTCGGGGTAGCCGGCGATCAGCGAGCGCTGCTTTTCGTCGGAGGCGGAGAACAACGCCTCCTGGAACGACGCCCGCAGATCGGGGGTGTCCTGGAACGGCCGCTGCTCGTAGGCGTCCGCGATGATCCAGGAGTTGCCCTGGAAGAGCGGCTCGAAGGTGTGCACGAACTCCTCCTTGCTCATCGCGTTGACCTGCGCCAGGCCGATGACCGACCCGGTGGGGCTGGTCGCGACCCCGGCGCCGCGGCTGGTGCCGACGTGGAAGAAGACCATGTAGAGCACGAAGGCGGCGATCGAGCCGATGGTGATGCCGGAGCCGAGGAAGACCTGGTAGTCCTTCGGCAGCAGGGTCGCGACGCCGGGCTCGGCCGTCACGAGCATCGCCAGACCGAGAGAGGTGGCCACGATGATGCCGTTGCGGTGGTCGTTGAAGTCGACCTTGCCGAGGGTCTGGATGCCGACGACGGCGACCGTCGCGAACATCGCCAGACCGGCTCCGCCCAGCACGCTGGAGGGTATGCCGGCCACGATGGCGCCGGCCTTGGGCAGCAGGCCGAGGATGATCATGAAGACCGCGGCGGTGGCCACGACGTACCGGCTCTTGATCTTGGTCAGCCGGACCAGGCCGACGTTCTCGGCGAAGCAGGTGTAGGGGAAGGAGTTGAAGACGCCGCCGATGAACGTGGCCAGCCCGTCGGCTCGCAGCGCCCGTGCGACGTCCTCGCCGTCGACCCGCTTGCCGACGATCTCGCCGGTGGCGAAGACGTCACCGCAGGTCTCCACCATCGTGACCAGCATGACCAGCACCATCGAGATGATCGCCGCGAGAGCGAATTTCGGCATACCGAAGTGGAAGGGAGTGGTGACGCCGAGCCAGCTGGAACTGCTGACGGAGTCGAAGTGCGCCTCGCCGGCGAACCAGGCGATCAGGGTGCCGATGGCCAGGCCGAGCAGCACGGCGATCGTCTGTACGAAACCGCGGAACAGCCGCTGGATGACGACGATGACGACGACGGTGCCGAGTGCGAGGGCGAGGGTCTTCCAGCCGCCGGCCGCCAGGTGGTAGTTGCCGCCGGCGTCCTGGCTGAGGACCGAGGCGCTGTAGGAGTGGGTCTTGGGGTCCCAGCGCAGCAGCGCGTCACCGGCGGCGACGGGCAACAGCGAGAAGCCGATGACCGTGATGACCGAGCCGGTCACGACCGGCGGGAAGAAGCGGACGATCTTGCCGAAGTACGGCGCGAGCAGGAACGTCACGACGCCCGAGACGAGCACCGCCCCGTAGATGGTCAGCAGCCCGTTGACGCCGCCGCCTGCGTTGACGCCGATGATGATCATCGGGGACACCGCGGTGAAGGTGACGCCCTGCAGCAGTGGGAGCCGGACGCCGACCTTCCAGAAGCCGATCGCCTGCAGCAGCGAGGCGATGCCGCAGGTGAAGAGGTCGGCGTTGATCAGGTGGATCAGCTGATCGGAGGTCAACCCGATCGCGCCGGCGAGCAGGATGGGGACGATCACGGCACCGGCGTAGAACGCGAGGACGTGTTGGATGCCGTAGACGGCGAGCTGTCCGGCGGGCAGGACTTCGTCGACGGGATGCTTCTGGGTGCGGGGGCGCACTTCCTCGGCGGTGGCAGCAGACATTGCGAGCGGTCCTTCCAGAGGCCCAGGGGGACATCAATGATGAGGTGGCAGGGGCATCTTCGCGCTTCGGCGGCCCGGCCGGGGGAGATTCCGCTGGTCATGCGAGGTGCGGCCGCAACTGAGTGCTTCTCGCTGGGCGTGGGGCCTGGGGAGCCACGCCGTCCGTTCGCTTATACGGAACAAAAATTTCGAGATATGAAATTAATGGCTGCAGACGAGAGTATGCCGTACGTCACATCTTCGTCAACAGTTTGTTGAGAGATGGTGACCGCGCCCAACCGGCTCAGCTGTCGACGCGCACTCGGTTGAGGTAGTTGTAGATCGTGAAGCGGGACATGCCCATGGCCTCGGCCACCGTCTCCGCGGAGTGACGCATCTCGAACGCGCCGCGTTCTTCCAACAGGCGCACCGCGTGCTGCTTCTTGGCGCGGGGCAGCTCGGACAGCTGGTCGCCCAGCTCGCGTTCCACGGTCTGGATCAGCCGCGACAAACCGTCCGAGAGGTCGTGCTGGTCGAGCACTCGGACGTGGATCGTGTTGTCGCGCAATGTGATCGGGATGTCGTCGGACTCCGGAGGGCCGTCCACGACGACCGCGCCGACGCGGTGCAGCAGTGGTTGCAGCGCATCGGCGAGCTCGTCGCTCAGTGTCGGCAGATCGGGCGTCGGCAGCTCGGGCATCGGCGGCTCAGGCATCGGTGCGCTCGATCTGCAGGCTGATCCGCGTGGCGCCGGCGGCGAAGGCCGCGCCGGCCGCGTCGTGGACGGCTTGCAGCAGTCCGTCGCCGGCGCCCTCGACCGTGGTGCCGAGGGGTCCGAGATCGGGGTTCAGGCCGGCGGCGCGCAGCGCGTCGGCGGCCGCGCTGACATGTGCCGGCAGCGCGCCCTCACCACGGAACGGTTCGGTGGTGACCTCGGCGCGCAGCCTCATGAGGTGGCCTCGCCGGCGGTTCTCGCGGCGGCCTTGGCCTGCTTCTTGAACTCACGCACCTTCTGCAGCGACGCCTCGTCCACCACGTCGGCCACCGAGCGGTAGGAGCCGGCCTCGGCATACGGGCCGATCACCTCGCGCCAGCCGTCGGGGGTGACATCGAGTTGTTTGCCGAGCAATGCGGCGAAGATGCGGGCCTTCTGGTCGCCGAACCCGGGCAGGGACTTCAGGCGCTTCAGCAGCTCGGCGGTCGTGTCGGCCGTCGTCCAGATGCGCGATGCGTCGGAGTCGTAGTCCTGCAGGACCACCTGGGCGAGCTGCTGCACCCGGCCGGCCATCGAGCGTGCGTAGCGGTGGATCGCCGGGGGCGTCGAGCACAGGTCGGCGAACTCCTGCGGCTCCTGCGCCGCGATCTCGCCGGGATCGAGAGTGCCCAGCTTGGCGACGATCTTCGCCGGCCCGCGGAAGGCGTGCTCCATGCCGTACTGCTGGTCCAGCAGCATCCCGATCATGAGCGCGAACGGGTCGGTGGAGAGGAGCTGGTCCGCGGTGTCGTCCTGGGCGATCCGGATGTTCGGCATACGAGCAGCGTAGAACGCCGCAGGCCCGGAACTCGATGGCGCGGTGTCCGTCCTTGCTCCTATGTTGACGCTCATGACCACGGACAGGCCTGCGACGACACCCGATCTCGACCCGGCCGGGCGGACGGATCCGCCGGTGGACGCCGACGAGATCGACACGCTGCTCGGCTTCCTGCGTTACCAGCGGGACACGTTCCGCTGGAAGACCGGCGGCTTGACGTCCGCGCAGCTGGCGCAGACGGCGGCGCCGTCGGACATGACACTCGGCGGGATGATCAAGCACCTCGCCCTGGTGGAGGGGTGGTGGTTCCACCAGGTGCTCGTCGGCGCGGACGAACCGCAGCCGTGGTCGTCGGTGGACTGGAAGGACGACCCGGACTGGGAGTGGCACACCGGGGCCACCGATGAGCCGGGCGAACTCGCTGCGCTGTATGAGGATTCGGTGCGAACCGCTGACTCCGGCATCGAGCGCGCGATGTCCGCCGGCGGGTTCGATGCGTTGTCGGTGAAGTCGGACGGGCGCACGGGGAAGCAGTTCACCCTGCGCTGGATCGTCACCCACATGATCGAGGAGTACGCGCGGCACAACGGTCACGCCGACCTCATCCGGCAGTCGATCGACGCGCGGGTCGGCGAATGACCAGTGTGCGCACAGCGACCGAGGCCGACTGGCCGGCGATCTGGCCGATCGTGCGGGAGGTGCTGGCGGCGGGCGAGACCTATACGTTCCCGGCCGCGATGAACGAGACCGAGGCACGCGAGATGTGGCTCGAGGAGCCGCCCGGCTGCACGGTCGTTGCCGTGGACGACGTCGACGGAACGGTGCTCGGTAGCGCGCACATGGGGCCGAATCGTCCGGGGCCGGGCGACCATGTGGGCACGGCCAGCTTCATGGTCGGTTCCGCTGCCCGTGGTCGCGGTGTCGGCCGCCTGTTGGGTGCGTATGTCGTGCAATGGCTACGCGATGAGGGTTATCACTCCGTGCAGTTCAACGCGGTGGTGGAGACCAACGCGGCGGCCGTCGCGCTCTGGAAGTCGTTGGGATTCACGGTGATCGGCACGGTGCCGGAGGCGTTCCGACTGCCAGGCGGCGAGCTGGTCGGGCTGCATGTGATGTATCTGAAGCTGTAGGCCACGTCCTGTGGCCATGTGTTGGTCGAGTGCCGGAGGAGCGCAGCGGCCGCATGCTGGTCGAGTGCTGTGGCCACTCGCTGGTCGAGTGCCGGAGGAGCGCAGCGGCCGCATGCTGGTCGAGTGCCGGAGGAGCGCAGCGGGGGAGGTGTATCGAGACCACCGAAACCGCCCAAGCACGTCAGTCCAGCAAGGCGGCGCGCCATACAGCGCTCGGGACCGGCGCCTTGGCACATGATGACCGCAGCGCCGGACCGTCCTCGCTGGTGACCCCCACCGACCAGGTGCGCCCGTCGACGTGGGTGACGTCGCACGTCCAGGACCCGTCCTCGTCGCGTGTCCCCGATGCCGAGATCGAGCTGAGAGCTGTCTCCGAGATGTGGTGCCGCACAAAGGAGTCGGCGACTTGCAGCGGTGCCCTGAAGCAGCTGCGCCCGCGGTCGTGCAGCGGGGTGGAGAGTTCGGTCGGCACCTCGTGGCGTCGTGCGGCGGCGAGTGCCAGCTCCGCGAGCTCGGGCGTGAGCCGGGCGTAGGTCTGACCGGACGGCAGTGCGATGCCGGTGGGAGAGAACCGGTGGCCGCCGGTGTGCGAACACTCCCACACGGCGTCCGGGTGCTTTGCCGCAAGGTCCAGTGCGACCGGCCGGCCACGCACCGCACAACACACGTCGCGCTTGCCGTTGGTGCAGATCAGCAGAGCCGGGTCGCGGGTCTCCTCGAGTTCCGGCAGCCGCTCGGTGGCGGCGTCCGGATCGTCTTCGAGGAGCAGATTCCACGGCAACGCGAGCAGTTGAGCGGGGTCGTCGATCTCGCCGGTGAGCAGCCACGGGTCGCGGTCGAGACAGCCGGCGATCAGCACGGTGTGTGGCCCGTCATGCCGTATGTCCGCGTGATCGCCCGGACGGCGGATCAAGAGAAGCCGGCCGCCGTGGTCCGCGCAGGCGCGCTCGAGTGCCCGGCCGACCTCGGGCTCCAGGTGGGACTGGGTGATCGCGCTGTGGCCCCAGGGGCCGTTCTGCTCCAGGCACACCCAGAACCGCGCGTAGGAAGCCGTGCCCCAGGCGGGCAGTCCCTCGACGTCCCACTGCATCGAGCAGGCGGACGGCGGTTGCGGGTCGGCGTGTGTCGTCATACCGGTGGCGATCCTTTCGTGGAGTGCAGGCTCCACCCTACGGACGGCGCATCGGCACGGCTGCGCCCGCTGGTCGAGTAGGTGGAGGAGCGCAGTGGGGGAGCTGGCGCTCGCTGGTCGAGTACGTGGAGGAGCGGAGCGGGGGAACCGTATCGAGACCCCGGCACGGGTCCCGCGGCACCTTGTCCGCGCTGTGCACAACCCGTGATCGGGCGGGCGATGTGGACAATGAAGACGTGGCTAAAACTGTTGCTTACCAACCGAACCCACGATATACTCGAACACATGGACGAAGCGACTATGGATACGGTTGAGGGCGGGATTTTCGCGTTCGACGAGTCCGTGGTGCGCGCGTTCCATGACCGGCTCGACGACGGCATCGCCGGTGACACGCTTGAGGAACTACTGGCTGAGGTCCGTGTTCTGGAGGAAGCCAAGAACGCGATCAGTGCTCGGCAGGCCCGCGTGGCCGTCGCAGCGCACCGCCGGCAACGGCAGGTGGACGTCCCGCGTGGGATCAATCGCGCCACGACCGCGCGGAAGGTGGGTGCGGACATCGCGCTGGCGCGGAGGTCGTCCCCGCACGCCGGGTCTCGGCTGCTGGGCGTGGCGCACGCGGTGGTCGAGGAGATGCCCAACACGTTCCAGGCGTTGGCGGCAGGAGTGATCGGCGAACGGGACGCCACCGATCTGGTGGCAGCGACCAGCTACGTGAGCCGGGAGGATCGGGCGAGGGTCGACGCCGCGATCGTCGACGACCTGGCTACCGTGTCGCACCGGCGACTGGTCGCCGCCGCACAAGCGGCCGCCTACCGGGCCGATCCCGAAGCGGCCACGACCCGCCGCGCCATGGCCGAGTCCGAACGCCGGGTCAGCCTGCGACCCGCACCGGACTGCATGACCTGGCTGACCGCGTTACTGCCGGTCAAGGACGGCGTCGCCTGTTACACAGCACTCAAGACTGAGGCTGATGCGAGCGCCACCGCCGACCACCCCGGGGTCAGGTCATGGCCGACACCCTCGTCCAGCGCGTCACCGGACACACACCGGCCGACGGGGTCGGGGTCCACGTCAACCTGCTGATGCCGATCGACACCCTCACCGGCGACATCCCGGCCGAGGTGCCCGGTTACGGACCGATCCCCGCGGACCTGGCACGCGCATGGGTGACAGACCCCGCCCAAGCCGTCACCGTCCGACGCTTGTTCTCCTACCCCGGCACCGGTGACCTGATCGGCATGGAGTCCACCTCCAGGTGCTACACCGGTCTGCTGGCCGACTTCATCGCCTTGCGCGACCGGTCCTGCCGCACCCCCTACTGCGACGCACCGATCCGCCATACCGACCACATCGTGGCCCACGCCACCGGCGGCGCCACCAGCGAACGCAACGCCCAAGGCACCTGCGAAGGCTGCAACTACGTCAAGAACCACCCCGACCACCTGATCGGCGGCGATGCCGGCGAAACCTGTGTCCTGACAGGCGGACTGACCGCCAGCAGCAGACCACCCGCACCACCAGGACACCCACCGCCCACCAGGTCACCGATCGCACGCACGTTGATGAACATCGAATTTCGTCGGCGCACGAAGACGCCATTTACGACGTGCTGACCAACGACGTCACCGGTCGATGTAGAGGCAGAAGGGGTGGCCCGCTGGGTCGAGCATGACCCGAACATCACGCTGCGGCTGATAGTCGCAGAGCACCAGCCGGGCTCGTCATCGGCGAGTGGCCAGCCCAGCAGATCGCGATAGAAGCGCGCGAGGTCCTGCGCGTCCGGTGCGTCACGCACCACTCCCAACCATCCGGTCAATTCCCTGGTGCCGGCCATACCCACTCACTGTGCCAGGGAGCACGGACATGGATCGGGGAGACCGCTACTCGACCGACGTGCCGGGAAACGCGCCACCGATCACTGCAAGCTGACCGGCCGGCGGCACGCCGCTGCCGTCCCGCTTGCCGTCGGCGGCGGGCAGTTCGACCGCGGCACCCGTCGGGCTCGCGGCCCGCGCCGGTGCGGTGCCGGCCCAGGCCAGGACCAACTCGTCCTCGCCGCGCAGGAACCGGTGGCAGCGGACGCCGCCAGTCGCCCGGCCCTTGCTCGGGAACTCGTCATACCGACTCACCTTCACCGACTCCGGCCCGGTGCCCGGCAGCGCGCCCGAGGCTCCCGCCCCGGTGACGACGACCGCCGGAGCGGAGGTGTCGACGATGCCGAACCACAGCGCTCGGGCGCCCGCGCCGAGCTTGACGCCCGCCATACCTCCACCCGAACGACCCTGCGGGCGCACCAAGTCGGCGGCATACCGCAGGAGGTGTGCGTCGGAGGTGATGAAGACCAGGTCCTCCTCGCCGGTGACGACCTCGACCGCACCGACCACGGTGTCGCCGTCCTTGAGTGAGATGACCTCGAACGAGTCCTTGCTGGGATAGTCGGGATTGACCCGCTTCACCACGCCGCGCTGGGTGCCGATCGCCAGGCCCTTGGACTCCGGCGACAGCGACGTCAACGCCAGCGGTTGTTCGCCCTTGGCGAGATCGATGTATGCCGCCAGCGGCGCCCCACCCGCCAGCACGGGTGCGTCGTTGGTGGGTGGCAGCGTCGGGAGGTCGATCGCGTGGAGCCGCACCAGTCGGCCGTCGGAGGTGACCACACCGAAGTCACCGCGGGCGGTCGTGCGCACCCGCGAGGTGACCACGTCGTGCTTGCGGCGCGAGCCGTCGCTGGACAGCGGTGCCGCATCGGTGGTCCGGGCGAGCAGGCCGGTCGAGGACAGCAACACCCAGCACGGGTCGTCCGAGACCTCCAGCGGGGCCGCGGCTGCCGCGGTCTTCGCGCCGTTGCCCTCCAGCAGCACTGTCCTGCGCGGCGTCCCGTGCGTCTTGACGACGTCGGCGAGTTCGGCCGACACCGTTGTGCGCAGCAGCTTTTCGTCGTCGAGGATCGCCTGCAGGGCCGCAATCTGCTCGCGCAGCTCGGCCTGCTCCTTCTCCAGCTCGATACGGCTGAACTTCGTCAGCCGGCGCAGCTGCAGCTCCAGGATGTATTCGGCCTGCGGCTCGGACAGATCGAAGACCTGCATCAGCCGGCCGCGTGCCTCGCCGGCATTGTCCGAACTGCGGATGACCTGGATGACCTCGTCGATGTCCAGGATCGCGATGAGCAGACCGTCGACCAGGTGCAGCCGATCGGTGGCCTTCTGCAGCCGGAACGCCGTGCGGCGGCGTACGACGTCGATGCGGAAATCGACATACACCGTGAGCAGTTCCTTCAGGCCCAACGTGCGCGGCTGCCCGTCGACGAGCGCGACGTTGTTGATGCCGAACGACTCCTCCATCGGCGTCTGCTTGTAGAGCGCCTCGAGCACTGCTTCGGGGTTGAAGCCGTTCTTGACGTCGATGACCAGCCGCATGCCCTTCATGTCGGACAGGTCGTTGACGTCCGAGATGCCCTGCAGCTTCTTGGCCTGGACGAGGTCCTTCATCCGCTCGATGACCTTCTCGGCGCCGACCATGTAGGGCAGCTCGGTGACCACGATGGATTTCCTTCGTGGCGTGAGGCTTTCGATGGTCGCGGTGGCGCGTGTCCGGAAGGAGCCGCGGCCGGTCAGGTACGCGTCGCGGATGCCGTCGAGGCCGACGATGCGTCCACCGCACGGCAGGTCCGGTCCGGGCACGAACTTCATCAGGTCGTCCAGCGAGCAGTCCGGGTGTGTGATGAGGTGGCGCGCTGCGGCCACCACCTCGCCCAGGTTGTGCGGCGCCATGTTGGTTGCCATACCGACCGCGATGCCGCTGGCGCCGTTGACGAGCAGATTCGGGAACGCTGCGGGCAGGACGTCCGGCTGCTGCTCGCTCTCGTCGTAGTTGGGGACGAAGTCTACGGTGTCCTCGTTCAGGGACCTGGTCAGCTCCAGCGCCGCGCCGGCGAGACGGACCTCCGTGTAACGCGACGCCGCCGGACCGTTGTCCAGGGACCCGAAGTTGCCGTGTCCGTCGACCAGCGGCAGCCGCATGGTGAAGTCCTGCGCCTGCCGGACGATGGCGTCGTAGATCGCGGCATCACCGTGCGGGTGGTATTTGCCCATCACCTCGCCGACCACGCGGGAGGACTTGACGTGGTTGCGCTCGGGGTAGAGCCGCATCTCGTCCATCGCGAAGAGGATTCGGCGCTGCACCGGCTTCAGGCCGTCGCGCGCGTCCGGGATGGCGCGGGAGTAGATGACCGAGTAGGCGTATTCGAGGTATGCCGCCTGCATCTCGTCGTCGACGTCGATGTCGACGATGTTCTGCTGCGCATCGTCGATGTACTCGGTGTCGCTCGTCTTCTTGCGCGCCATTACTGCCCTTCGGTGTCCCGCTGATCGCACGGCCTGACCGCACGGTGGTAGCGCCGATCATCTTCTCTCACGCCGTCCGAGCGCTGGGCACCGACACTCGGAACGCGCGCAACCATGCTGCGAGGAGGTACCTAGACCCGAGCTTTGCGCCACCCGGCGGCGACTGCATCGGACTCCGAACAGAACCAGCGCTCGCCCTTCGCGGGTGAGATCTTCGTGACGTTGTAGTACCGCTGACCCGGAACGTGATAGATCCGCTCACCCGAGGAACTGATGTTGCCTTTGATGTTGCAAGCGCCGGTGGAAGTCGTGGTCGCTCGCGGGGGCGGAGTGCGTCGTGTTGTCGTGTGGATCGGTAGGGGAGCGACGCGGCGCCGCGGAGGCACCGAAGTGGCTCTCGGTGATGTCGTCTTCGGTGCAGCGGCGATCGGCTGTCGCGAACGCGGGCGTGATGTCTCGCTTCCGGCGGCCGCCGCAGTGCGTTGTGTGGTCCCGCGAGACTCACTCGATCGGCGGGGCTTCGGCGAGTGTGTCGCCGTAGTGCGCTGAGTGGGCGCAGCGACGACCCGCGTGTGGGTGACCGTGCGCACGACGGTCTGCGTGGGCGTCGCGGCGGCGACGTCCTGTTGCGCGTTGCAGCCCGCGAGAGTCAGCGCACCGACCGTGAGCGTGCCGAGAAGGAGAAGTCGTCGTGCTTTCACGTGCCGCAGTCTAGGGATGAAATCCATTGGGAGTGAACGAAATGTCCAACTACCCGCCAGTCCCGGTCAGCCGTTGACGCGGTCCCGCCATACGAGCCAGTCCTGCAGCACGCCGAAGTCGTAGTCCGGGCCGCCGACCGGGACGGTGAACATCCGCGCGCCCAGGTCGTACAACGGGCGGCCGGCCTCCTCGGCGACGGTCGGCGCGATGCCGTCACGACCACGTCCACCCACACCCACGGAGATCTCGATCTCCTCCAGCGGACGACCGATCGCCTCGCAATGGCCCCGCAACACCTCCACCTTGTGCGCCAGCACCTCGGGGTCGGCGAAGCTGTGCCAGATGTCGGCGTGCTGGGCCACCAGTCGCAGCGTCTTCTTCTCGCCGCCACCGCCGATCAGCATCGGCAGTGATCCGACCGGCCGCGGGTTGAGGGCCCCCAGCCGCGACTCGATGCGCGGCAGGGAGGCAGCGAGGTCGTCCAGCCGCCCACCGGCGGTGCCGAAGTCGAACCCGTAGCTGTCGTAGTCCTTCTCGAACCAGCCCGAGCCCATCCCGAGGATGAGCCGGCCACCCGAGATGTGGTCGACGGTGCGCGCCATGTCGGCGAGCAGATCGGGGTTGCGGTAGCTGTTGCAGGTGACCAACGCACCGAGCTGGATGCGTGAGGTCTGCTCCGCCCAAGCGGCCAGCATCGTCCAGCACTCGAAGTGTTTGCCCTCGGGGTCGCCGGTCAGCGGATAGAAATGATCCCAGTTGAACGCGACGTCCACGCCGAGGTCCTCGGCGCGGCGCACGGCGTCACGGATCTGGTCGTATGACGCGTGCTGGGGCTGGATCTGGACGGCGATGCGCACCGGGCGTGAGGTCATGTCGGTAACACTAGGTGCACGCGCACCACCTCGACGGAAGGACAGTCGTTGCACGAGCAGCTCCGCCAGCTCCGGGACCGGGCCGAGCAGATCGTCGCTGCGGACATGTGGAGTTACCTCAACCGTGGCTCCGGCGACGAGCGCACCGTCCAGGAGGCGCACGACGCCTGGGATCGTTACCGGCTACGACCGCGAGTGTTGCGGGATGTCGCCCAGGTCTCCACCGCCGTCGACCTTTTCGGACGGTGGCGGACGCCGATCGGCGTCGCCCCGACCGCCTTCCACGCGCTGCTGCACGCCGACGGTGAAGTGGCCACCGGCGCGGGCGCGGCCGCCGCAGGCGCCCCGATGGTGGTGTCCAGTCGCGCCACCCGCCGCATCGAGGAGGTCGCCGCGGCGGTCGGCGGGCCGTGGTGGTTCCAGGTCTACCTGATGCGTGAGCGCGCCATCACCGGCGCGCTGATCGAGCGCGCCGCCGCGGCCGGAGCCACCGCGATGGTGCTCACTGCCGACACGCCGTATGTCGGGCACCGCGCCCGCAGTGCGGCCCGCAGCCGGCCATTGCCGTTGTCGGACGAGCAGGCCCTGACGAACATGCGCGACCACCTACCGGCCGACGTCACCGACATCTGGGACGCCATCGACCAGCGCGCCGACCTCTCGCTCGCCGACATCGCCTGGGTGGCGCAGACGTCCGGTCTGCCGGTGCTGGTCAAGGGTGTGCTGCGCGCTGACGACGCGCTGGCCTGCGTGGAGGCCGGCGCCTCGGGGATCTGGGTGAGCAACCACGGTGGCCGACAACTGGACCGCGCCGTACCGACTGCAGCGGCGCTACCGGAAATCGTTGCGGCAGTGGGCGACTCGGTGCCCGTGGTCGTCGACGGGGGAGTGCGCGACGGGTTCGACGCCCTCACCGCCCTCGCGCTCGGCGCGCGGGCCGTGATGCTCGGCCGGCCGATCATGTGGGCGCTCGCCTCCGGTGGCCGGGACGCCGTGTCGGCGACTCTCATCGAGCTCACCGCCGAGCTGCGGCACGCGATGGGTCTTGCCGGCGCGGCGCAATTGGCCGATCTCGCCGGTTCGATGGTGACCGGCCGCTGAGGTCAGTGGACGTTGCCGAACCGCCCGAAGTGCGCAACCTCCCCGAAGTCGCGCCGGCGCACCGACCGGGTGCTGCCCGACGGCGTGGACTCGGCCGGGTGACCCACCGCCACCACCCCGACGATGCCGTGATCGGCGGGTATGCCGAACGCCTCGCGCACTGCATCCAGCCGTTCCACCGGCACCCCGAAGAACAGCCCGCCCAATTCCTCGTCGACGGCACCCAGCAGCATCAGCATGGCCGCCATACCGGTGTCCACGTCCCAGTAGGGGACCGGCCAGTGCTCCTCGCTCCGGTCCTGCCACGGTTTGTCCGCCCGCGCGTAGCGTCGCAGGTAGGCGCCCTTGTCCGAGCAGCAGATGATCAGCACCGGTGCCGCGCTGACCCCGCGCAGCCACGCGTCCGGTGTGCCGTCGTCGGTCGTCGCCGCCCAGAACGCGTCGCGCTCCTCGCCGCGCAGGACCACGAAGTCCCAACCTTGGCTGAAACCCGCACTCGGTGCCCGCACCGCCAGCTCCAGCAACCGCAGCACGGTCTCCTCCGACACGTCCCGGTCCGCATCGAACCGGCGCACCATCCGGCGCCGCAGCACGGCGTCACGCAACTCCATGGCCAGCAGCCTAGGTGCGCCGGCCGCAGCAGGGCGGGGGGTTAGGCTTTCGGCTGGCCGGTGACACATCCGGACCGGCCGACAACGCACATGTGGCGGGCACCAACCGCGCACGCGGTTGCGGCGTCTACTCGGGTATGACGGCGACGATCACCGGGCAGCGCGCTGCTGTCCGCGTCCCACGGGAAAGGTGGCGATGGGTGGCTTCGGGGGAAGCAGCCGTCGAAAGCGCCGTCCGCGAGGTGTATGACGCACACTTCGGACGGCTCGTCGGTTGGACCACGCAGTTGATCGGTGACCGGGACTTGGCCCATGACGTGGCCACGGAGGCCTTTGTGAAGCTGATGACGCACTGGCACACGGTGCAGGACCCCCGCGCCTGGCTCTACACCGCCGCCGCCAACCAGGTCCGCGACCACTGGCGCAAACGCGGCCGGGAGGCCTCGGCATACGAGAAGTACACCGCCGGCAGCGCCCGCGCGGTGGACGTCGCCGACCCCGGGCTCGACCCGGCGACGCGACTGACAGTGCGCGAGGCAGTGGAGTCGCTGCCCGAGCGCTTCCGGCTGGTGGTCCTGCTGCACTACTACGCCGACCTGTCGGTCGCCCAGGTCGCCCTGCAGACCGGCAAGAGCGAAGGCACGATCAAGCGCGACCTGCACGATGCCCGCAAACAGCTGGCCCGACGGCTGGAGGTGTCCCGATGAGTGACGAACGCACGAGCGGGCGGTATGACGGCGGGGAGCCGTCGGCCGAACACGACCCGGTGGCGCGGTTCTTCGCCACTGCGCGGGCCGAAGTGCGCGAGGACCGGGGGACCGACCTGGACTGGCAGCGCATCGTCCGTGGGGCGCGTCGCACGTCCCGACGCCGCAGCCGGTTGGCGTTGCTGTCCAGCGCCGCCGTCGCGGTGCTGGCGATCTTCGCCGTCTTCCTCTGGCAGCAGGACGGCATCAGCGATGGCGTGCACCGCGGCGAAGCCGTCGTCGGCGCGACCGATCAGGTCGTCACCGGCGAGCCGACATCGGCACCGCCCTCGGTGTCCGCCCAGCAGACACCGACCACGGTGCCGGCGAGCTTCGACACCTGGTCGGTCAGCAACGCGGGACTGAGCACGCTCTACGCGCTCGGTTCGCAGACCTGCGGTGGCGACACCTGCCCGGTGCTGTTGCGGTCCAACACCAGCGGCGAGAAGTGGAATGCCGTACACCGGTTCACCGGCACCGACGTCTCGGCGGCGACCGGGCAGGCCGTGCCGCAGATCCAGCCGGTGCGCGCGATCACCCAGACCCGCTTCGCCACGCCGCAGACCGGTTACGTCTTCGGTGGCGACCTCTGGGTGACCCACGACGCCGGTGCCAGCTTCACCAAGATGAGCCACCCCGGCCAGACCGTGCTCGATGTCGAGATCAATCAGAACCAGGCCGTGCTGCTCAGTGCCGACAACTGCGGCCAGGGCGTGTGCAACGGTCCGGTCTACGTGAGCCGTTTCGACCCGGCCAAGAACTCCATCGCCACCGCCGACGCTGAGGTGAAGCCCAGCACGCAGATCAGCGGCGGCACCGTGGTCGTGCAGAACGGCCAGGCGTTCATCCAGCTGACCCCGTCCGACCCGTCCTCCGCGGTCGCGCCGATGCGGCTGGACGACTCGACGCTCACCCGCGTGGATGCACCGCCGGCCTGCCGGGGCGCCTCGCTGCAGGCACTCACCGCAGCCACGAACACCAAGAACCTGCTGTTGTTCGCGCTGTGCGACCCACGCACGACGGCGGACAACCACCTGTCCTACACGATCGTGCGCAGCGATGACGGCGGCAGGTCGTGGCGGAGCATCTCGGTCGGAGCACTGAAGCTGCCGCGTCTCGGGCAGGTGTCGCTGGCAGCCGCAGACAGCCAGCACCTCGTGGCGTCCGCCGGCGGGCCGCGGGAGACGTCCGGAGTGCCGGCCAGCAGTGGCCAGGACAGCCTGATGGTGTCGAACAACGGCGGCCACGGGTTCGGCGCGGCGACCCCGCCGAAGGGTCAGCAGCTGCCGGGCACCGGTTTCGACTGGACGGCCAGCGCCGGGGCCGGGATCGTCTACGCCGTGCCGCGCACCACGCACGGCTTCTGGAGCACCACCGATTTCGGCGCATCGTGGAGCGTGATCGACCCGCGGCCCTGACGCGTCGGCGACCGGACCGCCGACAGTGGCATGCTCGGGACATGGACTCGACCGACGGCGTCGCACCGACCGAGCCCGTGGGTGAGCTGCCACCGGGCTACCCCCGCGACTGGGAGGCCGACGTGGTGCTGCGCGACGGCTCGGTCGCCCAGGTGCGGCCGATCCGGCCCGACGACGTCCGGCTGCTGCAGGAGTTCCACGAGCGCCAGTCCGACGAGTCGATCTACCTGCGCTTCTTCGCCCCGCTGAAACACCTGTCCGACCGCGAGGCGCAGCGCTTCGCCAACGTCGACTACCTCCAGCGGGTCGCTCTGATCGTGGAGGCCGGTGGCCGGATGGTCGGCGTGGCGCGCTACGACCGGTTGACCGGGCCCGACGGGCCGCGCGCCGAGGTGGCCTTCAACATCGCCGACGACTTCCAGGGCCGCGGCGTCGGCTCGGTGCTGCTGGAGCACCTGGCCGCCATCGGTGCGGAGGCCGGCGTGCAGGAGTTCGTCGCCGATGTGCTGCCGCAGAACCACAAGATGATGGGCGTCTTCACCGACGCGGGCTTCGAGATCCAGCGCCGCTTCGACGACGGTGTCATCGCCCTGTCCTTCCGGATCGAGCCCACCGAGCAGTCGCAAGCGGTGCGCGCGGCGCGGGAGCAGCGCGCGGAGGCGCGCAGCATGCGCTCGCTGCTGGCCCCGGCCTCGATCGCGGTCGTCGGTGTCGGCGCTCAGCCCACCGGCCTCGGTCGCAGTGTCTTCGAACACCTGCAGGCGGGCGGCTTCACCGGCACCCTGTATGCCGTCAACCGCAACATCCACCACGAGATCCCCGACGTCACGGTCCACCCGAGTGTCCGGGACCTGTCCGGGCCGGTCGAGCTGGTGGTGGTGGCCGTTCCGGCGCGTGAGGTGTTGCAGGTGGTGCGCGACTGCGCGGCCCGCGAGGTGAAGGCCCTGGTGGTGATCTCGGCCGGCTTCGCCGAAGCCGGCCCGGAGGGGGAGCGGCTGCAGGCGGAGCTGGTCCGCACCGCCCGCCGGCACGGCATGCGCGTCGCCGGCCCCAACTCGTTCGGGCTGATCAACACTCGCGACGACGTGCGGATGAACGCCACCCTGGCGCCCGAGATGCCCGGCAACGGACGCTTCGGCCTCTTCGCGCAGAGCGGCGCCCTGGGCATCGCGGTGCTCGACTTCGCCGACCGCCGCGGACTCGGGCTGACCGACTTCGTCTCCACCGGCAACCGCGCCGACGTCTCCGGCAACGACGTCATGCAGGCCTGGATCGACGACGACAGCACCGCCGCCGTCGGCCTCTACCTGGAGTCGATGGGCAACCCGCGCAAGTTCTCCCGCATCGCACGCCGGCTGTCACTGCAGAAGCCGGTCATCGTGGTCAAGTCCGGCGTGTCGTCCTACGGCGTTCCGCCCGGCCACCGCGTCCGGCCGACCCACACCTCACCGGATGCGTTCAAGTCCATGCTGCGCCAGGCGGGCGTCATACGCGTGGAGAACCTGCACCAGATGTTCGACGTGGCCCAACTGGTGGTCAACCAGCCGATCCCGCACGGGCCGCGGGTGGCGATCGTCGGCAACTCCGACGCGCTGGGCGCGCTGGCCGCGGACAACGCCGTCAGCTGGGGCCTGCAGATCACCCACGGGCCGGTCAATCTGCCCGCCGAATGCACTCCGGCGCAACTGGAGACCGCCGTCGAGGCAGCCTTCGCCGACCCGGACGTCGACAGCGTCATCACGGCCTTCATGCAACCGGCCATCGCCCAGGGCATCGGGCTCGCGGCAGCGCTCGCAACCGTCTCGGCACGGCACCCCAAGCCGTGCCTGACGACGTTCCTCGGCATCAGCGGCGTCACCGACGCACTCTCCGCCCCCGATCCGCGGAGTCAGATCGAGCGGTTCGTGCCCTCCTACGCCGTCCCGGAGGACGGTGTCCGCGCACTCGCGGCGGCCACCCGGTACGGCGAGTGGCGGGCCACCGATCGCGGCGCTCCGGTGCTGCCCGACGGCATCGACCGGGTCGCCGCGGAGCAGCTGGTCGACGCCGTGCTCGAGGCATCACCCGGCGGCCGGGAGCTGACGGCGACCGAGGTCCGCACGCTGCTGGCGGCATACGGCATCGAGGTGTGGCCGCACACGTCGGTGCGCTCCGCCGACGAAGCCGTCCAGGTCGCCGAGCAGCTGGGTTACCCGGTCGTGGTCAAGTCCGTGTCGCCGCTGGTGCGCATCCAGCCGGTCTCCTCCGTGCGCGTCGACCTGGCGAATGCGGACGCCGTGCGCGACGCCTACACCGTGCTGGACGAGCGGCTGGCGCCGCTGCACGCCAATCGGCTGGTCGTGCAACGGATGGCGACTCCCGGCATCCCGTGCATCGTCGCGACCGGCGAGGACCCGCTCTTCGGGCCGGTGGTGCGCTTCAGCCTGGCCGGGGCCCCGACCGAGGTGATGGGCGATCTCGCCTATCGGATCCCGCCGTTGACCGAGGTCGACGTGCGCGAGCTGATCAACTCCGTGCGCGCCGCGCCGTTGCTGCACGGCCGCGGGGGCGGCCTGGCGATCGACCAGGGCGCATTGGAGGACCTGGTCGCACGCATCTCGGTGCTTGCCGAACAACTGCCCGACGTGGCCTCCCTGGAGTTGAATCCGGTCAACACGCATGTCGGGGGCCTCGAGGTGCTCGGCGCGTCCGTGACGCTCGCGCCCCCGGCGGTGCGCACCGATTCCGGACGCCGCTCACTGCCGAGCGCGTACCTGCGACAATGACGGGCATGTCTTCGTCCAGCAAGCAGATCACCGCGTCGGCGCTGCCCACCGGGCTCCTCGCCGACATCGAGCAGGCGGGCTACTTCCCGCTGCTCGTGGCCGATGTGGTCGCCGCCGCGGTCGGCACCGAGAACATCACCTCGCATCTGGTGCACGCGGAGACGACGATCGACAACGAGACGGTCCGACGCCACGTCACAGTCTTCGTGCTGACCGACAGCCGACTGATCCTGGCGCACGCCGACGATCACGCCCCGACACCCGACTCGCCGGTGCAGCACCTGGGGATGGTGGCGACGGCGACCAGCGAGACGGTGCCGTTGTCCTGCGTGCGCGGCGTCATGCTCGGCCGCGTCGTGCCCGACCCCGAGCGGTATGTCGAAGGTTCTTTCGGCCGGGAAGTGACGCTGACCATCTCGTGGGGTGCAGTGTCCCGGGTGGACCTGCTGCCAGCCAACTGTGCGGACCCGACCTGCGACGCCGACCACGGCTACGAGGGCACCATCACCGGTGACGACGTCACCGTCCGGGTCAGCGCGGACGCCGACGGTGACGCCAATCTGCAGCAGGCGCAAACGTTCTCGGCCGCGCTGTCTGCCGCCATCGGACGCTGACGGTGGCGATCAGCGCAGCCGGCACGCCGTCATACGACGCGGGGGGCCTGGCGGGAGTGCTGCCCCGTGTCGTGGCGTCGCTGGGTGGCCCGGACCTCGCGCCGGCGGCGACCCGGGCGCCGCTGCCCCCCGCGCAACGAGCCGTCGTCGTCCTGGCGGACGGGCTCGGTGCGCAGCTGCTGCGGACCCGGTCTGGCCACGCGCCCTTCCTGCGGGTGTCCGCGGCGAGCCAGGATCCCGCCATACCCGGCGTGCTGACCGCGGGTTTCCCCTCGACCACCGCCACCAGCATGGGCACCTTCGGCACCGGCCTGCCGCCGGGTGCCCACGGCCTGGCCGGTTACCAGGTGCGGGTGCCGGGCAGTGACCGGCTCTTCAACGAACTCGACTGGGTCGACGGCCCGGATCCGCAGCAGTGGCAGCCGCATCCGACCGTGTTCGAACGCGCCGGCACCGCCGGCATACCCGTCACGATGATCGGCCCGGCCAAGTTCGACGGCTCCGGCCTGACCACCGCGGCGCTACGTGGCGCACGGTTCTCCGGCGCACGGGACCTTCCGGCGGCGGTCGATGCGGCGGTGCGGGCGGTCCGGGCGACGCCGCGGGCGCTGGTCTATCTCTACTGGGGCGACGTCGACCGCACCGGACACCAGCACGGGTGCGACTCCTGGCAGTGGGGCGAAGCGGTCGAGTTGCTCGACGGCGAACTGCGCCGGCTGCGCACCCTGCTGCCCGACGACACCTCGCTGACGGTGACCGCCGACCACGGCATGGTCGACGTGCCGGACGCGGCCAAGACCGACATCGCGCACGATCCCGAGCTGCGCGCCGGCATCGAACTCGTCGGCGGCGAGCCGCGGGGTCTGCAGCTCTACTGCCGCACCGGCGCCGCCGCTGACGTCGCCGCGACCTGGTCGGCGCGTGTCGGCGATCAGGGCTGGGTGATGACGCGCGAAGAAGCAGCCGCCGCAGGGCTTTTCGGCCCGGTGACGCCCGAGGTGTTACCCCGCTTCGGTGACGTGATCGTGGCCGTGCACGCACCGATCGGCTTCGTCGACACCCGGGTGATGAACTCCCGCATCGTCAGCCTGATCGGCCAGCACGGATCACTCACCGACGCCGAGCAGCACGTGCCGTTCATTCACCTGTCGGCGCGATGAACGCCCCTCGTAGGCTGTCCGACCGTGGCTGAACTCGTCTTCTTCTCCGGCACCATGGATTGCGGCAAGTCCACCCTCGCGCTGCAGATGGACCACAACCACCGCGCCCGCGGACGTCGCGGCCTGGTGTTCACCAAGCTGGACCGCGCCGGCTCCGCGGTGCTGTCGTCACGGCTGGGCCTGTCACACGAGGCGATCGAGGTCGACGACTCCCTCGACTTCTGGGAGGTGGTCGTCGAGCAAGCGACCGGTGGCCGGGTCATCGACTACCTCATCTGCGACGAAGCGCAGTTCTACACGCCCGCCCAGGTCGAGCAATTGGCACGGCTGGTCGACGAGATGAACATCGACGTCTTCACCTTCGGCATCACCGCAGACTTCCGCGCCCAGCTCTTCCCGGGCTCCCGGCGGTTGATCGAGCTGGCCGACCGCACCCAGGTGCCGCAGGTCGAAGCGCTGTGCTGGTGCGGCAAGCGGGCCACGCACAACGCGCGGGTGGTCGATGGCGACATGGTTGTCGAGGGCGAGCAGGTCGTCGTCGGTGACACTGCTCAGGGCAGCCCCGCCGTGGTCGAGTACGAAGTGCTGTGCCGCCGCCACTACATGCGACGGATGACCTCCCACGCCGCACGCGCGCAGTCCTTCTCCGACGAGGTCCTGCCCTTCGATCTCGGCCTGTGCCCGCTGCCGGGCAGCCAGCCGCGAGCCGCCGAGCCCGCTGCCGGAGATTCCGGCTCGCACTTGGCATGATGGGCACATGACACGGGACGGCCGATCGGGCAGGCAACGCCGCCGCGCCGAACGTGACCGGGCCTTCACCGAGCCCGTCCCGCAGCCGTCCCGCACGCGACCGATGCCGCCCGGCCCACGGGCACCACGGACCCGGCCCGCGCAGCGGGCGCCATACCCCTCTGAAAGCGGCAGCGGACCCCTGCCCGCCGCCCCGGACGCCGGTGGCACCAGCCGCCACGACGGCGTGCCGCACGAACGCCCGCACGACGGGGGTCCGCACGGCGACAGCCCGCACGCCGGCCGCGACACCGCGCTCGCGGCCGGCCGTGGCTTCGTGCGGGGCGCGGGAGCGATGGCTCGACTGACGGCGACCGCCAGCAAGAAGACCGTGTATGCCGCCCGCAAGGCCAGCGAGGCCCAAGGTGCGGGGGAGAGCGGTCTGGCGCGGATGATCCAGGTCCACGCCTTCAACTCCGCCGGTGACGCGACGGTGACCATCGGCTTGGCCGGCACCGTCTTCTTCTCCGTCTCCTCGGCGCAGGCCAAGAGTCAGGTGCTGCTCTTCCTGGTGCTCACCATGCTGCCGTTCACCGTCGTGGCGCCCTTGCTCGGCCCGCTGCTGGACCGCTTCCGGCACGGCCGGCGCTGGGC
Source organism: Flexivirga lutea (assembly GCF_054778955.1). NCBI lineage: Bacteria > Bacillati > Actinomycetota > Actinomycetes > Micrococcales > Dermacoccaceae > Flexivirga > Flexivirga lutea. Next base: position 1,180,500 of record NZ_BAAGZB010000001.1, read on the forward strand.
CATCGGCTTCACGCTGGCGATTCGCGCGTTCCTGTGCTGGGTGCTCGCCGGTGCGGTCGAGCGCGACTCGGTGTGGCTCTTCCCGGTCGCGCTGTGTGTGCTGGTGGCGTCGCGTGCCTACCTGGTCACCCGGTCCTCGGCCGTGCCGCGCGTGCTGCCGCCCCAGCTGACGCAGGTGAAGGCGAACGGCCGGCTGTCGCTGGCCGGTGTGATCGGCGCCGGCGTCGCCGGTGCGTTGGCCGGTGGTGCGGCCAAGCTCGGCGGTGCCGCCTGGTCGCTGCGCGTCGGGGCGCTGCTGTTCGCCGTCGGCACCGTGCTGGCCGTCCTGCTGCCGCCACGGGTCGACTCGGCCGTGGGGGAGAAGCCCGCACCGTCCGGCCTGACGACGGGCAAGGCCGCCGGCCGCGGCGTCGGCCCGGCCGTGGTGACCGCGCTGCGTGCCAACACCGGGCTGCGCTGGCTGTCCGGTTTCCTGACCATCTTCCTGGCGTTCCTGGTGCGCAGTCACCCGTTCCCGGGCTGGGAGGGCAAGGAGACGCTGCTGCTCGCCCTGGTGCTGGGCGCCGCCGGCGTCGGCAACTCGGTCGGAACAGTCGCCGGAGCGGTGCTGAAGATCGCCTCCCCGAAGACGATCGTGCTGTCCACGCTCGTCGCCGACGCGGCGATGGTGGTCGTCGCCGCCGCCCACTTCACCGTGGTGACCGCCGTCGCCGTCGGCTTCGTCGCCGGCACCGGGCAACAACTGGGCAAACTGGCGCTCGACTCGCAGATCCAGAACACCGTTCCGGAGCACATGCGCACCAGCGTCTTCGGTCGCTCCGAGACGCTGCTGCAATTCGCCTGGGTCATCGGCGGCATCATCGCCGTCGTCATACCGACCAACGCGTCGCTGGGCATGGTCGTCGCCGCGGTCGTGCTGGTCGGCTGGGCCACCGTCGTGCTGATCTGGAACAGCGGGCGCTCGCTGCCGGTGCCCGGCCGGGTGCGCGCCGCAGCACCGCACCTGCCGGGACACCGCGCGGCGCCGCCGGAGCAGCATGATGAGGCCGAGACGCCCCGCGACGAGGCCGAGACGATCAGCGTGCGACGCAGCGACGTGGCGCGGCACCGGCCACCCGAAGCGGGCCGGAAGCCGACACCGCGGGATCGACCCGGCGGCTGGCGCTAGCCGGCCGGACCCGGTGCGCGCTCAGTCGCGCCCGGGACGACGCCCGAACATGATGTCGTCCCAGCTGGGCACGCTCGGCCGGCCCTTGCGCGCCGTGGTCGGCCGGTCCGGTATGACGGAGTCCGGCTCGGCGTCCTGCGGTTCGTCCACGGGTGCGGTGTCCACCGGGTCGGTCTCGACCGGCCGGCTCTCCGCGTCGCCGGTGTCGGTGCCCGGTGCTGTCTCGGCCGGTTCGCTGCCGTCGTCCGCGGCGTGTTCGTCGGCGGCGTGTTCGTCGGCGGCGTGTTCGTCGGCGGCGTGTTCGTCCTCGGCCGCCACATCCGTCGCCTGCTGCTGCGACTCGGCAGGCTCGTCCAGATCGGCGAAGAGATCGGCGGTGCCGGTGACCGGGTCGTGCCCCAGCCGCTCCACCGAGGGCTTGGCCGCGGCCGGTGCGCTGGTGTCCTGGGTTCCGGCGGCGCCTTCCGCGGCGGCGAGGTCCTCCGGGCGCGGGTGTGAGCCGACCGGCGGTGCCTCGCCGGAGGTGTCCAGGTGCTCGCGCGGCGCCGCGTCCTCGGGGAAGTCGTGCGGTGCGGCCGACCGGCCCTTGCGGCGCCGGTTCTTGGACCGCTCGCGCATGGCGGCCACCAGGTCGACGGGGCCGTCGCCGGGCTCGGCCTGCTGGGCGCCCCCCGTCGAGCCACCATTTGACCCGCCACCCTTCGGCTGGCCGGCCGGCGCGGAGCCGGCCGTGGCGCCCGTCGTGGCAGCAGTTCCACCCGCCGACTGCTGCGGCACCGCGGTGGCGGAGGTCCGGCCGCCGCGCACCCGGCGGACCGACGTCTTCGTGCCGGCGTTGAGACCGCCTTCGGCCTCCACGTCGTAGACCGATGACTCGCGGCCGACGCCGACGGACAACGGACCGGGTGAGCCCTCGTCCTCGCCGAGCCAGCGTGCCTCGTCGTCGGTGGGCTCCAGGGTGCGGCTGCGCACGTCGAAGTGCCAGGTGGCGCGGCGCTGCCGGCCTCCGGCGGGGAAGCTGACCAACACGGTCCAGTCGCCGTCACGTCCGCGCCAGGAGTCCCAGACGACGTCGTCCGCCTCGACACCGCGGCCGTCCAGTCGGTGTTCGACGCGGTCGCCGAAGGTGGTGTCGGCGCGGCCAGCGGATCCGCCGCTCACCGCGAGCTGTCGGGCCAGGCCGGCCACGTGGTCGCGCTCGGCGCGGATCGGGCCCTCGTAGCGGCGGACCTTGTCCACCGTCCATGCCGCGCGTTCGGCGACGTCGGTCACCGAGACGCCGGCGCGCAGCAAGGCCTGCACGTCGCGCGGGCGCAGCTCTTCAGGCACCGGCACCACGTCGACGTCCGCCGAGGGCGCCGGCGCCGCACGACGCAAGGACGCACGCAGGGCGTCGTCGATCGGCACCGTGAAGCGGTCGTCACCGTCCTCGGTGAGAAGCAGGTGTTCGCCGTCGTCATGGACGCCGATCAGTCGCAGCTCCCGCATGTGCGTATCTCCCAGGTACCCGTGGTGCGCCGAGTCCAGCTCGGATCCGTCCGCCGCTGCAGTCTCGCTGCAATCAGCCGCAGCCAACCATGCCACGACGCGCGGTGTGGACCCGGCAGGGCGCGCCGGACGACGGCCAGTGGCCACCTCGTGACGGGCTCATGCCGAGCGTCCGGCGGGCGTCGTAGGCTGGCGTTTGTCGGCCGTCCCGCGCCGGCCCCATTCGCACCTCGCAGGAGCCACAAGATGTCCTCGCCGATCGCGGAGCCCCCCGAGCCGTCCGCGCGACCCGACCGTCCGGAGGCGCCCGCCACCGAACCAGCCAGTCAGCCGACCACCGAGCCGACCACCGAGCGGGCCTTCGACCCCGTGGCTTCGCCCGAGGGCGAGTCCCTGGCCCTCGAGCCGTATGACGCCGTGCTGGTGCTCTCCTTCGGCGGTCCCGAGGGTGAGGAGGAGGTGATGCCGTTCCTGCGCCGGGTCACCGGCGGCCGCGGCATCCCGGACGAGCGGCTCGCCGAGGTCGCCGAGCACTACTACGCCCGCGGCGGGCGCAGCCCGATCAACGACCAGACGCGTGCCCTGCAGCAGGCGATCCGGGCCGAGCTGCGTCGGCGCGGCTACTCGACGCCCGTGCTGGTCGGCAACCGCAACAGCGAGCCGTTCCTGGTCGACGTGCTGCGTGGGGCGCAGGACTCCGGAGCAGAGCGGGTGCTGGTGGTCACGACCAGCGCCTATTCGTCATACAGCTCGTGCCGGCAGTACCGCGAGGACATCGCCGGGGCGCTCGAGCAACTGGCGAATGAGGGCCGCACTTTGCAGGTCGACAAGATCCGGCAGTACGCCACGCATCCCAGCTTCGCCAGGGTCAACGCGCGGCTCGTGACCGACGCCGTCCGCGCCAGCGGCCAGCCGGACGACGACAAGCTGCGGGTCGTGTTCGTCACCCATTCGATCCCGACGGCCATGGACGACACCTCCGGCCCCGGCGACGGCGAGGGCAACCTCTACGAGCACCAACACGACGAGATCGCCCACGTCATCCTCGATGAGGCCGGCATCACCCTCGATCGCAACCTCAGTGGCGCGCTGGTCTATTGCTCACGCTCGGGCCGCCCGGAGCAACCGTGGCTGGAGCCTGACGTCAACGACCACCTGCGGCAACTGGCCGGCAGCGGCATCACCGACGTGGTGGTCGCCCCGATCGGCTTCGTCTCCGACCACATGGAGGTCGTGCACGACCTGGACACCGAAGCCGCCGAGACGGCCGACGAGGTCGGGCTGCGGATGACACGGGTGCCGACGGTCGGCACCGATGCCGAGTTCGTCATGGGCCTGGTGGACCTGGTCGAGGAGCGCGCGGCCGAGGCGCGAGGGGAGCGGGTGGAAGCGATCGCCTGGCCCGGCGAGGCGATGCCGTCGATCTGCGCACCCGGTTGCTGCCCCAACCTGCGCGTGGCCAAACCGGCCGCCTGCGGGAGGGACTGATCCGCGATGACCGCAACGACACCGGAGCTGTCGGCCGACGAGATCGCCGACCTGGAGACCATCGCGTGCACCCTCGCCCGGGAAGCCGGCGACCTCATCGTCGAGGAGCGACCGGACGATCTCGGCGTGGCGGCGACCAAGAGCACCCAGACCGACGTCGTGACCGTCATGGACAAGCGCAGCGAGGAACTGCTGCGCACCCGGCTTGCGACGGCCCGCCCCGGCGACGGGCTGCTGGGCGAGGAGGGCGCCGCACAGCCGTCGCGGACCGGCATCAGCTGGGTCGTCGACCCCATCGACGGCACCGTCAACTACCTCTACCAGCTGCCGGCGTATGCCGTCTCCGTCGCCGCCTGCGTCGGCGACGTGCACACCCCCGGTGCGTGGCGGCCGGTGGCCGGTGCCGTCCTCAATCCCGTGACGGACGAGCTCTTCCACGCGGCCCTCGGCGCCGGTTCGTTCCTGGACCACCGCGGCAGGTCGACCCCCCTGCAGGTGAGCGCCCAGGCCGACCTGGCGCTCAGCCTGCTGGCGACAGGCTTCGGCTACGACGTCGACAAGCGCACGCGGCAGGCAGCTCTGGTGGCCGAACTCGTGCCGCAGGTCCGCGACATCCGGCGAGCCGGCAGCGCGGCGCTCGACCTCTGCTCGGTCGCCGCGGGGCGGCTGGACGGCTATTACGAAGCCGGTCTGCACCCCTGGGACCTGGCGGCCGGGTGGTTGATCGTGACCGAGGCCGGAGGCCTCGTGCAGGGTCCGGCGGGTCGTGCTCCGACCCACGAGCTGGTGGTCGCGGGAGGCGCTGACTTCGTCACACAGCTGTCTCCGATGGTCGACCGCTGAGCGGCTGCGGAACAAACATCGGACCCCGCCTGTTGGGCGGCTGGTCGGATGAGGCAAAATCCCCGGCGGTCCGGGCACAAAACGCGGCTGTTCAGCGTTATTGCGCGCAAGGACACCGAAATTTCCGCCCACGCGTGCGGGCTGGGCGACGAGGAGACGGGAAAAACACGCAATGGCAACAGATTACGACGCTCCACGCAAGACCGACGACGACATCGACAACGACTCGATCGAGGAGTTGAAGGCACGTCGCAACGACAAGAGCACCGCGAATGTCGACGTCGACGAGACGGAGCAGGCCGAAGGCTTCGAACTTCCCGGGGCGGATCTGTCGGGCGAAGAGCTCTCGGTCCAGGTCATCCCACGACAGAACGACGAGTTCACCTGCTCCAAGTGCTTCCTGGTGCATCACCGCAGTCAGTTGGCCAAGGAGGTCGGCGGACTGCCGGTCTGCACGGAGTGCGCGGCCTGACACATGCGGCAGTCGACGGCAGGGACGACTCGAGCCACGAGTCGGCCCTGCCGCCATACGCTCCGGACCGTCGATTCGCGTCGGCGGTCCGTCTGGGGCGACACTGGGAAAGATGACCACGGTCGCTCCGGCGACCGCTGACGTCTTCCCAGCACGATCTCTTCACCACCGACCTCATTCATCCGACAGCAACCACCACAAAGGGGCGCGAGCGCAGTGGCACTCTTCCGGCGCAAGGCCAAGGACACGCAGGCCGACCCGGCCGACGTCGCGACCGACGCCGAGCAGGACATCGACGCCGAGCAGGACGCCGAGCAGGACGCCGAGCACGGTGTCGATGCGGACGTCGAGGAGGCGACCGTCCCCGCTGACGCCGAGGCCGATGCGGCCGACGCGGCCGACCCCGACGCGGCCGGCGATCACGAGGACACGCGCACCCGACTGCCTCGTCCGCACGACCTCGACCGGTCCCACGGTCCGTTCGACCGTTCCGAAATCAAGGAGCTCGACGGACACCTCGACTTCGGTGCCGTTGCGATCGTCCCGGTGGCCGGCATGGAGCTGCGGCTGGACGTCGACGACGCCGGGCAGGAGATCACCGGCATCACCGCTGTGGTCGACGGCGCGGCGTGCCAGTTGCAGGCGTTCGCCGCTCCCAAGAGCCGCGGCGTGTGGGACGACATTCGCGACGAGATCGCCGACAATCTGCTCGCCGGTGGTGGCACGGCCGAGGAGAAGCTCGGCCCGCTCGGGATCGAGCTGCACACCCGGATGCCCACGCAGGGGCCGGACGGCCGCACCACCTACGCGCCCGCCCGTTTCGTGGGCGTGGACGGCCCCCGCTGGTTCCTGCGGGCCGTGCTGTCCGGCAACGCCGCGATCGACGAGGCCGCCGGTGACCAGCTGGTCGAGTTCCTGCGCCGGACCGTGGTGACGCGCGGCAGCGAGCCGCGTGCGCCGCGCGAGATGCTGCCGCTGCAGATCCCGCAGGACGTGCAGGAGCAGGCCGAGGCCGCGGCAGCACAGGACCCCGACGCCACGCCGGATCAGACCGGTGACCGGTCCGACACCGCCGACGACTTCAAGCCGTTCGAACGCGGCCCGGAGATCACCGAGGTCCGTTGAGATGAGCTGGAAGACCTCGTGGGGCAAGGTCGCGGATCGGCTGACCAAGTCGGACGACTCGCTGGAGAACGACGACCTGCAGGAGAGCACCCGCAGGCTGGGCGCCACCCCGATCTGTGACGCCGCCGACCGGTCCATCGCATGTTGTTGCGGCACCGTCCGCAGCGTCAGCCTCCGCCCGCGTGCTGACTCGGTGCCTGCCATGGTCGTCGACCTGGACGACGGCAGCCGCACCATGAACCTGGTCTGGCTCGGCCGGCGCAGGATCGCCGGCATCGAGCCGGGCACCTACCTGAAGGTCACCGGCCGGGTGACCTACCTCAAGGGCACCCCCACGATCTTCAACCCCTCCTACGAGATCAAGCCCGGCGCGAACTGATCACCGGCGGGGTGAGGTCAGCTCGTCGGTTGCGACGCTCGTGCGGCGTCTCACCACGGTCACCCTGCAGCGGGCCGGCACGATCCGCCCCGGCGATCCATGCTGAGCGCGGGGCGAAGACAGTCCACCGAAACGTGTCCACACCAATCGGCAACGCGCTGACATTCAGCCCATGGCAAGGTCTCGCCATACTCACCGAAAGCCGCTGCAGGACTGGAATATTGGGGACTTTTGCGCTGCCTGACCCTTGCGCAAGACATCGAACAAACGTATGATAAAGCATGGGAGCAAATCGGGAGGCCGCGTCGGATGGTCCCCGGTTCGGCGGGTTTCCGGACCCGGTGGATCTGTCGGCGTATGCCGTGCCGGATGCCGGTGGGGTCTTGGCAGGAGTGCCGCCGTGGGTCCGGGCGTGGGAGCAGCGGCGGGGCACGGCAGTGGTTAACCGATCGGGCAGCGTTCTTGGAGCCGGCCGAGGCGAGCCGGTTGACGGTGGCCGCGGAGTCCATCAACCGGCCGGAGAATGCGACCTTGCGGGCAGTGTTCGTGGCCGGCCAGTTGAGCGTCTCGATGCTGGTGACGGTGCTGGCCGAGGTGCCCAAGGCGATGGTCGCCCTGCCGGACGCCCGGCGGGAGCAGGTGCTCGGTTACTACCTGCAGCTGACCCGGGCGGGCAGCACCCGGGCCGATCTGCGTGGCTTGACCAAGCGGATCATCGCCGAGTTCGGGGACGAGCAGCTGCCGGACGCGGAGGAGAGGGCGCAACGCGCGGAGTCACTGTCCTGGCGTGAGCTGCCCAGCGGGTTGAGGGAGATGATCGCAGTCCTGTCACCCGCGCACGCCGCGCAGATGTTTGAGGCGATCACCGCGTTGTCCGCTCCCCGGCCGGGCAAGGACCCGCGGACCGGTGCCGCCCTCCGCGATGAGCGCACCCCGGGCAAACGCCGAGCCGATGCGCTGATGGAGTTGCTCGGGGCGGCCGCACGGTGCGCCGACCCGGAAGCGATGCGGTCCACCGCGAAGGTGATCGTGACGATGGGTCTGGACAACCTGCTGCGTCGACTCGGCAGACAGGGCTTCGGTGTGACCGCGACCGGACAGGTGCTCGACGCCGCCACCGCGCGGCAGCTGGCCTGTGCCGCAGACATCATCCCGGTGGTTCTCGGTGGCAATGGTCAGCCACTGGATGTCGGTCGGGAAGTGCGGCTGTTCACCGGAGCGGTGCGCACGGCGATCATTGTGCGGGACAAGCACTGCACGTTCCCTGGCTGCGACCGGCCGCCGGGGTGGTGTGAGGCACACCACATCATTCCCTGGTGGGCCGGCGGCCCCACCGCCGTCGGTAACGGGACCCTGTTGTGCACGCGGCATCACGGCGTGGTCCACGCCAAGGGATACCTCGCGGTCGTCACCGCCGACGGCGTGGCCTGGGACCTGACCCCCGGCCGGATGAGCAATCTGGCACCGGCGGACCGCCCTGCCGCATGAGCGGTGCCAGGCGCGTCTTGAACGGGTGCCGGATGGCCACGTCATAGGAGGACAGTCGTACATCAGGCGGTTCACCTTCGGGGGCTTTGGCGGACGGGGCCAGCGTCGTGCGGCGTCGGCTATCGAGACACGGCTGAAGCTCGAAAGGGGCCATCTCGCAGGGTCAATTGAGCATCTGAGGCGGTCGCCTGGCCTTTCGCGACCTCCGTTGTCCTTTGACCGCGGACTGTTACGTTCCAGCGGCTCCGAGCAGTTCTGTCCGCGTCAGCGGGAGGTGACGGTGGGTGTTTTGACCAATGCCGGCCAGTCTTTCGGAGTGGTGCCTTCCCGGATGTACACGCCATGTGCGTTGGGGTCGATGACCGCAATGGCGACCGTGGGATCGACTCCGCGAACTCTGTGTATGGCGACTCGATGAATCGGCTTCTCGTCGCAGCCGACGGTGTTGCCGGTCCCCAGCACGTCAAAATCAGTCGGTGCTTCGGGGTTCACCAGGTTGTGTGACCGGAAAGTGTTGCCGTTGAACGTGATCCGGGTACCGCAATCGCCATCGGCGGAGCTCTGCGGCTGCGCGCCGCAACTGGAGACAGCCGCGATCGACAGCAAGGCGAGCACTAGACCCCTTCCGACACCAGGCATCGCCCTCATGCGTTTCAGTATCGCTGTGGGAGCATTCGCGCGGTTGAACGTCACCGAATCGAAATCAGCGGATGGGGAGCAGTTCGCAGCGGTCGACGGTCCACATCAGCTCGCGCGCCCCAGCATCGTCGTTCTCGATGAGCCGATCGATTTCCCGCACGCCCGGGTGGTGACGCGGTGCGCCCGCCCTCAGGCGCGGTGCGCAGCGACGTTGATCACGTGCCCATCAGGGCTTCGGACGAAGAACCGGCGAATGCCCCACGGTTCATCGGTCAGCGGGTGCACGATCTCGTAGCCGCGTCGCTGTGCCGCGTGGTACGCCGCATCGACGTCGTCGACCTTGATGGTCATGACGGAGTCCTCCGGCGCAGTTGCGTCGTGGGTCACGACCTGGACGCATGCGCCCGAGTCCGGAGAGCTGAATCGGGCCACCCAGCCCTGGTTCATGGTCTCCTCTTCCAGGCCGAGGAAACGGAAGAACTCTCTCGCCCGCTCAACATCGCCGGTGTGCAGGTTGGTGATCGCTTCGGTCGCTTTCATCAGCAGAAGGTCATTCACCCGCGGGGGAGTGCGTGCGGATCTGGTCCGCCGGGCGACCGGTGAGTACGGCGCCCAGTGACTGCTCGGCCTCCGGGGTCGCCAGCAGCAGCAGCTCGTCCAGTGCCTCGATCGTGTCGTACTGATCCGGCGCCATCGGCATCTCATCGCGGATGATGCCGACCAGCACGCAGTCCGGCGGCAGCTCCAACTGACCGACCGCGCGTCCGACGTTCGGGCTGTCCGAGGGGACCGTAATCTCCACCATGGTGGCCTTGCCCTGCTGGAACTGGAACAGCCGGACCAGGTCGCCGACACTGACGGCCTCCTCGACCAACGCCGTCATCAACCGCGGTGTCGACACCGCGACGTCCACACCCCACGCCTCGTCGAACATCCACTCGTTCTTCGGATTGTTCACCCGAGCCACCGTGCGGCCGATACCGAACTCCGTCTTGGACAGCAGCGACACGACGAGATTGACCTTGTCGTCACCGGTCGCGCAGACGACGACCTCGCAGGTCTCCACGTTGGCCTCGCGCAACGTCGAGATCTCGCAGGCGTCGGCGAGCAGCCAGGACGCCTCGGGGACCGAGCTCGAGCGGTCCTCGTCGGCATACTTGTCGATGATCAGCACCTGATGATGGCGCAGGATCAACTCGCGGGCGATCGAGCGCCCCACGCTCCCGGCTCCGACGACAACAACGCGCATCTGACGAATCTCCTTGAAAATGCAGCTGTCTCGCGGGTCAGTCGACCGGCTTGGCGGATTTGAGCACGTTTTCGACCTCGTGCACACGTGCGCTGGGCAGGCACAGGTGCAGCAGATCGCCCTCCTGGAAGACCGAGTCGTTGTCGGGCACCATCCCGTCGCCGAGCCGGGTCAGGTAGGCGACGCGCGCGCCGGTCGCCTCCTCGATGTGTCGCAGCGGCGTGCCGACCCAGGACGAGTCCGGCGGCACCTCGGCGATCATCACCTTGCCGCTGGCGTCGGTGTGCACCGGCAGTGCACCCATCGGCAGGATCTTGCGCACGATCTGGTCACTGGTCCACCGCACGGTCGCAACTGTCGGTATGCCGAGCCGCTCGTAGACCTCGGCGCGACCCGGGTCGTAGATGCGGGCCACGACGTGCTGCACGCCGAAGGTCTCACGGGCGACGCGGGCAGCGAGAATGTTGGAGTTGTCGCCGCTGCTCACGGCGGCGAACGCGTCGGCACCCTTGATGCCGGAACGCAACAACGTCTCCCGGTCGAAGCCGATGCCCGACACCCGGCGGCCCTCGAAACTCGGGCCGAGCCGGCGGAAGGCTGCCTCGTCGCGGTCGATGACCGCGACCTCGTGCCCGTGTTTCTCCAGGCTCAGCGCCAATGTGGCTCCCACCCGGCCGCAGCCCATGATCACGAAGTACACGCACTGAACGCTACCGGAGCGGTGGTGCGACGACGTCGGCACGGGCCCTAGACTCACGCGTTGTGTCTGGGACCGGTCGCGCGCTGAAGCGCATCGTGGTGGGTCGCGCCATGCGCAGCGACAAACTGGGTGAAACCCTGTTGCCCAAGAAGCTCGCGCTGCCGATCTTCGCCAGCGACGCGCTTTCGTCGGTCGCCTACGCGCCAGACGAGATCCTGCTGACCCTCGGCCTGGCGGGCGGATCGTTCGCCTTCACCCACTCGTGGCAGATCACCCTCGGTGTCGTCTTCGTGATGGCCGTGGTCGTGGCGTCATACCGACAGAACGTGCACGCCTACCCCTCGGGCGGCGGCGACTACGAGGTGGCCACCACCAACCTGGGCCCGAAGGCGGGACTGACCGTCGCGTCCGCGCTGCTGGTCGACTACACGCTCACGGTGGCGGTGTCGATCTCCTCCGGTGTGCAGAACGCCGCCTCCGCCATGCCGTTCCTGCACGGGCACGAGGTGATCGTGGCGGTCCTGCTGATCGTCGCCCTGACCGCGATGAACCTGCGAGGGGTGCGGGAGTCGGGCAGCTTCTTCGCCATACCGGTATACCTGTTCATGCTCGGGGTGATCGCGCTGGCGATCGTCGGTGTCATCCGCAAGCTGGCGGGCGACCTGCCGTTGGCGGAGAGCGCGAAGTTCACCCTGGCGCCGCAGCCGCACATGGACACGTTGTCCCAGATCGCCGTGGTGTTCCTGTTGCTGCGGGCCTTCTCGAGCGGGTGTGCTGCGCTCACCGGTGTCGAGGCGATCTCCAACGGGGTGCCGGCGTTCAAGAAGCCGAAGAGCAAGAACGCCGCGAGCACGCTGTTGCTGATGGGTTCGATCTCGGTGGTGATGCTGGTGTCGATCGTGACGCTGGCCAACTGGACCGGCATCCACATCCAGGACCCGGACCACCCCGGGAACCTGCTGCTGCACGGCAAGCCGGTGAGCGGTTACACCGAGGACACGGTGCTCGGTCAGTTGTCACACGCGGTGTTCCAGGGCTTCCCGCCCGGCGTCGTCTTCGTCGCCATCGTGACCGGCGTCATCCTGGTGCTGGCGGCCAACACGGCATTCAACGGCTTCCCGGTGCTCGCCTCGATCCTGGCCCGCGACGGCTGGCTGCCCCGGCAGCTGCACACCCGGGGCGACCGGCTGGCCTACTCCAACGGCATCCTGATCCTGGCCGGCGTCGCCATGCTGCTCGTGGTGGTCTACCAGGCCGAACCGACCCGGCTGATCCAGCTGTACATCGTGGGTGTCTTCGTCTCCTTCACCACCAGCCAGATCGGCATGATCCGGCACTGGAACCGCAATCTGCGGCTGGACGACCCGCCCACCTCGCCGGCCCGGATGAAGCGGGCCCGCGTCATCAACGCGGTCGGCGCGGCGATGTCCGGCACGGTGCTGGTGGTCGTGCTGCTGACCAAGTTCACTCACGGCGCCGGATACGCGGTGGCGGCGATGGTGGTGCTCTTCGCGCTGATGGTGCAGATCCGGCGGCACTACACGCACGTCAGCGAGGAGCTGCAACTGTCCGAGTCCGCCGAGGACCAGCTGCTGCCGTCCAGGGTGCACGCTGTGGTGCTGGTCTCCAAGCTGCACAAGCCGGCGATGCGCGCGCTCGCGTACGCGCGCGCCACCCGGCCGTCGGTGCTCGAGGCGATCACCGTCGAGGTCGACCCGGAGGAGACCCGGGCGCTGCAGGAGGAGTGGGACCGCCGCGAGATCCCGGTGACGCTGAAGATCATCGCCTCGCCGTACCGGGAGATCACCCGGCCGATCATCAAGTACGTCAAGACGATCCGGCGGGACAGCCCGCGCGACGTGGTGATGGTCTACATCCCCGAGTACGTCGTCGGCCGGTGGTACGAACAGTTGCTGCACAACCAGTCGGCGCTGCGGCTGAAGTCGCGGCTGCTGTTCACCCCCGGCGTGATGGTCGCCAGCGTGCCCTGGCAGCTGCGCTCCAGCCAGGGCCACGAGATGCGGTATGACGGTCCGGCGCCCGGCTCGGTCCGGAGGGGCCGATGAGCCGCTCGGGCAAGGGTCAGCAGCGCCGGGGGAACCGGCGCGAGCGCGTAGCCGCCCGCGGTGATTCGCTGGTCGGCACCGAGTTCGAGGTCGAGGTCGGTGACGTCGCGCACGGAGGATTCTGCGTCGCCCGGCACGAAGGGCGGGTGCTGTTCGTGCGGCACGCGCTGCCCGGCGAACGCGTCGTCGCCAGGGTCACCGACGGCGGCACGACATCGCGCTTCCTGCGCGCGGACGCCGTGCAGGTGCTGGACGCGTCGCCGCAGCGGCGGGAGGCTCCGTGCCGTTTCGCCGGCCCGGGCGCCTGCGGCGGCTGCGACTGGCAACACACCTCTGCAGCCTTCGGCCGTGAGCTGAAGACCCGCGTGGTGCGCGAGCAGCTGCGGCGACTGGCCGGCCTGGAGTGGGACGGCGCGGTCGAGGCGGTGTCCGGCGACGTGAACGGCCTGCGCTGGCGGACCCGCGTGGAGTTCTCGGTGGCGCCGGATCGCCGGCTCGGCCTGCGCAAGCATCGCTCGCACGACGTCGTGCCCGTCGACGACTGCCTGATCGCGGTGCCGGAGATCGCGGCCACCGGGCTGCTGCAGGAGCGCGCCGAGCCGGGCGTCACCGGCGTCGACGTCGCGGTCGCCGCCGACCGGGAGGTGGTGGCCGTGGACCTGCCGGTGCGCGACGCGGGCGTGCCCGACGTCGTGGAACGGGTGGGCCCGCCCGGGGAGCACACGCGCGACTTCCGGGTGTCGGCGCGAGGTTTCTGGCAGGTGCACCCGGGGGCGGCGGCGACCTTCGTCGGCGCTGCTCTCGACGGGCTCGAGCCGCGGACGGGGGAGCGGGCGCTGGATCTGTATGCCGGGGTCGGTGTCTTCACGGCGTTCCTGGCCGACGCGGTCGGGCCGGCCGGCCGGGTGCTCGGCCTGGAGGGAGACGCCCGAGCGGTGCGCGACGGCGGACCGAACATCGGCGGGCTGGGGCAGGCGACGTTGCAGCGTGCCGACATCGGCACCGGCGACTGGATGATCCCGGTCGACGAGATGCTGGACCGGGTCGACCTGGTGGTGCTGGACCCGCCGCGGTCCGGCGCCGGACGTGCCGTCGTCCGCGACGTGCTGACCCGCGGCCCGCGGCGGGCGGCATACATCGCCTGCGACCCGGCCGCGCTGGCGCGTGATCTGGCGTATGCCGCCGAGTGCGGCTACGAGCTGGTGTCGCTGCGTGCGTTCGACGCCTTCCCGATGACCCACCACGTCGAGTGCGTGGCATTGCTGACGAAAACCCGCTCTGACCTGCGGTGATGCAAGTCGGGGTGTTGGCGCCGGCCCCGAAGATGATCAAGCGATAGACGCAAAGCCGACGTGATTAGGTCGTCGCTTCGATTCCGACAGGCGGCTCCGGCGAACAGCGCCTGACCTGCGGAAACGCAGGGCAGGGGCGGTTCGGTTCTGGTGGTCGCGCGATGCGCTGGCCTCACGGCTCTGCCCGACACCGACGTCGCTCTCCTCTGCGACGGACCCCTCGCCGGCTGAGCGCTCGCGGCCGGCATCCTGTCCGTGTGCCGATAGGCCTCGCACCGCTCGGCAACGCAGCGTGGCGTTGCGTCGCGACCCGGCGACGGCTCGGCGGGGCGCGATCGTCTCGTGCGTTGGCGGACTACGGGAGCTTGGACGCGAGGACGTCGGCCGCCAGGATCTCGGGTGCTGCGCCGAGGAGGTGCTGGTTGGCCATCAGGGCTGCGACGATGGCGCCGTTGGCGTGGGCGTCGCGAGCGGCCTCGTCGGGGAATGCATCGAAGATCCAGAAGGTGTCGGCGTGGGTCCTGACCGCGAACCAGACAATCGTTCCTACTTCTTCGTTGGCGAGCGCGACAGCGCCGGCGAGCAGATCGGCGAGCGCGTCGTGCTGTCCATCGGCCGCGACGATCTTGGCGACGAAGGCATACGGAAGTGATGCGGGTGCGGACATGAGGGGTTCTCCTAGGTGTCGAGGTTTCTTGGTGAAGCGAGTTCAGCGTATGACGAGCAAGGGCAGGTGAGAAGTGGCGTATACGGCAGTATTGCTATTGTTCGCGCCATGCGTATCGGACTGATCGCGATCGACGGCTGCTTCGGTTCGGCTGTCGCGTCGGTCATCGACATCGTGCGGGTGGCCGACGGAGCCCGCGGCGATGTCGACCCGCGGATCGACCCGATCGAACTCGCCATCCTCGGACCGAAACGGAGAGTGACCACGACGGCATCGATGACCCTGTCGGTGGACCACCCGCTGTCGGAGTCCGCAGAGTTCGACGTGGTCGTCGTCCCTGCGCTTGGAACCCTCACGGCCGCCGCTACCAACGACGCCCTCCAGAGCCGAGATGCTCGTTCGGTTATCGCCTCGCTCGGGCGCCTCGACGACGCGACCACCCGGATCGCCGCGGCGTGCACCGGCGTGTTCGCTGTCGCCGAGACCGGACGGATGCATCATCGGCGGGCGACGACCAGCTGGTTCCTGGGGCCGGAGTTCCTGAAGCGCTATCCGACCGTCGCCCTCGATCTCGACACCATGGTCGTGGTCGACGGGAACCTCGTCACCGCCGGCGCCGCGTTCGCCCACATCGACCTCGCGCTCTCACTCGTGCGATCGATCAGCCCCGACCTGGCCCAACATGTCGCCAAGCTCCTCATCATCGACGAGCGTCCGTCGCAGGCGGCCTTCGTCGCCTACGAACATCTCCGGCACGAGGACCCGATCGTCGTCGAGTTCGAACGCTTCGTGCGCGCCCGCCTGGACGAACCGTTCAACGTCGCCTTCGTCGCGCAGTCGCTCGGCACCAGCCGGCGCACCCTCGAACGACGAGTCCGTGCGGCGCTCAACCTCACTCCGCTCGGCTTCGTCCAACGGCTTCGCATCGAACGAGCTCGGCACCTCTCAGCAACCACGGACCTCACCTCCGCCGAGATCGCGCTACGGGTCGGCTACGCGAACGCCGAGACTCTGCGCTCCCTCCTGCGTAGGGAGCGACGCCGTTCCTGACCTATCGCCATGCCTGTAGCCGGTGTCCTAGTGCTCGACTGGAACCACCTCTCAGCACGTCGCGTCGACGCTCCTGCGTCGCCCCTGGACGACCCACTCGACACGCCCGCAGCACAGGCCATGTGACGTGTCCCGGCTTCCCGGACGGTCGGGGTTGGGTGGCTGTGATGTCGCTGCGTTCTCGTCGAGGGGGTCAGCAGACTCGATCAGGGTCGATTGGGATGAGACGCGAAGGCGGTCAGGTCAGGGCGGCCGAAGCCGGCCGGCGAGGTAGCGTCGGTCACGTCGAGGTCTTTCGGATGGATGGCGTAGGAACCTCCATCGTCGGGAGACCTCGACGTCTACCTGCGGACCGACGCGCCCGGCCGACCTACACCCTCATCTGGGAAGAGCCCTTTTGTCGAGTCAGCGGGCGGTACGCCGCCGCAGATCACGTCCCAGCCGATCGGGTTCGGTTCGGGCGAGTGGACCTGTGTCATTGGCGAGTTCGAGAACGGTGACCGCATGGTCACTGTGGCCAAGTGGCGCGACGGCGCGATCGCCGAGGAGTACATCTGGGCCTGACGTGCCCCTTGCGCTGTCGCTCCATGGCGTGGCGACGTGACCCAGAACTCGCCCGGGGTCGCGCCTCAGGCCGCCCTGAGGACGTCGACCAGCGTTGTGGTGGGCCGGCCGATGAGCTGGCCCAGAATCGGGTCGACCAGGTCGAGCGTGCCTTCGGCGATACTGGTGTCGATCGCCGCGACGAAGCCCGCGGTCTCCTCGTCGAGGCCGGCTTGCACCATCGCGGCAACCACGTCGGCCGCCGCAACCGGCTGGTAGACGACCTCGCTGCCAGTGACCTGCCCGAACGCGTCGGCGATGTCGGCGTAGGACAACGCCGTGTCGCCGGTGAACTCGTAGACCTTGCCCTCGTGGCCGTCGGTGGTGAGCACCTTGGCGGCGCCATCGGCGAAGTCCTTGCGAGAGGCGGCGGCGACCTTACCGTCGCCGACAGCAGCAGCGAGTACGCCGGACTCGGCGATCGCCGGCAGCTGGGCCTGGTAGTTCTCGTGATACCAGTTGTTGCGGAGCACGGTGTAGGCGAGGCCACTGGCTGCGAGGTACTCCTCGGTCTGCTGGTGCTCCGGGGCGAGCGGATTGCTGCTCTCGGTGGCCTTGGTCAGGCTGGTGTAGGCAAGGTAGGGAACCCCAGCGGAGGTGGCGGCGTCGATGACGTTGCGGTGCTGGGCGAACCGTTGGCCGACCTCGTTGGACGAGATCAGCAGCACCTTGTCGACGCCGACGAGGGCCTTGCCGAGCGCGTCGGTGTCGGCGTAGTCGGCCACCCGGACCTCGACACCCTTGGCAGCGAGATCGGCGGCCTTGTCGGCGTCGCGGACGATGGCGACGACGTCACTGGGTGCTTGCGTGGTGAGCAGAGAGTCGACGACGAGGCGTCCGAGGGCGCCGGTAGCGCCGGTCACGGCAATGGTCATGAGAGTTCCTTCCACGGGTTCGGTGAGCATGGTCTTTAGGCTTCGCATGTACTTGAACCGTCAACCATCAACGTCTATTCCGGCGGACCGAAAAGGCGCGCCCGTCACTGACCAATCAGCAACTGCATGCGCGACTCATCGTCGCCGCGATGACTGAGCTGCTACAGCTTGGTCATCTTGCCGAAGGGGCTGGCGATGCGTTGCGCGCTCGAGCGGAAGTCGACCGTGACCGCTAAGGCTTCCGTACCGATGACTCGGCCCATGCCGTAGGTGTCGTGACAGACCAGATCACCACAGTCGTACTGTTCGACTTCGGGCTCGACGGCCGGCTGGAAGGGGCTGCTGGTCAGGTGGTGCCGCCGTGCCGGTAAGGAAGCCATCCATGCAGTATGCGCCCCCAGGATGTGAACCCCACCAGATGCAATCCTGGCCGGCTCTACGTCGTCGTGGTCTGACCGCGGTCCGGACCGGGCGTATCATGGATAGCGCAGGGAACGTTTCGTGCGAGGCCGATCAGGCTTCACCTACCCTGCGTCGTCGGCCACGACTCGTGTCGACGGACGCGCGTTCATCATCTTTCCCTGGTGCATGTCGCCGACAACATCTCCACTCTCGCGCACGCCGAATACCGTTCTGGTAGAGGCGCATTCGCTGCTGATTTCCGGGGTCTCCCCGGCCGTCTCGACTTCTAGATTCACGTCTTTCTGTAGCTCCCGAAGGGAGCCCATCATGTTCACAACACCCATCCGCCTGGTTGCCTGCTGGATCGTCTATGGCTGGCCGACACTGACCGGGCCACGGACCCCGACACACCCGATCGAACCACTAGGGCCATCACGTCCCGGAGTGTGGTCCTGATGGCGACTGCCACACCGGTCGCATCGGCCACCACGACCACGCGCTGGAGTCTGAGCGGCACCCGCGACACCGGTCCCTCCGACGGTGCGTGGTGGCCCCACAGCACGGACCTGGCCGCCGAGATCGCCGACCTTGACGTAGCGGTGCACGACCACTTCCACGAGCGGATCGCGCGGATCTCTTACACCCAGGGGCAATGGCCGCTGGCACCCCGCAAGATCTGCACCACACTCGGTATCACCAAGCTCGGCTGGTTCACCCACGCCCGCTACCCCGAGAACATCGACCTGTCCCTGACCGGGGGCACCCGACTGGTCCTGACCGTGATCCCGCCAGGCACCGACGCACACTTCGCGAAGATCGTCCTGGCGGGCTACGGGACCGTGATCAACGACCCCACCCAAGCGGCCGACAAGAACCCCGCCGCACCACCTGAAGGGACTGCCACCTGGGACAACGAAGGCGGCCACCTTGATGACCGCGGTACAGCCCACTACGGGCAGCTCTTCGACTGACCTGTCATCAACGAGGCCCAGCGCAGAAAAGGCGGCAGTCATGGGTAACGGGAGCTCATCTCGTGTGCCGGGCCACGCCCGGGGACCGGACACCGAGGCCACGGCCGGTGTGATCACCCCGCACCTGCGTGGGTGGTTTCACCTGGTGATGACGCCCCTGGCGATCACCGCCGGGATCGTGCTGGTCATCCTGTCACCCGACACGCCAGCTCGGATCGGCGCGATCACCTTCACCGTGACGGCCGGACTACTCTTCGCGACCTCGGCGACATATCACCGCGGCACCTGGACCCCCGCCGTGCAACGCCGGCTCAAGCGCCTTGACCACTCCAATATCTTCTTGATCATCGCCGGCACCTACACACCCTTCGCGCTCATCCTGCTGGACCAGACACAAGCCATCATCCTGCTGTCCCTCGTCTGGGGCGGCGCGATCCTGGGCATGGCGTTCCGGATCTGCTGGATCGGCGCACCCCGCTGGCTATACGTGCCGATCTACCTCGCGCTCGGCTGGGCCGCGATCTTCTACCTCGGCCCTTTCGCTCGAGCCGGCGGGCCCACCGTCATCACCCTCATCGCCATCGGCGGCATCCTGTACACCCTCGGCGCGATCGTCTACGGCACCAAACACCCCGACCCATCACCACGATGGTTCGGCTTCCACGAAATCTTCCACACCCTCACCACGACCGCATTCATCACCCACTACATCGCTATATCGATCGCGACCTACACCAACCCCACCACCTAAGCTCGGCCGATTCGGACCGAGAGCAACCGGCGAACGGTCAACCGCGTGGGGCCAAGTCGAACCGTCACCGTGGGGCCAAACCAACTTGACATAGCCAATGCTCGTTGGCGGCGTCCTCAAGCAGGTCGAACTCGTCAGGGATCTCGTCGGCGAGGTGCCCGTGACCGGCGCACTTTGCTTCGTCGAGGCTGACTGGCCGCTGATTCGGCGGAGCGTTCACCACGCGAGGTGTCCACGCGCTGTGGCCAAAGCGGCTCGCCAAGCTGCTCACCGACGCCGTCGGCTCAGTCGAAGTGGCCGCTGTCCGCGAGCGACTCGCGGCTCACTTCGAGCCTGCCTGACATCCAGGTCGACGTCGTGGACGAGGTCGAGCCGATGGAGGCGCGTGGTGGGAGTGAGTCGGCGCTTTACGAGGTGAGCCAAGGCGCGCTCCAAGAGGCTCGGGGGAGTGCGACGGTACGAGATGTCCATGACGGCCCCTACATCCCGTGTGCGGGCCGCACAGCGCCCTGCGGGGCTGTCGTCCGGGTCGGGGCGAGCGTCTCTGTGCCGCGATCCGTGGTGGGGGTCTTCGATGCCTCCCACTCGCGCGGGTGCATGCCGCTCTGGACGGCGGCGGCGACGAGGTTGGCCAAGGCGTAGGGCTTGTCCTCGGGGACCTGGTCCAGGGCGCACCACGCCAGCGCACCGTGGCCGCTGAGCCAGCTCGCGAAGCCGAGCAAGGAGGCTGGGGCGGCCCGGACCTCGTCGGGTGCGCGCTTCGTCAGGTCGGTCCACAGCACGACGTGGGAACCGGCGTTGCCTCGGTTCATGTCGAGCCAGAGGCGGTCTCGGGTTGGCGTGGACTCGACGGCGACGAGGAGGCGGGCTGCGTCGGCGTCGGAAAGCCGGATGCCGTCGCGCTGGAACCGCTGCATCCGGACGAGCGCCCAGCGCCCCTCAACCTTGGCCGTGTTCTCCCGTGCAGTCGCACGGGTCTCCGGGAGCAACGCCGAGACGGGCTCCCGGTCGCCGACAAGCGACTCAGCGAGAGACTCACGGCTCGCGGCCGGTTGGGCGCGTCCGCTGAGCACGGTGGCCGCGGCGACGGTCTCGCGGGCAGTGTCGGTGCACAGCCCCATGTCGCCGGTGTCGAGATCGGCCCAGCGGGTGTCGTCGGCCCACAGCAGGATCGGCGTACCGATGCCGATGATCCCGAGTCGGGCGGCGAAGTCCTGGCCGACGACGTGGGCCTGCTCCCGGTCGGCGCTGAGACAGACGATGGCGACGTTTGAGTCGGGCTGGGCATAGCGACGGAAGGCGTCGCTGATGGATTGCCAGACGCCGTCGCGGTCGCGGGCGGTGGTGGGGATGTCGACGCGGGCGACGGGGAGGTCGGATCGCAATGGGAGGAACACGATCGACTCTTCGGGCTGGAATCCGAGTAGGTGTGGGATGGCCGCGACCAGCTCGTCGGGGGAGTGTATGGACAGCTTCATGCTGGTCAGGTGTGCTGGCCGCGACGCGCGGCCGGGAGTCGCGTACGGACCTGTCCTTGCGCGCGTTTGCGATCGTCGGAGCCCGCTGACAGCAGGGCGCGGTTTGGGCGCGCTTTGAGTCGCAACGGCCCGCAACCGGCCCCTGACGCCAGCAACCTCTGAAGTCGGCATCGTTGCAGGTCAGCGGCCATTTTCGGGCGTTGGCCGCAGCCGCCCGCAAAGATCCACAATCCTGCGTAACGTCGCCGGTGTGTTCCCGATGACCCACCACGTCGAGTGCGTGGCGATCATCGAGCCGTCCGGCGCTGCTGCGCAGTAGCGTGGTCCTGCGGCCGGCGACGGGCGATTCGGCCACGGCGAAGGGGCGATGCGATGTTCGATCTGGGTCACGGCACCACGCTGATGAGCGACCTGGTCTGCGCGGTGCGTGACGACCAACTGGGGCAGCCCACACCGTGCACCGAGTGGACGGTGGCCGACCTGTTGACGCACATCCACCAGTTCAGCAACGTCTTCACCGCCAATGCGACGAAGACGGCGCCGAACCCGCCGGGGGCGCTCGTCGACGACTGGCGGACGGCGATCCCCGAGGCGCTGGCCGACCTTGCTGCGGCGTGGCAGCGCGAGTCCGCCTGGCAGGGCAGGGTTTCCGCGGGCGGGGTGGAGATGGATGCGGCCGACAATGCCGTGGTCGCAGCCGAGGAGCTGACCGTCCACGGGTGGGACCTGGCACGTGCAACGGGCCAGGCCATGGAGCCGGTGGACAGTCAACTCGACCGCGTCTACGCCTTCTTCGAGGTCTTCGGGGGCGCCCCGTTCGGCCCGCCCGTCGACGCCGCCCCGGACGCCACGCGGCTGGCGCGCGTCATCGCACGCACCGGGCGCGACCCGCAGTGGTCGCCCGCACGCTGACGCGGTCGGCCCCGCCATACGGCCGCCGGCGGTGAGAGGATCGGGGCGTGCTCGCCGGCCGGCGACAGTTAGGCAGACCTTCGCTGATGCCGCGACGCACGCTGTGATTAACTTATCTTGACATCAAGATAAAGCCGTCCATGAGTGCCAGAGACGAAGGAGTCGATGTGAGCACCAACAGCTTCGGGGCGAGGGACACGCTCGCCGTGGGCGAGAAGTCGTACGAGATCTACCGCCTGGACAAGGTCGAGGGCAGCACCAACCTGCCGTTCAGCCTGAAGGTGCTGCTCGAGTGCCTGCTGCGCACCGAGGACGGCGCCAACATCACCGCCGACCACATCAACGCGGTGGGGCAGTGGGACGAGAACGCCAACCCCAGCACGGAGATCCAGTTCACGCCGGCCCGGGTCATCATGCAGGACTTCACCGGAGTGCCGTGCGTGGTCGACCTGGCCACGATGCGCGAGGCCGTCCGCGACCTCGGCGGTGACGCCAAGAAGATCAACCCGCTGGCACCTGCCGAGATGGTGATCGACCACTCGGTGATCATCGACGTGTTCGGCCGCGCTGACGCCTTCGAGAAGAATGTCGAGATCGAGTACGGCCGCAACAAGGAGCGCTACCAGTTCCTGCGCTGGGGCCAGACGGCCTTCGACGACTTCAAGGTCGTGCCCCCGGGCACCGGCATCGTGCATCAGGTCAACATCGAGCACCTCGCCCGCGGCGTCATGGCGCGTGAGTCCGCCGACGGTGTCGTGCAGGCCTACCCCGACAGCTGCGTCGGCACCGACAGCCACACCACCATGGTCAACGGCCTGGGCGTGCTCGGCTGGGGTGTCGGCGGCATCGAGGCCGAGGCGGCGATGCTCGGCCAGCCGGTGTCGATGCTCATCCCGCGCGTCGTCGGTTTCAAGCTCACCGGTGAGATCCCCTCGGGTGCCACCGCCACCGACGTCGTGCTGACGATCACCCAGATGCTGCGTGAGCACGGTGTGGTCGGCAAGTTCGTGGAGTTTTACGGCGAAGGCGTCGCGTCCGTGCCGCTGGCCAACCGCGCCACCATCGGCAACATGAGCCCCGAGTTCGGCTCGACCTGTGCGATCTTCCCGGTCGACGACGTGACGCTGGACTACCTGCGCCTCACCGGTCGCACGGACGAGCAGGTCGCGCTCGTCGAGGCCTACGCCAAGGAGCAGGGTCTCTGGCACGACCCGAGCGTCGAACCGCGCTTCTCCGAGCGGCTCGAGCTGGACCTGTCGACGGTCGTGCCGTCGATCGCCGGCCCGAAGCGGCCGCAGGACCGCATCGAGCTGTCCGTCTCCAAGGAGTCGTTCCGCAAGGTGCTGCCGACCTACGTGTCGCACCACGAGGGCGACGCCGGCACCGCGTCGAGCTTCCCGGCCAGCGACCCGAGCCCGGAGGGCACCACCGAGGGGCAGAACGGTGGCGATCGGCCGGCCGACGAGGGCGCGGGCGCCGACCGCCCGACCCGCAAGGTCCCGGTGACCCTCGCGGACGGCCGCAGCTTCGAGCTGGATCACGGCATCGTGGCGATCGCGTCCATCACCAGCTGCACCAACACCTCGAACCCCTCGGTGATGCTCGCCGCCGCGCTGCTGGCCAAGAACGCCGTCGACAAGGGCCTGACCGCCAAGCCGTGGGTCAAGACCTCGGTCGCTCCCGGCTCCCAGGTCGTCACCGACTACTACGAGAACGCCGGCCTGTGGCCCTACCTGGAGAAGCTCGGGTTCTACCTGGTCGGCTACGGCTGCACCACCTGCATCGGCAACTCCGGCCCGCTGGACGAGGCGATCTCGCAGGCGATCCAGGACAACGACCTGGCCGTCACCGCGGTGCTGTCCGGCAACCGCAACTTCGAGGGCCGGATCAGCCCGGACGTGAAGATGAACTACCTCGCGTCGCCGCCGCTGGTCATTGCCTACGCGCTGGCCGGGACGATGGACTTCGACTTCGAGAAGGACTCCCTGGGCCAGGACGCCGAGGGCAACGAGGTCTTCCTCAAGGACATCTGGCCGGCTCCGGCGGAGGTCGAGCAGGTCATGGCGCAGTCCATCTCCACCGAGATGTTCCGCAAGGACTACGCCGATGTCTTCGCCGGTGACGAGCGCTGGCAGTCGCTCCCGACGCCCGAGGGCGACATCTTCGAGTGGGATGCCGAGTCGACATACGTCCGTAAGCCCCCGTACTTCGAGGGTATGGCGAAGACCCCAGAGCCCGTCGAGGACATTCACGGTGCCCGCGTGCTGGCCAAGCTGGGCGACTCGGTGACCACCGACCACATCAGCCCGGCCGGGTCGATCAAGGGTGACAGCCCCGCGGGCAAGTACCTGCGCGAGCACGGCATCGAGCGCAAGGACTTCAACTCCTACGGTTCGCGGCGCGGCAACCACGAGGTCATGGTCCGGGGCACCTTCGCCAACATCCGGCTGCGCAATCAGCTGCTGGACGACGTCGAGGGCGGCTTCACCCGCGACTTCACCAACGACGGCGAGCAGACGACGATCTTCGACGCCGCGCAGAACTACGCGAAGGCCGGCATCCCGCTGGTCGTGCTCGCCGGCAAGGAGTACGGCACCGGCAGCTCGCGCGACTGGGCGGCCAAGGGCACCGTGCTGCTCGGGGTGCGGGCGGTCATCGCCGAGTCGTTCGAGCGGATCCACCGGTCCAACCTGATCGGCATGGGTGTGCTGCCGCTGCAGTACCCGGAGGGCGAGACCATCGAGTCGCTGGGGCTGTCCGGCACCGAGACCTTCGACATCACCGGGGTCACCGCCCTCAACGAGGGCAAGGACATCCCCCCGACGGTCCACGTGAGCGCGGCCACGGAGGACGGTTCGACGGTGGAGTTCGACGCGGTGGTCCGCATCGACACACCCGGTGAGGCGGACTACTACCGCAACGGCGGCATCCTGCAGTACGTCCTGCGGTCCCTGGTGGACTGAGCCCCGCAGAGTCCGATTGCTCCGACTCCTCGTACGAAGGCGGCCAGGTCCGTCGAACACGTTCGTTCGGGCCCGGCCGCCTTCGTGGTCGTCGTCTCGCGGCCGTCGGCTGATCCCGCCCGAGTGGTCGTGGGCTGCCGCCCGCGAAAATATTTTGCGCGGATCTTCCGTCGGTGGACGTCCTTTACGCAAGACTGAGGGGATCGTCCCCCGTACGGTCTTCAAGGAGTCTGATCATGTCCGATCGTTCCGCGCTGCTCCCCACGGTGCATCTGCCGTCGCCGACCCGCCGCCAGGCGGTGCTGGGTGGTATGGCGGCCGGCGGCGCGTTGTTGTTCGGCGCGCCGGTCGCGTCGGCGGCGTCGCGTGTCACCGCCGCAGCTGGGAGTGAGCGCCACATCCGCTATCACCGGTTCACCGGTGCGCGGGCTTGGGCCCACGGCAAGGGTGCCGGCGTGCACTTCGACCAGCACGGCCTGCGGATCGCCCGCCCGTCCGGCACGCGCGCCTTCGCCGACCCGACGGTCACCGGCGCACCCAGCACGCTGTATGACGTCAGCACGTGGACCTCACCGTGGCGCACCAACGGCTTCGGGCTGACCGAGCTGATCAGCTCCTGGAACGCCGACACCCCGAACGGCACCTGGATCGAGGTCAACGTCCGCGGACATGCCGAGGACGGCACGCTGACCGACTGGTTCGTGATGGGCCGCTGGTGCAGCAACGACCCGGCGCAGGGCGGTGCCATCAACCGTCAGTCGGTCGATGGGCAGGGCACCGACTACGGGACCGTCTGGACCGACACACTGCACATGTATGGCGCCCACACCCTGCAGGACATCCAGTTGCGGGTGCAGTTGCTGCGTCCGCACGGCACGTCGCTGACCCCGACGGTGCGCTTCCTCGGCGCGGTCTCGTCCGCCCTGCCGGACGACGCGACCGTGCCGGTCAGCACGTTCACGCTGGGCCGGGAGCACATTTTGGACGTGCCGACCTTCTCCCAGGAGAAGCACATCGGGCAGTACCCGCAGTGGGACAACGGGGGAGAGGCCTGGTGCTCACCGACATCGTCGTCGATGGTGCTCGCGTACTGGAAGCGCGGGCCCAGCACGGCCGATCTGTCGTGGGTCGATCCGTCATACGCCGACCCGCAGGTCGACTTCGCGGCACGCAACACCTACGACTACGTCTACGAGGGCTGCGGCAACTGGCCGTTCAACACGGCATACACCTCGCGCTACGGGCTCGAGGGCTTCGTCACCCGGCTGCGCAACCTCGCCGAGGCCGAGCCGTTCATCGCCGCGGGGATGCCGGTGATCACCTCGGTGTCGTTCAAGAGTGCGGATCTGGACGGTGCCGGCTACTCCACCAACGGCCACCTGATGGTGCTGGTCGGCTTCACCGCCGACGGCGACCCGGTGATGAACGACCCGGCATCGCACCTGATCGCGGACAACAAGGAAGTGCGGGTCACCTACCAGCGCGAGCAGTTCGAGAACGTCTGGGTCCCGCACAGCGGCGGCACCGTCTACATCAACCACCCGGCGCACCTGAAGCTGCCGCGTGCGCCGCGCGAGGCCAACTGGTGACCGTCAGCTCCCGGTCGCGCTCACCCCAGCGCGATCGGGAGGACGATCGTCACCAGCACCGCCACCACGACGACGACGGTGTCGCGTCGGTGCCACGGTGACGGCTGCGCCCACGTGCGTCGCTGCGCGGTCGCGAAGCCGCGCGCATCCATGGCGAGCGAGAGCTGGGTCGCGCCGCGCATCGCCGAGACGAGCAGCCCGAAGGTCAGGGGCGCGGTGCTCGCGGCCCGCGAGAGGGGGCTGCGGGTCGGCCCGAAACCGCGGATCCGGCGGGTGCGCTGCAGCTGCTCGAAGGTCTCGCCGAGCCGGTCGAAGCGGGTGAGGGAGGCGGCGAACGCCCCGACGAATCGCGCCGGCAGCCGCAGGTTCTGGGCCAGCGCGTCACCGAAGCGCATCGGGTCGATGAATGCCGCGACGATCGCGCCGGGCAGGGCCAGCACCAGGATGCGGCCCGCCGCGACGGTGGCCAGGGACGGATCGTGGCCGCCGAGCAGCCACGAGGACCACCACAGCGAGATCGCGGCGAATCCGACGGCGAGCAGCCGCCACCGCAACGGGCGCCAGCTCGGCACGACGAGGGCCGCCAGCACGGCATACACGGCGACGACGATCACGGCGGCCGACACCCGATCGACCAGGAACGAACCGAGCACGGCGGAGAACCCGAAGGCCAGCAGCGCGAGCGGGTTGGTGCGTGACATGACGGTCTTCATCCGACCGCCTGCCCGCTCTTGAGTTGTATGACGCCGTCCGACCGGTGCATCAGCGCCACGTCGTGCGTCGCGACGCCGACGGTGGCACCGGCGTCCCTGGCCGCCTGCATCCAGCCGACCACAGCCGCCCAGGTGTGCCGGTCCTGCCCGACAGTGGGTTCGTCGAGCAGCACGACGCCCGGGCGGTGTGCGAGGGCGGCCAGCACGGCCAGTCGGCGTTGCTCACCACCGGACAGTTGGTACGGGTTCGCTCCGGCGAGATGGTCCAACCGCATCAACGTCAGCAGTTCGTCCACCTCGACCGTTCGGCCGAGGCGCGTTGCGGTGCACGCGACTTCGTCGCGCACGGTCGTGCGCAGGAAGCCGTGCTCGGGGTTCTGCGGGACGAAGCCGACAGCGGCCGCGATGTCGGCCGAACGCCGCCGGGCGAAGGCAGGTGCGGCGCCCAGCACCCCGCCCGCCGTGGGTTGCAGCAGCCCGGCGAACGCCGCCAGCAGGGTCGACTTGCCGGCTCCCGACGGCCCGACGAGGGCGGACAGCCGGCCGGCTCGCAGCGTCGTCGTGGCACCGTCGAGCGCGCGGTGGGTGCTGCGGCCCTGCAACGACCGCGTGGTGAGGTCGACCCGGAGTGCGTCGGCGCGCAGCTCCGGCCCGGGCGCCGCGGGCGCGACCCGCGCTCGGTCCACTGGGACGGGCTCCGGGTCGGGCGCGTCCGGCATCCACACCCCGGCATCGAGCATCCGGTCCCGGTGCTCGGACACGAAGACCGCGGGAGTGGTGTCCGCGATCACCGTGCCGTGTTCGAGGACGACGACCCGGTCGCAGTGCGGCAACCACGGGCCGATGCGGTGCTCGACGATCACCGTCGTGGCGCCGCTCGCGCGTGCGGCATCCAGCACGCAGTGCCGGACCCGTGCGGCCGATTCGTCGTCGAGCATCGACGTCGGCTCGTCCAGCAGCAGCAGTCCGGGTCGTACCGCGAGGACGCCGGCGAGGGCGAGACGTTGCAGTTCGCCGCCGGACAGCGCCGAGGTCGATCGGTCCGCGTCATACCGCAGCCCGACCCGGTCGAGTCCCTCGTGCACCCGACGCCAGATCTCGTCCCGGCCCAGTCCGAGGTTCTCCGGCCCGAAGGCGACCTCGCGGCCGATGGTGGCGGCCACCAGCGAGTCCGCGGGGTTCTGCAACAGCAGCCCGGTCGGTGCATCGATCTCGACCGTGCCGCTGCGTTGGCCCGGCACCGCGTCGCCGAGCAGACCGGCCAAGGCACGCAGCACCGTCGACTTGCCTGCGCCGCTGCCCCCGGCGAGCAGCACGATCTGGCCCGGGGCGAACGTCAGGTCGAGGTCGCTGACGACCTCGTCACGACGTCCCAGTGGGCGCCAGCCGAAGCCGCGCAGAGTGGCGTGTGCGCCGGTCACACCGCGTTCCGGGCGTGGTGCTCACGACCGGCGCCGAACGCGTCCAGCACACCGGTCGCGGCCAGCGCACGCACCAGCAACCAGCCGAGCACACCGGCCAGGACCGCACCGGACAGCATGGTGCAGCCCAGATAGGCCAGCTTGTAGTTCCAGGTCCACGCCGAGTAGTAGGCGTGCCACTCGTAGAAGATCTCCAGTGCGCCGGCCATCGCGCCGCCGAGTGCGGCCACCACGACACCGAAACGCTTGTAGAGCACCAAGGCGAGCACGACCTCGACGCCGAGCCCCTGCAGCAGGCCGGAGATCAGCGTGCTGGTGCCCCATTGGTTGCCGATCAGCATCTCGACGGCGGCACCGATCAACTCCGCTGCCATGGCCGCGCCGGGCTTGCGCACCACCAGTCCGCCGAGCACGCCGGCGATCAACCATGGCCCGCTCAGCAGGCCGAGGACCGGGGGAGCGGTGAAGAGGGCGAGCGTGCTGATGCCGTTCCATGCCTGGGACCAGGCCCAGAAGACGACGCCGGAGGCGACGCCCAGGGTGGCCACCGTGACCAGGTCGATGGTGCGGTAGGCCAGCAGTGAGGTGGTGGACGCCCGGTGCTCGGGCGCGCTGACAGTTGCCATGTGTGACTCCCTTCGCCGGTGCTAACCGGAGCAGGTTCAAGGGTCTGCGGGCGAGCCGCACTCTCAGCGCCGAAGCGCTCCCCTGTCGGTAGGTGTGTCCTCCAAGGTACCAGCGTCTGCGTGCTGCGGGCGACCGGATGCAACCGGCCCGTGGCCCGGGCGTCCTGACAGGGAGAGCGTCCACCGACGCGTAGACTCGACCGACGCACACCCGACCAGGAAAGGCGCGTACGACGTGGGACTGCTCGACACGATCTCGTCACCCGAGGACCTGCGGCGGATCCCGGCCGAACGCCTGGACGAGCTGGCGGCGGAGATCCGCGAGTTCCTGGTCGACTCGGTGTCCCGCACCGGCGGGCACCTGGGACCCAACCTGGGGGTGGTGGAGCTGACCATCGCGTTGCACCGTGTCTTCGAGTCGCCCTCGGACGCCATCGTGTTCGACACCGGGCACCAGTCCTACGTGCACAAGCTGCTCACCGGCCGGCACGACTTCTCCCAGCTGAAGAAGCAGGGCGGCCTGTCCGGTTACCCCTCGCGCGCGGAGTCCGAGCACGACATCGTCGAGAGCTCGCACGCCTCGTCCTCGCTGTCCTGGGCCGAGGGCATCGCCAAGGCCCGTGTGCTCGGCGGCGAGCCACACCGTCATACCGTCGCGGTGATCGGTGACGGCGCACTCACCGGCGGTATGTCGTGGGAGGCGATCAACAACATCGCGGTCGAGCGCGACCTGCCGCTGGTGATCGTGGTCAATGACAACGAGCGCAGTTACGCCCCGACCATCGGGGGACTGGCCGACCACCTCGCCGCGCTGCGCACGACGCGCAACTACGAGCGGATGCTCGGCTGGGGCAAGACGACGCTCAAGGGCACGCCGGTGGTCGGCGACCTGGTCTACGAAACCCTGCACGGCGTCAAGCGCGGCATCAAGGACATCGTCTACCCGCAGCAGGGCATGTTCGAGGACCTCGGCATCAAGTATGTCGGACCGGTCGACGGCCACGACGAGGCCGCGGTCGAGCAGGCGCTGCGCCGCGCGCGCGCCTTCGGTGCTCCGTGCATCGTGCACGTGATCACCGAGAAGGGTCGTGGTTACCAGCCCGCGCTCGACGACCAGGCCGACCACATGCACGGCATCGGCAAGATCAACCCGGAGACCGGCCTGCCGTTCGAGGTCGCCGGACGGATCTGGACCGACGAGTTCAGCGACGAGATGGTGCGGCTGGGTGCCGAGCGGCCCGATCTGGTCGCCATCACCGCCGCCATGATGATCCCGGTCGGGCTCGACAAATTCGCCGAGGCCTACCCGCAGCGGGTCATCGACGTCGGCATCGCCGAGCAGCACGCCGTCACCATGGCGTCCGGCCTGGCGTACGGCGGCATGCACCCCGTCGTCGCCGTCTACGCGACATTCCTCAATCGCGCCTTCGACCAGATGCTGATGGACGCCGGTCTGCACCACGCCGGGGTCACCTTCGTGCTCGACCGCGCCGGCGTCACCGGTTCCGACGGTGCCTCGCACAACGGCATGTGGGACATGTCGATCTGCTCCATCGTGCCCGGTCTGCGGCTGGCCGCGCCGCGCGACGGCGAGCAGGTCAAGGCCCAGCTGCGCGAGGCGGTCGTGGTCGACGACGCGCCCACCGTGATCCGTTTCCCGAAGGGCGACGTGGCCGAGCCGCTGGCGGCGGTGCGCGCCGACGGCTCTCTCGACGTGCTGCACGACGCGACCGATCCGGAAGTCTTGATCGTCGGTGTCGGCTCAATGTGTCCCACGGCCTTGCAAGTCGCCGAAAAACTTGAAGCGCAAGGACATTCGACACTCGTCGTCGACCCGCGTTGGGTCCTGCCGGTGTCCGACGACGTCGTGCGTATGGCGCGCACGGTGCGCCACGTCGTCGTCGTCGAGGACAACCTGGTCACCTCGGGGATCGGCGTCGCGACAGCGCACGCGCTCGCCGAGGCCGACGTCGCGACCCGGGTGCACACCTTCGGCATACCGAAGGAATATCTCGAGCACGCCTCGCGCGGTCAGGTGCTGGAGGCGATCGGCCTCACCCCGGACGTCATCGGCACGCGGCTGATCGCGCGACTGTCGTCGCACGCGTGAGCGCTTCGACGTCGCAGCTCTGGCAGACCGATGGGTGGCGGCAGGAAGCCACCCGCTGGATCGACGAGTCCCTCGAACGCCGTGGCCTGACGCGAGTTCCGGTGACTCCCCGGCAGCCGCGGGTCCGCGCCTGGTCGACCCAGCTCGTGGTGGACACCTCGGCGGGGCGGGCGTGGTTCAAGGCATGTTCACCGAGCACGTCGCCGGAGCCGTCGATCCATCGACTGCTCACCCGGGTCGCGCCCGACCGGCTGCCGGAGGTGTGGGCATCGCACGAGGACCGCGGTTGGCTGTTGATGCCCGACCAGGGACCGCAGCTGCGCGAGGTCGCCGACGCCGAGACGATCGTCGGACTGTGGTCCGGTGTGCTGCGGCGGTATGCCCGGCTGCAGCGTGCGTCCATGGAGGTGGTCGACGACCTCGTCGCCGCCGGAGTGCCGCGCTGGGATCCGCAGGACCTGGTGGCGCACTGGATCGCGGGGCGTGGCGCCGCATGGCCAGCGGCCGCGGCTCCGTTGCGTGCGGCGGCGAAGCGATTGGCCGCGTCCGAGTTGCCGGACACCATCCAGCACAACGACCTGCACGCCGGCAACGTGTTCTGCGCGGAGGGGTCCGCGGCTGCGATCCACGATTCCCGGTTCTTCGACTGGGGTGACGCGTATGTCGGAAACCCGCTGTGTTCACTACTGATCGCGCTCGCCGGTCCGACACGCCACTTCGGTATGCCGCCCGACCCCGAACGCGATGCACGGTGGGTGCGGGCCTACCTGTCGGCCTGGGCGGACCTGGTGCCGAGCAGCCGGCTGCGGGCGGTCATGCCCGACGCGATGCTCATCGCGCAACTCGCGCGGGTTCGCGCGATGGAGCGGGCACTCGACCGTGGGACGGCGGCCGAACGCGCCCAGTGGGAGCCGCAGATCATCGATCCCGTCGTCCGGCGGATCCTGGCGACCGCCGGCGCCGAGGGATCAGCAAGGCCAGCGCGATGAGCGCACCGAGCGCGGTCTCCACCGCCCGATCGGTGAGCACCGTGCCGATCGGCCGCGGTGCCGACAACTGGCCCATCAGCAGTGCCAGGGGCGTGATGGCAAGCAGCGCGACGGCGTAGTTGCGACCGACCAGCAGCTCAGCCGCCATCTGCAGCACCATGATCAGCACGACCATCACGATCGGCGTGGGATGCGTCTCGAGCAGTGGCCACGCCACGAACACTCCGACCAGGGTGCCGACGACCCGATGCACGCCCCGGATGACCTGCGTATGACGCCGCGGGCCGGTCAAGGTCGCGACGACCGCGACCATCGCCCAGGACGGGTGGGGGCCGCCGAAGCTGGTCGCGACGGTCCCGGCGAGCAGGATGCCGGCCAACAGCCGCGCGACGGTGCCGCGTTGGAGCGGGTCGCGCAGTGTCGCGCCCAGGTCTGCGGACGGGACCACTGCACGTGGCCGGTGCGCGGGCTCGCGCAGTGCACCGATCCGGCCCACCAGCATGGCGAATCCGGCGCTGAGCATCGTCACCGCAGCCGCGACCGGGACCAGGTGGGCCTTGCCCGGGATGGATGCGCAGACCGTGATGCCGGAGACCAGGAAGATGGATCCCGGTGGGTGCCAACGGAACGCCGACGACACCAACTGGCCGGCGACGGCGACGACTGCCGCCCTGTGATCGATCAGCACCAGCACGCCCAGCGGCACGAAGACCGAGATGCCGGTCCGGGCCGCGACACGATGTGCGCCGGCGTGCGGACCGAAGGTGAACGCGGTGCGCAGGGGACCGGTCGCAGCGTCACTCATCGGCATGACAAGGATATCGATGGTTCTGAGGCGTTCGCCCCATCCTGACTGTCGCGCTGCTCACATGGGGGCGCACGCTGGCCGGTGCCGTGCAGGCGCCGAACGCCCTGTCGATTCGTCGATTCCGGTCCCGGACCGGTAGCCTTGTGCCATCTGCTCGTCACGGCTCTCGCCACGAGTTGATCCGCATGTCGAGCACGCTCCATGCGCAGCCCCTGACCACAGGAATCGGCTGGCCAGGCGAGGCAACCGACAAGATTGAAGTTTCGTGACCTCATCGTTCACTGCCCTCGGCGTGCCCTCGCGCCTCGTCGACGTCCTTGCCGCACAGGACATTTCGACGCCCACCCCGATCCAGGCGGCGACGCTGCCGGACTCACTCGCCGGACGCGACGTCCTCGGCCGTGGCCGCACCGGCAGCGGCAAGACCTACGCCTTCGCCCTGCCGCTGGTCGCCCGTCTGCAGCAGAGCCGGACCCAGCGCGCCGCCGGGCGGCCCCGAGCGCTCATCCTCGCGCCGACGCGTGAGCTCGTGGCGCAGATCCAAGACTCACTGCAACCGCTGGCGGACACCGCCGGGATCCGGACGCTCACGGTCATCGGTGGCGTCGGCCAGAACCCCCAGGTGCGCGGATTGCGTTCCGGCGTGGACATTGTGATCGCCTGCCCGGGCCGGCTCGAGGACCTGATCAGCCAGGGGCACTGCTCACTGGCCGCCGTCGAGATCACCGTGCTGGACGAGGCCGACCACATGGCCGACCTGGGATTCCTGCCGGGAGTGCGCCGGTTGTTGAAGCAGACGCCGAAGAACGGCCAGCGGCTGCTCTTCTCAGCGACGCTCGACAAGGCCATCGACGTCCTGGTGCGCGAATTCCTGCGCAATCCCGTGACACACGAGGCGGATTCAGCGCAGTCACCGGTCGCCAAGATGAGTCACCATGTGCTGCACGTCGCCAACCGCGAGCTTCGCGTGCCGGTCCTGGCGGACCTGGCCGCGGCGCCCGGCCGCACCGTGATCTTCACCCGCACGAAGTATGGCGCCAAGGCGCTGGCCCGCCAGTTGAACAAACGCGGCGTGCCGTCCGTCGACCTGCACGGCAACCTCGGGCAGAACGCGCGGACCCGCAACCTCGCCGCCTTCCACTCCGGTGCGGCGAGCACGCTGGTCGCGACCGACGTGGCGGCCCGCGGCATCCACGTGGACGACGTGGCGCTCGTCATACACGCCGACCCGCCCGCCGAGCACAAGGCCTATCTGCACCGCTCGGGGCGCACCGCCCGTGCCGGCGCGGAAGGCACCGTCATCACGCTGATGACCGACGATCAGCGCAAGGACGTGCGCGACCTGACGAAGGCGGCCGGCATCACGCCGACCACCACCAAGGTGGCCGACACCGATCACCCGGTGCTGCGCGACCTGGCACCCGGCGACCGCGTGCTGGTCGACGGCGGGTATGTCGCACCTGCCGCGGCCCAGCAGCAGCCGAAGAGCAAGCAGGGCACAGCATCGCCGTCCGGCGCGCGCAAGACCGGCAGCGGGCAGCGTTCCGGGCGCAACCGGAACAAGAGCCGCCGCACCGTAAATGGTTCCGCAGCACCGAGTTCCGCGCAGTCGGCCAGTGGCGGCTCCGGCAGCAGCCGCCGGTCCAACGGTGGTTCGAGTGCCGGCCGGGTGGCGGGCGGCCGGTCGTCGGCCGGTCGCGGAGCCACTGGCCGGCGGTCCGCCGGTGGCGGTCGCTCCAGTGGCGGTCACTCGGCGGCAGGGTTCAGCTCCGGCCGCCGCTGACCTGCGCGAGTAACCGGCGCGAGTAACCGGCAACGGTCGCTGGTTGGGTCGCCGGTGAACGAATCGGGAACCAGTCAGCCGACCCACTCGCCACGGTCGATGAGGACCTGCCGCAGTATGTCGGCACGGTCGGTCATGATGCCGTCGACGCCGAGGTCGAGCAGTGCGTGCATCTGCACCGCCTCGTCGATCGTCCAGACGTGGACCTGGACGCCGGCGCGATGTGCCCGACGCAGTGTTGCAGCACTGACGACCCGCACCCGGCTGGCCGAGACCGGCACCTGCAGGCAGTCGACACCGCGAAGAGCGTTCTGTCCGAAGGGGACACGCGCCCACTGCGGCGAGCGTCCACCGATCACGAATCGACCGATGACCGACTGGCCGCCGGAGGTGGCCACTGGTCGGGAGAGGCGCCGTAACACAGCGCGGCGGCGGGTGTCCGAGAACGAGGCGATGCAGACCCGGTCATGTGCCCGGTGTCGCTCGATGACCGCCACGAGCGGTTCGACAGCACCGGGTGCCTTGCAGTCGATGTTGACCCGCAGGTGCGGCCACGATTCGAGCACCGCGTCGAGCGTCGGTATCTCCGCCGCGCCGGCGATCCTGGCCTGCCGCACGTAGCTCCACGGCAGCTTCGCCACGACGCCGGTGCGGTCGGTCACCCGGTCGAGCCGATCGTCGTGGAAAGCGATCAACTGCCCGTCCGCGGTCGCGTGCACGTCGGTCTCGACATACCGGAAGCCGAGATCGATGGCCGCCCCGAACGCCGGCAACGAGTTCTCCGGCGCGGCCGGGTGGTCGGTG
The DNA here is from genome assembly GCF_054778955.1 of Flexivirga lutea. NCBI lineage: Bacteria > Bacillati > Actinomycetota > Actinomycetes > Micrococcales > Dermacoccaceae > Flexivirga > Flexivirga lutea. The sequence goes on from NZ_BAAGZB010000001.1 coordinate 1,216,412, forward strand.
AAACCGCGGTGCGCCATCGCGATGACGCCGGGATGATCGAAGAATGCGGTCCGCGTCACGGTTGCCCGTGCCGGAGTCAGATGTCGCGGAATGTCTGGATGTCGGCACCCAGCTTGTTGAGCCGGGTGTCGAGCTCCTCGTAGCCGCGGTCGATCACGTAGATGTTGCGCAGCACCGAGACACCCGGGGCAGCGAGCATCGCCAGCAGTATGACGACAGCCGGGCGCAGGGCCGGCGGCGACATGACCTCCGCGGCGCGCCACTTGGTCGGGCCCTCGATCATCACCCGGTGCGGATCCATCAGGTGCACCTTGCCGCCGAGCGCGTTGAGCTCGGTCAGGTAGATCGCGCGGTTCTCGTAGACCCAGTCGTGCAGGGTGGTGGTGCCTTGCGCGTAGGCGGCGATGACCGCGAAGAACGGCAGGTTGTCGATGTTGAGGCCCGGGAACGGCATCGGGTGGATCTTGTCCTTGGGCGCCCGCAGCGGACCGGGCTTGGTGGTGATGTCCACGAGCCGGGTCTTGCCGTTGGCCGAGGCGTATTCGTCGCCCTCGATCTCGTACTTCATGCCCATGCCCTCGAGCAGGGTCAACTCGATCTCCATGAACTCGATCGGCACCCGGCGGATGGTGATCTCCGACTCGGTGACGACCGCGGCGGCGACGAGGGTCATCGCCTCGATCGGGTCCTCGGAGGGGTGGTATTCGACGTCCTTGTTGATCTCCTTGACGCCGTGCACCCGCAAGGTGGTGGTGCCCACGCCCTCGATGCGCACGCCGAACTTCTCCAGCATGAAACACAGGTCCTGGACCATGTAGTTGGGGCTGGCGTTGTGGATCACCGTCTCGCCGTCGTACAGCGCGGCGGCGAACAGGGCGTTCTCGGTGACGGTGTCGCCGCGTTCGGTCAGGATGATCGGCTTGACCGGACGCACCGACGGGTCGACCTTGGCGTGGTAGTAGCCGTGCGAGGCGACGACGTCGAGGCCGAACGCGCGCAAGGCGTAGAGGTGTGGCTCGACGGTGCGGGATCCGAGGTCGCAGCCGCCGGCGTTGGGCAACTGGAACTGGTCGAACTGGTGCAGCAACGGTCCGAGGAACATCAGGATGGTCCTGGTCCGCCGGGCGGCGGTCTCGTCCATGGCGGCGAGGTCGAACTTCGCCGGCGGAATGATCTCCAGGTCACTGCTGTCGGGTAGCCAGCGGGTCTTGACGCCGATCGAGGTCAGCACCTCGGTGATGCGGTTGACCTCTTCGATGCGGGCCAGGTTGCGCAGCGTCGTGCGGCCCTTGTTGAGCAAGGTCGCGCAGAGGCAGGCGACCGCGGCGTTCTTGGAGGTGCGCACGTCGATCTCGCCGGACAGCTTCCGGCCGCCCTTGATGCGCAGGTTGAGGGGCGTGGACGAGGCGACCGCCACGACCTCGGTGTCGAGCGCCTCGCTGATGCGGGCCAGCGTCTCCAGGCTGAGGTTCTGTTTGCCCTGCTCGATGCGGGCGACCGCACTCTGCGACGTTTGCAGCGCTTCGGCGAGCTCGTTCTGGGTGAGCTTCTTGTGCCGCCGCGCGTCGCGGATCAGCGTGCCGACTCGGGAGAGGTAGTCATCGGTCATGCGGCGAGTGTAGCTCACATATGAGATGGAACAGGGCCCCGCGACACGCGATGCGTGTCACAGGGCCCCATTTCGGGTCGATCTACGACGTCCCGTGGTATGACGCGGGTCAGTCCGTGGACCGGACCGAGGCCACCCCCGGCTCGAGGAACCGGCGGCCGGTCACCTTCTCACTGATCCCGGTGCGGTCCAGCAGCGGGGTGACGCCGCCGTTCCAGAACGGGAAGCCGGCTCCGGTGATCATCGCCAGGTCGATGTCCTCGGGCGCCTGGACGACGCCTTCGTCCAGCATCCGTCGCACCTCGTCGGCGAGGGACGACAAGGCCCGCTCGCGGACCTGCTCGGACGTGAGCTCCACCGGCGAGGCCGGCGCCTCGAACAGCTCCAGCACCGTGCTGTCGATCGCCCCGTCGCTGCCGTAGAAGCTGCCGATCTTGGCCTCGACCACCGCGGCCAGGTTGGGCGAGACGTAGAACCGGTCCGGAAACGCGGCGGCCAGCGTCTCGCTGTTGTGCAACGCGATGGCCGGCCCGACCAAGCTGATCAGCATGAACGGTGGCATCGGGGTGAGCCCGGCGAACGCCTGCTCGACGACCTCGATGGGGGTGCCCTCGTCCACGATCCTGCCGGCGTCGCCCATGAAGCGGCCGAGCAGCCGGTTGACCACGAACGACGGGGAGTTCTTGACCAGGATGCTGGTCTTGCCGAGGCCCCGGGAGGTGGCGAACGCTGTTGCGAGCGTGGCGTCGTCGGTCTGGTCGCCGCGGATGATCTCCAGCAGCGGCATGACCGCGACCGGGTTGAAGAAGTGGAAGCCCACCACTCGCTCCGGGTGCGTCAGCTCCGACGCCATCTCGGTGATGTCCAGCGAGGACGTGTTGGTCGCGAGCACGCACTCCGGTGACACGACGGCCTCCACCTCGGCGAAGACCTTCTTCTTGACCGACATCTCCTCGAAGACCGCCTCGATCACGAAGTCGGCGTCCGCGAAACCGTCCTTGCCGGTGGATCCCGACACCAGCGCCTTGAGCCGGTTGGCGCCGTCGGCGGACAGGCGGCCCTTGGCGAGCAGCTTGTCGATCTCGCCGTGCGTGTAGGCCACGCCCTTCTCGACGCGTTCCTGGTCCAGGTCGGTGAGCAGCACCGGCACCTTCAGCTTGCGCGCGAACAGCAGCGCCATCTGGCTGGCCATCAGGCCGGCGCCGACGATGCCGACCTTGGTCACCTTGCGGGCCAGCGACTTGTCCGGGGCACCCGCCGGCCGCTTGGCGCGCTTCTGCACCAGGTTGAACGCGTACAGCCCGGCGCGCAGCTCATCGGTCATGATCAGGTCGGCCAGTGCCTGGTTCTCGGCCTCGAAGGCCTCCTCCCGCGACGCCGTACGCGCTGCGCGCATCAGCTCGATCGCCCGGTATGGCGCCGGCGCCGCCTTCCCGGTCTTGGCATCGGCCTCGGCGCGCGCCTTGTCCAGCGCGCCGTTCCACGCCTCCTCGGACGTGTCCACAGAGGTGCGTTCGACGGTCTCCTCGCCGGTGATGACGCGGGCGGCGAAGGCCAGCGAGTCCTCCAGGAAGGTGACCGGCTCCAGCAGACGATCGGCCAGACCGAGCTCGAAGGCGTTCTTTCCCTTGATCATCCGGTTCTGGGACAGCGGGTTCTTGATGACCAGCTGAGCGGCCTTCTCGGTGCCGATCAGGTGCGGCACGAGGTAGGTGCCGCCCCAGCCGGGCACGAGCCCCAGGAAGCACTCGGGGGTCGCGTAGGCGGGCACGTCGGAGGAGATGGTGCGGTAGTCGGCATACAACGCGATCTCGACCCCGCCACCCATGGACGCGCCGTTGATGAAGGCGAAGGTCGGCACCGGCAGGGCGGTGATCTTGCTGAACGTGTCGTGGCCCGCGCGGGCGATCTGCAAGGCCTGGTCGCGATCGGTGATCGACGGGATGCCGGTGATGTCGGCTCCCACCGCGAAGATGAACGGCTTGCCGGTGATGCCCGCACCGACGATCTCGCCGCGATGGGCGCGGTCGGCGACGGTGTCGAGGACCTCGCCCAGCTCGGCCAGCCCGGCGGGTCCGAACGAGTTGGGCTTGGTGTGGTCGAAGCCGTTGTCCAGGGTGATCAGCGCGAAAGTGCCTGCGCCGCCCGGTAGCTGGACGTCCTGGAGGTGGGCGTGCGTGACGACCTCGTCCACCTGGGGGAGTGTCTGTGTGTCGGTCATCACGCGGCTCCTTCCGACGTGTTCGAGTCCACGCTGCTGACGTAGTCCTGGTGGTGCGGGTTCTCCCAGATGACGGCGCCGCCCATGCCGATGCCGATGCACATCGCGGTCAGTCCGTAACGGACCTCCGGGTGCTCGGCGAACTGACGGGACAGCTGCGTCATCAGCCGCACGCCGGAGGAGGCGAGCGGGTGACCGGTGGCGATCGCACCGCCATACAGGTTGACGCGCTCGTCGTCGTCGGCGATGCCGAAGTGGTCGAGGAACGCCAGCACCTGGACGGCGAAGGCCTCATTGAGCTCGAAGAGCCCGAGGTCGCTGATGTCCAGGCCCGCGTGGTCCAGCGCCTTCTCAGTGGCCGGCACCGGTCCGACGCCCATGACCTCCGGCTCGACACCGACGAAGGCGTAGTTGACCAGCCGCATCCCGACCGGCAGGCCGAGCTCGGTGGCGGCGCGCTCGGACGCCAGCAGACACGCGGTCGCGCCGTCGTTGAGACCGGCCGCGTTGCCCGCAGTGACGTTGCCGTGCGGACGGAACGGCGTCTTCAGCTGGGCCAGATCCGCGACGGTCGTGCCCGGCCGCGGCGGCTCGTCGGTGGTGGCCAGGCCCCAACCCTTCTCGGCGTGCCGCGTCGCGACGGGCACCAGGTCGGGCTGGATCTTCCCGTCGGCATACGCCTGGGCCAGCTTCTCCTGGCTGCCCACTGCGAACGCGTCGCAGCGTTCCTTGGTGATCTGCGGGAAGCGGTCGTGCAGGTTCTCGGCGGTCTCGCCCATGACCAGCGCCGACGGGTCGACCAGTTTCTCGGCGATGATCCGCGGGTTGGGGTCCACGCCCTCACCCATCGGGTGCCGGCCCATGTGCTCCACGCCGCCGGCGATGGCGATGTCGTAGGCGCCGAAGGCGATGCTGGACGCGGTGTTCGTCACGGCGGTCATCGCGCCCGCGCACATGCGGTCGATGGAGTAGCCGGGCGTCGAGGTGGGCAGGCCGGCGAGCAAACCGGCGACGCGACCGAGCGTTAGGCCCTGGTCGCCGATCTGGGTGGTCGCCGCGATGGCGACCTCCTCGACCTTCGCCGGGTCCAGGTCGGGCTGGCGGCGGAGAAGTTCACGAATGCATTTGATGACCAGGTCGTCGGCGCGGGTCTGGGCGTACATGCCCTTCTCCCCGGCCTTGCCGAACGGCGTGCGAACGCCGTCGACGAAGACGACCTCAGAAAGCGTGCGGGGCACGGTGCCTCCCGAGAGTGGGACGAGTTGACGTCTCCGACTCTACGGGACTTGTTACTCGTCAGTAACAGGGGGCCCGCTCGGCGCTGCCAGGATGTATGGCGCCACGACGTCGACCTGCCACGGCCGGGCGCCGAGCTCGGCGAGCTTCTGCCGAATGCTGCTGTCGGTCAACGGATCCGGGGGAGTCCACAACACGCGGCGCAGAGTGTCCGGCGTGATGAGGTTCTCCAGCGGCACGTCGTGCTGCTCGGAGAACTCGCCCAGCCGCTCACGCACGAAGTTCAGTCGGGCAGCCGCCTGCGGGTTGCGGTCCGGCCAGGTGCGCTGCGGGGGAGGCGCATCGCTGCGCACGGTCGCCGGCGGCAGCTCGGCCTCGCTCATCGCCGCCACCCGCGCGATCGCATCGAGCCAGCGGGCGGCGTACCGGGCGGTGCCGCGGCCGGCGGCCCGGGCGCGGCTGCGCGACGAGGTGCGCAGGGACGACCCGACCTGCTGCAGCGCCTCGGCGGTGCGTGGTGCGGCATTGGCCAGCTCGACGATCATCGCGTCCGGCAGTATCCGCCCGGGCGCGATGTCCTGCTCCTGCGCGATGGCGTCACGGACCAGCCACAGCTCACGGACCCGCGCGATCGCCCGCTTGTCCCGGATGCGATGCATGCCCGACGTGCGACGCCACGGGTCGGTGCGCGGCGGGGGCCCGGTGAACGAGGTGAGCGCGGCGAAGTCCTGCAGCGCCCAGTCGAGCTTGCCCTGCCGCTGGAGGTCCTCACGCAACCTGTCGCGCACCGCGACCAGCACCTCGACGTCCAGGGCTGCGTAGTTGAGCCACGGCTCCGGCAGCGGACGCGTCGACCAGTCGACCGCGGAGTGCTCCTTGGCCAGGGAGATGCCCAGGTAGTGCTCGATCACGGCGGCCAGGCCGACGCGCGGCAGGCCGGCCAGGCGCGAGCCGAGCTCGGTGTCGAACAGCGCGTGTGGGTGCAGTCCGACCTCGGCCAGACACGGCAGGTCCTGAGTGGCGGCGTGCAGCACCCATTCGGCGGCACCGATCGCGTCCTGCATCGGCGACAGGTCGGGCAGCGCGGCCGGGTCCAGCAGGAACGTGCCGGCGCCCTCCCGGCGCAGCTGCACCAGATAGGCGCGATTGCCGTAGCGGTATCCCGCGGCGCGTTCGGCGTCCAGCGCCACGGGGCCGTGCCCGGCAGCCACGGCATCGGCGGCACGCTGCAGTCCGCGCTCGTCGGCGATCACCTCGGGTATGCCGTCGGCGGGCGCCGCGAGGACCGGGTATGCCGGCGTTTCGTCCGGGGTGTCCGTCGTACCCTCCGTCGCGCTCAATCCTTCTGTCGTGCCGCGTCCCTCGGCTGCGGGCCGCACTCGCGGCACCCCACGAAGTTCCTCCTCCGCTTCGCTCCCCCGAATACTTCGTGGGGACCCCGCCGCCTCGCTCGGATGCTCGCCTCGGTCGGCGCTCACCGCGTCCCCCTCCTTCGTCGGGAGTCGCGCTTCGCCCTGAGTCCGATAGGTCGCTTGCTTCGCTCGCTCATCGGCGCTGCCCCGGCAGGGCGACGACGCCCTCGGGCAGCGGAGGCAGACCGGCGACGGTCGACAGGAGGTTGGTCCAGGCGGCCAGGTGGGTGCCCAGGTCGTGTCCGGCCGGTGTCCACGACGCACGAATTTCCAGCTCGACGCTGCCGCCGTCCTCGGCGAGCGAACCGAAGCCCTCGGACAGCACGCGGGTGACCGTGCCGGCTTCGGCGCGGAACTCGGCTCCGGCCTCGCGCAGCGAGTCCAGCAGCCAGCTCCAGCCGACCTGGCCGAGGAGTGGATCAGCACCGGTCTCGGCCTCGAGCTCGGCTCGCGCATAGGTGACCAGGCGCCACGAACCCTCCCAGGGCTCAGGGAAATCCGGGTCGTGCAGCACCACGAAACGGCCGGTCGCCAGCTTGGCGTCGTCGGGGTGGACGGTGCTGCAGACATCGGCGGTCATGGCCAGCGAGTAGGGGGCGATCCGCCTCGGGGCAGGCACTTCGGTCAGGCTGATCTCCGGCCGCAAACGCACGCTCTGCAGGTCGCGAACCGCCGCCTGAAAGTCCGGTGCCGTCGCGCCGCCAAGGTCTTGGTTTCCCACGTCTGCCAGCCTAGGTCGTACATCCCTTCGATTGCTGCATCTCGGTCCGGCGGGTCGCCGTGCCGGCGTGCGCGCTGCGGGTCCGTGCGAGGATCGTGCGCGTGACTGCTGCTCCCGACCCCCGCGACAGCGCGCTGGTGCGCGCCGCCCGCGGCCTGCCGACGACACACACCCCGGTCTGGTTCATGCGCCAGGCGGGGCGATCGCTGCCCGAGTACCGCCAGGTCCGGGCGGACGTGCCGATGCTCCAGGCGTGCCGGACGCCGGAGCTGGTCTGTGAGATCACCCTGCAGCCGGTGCGGCGTCACGGCGTCGATGCGGCTGTCTTCTTCAGCGACATCGTGGTCCCGCTCGCAGCGGCCGGTGTCGATGTCGACATCGTGCCGGGGACCGGTCCGGTCGTGGCGCGCCCGGTGCGTACGGCGGCGGACGTCGAGGCGTTGCCGGAGCTGAGGCCGGACCAGGTGCAGGACATCGCGGAGGCGGTGCGTCTGTCGACCGCCGAGCTGGGCGGGACACCGCTGATCGGTTTCGCCGGCGCGCCGTTCACCCTGGCCAGTTACCTCGTCGAGGGTGGTCCGTCCAAGAACCACGAGCACACCAAGGCGCTGATGTACGGCGCTCCCGACACCTGGAACGCGTTGTGTGCCAAGCTCGCTCGCATCTCCGGCACGTTCCTGCGGGTGCAGGCCGCGGCCGGCGCGAGCGCCGTACAACTCTTCGACTCGTGGGTCGGAGCGTTGTCGTTGGCCGACTACCGACGCTTCGTGCAGCCGCACTCGGCCGCTGCGCTGGCTACCGTCGCGGACCTCGACGTGCCGCGCATCCACTTCGGTGTCGGCACCGGTGAGCTGCTGGCCGCGATGGGCGAGGCGGGCGCCGAGGTGGTCGGCGTGGACTTCCGGGTGCCGCTGGACGAGGCGGCCCGGCGGGTCGGGCCGTCATACAGCCTGCAGGGCAACCTCGACCCAGCACTGCTGTTCGCGCCCTGGGAGCCGCTGGAGGCGAAGGTCCGGGAGATCCTGGAGCAGGGCAAGGCCGCCCGCGGCCACATCTTCAACCTCGGCCACGGGGTGTTGCCGAGCACCGATCCGGACGCGTTGACGCGGGTGGTGGAGTTGGTGCACTCGGTGTCGGGCGCTGCGTCGAACTCGACGTCCTGACCGGCTCGTCCAACGGCACGACCAGGTGCCGCAGGAAGAACTGCACGAGCGGGCCGATCGACACCGCGTAGAGCACGGTGCCGATGCCCACGACGCCGCCGAGCAGCCACCCGACGACCAGCACGGTGAGTTCGAGTGACGTGCGCACCAGGCGCAGGCTCAGTCCGGTGCGCAGGTGCAGGCCGGTCATCAGGCCGTCCCGGGGGCCGGGACCGAGCTGGCTGCCGATGTAGAGGGCACCGCCGATCGCGTTGATCACCAGGGCGATCGGCAGCATCACGATCCGCGCCGGCAACGCGTGTTGCGTCGGGATGATCGCCAGTGCGACGTTGGTGGCGATGCCGATCCAGATGGCGTTGGCGATGGTGCCGAAGCCCGGCCACTGCCGCAGCGGGACCCACAACAGCAGGACCGGGATGCTCACCAGGATGACGGTGGTGCCGAGGTCGAGGCCGAGGTGTTGGGCGACGCCGTAGTGGAAGACGTCCCACGGGTCGAGGCCGAGTCCGGCACGCACGAACAGCGCCATGGCCAAGCCGTACAGCGTGAGGCCGGCAAAGAGACGGACCAGCCGGCTGGGCAGGCGTCCGGCGCGCAGTTGTTCGCGGGGCGTGAGCGCGGCGAGGGTCGGCTGCATGCCGTCCAGCATGGCCGACGAGTGGCCCGCAGAAGAAGAGCCACTTGTCGGCAAGTGGCGTGACCGGGCCGACCGAGGAACAAGGTGGCCTTGCCTGACGATGCCACTGCGGGGATTATGGGCCCATGGAGACCCGTGTGTCGGCCCGCCGCCTGTCCGTGCTGCTCGGCCCGCGGGTGGCGGGAGCGCCGGCGTACGGCTGGCTGGCCGACGGCATCCGCCGGCTGGTCGCCGACGGTCGCCTGCTGCACGGCACCCGGCTGCCCAGCGAGCGCGAACTGGTCACGGCCCTGGGCGTCAGCCGCACCACGGTCACCCGGGCGTACGGCGTGCTGCGCGAGCGCGGTTATGCGTCCGCCGTGCGCGGGTCGGGCACCGTCGTGCAGGTTCCGGGCGGGCCGGTCGCCGGTGGCGGCGAGCCGCTCGAGCTCTCCGCGCTGCAGCCGTCCGGCGAGGACGTGATCGACCTGACCTGCGCGGCCCCGGCGGCGACGCCCGGTCTGAATCGCGCGTACGAATGGGCGGTCGAACGGATGCCGTCCTTCATCGCCGGCGCCGGTTACTTCCCGCTCGGAGTGCCGGAGCTGCGGGAGGCGATCGCGACCCGATACGCCGAGCGCGGTGTGCCGACCGATCCGGACCAGATCATCGTGACGACCGGCGCCTTGGCCGGGCTGGCCGCGATCTTCCGGGCGACGCTGCACCGGGCGGATCCGGTGGTGGTGGAGAGCCCGACCTATCCGAACTCGCTGCGCGCGCTGCAGCACGCCGGCGCGCGGGTCGTCGGCGCGCCGCTGGTCACCGAGGCGATCGACGACGTCGCGGGCGTCATACGACGCTCGGGTGTGCGAATGATGGTGGCAATGCCCGATTTTCACAATCCGACCGGTGCGGTGTGGTCCGACGAGGAACGCGCCCGCATCGCGCGCAAGTGGCGATCGTCCGGGGTGACCGGAGTGGTCGACGAGACGATGTCCGACATCTGGCTGGATCGCCCGATCGATGCCCGTCCGATGGCCGGCCACGCACCGGACTGTGTCACGGTCGGCAGCGCGTCGAAGACCTTCTGGGGCGGCCTGCGGATCGGCTGGATCCGCGCGCCACACGCGCTCAGCGGAGCGATCGCGCGGGCTCGGCTGTCGATGGATCTGGGCGCGCCGGTGCTGGAGCAGCTCGTGGTGGCGCGGCTGTTGCGGACCCAGCGGGAGCTGAGCGCGGAGTCGCGGCAGCGCATCACGGACTCGCGCCGCGTGCTGCTCGGCCTTGCCGAGCGCTGCCCGGGCTGGCAAGTGGACGCCCCGGCAGGCGGTCTCAGCCTGTGGTGGCACCTGCCGACCGAGAGCTCGACCGCACTGGTCACGGCGGCCGAACGCCGCGGCGTGCTGCTGGCTCCGGGGTCGCTCTTCGCAGTCGACGGGCGGGGGCTGGAGCGGTGGATCCGCACGCCGTACGCGCTGGACGAGATGACCCTGCGGCGAGCGGCGGACGCGATCGCCGAGGCGTGGTCCGAGGTCGGTATGCAGACCGGAGCTGTCCGCTCGCACTGACAGGGTGCGCGCATGAGTCGCGAATTCTGCTTGGACTGAACGGTTTTCGGACAGCGGCCGGGTGCTCCTACGCTCATGGGTCGCGCGGGTGAGAAGCTGATGGCATGGCTCGTATCGTCATCGTCGGCGCAGGGATCAGTGGTCTGGCCGCTGCCCTGGAAGCAGCTGCTTCCTCACACGAAGTGGTGGTTCTGGAAGGGTCCCCGCAGATCGGCGGCAAGCTCCGGCTGGCGACGATCTCCGGTCACCAGGTCGACGTCGGCGCCGAATCCATGCTGGCCCGCCGACCGGAGGCCCTGGAGTTGCTGGCCGATCTCGATGTCGCCGCTGTGCACCCTGCGCCGGTGCCCGCCTCGATCTGGACCCGGGGCCGGCTGCGGTCGATGCCCCGCGGCACGATGCTCGGCGTACCCGCCGACGCCGACTCGTTGCGCGCACTGCTGACGGACGACGAATTGGACCGGGCGCGTGCTGAACAGCTCGTGCGGCCGGACGGTGACCTGTCGGTGGGGGAGCTGGTGGAGGCCGCGCTGGGGCCGGCGGTGGTCGACCGGCTGGTCGAACCGCTGCTCGGCGGGGTGTACGCCGGCCATGCCCGCCGGCTCTCGGCGGCGGCCGCGGCGCCGGCGCTGCTGACCGCCGCCCGGCACGGACGCGCGCTGACGGAGGCGGCTCGTGCGGCGAGCGCTCGACCGGTCACCGCCGAACCACCCACACCCGTCTTCGCCGGCCTGCGCGGCGGGATCGGTTCACTGCCCAAACACCTGGTGCGGCTCCTGCTCGACCGTGGTGTCACGGTGCGCACCGGGGCCACCGTGCGGGACGTCGCACACGTGGGCAGCCGGTGGCGGATCACCGTGGGGGAGACGCGGTCCCCGGAGTTCCTCGATGCCGACGGGGTGGTCCTCGCAACGCCGGCACGGGCGACCTCACGGTTGCTCGACGGCGTTGCCCCGGACGCCTCACACACGCTCGGCCAGATCGAGTACGCATCGATGGCGATCGTGACCTACGCCTTCGCCACCGACGAATCCGGTGTGTTCGCAGGCAGTTCCGGCTTCCTGGTGCCACCGGTCGACGGTCGCCGGATCAAGGCCTCGACGTTCAGTTCCAGCAAGTGGCCATGGTTGACGGAAGCGGCGCCGGAGGTCAGGTTCGTGCGGGTTTCGATCGGGCGGCACGGCGAGGAGGCCGACCTGCACAAGAGCGATGCCGAGCTGGCTGCCGCCGGTATGGCGGACCTGCGGGCGGCGCTCGGCGGCGACGTTCCGCGACCGGTTGCCGCGCACGTGCAGCGATGGGGAGGGGCACTGCCGCAGTACGCGGTCGGCCATGTGGACCGCGTCGCGGCAGTGTGGGCCGCGCTGGAGCCGTTGGCCGGCCTCGAGGTTGCCGGTGCGGCATACGACGGGGTCGGCATACCGGCGTGCATCGGGACCGGCCGGAAGGCGGCCGGTGCGGTGCTCACCCACCTCGGCGGGCGCTGACCGACCGAGGGACAATGAGGCCATGAGCGACGACCAGCGACTGCGACCCGGTGCCAAGGCGATCAACGAGATCAACGACACCATCCGCTACACGATGTATTCCGCGTTCAAGGCGACCCGCGCGTTGCCGGACGACCGGGAGGGCGCGATCGCCGAGGCCGAGCAGTTCCTCAAGGAGCTGGAGTCCCAGGACGTCGTGGTCCGCGGGACGTACGACGTGGGCGGCCTGCGCGCCGACGCCGACCTGCTGATCTGGTGGCACAGCGCCGACATCGAGCCGCTGCAGGACGCCTACCACCGCTTCCAGTTGACCGAGCTGGGCCGCAGCTTCGATCCGGTCTGGTCCAACGTCGCGGTGCACCGTCCGGCGGAGTTCAACAAGTCGCACGTGCCGGACTTCCTGGTCGACCCCGAGCCGAAGAAGTACGTGTGCGTCTACCCGTTCGTGCGTTCCTACGAGTGGTACCTGTTGCCCGACGCCGAGCGTCGCACGATGCTCAAGGACCACGGTCTGCTCGCGCGCGGCTACCCGGACGTGCGGGCCAACACCGTGCCGGCGTTCGCCCTGGGTGACTACGAGTGGATCCTGGCCTTCGAGGCCGGCGAGCTGCACCGCATCGTCGACCTGATGCGCGACTTGCGCGCCGCCGAGGCCCGGATGCACACCCGCGTCGAGATCCCGTTCTTCACCGGACCGCTCACCCCGATCGGGGACCTGGCACGCCGCTTGCGGTAGGCCTACCCGTCGTCGGTCTGGACGGCTTCGCCCTGACCGACCTTGCTGTGCCGATAGCCGTAGGCCGCGTAGACGATCGCGCCGAGGACGAACCAGACGGCGAAGCGGATCCAGGTCGCCTCGCTGAGCTTGGTGACCAGCCAGATCGAGAACCCGATGCCGAGCAGCGGGGTGATCGGCATGAAGGGCGTCCGGAAGGTGCGCGGCAGGTCGGGTGAGCGGTAGCGCAGCACGATCACCGCCGCGGAGACGACGACGAAGGCGAGCAGGATGCCGATGTTGGTGAGTTCCGCGGCCTCGCCGATCTTGACGAACCCGGCGATGGCGGCCGCGACGACGCCGATGATCCAGGTCGGACGGTGCGGCGACTGGTGCTTGTTGGTCTGGGCGAACCAGGCCGGCAGCAGGCCGTCCCGGCTGATCGCGAACCACACCCGCGAGGCGCCGAGGGTGAAGGAGTAGAGCACGGTGATGATGCCGACGATCGCACCGAGCGCGACGATCTTGGCGAAGACCGTCAGCCCGACCCCGTTGAACGCCTCGGCGAAGGCGGCGCTGTCGGACAGGTGCGTGTAGTCCACCATGCCGGTCAGCACGGTGGCGGCCAGCAGGTAGAGCACCATGGCGATGGCGAGCGACAGGATGATCGCCTTGGGCAGATTGCGCTCGGCGTCCTTGGCTTCCTCCGCGGCGGTGCTCATCGCGTCATACCCGAAGACCGCGAAGAAGACGGTCGCCGCGCCGGTCGCGACACCGGACATGCCGTAGGGCAGGTAGGGCGAGAGATTGTCCGACTTGACGTAGAAGAAGCCCACGACGATGACTGCGAGCACGATCGCGATCTTGACGAAGACCAGCCAGGTCTCGACCTTGGCGCTGGTGCGCATGCCACGGTTGAGCAACCAGGCGACCCCGAGACACAGCAGCACCGCGAAAAGATCGATGTGGTGGCCCGGACCGGTGCCCGGAGCGCCCAGCATCCAGGCCGGCAGATGGATGCCGATCGCATCGAGCAGGAAACTGAAATACTGCGAGACGCCGATCGCGACGACAGCCACGATCGCGGTGTATTCCAGCAGCAGGTCCCAGCCGATGAACCAGCCGACGGCCTCGCCGAGCACGGCATACCCATAGGTGTATGCCGAACCGGCCCGCGGTATCAGCCCGCCGAACTCGGCATACGACAGCGCGGCGCACGCACTGGCGATGCCGGCGATGATGAACGAGATCGAGACGGCCGGCCCGGCATCGTGTTTGGCGACTGTGCCGGCGAGCGCGAAGATGCCGGCGCCGATGATGGCGCCGAGGCCGATGGCAGTCAGTTGCCAGAGACCGACGGTGCGCTCCAGGCCGCTGTCCTCGGCGGCCTCGATCGGTTTGCGTCGAAAGATCCCGGTGGTCCTGGGGATCGGGGTGGGACGGTCCGTCGCCATGGCTTTCCTCCTGTGCCGAATCGGCCCAGCGTGGCACCCGTTCGGGGCGCTGTCGAGGAGGCGCGGCGACGGCCCGCCAGGTTACCGGTCAGTCGCTCCCGGTGGTCGGCGCGAGCTTCAACGACACCGAGTTGATGCAGTAACGCTGATCGGTCGGCGTCGGATAGCCCTCGCCCTCGAAGACGTGGCCCAGGTGCGATCCGCAGCTGGCGCAACGGACTTCGGTGCGGACCATCCCCATCGACCGATCGGAGATCAGCTCGACGTTGTCGTCCTCGGACGGCGCGTAGAAGGACGGCCAGCCGCAGTGGCTGTGGAACTTCGTCGTGCTGCGGAAGAGTTCGGCACCACACGCGCGGCAGTGATAGACGCCCTCGGTCTCGGTGTCGTTGTATTCGCCGGTGAAGGGGCGCTCGGTGGCCGCCTCCCGCAGCACGGCGTATTCGGCCGGCGACAGCTCCGCCCGCCACTCCTCGTCGGTCTTGCTCACCTGGTATGCCGACTGGTCGCTCACGGGGGCGTCCTTTCCGTCGTGGAAGTCCTGTCGTAGTGCACAACAACGCGGCCGCCCGGGACGTTCCCGGGCGGCCGCTGGTCTCGGTACGGGCGCGATCCTCGCCCTACCCGACCGGCGTCATCAATGCACTGCCAGTTTCACGACCTGCGGGTCGTGGTCGGAGTCCTGGTCGTAGAACTGCGAATTGGTGTGCACGACCTGATAGTCGTACTTCGTGGTCAGCGCCGGGCTCACCACGATCTGGTCCAACACCTGACTGTTGCCCTGGTAGTCGTAGGTGTAGCGCTCGTTCGGCGGCAGGGTGTCGATCAGGTCCGTCATCGCGGTCCTGCCCGACCCCTTGAGGATGGCCGCGGTCTGGCTGAAGTTGAAGTCGTTCAGGTCACCCAGAACGACGATGTTCGCGTGCTTGTTCGCCGCGAGCAGGTCGTCGATGAAACCGCGAACGGCGGTTGCCTGGGCGTGTCGCTGCACCTCCGAGGAGCGCTGCGGCGGCTGGTAGCGGCCCATGATGCCGTCGTCGCCGCCCTTGGAGTTGAAGTGGTTCGCGACGACGAACAGCGGCTTGCCCCACCACAGGAACTCGCCGACGAGCGGCTTGCGGGAGTCCTCCCACGCCGAGTTCGTCGGGTCGATCCGGCCGGGGGAGTAGTTGATCGACGCCCACGGCCCCTTCCCGGTGACCGCGACCGAGTTGGTCGACGTGCCACCGGGCTTGTCGACGAACGTCATACCGCGGTCGCTGCGGTAGAGGAAGACCGACCGGATGTTGCCGCCCGGCTGGCCGCCGTCCTGGTCGTTGACCGGGTTGATCCACTTCGCCTGGTATGACGGCCCGCCGGCGGCCCTGATCGCGGCGATCAGCTTGTCCGTGGTCGCGGTGGAGTCCACCGTGCCGTCGTCGGTGGCGCCCGTGTTGTCCTGGATCTCCTCGATGGCCAGGATGTCCGGGGACGCCAGGTTGGTGACGATCTGGCCCGCCAGGCGGTCGAACTTGCGCTGCGGGTCGCTCGGCGCGAGGTTCTCCACGTTGAAGGTGGCGACCGCCGCCTGCCTCTTGCCGGCGGGTTCGACGACGTCGCGGGTGGTGCCGCCGGACTGCCGCTGGCCGGCCTCGGTCGCCATCAGGGTGAAGTTGCCGAAGTTGTAGTCCAGGACGCCGGCGGTGACGCCGGCGTAGCTGTCGCCGGTGTTGGCCGGGGCGATCGAACCCTTGGGCAGCAAGGCATCGGACAGGATCAGTCGCATCGCGTTGGGCGTGTCGTAGCTGCGGTAGAGCACGCCGCCGTCGGGGGTCCATGTGACGTCGGTGGTGTTCGCCGGAACGATGGGGGTCTCGCCGTACGACGTGGCGGTCGGGCCGACGGCCTTGGCGTCGGTCTCCTGGATCCGCATGCCCTCCAACGACTCCCAGAAGTCGAGGGCGTTCATCGCCGGGTCGAGGGTGAGTCCAGCCTGCTCGACGTTGCCCGGCGTGCCCTGTTCGACGACCTGTGCCGGCGGGACGTGCCCGGTCGAGCCGATCTCGATCGCCTCGGGCAGCGGGTTGCCCGAGCTGGTGACCTGGATGTTCGGTGAGCCGAGCTCGGTGGTCGTCAGGTTGCCGTTGGACACGCCCCCGGGCCGGTACTCGGACACCTTGCCGGCGACCGTGACGGCGTCACCGACCTTGACCATGCCGGCTCCGCCGAACACGTAGAGACCCTCGCTGGTGCGCGGGTCGTCGTCCGGGGTCGCCGACTGGATCCAGAAGCCGGCGCTGCCATTGACAGCGGTGACGATGCCGCGCACGTCCTTGACCTGCTGCCCGGTGAGCGGCGACTCGAAGCCGGTGCCCTGGATCTGCTCGATGCTCGAGGACGTGCCGGTGGGTGGCGGCTGGGTGTTGCCGTCGGTGCCGCACACACCCGCCGGTGCCGTGGAGTTCAGGGGATCAGGATCCGCGGCGACGAAGTCCTGGGAGTTGTCGTCGGTGTCCGTGCAGCCGGTCTTGCGGGAGTCCGCCAGCTTGTTGGACATCGCTGGCGCGTTCGAGCCCTCGACATACGACGAGGTGACGGCGCCGTACCCGACGGTGTCGACGGTGGCACCGCCCTGACGGAGCACGACGCTGCCGTTGGACGCGGACATGTTCAGGGTGCCGCTGGCGTCCGGTGCCGGCAGAGCGGGGGCGGAGCCGGTGCCGGCGCCCTCCTGGACGAGGAAGTGGCCCCCTGCCGCGACCGAGCCGCTGAGGGTCGTTGTGCCGCCGCTGTTGCCGCCGGCGGAGTAGTAGGTGAGCGTCCAGCCGGACAGGTCGACCGGGTTCGAGCTGCGGTTGTAGAGCTCGATGTAGTCGTTCTGGTAGGGCGCGCCGCTGTTGCCGCCGCCGCCGTAGACGGCGGAGATGACCACGGAGTCGGAGGCCGCGTGTGCCGGGGTGACGGCCAGGCTCGCGGAGCCGCCGACCGCCAGGGCGGACGCGGCGAGGAGGGTGACGAGTCGTACGCGGGTGACGCGCGTGCGCAAGGGGAGTTGTGGCATGGGGACCTTCCAGGGGTGATGCGAGACGGCGCGATCGCGCCGCGTCCCAGTGACTGTAGGACTCGGCATGGTGCGGTGGGGCGTTGCGCGGTGACGACCTGCTGAACTCGGGGCGAAATCGCCCGTAGGTTGGTCCCATGGCCAAGACTCCAGCGGCACAGGTCGCCGTGGGTGACCGCGAAGTGCGCGTGTCCAGTCCCGACCGGGTGATCTACGACGCCACGGACCGCACGCCGGCGATCAGCAAGCTGCAGGTGTGCGAGTACTTCGCGACGGTCGGCGAGGCATTGATGCGCGCGGTCGGCGAGCGGCCCACCGCGATGGAGCGCTGGCCGAGCGGCTACCGGGAGGGCATGCGGCTGTCCACCGGGTATGGCGACGACGGCGACGGTTTCTATCAGAAGCGCCTGCCGCGGGGAGCGCCCGACTACGTCGAGACGGTCGCCGTGACGTTCCCCAGCGGACGCACCGCACAGGAGTTGTGCCCGACCGAGCCGGCGTCGCTGGTGTGGGCGGCACACATGGGCACCCTGACGTTCCACCCGTGGCCGGTGCGTCGCCCGGACGTCGACCAGCCGGACGAGCTGCGGATCGACCTGGACCCGCAGCCCGGCACCGGTTTCGCCGACGCGCAGCGGGTCGCCGCGGTCGCTCGCGAATTGCTGGAGGAGCTGGGGTTGCGGGGCTTCCCCAAGACGAGCGGCAACCGCGGCGTGCACATCTATGTGCGCGTCGAACCACGATGGAGCTTCGAGGAATTGCGGCACGCTGCCATCGGGTTCGGTCGCGAGCTGGAGCGGCGCGACGGCGGGGTGACGACCAGTTGGTGGAAGGAGGAGCGGGGGAAGCGGATCTTCGTGGACTTCAATCAGAACAACCGGGACCGGACCATCGCCTCGGCGTGGTCCCTGCGCGCCCGTCCTGGTGCACCGGTGAGCACGCCGATGTCCTGGTCGCAGTTGGCCGAGGTCTCGGATCCGCGCGACTTCAATCTGGTGACGGTGCCCGAGCTGCTGGCCGAGGGTGACCCGTGGGCGGACATGAACGACACGGCATACTCCCTCGAGCCGTTGCTGCAGCTGTGGGAGACGCTGCCCGGCG
The DNA here is from genome assembly GCF_054778955.1 of Flexivirga lutea. Lineage (NCBI taxonomy): Bacteria > Bacillati > Actinomycetota > Actinomycetes > Micrococcales > Dermacoccaceae > Flexivirga > Flexivirga lutea. The sequence continues at coordinate 1,234,755 of NZ_BAAGZB010000001.1, forward strand.
GCGAGCTCAACTTCCCGCCGGACTATCCCAAGATGCCCGGCGAGCCACCGCGTGTGCAGCCGTCGAAGAGGGTGGCCGAGCACTGGGACGCGGACGGTAACCGGATCGAGAAGTAGCCTGCGGCGTGCGTGAGTGGCGACGGTTGCCGGTTGTGCACGGGTTACGGCGCCCGGGGCGTGCGTGAGTGGCGACGGTTGCCCGTCGCCGATCGTTGGACGTCAGTCGACGTGCGTCATTCGAGGGTCGTCAGCACGTCGTCCAGGTCGTATGCCGGAGCCCGGTCGACCTGGGACAGCAGGCACGACTCGGGCTCGCGATCGGGTCGCCAGCGCACGAATCCGACCCCGTGCCGGAAACGCCGGCCCTCCAACTGGTCGAACTTCACCTCGACCACCCGCTCGGGCCGCAGCCGGACAAACGACACGTCCTTGTTGCTGCTGAAGCGGGAGCGATCGGTCTCTCCGTGCACCGCGTCGCCGTCGTCGTCACGCACCACCAGTGGCTGCAGTTCGTCGATCAGTTCGAGGCGGCGCTTGGCCGTGAAGGACACGATGCCGCCGACGTTGCGCAGCGTGCCGTCGTCGTCATACAGCCCCAGCAACAGGGAACCGACACCCTTGCCGCTCTTGTGGATCCGGTAGCCGACGAGCACCGCGTCGGCGGTGCGGGTGTGCTTGATCTTGAGCATCGTCCGCTTGCCCGGCTGGTATGGCGCGAGCTTCGCCTTCGCCACCACACCGTCGAGGCCCGCGCCCTCGAACCTGCGGAACCAGTGCTGCGCGACCGCCGGGTCGTCGGTGACCCGGGTCAGGTGGAAGGGCGCACCCACCGAGCGCATCACCGCCACGAGCGCATCGCGACGTTCCTCGAAGGGCTGATCCAGCAACGATCTGCCGTCGACGACAAGGGCGTCGAAGAAGATCACCTCGGCCGGCGTCTCCTCGGCGAGCTTGCGCACCCGCGACTCCGCCGGGTGGATGCGTTGACTGAGCGCTTCGAAATTGAGCCGGGCAGAACCCCTTTCGCCGGCGCGCACCACCACCTCACCGTCCAAGGCGCACCGGTCGGGCAGCTGCTCACGCACGGCGGTGACCAGCTCCGGGAAGTAGCGGGTCAGCGGCTTGGACCCGCGGGAGGCCAGCTCCACCTCGTCACCGTCCTTGAGCACGATGCAGCGAAAGCCGTCCCACTTCGGCTCGTAGAGGAACCCGCCCTCGACACTGTCCGCGGCCGGCATGGACGTCGTCGCCTTGGCGAGCATGGGGGTGATGGGCAACTCCAGCGGCATGTCCATCCGGCCATTGTGCCCGTCGGCTGCGACGATGACGTCATGGACAGCACTGTGCTCCGCCGGGCCATCGCGCCGGCCGCCGGCGTGACGACCGGTGTCACCGCCGCGGTGGGCGGGGGAACGGTGGGCATCTCCAGCTACTTCGCACGGCAGTTGGTCACGCCGGTCGTGCCGGTGGACGACGTGCCACTGCTCGCCGTCGGTGCCGACCACGTCGTGTTGGCGGCCACCGAAGAGTCCGTCGCACCCGGCCGGTACGGCGTGTGGCAACACGCATTCGAGACACACGCACGCATCGGTGAGGTGCTCGACGTGACCGGTGACCGGGTCACCCGTCGGCTCGACGGCACGGACTTCGGTGAGTTGCGGGCCGGGCAGGTCCGCTTCAACGGCTATTACTTCTGCGGCCCGCCGGCGACCTCCTTGCCGGTGGCGCTGAAGGACATCGAGCTGGACACACCGGTCGGTCCGATGCCCGCCTGGGTGGACCGGGTCGCCGGCAGCGACCGCTGGGCCGTGTTGGTGCACGGCCGCGGAGCCCTGCGCAGCGAGGCGCTACGCGCGGTGCCGGTGCTGCACGAACTGGGTGTCAGCAGCGTCATACCCAACTACCGCAACGACTTCGGCGTGCCACCGTCGAGCGATCACCGCTACCACCTGGGCCTCACCGAGTGGGCCGATGTCGAAGCCGCCGTCCTGTATGCCGCTGCGCACGGCGCCCGCGACGTACAGCTGTTCGGCTGGTCGATGGGCGGTGCCACGGTGCTGCAACTGCTGGACCGGTCGTGGACCGCCGACCTGGTCAGTCGGGTCGTCCTCGACTCCCCGGTGGTGTCCTGGGCGCCGGTGCTCGACTTCCACGCCGGTGCGCACCGGCTGCCCCGGCTGATCCCCCGGGTGGGCGCCCGGTTGATGCGCGGGCCGCTGCGCGCCCGGGCCGCCGGACTGGACGAGCCGGTCGACGTGCGGCTCACCGACTGGGTCCGGCGCGCCGACGAGCTGAGCCGGCCGATGCTCGTGATCCACTCCGCGGTCGACGAATTCGTGCCCTACGCGCCGTCCGCGGCATTGGCGGCGGCGCGCCCGGACCTGGTGTGTCTGCAGACCTGGGACGTCGCGCGACACTGCCGCGAGTGGAACGTCGACCCGGACCGGTGGGAAGGCCTGGTCGCGGAATTCTGCTCGGGCTGAGCGACCGCCCGCTGTGCCATCATGCAGCATGGCGAAGAAGAAGCACGGCGCGAAGAAGCCCGAGCAGGCGGACGACTCGTTCGGCAGTGTGCTGCAGGTCGGCCCCGGGTTCCGGCTCGCCGACCTGGATCCCGCTGCCACGCCTGGCTTCTCGCGCAAGAAGAAGGACGCCGAGAAGGCGATGGACGCGGCGCGCGACGAGATCGACGATCTGCAGGAGCGGCTCTACGCCGGCGGCCGGGACGGCGACGGGCCCGCGATCCTGCTGGTCGTGCAGGGCATGGACACCTCCGGCAAGGGCGGCGTCATGCGGCACGTCGTGGGCACGGTGGACCCGCAGGGTGTGCGGCTGCACGCCTTCAAGGCACCGTCCGCCGAGGAACGGCGCCACCCGTTCCTGTGGCGCATCCGCCGCGAGCTGCCGCGGCCCGGCTACATCGGGGTCTTCGACAGGTCCCACTACGAGGACGTGCTGGTGGTGCGCGTGCATGACCTGGTGCCACCGGCGACCTGGCGCCGCCGCTACGACCAGATCAACAGCTTCGAGCGCTCGGCCAACGACAGGGGCATCCACCTGATCAAGGTGATGCTGCACATCTCCTCCGGCGAGCAGAAGGCCCGCCTGCAGGAGCGCCTCGACCGGCCGGACAAGTACTGGAAGTTCAACCCCGGTGACATCGACGAGCGGGAACGATGGGACGACTACCAGCAGGCCTATCAGGCCGTCTTCGACAAGACCTCCACCGAGCAGAACCCTTGGTATGCCGTTCCGGCCGACCACAAGTGGTATGCCCGACTGGCCGTCCAGCAGCTGCTGCTGGAAGGACTGCGCGGTCTGGATCTGCACTGGCCCAGGCCGGACTTCGACGTCGCCGAGCAGCAGCGACGCCTGGCCGCCACCTGACCAGCCCGTCGCTCAGTCGGTGCCCTCCGCCTGCAGGAGCAACATCGACCGGCTCGGGATGTCCAGGCTCGCGCCCGGCTCGAAGGTCGCGTCCTGGTCGGTCTCGTCGCCGGCCGTGCTCAACGCGATGTGCCACGTGCCGTCATACAACTCGGCGGGGACGGTGAACTCGACCGGCTCGGAGTGACCGTTGAACAGCAGCAGGAAGTGATCGTCGAGCACCTCTCGGCCGCGTTCGTCCGGTGCGCTGATCGCTCGGCCGTTGAGGAAGACCATCAGCGTGCGGGCGTAGCCGTTGCGCCAGTCGAGGTCGTTCATCTCCTCACCGGTGGGGGAGTACCACGCGATGTCGCCGTGGTCGCCGGCGCCCGCCTGATGGGCGTCGCCGTCGAAGAAGCGCCGCCGCCGGAAGGTCGGGTGCTCGGCCCGCAGTGCGATGACCCTGCGGGTGAAGTCCAGCAGTGACTGCTCGTCGTCGTCGAGTTCCCAATCGATCCAGGAGATTTCGTTGTCCTGGCAGTAGGTGTTGTTGTTGCCGCGCTGGGTGCGGCCGACCTCGTCGCCGTGCGCGAGCATCGGCACGCCCTGGCTGAACAGCAGCGTCGCGATGAAGTTGCGTTGCTGACGCAGACGCAGTCGGTTGATCTCGGGGTCGTCGGTCGGTCCTTCGGTCCCGCAGTTCCAGGAGCGGTTGTGGCTCTCCCCGTCGTTGTTGTCCTCGCCGTTGGCCTCGTTGTGCTTCTCGTTGTAGGACACCAGATCGCGCAGGGTGAAACCGTCGTGCGCGGTGACGAAGTTGATCGAGGCGATGGGCCGGCGCCCGGAGTGCGCGTAGAGGTCGCTGGAGCCGCTCAGCCGGGAGGCGAACTCGGCCAATGCGGACGGTTCGCCGCGCCAGAAGTCGCGCACCGAGTCGCGGTACTTGCCGTTCCACTCGGTCCACAACGGGGGGAAGTTGCCCACCTGGTAGCCGCCGTCGCCGAGGTCCCACGGCTCCGCGATCAGCTTGACCTGGGAGATCACCGGATCCTGCTGGATGATGTCGAAGAACGCCGAGAGCTTGTCGACCTCGTGGAACTGCCGGGCGAGCGTCGCCGCCAGGTCGAAGCGGAAGCCGTCGACGTGCATCTCCTGCACCCAGTAGCGCAGCGAGTCCATGATCAGCTGCAGCACGTGCGGGTTGCGCATCAGCAGGCTGTTCCCGGTGCCGGTCGTGTCGTAGTAGTGCGTCTTGTCGTCGTCGACCAGGCGGTAGTACGCGGCGTTGTCGATGCCTCGGAACGCGATGGTCGGGCCCAGCTCGTTGCCCTCGGCGGTGTGGTTGTAGACCACGTCGAGGATCACCTCGATGTCCGCCTCGTGCAGCGCCCGGACCATCGCCTTGAACTCACTGACCTGCTGTCCGTCGGTGCCGGATCCGGCGTATTCGTTGTGCGGCGCGAGGAAGCCGATGGTGTTGTAGCCCCAGTAGTTGCGCAGTCCCTTGTCCACCAGACTGCTGTCCTGGACGAACTGGTGCACCGGCAACAGTTCCACGGCGGTCACGCCGAGGTCGGTGAGGTGATCGATGATCGCCGGGTGGGCCAGGGCGGCATACGTGCCCCGGATCTCCTCCGGCACCTCCGGATGGGTCATCGTCAGGCCCTTGACATGGGTCTCGTAGATGACGCTGTCGTGGTATTCGTGTCGCGGCGGCCGGTCGTCACCCCAGTCGAAGAACGGGTTGATGACCACGGACAGCATCGTGTGTCCCAGCGAGTCGTCCTCGTTGTAGGCCTGCGGGTCCTCGAACCGGTAGCTGAACAGCGACTCGTCCCCGTCGACCTGACCGTCGAACGCCTTGGCATAGGGGTCGAGCAGCAACTTGGCCGGATTGCACCGGTGCCCCTCGGACGGGTTGTGCGGTCCGTGCACGCGGTATCCGTAGCGCTGTCCGTCCTGTATGCCGGGCAGGTACCCGTGCCACACGTGGCCGTCGACCTCCGTCAGGGCTACTCGGGTTTCTTCACCGGTCTCGCTGATCAGACACAACTCGACACCGTCGGCGATCTCGGAGAAGAGCGCGAAGTTGACGCCGGCGCCGTCATACGTGGCACCGAGGGGGTAGGGCTTGCCCGGCCAAATTTCCATAAAGGGCATTGTGGTCCACGGGATTCCGGTCCGACACGGCTACCTTGGGTCAAGTGATCGGTGAGACCGCGCGGCCCGGGACGTGCCGATGGGTGTGAAGGACACTCTGCGACGCGAATTGTCCCGGGTGCCAGGTCTGTTGGGCCTGGCCAGGCTGGCCGCCGGCACGTTCCGGGTGTGCATGAAACACCGGGTCACCGGGCTGGCCGCCGAAGCCGGCTTCTTCGCGCTGCTCTCCCTGCCGCCGCTGATCTTCGGGTTGCTGGGTGCGGTCGGCTACCTCGGGCACTGGCTCGGACCGGACATCGTGAGTCAGGTCACGGCCAACATCGAGCACTACGCGTCCGGCTTCCTCACCGAGCAGAGCCTGCGCGACGTCATCATGCCGACCATCAACTCCGCGCTGAGCGCCGGCCGCCCCGACGTGGTGTCGGTCGGCTTCCTGCTGTCGCTGTGGTCCGGATCCCGGGCCCTCAACGTCATGCTCGACACCGTCTCGATCATGTACGGCCACGGCGGCCACCGGGGGATCGTGCCGGCCCGCCTGCTGAGTCTGTCGCTGTATTTCGGCGGACTGATCTTCGGCGCGCTCGTGGTGCCGCTGATCGTCATCGGGCCGGACATCCTCAGCGGCTGGCTGCCACCCGGCCTGCGCTTCCTGATGGTCTTCTACTGGCCGCTCGTGGGCGGCCTGACGATCCTGACACTCGCGACGTTCTTCCACATCGCCACGCCCGGCCGACTGCCGTGGTTGCGGCATCTGCCCGGCGGCGTGCTGACCCTCGCGATCTGGGTGCTCGCCTCGATGATGTTGCGGTGGTTCCTCGGCCGCTCGGTCGGCGACCACAGTGCCAGCATCTATGGACCGCTGGCGGCAGCCATCGTGGTGATGACGTGGTTGTACTTCCTCGGCATTGCCGTGCTGATCGGCGCGGCCCTCAACGCCGCCTCCGTCAGATTGTGGCGGGCTCCGGAGCGCACGCCGGTGCGCGAGCGGGCGATCGAGTGGATCGGGGACGGTGTGACCAGGCTCAAGGAGCAGACCGTCGAGCCGGAGACCGGCCGCCTCAAACTGCCGGTGACGCGGCTCGATCTGGCCGAGCGGCGCAGGGTGCGCGCCGTACCCGAAACCGACGCGGGAGAGGACACCGCGCCGGAGGAGCCCCGTTTGGATTCCCGGCGCGCGATCGGCTAATGTTTCGGCGCGTGCACGACGCGTTTCGCGTCGGGTTGCAGGCGGACATAGCTCAGTTGGTAGAGCGCAACCTTGCCAAGGTTGAGGTCGCCGGTTCGAGCCCGGTTGTCCGCTCTGGTGCACGGTTCCCGAGTCTCTTCGCGAGGCTCGGGAACCACACCGCACGGTGGAGTGGCCGAGAGGCGAGGCAACGGCCTGCAAAGCCGTCTACACGGGTTCAAATCCCGTCTCCACCTCGTGAACCAGGACTGCCAAAGCGTTCCGAGAGGGTCGTTTTGGAGGTTGGGCAGGGTGTCGGATAGAGTTCTGATCCGTTGCCCCGGCTGACGAAGTCAGGGTTGACAGGCGGACATAGCTCAGTTGGTAGAGCGCAACCTTGCCAAGGTTGAGGTCGCCGGTTCGAGCCCGGTTGTCCGCTCTGCGATTGTTGTATCGCATGTGTTGTCACACATTGGACGATTGGCGCAGCGGTAGCGCGCTTCCCTGACACGGAAGAGGTCACTGGTTCGATCCCAGTATCGTCCACCAGCATGAAGCAGCCCCTGACCTGCGAAAACGCAAGGTTAGGGGCTTCTCAATTTCGGGGGTGCACTACTTCTGCGCTACTTGGGACACGGATCTTAAACGACGTCGGCTGGGTCGTGAGCCGTCCCTCGGCGGGAACAGGTCCGAGTCCGCAGTGGAGACTGAAGCGCTGGTCTTGCCCGCTGTGGGTACCGCCCAACGACCAGGCCATCTCTAACGGGTCCCTTCGCTACTGGCTCAAGGTCGAAGTCCCGCGGCGACGCTTGCGCATCCACGATGTGCACCCTACTGACCCCGGTTCTCGGTCTGGCTGGGCCGGGCAGGAGGGGCCGGTGGATCGCCGTGCAGATGGCAGCCGAACCCACGATGTGCTACAAGCCGGGCGCGCCGCTGGGATGCCGATGCGGCGGCGAAACTGCCGCGGCCTACCGTGACAGGGCTGGGCTCGCGAGGGCTTTCGCCTTAAGGCTTTCCCGGCCCAGCATCCGGAACCGACTACGCGGCGGTATGACGCCTGTCCTATACGACCTTGCGACGGAAACTGCTCCTCCATTCATCGAGTGCCACCACAACGGCCCAGGCCACGCGCCAGCACCTTCACTGACTCCGACTCGTGCTCGCCGATTCGAGACATGGACTTCGTTTGTGCTCAATTGGTCTCGGGGCCAGGAGTTTCGCTGCTGGCACGCTAGTTCAGCGCCACGGTGAAGCGGCTGCCTTGAGCGCGCATAGCCTCTAACCGGTGAATCCCGTTGATCACTTAGCCAGCCGTAGCGCAGATCGGCTCGACGAGGAGAGATCCAAGCGCCCATCGGTCGTCGGCTGCCCACGCGTGGGAGATGCGCTCGATCTGGTCCGTGTCGGGGAACGCGTCCCGTGCGAACAAGTCGAGTGCCGCGCGGTTAACGGTGGGCCAGTCAACGCGCGCCGCCAGTGCTCGAGTTGACCCACGGTAACTAGCTTCCGCTCGAGCCTGGTTCACATCGATCACTACCCATCGTGCGTCGAGCCCGTGCCTGCGGCTTTGACCGGCTCATAGATGCGGCGCGCAACCACGGCCTTCGCACACGAGTGAGACCCCGCTGGGGCCGCGACGACATCACCGTCGTGCCCAAGATCGACCGGGTCGACTTCATAGAGATACGTATTCGGCTGATTCCAAGGCATCGTTCCAAGCACCTGCAGCGGATCGGAACCGTCGAAGCGCGAGACATAGACACGATCGTCGCGATACCAGGAATACAACCTGTAGTTTTCGTCGGGAGCAAAGGTGCGCGGTCGCTTGCCGGTGACAGTCGGCGGGAGTACTTCGGCTCCGACTGCAAGGTCCGTGGGCGAACTGTGAAGCCACATGAGGACAACCTAGAAGCTGACGCTGACAGCGCGCCGGAAGGCCACGGATACGCGGTTTCGGTGGCAGCATGCGTCCGCGGTGGAACGCCACACGTTCAGACGCCGCGCCAAGACCTCGATCCCCAGCTCCATCAGTTGCCGCCGATACGATGGCCAGGAAGAAGCGCCCCGAGCCGGCGGTGCACCGGGCCACAAGGGGGAGAGCATGCCGACCGTCGCGAACCGAAGGTCCAGCCTCAACGCGGCCAAGGGGGCGAAGGACGGCATGACCGCCCGGTCGAACAGCGGCTCGACCAGCCTGACCGCTCCATGCGACACGCAACCGTGCCAAAGGCAACAGGTGACGCGGCAGGTCAGCGAGCAAGGAGACGATCGTGGCCAATGGTGACAGCCTCCCGACCGTGTGGCAACGGCCAGCACACACCATGGTCAAGCATGACATCCTGGTCCGCTACCTCGGTGCGTGGTTTGCCATCTTCGGGCGCAGCCCCTATCACTCGAGCGTCAATATTCTGGATGGGTTCGCCGGACCCGGACAATACGCGAACAATGAACCCGGCTCGCCCGTGCTGACACTGCGGGCGTTGCTCGATCATCAGGCGTTCGCCGGCTTCGGCGACACCCAGTTCACGTTCGCGTTCAATGAGTGGAACAGCGAGCGGTTCGCCTCATTGCAGACCGTCCTCGCCGAGCTTCAGGCAAGCCGAACGCCGTGGCCGAAGAACATAGAGGTAAAGGTCGAGAACCAGAACTTTCAGGAGTTGGCGCGCGGCATCCTCGATGCAATCCCGTCCGGTCACCAGCTCGCGCCGACCTTCGCCTTCATCGATCCGTTCGGGTACAAGGACGTCCCGATGTCGTTGATCCGCGACCTCGTCAGCCATCAGTCCTGCGAACTGTTCATCTACTTCGACTTCAACAGCGTCAATCGGTTCGCGAACGCGGGCAACGTCGACCCCCACTTCACTGCACTGTTTGCTTCCGACGAGTACAAGAACGCGCCCCCGAAGGATCAGGGTCGTGCCGAGTTCATCCACGATCTCTACGAGCGGCAGCTGCGCAAGGAGTGCAACTTCGCCCACATCTGCAGCTTCAAGATGGTCACGAGCACCGGGCATACCGGCAGTTACCTCTTCTTCTGCACGCGGAACGACCAGGCCTACGACAAGATGAAACAGGCGATGTGGGCCCTGGCCCCAGGTGGTGGTTACGAGTTCGATGACAGGCTCGCGGGTCTCCAGGTCCTCTTCGGCGACGATGCCAACACAGGCCCGCTTCAGGACGAGCTGGCTCAGCACTTCGCCGGCCGGACCGTGCCGGTTCAAGAGATCATCGACTACGTGATCACCGAGACGCCGTTTCACAGCGGTCAGGTCAAGATGAAGACCCTCAAGCCGATGCAGGCGGCCGGGCGCATCTCATCGCCCAATCAGAAGAGGAAGGGCACGTTCCCGGATGGGACTCGCATCGAGTTTCCCATCCGGGGCGACTAGAGCTTGTCTAAGCCGGCGCCACAGCCAGTTGCGGCATATCGTCCCAGGTGCGGCCTTCGAGTTGCCGTCCGTTGGCCTTCGGTGTCCGGCCTCCCCACTGCTTGAAGAAGAAGGACACTCCGGCCCGAACACACTGGTCGCGGATGTCCTCGACCCAGGCCGGGTCCATCGGCCGCGCCCGCGGCCCCGATTCGCCGCCGGCGATCACCCAGTCGATGCTCTCGAGGTCCAGCCCCGGTAACGCGGTGAGGAGCGGCTCGCACGACAGGAACCGCGTGGCTGCCGGGACCATGCGGAGGTGGTCGATCCGGTCGGTGACGTCGAACGACTCCACCGACACGCCCATCCAGAGGTTGTCCGGCCAGTCGAGTCTGTCGGAGATCCTCGCTGTACGGTGCGCGCGCTTGGTCAGCACCTGGTAGGTGTGCTGCGGCGTCTCGCGGATCACGTCGAAGACGTCGCGGATGAAGTCGAGCGGCACCTTGGCGTGGAAGAGGTCGCTCATCGAGTTCACGAAGACGACCTTTGGTGTGCGCCACTTCAGCGGTTGTTCCAGTGCGCGTGGATGGATCGTGACGCCGAAGCCGGGGCCGGAGGTCCTGGGGTCGCCGTCGTTCTGGTACTTCTCCGCGCCCATCGCCTTGAGGCGTTTCGCCAGCGCCAGTGCGTAGCAGTTGTCGCACCCGGCGGCGACCCGGTCACACCCGGTGACGGGGTTCCAGGTGACCTCGGTCCACTCGATCGCGCTATTCGTGGCCAACGACTTCACCTCTTCCTTCTGTGAGCGTAGCCGCCACGACGGGGCGACCCGACCTGAACCACCGCACGCTTCAAAAATCTCATCAGACACACGCGTCACTGCCGCGCGATGCCGATCGTTTCATCCGGCGCAAACATGCTCTTGCCCATGACGGCCGAGTCTGAATCCGACTCCACTGTCGCTCACGCGGCGGTGTGACGCACTCGTCGCCGCTATCCGAGCGGGTCACAGCCATACATGAAGAGAGGCCGAGCTGGGTCGCGGGCAAGCCGCCGACAGGCGACAAGTAAGCGACCTGGGAGGCTGTGGTTCGGTTCCCCTACGGTGGTCCCGATCAAGAATCATTCAGGGAGGGCGACGACATGGTGGGACGCGTCGAGTGGGGTGCTCTCGAGGGAAACGAGGTCGAGACCGTTCTCGCGAACCTGATCTACAACGACAACAGTCGCGCGGTCCGCGTGCGACCCGGCCAGGGCGACTTCGGGATCGACATCCTCATCCCCTCGACTGAGGAACCCGTACCGTGGGACATCTACCAGGTCAAGAAGTACTGGCAGAACCTCACGTCAGGTCAGAGGACCAAGATCACCGAGTCGTTCTCCCGCCTCCTCATCGGACTCGTCCGCGAGAACCTGAAGATCAACGACTGGTACTTGGTCACCCCGTTGGACCCAACCGTGATCAAGGACCTCAAGGGCTGGTTCGCAGATCTGCCCGAATCCGCTATCAAGCACGCCAAGAAGCTCAAGCAGAACCCGCTCACCGCCGACGAAGAGGTGTGGGTCCGTGCGTGGCTCGACGCCCCCGGACGCAAGATCGAGTGGAAGGGCCTGCCGTTCTGCGACAACCTTGCGGCAGACTACCCGTACGTCGTTGACTACTACGTTCACGGCGGGCGCCAACGCCTCCGTGACGCCACCGACTCGGTGGCCGGCCTCCTCGCCGGGGACATGAAGGCACGCGAAGCGCTGAACTCGGCTCCAGGGGACGGTTCCGCCGCGCTCCTGGAACCAGTGGAGATGATCGGGCACCTCACCCTCCTAGACGAAGTCCTCGACACAGACCCGCACTACATCTACGGCCACGCGATCAGCCCAACCCAGCCAGACCTTCTTGAGTACGAGCCGAACCTCGTCGCAGCGGCTCAGCGGACCCTGCCGAATGGCAAGTGGCTGACCTTCAAGATCTACCAACGCTCGCCACAGTCCCTCGAAGAGCGACCAATCCCGATCAAGCTGGAGTTCACCTCCGACGGCGGCACCACGGAGATCAAGGACTTCGAGACATGGCAGAAGTACGGCAGGCCGTTCGAAGCACCCGCACGCGTTTCCGTTGACTTGCCTGGCGGACTTGGCGCGACCGATAAGGAAGGCGTCGTCTCCGTACCTGCACTGCACTCCAGTGACAACTACCAGCTACGCATGCGGATCGTCGCCCCGGACGACGAGGTACTCGCCGAACTCGAGTTCAGGATGACTTCCACCGTCGGTCTGGAAAAGAAGGCCGCATTGGCTTCGGGGAAGGACCCGTCAGGAGCGCTGGAGAACAGCGGCTTCTACGAAGCGGGACTCGGAGAAGCGCAGCAGGTGAACTTCACCCTCGAGCCACTCGCCGGACTCGTCGCGGCCAAAGTCCAACAAGCAGTGACGTTCGCACGGCACCTTGAAGCACCTAACCGCATCCAGCTCGCCGGACCTGTTGGGACGTACAAGGACCTCGTCGAACTTGACTGCGCGGAGGGCATGGTTCCGCCGTCGGTCGACCGGTTCGTGTCGTCACTGGCAACCATCCAGATCCGAACGGCCCAGATCATCCAGATCCCCGACATCACCGAGATGACAAAGGGTGACGTGAAGAAGGTCCATCGCGCTGCCGCGCTGATCGATGGGTCCGTGCACATCGCAACCTGGGACCGGGCCCAGATTCACGGCGTTGACCCCGGCACCATCAGCGCTGGCGAGCACCTCCAGATCCAGATGGACATCCCTCTGAATGTCACGATCGACGGGACCGCCTTAGAGCTCGGCACAGTCGAGCAGACCGTCGTGTCAGGAACCGTCGTTTCGGTCGATGGCACAACCGCGGTCCTCGAACCGAACCTCAACGATACGGTGTACGAACGACTGATCGAAGCTCCGCGACCGGGCGATGCGCCCGTGGGCAATGTCGCCGTTCGATGCCGCCCCTACCCGGAGGCTCCGAGCGATCCGGCAGCTGAGTAGCCGGCGCGAGCTGGCCCGCGCCGATCGCTTTCGTCGAGCCTGATCGATCCGCTGTGCCACCGTGCCGGCGGCGGATCCATTGGGGGGTCGAACTCTCTGACCACCCGTCTCGGATACGGCTGAGCCGGTCAGGGTGACGCATCAGCTTCTGCCTTCCGCTCGGCGACCTGCTGGGTGAGAGGTCGAGGCGGAGCTGTCTGGATCTGGAGCCGCAGTTGCTCCCTCAGGTACCCCTCGAGCACCTCCAGGCACGCGAGCGCTGCATCGTGGTGCCGGTACCGGGGGTCGATTAGATAGACGGGGCGTTGGCCGGGTGTGAGGCGGACGATCGAGTCGAAGTTCACAACGAAGTCGAGGTACTCGTCGTTCACAACATGCGTCCATCTGTTCCGCGCCTCGTGAAGGTCCGGAATCTGGGCGTCGAGTTCAGTAAGCGCGTCGCGGAGCGTGGCTTCATCGAAGAAATTGGCGACGGTACTGGTCAGGTCTCGTAGCCGGCCGAGTTCATAGACGTGGTACCAGAGGTCGTTGGCAGGGACATCGGTGAAGTTCACGACTTCTGCCGGCGTCCCCTCTAGCAGCAGCGGCGCGTCGGTCCCCGCAGCCAGGATCCGTTCGCGCTGAAGTTCCAGGCCTCGCCGGACAGCGCGTGTTCCTGACAGGTACCTGGGAACAGCCGTTACGGGGTCCTTCTTCTTGCGTGACATGGCGGTTTCCGTTCAGCGATGGGTGACCAACTTTGCCGCATCCCACCGACGTTGACCTAGCGGATCACGTTGCATGGGCCTCACGCGATCCCGGCAGTAAGCCATCTTGGTCACATGGATCGCGACGGACACGGGCGAGACGCCCACCGCTGACTCCGCGCGACGAGATGCACCCTGTCAGTCGTACGGGGCACCCCGCGTCATGCTGGGCGGATCAGGCGTTGTCGGGTGGTTGCTTAGACGCCGGCGACGTAGGCGGTGAGGAAGTGGACGCCGTGGCGGTCGAGGTTGCCGCGGGCGCGGTCGTAGTGCTCGGTGGTGCGGGGGTCGGCGTGCCGGGCCAGGATTTGCGCGTCGCGTAACGGGACTCCGGCGTCCAGGACATTGGTGATCGCCGCGTGGCGCAGGGAGTGTGGGCTGATGTGTCGTGGGATCGCGGCGGCATGAGCGATGCGGGTGACCATTCGGTATACGTCGCGCCGGTCGACGGGTTTACCGGACAGTGGTCGCAGGATCAGTGGTCCGGTAGTGCGTTGACCGCGGCATGCTTCCAGGACCCGCAGCACCGGGATGGTCAGGGGCATGGTGGCAGGCTTGTTGCCCTTGCCGACCAGATGCAGCACCCGGTATCCGCGCAGGGTGTCGGTGTAGTCCTCGATCCGGACCACCGCGGCCTCTGAGGCCGCGTAGCGCGTTGATGCCGAGCAGATACGCCAGGGCGCCGTGGTGGACGGTGATGGTTTGGGAGACCTGTAGGAACCGGATCAGTTCGAGCCGGTCGAGTCCTTGGGTGCGGGTTTCGTCGCGGTGGATCTTGGGCAGTCGGGCGTACACGGCGGGGTCGGAGCTGATGAGGCCGTCGATGTGTGCGAACCGGAAGTATCCGCGTATGGCGTGCATCATGGTGTTGATCGAGGAGTCCATCAGGCCGCGTTCGCCGAGGCTGCGGATGTAGAGCTCAACGTGAGCTCGCTGGATACGGGTCAACGGTTCCAGGCCGTTGGCTTTGCACCAGGTAAACCATTCCCGTAGCTGGAAGGCGTAGAGCGTGTGCGTCCGCCCGGAGTACCGAGCGAGGAAAGAGACTGCCGCCAACTGGGCGCTCGACATTGTCGCCGGCTGAAACGGCGACATAGTGGTGGTGGACATGGGGGTACCTCGCGGCGACCAGGGACGCATCCGGTGGCGCGTGCCGCCAACGCGGAGCCGGGCACTCGGACACCAACGACGCTACGTTCCTCCGACCGGCGACGCACCCACGAATGTGGCGGCGGTAGGACCCACTGATCGCGGCAGATCCCCGAAGTCGCACGTTATGCGGCAGGCGGTCTATGGAGGGCTCGCGTTGCGTTGTCCGGGGCTCGGTCAGAGGCTGGGTGACCGCATTCGCGGCGTCGGACCGCGATTAGGACGCGACCGAAGGCGTGGCACGTGGCAGGCTGCTGGTTGGGGCAGTCCGATACAGGTGCACTTGGCACACGGCAGGGCACGTCGTGTCCGGGACCGGCGGTCGGGAACGGGTGAGGCCCCTCCATGTAGGTGCGGACGCGGTCCGCGCGTGGAGCGCTGCGCGTGCACGCCGTCTTGAAATATGAGACAGGTGGTGTCTCATATCCGGCCGGGTTGTGCGGGCTCTTTCGATTTCCGCGTTGTTGGTGCGGATCTTCGCCAACCGGCGGAACGCCGCGGAATTATTACGGAATGGTCACGGCCTCGCGGTAAGCGTTGATCGCGAGAGCCGCCGGGGGCTGCCGACGGCCTATGCACGGATACCTGGGAACAGCTTGGGAAACGGCGTCGCATGCGCCATAGTCGGTGACCGTGCCGCCGGCGCTTCGGGGAGTCGGCTGCGTGAACTGGGTGGGGCACTCGGCCCCAGGGCAACGGCGCCCGAGCCCGCATCGTCATCTATTGCAGTCCACCGGAAGGTCCTTTGCCTCATGGGTTCGTACTCCCCGCGCCACCTCAAGCGTGAGCCGAAAGTTCTGAACAAGGTCGGTCGCCGCAGCGTGGCCGTCGTCGCCGCGGGCGCCGTCGTCGTACCGCTGGCCGGCATGGAGAGCGCCTCTGCCGCTCCGAGCGCCGGTCTGGCGCAGGCAGGTCACGTGCAGGCCGCCGGTCACGTCCAAGCCGCAGCGGGTCACCTCGCCACTTCCGTCCGCCTCGGTCCGACTGTGCAGTACGGCTCCCGCGGCGCCGCTGTGAAGACCGTCCAGCGCAAGGTCGGCGGCCTCGCGGTCGACGGCATCTTCGGCCCGCGCACGAAGGCCAAGGTCAAGTCGTTCCAGCGCTCGCACCGGCTTGTCGTCGACGGCATCGTCGGCCGCCACACCTGGACTGCTCTGGGCGGCTACGGCGGTGCGCCGACGACCAAACCGAAGCCGGCACCGAAGTCCAACTCCTCGATCGTGTCGATCGCGATGGGCCTGCGCGGCACGCCGTACCGTTGGGGCGGTACCACCCCGGCCGGTTTCGACTGCTCGGGCTTCACCCAGTACGTCTATCGCCAGGCGGGCAAGAGCATCCCGCGGACCGCGTCGGCGCAGGCGGCCGCCGCGACGCGCGTGTCCAACCCGCGCCCCGGCGACCTCATCTTCTGGGGCTCGCCGGCGTACCACAACGGGATCTACCTCGGGAACGGCAAGATGATCGCCGCCCGTACCCCCGGCACCGTGGTCAGCGTGCAGAACCTGTGGGGCAGCCACTACTTCGCCCGCATCTGAGCTCGGCGCCTAGGCGCCACACAAGGACGAGAAGCCCCATCGGCCCCGGAGGTCGGCGGGGCTTCTCGCCGCCGTAACGCGCGCGGCAATCGGCACCGCGACTTTGCATGTACAGCCATCTCATATGCTGAGATTTACTGAGACGTGTTCGAGTTCGGCGTGTTGTTCGAACAATTTTCGCGTCGTGGATGTTACAAGCCGGTCACGACCGCCCCTTTCGTTGAAATTGCAACACTGGGCCACTTCCGCTCCGCCAGCCCCGCCAATTCACTTGAATCACACCAGTCACAACCGCCACCTGGGCCCATCCGTACCCAGGAATCGCGTCTTTCACAGACGTAGTGGCACCGGCATAGTCAGTGCTCGTGCAGCGCCTGCTTCGGGGAAGGAGTAAGGCGACATCGGGGGATGCCACGGCACGCGTGACATCCCCTTTGCGCGTTTCTGGACTGAATGAGCACCGAGAGGGTCACATGACCACGATCACTACTCCGAGACATCGCAAACCACGGCCTGGCCTGTCAGCCAAGGTCGCCCCGGCGATCACCTCCCGCAAGGGGTTGGTGGTGACTGGAACGCTGCTCAGCGTCCCGGCCACCGCTGCCAGCCTCGTGCAGGCCGCTCCGTCGTATGCCGATCCCGGCAGCGGCACGAGCGGTGCGTCAGGGCAGCGCAGCAGCGCATCGACGAGCGGTGTGCGCACCGCCGCGCCGACCACCGTGGTTACCGTGCGCTACGGATCAACAGGCAGCTACGTCAAAACTGTGCAGCAACGGCTGGGCGGACTGGCGGTCGACGGCATCTTCGGGACACGCACGCTGGCGAAGGTCAAAACCTTCCAAAGCGCGCATCGCCTCGTTGCTGACGGCATCGTCGGACCGTTGACCTGGACGGCCCTCGGTGGCTTCCCGGGCTCGACGCCAACGCCACCCACACCGCCACCGTCGTGCAAGGTCTCCGTGCTTCGGTATGGCGCCACCGGCTCGTACGTCTCCAGCGCCCAGGGCAAGTTGGGCGGGATCGCGGTCGACGGCATCTTCGGCGCCGGCACGCTGTCGCGGGTGAAGTCGTTCCAGAGCAGCAAGGGCCTCGTCGCGGACGGCATCATCGGTCCGATGACGTGGAACGCGCTGGGCGGCTTCCCATGCGGCACCGACCCGACGCCGACTCCGCCACCCCCGCCGTCGACCGGTGAAGGCCTCTCAGCAGTCGTTTCGATCGCCCAGAAGTACCTGGGTATTCCGTACGTCTGGGGCGGCTCCACGCCGTCGCAGGGCTTCGACTGCTCAGGGCTCACGTCATACGTCTACAAGCAGGCCGGCCTCTACATCCCCCGGACGGCCAGCCAGCAGCAGGCGTACATGAAGAGAACCACCAGCCCGCAACCGGGTGACCTGGTCTTCTTCGGCTCACCGGCGACCCACTCGGCCATCTACGCCGGTGGCAACCTGATGATCTCCGCCGACCACCCCGGCACCGTGGTCAAGAAGGAAAACATGTGGACGACGCCCACGAACTACGGCACGTTGCGCTGACGCACCGGCGCGACTCCGGTCCACCCACGCGGCCACGGTCACTCCTTCGAGTGGCCGTGGCCGCGTCTTTGTGGTGAGGACACCCCGAGCCGCGTTGATTGGTATGGCGGGGAGTGCGATTGGAATCGAACCGGACTGCTACCGGTGCGAGCGGGACGGCGAACTGCGCGCCCTCGCTTTGCGACGATGGTGCGCATCGGCGAAGTTGGGTCGTCAGTCTTGACGGCGGTCCGTGAGGGTGCGGATGGCGCAGCGCGCGAGACAGGCCGCTGCCCACCAAGCCACGGCGCTGGCCCCTCGCGCCGCAGTCTGGCGGTGCGAAAGGCCAGCAGGCGAACGTGTGATTCTCATAACGACGACCGGAACCCTTTGAGCCGGAGGCTGTTTGAGACCACGGAGACGGAGGAGAACGCCATGGCGGCTCCGGCGAGCATGGGGTTGAGTAGCCCGACTGCGGCGATCGGGATCGCGATCACGTTGTAGCCGAATGCCCAGAAGAGGTTGCTCTTGATGACGCCGAGGGTGCGCCGGGACAGGCGTATGGCGTCACCGGCCACCCGCAGGTCACCGCGTACGAGGGTGATGTCGCTGGCCTCGATGGCGACGTCGGTGCCGGTGCCCATCGCCAGGCCGAGGTCGGCCTGCGCGAGTGCCGCGGCGTCGTTGACTCCGTCGCCGACCATCGCGACAACGCGTCCGTCTGCCTGCAATCGCGTGACCACGTCGACCTTGTCGGCGGGCAGCACCTCCGCGTAGACGTCGGCCTGGTCGATGCCGACCTGGCCGGCGACGGTGTGCGCGACGCGTTCGTTGTCGCCGGTCAGCAGGATCGGGCGCAGGCCGAGATCGCGCAGCCGGCGGATCGCCTCCGCGGAAGTGTCCTTCACCCGGTCGGCCACCACGAGCACCGCACGAGCCTGCCCGTCCCAACCGACCGCCACCGCGGTCTGCCCACGGCCGGTCGCTTCGTCGAACGCGGCTTGCAACGTGTCGTCGAGATACTGCGACCACTGGTCCAGCAGCTGCGGGCGACCGACCAGCACCGCGTGGCCGTCGACGATGCCCTGCACGCCGAGGCCTTCGATGTTGGCGAAGTCCTCGACCTGGCCGAGTTCCCCGGCTTCGCGTGCCGCGTCGGCGATGGCGCGCGCGATCGGGTGCTCGGAGGCGTCCTCCAGCGCGCCCGCCATACGCAACACGAATGCCGGGTCCTCACCGGCGGCTACGTGCGTGTCAGCGAGGGTCATCTCACCGGTTGTGACGGTGCCGGTCTTGTCCAGCACGATGGTGTCGACGGTGCGGGTCTGCTCCAGCACCTCCGGGCCTTTGATGAGTATGCCGAGCTGGGCGCCTCGGCCGGTGCCGACCATCAGCGCGGTCGGGGTGGCCAGGCCTAGGGCGCACGGGCAGGCGACGATCAGCACCGCAACTGCCGCGGTCAATGCGCCGGCGGCACCGGCACCCGTGATCAGCCATGCTGCGAACGTGCCGACGGCGATGGCGATCACGACGGGCACGAAGATGCCCGAGATGCGGTCGGCGAGCCGCTGGACGGCGGCCTTGCCGGTCTGGGCGTCCTCGACCAGCCGGGCCATCTGCGCGAGTTGGGTGTCGGATCCAACCCGCGTCGCGGCGACCACGAGCCGGCCGGACGTGTTGACGGTTGCCCCGACGACCGCGTCGCCGGCCGCAACCTCGACCGGGAGCGATTCTCCGGTCAGCATGGAGGCGTCCACCGCCGAGCGACCTTCCTCCACGATCCCGTCGGTGGCGATCTTCTCGCCCGGCCGGACGACGAAGCGGTCGCCGACGGCCAACTGTGACACCGGGATTCGCTGCTCGACACCATCGCGAAGTACGGCGACATCACGAGCGCCCAGGTTGAGTAACGCCCGCAGCGCCGCGCCGGCGTTGCGTTTGGACCTGTGCTCCAGGTAGCGGCCGAGCAGGATGAAGGTGATGACTCCGGCGGCAGCTTCGAAGTAGATGTTCGAGGTGCCGTCGCTGCGTCCGATGGTCAGCTCGAAGGGGTGGCGCATGCCCGGCATACCAGCGTTGCCCCAGAAGAGCGCGTAGACCGACCACGCGAAGGCTGCGAGCGTGCCCATCGACACCAGGGTGTCCATGGTGGCGGCGCCGTGCTTGAGGTTGGTCCACGTTGCGCGGTGGAAGGGCAGCGCGCCCCAGACCACCACGGGCGCGGCCAGCGTCAGCGAGAGCCATTGCCAGTTGTCGAACTGCAGCGCGGGGATCATCGCCATCGCGATCACCGGGACGGAGAGTATGGCGGAGACGATCAGCCGGTCGCGCAGCGATGTGAGCGCAGCAGCGGCGTCACGGTCGGCGCCGTCGCTGGTCGAGTCGGCGGTCTCGGGTGCACTCGCGTCAGACGCCAGCGCCGGCTGCGGCAGCTTGGCGCCGTACCCGGCAGACTCGACGGTGGCGACAAGATCGTCGGTGGTGACGGTGTCGCCATACGTGACCTTCGCCTTCTCAGTGGCGTAGTTGACCGTGGCGGTCACGCCGTCGAGCTTGTTGAGCTTGCGCTCGATGCGGTTGGCACACGAGGCACACGTCATCCCGGTCAGGAGCAGCTCGACATCGGTACCTTGGGAGATTTGGTCAGGGACCGCCGCTTCAGTAGCGGTGGTTGTCGGCGAGTCAGTGGTTGTGCTCATCGGCTCCTCCTTTGTCCTCTATTGCGTTGGGTGTCTGGCCCGCCTGGTGCGGATAGCTCCGCCCAGCCGGGCGGAGCTCAGACGAGGGCGTAACCGGCCTCGCGGACGGCCGCTTCGACCGTGTCGTGGGGGACGGGCTTGTCGGATTCGAAGGTCAGCTTGCCGGTGGACAGGTCGACCACCACGTCGCGGACGCCCTCGATCGCGGCGACCTCTTCGGTCACCGATGCCACACAGTGACCGCACGTCATACCCGTGACCGTGTAGGAAGCAGGCGCCGTACCGATCGCGACCGGTTGGGCGGTGTCGGTGGTGTCGGTTGCCTCGGTGCCGCAGTTGCAGGAAGTGCACATGGTGATGGGTGTTCCTCTCGTTGAATTTCTTGGTGGTACGTCTTCAGGTTGGGTAGCTGGACCGCTCGCGAAGGTGGTCCGGGTGTCGCCTGTGGGATGTGGCGTGTTTCGGTTCAGCTGCGGACCAGTCGGGAGATGGCGTCGGAGGCTTCCTTGAGTTTCTCGTCTGCCTCCGGACCGCCCTGGCGTGCCGCGTTGACGACGCAGTGCGCCATGTGCTCATCCAGCAGCCCGAGCGCCAGCCCCTGCAGGGCCTTGGTCATGGCAGAGACCTGGGTGAGGATGTCGATGCAGTACTGCTCTTCCTCGACCATCCGCTGCAGGCCGCGGGCCTGCCCTTCGATGCGTCGCAGCCGCTTCAGGTAGGTGTCTTTGGTCTGGTTCGCGATATAGCTGTGCTGGGAGGTGCCGGCCTGTGGTGGGGCGTCGGCGGTCGTATCGGTCTTGGTCATCGTCGGCCCCTTCGTGGGTGGGATAACAGTCTCAACATCATACCCCCTTGGGGTATTCCTGATTGCTGATCATACATTACCCCCCTAAGGTATAAACGAGTTACGCTCTCACCGACGCAATGTGACGTCGGCGTCGCAATCGGGTTGGTGACCGAGAGCCTTGGGTCGCAGCTCACTTTCGACCCGCCGAAGAGTTCGGCGGCCGCGAGAACCGCGAGCTGTTGCTGTGACTGGGACGATCAGTGGACACGAAGGGAGCAGGTGATGGGCGACTTCGTCAGCATCCTGGCCGCGTTGGGGCTCGTGCTGCTCGCCGCGGTCGTGGTCCTGGTCGCCCACCGCCTGCTCACGGTGGGCACGACCAGTGAACCGGTGGCGCCCTACCTGTCTGGTGCCCGGCCGACGGAGCATGCGTTGTCTCGCTACCACGTGCGCTGGTACACCCTGACGTTGCTCTTCCTGGCTTTCGATGTGGAGATGCTTTTCATGTACGCCTGGGCGCTGGTGGTCGCAGAGATGGGCGCGGGCGCGGTGGTCGAGATGTTCGTCTTCCTCGGGTTGCTGATGGCGGGGGTCGTCTACGCGTGGCGGGAGGGTGCTCTGCGATGGGTTTGAGGACCTCGGCCCAGCGACTACTCGCGGGGTGGGCTGCGCGCCGGCCACATGTACTCCTGGTGACAGCGCCCGGCGGAACTGCCGCGCGGCTGGCGGTCGAGGCACAGGCCCGCGCGCTCGGCGGTGTGCTCACCGGTGAGCCTGCTGACGCGGACGTGCTGGTCGTGGCTGGCTCGTCTGACGGTGAGCTGGCCGACGCGGTTGGGGTGCTGTGGAGTCAGATCCCGGCCCCGAAAGTTCGCGTCGACGTGCTCGATTCCGCGCGTGCGGCAGCGTTGCTGTCGGCCGGGATCCATCGGCTGGCCAGCACACCCGACGCGGGTGCCGAGTCGACTGAGCAGGTCGAACCCATGGGCGAGCACGTCCACCAACAGGAAGCCGAGATGGGACACGAGCACGGCGGTGATGGTGGGCATGGTCACGGTGGGCACACGGATGCTGAGCAGGGCGGTCACGAGCACGGGGGGCATGACCACGGCGGCATGCAGATGCCCGGGGGGCTGATGATGGCCGACCGGGCACCGGACCGGGACGGGCTGAAATTGGATGTACTGCATGTCGCGCTGGGCCCCGTGCTGCCGGCGTGGCCGTCCGGTCTCGTCATCGACGTCGAACTGCAGGGGGACGTGGTGCAGGGCGCGGAGGTACGGGTGCTGGCCGGGGCCGGAGACGCGATGCGATTCTGGGCCGACGGCACCGGGGTGGCGGCCGGGCGCCGCCGGGCGGCGGCGCATCTGGACTCTGTGGGCCGTCTGCTGGAGGTCGCCGGGTGGTCCGGCGCGGCCGATCGGGCCCGCGGGCAGCGCGACGCGCTGCTCACCGAAACTGGCGAGCCGGTGGGCGAGGCGCGAGAGGAGTTACGCCGCCTGCGCCGCCGGGCGGAGCGCTCGTGGGGTCTGCGCCGATCACTGGCCGGGCTGGGTCGTCTTGGCCATGGTGACGTCAGCCGACTCGGCATGTCGGGTCCGGCCGCGCGAGCGGCCGAGCGCGGTGGCGACGTGTGGGCAAGGCTGCAGACCTGGCTGGTGGAGGCCGACCTGGCCCTCAGCAGCGGCCCGGTGGCACCGGCCGAGGGCCCACGCGGGAGGCCTGGCCGCGGCTCGGACGCCTTGGTGGCGGCCGCCGCGCACTTGATGCCCGGGCTGGACCTGGGTGACGCACGGCTGGTCGTGGCGAGCCTGGATCCCGACCCCGACGACCTGCACTCCACCGGGGTCGCCGGCGACCGGGATCCGCATTCAGGTCACGGCGGAAACGGCCATCATGACGAGGGCCCCCACGGCATGCCCGGGGGCACCAACCACCAGCACGACGGGCACGTCGCATGACAAGCCTCGTCCAGCAGGCATCGGCCTGGTCGGTGCTGCCCGCGGTCGCCATTGTGCTGTCGGCGGCGGTGGTGGCCGGCTCGCTGGACGCGGTACTCGACCCGCGGCGCGGCCCGGTGTCTCTGAGGAGACGGGTACTGCGCCCGGTGTATGAGGCATCCCGGTTGCTGCTGGCTCAGCGGCGGTCGACGACGGCACCGGACCGGTTGCTGTGGGGCATCGGTGTACTCACCCCGTTACTGGTGGCGGTGATGATGGCGCCAGTCGTCCCGCTCGGCTCCGCGGTGGTGAGCGACCTGGGTGTGGGATTGGTGTGGTTCAACGCGATGGACGTGCTGCTGTGGGCGGGATGGTGGCTGGCCGGGTGGGGCCCGAACAGTGTGTATTCCCTGGTCGGTGGCTACCGGTTTCTTGCCCAGGCGCTGGCGTACGAGTTGCCGTTGATGTTCGCTCTCACGGCGCCCGCGGTCGCCGCCAGCAGCCTGTCGGTGCCGCAGATCGTGGCCGCCCAGCAAGGTAGGTGGTTCATTGTGCAGATGCCGCTGGCCGCAGTGGTGTTCGCCGGGTCGGTGGCGGCGTTCAGCGCGTGGGGGCCCTTTGCGCACCCGGCCGGAGCGGACATCGCCGGTGGACTGCTGGTCGAGCAGTCCGGGCCGGCCCGGCTGCTGCTGCGGTGGGGGCAGTACGCCCTGCTGGTCGTCGGGTCGGCGATGACCGTGGCGCTGTTCCTGGGTGGCGGGGCAGGCCCGCTGCTGCCTGCCTGGTTGTGGACCCTGCTGAAGAGCGCTGCGGTGCTGGCCGTGTTGTTGGCGATGCGCCACCGGATGCCGGTATGGCGCCCGGACCGGTTGATGCGCCTGGCGTGGCTGGTGGTGTTGCCGCTGGTGCTCGCGCAGCTGCTTGTGGTGTCGGTGCTGGCCGCGGCCGGAGGTGGATCGTGACTCTCGCGGTGTTCATCGTGCTGGCCGTGATTGCGATCGCCTCCGGCGTCGCGGTCTTCGTGGTCGATTCCATGGCGAGGGCGACGTTCGCGCTGGCCGCGTCGTTCGTGGCCGTCGGTGGGGAGCTCATCCTGCTCACGCTGGACTACCTGGGCGTGGTCACCATCTTGATGATGGTCATGGAGATGGCGATCATGGTCGTCTTCATGGTCATGTTCATGATGAACCCGGCCGGGTTGATGCCGATGTCGATGCTGCACAACAAGCGCGGCGCGCTGGTCATCGCGGCCGGCACGTTCGTGCTGCTGGGCGCGGGTGCGGTGCTGGTGCCGTGGCCGGCGCGGCGGGGCGTCGTGCCCGCCGATCCGACCCGGATGATCGGCGAGGCGATCATGGGCCCGCAGATGCCCGTCATGGTCGGCATCTCGGCCGTACTGTTCGCCACCATCGTCTCCGCGCTCGTGCTCGCCGTCCCGCACGGCCGCTACCACCAGACCGATGACCGCGCCGATCGCGGGGAGGCCGGCCGATGACGCTGCAGTTGTTCCTGCTGCTGGCGGCTGCCCTGTTCTCCGTCGGCCTGTTCGGCGCGCTCAGCCAGCAGTCGGTCGTGATGGTGATGATGGGGCTGGAACTGATGGTCAACGCCGTCATCGTCGCCGCCGCGGCGTTCTGGTACTTCCTGGCGCCCTCGGCGCCGGACGGTCAGGTGCTGCTGCTGGTCGTCATCTCCGCGATGACCGTCGAGATGGCCATGGGCTTCGCCGTGGCCACCCTGCTGTTCCGGGCCAGCGACGTCGACATGACCGACATGGCCGCGGAGCTGAAACGGTGAGCGCGCTGCTGTGGGCGCTGGTGCTGCTGCCCGCTCTGGCCGGGGCGGGCCTGCTGGCGGCACCGCTCGGTCCGAGATTGCTGGCCCGGGCCGTCGAGCGAGCGACGCCCGCGGTCGGGATCCTGGTCGCCGCCGGAGTGCTCGGCCTGGGCGTTGCCGCCGCAGCCGTCCGGCCGGCCGCGTCAGCGCCGTTCCTGGCCGGCGACCCGCTCACCCTGGCGGTCGACGGGCTATCCGCCGTCGTCGTCGTCACGGTGGCCGCGGTCAGCCTGCTGGTGCTGGTCTTCTCGGCCGGCGCAATCCGGCACCACCGGTCCCGCTTCTTCGGGCTGATGCTGGTCTTCGTCGCCGCCGTCCTCGTCACTGCCACGGCCACCACGCTGCTCGGTCTGCTGATGGCGTGGGAGGTGATGGGCGCCACCAGTTACGCGCTGATCGCGTTCGACTGGCGGCGCGAGGTGGCGGTCGGCTCCGGCACCACCGCGTTCGTGGTCACCCGCGCCGGCGACGTCGGGCTCTACCTCGCCGCCGGAGCGGCCCTGGCCGTCGGTTCCGGCAGCACGCCGGGGCTGTCGCTGGACCGGCTGGCGCAGCTGCCGTCCCCGTGGCTGCACGTTGCGGCCGCGGGAGTGCTGGCGGCAGCGTTCGGCAAGGCCGCTCAGCTGCCGTTCTCGTTCTGGCTGTCCCGGGCGATGGAGGGGCCGAGTCCGGTCTCGGCGCTGTTGCACTCGGCCGCGATGGTGGCGATGGGCGGCTACCTGCTGCTGCGGCTGCATCCGTTGCTGCTCGCCGCCGGGTGGGCGGCGACCACCGCGGCCTGGGTCGGGGCGGCGACCGCGCTGCTGCTGGGCGCGGTGGCCATCGCCCAGGACGATCTGAAGCAGCTGCTCGCGGCGTCCACCAGCGCCCAGCTCGGGTTCGTGGTGCTCGCGGCGGGCACCACCGGGCCGGGCGCTGTGAGTGCCGGACTGGCGCACCTGGTCGGCCACGCGTCCACCAAGGCGCTGCTGTTCCTGGCCGCCGGGGCCTGGCTGGCCGCGCTGGGCACCAAGTCCCTGCCGGCGCTGCGCGGTGCCGGGCGGGCCTACCCGTGGGTCGGCGTCACCTTCACTGTCGCGGCGCTGGCCCTGGCCGGGGTGCCGCCGCTGACGCTGTGGGCCACCAAGGAGTCCGTCCTCGCGGCCGCCCGCGAGCAATCGATCGCGTTGTACGTGATCGGCTTGGCGGCCGCGGTGGCTTCCAGCGCGTATGCCGGCAAGGCGCTCGCCCTGATCTGGCGTCGCCTGCCGGATCATCCGACGGGCTACGACACCGAGCAGGCAGGCACCCGGCAGGTCGCCTGGGTCGAGCGAATCCCGTTGCTACCCCTCGCGATCGGTGCGGCCGGCCTCGGGGTGCTGGTCGTCCCGGCAGTGTGGGCAGCGGTCGACCCGGACGCGCCGACGCCGACAGCCGCCTCCGTCGGGGAACTGGCAATCTCCATCGTCCTCGCGGTCCTGGTGACCGGCCTCGCGCTGCGCTGGCCGCAGCGCCTACCGGCGCCCGGATGGGCCCGCAGCTGGCTGCATCTGGAGCAGGTTGCGCACGCTGGGGTGCTGCGCCCGACGCTGCGGCTGGCCACCCTACTGGCCCGGGGCGACGCCGCCTTGGAGACGGCGGTGACCGGCACCGGCCACGCGGGCCGACGGCTGGCCGACCACGCCGCGGCGATCGACGACATCGGGGTCGGTGGCGCGCTGCGCGGCGTCGTCGCTGCTGCCCGGCGGGGCGCCGGCGTGGCGCTGCGGCCGCAGACCGGGCAGCTGCACCAGTACTACGCGCAGGCCTCGGTCGGTTTGGCCGTGGCCGTCCTCATCGTCTGGTTGGCGAGGTAACCCGTTGCTGTCCCTGCTGATCTTCGCCCCCGCCGCGGTCGCCGCGGTGCTGCTGCTGGCCCGGGTGCCCGACCGGGCGGCCCTGTGGGCCTGGCTGGTGACCGGGCTGGTCACCGTCGGCCTCAGTGTCGGCATGTGGGCGGCATACCTGCACGGCCACCGGCCGGGCCGGTTCGGGTTCGTCCAGCGGGTGCCGTGGATGCCCGGCGTCGGCTCCAGCTATCACGTCGGGGTCGACGGGCTGAGCCTGCCGCTGCTGGCGCTGACCGCGGTCGTGTTCACCGCGACCGCGGTCTACTCGCTGCGCGAACGGCAGCGGCCACGCTCGTACGCGGCGTTGTTCCTGGCGCTGCAGACCACCAGCCTGGGGGTGTTCTCGGCGCTGGACCTGATCGTGTTCTTCGTCTTCTTCGACCTGTCGATCGTCGGGATGTACTTCGTCATCGCCGGCTGGGGGCACGGCCCGGCGCGGCGCCGGTCCGCGCTGTTGTTCTTCCTCTACACCTTCACCGGGTCCCTGGCCCTGCTGCTGGGGTTCATCGGCCTGTATGTCGCCTCCGACCCGCACACCTTCGACATCGCCGAGTTGGCCGCGCATCCGCCGTTGACCGGGACGGGTCCGGCCGGGCCGCTGGTGCTGGCAGCGATCGCACTCGGATTGGCGATCAAGACCCCGACGGTGCCGTTCCACTCCTGGCTGCCGCCGGCACACACCGACGCGCCGGCGGCCGGGTCGGCGGTGCTGGCCGGGATCCTGCTGAAAATGGGCACCTTCGGCTTCGTGCGGATCGCGATGCCGCTGCTGCCCGACCAATGGCGCACCTATGCCTGGGTGTTCGTCGGGGTGGGCGTGGCCTCGGTCCTCTACGGTGCGCTCGTGGCACTGGCCCAGGACAACTTCAAACGGCTGATCGCCTTCACCAGCGTCAACCACATGGGGTACATCCTGCTCGGGCTCGGCGCCGCCGGCCTTGCCGGTGACGCCCACGCCCGGTCGGTCGCCGTCACCGGTGCCATGGTGCAGATGGTCAGCCACGGGCTGATCACCGCCGCCTTGTTCCTGCTGGCCGGTGTGCTGCTGGACCGCGGCGGCAGCTACGACCTGACCCGGTATGGCGCCCTGGCCGGGCCTGCGCCACGGTTCGCCGCACTGACGACCGTCGCGGCATTCGCGAGCCTGGGGCTGCCTGGCTTCAGCGGCTTCATCGCCGAGTTCCAGATCCTCGCTGGCAGCCTCGGCCCGGCCACACCGGCAGCCGCGGTCGCCGCGCTGGGCATCGTCCTCACAGCCGGCCTCTTCCTGTGGGCTATCCACCGGCTCTTCCTCGGCACACCACGAACCGGACAGGTCGCGTTCGCGGACCTGTCCGCTCGCGAACTGTGGGCCATCGGGCCGCTGCTGGCCCTGTCCGTGCTCATCGGCGTCTTCCCGCAGTCCCTGCTCGGCGTTGTGACGCCCGCCGCGGATCACCTGATCGCGCTGGTCGGCCGGTGACCGCGCACGAGGACCCGGCCGCGTTCGCACCCGAGCTCATCCTGCTCGTCGGTGCCGTGGTCGCGCTGCTGACCGGCTCGTTCGTCCGCCAGGAGCGGCAGTGGAGCGCGCAGCTGGTAGCCGCCGTCGCGCTGGCCGGGTCGCTGGTGGCCGGCGCCACGGCGGGCGCTTCGGGGCAGACGCTGTATGCCGGCAGTTACGCGATCGACGCCGCCACGTTCGCCGCCCGGCTCATCGTGCCCGCCGCGGCGCTGCTCGTGTTGGGCCTGTCTGCCGGGCGGGTGCGCGGCAGCGCCCGGGAGAGCGAGTTCGCAGTCCTGGTGCTGCTGGCCAGTCTCGGTACCATCCTGCTGGCCGGCAGCACCGACCTGCTGTTGCTCGCGGTGGCCTATCTGCTGGCGTCCATCCCGCTCTACGCCCTCGCCGGCTGGGCCCGTGACCCCGCTGGCGCCGAAGGGGCGCTGAAGACCTACCTGTTCGGTGTACTGCTGGGCATCGTCATGTTCCTCGGGATCGCGGTGCTGTTCGGGCTGGCCGGATCCACCTCGTATGCCGACCTGGCCCAGCGCCTGCCCGGCGCCCCACCCGCGGCCCTCGCCCTGGGAGCGGTGGCCGTGTTTGCCGGACTGCTCTTCAAAGCCGGCGCGGTCCCGGTGCACTTCTGGGTGCCGGACGCCGTACAAGGTGCCACCACCGGTGCCGGGGCCTTCCTGACCACTGTCCCCAAAATCGGGGCGCTGCTCGCCCTGTACCGGTTCGTGCTCGTCCTACCCGACGACGCCATCAACTGGCGACTGCTGCTGGCACTGCTGGCCGCGGCCAGCATGACCCTGGGTAACCTCGCCGCCTTCCGGCAGGACGATCCGGCCCGACTGCTGGCCTACTCCACCATCAGCCAGGTCGGCTACCTGCTCATGGTCGTCGTGGTCGCCGATCCGGTCGCCGGCTCCGCACCGCTGGCCGCGCTAATCCTTTATCTGGCGGCATACGCAGCAGCCAACCTCGGCGCGTTCGCCGTCATCGCCGCACGCCCCGGGCCCTCCACACTGACGGACTACCGCGGGCTCGCTCGCCAGAGCCCAGCCCTGGCCGGCGTCCTCGTGGTCAGCCTGTTGGCCCTGGTCGGTACCCCACCCACTGGCGTGTTCACCGGTAAGCTCACCGTCTTCGCCGCCACCTGGGACGGCGGCTGGGCATGGCTCGTGGTCATCGCCGCCGTCAACACTGTCGCCAGCCTCTACTACTACCTGCGTTGGATCGCTCCCGCGTTCGCGCGCCCCGACCCAGCCACCGGACCGGCCGCCGGCCCGTCGGTGCCGGGTAGTCCGCGGGAGGCGCTGGCCTGGCCCGCGCGGTGCGTGATCGCCGCGGCGGTCACCACCGGATGCCTGGCCCTGCTGATCGGCATCGTGGCCGACGGCGTGCTGGACATCGGATCGGCCGCTATCAAGTGGTGAGGACCCAGGCTCGCCGGCAATCCGGCGCATCTGCGCTCTCGGCGGGCTACTTCACGTAGCTGACCACGGCCATCATGCCGCGGTTCGCGCCGCTGGCCGGCCGGGGCCAATGAGAGGCGCACACGAACCCCGCCGCCTGACGGCTGGACCGCGGCCGCTGCCAGGAAAGGGCGGCGGCCGCGTGGGTCTCGGCTTTGGCTCTCGGTGTCGGTGTCTTGGCCATCGACCAGACGCCCAGCATCGATCTCGTCGATGTGCAGATCGCGGCGCCCTTGCCCGTGTATTTGGTCGGCGCTAGGTCGTCGGCTCGGCGAATCAGCGTGTATTGGAAGTTGCCGTAGCCGGCGGTGTTGCCGTTGAACTGGAACGAAGTCAGCCGGAGCCGTTCCCCGGCCTCGTGGCGGCCAGCGAAATATCGCTCGAGTCCGGCCCTGTCCTGAGCGACGGAGCCGATCCGTTGTCCCGGACCGTCGGTGCTGTACCAGTCGAAGCCGTTTCCCTGCCGCGCCCAGATCCGCTGCAAGGTCGGTTGGTCACCGGCGTTGAATGCCCGCACGAACCCGATTACCAGCTTTCGAACTGTCGTGTCCGTGCATGCACCGTTCGACTCGGATCGGGAGGGGTCGTGCGCCGAGGGCGTGTCGGCCGAGCCGCTGGCTGTACAGGCGGCGAGCAGGAGTGCAACAACGGTCGCGATGGCGATCGTGGGGCCGCGGCATATCGGCTGCACGAGTTCCAGTATGACCGCCCCTCGACCGGGCTACTTCACGTAACTGAGCACCGCCATCATCCCGCGGTTCGCGTGGTACGCGTTGTGGCAGTGGGTCAGCCACTGACCGGGGTTGTCCGCGTCGAAGAACACCGACACCGTCTGCATCGGCTTGACGATGACCGTGTCCTTGCGCGGACCCGTCGCCCCGACCTGGAAGGTGTGCCCGTGCAGGTGCATCGGATGCCACATCATCGTGTGGTTCGCGTAGTCGATCCGCACCCGTTGCCCCGCTCGGATGTCGTAGGCGGTGGCAAACGGGTTGGCCTCATCGAATTGCCGGCCGTTGATGCCCCAGTCGTACTTGGCCATCCCGCCGGTCAACGCGAGCGTGTGGACCTGGTCGACCGGGCGGTCGGCAAGCTGCACGGACGGGTCAGCAGTCGCCGAGCCGGACTGGATGACCTTGCCGGTCAACGTCTTCGGCACGCTCGACATTGTCGGGCGAGCCCCGTTCCCGGACGCGAGCACCGCGAAGGTGCGGCCGGCCTTGCCTTCGGCCAGCGCCACGAACGGTACCGGGTGGTCGGGCACCGTGATCAGCGCGTCGACCCGTTCGCCCATCCCCAGCACGATCGCATCCACGCGCTGATGCTTGACCGGGAAACCGTCGGTGTGCGTCAGTGTCATCGGCACCCCGGGCAGGCCGACCCGGTAGGCGGTGTCGCCGCCGGCGTTGATCACCCGCAACCGGATGCGCTGCCCGGGCTTGGCCTTCAACGTGTCCGGGCGCATCGGGTCGCGCCCGTTGATCAGATGCACCGGGTAGGTGACGTCGCCGGCGTCGCCGCCGAGGAAGGGACTGGTCGTGCCGTCACCACCGCCCATCCCGGACATACCCGACATGCTGGGCATCGGCATCCCGGACATGCCTGACATGTCGTGGCCCATGGGCATTCCCTTGGCCAGCTGCGCGGCCTGCTTGGCCGGGGTGCGTCCCTTGATGCCGTCCAGCCAGTCATCCACGACCAGGATCCACTCCTGGTCGTAGGACAGCTGCTCGTGGGGGTCGTCGATGATCAGTGCGCCGTACAGGCCCCGATCTCGCTGCAGTTCCACATGCGAGTGATACCAGTACGTGCCCGGGTGCGCGGTCTTGAAGGTGGCTGTGAATGATCCGCCCGGCTTGATCGCCGGCTGGGTCAGCCCGGGTACGCCGTCTGCGTTATTGCGCAGCGCGAGTCCGTGAAAGTGCGTCGTCGTGGCTTGGTCCAACCGGTTGCGCTGGGCGACCGCGAGGGTGTCTCCGACGCGGGACCGCAGCACCGGGCCGGGCAACCGGTCACCGTAACCCCAGGTGCTGACCTGCTGCCCGCCGATGCTCGCACGCATCGGGGCCGAGGTCAGCGAGGCTCGCACGGTGCGGCCGCCTCCAGGCCGGGCGTCCTCGGCGCGCTGCACGGCCCCGTCGCTGGGTGAGACCCGCACGCCCGACGAGGTCGAGGCAGTCGGGCCGCGTCTGGCATCCCGCGACCCGGAGGAGGTGCATCCGGCCAGAACGCTGGCGCCGGCCGCCACGCTGACGCCGAACAGGCCGCGGCGGGACAACCGGGAAGATTTCGATAAGGCGCTCATAACCCGATCCTACATATACCCATGGGGGGTATTGGCATGGGGTTGCCAGCGCTCCGCAGGGCCGTTCTGGTGGCAGTAGCTGCGAGACCCATTCGTGGGGCAGCCCGGGTGCCGTGACCTGCCTGTTGTGGTTCGTGACGCGGCTGGTTCTGCGCTCACTTGGCCGGCTTCATCTCGTCCTCGACGACCCACTTGTGGTTCTTCATGGTCATGCCGCCGGCGGTGTAGTCCACGACGTAAACGGTCTGATCGGTGGAGCTGGCGATGGTTCCGTGCGCGCCCTTCATCCCGGACATGTGGTCGGTGGTGAGGACCACCTTCGTACCGTTGGCGAGACGTTTGCTGCCGGCGTCCTGGAGTTCTTGCTGGACCACCCACTTGTGGTCTTTGACCATCGCCCCGCCGGTGGTCGGGGTGTAGTTCACTGCGTAGGTGAAGGTGGCGTAGGCGCCAACGACGGACGCGCGCGCACCGTCCATGCCTTCCATGTGGTCAGCGGTCAGGATCACTTTGCTACCGACCGGGTACTTGGGGTCGGACGCCGGCTTCATCCCCGCCGGGACGGGACCGCCGTCACCGTGGTCCATCGCCATCGAGGACGCGCTGGTCGGCATGGAGGATGAGCCCATCGGCATCCGGTCCATCGCGGTACTGGAAGCGTGATGACCCCCAGAGGCAGCGGGGGACGACGAGTTCGAGGAGCAGCCAGCCACCACCGTCAGACTGGCGGCAGCGGCAAGGGTCAGCAGGACACGAGCACGGCGGGTAGGGAACAACGAATTTCTCCTTCAAGGAATCTCTTCTTGCTTGTGTTAACCAGGTGGAACCGACTGGCACAGCGGCCGTTTCGGTCGAGGGGGCGTCTGGCATTTTGCTCATGAGGGGACACGCGAACGACTCTCATTCCGGTCTTTCCGTGGGAGATGGTGGTTCAGCGGATGATCCAGTCTCCGGGTGCTTGGCGTACTCCTGTGTCGCACTGTCGCCCGCCGCTGTCCTGCGCCGATCCAGCAGACGCCGGGTCTTGCCGCGGGGACCGTGCGTGCCTCGTACGAGGAGAGCGGCTGCGGAGGCCACCAACGCCCAGAGCGTCAGAACGCAGACCAGCAGTAACGCCCACGTCCAGCCGGACATGCCGGTGTTGCGCAACCCCATCATGTCGTCCAGGGTGCGCCTGCGATGTTGTGATCAGACCGGCTGAACCCTGAAGAAACGATCAAGAAGCCGCCAGCAGCTGACGTCCGGCGGCAGCGTGTGCGGTGTCTGCGGTGATGATGGAGGCATGGTCGATGCTGCTCGAACGGTGTTGGTGGTCGAGGACGAAAAGGACTTGGCGACCATGGTCGGTTCCTACCTGGAACGCGCCGGGTACGTCGCACCGTTGGTGCACACCGGCCCCGATGCGATCGACACCGCTCATGCCGTGCAGCCGGACGTCATCGTGCTGGACCTGGGGTTGCCCGGTCTGGACGGCGTCGAGGTGTGCCGGCGGCTGCGAACCTTCACCGACTGCTACATCCTGATGCTCACCGCCCGCGCCGAAGAAGTCGACACGATCGTCGGACTGTCCGTCGGCGCCGATGACTACCTCACCAAACCGTTCCGCCCCCGAGAACTGGTCGCACGCGTTCAAACCCTCCTACGCCGGCCCCGGGACCAGGCCCCGTCAATTGCGCAGCCGCGAACCTTCGGATCCTTGACCGTCGATGCGGTCGGCCGACGCGTCACCCTGGCCGGCCAGCCCGTCGGGCTGACCCGCACCGAGTTCGACATCCTGGCGCTACTGACCGCCTCACCTGCGGTGGCGTTCGCCCGTCGCCGGATCATCGACGAGGTGTGGGACCCCGCCTGGGTTGGCGACGAGCACGTGGTCGATGTCCACATCGCGCACCTGCGCAACAAGCTGGCCGACGATCCCGCCGAGCCCCGGTACATCGACACTGTGCGCGGTGTCGGATATCGGATGGTCACCTCATGAAGCGGCCAGCTACGCGCGGTAGTGGTCCGGGCATCGCGACTCGGCTCCTGCTCGCACAGGGCCTGGTCGTCACCTGCGGCGCGATCACCGCCGCCGGTGTCGCCGCGATCGTGGGGCCACCGTTGTTCCATCATCATCTGCTGATGGCGGGGGAGAAGCCGAACACCCCCGAGTTGAGGCATATCGAGCGCGCTTACACCAGCGCCAATACGATTGCGCTCGGCATGGCCGTCCTGATCGCGCTGATCGCCGCTATCGCCGTCACCTGGTATCTGTCCCGTCGGCTGACTCGCCCGGTGGTGCAACTGGCCGCCGTGGCCGAACGCATTTCCGACGGGGACTACACCGCCCGAGCGACGCCGGCGACCGCGGGTCCGGAGCTGGCATCCCTGACAGGGGCGTTCAACCAGGTCGCCGAGCGCCTGCAACACACCGAGGCCACCAGGCACCGACTCCTGGCCGATCTCGCCCACGAGTTGCGCACCCCGATCGCGACGCTGGAGGCCTACCTCGACGGTCTCGACGACGGCGTCACCGGGTGGGGCCCGGAGCCGGCACGGGTCTTTCGAGACCAGATCACCCGGCTGCACCGACTTGCCGAAGATCTCAATGACGTATCCCGTGCCGAAGAAGGAGAACTCGGTCTGGTCCTCAAGCGCACGCCCGTTCAGGTGGTCGTCCAGGCGGCAGTCGAAAGCCTGCGCCCTCGGTACGCCGGCAAGGGCGTGCAGTTGCACAGCGCCATCAGTGACCGCCCTGACGCCGAGGTTCTCGTCGACTTCCAGCGGTTCGCCCAGGCACTGACCAATGTGCTGATCAACGCCTTGCGCCATACTCCACCCGGTGGCGACGTGACCCTCCAGACCACCATCGACACGGTGTCAATACGAATTGCCGTGATCGACACCGGCGACGGCATCCCCGCTGACCAGTTGCCGCACATCTTCGAACGCTTCTACCGCGGGAGCCTCGCGCGGGACCGTGACAGCACCGGCAGCGGCATCGGACTCACCATCTCTCGCGCCATTGCCCGAGCCCACCATGGAACGCTCACCGCCGACAGCGACGGTCCCGGCACGGGCGCACGTTTCACCTTCACCATGCCTCGTCTGCTCCGCCATTGATCTCGTCCCTCACGTACACGCGTCCGCCTGATCGCAGGTGACTGGGGTTGCCCGAGGTCACCTCATCGCGTCGCCGCAGCGACCCATACAGGCAGGCCCATCGAGAACCGGTCCTGCGCAGCTCGCTGCTGTTGATCGCGAATGAAGTTCTGCGCTTCGCTGGCCGTTACAGCTCCCGTCGATGCGGCGGCTTGGGCGAAACCGATGACTATGTCGACCATTGAGGGGTGGATCAATGCGCCGAGGAAGCCCTGGATAGCCACCTCAGCGAAACCGCCATCAAGCAACAGACTCCGGTATTGGCGGGCCGCGCGAGGGCTCGGAATGGAGTCCGCTCGCGCCTGGACGACCGCTCGTGACAGGCCGGCATCGGCCGCATCGATCATGACGCCATCCCAGTCCTGACCGACCAATACGATTCTGCCTCCAGGAGCAAGGACGCGATGCGCCTCGGCCACCGCTCGTCCAGGGTCGGCCAGCATGTGGAACCTTGTCGGCGCGGTACGCCGTCACCGAGCCCTCGGATAACGGTAGATGCTCCGCTACTCCTCGCCGTACGTCCAACTCCGGCTATCGCGATGAAGCGGTCTGCACCATCAAGTTGTCGGGGTCCAGCGCAATGGTTTGGGAAGCTGTGCGGGACATCTCGGCCGCCGCCAGGCCGATGCCGCAGCCCACGTCGATGGCTCGGGTGCGGTGATCGAGGGCTAGGAGTTCGTAGGTGAGGTGTCGGATGCGGATGGCTTCGGGCATCTCGTCCGCAAGGTCGAGCATGCGGATCATCGACGTTGTCTCGTGTCGCTCGGCTGCTGCCGTTGGTGATGGTCTCGTTGACATGACGATCAGGATCGTTCTTAATGTCGACGTGAAGTCAACGGCTGCCGGTTGGACCCTAGGCGAGCTGGCGGCCCGGTCCGGTGTCGCTACGCATGTTCTACGTCATTGGGAGTCCGAGGATCTGCTGTCGCCACAGCAGTCCACCGCTGGCCACCGCCGCTATCGGCCCGATGATGTGTATCGCGTGGCAACGATATTGCTGGCCAAGGAGGCCGGGCTGGGGCTCAGGGAGATCCTAGCGATGACTACCGGATCGGCACAGCAGCGGACCGCCGTCCTCCATGAGCATCGTACTGAACTGCGAAACCGCATCGCGGCAGCCCAAACCTGCCTCGCCCTGATCGAGTGCGCGCTGGATTGCGACCACGAGGACATCGGGACGTGTCCGCACTTTCGTGCCGCTGTCGCGCACCGAGTCACGGCCCTGCAACGCTGACCATGTCTGTGGTCACCACGGGATGCGTCCACCGGTGACCGTGGTTCGTCCCCGCGCGGACTCATCGAGCGGGACTGTGCGCCGGGTCAGCTCCTTGCTAGAAGATGCCGCGCGTACGCAGCCAGGGCAACGGATCAATCGCCCCGCCGCCGATGTGGATCTCCAGATGAAGGTGCGGTCCGGTGGAGTTCCCAGTGTTGCCCGAGTAGGCAACGATTTGGCCTGCGGACACCCGGGCGCCGGGCGCGACCAGTTGCCGCGACAAGTGTGCGTAGATGGCACTAGTGCCGTTACCCACATCGATCGCCACCCGCAGGCCCTCCCCGCCGTTCCATCCGGCGGCAGCCACCACGCCGTCGTGGAGTGCTCGCACCGGCGTACCGATGGGTGCGGCGAAGTCGTCACCTTGGTGATACGTCGAACCGATACCACCGGGTGAGACCCGGGAGCCGAACCCGGAGGTGAATGTTCCGCCGCATCCGGCGATCGCGCACACCCATTCGGGGTGAGGGCGGCCGGTGCTGCGGCTTGTCGTGGGGTGTTCTGCGGGTTGCTTGGTTGCGGTCTCAGGAGCGGGCGTTGGCCTGGCGGCGGAAGGACGCGGCGCGTTCGTGCTGCTGGGCGTGGTCCGAGTCTGGTCCCGGGACGCGGCCCGGTCTCGTGCCGCCGCTGTCATCGGGGCCGTCGTCGACGCGCGCCGATCAGCTGCCGACATGCCCTCTCGCGTTGCTGCGGAATCGACCGACTGTCGTTGAGTCGCGACTGCTGCCGGGCGACCCCCGCTCTGACCAATCAGGCCCAGCGGCGCCGCGCTGGCCGCGACCCCGGCGGCGACCGCGGACGCGGTGGCCGCGGCAACCACCGGTATGGCGACCTTGTGACGAGCGAGCGTGGTGCGTGCGCGGTGACGACCCACCGGGGAGTGCGCGCGGTGTCGCCCTGCGTAGCTTTTCAACGATTTCTACCTCAGCTGATGGACGTGGGCTGCGTAGCCGCATGGGACAGGGTACCGAGCATTGACTGGCCGCACGGCAGCGCCTTGGCGCTCAACCGGATGCGAGAGTCGGCGTGTGTGACCGCGTCGGCCCAGCCATTCTTGACGACATCGGGACAGTTCTACGGGCTATCACGGCTGCTGCCACGTGATCGTGATGATCGGTAGCATCGGCTACGAAGAAACCGAGTCGGATGCTTGACCGTTGGGAGGCGTGGTGCTCAGATCTGTTGCTCCTGAGGGGGTGCCCGCCGTCTCGATGAGGATCGACCGGTCCGACCAGATGCTGTTACTCAGCATCACGGGCGTCGCTGGCCTGGTCGTCGCAATGACGATGGCCATCTTCGGCCTGCCGCCGGTCGACATTCACAGTCCGTTCCACTACGCGGGCATTATGGATCCGCTGTGCGGCGGGACCCGGGCAGCGCGATTGACAGCTCAAGGTCATCTGCAGGCGGCGTGGCGGTATAACCCGCTAGGGATCCTGGCCACGGTAACGGCGGCGTTGGCTCTGGCGCGGTTCCTGGTCGGTCTGGCGACACACCGCTGGATCGCAGTTCGTTGCGCCTGGACCCCGAGACGTCGACGTGTCGCCTACGCCGCCGCGATCGCCGCGATGGTCGTCCTGGAGTTCCGGCAGCAGGGGCGCGCGAGTCTACTGATGCAGCGGCACTGACCCGCCAGGGTGCGGCGTACGACAGGTTGATCAATTTCGAGGCCAGGTGTGTTCGGTAGGTCATTGGGCTTTTCGTTACATGCCGGAGTAGTTGTGCATACCGGCGAAGGTGGACGACAGATTTACCAGGGTGAAGTTGGCCACGACGGCCAGGTATCCAGCTAGAGCGATGTAGGTGGCGCGCTTGGATTGCCAGCCGGCGGTAGCGCGGCCGTGCAGGTGTGCGGCGAAGACGATCCAGACGATGAAGGTCCAGACTTCTTTGGGGTCCCACTGCCAGTAGGCGCCCCAGGCTTCCTGGGCCCAGATGGCTCCGGTGATGAGGGTGAAGGTCCACAGGATGAAGCCGACGATGTTCATGCCGTAGGCGGCGCGCTCTAGAGTCTCAGCGTCTGGAACGACTGCGAGCAGCCGGTGTCCGGTCATGGTGGGGCGGGTGCTGCGGCGGCGCTGGGCCAGTTGTAGCAGGCTGAGCGGGAACGCGATGGTGAAGAATCCGACGGCGCAGATGGCGATGGTGACGTGAATGCCGAGCCAGTAGCTTTGCAGCGCCGGCAAGAGTTGGGCGGCGCCGGTGTAGAACAGCAGCACGGCGGCCATCAGGGCGGCCAGGATCAATCCGGTGACGAATGCCCCGAGCCATTCCCAGTGTCGGCGTCTGGCCAGGGCGGCGTAGACGGTGGCGGCTGCCGCGCTGGCGGCGATGGTGAATTCGTACATGTTGCCGTTGGGCGGTCGCATCACGGTGATGCCGCGGAGCACGACCGCTGCCAGGAGGCAGGCGGCGCCCAGGTACGTGAGGTTGACCGCGACGGCCGCGATTTGCCGGGCGTGCCTGGAGTCGCGGGGGTCGGATGCTGCGGCTGCCGGCGGCGACTGCTCGGGGGTCTCAACGTGACTGTCGGCGGCAGCCAGGTGATGGCTTCCGGACACACTGACCGGCGTGCGGGCCTCAGCCACGATCGCGGCTCCCAGGGGCCGGGTGCGGGCGGCCAGGTAGAGCGCGAAGCAGATCAGGGTGACGGTGAACAGGCCCATGGCGGTGTAGACGGCCAGGTTGGCGTACGGGGCAAGCGCGGGATGGATCATCGGGGTCTCCTGTCGGGGGGCGCCTGACTGGTCAGGCGTGCGATGTGGTCGGCGAGCTCGTGCACCACGGCGGTGAGGGTGGGGTCGGTGCCTTTGGCCAATGCCCCGATGGTCACCACGGCGCCTGGCTTGTCCCCGGCGCTCGGGTCGGGTGTGACGCGGATGAAGACGCGGCGCCGCTTGACCAGCAGGGAGGTGATCAGTCCGGCGGCCGCGGCCAGTGCGGCCAGCAGCGTGAGGGTCTTGCCGGGGGTGTGCCGCACCGACAGGCCGGCCCAGCGAACCGTCCGGTCGAAGCTGATCGAGCCGCGCCCGTCGGGCAGCTGGACGGTCTGCCCGGGTGCCAGGCGAATCAGCAGTGGAGCCCCACCAGGTTTGGTCAGCCGTTTCATCTGGCTGGTGTCCAGCGTGTACACGGACTGTGGTGCGTTGCCGGGGAACAGGTTCCCGGTCCACACCGATGCCACCAGGACCGGGTTGCGCAACCCGGGGAACAGGGAGGTGGGTCCACGAGTGAAGTTCTGGTCGGCGGTGGGCAGGAACAACCCGTCCAGCCCCAGCTCCTGGGGTGCGGCGGTGGTGACTTTGACGACGCCGGTGGACAGGTAGTTACCGTCCTGCGGCAGGAACGGGGTGGCGTCCTGGTAGACGACCGCGCCCTTGGCGTCGCGGACGGTCAGGACCGGTGCGTACCCGTTGCCCAACAGGAACACTTCCGCGTCGCCGATCCGCAATGGGCTGTTGACCGCGATCTGCGCCGGGTGTGGTCGGCCGGTGCCGGTGTCCACGGTGGTGTCGGCCAGAAACTTGCGCGGCTTGCCGAATTGGCTGCCGCCGACCTTGTCTTCGAAGGTGACGTTCATCTTGGTGACGTTCAGGTTGAACGAGGGCAGGTCCGCCGGGTTGACCAGTGGCCCGGCGCTGAACGTGTCCAGGGAGCCCAGTGCGGTGGAGAAGCCGCTGCCTTCGGGAACGATGACATCGGCGCGCCAGCTCCACAGGTGACCGATGGCCACCCCGACGATGACCAGGCACAGGCCGATGTGGAACGCCAGATTGCCGGTCTCGCGCAGGTAGCCGCTCTCGGCGGACAGTGTTGCCGGGTCGTGGCCGTGAACGCGGAACCTGCCGCGGCTCTTCCCGAGTCGGCCGGGCCGGCCGCGCAACGCCTGGCGGGCCGCCCCCAACGCCTGCTCTGCTGACACGGCGGTGACGATGTGGGTGTGTGCGGGAAGGCGGTCCAGTCGGCGCGGTGGCTTCGGTGGCCGG
Organism: Flexivirga lutea; assembly: GCF_054778955.1. Classification (NCBI taxonomy): domain Bacteria; kingdom Bacillati; phylum Actinomycetota; class Actinomycetes; order Micrococcales; family Dermacoccaceae; genus Flexivirga; species Flexivirga lutea. The sequence continues at coordinate 1,275,559 of NZ_BAAGZB010000001.1, forward strand.
GACGTCAGCGCGCGCAGGTGGACTCGGGTGCGGGGCAGGATGCAGCCGATCAGTGAGATGAACAGCAGCAGGTAGATCGCGGAGAACCACGGGGAGGCGTACACGTCGAAGAAGCCGAGCCGGTCCATCCATGGCCCGCTGCCTCGATGCGCGGCCAGGTACCGGGTGACTTTCCCGGCGTCGATGTTGCGCTGCGGAAACACCGACCCGGGGACAGCTGCGACGGCCAGCAGCAGCAGGAGGAACAGCGCGGTGCGCATGCTGGTGAGGTTGCGCCATACCCACCTGCCCCACCCGAGCGGTCCGAGTCGGGGCTGGCGTACGTCACCGGCGCGTGGCTTCGCGCGGGCGGGTGCGGTGGCCATGATCTACAGCACCGTCTGGAATTGGGACACCAGGCGGGACTGGAGCCAGGTGATCGCGACTTCCCAGACGCCGGTCACCATCAGGGTCCCGACCAGGGCCAGGGCCAGGCCGCCGGTGACCTGGATCGGCCGATGGTGCACGCGTAGCCAGCCGCTCACGCGTCCGGCGCGCTGGTAGGCGCCGGCCATCACGATGAAGGGGACCCCGAGGCCGGCGCAGTACGCGGCGGCAAGGGCGGCGCCGCGGGTCACGGTGTGGGCCTGCGCCGATAGCGGCGCGGCCATCGCGAGGATCGCGGCCAGCGCCGGTCCCTGGCACGGGCTCCAGCCGAGTCCGAAGACCGCCCCCAGTAGTGGTGCCCCGGCCAGCCCGGCGGCCGGTCGCCAGGACGGTGCCCGGGCGAACCGGTTACCGACCCCCAGGAACAGGACGGCCATCAGCAGGACCAGTGCGCCGCCGATCCGCAGCAGCAGCGGCTGGTGGGCCTGCAGTCGCAGGCTTAGCGCGGAGATCGCCACAGCGGTCAACAAGTACACCGCGGAGAAGCCGGCCACGAACAACACCGCGCCCAGGAGCATCGGGGATCGGCGGCGGTGTTCCAGCGCGACGTCGGACAGCCCGGTGATGTAGCCGAGGAACCCGGGCACAAGTGGCAGCACGCACGGGGAGGCGAACGAGACCAGCCCGGCCAGCACCGCCACCGCCAGCGCCAGCAGGAATGGTCCCGCGGCCAGCTGCTGGATCACCGGGTACCTGCGGCCGGTGTGCTGGGGATGACGTCCTGCACGAGCCCGACCAAGGTCGTCGCGTCAACCGGGCCCAGCACCCGGGCGGCGATCCGCCCTTGCTGGTCCAGCACCAGGGTGGTCGGGGTCGCCGGGGCCATCCCGTGCAATGCCAGCAGTGACTTGCCGCCCTCGTAGGCAAGTGACGGGTAGGGGATACGGTTCTTCACGACGAAGGACTGCGCCGACGCCGCCGATTCCTTGATATCCACGCCGACGAACGCGACTCCCGGTCGGGCGGCCCGCAGACGGGTGTAGGCCTTCTTCAAGTCCGGCGTCTCCTGGATGCACGGTGGGCACCAGGAGCCCCACACGTTGACCACGACGCCTCCGGTGCGGCCGGCCAGCGACCAGGTGGCCCCGTCGATGGTCGCCCCGGACAGCTGGAGCGGCTTGCCTCGGTCAGCCTGTGCGATCTGGGCGACGGTTCCGTCGCCGGCGACGTACCCCTTCTGGTCGCCGCCCTGCGCTTGCGCGGCGACCGAGTCCGGGTTGGTGGTGCCGCAGCCGGCCAGCGCACCGGTTCCGGCAAGGCCCAGCACGGCCAGCAGCATGTGGCGCCGGCGCACAGCGGGCCGATTCACGTCAGGCGCCGGGGTGCGCAGCGCAACGACCGGTCCCGGGTGTACAGCCAGCCGATGCAGGCCACGCCGGCCAACGCGAGCACGAACGCGGCCAGTTGCGTGCCGGTCATACCCCACAGTGGCCGCTCGTCGACGGCGCGGGTGGCGTCGGTCATGAGCCGTTGGGTGGCGTACCCGATGACGAACAGGGCGAACACGGCGCCTTCCGGGTGCGGGCGCCGCACCAACAGCCACCAGAGGAAGGCGGCGAGGATCAGGGCACCGACAAGGTCATATGCCGGTGTCAGGTGGTAGCTGCACCCGGCGAAAAACCGTCCGACGTCGGCGCAGGATTCCCCAACGCCTGGGGGGCGCGCGGGGCTGGGGCCGAACCCGGGTGCCAGGTCGGCGCCGAACGGCACCCGGTATGCCAGCGCGAACGCCGAGGTGGTTGGTTTGCCCAGGTGATCGGTGAGCAGCAGGTCGCCAACGCGACCGATGCCGATGGCCAGCGCGATTGCCGGGGCGGCAAGATCCAGCACGAGACGTAGCGGCAGGTGGTTGTGGTGCAGCACCAAGAGGGCCACCGTGATCGCGACGATCAGCCCGCCAAACAGGGCCAAGCCGCCGTTCCAGATCTGTAGCACGCTGCCGACGGAGTCGAACTGGCCGGGGTGAGACAGCACGAAGTCAGCACGGGCTCCCACGATTCCCGCGGGTATCGCCCACAGGATCGCCCGCTCGAGCACATCCCATGGCAGGTCGTTCCGGCGCGTCAGCCGCCGCAGGACCCAGTACCCGACGAAGATGCCCACCGCCGCGAGAAGTCCGTGCGGGGAGATCCCCAAAACTCCCGGCACGGGCCGGTAGCCGATGCCCAGCGCCGGGTTGAGGGATGGCGCGCTCATCGGTTCATGCCTTCGGCTCCGCCCGGCCGGCCAGGATGGCCCCTGCGAACGCAACGACGGCGGCGGTGGGGTAGCCGACGGTCAGGTCGGTCCAACCGGAGGGGTTGCCGCCCATGTGCATCACCGCGTGCACGGCCGCGATGACAAGGCCGATGAGCATCAGCGCCTGGCCGAGCCGCACGAGCCGTCGGTGCCGTCGCCAGCGGGCAGGCATGGACGGTGGGGCAGGTGGGCTGTCGGGCATCCGGGATCGCTCCAGTCTGGGGTGTGTGCTGATATCACCGAGGGCACCGGGCGCTCGGAAGCCGGGGCGCGCCGTGGATCCACGTGTTTGCTCGGCTCGGGCTGCGGACCAGGTTGTTGGAGGGCGTCTAGCGCTTGTCCAGCAGGACACCATCGCCATGCGGTGGGTAACCGCCGAATTGGGATTGCCGCAACCGGCTGACCTCGGCGCGCAGCTGCTCGATCTCCTTGCCTGACACTGGGTCGGCACTGGGGCTCTGGGACCGCCCCGGGCGCATCATCAGCCACATCATCAGCCCCATCCCAACGGGACATGCCAGGACTGGTAGGGCGTACAACCAATTCATCGCTGAGCCTCTCCATGAGTCGTTACGCAAGCACCATACACGAAACAACTAAGTAGATTAGTAGTCGGCCCGAAGCGACACCCTCCGCCGGTGGCGCGACGCCTTCAGTCGGCCGCGCTGGGCATCGAAGCGGCAGCTGCGGGCGTGCCAGTTGGGCAGTAGTCCATCTGGGTCGCCGACGCTGCCGGACCTACTGCCACCGCTACCGGCAGCAGCAGCATCCCTATGGCCGCCGAGGCGACCAGACCAGCGCCGACGCGGCCTAGCGGTCTGTGCGGGTTGATGAGACGACGGACCCTCGCCCCGGCGGTCGAGCCGCCCGCAGCCAAAGCCGCAACTGGCGCGGACGCGCTGCTCAGTGTCAAGAGGGCGTCAGCGAGGGCGAGACGGTTCCCGTCGTGGCCGATAGCCACGTCGTCGGCTAGCAGTTCAACCAACCGCGCGCTCTCGGCACGGGCAGTCGCAAACAGTGGCACCCGAGGGAACGCCTTTGCGGTTGTCTGTGACCACGCGAGAACCAGATCGTGCCGCTGCCGTGCGTGGGCTTGCTCATGGCGAAGCACCAGCGTGAGTTGTTCCTCGGTCAGGAGCCGCAATGCGCCCGAGGTGACGACGATCCGCCGATGGCGCCCGGGCAGGCAGTACACCGCTGGCTGGTCGGCGCTCAGCACTACGGCACCCAGGTCGGGAACCGTCGTGCCGACCAGGTCCAGCGCGGTTCGATGACGGGACCTGCGGCGGCGCGCGTCCGCCAGCACGACGGTGAGGCACCAAGCCAGCCGTCCCAGGACGGTTGTCATCAGGATTGCCCCCGTCGCGGCAGCTACCGCTCCGCCGGGCGACGAGTACTGGGCGCTCAGCGCCATCGCGCATGCGCGCAGTAATTCTGCGAGGCCTCCGCTGACGCTGGCGGTGGGAATCAGGAGGGCGACGCCAGCGAGGGCAACCGCTGCCACGACGGACACGGTCAGGCATTGCCACGCAACAATTGCCAGTCGCGGCGCCCGGTCGCTCCAGCCGCCGGCCAAGAGCATCCAAGGGCCGACCATTGCGGCCATGGAGGCGTAACTCAACAGAACTACCGCCGTGGTCATTGTGCGCCCCCGGAATCAGGACCTGGGCGGTCGGAGCGGGCGGCCTCGAGCAGTGTGCGAAGTTCGGCGGACTCGGCGGGGTCCATTTCCTCTACCAACCGCACCAGCACGGCCGAGCGGTCCTTTGCCTCAGCGAGGGCCTCACCCATCAGCTGTGCGACATAATCCTCCCTGCTGGCCGCAGCGGCGTACAGGTTGACCCGCCCGCGCTTGCGTCGGGTCAGCCATCCCTTGCGAAAGAGGATGTCCATCACCGTCTGCACCGTCGTGTATGCCGGCACCGGGCTGCGCTGGAGTTCCTCCAGCACATCCCGGACTCGGACCGGGTCGCCGAGCGCCCACACTTGGTCCATGATCGCGGCCTCCAGGTCGCCAAAGCGCGGCATCTGCAGGACTCCTTCTCCAGTCGTGGGCTTCTTGCGCACATCCTAAGCGGCTTAGGCAAAAGGTCCGACCCGCCGGGTACATCCTAAGAAGCCTAGTAGAGTGTGCGCGTGTCTCATCTCCAGCAAGCCATCCCAACGACCTCTCCGGCCGCAACCAACCGCTGGACCCGGGGGTGGTTGTGGCTGGCGATCGGTGTGGTACTCGTGATTGTCACCGGCGTGGCAGCCCTAACGTTTGCAGCGCCGAAGTCTCGGTCGGCGGCTGACAGCCAGACGACGGGCGCACAGATCGGCGGAGACCTGCACACGGTCTTTTTCGACGCCGGCAAGCGGTATGTCGGAGGTCATGACGCCGTGGTCACCTCTACCGATGGTGGCCAGCACCTGCGACCGATTGCGTCGTTGGCCGGCGCTGATGCGATGGGCTGGGCCGCATTAGGGAGCAGCCTGCTCGTCGGTGGTCACGCGGGTCTGTTCCGCTCGGTGGATCAAGGAACCACGTTCACCAAGGTCACGGCGCCAGTCTCCGACGTGCACGCCCTTGGCGGCGCCGGAGCAATGCTCTACTTGGGTCCCCACAAGCCGGCTTGTTCGCCTCCGCCGACGGCGGCCGCACCTGGGATCTGCGCACCGCACGCCAAGGGCAGGACTTCATGGGCACCATCCTGGTCGACCCGAAGAACCCCTCCCGCGCCTTCGCACCCGACATGGCAACCGGGCTAATGCGCACCGTAGACGGCGGCCGCACCTGGCATCCCGCTGGCGGCCCGGTCGGCGCGCTGGCGGCCGCCTGGAACCCCGCTGACACCCGCCAACTCGTCGTCGTCGGCATGACAGGTGCAGCTACCAGCCGCAACGGCGGCGCCACCTGGCAACCGTTCAGCGTTCCAGCGGGAACCTCCGCCGTCACCTTCGGCCCCGGCGGCACGGTGCTTGCTGGAGTCCTCCGGGACCAGCGCGCGGTGATCTATGCCAGCAAGGATCAGGGGAAGATGTGGTCGGGAACGGCCAAGTCGGTGCCCCGCACTGGTGGCTGACTGCGAATCAAGCGCCACGAACCCGCAGTTGTGACCGGCCTCCGCACCCAACTGCCGCCCACCGCACCAACCGACGATCACACGAGAGACCCGAGGCGATGACACCGCGGAAATCAAAACCGGACCTGAGTGCCCGACAAGTTCGCCTGGACCAGCTGCGGCGGCAACAGAGCAGCCAGTCCCGCCGACGCACAATGATGTGGGTAGGAGCGGTCGTCGCCGCGCTCGTCGTCGTGGGCGGCGGGGCTTCGTGGGCCGTGCTCGCCAACCGGCCCGCGCAGGTATCACTGGGGGCAGTCAAGACCTACCCGGTATCCCGACCCGGCCATGTCACCACCACGGTGCGGTACCCGCAGACGCCGCCGGTCGGAGGCGACCACGACCCCACCTGGTTGAACTGCGGCATCTACTCTGCGCCGGTGCGAAACGAGAACGCCGTCCACGATCTTGAGCACGGAGCCGTTTGGATCACTTATCAACCATCGCTGCCCGCCGCCCAGGTCAAGGCGTTGCGGGAACTGGTGGGTGGGCAGACGTACCTGACACTTTCGCCGTACCCAGGCCTACCCGCACCAGTGGTCGCGTCGGCGTGGGGTGTTCAACTGCGGCTGCCGAACGCGACCGAAAAGCGGCTGCAGGCGTTCGTGTCCAAGTACAAGCAGGGTCCTCAGACCCCCGAGCCTGGCGCTCCCTGCACCGGCGGCACCGGGTCGCCGGTGAAGTGACGCCTCGGTCCGGTTGAGCACGAGGACGGCTCGCGCATTGACGTGCGGCCCGTCGCGCTGGCCTGGCAGTGCCCCTCGGTCGAGCACGGCTTCGTCACAGCGTCGCGCGCAGACGGGACATTTGAGCAATCTCGGCCCGTTGCGACGTCTCAATCGCGGCAGCGAGAGAGTCTACGGCGGCGTGATGGGTAAGGGGCTGGATGGCCTCGGCCATCGTGACTCCACCACGGTGGTGGGCGATCATGAGTGTCAGGAAGCGTCGGTCCGCGGCCGCGCCGACGAGAGACCGCATCTGGCTGAGCTGCGACTCCGACGCCATCCCCGGCATCCTTGCACCCCGATGTGTCGTTGTCTGACGGACGTGAGTCGTCGGCATCCAGGACATCGGTGGCTGTGTTGAAGCCTGAGGTAACCGCCATTGCTCGAGCCATCCGAACATTTGGCCGGCCTGTTGTTGCTGGGTGCTGATGATGTCGTAGGCGATCGTCCTGATCGTTGGATTCTTGCTCTTGTCCCGGACGATGAAGGCCATCTGGACGGCCTGGGAGTGATGGACCTGCATGTCGCGGGCAAAGCCTGCCTCGGCGCTGTTGTTGTCGGGCACGGCGTGGCCGAGGCGATAACCTATGACGCCTGCTAACAGAGCAGACAGAACAGCTGCCGTGACGCATCCCAGAAGCAGCGCCCGCCAACGAACCGAGGTCGTGCCTGACTGCTTACCCGCGCCCGTTTGCGCGGGCACCGGGTGCAGCGGTGTGCCGATCGAGCTGCCGGGGTCGTCAATGGTCATGGTTTCCGTTCGTGCTGTCGTTTGATTAGTGGAGGCCGTGCTCGTGCGTGGCATGAGTGGCTGGTTCGAGCTGGAAGGTGGAGTGCTCGAGGTCGAAGTGGCCGCCCAGGCAGGCCTGGACCTGGTCCAGCAACTGCGGGGTATGCCCGTCGGTGAAGCAGGAGTCCTCGGCTACCAGGTGCGCGGACAGGGCGGGCAGGTCGGTGGTCACTGTCCACACGTGCAGGTCGTGCACGTCCACCACGTGCTCGACGCCGAGCAGGTGAGCACGGATGTCGTGCAGGTCGACGCCGTCGGGGGCGGCTTCCAGCAACACCCGCCCGGAGTCGCGCAACAACCCCCAGGCGGCGTGCAACATCAGGGCGACCACGACCAGCGACGCGACGGCGTCCGCGCGGGTCCACCCGGTGACCAGGATGACGATCCCGGCGACCACGGTGCCGATGAACCCGTACAGGTCGGTCAGGATGTGCTGGTAGGCGCCCTGCACGTTCAGGCTGGTCCGGTTCGCCCGGGCTAGTAACCACGCGGCGCCGATGTTGACCGCCACTCCGACCAGGGCGACGACCAGGACCGGTCCACCCTGCACAGTGGGTGGGTTGATCAGGCGGCGGATCGCCTCGATGCCGACCACACCGGAGACCACCAGCAAGGTGATCCCGTTGCCGGCCGCGGACAGGATCTCGGCGCGTTTCCACCCGAACGTCCACGCCCCGCGTGCGGGGCGGGCGGCCAGTCGCATCGCCCACAGCGCGGCGGCGATGGCGCCGACGTCGGACAGCATGTGCCCGGCATCGGACAGCAGCGCCAGCGACCCGGATACGAACGCGACGATCACTTCGCCGACCATGAACAGGGCCAGCAGGATCAGCGCGCCGCGCAGGTACCGCCGGTCCGCGTTCGCGGCCACCCCGTGGGCGTGACCACCACCCGGCCCGTGATCATGACCGCCGCCGGAGTCGGAGGTGGCGGGTGTGGTGTGCCCGCCCGTGGCGTCGGGTGCGGCGCCGACGCCGGGGTTGTTGTCGGGTGGTGGGGTACTCACGGAGTCCGTTCGCCGGCCGGCGCGTAGGTGACCGAGACAGCTGGTTGGCAGCAGGAGTCGGCGCAGCCCGGCCCGCACCCGCACCCGGCACCCTCGGCGCTGGCGGAGCCGTCTGCCAGGTCCGGCGCCGGCGCGCAGCCGCAGGATTCACCGCGCCAGGCCCCCACGCCTTCGCGGGTGGCGACGGCGGCGATGACCAACCCGACGATCGGGTCGGCCCACCACCAGCCCAGGCCGGCGTTCAGGAGCAGCCCGGCCAGCAGCACCGCCGACAGGTAGGTGCACAGCAGGGTCTGCTTGGAGTCCGCGACCACCGACCCGGATCCCAGCGCCCGGCCGGTGTGCCGTTGCGCCCAGGACAGAAACGGCATCACCGCCAGCGACAGGGCCGCCAGGACCACCCCCACCGTGGAGGTGTCCGGCGTGCCGGAGCCGGCGAGCGTGCGGACCGCGTCGACGGCCACATAGGCGGCCAGGGCGAAAAACGCCAGCGCCATCAGCCGCAGCGCCTGCGCCTCCCGGGTTTCGGGCATCTTGTGGCGGAATTGCCACAGGATGATCAGCCCCGAGGACACCTCGACCAGCGAGTCCAGCCCGAACCCGATCAGTGCCGAGGACCCGGCGACCCGGCCTGCGGACACGGCCACGACCGCTTCGACCAGGTTGTAGGCGACGGTGGCTCCCGCCAGCAGCTGAGCCCGCCTGCCCAACCGTGCCCGATCGGTCTGTGGTGCTGCTGCGGCCGCCGCGGTCACCGCGGCGCCGCCGCACCGTAGGTCGGGCACAGCGTCACCGCGTCCCGGGTCACTCCCAGCAGCACCTCGGCCTGCCGCAGCAGGTCCAGCAACTCGGGATGTTTCAAGGAGAACATCGAGGCGCGGCCCACGGGCCGGGACGCGACGAGATCACAGTCCTTCAGGCAGGCAAGGTGCGCCGAGACCGTCGACTGCGCCAACCCCAGGTGCGCGGTCAGGTCCACCACCCGGTGCTCCCCGAGCGTCAAGTGCTGCACGATCGCCAATCGGGTCGGGTCACCCAGGCTTTTGAACATGCACGCCGCGGCCGTCAACGCCTCGACCTCCGTCCCGACTGCTAGTGGAGTCACGTCTGCGTGCATTTTCATCGTCATATGTCGATGATAGCGCGTAACGGCGATCCTTATTCTCTGCGCTCAGAGGGCATTGCGTAGCCCGATGGAACTCACCGGTGATGGCACCGGGGCAGTTTGCTGGACTGCTGCCGTGATGCTGGCTGGCTGGACTGGCACAGGCCCAGTCCGCGGATCGTGGCGACGCTCTCGGAGCTGAGCGATCGCAGCAGGCTGGCGAGGACTTGCGCAGCTGACCGAGGGGCTAACCGGGACGCGTCACGACGAAATGCGTTTCCATCCGCTTCACAGCGCGGTGGCCAGGCCCGCCGCGAACAACACGTAGAAGACTCCGGCGCCGGTCAGAGTCTGTGCGGTCGCGCGCCGGGTGCGGATCAGCCAGAGCAGGTAGAGCACGGAGGCCAGGGTGGCTCCGGCCGCCACCACTACCGGACTTGCCCGCCGGGTACGTGATCAGCCGTGATCGTGTCGGGGAGTGTCAGAAATTCGGTGTTTCTGGTCCTGTTAATTGGTACTTCTCTGCGGTGGGCCAGCGACCCTCGAAGACGGTCGCGAACACGTTGAGTGCTGGCTTCAATCTCGTGGTCCCCTGTCGACGGCCTTGGTGCCTTGAGAGATTGGTTTGCGCGTGGGTGCGAGTTGCTCGTACAGATCCTGGCCGACAGGTGCTCATTTCACCGATCCGGCCACTGCGAGATCACCACACGGAGCCGTCCAGCGCGGCCAATTTGTCGGCCAAGACCTTCTGGCGTCCCTCTGCGGACCGCACGTACCGCAATGCTGCCTGCGCTGTGGAGTCGCCAAGGAACAACTGGACATCTGCCACGGTCCCGCCTTGCTGTGCCAGCAATGTGGCGCCGGTTGCCCGCAGATCATGGAAGCGCAGGGTTGGGCACCCCGCGGCCGATCTAGCTGCATACCAGCCGTTCCGCGCTCGCTGCTTGGCGGCTTGCTCGGGTGTCTCGGCGGGCTTTGGGGGAACTTTGCCGTAGAACGTTACCGGGGCGAGGTGTCGTCCGTTCTTCCCTGGAAATAGGAGTCCGTCCTGCCCGGTGACGAATGCTCTCATGTGCCTTTTGAGCGCGGGCAGAACGTTCGGCGGGATGATCTGGTCGCGGATACCAGCTTCGGACTTGGGAGATTTGACGCCGACGCCTTCGACCTTGCTGCGCGTCACCGAGCGACTGACCTGAATCACCTCCGCGACGAGGTTGATGTCACCGCGCCGTAACTCCGCTATCTCGCTGTAGCGAAGTCCGGCCCAGCAACCAAGCAGCAGAATCAGCTCCCACTCGGGGCGAATAGTCGTCAGCATCACTTTGAATTGCGCGCTGGTGGCCACTTGGGTTCGCTTCCGCACTGGTGAGGTGCCGCCTCCACGCACGGCGAATGGATTGACTCTCCCGACCAATGGGCCATGAGCCGACGTAGCGGTGTTCAGCACAGCACGCGCCAGAGAGTACGCGTGCGCTTTCGTGGTCTCTCCGGTAACTCCATTGAGCTTCTTACGCAGAGGGGTGAAGGCGTCATACCAAATGTTCACTTGTGCCGGGGTGATCTCGTCCAGCAGGAGGTAACCGAACGTTGGCTCCAGGTAGTCGGCCAGCAACTGGTGGTAGTGGTCTCGGGTCCGAGGTGCCAACGACTTGCCCGACTTGTTCTTTCGCGAGTCAATCCATGCGGACGCGTACTCCCCGAAGGTAGGGGAGTGGTTCAAATCTGCTGCCATCTCCTCCTGTCTTCGCTGCGCCGGGCTGGTCCAGGTGCTGGTGCTGATCAGTCTGCGTTCTGCTGCTAGCCAGGCCTCGGCGTCGAGGGTTGTCTCGAAGGTGTGATTGGCACGGTGCCGGACTGGCGTGACCGTGCCGGAGGCAGAAATCTTTGTACGGCCGTCAGGGTCGTTGTACCACGCGGTGTAGCGGCCGGAACGCTCCTGGTTGATACGGCCGAACGCGCGCTTGCGAGCCTTCCTGGCAGTCCGTGGCATGGTCCCTCCTGAGTGGATTTTGCACTACTTGTGCACTACTTCGGTGGACAACAGAGGCAACAGTCGTCACCACCTGTCCGCGTCAGAGTTCTGCATCGCCGCAGGTCAGAAGCATTTTACCCGGTAATTGCACGTGCAGCAGAAATCCGAAGTTGAGTGGTTCGATCCCAGTATCGTCCACCAGCACTGAACAGCCCCTGACCTGCGAGAACGCAGTCGGGGGCTTCGTGTTTCTCAGGCACCGCGTGTCTGTCGATTCAGCCTCTCAGCCAAGGAGGCATCTGCTGACGGCGACATGCGAGTCGTGGCGTCAGATCGGTGCCTAGATCGAGCAGGAGGCCCGCACCGGCACTGTGCGCGGACGAAACACTCTTGATCGCCCCGAACGCGGCGTTCGACGAGGGCGCGGAGGGTGTCGCCCTTGTCTGCGATGATCAGGCCGATTCGCGCCCTTCCTCGAGCGTGGCCCCGACGCACTGCTCTTTCCTGCGGTGCGAACCCACGACCTTGGTGACACTGGTGCGGTGCTTGCCGCTCCAGCCGGCGCGATACCGAACGAGATGATGGACCGGCCCGGGCATCTCACCGTCGAAGCCGCGATGCGCTGCCAGCACGTTGCCGACGGCCGCGACGCCGAGAGCGACGCGAAACCGTCCGAACTGGCGCGGTCCAGAGCGGCGCGATCCATCGGTCACGTCCTCGAGCGGCACGAGCACATGGAGCGATGACACAAGTGGACGTCGCCACTCGAGTGAGTCGTCGGTGGAGGAGGATGGCGGGCTCGGCTGCGGTTTGCAGCCGGTCCGCTGCGTCTGGCGCCAGCCCCCTTGTCGGTTGTTGCTGACGATCTTTCTGGGCATTCGGAGCAAGCGGTGCGATCGATCCGATCGCCCCTTGATCCTATCGATGACGGCGACCTAAGCGCCCGGCGCGAGCGTCTTGGCCGCTTCGCTCGCAGGCAAGGACGTACAGCTTCGCCGGGAACATTTGCTATCCGACAATGTTCGTGGTTATGTGCTTGGGACCGGTGTTGACAGCCCGTCCGTGGTTGGCACCCGGACTAGAACCGCCACGACGCGCCCGAGCAAAGGATCTTGTCTTATGGCTTCAGTTCGTCATCGGCCGGTGGTCGTGATCACCGGCGGCAGCGCAGGAGTGGGGCGGGCGTGCGTGCGAGAGTTCGCCGCCGGCGGTTACGACGTTGCGGTCCTGGCCCGCGGGACACAGGGACTCGCCGGTGCGGCCAAGGACGTGGAGTCCGCCGGTGGGCAGGCGCTGACGATCGCCTGTGACGTCGCCGACCATATGGCCGTTGACGCGGCCACCGATCGCGTCGAGGCCGAACTGGGCGAGATCGATGTCTGGGTCAATGTCGCGTTCGTCGGTTCGCTCGCCTACTTCTGGGACACCGACCCGGAGGAGTACCAGCGAATGACGCAGGTCACGTACTTCGGCCAGGTCAATGGAGTCCGCTCGGCGCTTCGGGTGATGCGGCCCCGCGATCGCGGCGCGATCGTCAATGTGTCGTCCGCGATGGCCTACCGCGCCATCCCGCTGCAGTCCGCGTATTGCGGGGCCAAGCACGCCATCAAGGGGATGACCGAGTCGGTCCTGACCGAGCTGCGCGCGACCAGCAGCAACGTCACGATCGGCCTGGTGACGTTGCCAGGTGTCAACACGACCCAGTTCAACTGGAACCTGAACAAGATGCCGCACCATCCGATGCCGGTGCCGCCGATCGTGCAGCCGGAGGTGTGCGCGAGCGCGATCCGGTTCTCCGCCGAGCATCCCCGCCGCAACATGTGGGTCGGGATCTCCACCGCATACACGGTGCTGGGCAATCGCATCGCACCTGCCTTCGCGGACTGGTACCTGGCCAAGACCGGCGTCAACTCCCAGCAGGTCGATAAGGATTATCCGCGGTGGGGGTCCAACGTTTTCGAACCGCAGGACGCCGAGCAGGATCGCGGTGCGCGCGGGGTCTTCAACACCAAGGCGGCCACGCACGATCCGGTGTCGTATGTCGCGAAGAATCGGCTGCTCACCCTGGTCGGTGCGACGCTGGGTGTGGGCATTGCCGTGCTCACGCGGCGGAGCGCTCGGTCCTGATGGGGGAGCGCCTGACTCGCGACGCACAGGGATACGCGCCTATCGGAGCGTACGGCGTCCTTGGTGACGGTCGTGGTGTCGCCCTGCTGGCCACTGATGGGTCGATCGACTGGTGGGCGGTGCCGCGCCTGGATTCGCCGCCTCCGTTCGGGGCGGTTCTGGATCCGGTGCGCGGCGGCCGGCTCAGGCTCTGCCCGACGGCCCCGGAGGCAACGTACGAACGGCGATACGTGCCGCACACCAATCTCATCGAGACGACGTGGACCACCGATCGGGGCCAGGTGCGCGTCACCGACTCGCTCAACTGCGGGCCTGCCGGCGCGCTCCCGTGGGGTGAATTGGCGCGTCGGGTGGAGGGGATCGCGGGTCGAGTCGAGATGGAGCTGCTGGTCCAGCCGGGCGACGGAATGCGCGCCTGGGAGTCCTGGGTCAACGATGACGCACGCGGTCCGATCGTGCACTCGGGTGCCACGATGCTCGGTGTGCGTTGCAGTCCGCAGATCGCGCTCGACGTCACGCATGACCGAGTCCGGGCGAAATTCGACGTAGCAGATCAGGAACGCCGGGTCGTCGGCATCGTCGCCACCGAGAAGGATCCGCTGTTCATGTGCGACGCGGACGCGATCGACCAGCGCATCGAAGTCAGCGCGCACGCCTGGCGCAAATGGGTGGGGACGGTGCACTGGCAGGGAGCCGGCCACGAACAGATCGTGCGTAGCGCGCTGGCGCTGAAGACGCTCGTCATTGCCGACAGGGGCTCGGTCGCCGCCGCCGCGACGACCTCGCTGCCCGAGCGCGTCGGCGGACCGAAGAACTGGGACTACCGATTCTGCTGGATCCGTGATGCCGCATTCACCATCGACGCCCTGTCGACGTTGGGCCTGCAGGAGGAGGTGCATGCTGCGGTCTGCTGGCTGTTGCACGCCATCCACGACAACGGACCCGACGTCCACGTGATGTACACGCTGGACGGTGTCCAGCCGGACGGCGTACGCAAGCCCGACCTGCCCGGCTATCAGCACAGCCTGCCCGTCCAGATCGGCAACAGCGCAGCGTCGCAGACTCAGCTCGGCGTCTACGGAGATCTCTTCGGGACCGTTGCCCGGTGGGTCTTCGGCGGCCACGTGCTCGACGTGGGATCCAATCGTGAGCTGGCCGATCTCGCCGACCGCTGCGCCGACCAGTGGCGCCACCAGGATGCGGGCATCTGGGAGTTGCACACCGAGCAGCACTACACCTCCTCGAAGATGAACTGCTGGCGAGCCCTGGACGCGGCAGCCCGGCTCGCGGAGGCAGGTCACCTGGTGGGGTCGGGGGTGCGCTGGCGGGGCGAGGCCGAACGCATCAGGGAGTGGGTGAACGAGAACTGCTGGTCCACCACCAAGCAGGCCTACACCTTCTATGCAGGAACCGACGACCTGGACGCATCAGTGCTGCTCGGGGCGCAGATGGGCTTCGACACCGGCTCGCGGATGTCCAGCACGATCGACGCACTCGGCGAGGAGCTCGCCGTGGGACCGCTGCTCTACCGATACACCGGGGCCGCCAAGGAAGAGGCGACCTTCACGGCCTGCGGCTTCTGGCGCGTCCACGCGCTGGCGCTGGTCGGCCGGAGCGACCAAGCCGAACAGCTGCTGGCCGGCCTCGACGTGACTGCCGGTCCGCTGGGGCTGATGTCCGAGATGTGCGAGCCGGGCAGCAATCGGCAGCTGGGCAATCTGCCGCAGGCACTGAGCCACCTCAGTCACATCCAGGCGACAGCAGCGGTCCGGCGCGCGCAGACCGGCCGATGACCTCGGTGCGGTGGGGAAGTTCGCCGGTGTGCAGATCGTCTGACGGGCGGTGTGCGGCGCATGGTGGCCGCCCTCGGCCGTCATGACATCGCGAGTTCCACCACCGCACGACGAACAAAGGAGAGGGATGAACACTTCCGATCAGATCGTGTCTGACCTGCACGACGTCCTCGACCGTGCGGGTGAGGATCTCAGGCATGCGCTCGAGCAATCGCTCCGGCTGGCGCACGACAAGGCTCGTGCCGCGCTGGACGCCAAGATTTACGCGGTGTTGGACTGGCCGCAGGATCTGCAGCAGTACGACGCATACCTGCGCAAGTTCATCCGGTGGATCCCTCGACAGTCAGACGATCCGGCGTGGAAGGACACCGCGCCGGAGCACCGGTACGCCAAAGAGGTGAGCATTCGCCTGGCGCACTTCTTCTGGTTGGTCGACCAACAGGTCGCCGACGGCGACGGCCGCACGGTGCAGAGCCGGCACGAGTTCGGGAAGTGGTTGACCCGGTTCGCCGCGGAGTGGGGCAGTTTCCTGGACACGCCGGAGTCGTTCGATGAGACGATCCTGCAGTCCTTCATCCGCGACGCCCCGGAGTACTCCGTCGAGGAATCGTTGGTGAACGGACGGCCGAACTCGCCCAGCGGCTGGATCACGTTCAACCAATTCTTCGCACGTGAACTCAATCCGGGGCTGCGGCCGATCGACTCGCCCCACGACAACCGCGTCGTGACCTCGCCGGCGGACTGCATGTTCAAGCATCGATATGACATCGACGCCGAGTCCAACATCCCCGCCACGACGCTCAAGGAGACCCATACCTACGGCAATATCGCGGATCTGCTGAAGGACAGCGCGTACGCCGACGCATTCGCCGGCGGAACGTTCTCGCACTACATGTTGCCGCCCTCCTCCTACCATCGCTACCACGTGCCGGTCGGAGGCACCGTTCGAGAGTCCTACGTGGTCAGGGGAACGGTCTACATGGAAGTGAACCTGATCGACCACGAGCTTCGGTCCAAGGACAACAGCGAAACCGGGTACGAGTTCACCCAGGTGCACGGTGTGCTTGTGCTGGACACACGCAACTCCCCGAGCGGCGACGTGGGCCTGATCGCGGTGGTTCCGGTCGGTATGTCGCACGTGGCGTCCGTGTCGATGACTGCCGTGCCGGGCACGACACTGGATAAAGGCCAGGAGTTCGGGTACTTCCAGTTCGGCGGGTCGGACATCATCGTGCTGTTCCAGGCGGACCGGAACCCGCAGATCAGCACAGCCGGGCAGCTGCGCCACGTGGGCAGCACCATCGCGCGGATCCAGTGATCCGGCAGATCTGTACGCCTTAGAGAAGAAAATTTTCGGCCACAACCAAAATCACGGCGTACCGACGCCGGAAAAGGAGAGCACGTCATGGCCAATGTGAGCGATTTCGTCATCCAGCGCATCCGGCAGTGGGGAGTCAGCAGGGTCTTCGGGTTCCCCGGCGACGGAATCGGCGAATTCGACGGCGCGCTCGGTGCGGCGCAACGAGACGGGGACGGACTGGACTACATCCGCCCCACCCACGAAGAGATCTGCTCGTTGATGGCGACGGCGCACGCAAAATTCACCGGAGAGGTCGGGGTGTGCGTCGCAACGTCCTCGCCGGGTGCCTTCCACATGATCAACGGACTGTACGACGCCAAGAGCGACAACCAGCCAGTGGTCGCGATCGTCGGGCAACAGGCACTCAGTTCGTTGGGCACCTTCGAGCAGCAGCAGGACAATCTGGAACGCGCGATGGAGGACGTGGCCGTATACGTCCAGACGATCGTCACCCCGCAGCAGGCCCAGGCAGTCGTCGACACGGCTTTCCGGGCCGCCCGAGTACATCTGGGACCGGCGGTGATCGTGCTACCCCACGACGTGCAGGGGATGGACATGCCCGAGCTGGAGCCGGCGAACGGCGTGTCGCGCTCCAGCGCGGTCGCTCCGTCGGTCGACATCGTGCCGCCGGAGGCAGAGATCGCGAAGGCCGCCGAGATCATCAACGCCGGCTCCAAGGTCACCTTCCTGGTCGGGCACGGCGCCAACGGCGCCACCGATGAGATCCTCGAGGCAGCCCGGTTGTGCGGCGCAGGCATCATCACCGCGCTGCGCGCCAAGCAGGTCGTCCCCTCAGACGTTCCGTTCCACACCCAGCAGCTCGGCCTGCTCGGAACCCGGGCCAGTCAGCGTCAGATGGCGGGCTGCGACACGCTGGTGCTGCTCGGCACCAATTATCCGTACGCGCAGTTCCTGCCCGAGACCGGTCAGGCGCGCGCCCTACAGGTCGATCTCAAACCGGAGCAGATGGGCCTGCGCTATCCCACCGAGCTGAACCTGCTCGGAGACGTCAAGCAGACACTGCGCGCCCTCATCCCGCAGTTGACCCAGAAGTCGGATTTGTCCTGGCAGGAAGGTGTCGCTGCGGACATGGTCGAGTGGGAGAATGAGATGCAGGCCCAGGCGATGCTGAACTATCAGGACGGCGTCAACCCGCGGCGCGTCTACTACGAACTCAACAAGCGTCTGCCGGCCAAGGCGATCGTGACCTGCGATGCGGGATCCACGGCCGACTGGTACGGGCACCACGTCCGGCTTCGTGACGGCATGAGCGGCGATCTGTCCGGGCGGCTGGCCAGCATGGCAGCAGCGATGCCCTACGCCACCGCCGCCAAGTTCGCCCATTCGGACCGCAGCGTGGTGTGCACCATCGGCGACGGCGCATTCCAGATGCTCGGCATGAACGAACTCATCACCGTCAAGAAGTACCTGGACAAGTGGCAGACCCCGCAGTTCATCGTCATGGTGCTGCACAACAACGACCTGACTCAGGTGTCGTGGGAGATGCGCACCGAGGACGCCAACCCGTTATGGACGACCTCCCAGGACGTACAGACCGTGGACTACGCGGGATGGGCCGAGCTGTTGGGCTTCAAAGGCATCCGCGTCAAGAGCGACGATGACGTCGCAGCGGCCTGGGACGCTGCATTCGCCCACCAGGGCGTCACGCTGATCGACGCCTACACAAGCAAGAATGTGCCGCCGTTGCCACCCAAGATCACCATGGAATTCGCCAAGAACACGGCCGAGGCGCTATTGCGACGGGATCCCGAGGAACTCAACGTCGTGCGCGATTCGGCCAAGGCCGTCGCCGCCGAAGGCGTCGAGCGGCTCAAGGGGAGGCTGAACATCGGTCAGGACCGAGGCCAGGACGGTGATGCATAGCACTTTTACGGGTGCGCCGGCTCTGACCACGGTGGGACTGCGGTGAGAGCCGGCGGTGCCACCTCGAGTGCGACATCGCCGGACTCCGCCTGCACGTGCGGCTGCTCCGATTCCCGGCTGCCGCCATGCCAATCCAGACAGAGCGCGACGGCGTCGTCATCGAGCGGCCGGTGGTGGCTGTGCTCGTGTAGTTCGGCGATCACCGCCCGCACCACGGCTGCGCTGGAGCAGCCCGCGGTCCGCAACAGCGCGCGGCGGAGCCCGGCATCGCCGAACCGTTGTTTCTTGACCGACCGGGTGGCGTGCACACCATCGGTCACCAGCAGGAGACGGTCACCGGGCATCAACGAGAAGTCGTCGACGGCATACTCGGCGTCTTCCAGCATTCCCAGCGGGTCGTGGGCGGTCAGCCGCGGCTCGTAGACCTGCTCTTCGCGGAGCACGAAAACGCGTGGTGAACCGGCGAGCACCGCGCTGACGGTTCCGTCCCGCTGGTCGATCCGCAGCACCAGCGCACCCACGAAACTCGCGCCCCGGTGGTGGGCGAAGATCGCCTCTCCCGCCAGCCGTGCCTGGTCGGCGGGCGGCAAGCCGGATCTGCGTGCGTTGCGCAGCGCTGCCAACGTCAACGTGCTCAACAGGGGGGTGGGCAGTCCGGCCTGGCGTCCGTCGATGATGCTCAGCACCAGATGATCGCCGTCCTGGCACCAGTCAAAGGTGTCGGCATGTGCGTGGTATGCCGGTTCGAGATGACCGGCCAGCTCGAACTGCGGCGCGCGGGCGCTGCGATCGGGGAGTAGTTGCCACTGCAATTCGGCAGCGAGACTGAGGCGCTGCGAGCGTGCGGCCCGCGCCAGCAGGTCGGTTTGCCCGGCTGCCGCCCGGATCGCGTGCGCCACGGTGTTGGCGAGTCGGGCCAATCCCTCCATCTCCCTGACCGCCGGCGCCGCGGGCAGGGTGAGAGCGAGGACTCCGATCCGATCCCCGCGCACGCTCACCGGCAGCCAGACTGCGGTGCCGCCGTCGGTCGCGGGCGCGGTGCTGGCGGCCTGTAGCATGAAACACCGCCCGGCCGGGCCGGCCGACAGCACCTCGTCACCGGACTGCGGGTGCAACGGCCGCAGCGCGGTCAATTCGTAGTTCGCCAGCAACAACTGGACATCACCGGCACCCAGGTGCTCGCTCAGCAGGCGCCGTAGGACGGGCAGCGCATCGTCCGGTCGCGCCTCCTCCAACTCTGACAGCACCAGTTGGCACAGCTCCGCATTCCGCATGATGGGGCTCATTGTGTCAGTCGCGGGAGCTCGTGTCTCGCACACAACGGTTGCAGCGCACGTGACATAATGCAGGGTGGATGTCCAGTTACCTGGTGGTACGGGTCGCTGGTGCAGTGGACGCAAATGTGGAGCGAAGATGACGACCGCCGAACATGATGGTGCCGACGTGACCTCGATGGCCGCAGCAGTCGCAGCGGAGGCGCAGGATCTGGTGCTGCTGTGGGAGCGCGCCGATGACGGAGCCGCCCCTCGCATCCCGCCCTCGCAACTGCGGGTGCTGGGCGTCGTGGCCCGTTACGGACCCATGAACCTGACCCGGCTGTCCCAGGAAATGGGTTCCATACCTTCCTCGGCCAGTCGCCTGTGTGACCGGCTGGAAGCGGCCGGCTTGCTGGTCCGACAGGTCAGCCCCAACAACAAACGCGAGGTGGTCCTCACGGTGAGCGAGGAAGGTCACCGTCGATTGAACGCCCTGGCGCAGACTCGGGCGGGAGACTTCGCGAGGGTGCTGGACGGCATGAGCCCGCAGAGCCGCGCAGCGCTGCGGCAGGGGTTGGCTGAATTCGGTCGCGCCGTCGCTGCTGAGATCGAGGGGGTGGACCGGGCGGACGGCGACTCTGGTCGCGGCGTCGCTTGATACTCCTCGCGCTCGGCGAGGCACTTCCTTTCGAGGAACACCCTGGTTACAGTTGTCGTATGACAATTATCTGTTCGAATCTGTCGTCGCACGTGATGGACGGCCTGCGGTGACGGACAAGCAACCGACGGTCCAGTCCGTGACGGCACGGGTCTACACCTTCCCGACGGACCAACCTGAAGCGGACGGCACCCTGGCGTGGGATTCGACCACCATGGTCCTGGTACAGGTGCACGGTGCCGGGCAGACCGGTACGGGGTACACCTACGCCGCCGGTGCGTGCGCCGCGTTGGTCGAGGCGGCGTT
This sequence comes from Flexivirga lutea, assembly GCF_054778955.1. Lineage (NCBI taxonomy): Bacteria > Bacillati > Actinomycetota > Actinomycetes > Micrococcales > Dermacoccaceae > Flexivirga > Flexivirga lutea. Next base: position 1,296,309 of record NZ_BAAGZB010000001.1, read on the forward strand.
GTCCGACGCGATCGTCGGGCGGTCGGTGCTGGACGTGTCCGGCGCGTCCGAAGCGATGGTGCGCAATGTCCGCAACATGGGCCGTCCTGGGCTGGCGGCCTGCGCGATCAGCGCGGTGGACACGGCGTTGTGGGATCTGAAGGGCAAACTGCTGGACACGCCGGTGTGCGCGTTGCTGGGTACTATCCACGAGGACGTACCGATCTACGGCAGCGGTGGCTTCACGACATACGACGAGGGCACGGCCCGCGCTCAGCTGCTGCAGTGGGTGCAGGAGTGGCGCCTGCCGCGGGTGAAGATCAAGATCGGCGAATCATGGGGCAACAACGAGTCCCGGGACCTGGCGCGCATCGGGTTCGCGCGCCAGGTCATCGGCGATGACGTGGCGCTGTTCGTCGATGCCAACGGGGGGTACACCCGCAAACAGGCGATTCGGGTTGCGCACGCGATGGCCAAGGACGGTGTGACATGGTTCGAGGAACCGGTCTCCTCCGATGACCTGGCCGGGCTGAAGGAAGTCCGCGATCAGGTCGACATGGACGTGACAGCGGGCGAGTACGGATTCGACCTGGTGTATTTCCAGCGCATGGTCGCCCATGGAGCGGTCGACTGCCTGCAGATCGACGTCACCCGGTGCGGCGGGATCACCGAGTGGATCCGTGCAGCGGCGGTGGCGGCCGCGGCCGGACTGCAGGTGTCGGGCCACTGCGCACCGAATCTGCATGCCCATGTCGCCGCGTCCGTGCCGAATCTGCGGCACCTGGAGTACTTTCACGACCATGTGCGGATCGAGGACTCGGTCTTCGACGGCGCCATGTCCCCGGTCGGCGGTGCGTTGCGTCCGGACCGGACGCGTCCTGGGCTCGGCCTGGAGTTCAAGAGCGCCGATGCCGAGCCATATCTGGTGCATTGATGGAAGGCGTTGACTATTCGGCCACCGCAGTGACCGCTCGTCTGACCGTGCTCCGGCGCGATCTGCTGGGCGGCCGGGGTCCCGGCGCGAGCGATGCGGAGAAGATGGCGGCCACCCGGAACCGGGTCGATGTGGGCGGTATGACGGCAACCCGCCGGCTGGAGTTGTCCGCGCGGCAGACCGCACTGGCGCGTGCCGAGCCGAGCGAAGTCGCGTCGGTTGTCCAGTTGCGCGCAGCAGAAGCGGCGGCCGGTGTCGAGGAACGCACTGGCCGGCTGCGCCCGCGGCCACCCGCAGCCGCCCGTCCCCGCGGCATCAAGTCCGCTGCCGTGGGAATCGCGGGCGTCGTCGCGGCGTGGCTGTTACGGCGGGCATCCCGCAGTTGACGGCACCGGCGCGGCGGCGGTCTGCCGGTCAGATCCCCGCCGCGTTCGCGTAATACTGCTGGTCCTCGCGCCAGCCGCCCTGTCCTTGACCGATGTCGCTGACGTCGGAGACGAACTCGATCGCCCTGACCCACTTGACCATCTTGAACCCCAGCTGGGTCTCCAGCCGGACCCGGATGGGTGCACCGTGCTCGATCGGCAACGGGGCACCATTCATCTCCAGCGCCAGGATGCTCTGCGGGTTGGTGGCTAGGTGCAGCGGGATGGTGCCATAGAAGTACCCGTACCGTCCCTCGCCCTCGGTGAGCCCCTTGTCGTCCCATGCGTAGAACACGACGTGTTTGGCGTCCGCGGTCGGTTCGACCAGTTCCAGGATCGCGGACAGCGGTACGCCGGACCATTGCGCCACCGCGCTCCAGCCCTGGATGCACTGGTGCTTGGTGATCTGGTCGGCCGTGCCCAGCGCGCGCAGCTGCCGCAGCGACAGGCTCACCGGCCGTTCGACCAGGCCACCGACATCGAGCTGATAGTCGGCGAACCCGTTCCGCGCGAGGTCGTTGTACTCCGCTGAGACCGGTGGGTAGCCGTTCACCCGGTGAAACGGGCTGATCTGCGCCTTCGCATAGTGCTCGCGCGAGGTGAAGGCCCGTGAGATGGATTTCTCGAACGGGTTGACCCCCCACCCCAGCGCGCGTTGGGTCGCGCGTGGCCGATGGAGGCTGAAGATCGTCGCGGCGACGTTGACGGCCAGGACGAAGAACAGGGCGCCGAAACCCACCCACAGGGCCAGTGTCTCGTTGTCGTCCCCGGCCAGCACGGCCTTGGTGAACTCGTGTGGCAGGCCGTTGACGATGACCATGAACACGTGGATGACCACGAAGACGGCGAAGGCGCACAGGCCGAGGAAGTGCACACTGCGTGCGCCCTGCTTGCCGCCGAAGATCTTGCCGTACCACGGAAAGCGGGCCAGCACCGACGGAGACATTGCCGCTCCGGAGGCGATCTGTACCGGGGCGAGGACGAAGATCACCAGGAAATAGACCAGCTTCTGGGCGGGCTCGAACGGCTGCCCCGGGATCTTGGCCGGAATCTTGAACTGCAGATAGGTCCCGACCGCGCGGATCGAGTCGGGCACGATCTCCCAACTGCTGGGTATCAGGTAGTGCCAGTAGCCGGTGGCGAAGACCAGCACGACATACACGACACCGGTCAGGATCCAGAACTGGATCGTCAGGAAGTGCCAGTGCCGGCCCAGCCCCAGATTCTTACGCCCGGGCATCGCTATCGCCGGCGACCACGGCTCCTCCTCATCCAGCGACGTCCATGGTCGCCGAGAGTCGGCGCCGTACATTTTCTTGCTCAGCCGTAGCCATTCACGTCCGGGCGGGCAGTCGTCGTGCCAGTAGAGCTTCGGAAATGCCGACAGCACCTCCAGCCCGCTGCGGAACAGCAGAACCATGAAGAAGAGGTTGAGGAAGTGGGTCACCACCACCCACCAGGGAAAGAAGCTCGGCATAGCGTCCTACCTCTGCGTCGGCTGGGTGGCGCCGCTCCCGGCCCGTGACGCCGGGTCGTCGCTCATCGCCTCACCGCTGGCCATCCGTTGGGCCAGGCGTGAGGCCAACGACATGATGGTCAGCGCCGGGTTGGCCGACCCCTGCGTCGGACACACCGATCCGTCGGCGATGAACAGGTTGGGCACCGCCCATGAGCGCTGATTCGCGTCGACGACGCTGGTTTCAGGACTGGAACCCATTCGTGCGCCGCCGACGAGATGGGCGTAGCGATGAATGGTCAGCACGTCCTGGCTTCCGGCTGCGTGCAACAGATCGGTGATCAGCTTGGTCGAGTAGTCGATGTTGGCGTGGTCGTTGTCGCACAATGAATAGTCCATGCGGGCGATCGGGATTCCGTATGGGTCGGTCTCATCGGCGATCGTGATGCGGTTGTCCGGCTGTGGCAGCAGTTCGTTGAGCACGCCGACGGTGGTCCAATGGTTGTAATCTCGCATGTACTCGCGCATGGCTCGACCCCAGTGTCCGTCCGCCAGCACGTGTTCGGCCCATCCGATCGGCAATGGCGACACCGTCTGGATGGAAAATCCGCGCTTGAACCCACGGGAGGTGTCGGTCTCGTAGAACTGCTCGGAGCTGACTTCCGGCGGGGGCGCTTTGTACATCCGCAACTCTTCGGGGAAGCGGCCCGCGGTCTGGGTCGCTCCCTGCACCATGATGTAGCGCCCGACCTGGTCCTCGTTGTTGGCCAGCCCGTTCGGGAAACGCGACGACGTCGAATTCAGCAGCAGCCGGGGAGTCTCGATGGAGTACCCCGCAATTGCGACGAACCGAGCCCGCTGCAGAATCTCCGCCCCGCCGACCTCCTCGTGATACACGACGCCGACGGCCCTGCCCGACGCCTCGTCGATCTCCACGCGTGCCGCCATACAGTTGGACCGTATCTCCACCGCGTGCGCCAGCGCGTCCGGCAGATGAGTGACGTACGGACTGGCCTTCGCATTGACCTTGCAGCCCTGCAGGCAGTAACCGCGATAAATGCAATGCGGCCGGTTTCCGAACGTGCCGTTGACGATCGCCACCGGCCCCACCCGCATTTCGATGCCGAGTTTGAGCGCGCCTTCCCAGATCTTCGACGCCGCAGCCGAGACCGGGTGCGGTGAGAACGGATAGCGGTGCGGCCGCCCCCACGGCCAGTTCTGCCCGGTGACCGGAAGTTCAGCCTCCACCTGCTCATAATGCGAACGCAGGTCGTCGTAGGAGATCGGCCAGTCCGCGCCCACTCCGTCGTCGGTGTAGGTCGAGAAGTCGGACGGGTGGAACCGGGGCGTGTACCCGGCGTAATGCACCATCGACCCGCCGACCCCACGCCCGGAGTTGTTCTTGCCCAGTTCGATGGGGTCTGAGCCGCCGATGATGCGTTTCTGCGTCCAGTACAACTCGTGTGAGCCGGCCTCGTCCGACACCCAGTCGTCGTCCGGATGCCAGAACGGTCCGGCCTCCAGGACGACCACCTTCCAGCCCTCGCGAGCCAACCGCTGGGCGAGGACCGATCCACCGGCTCCGGCGCCGACGATCACCAGGTCGACCTCCTCGGCGGGCTGATAGGTCGCCATGGTGGCCTCGCCCGGCAGTTGCCGGGAGTGCACGTCGAGCAGATATCGCGAGTCGTTGTCCGCGGGGCCCGCTGCACCTTTGAGCAGCCCTCTGAGCAGATCACTCATGTGTCAGTCCGTCCTTCACCGCATCACTGGGATCTTCACTGGTGGCACCGTGGGTTTCGAAAGGTTCGGTGGTGCTGACCGTTCCCCGGCGCATGAAGCCGCGTGGATAGGCAGGCCCGCCGAACCCGATCTCGTTCCAGGCCCACGGGTGCGAATAGAAGCCGGCGAGGATCGCGCGCAGGCAGACGCTCCACGCGCGTGCCACATTGACGTCCGCCCATGGCCCACCGGAGAGTTTGCCCGAGGCAAAGTCGCCCACGACGGATTCAGCTGTGTCCCGGTCGAGTGCGGCGAAGCCGTCGGTGTCGTGCCGGGTGCGCGCGGTATGGTCCAAACCCTGCAGCGTGATGCGCCAGGTCTCGCGGTCGTCGGGCATGTCGGCGTACTGGAAGCCGTCCAGCCTTCCGGCGTGCAGCTTGGCGTCGACGGATTCGGCCACCGGCACGCGCGGTTCGGTGTCCTGGGCCAGCACGATGTCGCAGAATGCACGCAGTGCGGGTTCCTCCTCGGCGCTGAAGAAGCGCAACGGCTCCGGTTCGTGCAGCCGGGCCAGCACGACCTGCTTGGTCGCCGCGTCCCAGGTGTCTACCGCCGACAGCACGTCGAAGTCGGGATAGCGACCGATCATCTGCGGCGTGGTACCGATCTTCTGCCGCGGTAACCACGAGGGTCGGGGCGGTTGCCGGTCCTCGCGCAGGTTGGGCAGGTGTCCAGGGTCACGGAAGTCTGGCACCGGTTCACTTCTCCCTACGCAGAACGGACGCGAGCAGTCCCATCCCGCCCACCATGGACATCAGGCCCGGCGCGGAGATCGGCGGCCCCATCGGCAGGTTGTAGGACCACTGTGACCACCCTCCTGGCTTACGCGCGACGCCGCGGGCGTGGAAGTACTCGCCCGCCAGCCCGTTGAGCGCGAATGCGGCCGACGCCAGCGGAAGGGCGGTCTTGGCCCAGCGCTTGCTGAAGACGCCGCCGACGCCGGCCACGAACAGTGGTGGCGTCAGCAGGATCGGGCTCCACATGACCTTGTTGCCGAAACTTGCCTTGTAGTGCTCCAAGTAGACCTCTACTCCGGTCACGACGGCGGCGACCGCGGTCAGGCCGGATAGGGATCGCTCGAACCTGCCGTGCGACACGTCGGTCAGTAGCCGGTCGAGTAGGTGTTCGGTCGAGCCGGTGGTCTCCATCATGATCTCCATCGTCCAACAGTTTCACGGAAAACATTGTCGTTCGACAAATATCATGCCTTGCTGTCACCCAGCTCACAAGGCCCGCGCCGGGGTCAACGAGTTGTCGGCTCCGGGCTCACGGCAGGGCCGGGAAGCTGCACGCCGACGTGACATCCCGGCAGATCGATGCCGAGGCGGCGACGAAGCTGCTGCGCCTGCTGTACCGCGTCGTCCAACTTCGCAGCGTCCAGGTTCGTTGCCGCGTGGTCCAGTTCGCGCAGCGCCGCGTAGGCGTCGCGGGCGTCCTGGACGACCCGCAGGCAGGACTGGCTCAGCTGCACGTCGGCGGAGCTGGTGGCCGATCGCTGTCCGGTGAGCGAGCTGGGGGAGGGGGAGGTGCCTGCCGAGCCACCGCCGGACGATGCCGGCACGGCGACCTGGTCGCTGCCGCCGAAGAACGCGACAAGGGCACCGCCCCCGATGGCACCGATGACGAGCGCGATCAGCAGAGCCAGGAATCCGCGGTAGTGCCCACCGAGGCGATGCTCGGCCGGGTAGGTGCGCTGCTGCGGTCCGGACGATGCCATACGCGTGCCTTCTTTGTTGCCATAGGGTAATAGTTGCTATTCCGGGATATCACGGAACGTCATCGCACGCAGCATCTGGGCGGTCTCTATGGGCAGTGCGCGCAAGGCCCGTGGAATGCGTGCAGCCGGAATCTATGCCGAGGTCGTCGTGTGGCTGCGATGGGTCATCGTGCTCGGCTGGCTGGCCGCGGTCGGCGCATCGTTGATCCTGCTTCCCGAACCCGCAGCCGGAGGCGAGATGGCCAATTTCCTGCCCACGCACAGCCCGGCGATGGTGGCGCAGCAACGCTCGCTGAAATCGTTCGCAGTCCCGCTGACCACCGGGACGATCGTGGTGCTGCATAAACCGACCGGACTGGCCACGGCGACCCTGGCGGATATCACCCTGGCAGCAACCGCGGTGGATCAGCAGTTGGAGGGCCTGCACCGACCGTACCCCCGCGACCGGGTGCTGGGAGCGCTGCCGATCATCGACCCGCGTGATCGCCGAACCGCGCTGACCTACCTGTACTTCGACCCGAGCGTGTCCGGTCCCAGCCAGCAGCGTATGGCGCAGGCGTATGCCGCCCACTTCCGTTCGGACCCCGGCGTGCAAACCTTCGTCACCGGCGTGGTCCCCGCGCAGAACGCCGAGGCCGAGTACCTCGCCGACAAGATCACCGTGGTCGAGTTGGCGACGCTGGCACTCGTCACAGCGATCGTGGCGGTGACCTTCGGCTCAGCGGTGGCCCCGCTGCTCGCGCTGGGCTCGGCGGCACTCGCCTACCTCGCCGATCAGCGCTTGCTCAGCTGGTTGGCCCGCCAGTCCGGGGTCAGCGTGCCGAGCGAGCTGTCGCCGCTGATCGTCGCCCTGCTGCTGGGGGTGCTGACCGACTACAGCGTCTTTTTCCTGTCCGGTTTCCAGCAACGGTTGCGTGCCGGTGCGCGCAGCAGGGAAGCGGTCCGGTCGACGATCACGCTGAACGCGCCGATCATCGCGGTGGCCGGGCTGACGGTGGCCGCCGGCTGCGGCGCCCTGTACGCCGCGCCGACCAGGATGTTCAGCTCATTCGGCCCCGCCCTGGCCGTCACGGTGCTAGTCGGTGTGGCGACGGCACTGACCGTGATTCCAGCGGTGATGGCCATCGTGGGTCCGTACCTGTTCTGGCCGAGCGGAACCGGTCGACCGTCCGGTAGACGCCACACCTCCGCGGAAACATCGTTGGGCGACAGACAGACCTCGCTACCGGTGCGGATGGTCAGGAGCCGTCTGCGGGCAGCGGCAACCGCGCTGCTGTGCTGCACCGGACTGATCGCGATGGCATGGCCGGTCACCGGCCTGCGGCTCAGCCTGTCGACCACCGGAGTTCTGCCTGCCTCGAACCCGGTCCAGCAGGGGATCCGGGCGATGACCGTCACGTTTCCGCGGGGTAGCTCGTCGCCGACGGAACTGCTGGTCGATGGTCCGGACCTGGCGGGTCAGCGACGTGCCCTGGCTGCGTTCCAGCGTGCCGTGGCCGCCCAGCCGGGGGTGGCGGCCGTGCTGGGCCCCGCCGACGATCCGGTGCCCGGGGCGCACGGCGTCGTCTTCTCCTCCGCAACGGGCACCGCACGCCTGGCGGTGATCTATGACAGCGATCCACTGGGTGCACGCAGCACCCACACCCTGCGGAACCTGACGGCTGACGACGACGCACTGGCCCGGCAGGCAGGCCTGCGGCACGTGCGGTTCTCGTATGCCGGCGAGACCGCGCTGGCTTCGGACATGGCACGGCTGACGTTCCGCAATCTCGCGGTCATCATGGGTGCCGCGATACTCGTCGAGTTCCTGCTGCTGGCCTCCTACCTGCGCGCACTGGTCGCTTCGGCGTATCTCCTGGCCTGTAGCGTCCTGACCGTCGCGGCGGCGCTCGGCCTGACCGTGCTGGTCTTCCAGCACTGGCTGCACGCCCCCGGTCTGACCTTCTACGTGCCGTTCGCCAGCGCTGTGTTGCTGCTCGCACTGGGCTCGGACTACAACGTCTTCGGGATCGGCCGGATCTGGCAGGCCGCGGCGGATCATCCACTGCGCGAGGCGATCGCCATCGCACTACCGCGTTCCACGCGCGCGATCACCGCGGCCGGGTTGACGCTCGCCGGATCGTTCGCCCTCGTCGCGCTCGTGCCGCTGCGAACCTTCGCCGAACTTGCCTTCGCGATGGGCGTCGGCCTGCTGGTCGACACCTTCATTGTGCGATCACTGCTCACGCCTGCGTTGCTGAGCCTGATCGGGCCGGTCAGCGGCTGGCCGGGGCATCGACTGCGCGCCGCTCGGACGCCAGGAAGCCGGAGCTGAGGTGACCGCGCTGCGCAACCGGCTGCGCCGCACGGCTCCGCTGCTGGTCGATCTGCTGATCGCCGTGGTGGTGTTCGGGCTGGCCGCCTGGGGACTGGACTGGGCTTCCCGGATCGGCGCACAGGGCGCGGTCGCGCGCAGCGTGCAGCACTCGCAGCAGTTGACCCAACGACCGCACGTCGGGATCCGCGGATGGTTCTTCGTACCACAAGTGGTGACCGGCCGATATGACGACGTGCACATCACCCTGCACGATCTGCGCCACGGCTCGTTGCGGTTGTCGACCGTCACCGCACGCCTGCAGGGCGTGCACGTGCCCCTGCACGCCGTCGTTACCGGCGGGGTGACGACGATCGTGGTGGAGCACTCACACGAGACGGTCGTCATCGATTACACCGATCTGAACAGATACCTGCGATCACTGGGCAGCAACTTCACGGTGCTGGCCGGATCTTCTGCGGGCCGGCTCAAGATCACCGGGCACGCCGACATTGCGGGCCGGCAGTTCGCAGTGTCCGCGGATGCCACCGTGCAGCCGACCCCGGGGGCCCTGCAGATCCTTCCCGTGCAGCTAGACACCGGCACCACGCTGGACGCCGCCACCCGCGTCCTTCTCGATCGCCGTCTGACGTTGACGATCCCCACTGCCCCGTTCCCCTTCGGGCAGCAGATCACGGCGATCACTCCCAGCAGCCACGGACTCACCGTGCGCGCCGCCGGCAGCGACGTCGTGGTCAAGCTGCCCCGAAAGAGCCGACAATGAGCGCGACGCTGGCGCTGGTCATCGGACTCTCCCTGGCCGCAGCCTTCTCCAGCGCATTGTCAGCTCTCTTCGAGCAACGCGAGGCGAACAAGCAGCAGCGGCTCGGGGGCGCCCGCAACGTTGCTGCGTCCATCCGCAACCTGGTGCAGCGCAAGCTATGGGTGGCCGGGTGGCTCATCAACCATCTCGGGTTCTTCTTCCAGGCCGCGGCGCTCCAACTGGGCTCACTGTCACTCGTGTCCAGTACAGGGCCAACGTGGTCAGCGGTGCGCCGACGCTGCCAATGGCGAGGTCGATCGCCAGCAGGCTACCCACGCCCATTCCGGCGGCGCACGGCGCCCACGCCGGCCACCGCGGGTCACTGTCCAGATCGGTTACCACCAGCACATCCGTACGCCAACTGACGGACAGGCAGGGGCCGTCCCTCAGTTCGTGTTGGAGGCGGTCAACGCGCACGACCTGATCATCAGAGGAGGCAACGCCTGCTCTTCGGCAGTATCCATCGGAGACCGTGATGCTCCCGTGACGAGCACCGAGCGCGCTGCGGGCCAGCTCAAGGATGCGCCCCGTTCGGTCCTGGGGCGTGCTCGATAACTGCGGGCTCCGTCCGCGGCCGATCGCTCCCGCCATCTCCGAGCCGACCATGCGTTCCCTTGTCATTACTGCCTGCTCGACCGATGCCGGTGACATCCGCGGGCGGCTGGTCGGGCCGCACATCGGGTCAATGGGTTGCCGGGATACCAATCGGCACAACGGGCTCGTCGCCTGCCTGCCACGCTGCCGCGCGCTGCGGGGTGACGCTTGCTCAGGCTGACGCCCGTAAGCGTGGGACGCCGACGCGGTATTGGCCGCCTGGTGCAGACGTCGGCGCGGTCTACACGGAAGGACCCGTGGGTACCTTCTGCTGTCCCACGTCTTCTGGTACCTGAGATACCTGCGACACCGGTCCACGTGGAATCAGCGTGTGGGACGCGATTACCGTCGCTTTCACCGCCCGCGCTGTCCAGCGCCGGGCCAGCGTTGTCGTCGGGATGATGAGGTTGGGCGCACGGAGCGTCCGAAAGCACCCAGGTCTCGACCCACTGCTCTGGTTCGTCCTCAAGGTCAGGGTCGAGTCCTCGTGACAGGCGCAGATCGTAGGAGGTGTGGCATTGGATCGTGCAACTGCAGCCATCGCGCCTGGGGTCTTGCAGGCAGTATGTGCCTTCCGCGACGACCGGCGCATCGGCCGCGATCTCGACCGAGCCGGCCAGTGCGTCGGCGGCCAGGTCGTACCGGCGGTACCGGACGGCACAGCCTTCCCGTACCTGCTGGAGGACGTGCGCGCGTAGCCAGGAAAGATCGAACAACGCGCCAACGGCACCGCCACGCTCGCCGTGACTTGCTGTGGGAAGGTGAAAGTCATCCACGTGCGCAACGTGTGCCTCGGGGATCTGCTCGGCCGATAGAGCAGCCACCGGTCTCGTGGCGGTCCCGGCCGCCCCGTCGATGCCCACGAGTACTCGGACCAAGACGTCTTCCGCACTGCACGCCCCGTGCCCAGGGGCGGGATGAACGCCAGCGCCAGGACGAGAACTGCGACCGATAGGTCGATGACGAACACCCGTGGATCCCGACGTGAGTGCCGCAGCCACGCCGGCTGTCACCCGATCCAGCCGCCAGCACAACCAGTCGATCACGACATCCGACGTGCTCCGAACAGGTCGGACGTTGGACGTATTGATGCGGAGGCGTCGGTGACCGGGCGATGCCGCGTTCAGCCACAACTCGGCCGACGGTTCTCGGTCGTGGCCGGCGGGGTGGCGATGGCGTCCTGGATGCCGCTGGTGACGCGGCCGGCGGCGACGAGCTGTTCGGCCACGACCCGGAGTCGGACGTTGTTGTCGTTGGAGTAGCGGCGCAGCACCTCGAACGACTGATCGAGGGTGAGCCCGTAGCGCTGCATGAGCATGCCTTGGGCGATCCCGATGACCTGCCGGGTCCGGAGCGCGTCCTGCAGCCCGTCGTGGCGCCGGGTGATCGACAGCGCGTTGGAGGCGTGGCGGGCGAAGATGCTGGCGATCATCACGTCGGTGTTGTCGAAGGCAGCCCTGGTGTGGGAGTAGAGATTCAGGCCGCCGAGGGTGTGTTCGGGCGTCTCCAGTCGCAGGCTGAGGATCGCGGCGAATCCCAGGTCCACGGCTGCCGGCGCCCATCGTGGCCATCGAGTCTCCACGGTCAGGTCGTCGATGAGATACATTTCCATCTTCCAGATGGCGTCCAGGCACGGCCCCTCGCCGAGTTGGTACTGCAGCGCGTCGGACTTCTCGACCAGTGCAGAGGTGCACGCAGGGGTGTCGACGCTGCCGTCGCTGCGTCGGATCGACACTCCGCATGCATCGCATCCGTCGATCGTGGCGACGGCCAGCTCGGTGATGCGTTCCAGGGTGGGTTGTTCGCCCGCGGTATGCAGGAGTTCTCGACTGATCTCCTCGAAGGAGTTCTGCCGGGCGAGGTCGGCGGCGTCGTGTGCCAGGTCGTCGGCCGGGTCGGAGGGCGCGGGTGAGGACGTCTCGGAGGACATGGGGGCTGCTCCGGCTGATCCGAGGATCCGAGAGGACCCGAAGTGGCAGCACCCCGGTTCTGGAGGTGTCCGAATGACCTGGCTCCCGGCCGGTGCGGTGCGCGCGTGGGCGACCGGCACAGGTTCCGGCCCGGGCCCGCTCATTTTAACCAGGCCGCGGGCGGGCATGGTGCAGGAGGCGGCCACGGGCGGTCCGGCGTCGGCTGCCTCGCGACGTCATGTCTGGCGGAACTCTGGCGTAACGGTTAAGCTGGTGGTATGACGGAGCCGGCCGAGCAGCGCACCGCGCGTGTCATCCCGGCCGCGTGGACGTCGGCGCACCCACGGCAGGAACGTGCCCGAGCACTGGCGGAGGTGCTGCGCGCGCAGATCCTGGATGGTGACTTCGCCGCCGGTGACCGGCTGGACGAAGTAGAGCTGGCCACCCGGCACACCGCCTCGCGGAATGCGGTGCGCGATGCCCTGGCCGTGCTACGCAGCGAAGGACTGATCGCACGCAAGCGCGGAGCGGGCACCACGGTGGCGCAGCCCCGGTACGGCCATGGGCTGGATCGTCTGGAGGGCCTGGGCGAGACGCTGGCCGGCTACGGCACCGTGCGCAACCAGGTGCTGGACGCCCGACGGGTGCACGAGCTGCCGGCGCGGGTGGCCGCACAACTCGGCGTCGAGACGTCCACCGGCGGCGTACGCCTGGAGCGGTTGCGGCTGATCAACGACGAACCGTTGTCGTGGGACGTGAGCTACCTGACGGCCGATGTGGGTGCGGCGCTACTGTCCGCGGACCTGATCGGGACGGATGTGTTCACCCTGATCGAGCAGACCAGCGGGTCCCGGCTGGGACGCGCCGAGGTCACCGTGCACGCGATCGAAGCCGAGCAGCCGGCAGCCCGGTTGCTCCAGATACCCACGGGTTCCGCGCTCTTCGCGATCGAGCGGCTGACCCGTCTCGCCGATGGACGCGCCGTGGACAGGGAGCAGTTGCAGATCCGCGCGGATCGGTTCGCGCTGCATGCGGTCGTGCACCGCGACGCTCGCAGCACAGCAGAGTGATGCGCGGCAACCGTCGTGCCACCGGGTGCTGCGCGGCCCCCACGTGTCGCTGTCCCGAGGAGGACCGGCCATCGCCGACCTGTCGATACTGATCATCGTGGTGCTCGCCGCCTTCGGGCTGGCGGGCGGAATCGGCATCACCGCCATCGGTCCGGGCGGCGTGTTGCCGACGGTCGGGCTGGTGATGTTCACCGACCTGACGCCTGCCCAGGTCGCCGGCACCGCGATCGTCACCCACGTGGCCACCGGCGCGCTGGGCACGGCGGCGTATGCGCGTTCCGGTCAGCTGCGAAGCCGGCAGAGCATGCGGACGGCCACGCTGCTGGCGGTCACCGCGGCGGTCGGGACCCCGCTGGGCATCGTGGCCAACTCGCTGTTGTCGCCACGTGCGTTCGGTGTCGTGCTCGGACTGCTGCTGGCGATCGTGGCGGTCCTGGTCCTGCTGCGGCAGCGGACCGACGAGACCGGTGCCGGCGGTCGCACCCTCCACCATCCGCCCGCGCCGCTGGTCGGCGCGATCGGCCTCCTGGTGGCGCTCGCAGCCGGGATCATCGGCATCGGCGGCCCGATGCTGACGGTGCCGTTGCTGGTCGCGGCCGGAACGGACATGCTCGAATCGCTGGCGGCGGCGCAGGTGCAGTCGGTGATCATCGCCGGCGTCGGCGCGGTGGGTTACGTGGCCCGGGGCAGCATCGACTGGGGACTGGCCATGGTCGTGGGCGTTCCGGAGCTTGCCGGGGTGCTGATCGGCTGGCGCATCGCCCGGGCGCTGCCGACACGGACGTTGCGGACGGCGCTGGTGACCGCCATGTTCGCGCTGGCGCCTTACCTGATGCTGCACGGATGAGATCGGGCGCCGCAGGGCGCCCTCACAACGATCTGGCCACCAGCTCCTTCATGATCTCGTTGGTGCCGCCGTAGATCCGCTGCACGCGCGCGGCGGCATACATCCGCGCGATCGGGTACTCCGTCATGTAGCCGTACCCGCCGAAGATCTGCACACAGCGGTCCACCACCTTGTTCTGGACGTCGGTGCACCAGAACTTCGCCAGAGATGCCCCGGCCGCGTCAAGTTCTCCGGCCAGGTGCCGGGTGATGCAGCCGTCGACGAGGCTGCGCGCCGCGAGGGTGTCCGCCGCGCATTCGGCGAGCACGAAGCGCGTGTTCTGGAAGGACAACAGATCTCGGCCGAACGCTTGCCGTTCCTTGGCGTAGGAGACGGCACAGCGGACCGCCGCTTCGGCCGCTGCCGCCGCGCTAACCGCGATGATGAGCCGCTCCTGTGGCAGCTGCTGCATCAACTGGACGAAACCGTCGCCCTCCCGCTCGCCCAGCAGGTTCGCGGTCGGCACCCGCATGTCGACGAACGACAACTCACGGGTGTCCTGGCCGTGCATGCCGATCTTCTGCAGCACGCGTCCGCGGTGGAAACCCGGCAGGTCCTCGGTCTCGGCGACGATCAGCGACAGGCCCTTGCCGCCCTCCTCGACGCCGGTGCGCGCCACCACGACCAGCAGGTCGCCATGAGTTCCGTTGGAGATGAACGTCTTCGCACCATTGATCAGGTAGTCGTCGCCGTCGCGCACCGCGCGGGTGCGGACCGCCTGCAGGTCGGAGCCGGTGCCCGGCTCGGTCATCGCGATGCCGCCGACCAGGTCACCGGTGGCCATGCGCGGCAGCCACCGCTGCTTCTGTTCCGGGGTGCCGAAGGCGTCGAGATAGTGGGCGACAATCGTGCTGTGCACCTGGTTGCCCCAGGCGTCGTCGGCGGCCAGCGCCTGCTCGATGGCGATGACGGCTTCGTGCGCGAAGGTGCCGCCGCCTCCGCCGTACTCCTGCGGGATGCTCGTGCACAGCAGCCCCGCGGCGCCGGCCGCCCGCCACAGGTCACGGTCGACCATGTGCTGCTCGGCCCAGCGTTCCTGATGCGGCACCACCTCGCGGGCGAGGAAGGTGCGCGCCAGCTGCCGCAGGTCGGTGAGCTCCTCGTCGAGCCAGGGGGAGCGGTAGTCGTCCAAGATCACGAGCGTCGTCCTGCCTCTGGGCGTCAGATACCGCACATGCTAGGTGCGCGGCCGACGATTCGAAGCCGCCGCGATGGGTATGGCGCTGGCATGCTGCCCACACTCCGCCGGGACGCCGGCACGGCCCGGCGGCGGCGCGCGCGGTCGGCACCGGCGCCCCGGCGGGCCGGGGAGCGGCTGTGGAAGGTCGTGACGACGACCGATCACAAGGTCATCGGCAACCTCTACCTGGCGACGTCGTTCGCCTTCTTCATGGTCGGCGGCGTGCTGGCCCTGATGATCCGGGCGGAGCTGTGGGCGCCGGGGCTGCAGGTCGTGCAGAACACCGATCAGTTCAACCAGTTGTTCACCATTCACGGCACGATCATGTTGTTGCTTTTCGCGACACCGCTGTTCGCGGGCTTCACCAACGCGATCATGCCGTTGCAGATCGGCGCCCCGGATGTGGCGTTCCCGCGACTGAACGCCCTGTCCTAGTGGCTCTACCTGCTCGGCGGCATCGAGGTGCTCTCCGGCTTCCTCACGCCCCAGGGTGCGGCGGCCTTCGGCTGGTTCGCCTACACGCCGCTCAGCGGCACGCAGTACTCACCGGAGGTGGGCGGCAACCTGTGGACCATGGGCCTGGTGATGAGCGGTTTCAGCACCATCTTCGGCGCCGTCAACTTCATCACCACGATCATCTGCATGCGGGCCCCGGGTATGACGATGTTCCGGATGCCGATCTTCACCTGGAACGCGCTCATCACCTCGCTGATGGCCCTCATCGCGTTCCCGGTGTTGGCCTCTGCGCTCTTCGGCCTGGCGGCCGACCGGGTGCTCGGCGGTCATGTGTTCGACGCGGCCACCGGGGGAGCGATGCTGTGGCAGCACCTCTTCTGGTTCTTCGGCCATCCCGAGGTCTACATCGTCGCGCTGCCGTTCTTCGGGATCGTGACCGAGATCTTCCCGGTCTTCTCCCGCAAACCGCTCTTCGGTTATCTGACACTGGTTTTCGCCACCATCGCGATCGCCGCCCTGTCGATGACCGTGTGGGCGCACCACATGTACGCCACCGGCCAGGTGCTGCTGCCGTTCTTCGCGATCATGACCATGCTCATCGCGATCCCGACCGGGGTGAAGTTCGTCAACTGGGTGGGCACCATGTACGGCGGGTCGCTGAGCTTCGAGACGCCGATGGTGTGGTCGATCGGTTTCCTGGTGACCTTCCTGTTCGGTGGCATCACCGGCGTCATACTCGCCTCACCGGCCCTGGACTTCAGTCTCACCGACAGCTACTTCGTGGTGGCGCACTTCCACTACGTGCTCTTCGGCACGGTGGTGTTCGCCATGTTCGCCGGCTTCTATTTCTGGTGGCCCAAGCTCACCGGCCGGATGCTCAACGAGCGACTCGGTCAGATCCACTTCTGGCTGATGTTCGTCGGCTTCCACACGACCTTCCTGATCCAGCACTGGCTGGGGGTGAAAGGCATGCCGCGGCGGTATGCCGACTACCTGCCCTCCGACGACTTCCAGTGGATGAACGACATCTCCTCGGTGGGCGCCTTCATCCTGGGCATCTCGATGCTGCCGTTCTTCCTGAACGTATGGCGCACCTGGCGTTCCGCGCCGAAGGTCGAGGTCGACGACCCGTGGGGTTACGGCGGATCCCTGGAATGGGCCACCTCCTGCCCGCCGCCGCGGCACAACTTCGAGAGCCTGCCGCGGATCCGCAGCATCCGGCCCGCTTTCGACCTGCACCATCCCCAGGCGAGCACGGTCCCGCAGGTCCGCGCCGGCTCCGGCGACGACGCCGAACAGGACGCCGAAGAGGACGCCGCACAGGGCGCATCGGGGAGTTCGTCGTCATGAAGCGCCACGCGGCACTGCGCACCGAGACCAGGCTCTTCGCGTTCTGGACCGTATTCTTCCTGGTGGTGGCGGTCATCTACGCATGGTTCACCTACGGCCACGAGCTCGCCGGGACGGCCGCGTTGGTCGTCACCGCGCTGATCTCCGGCGTGCTCACGCTCTACCTGTGGTGGACCGGTCGCAAGACCGACGAGCGCCCCGAGGACGACAGCAGCGGTGAGATCGCAGACACCGCAGGCGATTACGGCTACTTCGCGCCGCACAGCATGTGGCCGCCGTTGCTGGCGGTGACCGCTTCGATCGCCTGCTTCGGGATCGCCGTCGGGTGGTGGCTGGTGCTGCTGGATGTGCCGCTGGCGTTCTTCGCCGTCGTCGGCTGGACGTTCGAACACTTCCGGGACTGAGCGGCGTTGCGATGCGGGACGCCACGTGGTCCGTTGCGAGTTGTCCGTCCAGGGGTACGTTGGAGGCGGAGGTGGAGGCAGTGACGATCGCACCGACATGGAGCGCAGCGGCCGAGCGGGTTGTCGAGGCCGCGACCAGGCTCGCCGCGGTCCGGGCGCGGCTCGAGCGATTGCAGCGCGGTGAGCCGTGCACCGCCGAGGACGTCGCCGCGGCACGCCGGCTCGCCGTGGCGCAGGCGGCATCGCTGGAGCTGGCCCGCGAGCGCCTGCTGCACACACATCGGTCCAGCGCCGCGCGACTGCGCGAGCAGCTGGAGCGCCGTAGCAGCGAGCGGCCGCGACGTTCCTCCGCCGTGGACCCGGCCGTCCGGGAGGGCCCGGCGACGGAGGCCGAGACGGCCCGGTTGCGCTCCGCAGTGGTCGCCATCCTGTCGGCCGGCGGTGGGCTGGACGCCGACGAGACGACCGGGCGGACGGCGTGGTCGGAGAAGCTGGTGGAGCAGTGCCGCGCCGTCGACTGGCGCGGCTGGGCGCGCACCATCTGCGCCATACTCGCGAGCGATTTCCCGCAGGTCCGCGGCGCCGCCGTGTGCGTCATCGGCGACGAGGGCGCCGAGCTGGTGGCGGCGAGCGATCCGTGGACCGCCCGGCTCCAGGAACTCGAATTGCTGTCGGGTGAAGGCCCCTCGACGACAGCTCAGCAGACCGCGCGCACCGTGACCGTGGACGACTTCGCCGCCGAACGCGCGCGCTGGCAGGGGTATGCCTCCGCGACATACGACCACGACGTGCACAGCATCGTGGCACTGCCGCTGCGGGTCGCCGGCATGCACGCCGGCGTGCTGACGGTCTACGGACGCACGGCCGCACCGGACGGCCCGGTGGACCAGCGGGTGGCCTCGGCATTCGCCGGTATGGCGGCGACCGCGCTGCTCTTCGACCGACACGGCGCGTCGGAGGACGTCATGGACGGCGACTGGTTCCGGTTCTACGTGGCCACCGGCGCCACCGCGGCGCGCTTCGGCATCGGGGTGGACGAGGCGGAGGCGCGGCTGCGTGCCCATGCCTTCAGTGCGGGCCTGACCCTGGCGCAAGTGGCCGCGCTGGCGCTGAGCGACCGGCTGGCGCTCGACTGACCGACGTCAGGGTCGCTCGGGTCGCTCGCTGCTCACGTCGTCGGCGGACAACTCCTCGAAGAGGATGAGGGCCCCGCTGGGTTCCTGGGTGTCGTTGCTCATCGCGGTGACGGTGACCCGCAGGTCCACGCTGCGGCCACGCCGGTTCACCGCCGTCACGTGCTGCCCGTAGATGCCGGCGTCCCGGCCCGCGGTCACCACGTCGAGCAACCAGGGCCGCAGCTCCTCGACCGGCAGTCCGCTGTCCAGGCCCAGCAACGGCTGGCCGATCGTCTCGTCCTCGCGCAGCCCCCACAGCTCCTCGGACTGCCCGCCCCAGACCTGGACCATCAGATCGCGGTTGACCACCACCACCGCGGCATCGAGGCTGTTGAAGATCGACTGCATGAAGGCGTTCAGCTGCGTCACGGCGAACGACCGGTCACGCAACTGTTCGTTCGTCAGCTGCAGCTCGTCGTTGGTGGACTGCAACTCCTCGTTCATCGTCTCCAGCTCCTCGTTGGTGGACTGGAGCTCCTTGTTGGTGGTCTCCAACTCCTCGACGGTGGACTGCAGCTCCTCGTTGGTCGACTGCAGCTCCTCGTAGGCCGTCTCCAGCTGACGGTTCGCCGCCTCGACCTCGACCTGGAGGTCGTGGTAGCGGGTGACGTCGGTGAGGGTGATGGACAGACCCAGTGCACCGCCGGCACTGTCCAGCAGCGGCACCATCTGCACGTCCAGGTAGGTGGGCGCAGCGCCGGTGTGCCGCCACGGCACCTCGCGCAGCGCCACGGTGTCCCGGACCTCCAAAGCCGCGGCCATCCGCGGCCCGAGTTCGGCGATCGTGTAGGAGATGTCCAGGTCGGAGAACGGGCGGCCGATGTCCCGCTCGGACAACCCCAGCATCGCCCCGGCCCGGTAGTTGACCAGCGCGAGCTGCCGGTCGGGGCCCACGACGAGTTGGGCCACGGGGCTGGTCATGATCAGCTCGTGCCGCAGCCGGCCGTCCCGACTGGTCATCGGTTCGCGGCCGTACAGCCGCCGGGGTGCGGTGAAGGGTGCATCCGTGGGCGCCGACTTCGTCTTGGCGAAGAAACGCCGCTTGAGGTCGATCGGCTCGAAGGTCGAGGTGTGGTTCAGCAGCATCTCGGCCTTGCCCAGGAACAGCACGCCCTGGCTGCGCAGCGCGAACCCCAGCCGCGACACGACCCGCGACTGCGTCTCGGCGTTGAAGTACATGAGCGTGTTGCGGCACAGCAGGATGTCGACGCGGGAGATGGGCGCGTCGTGTTTGACGTCGTTGCGCCCGAAGATCACGCTGCGCCGCAGATCGGCCGACAACTGCCAGCGCGAGCCGACCTGCTCGAAGTACCGGTCGCGGTAGGGCTGGGGGAGGCCGCGCAGTTCACGCTCGGTGTATGACGCCTGACGCGCGTAGTCCAGCGCGTCCTCGTCCAGGTCGGTGGCGTAGATCTTGACCCGGTCGCGGAACTCCTCGCCGAGGGAGTCGTGCAGCAGCATGGCGACGCTGTAGGCCTCCTGCCCGGCGGCGCAGCCGGCGCTCCAGACCCGGATCGGCGCACCATCGAGGTCGGCGAGCAGGTTGGGCAGCACCTCGTCGCGCAGGTAGTCCCAGGCGTCGGCGTCCCGGAAGAAGCCGGTGACGTTGATCAGGATGGTGTTGAACAGTGAGGTGAACTCGTCCGGTTGCAGTTGCACCAGATCGAGGTAGTCGTCCACGGTCGACACCGACACTTCCTGCATGCGGTGCTTGATGCGCCGGATGAGGCTGGGCCGTTTGTAACCGGTGAAATCGAAAGCGCGGCTCTCCTTGAGGAACTCCAGCAGCCGTTCGAAGTCCGCGTCGCCGTCGGACGCAACCTCATGGTCGGTGGACATGCTCCTCCTGGGTGGCTTCCTCTGCGAGCGGCGTGCTCAGCGGCTGCTCCAGCAGCCGCTGGAGCACGCGAGCGGACCGCCGTGCTTCGGCGGCCTTCTCGAGGAACCGCTGCCGGGACAGCGTATTGCCTCGCTCGGCCGCCCGGTCGGCGAGTTGGTCGCTCAGGGCCGCCTTGTCCTCCAGGCTGCGCAACGCCATCCACAGTGCACTGTCCAGGCTCTCGGACTGCGCGGCCATCAACGCCAGCGAGGACCACGCGTGGCCCACCCGGCAGCGGAACCGCACCAGATCTCCGTCGTGGATCTGGAACAGCGAGCCGTTGCAGTCCGGGCAGGAGAATCCGGCCGCCTGCCCGGGGCGGGCCAGGTCGTTGACCATGTCCGCCAGCTCTGCCGCCGTGCCGATCATGTCCGCACCGACGTTCTGTATGACGCTCGACGGCATGCTCGGGTATGCCGCGTCGTCGGGACTCTGTGCCAGCACCGCTCCGCCGCGTTGCCGGATCGCCTCCATGCCGGCGGTGCCGTCGTCCAGGGCGCCGGAGAGGATGACGCCCACCACGCGCGGACACCACGCGCGCGCTGCGCTGCGGAACAACACGTCGACCGCGGGGCGGGTGCCGTTCTCGTGCGGCCCGCGGGTGATCGTGCTGTGCGCGTCGGTGACCACCAGGTGGTGGTCCGGGGGAGCCACCACGATCCGGCCGTGCTCGAGCGCGTCCCGGTCGGCCGCAGTGACGACCGGCAGGGGACCGGACTTGTCCAGGATCGAGGCCAGCATGCTGGACCCGGACGGCGGCAGATGCAACACGACGAGCACCGCTGCGGGGCAACGTCGGGTCGAGCCGTGCCACGAATTCGCGCAGACTGCCCA
Source organism: Flexivirga lutea (assembly GCF_054778955.1). Classification (NCBI taxonomy): domain Bacteria; kingdom Bacillati; phylum Actinomycetota; class Actinomycetes; order Micrococcales; family Dermacoccaceae; genus Flexivirga; species Flexivirga lutea. The sequence goes on from NZ_BAAGZB010000001.1 coordinate 1,317,456, forward strand.
CTCCTCCGGCCGAGGCGCCGACCACGACGACGTCACGTGTCCCGTCATACGACCCGTCGACCTCAGCACCCGTTTCTGCACCTGCACCGATGTACACCAGTCTCCTCGTGGTTTCCTGACCGGCGCATCCGTGCTCGCAGGCCGATGACGCATCGCCATGACGCATCGGAATGGCGACGTGATCCGTCATACCCCGAAAGGGTGGCCGACAACACTGCGCGCTCGTGCAACGATGGGGTGATGCAGGAGGACGCCGCGCACCGCGCCCGGCAACGGGCCGACGAAGCGCGCCAGCGCGCGCGGGAGGCGGGCGCTCGTGCCGCCGAACTCGCAAGCGGCCCGGGCACCTTCGACGCGACGAGCCTGGCGCGGTCGAAGCAGGCGGTCGAGCGCGCCGCCCGCCTCGCCGCCGAGGGCTACCGGCACGCCGCGGAGGCCGAGCTCTCGGCGGCCCGCACCCACGACTCGATCGCCGAGTCCCTGGAGGAGCGGTGCGAGCAGGACCCGGCGGACAGCCAGCAGCTGCGGCAACAGGCCGCCGACCACCGGGCCTCGGCCGCCGACCACCGCCGCAAGGCGCAGTACGACGAGTCCTCCCGGGAGCAGATCGACCGACGGGGCCGACCCGGCGAGGACCAGTGACCGACCCACGCCGGCCGCGCGGTTTCCCGGCGGCTCCGGCGGGTACACACCGGCGACCATGACTTACCGAGCTGAGAACGCAGACGCCGTCGTGATCGGCGCCGGACCGAACGGACTCGTCGCCGCCAACGCCCTGGTCGATGCCGGCTGGGACGTGGTGGTCGTCGAAGCGGAGGACGAGGTCGGCGGCGCGGTGCGCAGCGCCGAGCTCTTCCCCGGCTACACCAGCGATCTGTTCAGCGCGTTCTATCCCCTCGCCGCGGCCAGTCCGGTCGTGCAGGACCTGGGCCTGGAAGGACACGGGCTGGTCTGGCGCCGGTCGGCGTCACCGGTGGCACACGTCGTCTCGCCGGAGCGCGCGGCCGTCCTCTGGTCCGACGTGGACCGCACCGCGGCGGCGCTGGACGACTTCGCGCCGGGCGACGGCAGTGCCTGGCTGGAGATGTTCGCCACCTACCAGCGGGTGCGGCCGGCCGTGCTCGACGCGTTGTTCACCGTGTTCCCTCCGGTGCGCGCCATCCTGTCGTTCCTGCGACGCACCCGGGTGGCCGGGCTGGCGGACCTGGCACGCCTGGCGATCACGCCGGCGCACCGGCTCGGCGAGGAGAACTTCGCGGGCGAAGGCGGCCGGGTCCTGTTGTCCGGCAATGCGATGCACAGCGACCTGGGTCCGAACGGCGACGGCGGCGGTTTCATGGGCTGGCTGCTGGTGATGCTCGCACAGGATGTGGGTTTCCCGGTCCCGGAAGGCGGCGCCGGCCGGCTCGCCGGGGCGTTGCGCAGTCGCGCGGAGTCCGGCGGCGCACAATTCCGCTGCGGCACGGCGGTCGACCGCATCCACGTGCAGCACGGTTCCGCGACCGGTGTGCACCTGGCAGACGGCACCCGCATCACCGCACGCCGGGCGGTGCTCGCCGACGTGGCCGCCCCGGCGCTCTACACGCAGCTGTTGGCCGGCACCGATGTGCCGGAGCGGATGGCGCCGGACCTGCGCCGCTTCGCCTGGGACCACTCGACCGTCAAGCTCAACTGGGCGCTGGACCGGCCCATCCCGTGGCGCACCCCGGTGCTCGGCAACGCCGGGACGGTGCACCTGAGCGGCTCGGCCGGGACGTTGCTGCGATCCGGACTCCAGTTGCAGGCCGGCGACCTGCCCGAGCAACCGTTCGTCGTCCTGGGACAGATGGCGCGGGCCGACCCGACCCGCGCTCCGGAGGGTTGCGAATCCGCTTGGGCCTACACCCATCTGCCGCAGTCGATGGCGCACGACGAGCAGGCGATCGCGACCGTCATACGCCGTGCGAAGGCTGCCCTCGAAGATGCGGCGCCGGGCTTCGGCGATGCGGTCGTCGGTGAGGTCGTGCAGCGCCCCGCCGACCTGGAGGCGATGGACCGCAATCTGGTCGGCGGTGCCATCAACGGCGGCACGTCGGCGCTCTACCAGCAACTGTTCTTCCGCCCGACACCCGGCCTCGGGCGTCCGGAGACGCCTGTCGCGAACCTGTATCTCGCCAGCGCCGGCGCCCACCCCGGTGGCGGAGTCCACGGGGCGTGCGGCTGGAACGCGGCACGGGCCGCACTGTCCGCGCACGGCAGGCTGGGCGCCGTCCACCGCGCACTCACCCAGACCGCGTGGAACCGGTTGCTGCGCAACAACCCCTGATCAACCCCTGACCCTGGCGGCGCGACGACGTCGCCCGGGACCCGGCTAGGCGCCGTTGCGTTCGGCGATGAGCGCCAGCCGCCGCAGGCACTCCCGGTTGCGCGGACGCAACATCAGCTGCCGCGCCGCGCGGGGCAGGGCCAGGCCCGGTCCCGAGATGACGTCCTCCGCCATCCCGACGACGCACGTGTCGCCACGGTCCTCCAGCGTCAGCCGGACCTCACTGCGTCCCCACGGCCACGCACGCGGTGCGAGCACCAGTTCCCTGCCGGGGACACTGCTCACCGCGTCGGTGTGGTCGTGGATCATCACCGGCCACAGACCGACCGAGTGGTACAGCCGCGCGCGATCCTGCGGCCACCCGGCGTCGACCGCGCGGATGCGGGCACTGCCCACCACCCAGGCGGCATACGACCACCCGTTGCTGAGCACCTCCCAGACGACGGCGGCGGGGGCGTCGATGGTGCGGCTCACCGGACGTGCGGTGATTCGGTCCGGTCGGGGAGTGATCGACATGCGTGTACCTCCTGGGATGCGGCCACCTCATACCCTGGCGTCGAGACGCCGAATCGCGTTGCGCTGCAGGGCCGAGTGGGTACGCCACCGGTCATGAGAGTTGTGGTGACCGGCGCGACCGGCAACATCGGGACTGCCCTCTTGCCCCACCTGCTGCGGGCCGGACACACCGTTCAGGCGGTGGTGCGGCGGCCGGCTCCCGGGTGGCTCGGGCCCGACGCGGTGCGATGGACGGCCCTGGATCTGGCGGACGAGGCTGCCCGCGGGCCGTTCGAGCGACTGTGTCGTGGGGCGGACGCGCTGGTGCACCTCGCGTGGGGATTCCAGCCGATGCGCCGCCCGGATCTGCTCGCCGAATCCGGACCCGGGGCGGCGGGTCGGTGCGTCGACGCCGCGTTCGCAGCCGGCGTGGACCGTGTCGTGCAACTGTCCTCGGTGGCGGCATACCGCCCGCGTACCTCGCTCGACCCGGCCGACGAAGGGCATCCGCTCGGCGGCATCCGGTCCTGCACCTACAGCCAGGACAAGGTGCGGGCCGAAGCGGCGGGGCGCGCGGCCGCGCACCGGCACGACGCGCTCGAACGCCTCACCCTGCTGCGCCCGTGCATGATCGGACAGCGCGCAGCGGGCGGCATGATGCTGCGTTGCTCGCTGCCCGCCATCGTGCCGTCGTGCGCAGTGGACCGGCTGCTCCTGCTGCCGGTCGACCCGGACTTCCGCATGCAACTGATCCACGCCGACGATGTCGCGCTCGCCATCGTCCGGTGCCTCGAGCGGGACGTCGGCGGGGCGTTCAATCTGGCGGGCGACGACGTGCTCGACGGTGAAGACATGGCCAAAGCGTTGCATGCCATGCCTATTCGCGACATGCCGCCGGGCGTTCGCGGACTGGTCGCCGGCGCGTGGGCTGCCCATCTGCACTCGTTGGAGCCCGGTTGGGTCGACATGGCCAACCGGGCTCCGATGGTCAGCTGTGCACGCGCCCACGACGAACTGGGGTGGCGGCCCCGGCACCGGGCGTCCGACGTGCTGGCCGAACTCATCGCCGGTATGGCGGACGGTGCCGGCGCGGACACACCGGCGCTGCGGCCGCGGACCATCCGGGACGGTCTGCGACGTTTCGTCCGTGACGGCACCGTCGCTCGCCGTGCGATGACCTGACCTCACTGGTCGCCGAACAACGGCCGGGTCTCGCCGCGCCGCGGCACGGCGAGGCGGTCCGCGAGTCCGTGCCGGCGCGCACGGGCGATGAAAGCCGAGACCGGAGAACGGAAGACGCGGTAGTCGTCGTGGTGGACCGGCACAACGCGGTCGAGCGGAAGACGGCGGATGGCATCGACTGCCTGCACATCGTCCATCGTCACCGTGCGCAGCAGGACACGAGTGCTACCGCAATGCAGGATGCCTGCGTCGATGGCCGGATACCGCTCGGCAATGGCGTCCAGATGAGGTCCCGTCAGGGTGTCCCCGCTGATGTAGAGGCGCCGGTCCGGACGCCCCGGCACACGGTGGGTCAGCATGCTGCCCATGACCGGCGGCAGCATCCGGCCCAGCAAACCGGTGGCGTGGATCGCGGGCAGCGACTCGACGACGAGCTGCTCGCCGTCGCGCTGGAGGGTCGTGGTCTGCCAGGTCTCCAGCGCCTCCGTGGCGAACCCGCGACGCCCGAGGCGCCGCGCGGCCTGTGGCGTCGTCAGCAGCGGCACCTCCTTGTCCAGCTGTCGCCGTGCGATCCGGTCGAAATGGTCGCCGTGCAGGTGCGAGAGGAGGACCGCGTCGAGCGCCGGCAGCTGCGAGGGTTGCAGAGCAGGATCCACCAGCCGTCGCGACACCAGGCCCCAGCCCAGGTAGGCGAACTGACCACGGCGCAGGAAGTTCGGATCCGTCAGCACGGTGAACGACCCGATGCGCAGGATGGTCGTGGCGTTGCCGACGAAGGTCATCGTGTCCATCGGGCGGTGATACCCGACAGTGGCCGCTGCCACACCACGGTTTGTGGGTAACGCTCTCGGGTAGTTCGTCAGGACCCAAGACACAGGAGATCCGCCCTGATGAGACTGGATGCGTGGAAGAACCTGCAGCAGGCCGGCGACGACTACGTGACCGTCGCGCTGGACACCACCCGTGACGGTCCGGGCGCCGCACACCGCATCGAACTGCGATGGGAGGCCGCCCGCGACGAACTCGCCGCGGCCGGGGTGCCCGATCGGCTGCTCGAGCTGATCGGCAATCGCTTCGCCGTCGTCGATGGACGCACCGGGTCGGTCGGCCGCTGTGTGATCGCCGCCGTGGGCGACGACGGTGACGCGGCGCGGATCGTGCTGGACGTTCCGCTGCCCGAGGCGCCGGACGGCATCGCCGACCGAGGTCCGGTGCCGAACCTGTTGCCATTGCTGCGTTCCGGTCAGCGGTACCCCGCCCATCTGCACGTGAACATCGACCGCGCCGGGGCGGACATCAGCGTGCGGGGACCGCTCGGTGCGGATGCCGGGGAGCACGAGGTGTCCGGCGATCACGACGTGATCCACAAGGTGAGTGCTGGTGAGGCGTCCGAACAGCGGCTGCAGCGCCGTGCCGAGGACTCCTGGGAGCGCAATGCGACCGAGGTCGCCCACCAGGTGGACCGGCTCGCGCAACAGCACCACCCGGCAGTGATCACCGTCGCCGGAGATACCCGTGCCGTCACCGCGCTGCACGCACACGTCAACGAGCGGGTGGCCGCGCTGCTGACCGTCCTGGACACCGGCGGCCGCGCCGACGGCACCGACCAGGAGGCGCAGGAGGCCGCGATCCGCGACGCGCTGGACGCGGCCGTGGCCACCGACGTGGAACAGACCACCGCGCAGCTGTTGCAGGCGGAGGGACGCCAGGACCGGGCCGCACAAGGACCGGACGAGGTGACCCGGGCGTTCGACCGCGGCCAGGTGGAGACCCTGGTATTGACCGACCCACCGCCGGACACCCGCCGTGCCGTCGAGCTCGCCGCCGCTGCGTTGAGGACGGACGCAGCCGTGGTCCTCGTGCCGGCGGAGGTCACCCTGCCGGGCGGTGTGGCGGCGGTGCTGCGCTGGGCGGACGGCGCCACCCCGCACGACTCCGGTCCGAGCATGCCCGGCCACGGTGAGCAGCCCGGCTGGCAACCGTGAGCGGGACACTCGAGGACGATCTTCGCGCCCACGTGGACGGCGAGGTCCGTTTCGACGCCGGCACCCGAGCGGCATACTCCACCGACGCCTCGAATTTCCGGCAGGTGCCCATCGGGGTCGTGGTGCCGCACAGCGTGGAGGCGGGGGCGGCCGCGATCGCGGTGTCTCGCCGGCACCACGCCCCGATCGTGTCGCGTGGTGGCGGCACCAGCCTCGCCGGTCAGGGCACGAACCAGGCGGTCCTGATCGACTGGTCCAAGCACTGCCACCGGGTGCTGGAAGTCGACCCGGACGGGCGCACCTGCGTCGTCGAGCCCGGTATCGTCCTGGACCAGCTCAACCGTGAACTCGCCGGCCATTCCTTGCGATTCGGGCCGGAGCCGGCAACGCACCCCAACTGCACCGTCGGCGGGATGATCGGGAACAACTCGTGCGGTGCGACCGCACAGCGCACCGGCAAAGTGGTCGACAACATCGCCGGCCTCGAGGTCCTGTTGGCCGACGGCACCCGCTTCTGGTGCGGACGCACCACCGACGAGCAGTATGCCGAGATCGAGCGGCACGGTGACCGCCGCTCCGGCATCTACCGTTCGCTGCGGCGGCTGCGGGAGGAGTATGCCGACGAGATCCGCGCGCGGTACCCCGACATTCCGCGGCGAGTCTCCGGTTACAACCTCGACTCGCTGTTGCCGGAGTACGGCTTCGACATCGCCCGCGCCCTGGTGGGCAGCGAGTCGACGCTGGTCACGGTGCTGCACGCGAAGCTGGACCTGGTGCCGGTGCTGCCCGAACGCACCCTGGTGGTCCTGGGTTACGACTCGGTTGCGGCCGCCGCCGACGCGGTGCCGGACCTGTTGCCGTACGAGCCGATCGCGTTGGAAGGTTTCGACCACCGGCTGATCCACGACGAGCGAGTCGAGCACCTCCACGACGACGCCCGGGGGCAGATGCCCGACGGGAACGCCTTCCTGATGGTGCAGTTCGGCGCACAGCACAAGCAGGACGCCGACCGTGCCGCCGCGGCGATGCTGCGCGGCACCGGCCGCGCACCCGAGGACCCGGATGTGTCGCTGGTGTCGGATGCGGACCTGGAGGGCGACCTGTGGGCGGTGCGCGAGTCCGGCCTGGGCGCGAGCGCACATGTCCCGGGTGAACCCGACGCCTGGTCCGGTTGGGAGGACGCAGCTGTCGCGCCCGAGAGACTGGGTGACTACCTGCGGGACTTCGAGGCGCTCTGCCGGCGCTTCGGTTACTCCGACGACGCCGTGCCCAGCATCTACGGTCACTTCGGACAGGGTTGCGTCCACACCCGGATCCCGTTCCGGCTGGCCGACTCCGGTGGAGTGGACGCCTACCGCAGGTTCATGGAGGAAGCGGCGGACCTGGTCGTCTCGTATGGCGGATCGCTGTCCGGAGAACACGGCGACGGTCAGTCCCGCGGCGAACTCCTGCCGCGGATGTTCGGCGACCGGATCATGACGGCGTTCGCCGAGCTGAAGTCGCTGTTCGATCCGGAGAACCTGATGAATCCCGGCAAGCTGGTCACGGCGGACCGGCTGGACGAGCACCTCCGGCTGGGCAGCTCGTGGTCACCGCGACTCGCGGCTTCGCCGGCGTTCGACTATCCGGCGGACGGCGGATTCGTCCATGCTGCCAACCGATGCGTCGGCGTGGGCCTGTGCCGGGCTCCCCAGCCCAAGGACGACGACGACATCATGTGCCCCTCCTACCGGGCGACCCGCGAAGAGGTCCATTCGACCCGTGGCCGGTCCCGGTTGCTCTTCGAGATGTTGCACGGCCACGACGACGGCCCGATCACCGACGGCTGGCGCTCGACCGCGGTCCGGGACGCCCTCGATCTGTGCCTGTCCTGCAAGGGCTGTGCGAGCGACTGCCCGGTCAACGTCGACATGGCGACCTACAAGGCCGAATTCCTGCACCACCACTATCGGCATCGGCTGCGTCCCCGCGCGCACTATGCCCTCGGCTGGCTCCCGCTGGCCGCACGCGCCGTCACGGCCACGCGCAGCGCTCCGATCGTCAACCGGCTCAGTGCGATTCCCGCGGTCCGTCGTCTCGGTGCGAGAGCCGCCGGGGTCGAGGACCGGCCGGTGCCGAGCTTCGCCGCGCGCACACTGCAACAGTGGTTCGCCGCGCGCCGTCCCACCGGCAGCGGTGAACGCGGCAGCGTGCTGCTCTGGCCGGACACCTTCACCAATCACTTCGACCCACAGATCGGGCAGGCGGCGGTCGCGGTGCTGGAGGCGGCCGGCTATCGGGTGCAGCTGCCCACACGCCCCGTCTGCTGCGGACTGACGTGGACGTCGACCGGTCAGCTCGATATCGCGCGGCGGGCGTTGCGGCGCACGGTCGACGCCCTGGCGCCCGCCCTGCACGAGGGTCTGCCCGTCGTCGGGCTCGAACCCAGTTGCACCGCGATGCTGCGCTCGGACGCACCGCGCCTGTTGCCCGACGACGTGGAGGTGCGGCGGTTGGCCGATCAGCTGCTCGGCTTCGCCGAACTACTGCACCAGCACACCGACGGCTGGACACCGCCGGCTCTCGACCAGGCCGAGGCCTTGGTCCAGGTGCACTGCCATCAGCACGCCGACCGCGGTTGGGACGCGGACCGCTCGCTCCTGCAGGATGCCGGCGTGACCGCGCACAACGTCGGCGGATGTTGCGGCCTCGCAGGCAACTTCGGCTTCGAGGCCGGCCACCTCGAGGTGAGCCGGGCCTGCGCCGAGGACCGGCTGTTGCCGGCCCTGCGGGCCGCCGACGACGCGACGGCCGTGCTGGCCGACGGCTTCAGTTGCCGCACCCAGATCAGCACCTTCGACGACACCGGACGCGCACCCCTGCACCTCGCTCAACTGCTCGCCCGCGGATTGCGACCCGCGGGGCACACCACCCGATCCGGCCTTCACCGAGGGAAGTGACGCCATGTCCACTCCACAGTCCACTCCACAGCCGACTCCACCGCCGCAATCGACCGCCGGCGAGCCGCAGGACGACCAGCTCACCGAGCAGTTGGCGATGCTGCGCCGCGCCATCGACGACCAGGGTCCATTGTCCATCCGCGACCTGGCGGAAAACGTTGCGGCGCAGTACTGGGAGAACGGCGTCTTCGAGCAGGCGCTGACGACGGCATTGGCCGACGGGCGGCTGGTCCGCACCACCGACGGCCGCGTCGCCGCACCGTGATCAGGACGACTCGGTGTCGGTCTGCTGATCGATCGCGGGGCCGTCCGACGCGTGCGGTTGTTCCATCGCATTGGCCTCCGAGAGGGCGCCGGCGAGCACCCGGTCCTCGCAGATGACCGTGACGAGCCCCCCGGAGTTGCGGAAGATCTCCTGCCACTTGTTGACGATTTCGTCCGGGTGGACGACCCCGAACTCGTCGTTGACCTGGCGGATCATCGACGCCATCTCGTCGGCGTCCGCATCGGTCTGCTGGGCGGTGGACCACAGGGCCATCGCGTAGTCGTCGGCCGCGTCACCCAGCTTCTGCACCAGGTCGTCGGAGATCGGGATCTGTGCGGAGGGGTGTCCGACATCGCCCGCCGATCGGTCCGGTGTCGGGTCCTCCGGCGACGAATGCTTCGGCGCGGAGTTCGGATCGGTTCGCTGCTCGGTGTGTTCCTCGGTCATGACGGGGTCCTTCGTCGCTTCTCACGGTGCTGCGGAAGTGGTCGCCCTACCCCTTGGCTCACCGACGAATCAGCCGCGCCGGGCTGAGACGCCAGCAGCTCGTGCGCGGCGGTCATCACCTCCGCGACGGTGATGGCGGCCAACCGCGGATCGAGATGGTCGCCGTGTGGGTCGCCGGGCACCGTGGCTCCCCGGCCGTGCCAGAGACAACGATGCAGGTCCCGGTCGATCGCCGGACCCCACAGATCAGGCGACACCGGACCGAACAACGTCACCGACGGTATGCCGAAAGCCGTTGCCAGATGGGCTGTTCCGGTGTCGCCGGAGATGAGCAGACTGCTTCCTGCGATGAGGTCCGCCAGCGCGGGGAGCGGAGTGCGACCCGCGCGCGACTCGGCCGCGGTGCCTCGGCACACGGCCTCGCACAGAGCCCGCTCCGCCGGACCCCCGGTCACCACGACGCGGTGATCGGTCTGCAACGCCCGGGCCACCGCCCGCCAGCGGGGCGCTGGCCAGCGCCGGGATGCCGACGCTGCGCCGGGGTGCAGCACGACCGGCCCGAGTGCGGCCCGGCCGGGGGAGCCCAGCCGTAGGTCGGCAGGGTCGCACGTGCCGCCCGCCCAGCGTGCCAGCGTGCACCATCGCTCGACCTCGTGCGCGCCGTCATCCCAGCTCGGGCCATCGGTGAAATCCGCTGCCGCGCAGGCGAAGCCGACCATCCGGCGCGGCCTCGTCATACCCAGGACGTGGTGGCTGCGCGGGCCGCGACCGTGCAGGTTGACCGCCACATCCGGCCGCCGTGCATCGTTGAGCGGGTCGAGGCCGTGCGCCGGCACCACCCCGTCGACCACGTCCAGCGTCGTCAGCCATCGGCCCACCGCCGGCGGGCAGGCGAGCAGCACGGTGTGCTCGGGGTAGGCACGCCGAAGGCCGCGCAGGGCCGGCACCCCGGTGAGGGCGTCACCCAGCCCCAGAGCCCGCAGTGCCAGGACGACGGGTGCGAAGGAGCGGCCGGTGCCGGCGCGGTGATGGCCCATGACCGGTCGGCTACCCCGTTGCACAGCGGTCCAATCCGACGCTCGGCGGTGTTTGCTGCCGATGTCCCGGGGTAGTGCCCACAGCGACCGTGACAGCAGATCCGTTCATCGCGAAGGAGACCGATCATGGGTGGTGCGGCAGAGGACCGCGCGGAGGCAGCGAAACTGCCGGAGGGAGACGTGATCCGCATCCTGCTGGAGCAGCATGCCCGGATCCAGGACCTCTTCGACGACGTCGCCTCGACGAGCGGCGACCACAAGCAGATGGCGTTCGATGAGTTGCGTGCGCTTCTCGCCGTCCACGAGACGGCCGAGGAGATGATCCTGCGACCGGTGTCCACACCGCTGGCCGGCGACGGGGTCGCCGACGCACGCAACCAGGAGGAGGCGAAGGCCAACGAGGTGCTCGCCGAACTGGAGAAGCTGGACGTCACCTCCAGCGACTTCGACGCCACATTCCGGTCCTTCCGACAGTCGGTCGTGCAACACGCCGAGAACGAGGAGAAGGAGGAGTTCCCGGCGGTGCTGGACCAGTGCGACGCCGACAAGCGACGCAGCATGGGCGAACGGCTCCAGGCGGTCGAGTCGCTCGCGCCCACCCATCCGCACCCGTCGACGGCCGGTTCACCGGTCAAACAGTGGGCGGTCGGCCCGTTCGCGTCCCTGGTGGACCGCACGAAGGATGCGCTCAGCGGTGGTGACCGGTGAAAGCGCTGACCTGGCAGGGCCGCCAGCAGGTCGAAGTCACGGATGTGCCCGAACCCGTGCTGAAGGAACCGACCGACGCGATCGTCCGGGTCACCTCGACCGCGATCTGCGGCTCGGATCTGCATCTGTACGACGTGCTGACGCCATTCATGCAGCAGGGCGACATCCTCGGCCACGAGGTGATCGGTGTGGTGGAGGAGGTCGGCTCGGAGGTGGAGCGGCTGTCCGCCGGCGATCGGGTGGTGGTGCCGTTCAACATCTCGTGCGGCCACTGCTGGATGTGTCAGCACGGGCTGCAGTCGCAGTGTGAGACCACCCAGATGCGCCGCACCGGCAAAGGCGCCAAGCTGTTCGGCTACAGCAGCCTGTATGGCGCAGTGCCCGGTGGGCAGGCCGAGTTCGTCCGGGTGCCGCAGGCGCACTACGGCCCGATCGTGCTGCCGTCGACCGGCGCGGACGAGCGATATCTCTATCTGTCGGACATCCTGCCCACGGCGTGGCAGGCGGTGCAGTATGCCGACGTCCACGACGGTGACACGGTCGCCGTCATCGGGCTCGGACCGATCGGCCAGCTCTGCTGCCGGATCGCCGGTCACCTCGGCGCGCGCGTCATCGGTGTCGATCTGGTCGCCGACCGGCTGGCGACCGCGGGCCGGCACGGTGTCGAACTCATCGACAGGCGGTCGGTCGACGACGTCCCGCAGGCGATCCGTGAGCTGACCGACGGTCGCGGCGCCGACGGGGTGATCGATGCGGTCGGAATGGAAGCACACGGCGACAAGGTCGCCGAGACGGCGGCGGGCGTCGCGAGCCGGCTGCCCTCCGTGGTCGGCAAACCGGTGATGAAGCACTTCGGGCTCGACCGGATGGCGGCCCTGCGGACAGCGTTCGCGGCGGCTCGCCGGGGTGGCACGATCTCGATCAGCGGGGTGTACGGCGGGGCGTTGGACCCGATGCCGATGATCGAACTCTTCGACAAGGGCGTCACCCTGCGGATGGGCCAGGCGAACGTCCGTCGCTGGACCGACGACGTGCTGCCGCTGGTGCTGGAGGAGGACGTCTTCGACCTCGAGCACTTCGCGACGCACCACCTCCCACTCACCGAGGGGCCGGCGGCATACCGGATGTTCCGGGACAAGACCGACGCGTGCCTGAAGGTCGTGCTGCAGCCCTGACGGCGCGCGTTGCTCCGGCCCGGCGGCACCCAGGGGACGCGTCCGTCATGTCCGCGAACCACCCAGCAGCGACCGGGGGAAGCGCTCCAGCAGCGCTGCAGCGTCGTCATACACCTCGGCGGCCCCGGCACTTCGCAGTTCGGACGCGCCGATGCCTCCTCCGGCCAGGCCGATGCAGGGGATGCCCGCCCGCGCGGCGGAGCGCACGTCCCACACGGAGTCACCCACCGCGACGGTGCGGTCCACGGCGAGACCGTGTGCCTGCATCGCCGCGAGCATCAGCTCCGGACTCGGTTTACCCTGCTGCACGTCCTGCGAGGTCGTCGCACCGGCGATGACGCCGTCCGCGCCGATCAAGGGCAGCATCCACTCCAGGTCCGCCGTGCCGCCGCTGGTGGCCAGCGCCACGGTCCATCCCTGAGCCGCGCACCGGCGCAACAGGGCGGGCGCGCCGGTCAGGGCATTGACGCCGTAACGCTCGCGCAGCCGTGCGAAGTGCGCGGCGTGGGCCTGGACCAGGTCCGGTCGGTCCTGCCCGACCAGGTGCTCCACGAGCGCCTCACTAGGGCGTCCGATCGAGCGGTGTATGTCGGCCATCTCGACGCGGAAGCCGTTGTCGCAGAACGCTGCCGACCACGCGAGCACGTGCAGGTAATTGGTGTCGAGCAGGGTGCCGTCGATGTCGAAGACGACACCGGCCCGGCCGGACGCGACAGCCGGTGTCATGCGTGCGCCTCGGGGCGCAGATCGCTCCACGTCCCGCCGGTGTCCTCGGTGCTGCCCAACTCCTCGTCCAGCGCCGCGCACAGCGCGTGCACCGCAACGAGATGGCCCTCCTGGATCGCCGCCGTGGAGTGGGCGGTGACAGCCAGGCATTCGTCAGCCAGTTGTGCCAACGGGTTGGGCAATCCGCCGGTCATCGCCCACACACGCAGCCCGAGTTCGCGGCCCACTTCGGCTGCACGCAGCACGTTCGGGCTGCGCCCGCTGGTCGACAACAGCATCAGGACGTCGTCGGTGCGTCCGTGCGCGGCAACTTGCCGGGCGAAGATCTCCTGGCCGCCGTAGTCGTTGAGGATCGCTGTCACACTGGACGATTCGGCGGACAGGCAGATCGCGGACAGGGCCCTGCGGTCCCGGTCGAACTTGCCCACCAGCTCGGCGGTCAGGTGCTGCGCCTCCGCCGCACTGCCCCCGTTGCCGGCCGCCAACAGGCGGCCGCCGGTCGCCAGAGTCAGCGCCAACCGCGCACCCCAGCCGCGCAGCAAGCCCTCCTGCCGCGCGATCGACGCCGACCCGATCTGCAGATCGTGCAAGTGCTCGGTGAGCCATGGCCATTCAGCAGTCATGGCGGCTGGTTACCCGTCCGGTCAGCGGTTGAACCCGGTGCGCGGCGGACGGCAGGGCCCCACTACGCGACGGAATGACGCGGTTTTGCAGGGTTCCGGCGTGGGTACCTGCCGGGCAACGCGAACCGGAGTTGGAGGACTGACATGCGGATCGGCTACTTCCTGTCGTGCGAGGAGTACACGCCCCACGAACTGGTCGACCAGGCGTGGGCGGCGGCCGATGCCGGTTTCGACTGCCTGTGGATCAGTGACCACTACCACCCGTGGAACGACGAGCAGGGCCAGAGCGCATTCGTCTGGTCGATCATCGGCGCGATCTCCCAGGCGTGCGAGTTGCCGGTGACCACGGCGGTGACGTGTCCGACGCAGCGGATCCACCCGGCCGTGATCGCCCAGGCCGCGGCATCCAGTGCCGTGCTGCTCAACGGACGATTCACTCTCGGCGTCGGGACCGGTGAGGCGCTCAACGAGCACATCACCGGGGAAGGCTGGCCGCACGAGGACGTCCGCCTCGAGATGCTGGACGAAGCGGTCGAGGTGATCCGGCGATTGTGGAGCGGCGAGGTCGTCTCGCACGACGGTCGCTTCTACACCGTCGACACGGCCCGGATCTACTCGCTGCCGGAGGAGCCGCCGCCCATCTATGTGTCCGGTTTCGGTCCGAAGGCCATCGAGCTCGCCGGGCGGATCGGCGACGGCTTCATCTCCACCAAGCCGGATGCCGATGCGTTGCGGCAGTTCCGCTCGGCCAAGGGCCGAAACGCCCCGGCAGAGGCCGGCGTGAAGGTGGCGTTCGCGCCGACCGAGGAGGAGGGGGTCGATCATGCGCACCGGCTGTGGGCCAACGCGGGCGTGCCCGGCGAACTCGCCCAGGTGCTGCCTTCCCCCCAACACTTCGAGCAGGCATCACAACTGGTGACCCGGGAGATGACCGCGAAATCGGTTGCTGCCGGCCCGGATCCGGAGACGCACCTGGCCGCCATACGTCCGTATTTCGAGGCGGGCTACGACACGGTGAACGTCGCGAACATGGGCCCGCACTATCGGGAGATGATCCAGTTCTACGGTTCGGTGATCATCCCCGAGCTGAAATCGGACGAGGACTGAGCGTGCCGCCCGCCGCCGCCGTCGGCGCCCCGGAACCGCGCGGGGTGCGGCTGCGGCTGGCCGACGTCTCGCGGCGGGGACTGGCGGACGGCAGCATCCACCGGCTCGTTGCCGAACAACCCGTGACCGGCATCGCCCTCGACACGGCCGCCGTCGGGGCCGCCCTGTCCGAGGGCGTGTATGGCGAGCAGCTCGCGCAATTCGCCGCGGAGCAGGTGCCGGCCGGCGATGCACTGCTCTGGGCGATGACCGACGACGCCCGTACGGTCTGCGATCTGCTGGCCGCAGTGCATGATTCGACCGCGCGCACCGACGGCCGCGTCTCCCTGGCGGTCGATCCGCGGTGCGCACGCGACACGGAAGGCACGTTGCACGACGCACGGCGGCTACGGACGGTGGTGGGCCGTGACAATCTCTACGTGGGTGTGCCCGCGACCGCGGAAGGGATGTCCGCGATGCAGGCACTGTTGTCCGAGGGCGTCAGCGTGGATGCGACCAACATCTACGGCCTGGAGCGGCTGCGGCAGGTGCTGGCCACAGTGCTGGCCGGGCTCGAACAGGCCGCCGCGCGCGGGCGCGACCTCACCCGCATCTCCGCGGCACTGTCCCTGCGGGTCGCGGACGTGGACGCCGAGGTGGCACGGCTGACCGGCGCCTTCTGGGCGACCTGCAGGCGTGCGGCGCCCGCCCGATCCGCATGGTGTGGGACACCACCGTGGGTGCCGGCCTGCCGGGCGCGGACACGTTGTACGTCGAGCGGATGCTGACCGCCGGTGGCGTGATCGCGCTGTCCAGCGCCACCCTGCGCGGCCTCGCGGACCACGGTGCGCCGTCCGGCGGGACGCACGCGACGTCGTCGGCGGCGGCCGCCGGCGACGTGCTCACGACCGTCGAGCGGCACGGGGCCCGACTGGAAGGCATCGCGGAATCGTTGGAGGACAGGCGGATTCGCGAGCTGAGCGACATCCGCGAGTCGACGCTGCGGGCGCTTCAGGACCGGCTGGCGCAGGTCTCGACCTGACTCAGCCCCGCCGTTGTCCTGCCTCGGCACAGACGGAGCGGGCCGCATCCGCGATCGACCGGGCGTCGATGTGGGCGGCACGCATCAGCTCCTCGGGGGTGCCCGAGGTCGGCATGATGCCAACGGCGAGCTTGTGCACCCGTGGCCGGTCGGCGCACTCCGCCAGCGCCTCCAGGACCGCGTCGCCCAGTCCTCCCTCGGCACGGTGGTCCTCGACCGTCACGATCGCCGAGGTCTCGCCCGCGGCGCGGCGTACCGCCTGCTCGTCGATCGGCTTCACCGAGTAGCAGTCGATGACGCGAGCCGTGATCCCTTCGGCGGCCAGCAGATCGGCAGCCTTCACCGCTTCGTCCACGGTCACGCCGCACGCGATCAGCGTCACCTCGTCCTCGTCGCTGCCGGCCAGCGTGCGGCTGCCGCCGATCCGCACCATCTCGTCGGCGGGGGTGCGGACGGCGGTCTTGCCGCGCAGCACACGCAGGTAGCTGATCCCGCTGCGGTCGGCCATCTGCTCCATCAGGGACGTCACCTGGTTCGCATCCGACGGGTGCAGCACCACACTGCCGTGTATGGCGCGCAGCGAGGCCATGTCCTCCAACGCCATCTGCGACGGCCCGTCGGCGCCGATCGAGACACCCGCGTGCGACCCGCACAGCCGCAGGTCGGCACGAGACACGGCGGCCATGCGGACGAAGTCGTACGCCCGTGCCCAGAACGCGCCGAACGTGGAGGTGAACGGGATCCAGTCGCGGGTGCCGAGTCCGACGGCGGCGGCAGCCATCTGCTGCTCGGCGATGAACATCTCGAAGTAGCGCTCCGGTGCGATCTTCGCGAACTGATCGGCGTGCGTGGAGTTCGACACCTCGCCGTCCAACGCCACGACATCCTCACGGGTGGCTCCCAACCAGGCGAGCGCGGCGCCGTACGCCTCACGGGTGGAGCCGTCGGACCCCACGTCGTACGACGGCCGCTCGTGCTGCGTGGTGGTGAAGCGATGCGGCTCGCGGTCGGTGTCGGGGCGCTGGACGTCGACCTGCAGATCGCGGAAGCCGCCCAGCTCCTGGACGGCGGCAGCGGCATCCGCCAACGGTTTTCCGTGTTTGCCGGGCTGGTCCTCCACGGCGCGGACACCCCTGCCCTTGAGGGTCCGGGCCACGACCACGGTCGGTTTCCCTTTGACCCCGGCTGCGTGGTCGTATGCCGCGTCGATCGCCTGCACGTCGTGACCGTCGACCACGATCGGATGCCACCCGAACGCCGCCGCCCGGTCGGCATACGCCTGCACGTCGTGGCCGAGCATCGTCTCGCGTGTCTGGCCGAGGCGGTTGACGTCGATGATGGCGGTGAGGTTGTCCAGGCCGCGCCAGGCGGCATACTGGAACGCCTCCCAGATGGCCCCCTCGGCCATCTCCGAGTCGCCGCAGAGGACCCACACGCGGTAGGGCAACCGGTCCAGCTCCTTGCCCGCCAGGGCGATCCCGACACCGATCGGCAGACCCTGCCCGAGCGATCCGGTGGCCACGTCGGTCGGTGGCATCCGCGGCGTCGGGTGACCCTCCAGTCTGCTGTCCAGCGTGCGATAGGTGCGCAACTCCTCCTCGTCGATGGCACCGGCCGCGTGCAGCATCGCGTAGTAGAGCGGCGAGGCGTGGCCCTTGGAGAAGATCAGGTGGTCGTTGTGCGGATCGTCCGGGGTCTGCAGGTCCCACCGCAGGTGCCGGCCCAGCAGCACCGCGATCAGATCCGCGGCCGACATCGACGACGTCGGATGGCCGGACCCGGCGCGGTCGCTCATCACCACCGAGTCGACGCGGAGTTGCTGACCGAGTTCGGCACAGAAGTCCAGGTCGGGCAGCGAGTCGGACGGGGGACCGGAAGGTGTTGGCATCGGCGTGCTCCTCTCAGCGACTCCAGGTGAAGCCACCTACCCGGCGGTCACCGGCCGGAAACCGGGCGGCGGTGAACGCATGGCCACCTGCCTGCAGGGGTATGCGCGCAGCATGTCGCCCGTCGTTGTCGTCGACCAAGTGGAAGCTCGTGCGCTGTCGTTCCCGACGGCCGCGGCGCAGAGCGACGGCACGTTGACGTGGGATCACGTCGACGTGGTGACGGTGGAAATCCGGGCCGGTGGGCACGTGGGACTGGGGTGGTCCTACACGTCGCCGGCGGCGGTCGAGATCATCCGGTCGGTGCTGGCGCGTCAGGTGCTCGGGGAGGACCCGGCGAGCCCATCGCGCCTGTGGGAGCGCATGCACGGCGCCTGCCGCAACCTCGGCACGCGCGGTGTGGTCATGGCGGCGATCAGCGCCATGGACGTCGCGCTGTGGGACCTGCGCGGCAAGGGTCTGCGCGTGCCGCTGGCGGAGCTGTGGGGTGTGCATCGCGAGGCCGTACCCGTGTACGGCTCAGGTGGTTTCACCTCGATGAGCACCCGCGACCTCGACCGCCAGGTCCAGGACTGGCTCATCGCCGGATGTTCGGCGGTCAAGCTGAAGATCGGCGAGAACCGCGGGCACGACGTCGCCCGCGACCTCGACCGGGTCGCCCGGGTGGTCAACGCGGTCCAGGACCACGCCCGGACCGGCACGCAGGCCCGTCCGGGTGCGGACGTCCAGGTGATGGTCGACGCGGACGGCGCCTATTCGCGCAGCCAGGCGATGCGCGTCGGTCAGGACCTGGACATGCTCGGGGTCACCTGGTTCGAGGAGCCGGTGTCCGCGGAGGACACCCAGGGCCTGGCGCAGTTGCGGGACGCCCTCAACTGCGACGTCGCCGCCGGCGAGTATGTCGCCGAACTGGCCGACGCCCGGTCGATGAGCGAGGTGGTGGACTGTCTGCAGTTGGACGTGACCCGATGCGGCGGCTTCACCGGGTGGCGCCGGTGCGCGGCATACACGCACGCGGCGCACGTGCCGGTGTCCGCGCACGGTGCGCCGGCGTTGCACCTGCCGCTGGCGATGGCCGACCCGGCCGTGCGGCACGCCGAGTGGTTCAGCGACCACGTCACCGTGGAGGAGCAGATGCTCGACGGTGCACCGATCGTGCAGTTCGGGCGGATGACGGCACCGCACACGTCGTCGCCCGGGCACGGCTACCGGCTCCACGACGTGTCCGCCTTCGCGGTCGACGGCGGCGCCCCGCCGCCCACCGGCACGCACGCCGTGACCTCGCTCGACACGCACCGGCTGCGGCGACGCAGCAGGTAGGACGCGGCGCGAGGCGCAGCACGGCCCGGCGCGTTCGCGGCGGGTTCAGATCCGGTGCTTGGCCGTGCTGGAAAGCACACGGATCCAACGGGAATCACGTGGTAGCGCAGCTGCTCAGTGCTCGCGGAGGGCATCGATGAGTTCGTCCTTGGTCATCGAGGAGCGGCCCTCGATGCCGATCTCGGCGGCACGCTGGTGCAGGTCGTCGACGGTCCAGTCCTCGTACGACCCGTGTTCGCCGCCCTTGCGGCCGACCTCGGACCGCGAGGAGTTCGCCGCGGCGTTCGCGATGCGGGCCGACTTCTCCTTGCTGTTGCCCTCCTCGCGCAACTCCTCGTAGAGCTCGTCGTCCTTGACCGAGGGTCCTGGCTTCTTGTTGCTGGGCATGCGGGTCACCTTCCGTGGGTTGGCGGTTCGTACCGTGGCGCCATACCCGATCGACCGCGTCTGACGCGTGCCACCGGTCGCCGCCGCGGTGTCGCCCCCGGCAGGATCGGGTATGGCGCGAAGATGGACCAGAATCACATCGACGACGTACCTGCCGCCAGCGAGATCGCCGGGCAGGTGACCGCGCAGCACGGCATGATCCGCTCCGCCTTCCACGCAGCCAAGTCCGGATCGGCGCAGCAACAGGAGGCGGCCACCCAGCACCTGTTGCGGCTGCTCGCGATGCACGAGGCAGCCGAGCAGTTGACGGTCCATCCCGCGCTGGCACGTGCCGGTGGTGGCGCGATCGGGGTCGGCGACGATCGGATGGCGGAGGAGGAGCAGGCGGTGCAATTGGCCGAGCGACTGCAGTCGCTGGACCACGGGTCCTATGAGCACAAGATGCAGTTCCGGTTGCTGGAGGAGGCCGTCACACACCACGCGACCAGCGAGGAGACCTCGGAGCTGCCGTTGTTCGGCGACCTGGACGCGACCGAGCGGCTCACCATCGGGCAGGCGCTGCATGCGGTGGCGGCTGCGGTGGAAGGTGACTGCCCGATCGCGTACGGCCCCTTCGCCACCATGGTGCAGGACACGAAGGCCTGGCTGGCCGGATGAGCCGGCCGGCCAGGCCAGGGCCTGACCGGCCGGCCGATCCGGGCTCGTCCCAGGGCTCGTCCCAGGGCTCGTCCCAGGGCTCGTCCTAGGGCCAGGACGGCTCGGTCGACGCGGTGACGATCACCTCGCGCAACTCGACCCCGGCGGGCTGGGCCAATGCGGTCACCACCGCGGCCGCCACGTCGGCGGGGTCCATCAGGTCCGCGTCCGGCCCCGGCCGGTACTGCTCCGGCCGACCGTCGAAGAAGTGGGTGCGCATGCCGCCCGGCACGACCATGGTGACGCCGACGTCACCAGCCAGTTCCATCGTCAGCGCGCGGGTGAAGCCGACGACGCCGTGCTTGGAGGCGCAGTATGCCGTGGCGTCGCCGGCGGGCCGCAGACCCAGGGTGGAACCGATGGTCACCACTCGACCGTGCACCGTGCGCAGCTGCGGCAACGCGGCTCGCACCACGGCCGCAGTGCCCAGCAGGTTGACCGTGAGGACGCGGTCCCATGCGGCGCCCTCGACCGTGTCGAGCGCCCCGCACACATCGGTGCCCGCCGCGGTGACGACTCCCGTCACGTCGCCGTACTCGTCGACGACGCGGCCGACGGCCGCCTCGGTCGCGCGGGTGTCGCTCAGGTCGACCTCGACATGATCGAACTCGCCCTCCGGTGTGTTGATGTCGAGGACGACCGGTCGTCCCCCCGCGCGGAGTACGGCGTGCGCGACGGCCTCGCCGAGTCCGCTCGCGCCGCCGGTCACGATCACCGTGCCGGTCAGGGTCGCGGTGTTCGATCGGGTGTCAGCTGACGTTGTCATGCAGGTTCCTCTCCTGGTGTCGGCGAAGCAGGGATGTGGTCGAGCGGCCGTTGAGGTAGGGAAGGAGCACGACCTGGCCGCCCCATGAACGGACGACCTCTGCTTCGGGAAGTGAGTTGGCGTCGTAATCGCCGCCCTTGGCCCAGATGTCGGGCCGCAGTCGGCGTAGCGCCTCACGCGGATCGTCCTCCTCGAAGACGACCACGTCGTCGACCACCGACAGCGCCCGCAGTAGCCGGGCGCGGTCCTCGACGGACTGCACCGGCCGGCCCGGACCCTTGCGGCGACGGACCGAATTGTCGGAGTTGAGCATCACGACGAGTGAGTCGCCGAGCCGCCTGGCAGCCTCCAGCGAGGCGAGGTGCCCCGCGTGCAGGACATCGAAGCAGCCGCCGGTGGCGACCAGCGTGCCGCCGACCGGGCAGCGGCCCGGGCGGTCTGCGACTTCGGCGGCCGGCGGCGGCCCGGTCCGGTCCCGGAAACCGGTGGCGCCACCCTGGGCCACCCACCGGGAGGCCTCCTGGACACCGTGATGCACGGCCTCCGGCGGGGTGGCGCCGGACGCGAGCGCCAGCGTGATCGTCGCGGACAGGCAGTCGCCGGCGCCGCACGGATCGGCAGCCTCGGCGTCCGGTGCCGGTGCGAAGTACGGCTCCGGTGAGGATGTGGCCAGCCAGGCACCCTGCTCACCGCAGGTCACGCACATCGCGGTCGCCGACCACCGCCGCAGGAGTTCGGCGGCCAGGTGGGCGCCGTCCCAGGTGGAGACGTCTTCAGAGGTCTGCGCAGCGAGCGCGGCGCTCGCCTCGGCCAGATTGGGCGTGACCAGCGTGGCGCCGCGGACCGGTGCCGCGCCGCGCGGATGCGGGTCCCAGACCAGGATCCGTTCCCGGCTGCTGCGGCGCTGGAGCACCGCCCGTAGTTCGGGCTGCGCCGTCATACCGGCGCCGTAGTCGGACACGAGCACCGCATCGGCGCCCAGCACCCGATCGGCGGCCTCGGCGGGCAGTGCGCCCGGGGTGCCGGGTCCGCCCTCGTCGAACCGGGTGAGCGAGTAGCCGCCGGCGCGCACACGGGTCTTGCAGCGGGTGGGTCCCGTGTGCTCCAGCGCGATGACTCGCACCCCCTCGTGCGCGAGCAACCTGCGCAGCTCCGCCCCGGCGGCGTCGTCCGCGAGCGGCGCGATCAGGGTGACCCGGGCGCCGTGGCGGGCGCAGAGCACCGCCGCGAGGCCGGCGCCACCGGGCCCGCTGCGGACCCGGTCGACGTCCACCACCGGTGCGGGGGCGTCCGGGCAGAGGCGGTCGGCATGGCCCTGCAGGTCGCGGTCCAGCACGACGTCGCCCACCACGACCACGTCACGTCCCGGCGTGATGCGCGCCATCACCGGGCCACCGACCCGACCGGGGCGCCGGCTCGTGCCAGCGTCTCCCGGAACACGGTCTCGGTCTGCTCGGCGACGCGGGACCAGGCGTAACGGTCGTGCGCGCGCTCGGCGGCGCGGACCCCGCACAGCCGCAACAGCCGTGGCGAGGAGGTGATGCGGGCGACGGCGCCGGCCAGGGCGACCGGATCCTGGGGCGGGACAAGCAGACCGGTGCTGCCGTCCACGACGCTGTCGAGCAGTCCGCCGACCGCGGTGCCGACGACGGGGCGGCCGCATGCCGCCGCCTCCAGGGGCGTGATGCCGAACGGCTCGTACCACGGGCTGGCGACGACCACGTCCGCGGCGTGGTAGGCGGCGGGCATCTGCTCGTGCGGCACGCTGCCGGCGAACCGCACCCGGCCCAGCACGCCGAGCGAACCGGCGATCCGCACCAGTCGGCGTACTTCGGGGTCGTCCTCCAACTGCGCCGCGGGAGGACCACCGATGACCAGCAGTCGCGCCGTCGGGAGGTGGGCCAACGCCCGGATGACGGTCTCGACGCCCTTGCGCGGCACCAGCCGGGCGACGCTCAGCAACAGCGGGCCCAGGTCGGCCGTGCGCTCCTGGTGCTCGCCCGGACGGAACAGCTCCGTGTCGACACCGCACGGCACCACGCTGGTCCGGGCCGTGTCGACACCGGCCCGTTCGAGTTCGCGCACCTCGTCCGAGCAGGTCGCGATGATCGCGTCGGCACGCTGCCCGATGCGCGTCTCGTCGCCGATGCGGGACGGCGGGCTGGTGTCGTCCGCGCCCTGGTGGCGCCGTTTGACGGTGCCGAGGGCGTGGAAGGTCTGCGCCATCGGTATGCCGGAGGCGTCTGCGGCTCGCATGGCGGCGATCCCGGACATCCAGAAGTGGGCGTGCATGATGTCCGGCCGGCCGTGCCGGGACCAGTCACGTTGCATCCAGTCGGCGAAGGCCGGCATCAGCGGCAGCAGGTCGTCCTTGGGCAGGTAGCGGGCCGGGCCGACCGGGACGTGGACGACCGTCACGCCGGCGAGATCGACCCGTTCGGGCAGGTCGTCCAGGGGACGGTCGCGGCGGGTGTAGACGCTGACGTCGTGGCCGCGTGCCGCGAGATGCTGTGCCAGCGCCGCGACGTGGACGTTCTGCCCTCCGGCGTCGACCCCGCCGAGGGTGGCCAGCGGGCTTGCATGTTCCGAGATCATCGCGATCTTCATGATGTTGCCCCTTCCAGTAGTCGATCCCAGTCGTCCAAAAACCGTGGTAGCCCGAACTTCCCGAGCGCGTGTCGGCGTGCGGCGCGACCGGCTTCGCGGGCGCTGTCCGGATCGTCGATCCAGTGGTCGGCCCGTCGCAGCAGCGCGTCGAGGTCGCTGGAGACCAGTCCGGCGTCCGCCGGCACCGCCGCCGACGCCTCGGTCGTGTCGACGGCGAGCACCGGCATACCCAGCAACATCGCCTCGATGAGCGAGAGGCCGAGGCTGGTCCAGCGGCATACGTGCAGGTAGGCGCGGTGGCGGGGGAGGCGCTCGAGCATGTCGTGTTGCGGCAGGTCGTCGTGCAGTCGTGCGGTCCACGCCGAGAGCCCCAGGGCCGTCGCCTCGGTGGCCAGATCCTGCATGCCCATGCCGTAGACATCCAGCGGCCGGTGCCCGCGCGCCAGCTGCAGCAGGAGGTCCGTCCCGACGACGCGACCACGCCGCACCGGTTCGTTGACGACCGAAGCGAGGCCGGCGTGTTCTCCGGTGTAGCGGTAGCCGGGATCGACGACACCGTGCTCGACCACGGTGGTGGGCGCCCGGCCGCAGTCCCACATCAACCGGTTGAAGTGGGTGACGTGCACGACCGGGATGGTGTGTTGCTCGGCCATCGGGTGGCGGGTCGTGGCGGCAGGACCGCCGGGAGTGTTGTGCTCCAGGTAGAGCGCTGGCAGGTCGGCCCCGGGGACCCGCCCGGTCCACTGCCGGCAGAGCTCCTCCTCGTGCGGGCGCTGCAGGATCACGCAGTCGACATCGGTCCGGCCCAGCTCGTGAACCGGCACCTCACGCACCCGCTCCGGCCAGTCCCAGGTCCGCGCCCGGCCGCGGCCGTCCGGCCCGCGCTGCCCGTCCACGGGTATGACGACCTCGTGCCGACCCTGGACGAAGGACGTCGTCCAGGAGCCGTGCACGTGCCACATCAGGACGCGCATGACACCTCCCGGACCGTCGCCCCGGTCAGTTCGTCGACCGCGGCGACCACCCCGGCGCCGGTCACACCCCGCATGCACGGATGACCGGGGACCGGACAGACACGCGCACGGGAGGCGGCACAGGCGGCGCCCTGGTCACCGAGCAGCACGTGCGGGACCCCCCACGGCCGCCACCGGGCGGCCGGCACCACCGGGGCGAACACCGACACGACCGGCGTGCCGACCGAGGCGGCCAGGTGCGCCGCGCCGGTGTTGCCGGCCACCACCGCGTCGGCCGCGGCGATCACCTGCCGCAGCCGTTGCAGGTCGGTGCGGCCGATGAGATCGGTCACGGCGTCCGCGGCGGTCTGCGCAGCCAGCCCGCTGATCAGCTCCCGGTCACGGTCGTCCCCGGTCAGCACCACGTGCCGGCCTCCGGCCACCAGCGCCTGCACCGCGTCCCGCGTGAGCGCCGGACCGATCTGTCGCGCGGGGACCGAGGCGCCGGGGTGGACCACGACGTAGTGCTCGGGCAGACCCGACCCGTCGACCGGGCCGGGCGTCAGGCGCAGCCGCGCGTCGTCGTGGGCCGGCAGCGGGTATCCGGCGGCCTCGGCGAGGCGCAGCGCGGCGTGCACCTCGTGGCCGCCACGGTCGCCGCCGTCGTCGTCGGTCTCCGGTCCGCCGGGGGCGCACATCCGGCGGTGCCGGACGTCCAGCAGGCTGCCCGGGCCGGCGTCGCTGGTGCCCGCGATGCGCGGGATGCCGGCGAGGCGGCACACCATGGCGGCCGGCAGCGGACTCTGATGGAACGAGGTGAAGATGATTGCTTCGTCGTACTTCTCCCGCAGCCGTCCGACCAGCACGGCCAGTTCACCCGCGAACGTCGAGTGGCAGGGCGCGCCGACCCATGGCGCGTCGTAGGCGAGCGTGTCGGTGACACCCGGCAACAGCGCGGCGGCGGCCGCACCAGCGGTCGAGCTGAGGTAGTCGACCTGCTCGGCACCGGCGGCGATCGCGCGGATGGCCGGGCCGGTCAGCAGCACATCACCGATGCCGTCCATCCGCACCGCGAGCACCCGGGTCATGACTGTGCCCCCTGCAGCACCCAGCGCACGGCCGCCGTCAGGTCGGGCGCGACCTGTGGGGCGTCGTCGACCTCGCCGGCGCGGGTGGCGGCGTTGGGGACCAGCACCGCACGCGCGCCCGCCCGGCGGGCGGCGAGTATGTCGCCCTCGGTGTCGCCGATGACCACGCATTGCCCGGCCGGTATGCCGAGGGCACGCGCCGCTGCCCGGATCATCCCCGGCGCCGGTTTGCGGCAGCCGCAGCCGTCGGATGCACGGTGCAGGCAGGTCTGCCAGGTGTCGAACGGGCCGATCGCACGCTCCACCGCGGCGTTGCGTGCCGCCACGTCGTGCACCGTGCTGCGTCCCTCGCCGACCGCACCCTGGTTGGTGACCACCCCGGTCGCGATGCCCCGCGTGCGCAGCGCGGCGACCGCGTCGGGTGCACCGTCCAGCGGCCGCACCCGCGCCGGGTCGACCGGGCGCTCCTCGTTCTCGATCAGTGTGCCGTCCCGGTCGAAGAGCACCGCCCGGACCGGAAGCGGCCAGGGCTGCGCGTGGCGGTGGCGCCAACGGCCGGTGGCCGCATGGGCGACCGCGGACCACGGGATGAGTGCGGAGGTGACCGCCATCCGGCCGATCTCGGTGGGCGTCCGCGGCCCGGGCACGATCCGGCGCACGGCGAACTCGACGGTCGCCGTCAGCCAGCCGGCCGCTCCGGCAGCGGCGACCCGCCTGCCCCAGGAGGTACGGCCGCACAGCGCGCCGCCGACCGCGACGCACCCGAAGCCCACCGTGAGCAGGTGGCTACGCATCCGGCCCGGTCCCGCGGCCGCCGGGCGGCGCCACGCCGGGCCGTGCAAGCGGCGCATCAGGGCATCGTCGGCGTTGCCCCGCTGCAGCCGGACGCTGATCCATGGTCCGGCCGGTCGCACGGGATGCACGATGACCCGGTCCCCTTGCCGCAGAGACCATCCGGCCCGCTGCAGACGCAGCGCCAGGTCGGAGTCCTCGCGGTAGGCGCGCGGAAAGCGCTCGTCGAAGCCGGACACCTCCACCAGCGCCTCGCGCCGGAACGCCATCTCGGCGGTGATCCATCGAGCAACGGCCAGGCCGGCGGTGTTGCGCTCCCAGTCGGTCGGCCGCCGGTGCTGCGGCAGCGGCACATGGACCACGGCCTGGACACCACCGGTCGTGGTCGGCGCGTCGGCCAGGTCGGCGAGCAGACCCGGCGACCAGTCCGGTGGCACCTCGACGTCGTCGTCGACGAAGACCACCCAGGGCGCCCTGGTGACCTGCCAGCCCAGGTTGCGCGCCGCGGCGGGTCCGCGTGCCGGGCCGGCGACCACGCGGGTGCGGCAGCGCGCGGTGAGCGCGGCGGGGGCCGACAGGGGAGGGTCACCGGCCGGTCGGTCGTCGACGATGACCACCTCGGACGGGGGATGCGCCTGTCCGGCGAGACCGGCCAGAGTCACCTGCAGGCTCGGACGGCCGATCGTGGGCACGACGACCGCGTAGTCGATCGTGCTCTGCGCGTGCTGCGTCATCGGTCGCTCCCGAACAGGTCACGGCGGCGGACGACGTGCGGACCCAGCACCAGCAGGTCGACCGGTGCGGAACCGAAGATCTCCAGTGCCTCGCGCGGGGTGTCGACCATCGGCCGTCCCGCGGTGTTCAGGCTGGTGTTGATGACGACCGGCAGCCCGGTGAGCTGGTCGAACCGCTCCAGCATGTCCGCCAACCGCGGCTTCGTCTCCCGGTCGACGGTTTGGGCCCGGGCTGTTCCGTCAACGTGCGTGACGGCCGGGATGCGTTCTCGCCATTCGTCTTTCACGTCATGGATGAACAGCATGTAGGGACTGGGCAATGGGCCACCGGAGAAGATCTCGCCGGCCCGCTCGCGGCGCACCATGGGCGCGACCGGCCGGAACTGCTCCCGACCCTTGACGTCATTGAGCCGGCGCAGGTTGTCCGGATTGCCGGGGTGTGCCAGCAATGACCGCTGACCCAGGGCGCGCGGTCCGAACTCGCTGCGACCCTCGAACCACGCAATGATCCCATCGTCCGCCAGCGCCTGGGCCACGACACCCGGCAGATCGTCGGGGGTCTCGTACGGGACGGCGGCTCGGTGCAGTTCGGCCGCCAGGTCCGCGTCGGACCAGTCGCGCCCCAGCGCGGCCGTGGTGAAGTCGGCGCCGCCGGTCGCCACGATGTCGTCGGACGCGGCGAGAGCCGCACCCAGCGCTGTGCCGGCGTCTCCTGCCGCAGGCTGCACCCACACCGCGTCGAAGGGCGAGTCGCGCCACAGCCGGGAGTTCGCGACACAGTTCAGCGCGGTGCCGCCCGCCATCGCCAGGTGCGAGGTCCCGGTCTCGCCGTGCAGCCACGAGGCGAGATCCAGCAGCGTCTCCTCCAGACAGGCCTGCACCGAGGCCGCCAGGTCCGCGTGCGGCGCGGACCACTCCTCGTGCGGCGCACGGCGCGGTGCCCAGCGGGTCCAGTCGGGAACCCGCGCGGTGAATCCGCCGCCGCCGTCGGCGTGCATGCTCTCCCGCAGCTCGCGCAGGTGACGGGGACGCCCGTACGACGCGAGTGCCATGACCTTGTATTCGTCGCTGGAGCGCAGGAAGCCCAGATGTTCGGTGAGTGACTCGTAGACCAGGCCGAGCGAGTCCGGAAGCTGTTGCGCCGCAATGACATTCAGCTTCCCATGGTCATAGGCGCCGGCAAGGTGCGAGGCGCTCTCGCCGCGTCCGTCGATCACCAGCACGCTCGTGTGCCGTTCGTCGTCCTGGCCGGCCCGAAGCAGCCCGGCCGACGCTGCGTGCGCGACGTGGTGGGGCACATACCGGAACACCCCGGTGCCGAGGTCGCGGAGTTCGTGGGCGATGAACTTCGGTGCGTGTTCGGCATACCGCTGGCGCAGCCAGTCCCACGGGTCGTCGAGCCCCAGCTCCGCCGCCGGGGCGGCCAGGGCGGGGTCGTAGGAGTAGGCCACCGCGTCGAGGTCGGCCGCCGACAGTCCGGCGCGGTCGAGGCACCATGACATCGCCTCGACAGGCAGCTCCCACGCGGCGAACGGCACCGGCCGTTTGCCGTGCTTGCGGCGACTGAAGCGTTCTTCCTCCGCGGCCGCCACGATCCGTCCGTCGACGACCAGGGCCGCCGACGGGTCGTGGAACAGGGCATTGATCCCGAGCACTCGCATGCCGAGCCGGTACCCCATCGGTATGGCGTCGAATCGTCCGGGCCGATGTCCTACCGCACGTCGTAGCAGTGCGCGCGGGTCGGTCTGCGGTGGGGTCTGACGGTTGACCTGAACGAGCGTCCACGGACTTTCTTTTGATCCGAATCACGTTGTGGCACAATGGAATTGTCCGACCGGACCGCGGTCGCCCCTTGCCGACTTGCGCGGAGGGTGTCAGGGTGAAACCAACGTGCCGGCTCAAGAAGCGTGGTCGGCGTGGTTTCTCGTGGAAGACAAGAGCCATGCCGCACTCAGCAGTCATCAGCAGGTCCTCGCAACGCACCTCGAGCGCCGAGGACATGCTCCGCAAGGCACAACATTCCAACCGCGCCACCGCCGCCCGGTTGCGTCACGAGGTCGTGCTCGACCATGTGGCACTGGCGACCTCCATCGCCCACCGCTACGACCACCGCGGCCTGGAACGACAGGATCTGGAGCAGGTCGCCCTGCTCGGGCTGGTGCAGGCGGTGCGCCGTTACAAGCCCGGCCACGGCTCGGGCTTCCTGGCGTTCGCCGTACCGACCATCACCGGTGAGCTGAAACGGCACTTCCGTGATCACGGATGGGCGGTGCGCCCCCCGCGCCAGTTGCAGGAGCAGAGCCTGGCCGTCCGGTCGTGCGTGGAGAGCCTGGCTCAGGAGCTCGGTCGGGATCCCAGCGCCGCCGAGGTGGCCGAGAGGCTCGGCATCGCGGTGCAGGACGTCGAGCACGCCCAGGCGGTCGACGGTCAGTACGTCGCCCGCTCCATGGACGCGCCGGTGGACCACGACAGCGGTATGTCGCTGTGCGACACGCTGGGCGAGACCTCGAGCGACCTGGCACGGGTCGAAGACTTCGAGGCGCTGCGGCCGTTGCTGCGCAGCCTCAAGGCGCGGGAGCGGCTGATCGTCCGGTTGCGCTTCGTCGACAACCTGACCCAGCGACAGATCGGGCAGCGGATCGGTGTCAGCCAGATGCAGGTCTCCCGGCTGCTCGCCGACATCCTGCTCCGCCTGCGCCGGGCGATGGCAGCCGAGAACGACATCAGCGCAGCATCGTGAGCCCGGGCGCGACGGCTGCCGCTCTCGCCGAGCGGCTGACGGTCGTGCTGCTCACGCACAATTGTGCGAGCTGGATCGACCGCACGCTGGACAGCCTCCTGTCGCTCGGTGTGCCCATCATCGCGGTCGACAATGCGTCCACCGACGACACCGTCGACCGTCTGCAGCGCAGCGGCGTCGAGGTCGTCCGCCTGGCACGCAACCGCGGTGCGGCTGCCCGGAATGTCGGTGCGGAGCGCGCCGGCACGCCATACATCGCCTTCTGCGACGACGACGGCTGGTTCGAACACGCCGGCCTCGAACGCTCGGTCGGCCTGCTGGACCGGCACCCGTCGCTGGCCGTGGTGAACGCCCGGATCCTGGTCAACGACGAAGCCCGGCTCGACCCGATCTCGCGGGAGATGGAGGGCAGTCCGTTGCCGGAGGACGCGGGCATTCCGGGCACGGTGTTGATGGGTTTCATGGCCGGTGCCGTGGTCGTGCGGCGCGAGGCGTTCCTGGACGTGGGCGGTTACGACCCGCGCTTCTTCATCGGCGGCGAGGAGGAGACGGTCGCCATCCCGTTGCTGCGGCACGGTTGGCGGATGCGTTACGACCCACAGGTCGTGGTGCGCCACTACCCGAGCGGGGTCAACGCGCCCCACCTGCGTCACTACGGAGTGCGCAACACCCTGACCACGGCGTGGCTGCACCGCCCGTGGCGGCGTGCGGTCTCCTGGACGTGGTTCATCGCCCGCACGACGCCGTCGTGGCGGACCCTGCTGCGCGGGCTCGGCATGTTCGTGCGCGACGTGCCGTGGATCATGCGTGACCGCACGGTGATGGCACCGGAGCTGGACAGTGCCCTCTGCCTGCTCGAAGCGCGTCGCCGCGCGGCGACACCCAGTCGGCGGCGACACCGCGAGTCGGTGTGGTGAGCGCCGAGAACGCCCGCCCGACAACCCATTTCACGCACCGCTCGTCTTCGGAGGTATCTGATGGCTGACGATCTTCGCACTCTCATCGCACGGCTGGCGGCGCTCGAGGACGCCGCGCGCGTCGTCCCTGCTGCAGCACCGGGCGACCCCAGCGCGGCGGTCAATCCGGACCTCCAACAGGTCATCGACGAGGAGCGGGTCGTCGTCGAGCAGATCCGGCAGTTGCGGACGGCGGCGGTCGCGGCCGGCGATCTGTGACCCAGACGTCGCTGCGGCGCGCCGACACCAGCGAACCGGGCATCAGCCGCCGTCGCGCCGGCCGCGGCTTCTCCTACCGCGACCCGGCGGGTGGGACGGTCGACGCGCAGACACGCGCGCGCATCGAGCAACTGGCCATACCGCCGGCCTGGACCAAGGTGTGGATCTGCGTGGACCCGCAGGCGCACCTGCTGGCGACCGGCGTGGATGCGGCCGGTCGCACGCAATACCTCTACCATCCCGACTGGCGTGCGGCCCGGGACGCCGAGAAGTTCGAGCGAGTGGTCCACCTGGGGCAGCAACTGCCCGGCCTGCGGCGGCAGCTGCGCCGGGAACTCGGGGCATGGGCCGGCGGTCCGCCACCGCGGGAAGCTGTCGAGTCGCTGGCGCTGCTGCTGCTGGACACCGGTTCACTGCGGATCGGCTCGGAAGCCTACGAGCAGGAGAACGGATCCCACGGCGCCGCCACGCTGCTCGTGCAGCACGTGCGGGGTTCCGGCACGGGTGTGACGCTGGAATTCCCGGCGAAGGGCGGCGAGCTCGCCCAGGTGACGGTGCCGGACTCCCTGATGGCGTCGCGGATCGTGCGGCTCACCCGGGACCGTGGCGGGAAGGACTACCTGCTGTCCTTCCATGACGAACAGGGGTGGCATCACCTCACCAGCGCCCTGGTCATCGGGCGGTTCCACGCGTTGGCCGGCGACGAGTTCTCGGTGAAGGACCTGCGGACGTGGGCGGCGACCGTTGCTGCCGCTGAATCGCTCGCGGCCGGGGCCGCGCGTGGGGGAGACCGGGGCCAGCACGTGCGCGATGCGGTGGCCGCCGCTGCCGACACCCTCGGCGACACCGTGGCCGTGGCACGCAACAGCTACGTCGATCCGCGTCTGGTGAGCGCCTATGAGGCGACCGGGCGTACCGTCGGCCGTTGCCGTGGGCCGGTCCTGCAGCACAGCAGCGCGGTCCGCCGCCGGGTCGAACGGCAATTGCTGGAGATCCTGCGCGAGGCGTGACCGATGCGCCTCACCGCGGCGCGCTGCTGTAGCCGGGCCGATCCGCATCGGTGTCGTCGTCACGCGGCTGATCGTCCCCGTCCTGCTGGTCCGACTCGTCGGCGCGCATCGTCGCGTCGTCGTGGCCGCGCAGGACGAACCAGCACAGCAGCACCACGAGCACGCCGAAGATGCACCATGCGATCAGGACGTCGATGCCTCCGTTCTGCGTCATGTTCCCTCCCCTGCGGCGTTGTGCTCCCGTTGGTCGATGCGGACCGTGACCTGGTGGGTGCCGACCTCTGTGACATCGGACCACGGCACCAGGACGGAACGGTTCGCCATACGGCGGAAGAAGGACGTCAGTGGCCACGGCCCGGCCATCTGGCCGCGGCCGTAGCCGAGGCGGTGGGCGTAGCCGGCCTTGCCGATCAGCAGCGCGCTGATGGCGAAGGCCGGTTCGCCGGAGTCCGGCGTGGGAGGTGCACCGGTTTCCAGCCGGACGTCGTGCACCTTGCCGAGGGACCGGCCTGCGGTGTCGACCGCTGCCAGACCCAGTAGGTCGACCGCTCTCATCGCGAGCCTCCGGGGATCGCCTTGACGATGTTGTCGCGTGCCCAGTCGGTGGTCCGGTGGATCCCGAGACCACGCGCGGTCTCACGCAGCCGGATCTCCCGGCGGTTGATCCGTTGCACCTCGCTGAGCGGGATGCGGACCGGGCTTCCGCCAGTGGGGGACAGGCGACGGCCGATGGACCAGATGGCCAGCCCGATGACGCCGCCGACCCGGGGCCCGAATGCCGAGGGGCCGCACAGCAGTGCCTCCAATACGGGTGGGCCGCCGTCGTTCGGGACCCGGAACTCCACGTCGTCGACCTTGCCGACGGGGTCGCCGTCGGCGGAGTAGATCTGCACGTCCAGCAGTTGGCTCAATGCGGCTGCCTGCCACTCCCACTCGGGCATCAGGAACCTCCTCGTGTCCAGAACAGCAGCGGCAGCGTGGCGACGGAGACCACGCCGATGATGGTCAGGAAGATGACGCCCAGGGTGTTCGCCAGCTTCCCGTTCACCCGATCGCCCAGATAGTCGCGGTCGTTGGCGATGATCAGCACCGGCATGAATGTCAGCGGGATGGCGGCAGCACCCAGCACGACGGACATGATGGTGATGGTGATCGGGTCGATGGTGGTCAGCACCACCATCGCTCCGGCGATCAGCGTCAGCAGGCAGATGATGTGGAACTGCGGGGCAGCGGACGGCCGCAGCCATTTGCCCCACGCCCAACCGAAGTATTGTGCGACCGAATATCCGGTGGAGAGAGTGGCTTCCGCACCGGCGGCGAAGGTCGCCGCGAAGAATCCCACCAGCGCGAACGCCAGGCCGACCTTGCCGAAGGCCAACGCGACGGGCAGGCCCACCTCGTCCAGGTGCCCCACGCCCGACCCGAGCGGCTGCAGCACCACCGCGGACGTCGCCATCAGCGCAATGCTGAGCAACCCGCCGAGCGGGAATCCCACGATCGTGTTCACGCGCATCTCGACCATCGACTTGCGGGTCCAGCCCTCCTCCATGCCACCGGAGGAGAAGAAGATGATCTGGTAGGGCACCAGGCAGGCGCCGATCAACGAGACCGCGTAGAAGAAGTAGGTCGAATAGGCCTCCTGGCCCGGCACCGACGGATGCGTCGCGCCGTGCAGCAGCGTCCCCCAGTCGGTGGGGAGCCAGAAGAGGGCCAGCACGAAGACCAGCAGCGCCAGGCCGATGACCCCGAACACGTTCTCGATGGCCTTGAACGGCATACGCCAGATGACGCCCCACATCGCCAAGGCGATCAGCGGCACCCACAGCAGGTAGTTGACGTCGCTGACCAGTTCCAGTGCGAGGCCGACACCGCCGATCTCCGCCGCCAGCGTCAGCAGGTTGAGCACGCAGGTGGCCAGCAGGTTGAACAAGCCGAAGCGCACCCCGAGCCGCTCGCGCACGATGTGGAAGACAGGACGTCCCGCCACCGCGGTCACCCGGCCGGCCATCTCGGCATACACCGTCATCCCGAAGGTCCCGATGACGATCGCCCAGGCCAGCGACATCCCGAAGCGGGCACCGGTGACGCCGCTGGTGACGACGTTGCCGATGTCGAGGAAGCCGCCGATCGCGGTGACCAGCCCGAGAGTGATGACGAAGACGCGCTTCACAGTCCCACCTGCTCCATGCCCTTGAGCGTCTTCAGCGGGGCGGCCAGATCCTTGATCGACTGGGCGACGCCCTGACGATCGTTGCGCCGCAACGCAATTCGTAGGTCTGTCAAGGAGCTGGATGCTGCTTGCAACGGCTTGTCGATCTTGTCCTTGAGCTGGATGGCCGCCTCGGTGGGTGGCTGTCTGCTGTCGTAGGTGCTGACGATGGAGCCGACGTCGTCCTCGGCGTGCGACACCATGGTGTCGGCGTACGCCTTCATCATCTTGCCGTCGTGCCAGGCCTGCGCGCCCGTCCTCGTCGTGGCGACGATGCCGGCGACCGCGCGTGCGGTCGTGCGGGTCTTGGTCTGGTAGTCCGACATCGTCGGCGAGGGCGTGGCGCAACCCGCCAACGCCAGCATCACGGCGCAGGCGACGACCGGCGGGCGCGATCGGCGATGTTCACCGTGCGACATGAGTTGCTGATACCCGCGCTCGGACAAGACAACCGCCAGCCGTCCGGGTGCCGGACCGCGTTTGCCGGTGTCGGTTAGGGGTATGCCGCGGGCGATCCGCCGACCACCGGCGCCGGCACGAGGAGGACACCATGGCAAGCGAATCGGTCGAGCACACCACCACGGACCATGACGAGATCAAGCAATGGGTGCAGAGCCACGACGGTGTCCCGGCCGTGGTGGCGAGCACGCAGGACAAGAGCGGCGGGGGAGTGCTGCGCATCGACTTCCCCGGTGGCTCCGAGGACGGGCTGACCGAGGTCGGCTGGGACGAATGGTTCGAGACGTTCGACAGCCGGGGCCTCGCGTTCCTCTACCAGGCTCGGAAGGCGGACGGGGAGGACAGCACGTTCTGCAAGCTGATCGATGCCGATGAGTGAGCCGGCGTCCGGACCGGCCGGGGGCACCCGCGGCTGTGCGGTCGTGGCGGGCGGCTCCCGTGGACTCGGCCTGCTGATCTGTCGCGAACTCGCCGACCGCGGCTACGAAGTGCACACGTGCGCCCGCTCAGGCGACGAACTCGACCGGATGCGAACCCAACTCGCGGGCGAGGGACTGCAGGTGCACACCACCGTCTGTGACGTCCGGGACGAGCAGCAGACGCGCGACTGGATCTGCGGCGTGGGCGCCGAACGGGTCGAGGTCGCCATCCATGTGGCCGGTGTCATCCAGGTCCTGCCGGCCGAGACGGCCACGGTGGCGATGTACGAGGACGCGATCCGCACGATGCTGCTCGGGCCGATCCACCTGGCGGATGCCGTCCTCGGCGCGATGCGGACGGCCGGCCGCGGACGGATAGGGGTGGTGTCCTCACTCGGCGGGGTGGTCAGTGCGCCGCGCCTGGTGCCCTACGGCGCCGCCAAGTTCGGCGCGCGAGGCTTCTCCGAGGGGCTGTCCGCGGACCTGGCCGGCAGCGGCGTGACCTGCACCACCGTCGTGCCCGGTCTGATGCGGACGGGCGCGCACACCCATGCGCGGTTCCTGCAGCGCGGAGCCGACGACTACCGATGGTTCGCTGCGGGCGCGTCGTTGCCGCTGCTGTCGATCGACGCCGACCGTGCCGCACGGCGCATCGTCGACGCCGTGCTCGCCGGCAAGCCGTGGATCTCACTGACACCGTTGGCCTGGTGCGCCGGCCGGGCACACGGCATCGCACCAGGACTCACGATCCGGTTCACCGGGCTGATCTCCCGGTGCCTGCCCGCGTCGGATTCGTCCGATGAGCAGCGCACCGGCGACCTGGCACCGGGGGCGGTCCTGCGACGCCGCGTCGGATCGGGTGTGCGCCTGCTGACCGCACTCGGCGACCGCGCAGCAAGGAGGAACAACGAATGAACGACACAACCGGACGTGCGCCGGACGAGCAAACCGACGAGCCCGCACCGGACGGGCCGAACGCGGCGGGCGATGCCGGCCGCGAGCGGCAGGTGTCCGAGATCCGCAATCTGCGTGTGCCGGACAACGAGCGCGGACTGCAGATCGACGAAGGCATCCCGCCGGAGGAAGCGGCGCGTCAGGAGGAGGACGGACCGCCGGACGAGTCCGAGGGCACCGCGGTGACCTCCACCTCGCTGCGCGACGACGTGTGAACGGCGCAGAGCGGGGTACTGCGGAACCCGTTGCACCGCAAAACGATTCGAGGGACAAGAAGTTCGCGCTGCGGCGCGGGTAGGGAGTACGTCGTGAGCAACTCGCAGGACCAGCACCGGGCACAGCGGGTGCGGGTGGAGGCGCCGGGCCGGCCGGGAGCCGAACCGGCGCCGGTGGACGAACCGACCACTCCGCGTGAGCCGCTGCCGCCGAAGCCGGACCAGCACGGGCCGGCGCCGACCTCGCCGACCGGACTGCCGCTCGACGTCGAGCCCACCTACGCCGCACAACAGGGCGCCTACCTGACCACGGCCGGTGGCGTGCGGCTGCGCGAGACCGACATCTCGCTCAAGGCCGGACCGCGCGGCCCGATCCTGCTGCGGGACCACCATCTGCGCGAGAAGATCATGCACTTCGACCACGAGCGCATCCCGGAGCGGGTGGTGCACGCGCGGGGTGCTGCTGCGCACGGCCATTTCGTGGCCAACGGGGCCGCCGAAAGCCTGACCTGCGCGGCCTTCCTGCGAGAGGGTGCGCGGACGCCGGTCTTCCTGCGTTTCTCCAACGTCGTCGGTTCGCGGGGATCGATGGACACCGCACGCGACACCCGCGGTTTCGCCACCAAGTTCTACACCGGGGAAGGCGTCTTCGACCTCGTCGGCAACAACATCCCGGTCTTCTTCATCCAGGACGGCATCAAGTTCCCGGACGTCGTCCATGCGGTGAAGCCCAACCCCAGCAACGAGATTCCGCAAGCGCAGAGCGCGCACGACGGCTTCTGGGACTTCGTCTCCCTGCACACCGAGGCGCAGGCGCACACCATGTGGCAGATGTCCGACCGCGGCATCCCGCGGTCCTACCGGATGATGGAGGGCTTCGGCGTGCACACCTTCCGGCTGATCAACGAGGCGGGGGAGACCTCCCTGGTCAAGTGGCACTGGAAGCCGGCGCTCGGGGTGCATTCGCTGACCTGGGAGGAGGCCCAGTTGGCCGCCGGCAACGACCCGGACTTCCACCGGCGTGACCTCGCGGACGCCATCGAGGCGGGCGCCTTCCCCAGCTGGGACCTCGGCGTGCAGGTCTTCCCGGACACCGAGGACCAGATGTTCGAGGGCATCGACCTGCTGGATCCCACCAAACTGGTGCCCGAGGAGCTGGCACCCGTGCAGCTCATCGGGACGATGACCTTGGACGCCAACCCGGTGAACTACTTCGCCGAGACCGAGCAGGTGGCGTTCCACCCCGGGCATCTGGTCCGCGGCATCGACGTCACGAACGACCCGCTGCTGCAGGCCCGGCTGTTCTCCTACTTGGACACCCAGCTGACCCGGCTGGGCGGTCCGAACTTCGAGCAGATCCCGATCAACCGCACGCATGCGCCGGTGAACGACATGCTGCGGGACGGTTTCCACCAGGACGCCGACCAGGGCGGCGCCGCGCCATACCACCCGAACTCACTGGACGGCGGCTGCCCGTTCCTGGCCGACGACAGCTCCGCGGCATACATCGACGTGCCCGAGAAGGTCGCTGAGAGTCATACGGTGCGCGAGCAACCGGCCGGCTTCGACGACCACTACAGCCAGGCGACGCTGTTCTACCGCTCGCTGACGCCGGTGGAGCAGGAACACGTCGCGCAGGCGTACTCGTTCGAGCTGGGCAAGTGCTACGAGCAGGCGGTCAAGGAGCGGGAGGTCGCCTGTCTGGCCAGCATCGACGACGAGCTGACCGAGCGGGTCGCGGCGGCGCTGGGCATCCCGGTGCCCGAGCCGACCGTCGCGCCGGCCGCCGACGTCGAGACCAGTGCGGCGCTCAGCCAGGTCGGGCACGCGTGGCCGGTGGCGGGACGTCAGGTGGCCCTGATCGTGGATGACGACAGCGACGGCGAGGAGGTCGCGCAGGTGCGTGCAGCCCTGCTCGACGCCGGCGTGCTGGCCATCCCGGTCGCGCCCCACGGCGGCGACGTCGCGGGCGTGCCCGCGCAGCGTACCTACCTCACGGCCGCCTCGATCGAGTTCGACGCGGTCGTGCTGTTGACGTCCGCGGCCCCGGCACCCGATGCGGTGCCGAATCTGGACGCCAAGGCCGGATATGACGATGGGCCGGACCGCACCGTCGACCCGCGGGTGGCGAAGCTGGTGGGCGAGTTCTGGCGGCACTCCAAGTCGATCGGCGCCGTCGGCGGCGGCCTGGACGTGCTGCCGGCGGCGGGTGTGGCCGCCGGCGCACCGGGAGTGCAGGTGGGTGAGGCCGCGGTGGTGGCCGAGGCTGTGCTGCACGACCTGCAGCAGCATCGGGTGTGGCAGCGCTTCGGGCCGCAGGGCGGCGCACGGTGATGGAGATCCCGAAGACCGATGCGTTGCAACGCCTCTCGGCCAACGGGGTCGCCGTGTGGCTGGACGATCTGTCGCGCGAACTGCTCGCCGGCGATCTGGACGACCTGATCGAGCATTACTCGGTGGTCGGGATCACCACCAATCCGACCATTTTCGCGTCCGCTCTGGCGCGAGGTGATCGGTACGACGAACAACTGAAACATCTTGCCTTCGAAGGTGTCTCGGCGTCGGAGGCGGTGTTTCGCATCACCACCGACGACGTGCGGTCCGCGTGTGACCGCCTACGGCAGGTGTATGACGCGACCGACCGCCGCAACGGCCGGGTCTCCCTCGAGGTCGACCCGGGCCTGGCACACGACACGCAGGCGACCGTCGCGCAGGCGCGCCGGCTGTGGGAGACCGTCGACCGGGAGAACCTCTTCGTCAAGGTGCCGGCCACGGCCGAGGGCATCCCGGCGATCGAGCAGCTCATCGGCGAGGGCATCAGCGTCAACGTGACGCTGATCTTCTCGCTCAGCCGCTACCGGGAGGTCAGCAACGCCTACCTCGCCGGACTGCGCACCGCCGTGGAGCGCAACCTGAACCTGGCGCAGATCGCCTCGGTCGCCTCCTTCTTCGTCAGCCGGGTGGACGCCGCGATCGACGCGCGCCTCGGCGCGGATGACCGGCAGGACACCGAGGCGTTCCGCGGCCAGGTCGCGATCGCGAATGCCCGGTGCGCCTACCGGATCTTCACCGAGACGCTACGCAGTGCCGACTGGCGCGAGCTGCAGGAGCAGGGCGCCCGGCCGCAGCGGCCACTGTGGGCGTCGACCGGAGTGAAGGACCCCGCCCTGCGGGACACCCTGTATGTCGAGGAACTGGTCGCACCGGAGACGGTCAGTACAATGCCGCTGGCCACTCTGCGGGCGGTGGCCGATCATGGCCGGATCACGACGGACACGATCACCGATCGGTTCGACGCCGCCGACCGGACGGTGCGGACCGCCGAGGACCACGGCGTCGACATGGCGCAGCTCGCCGACCAGTTGGAGCGCGACGGGGT
The DNA here is from genome assembly GCF_054778955.1 of Flexivirga lutea. Classification (NCBI taxonomy): domain Bacteria; kingdom Bacillati; phylum Actinomycetota; class Actinomycetes; order Micrococcales; family Dermacoccaceae; genus Flexivirga; species Flexivirga lutea. The sequence continues at coordinate 1,357,260 of NZ_BAAGZB010000001.1, forward strand.
CGGCAAGTTCGAGCAGAGCTGGGCACAGCTCGCGGAATCGGTCCGTGAGCAACTCGGCCGGATGGCGCAGGACGAACGTCGATCAGGCCCGTGACGGCGGGGCACGCCGCGTGATCTAGCGTGCAGCAGGTGACATCGCAGACCGAACCCACCGTGCTGGTCCGCGTGACCGGATCGGTCGGGCGGGTGACCCTGAACCGGCCACGGGCCATCAACGCGCTCACCGCGCAGATGGTGCGGACACTGCACTGCACCCTGGACGCGTGGGCGGTCGACCCCGGCATCACCGCCGTGCTGCTCGACGGCGCGGGCGAGCGGGGCCTCTGCGCCGGCGGGGACGTCGTGGCGATGCACGCCGACGCCGTCAGTGGCGGCACCGGCATCCTGGACTTCTGGCGCGCCGAATACCTGTTGAACGACGCCATCAGCCGCTTCCCGAAGCCGTATGTCGCACTCATGGACGGCATCGTGATGGGCGGTGGTGTCGGCGTCTCGGCCCACGGCAACACCCGGATCGTCACCGAACGGTCACGGATTGCGATGCCGGAGACCGGGATCGGCTTCGTGCCCGACGTCGGCGGCATCCACCTGCTGGCGCACGCGCCGGGGGAGACCGGCACGCATCTGGCGCTCACCGCGGGCCCGCTGGACGGCGCCGACGCCATCGCGCTCGGCTTCGCCGATCACTTCCTGCGCTCCGGCATACTGCCTGACCTGATCGCGGCGGTGGTGGCCGACGGTGTCGACGGCGCCATACAGAAGTATGCCGAAACCCCGCCGCACTCAACGGTGCTGGCGCAGCGCCCCTGGATCGACCAGGTGTATGCCGCCGACACCGTCGAGCAGATCGTCGAGCGACTCGGGCGGCGCACGGAGCCCGAGGCGCAGGCCGCGGCGGAGGCGCTGGCCGGCAAGTCGCCGGCCGCGTTGAAGGCCACGCTCCGCTCGCTGCGGTGGGCGCGCGAGAACGACTCTCTTGCAGCGATGCTCGACCAGGACTTCCGGGCCGTCTCTCATGCGCTGCGCACGCACGACCTGGCCGAGGGCATCCGCGCCCAGGTCATCGACAAGGACCGCACGCCGCACTGGTCGCCGGCCACTCTCGCCGAGGTCGACGAGGCGATGGTGGACGCCTACTTCGCACCCGTGGAGCGCGAACTCGGTCTGCTCGGCAGGTAGCGCAGCGCGCGCGCTGGCCTACGATCGCCGGGTGAGCGAATACACGACGATCCTGGTGGAGCGCGACGGACGCACCGCGACGATCACCCTCAACCGGCCCGAGGCGCTCAATGCGCTCAACTCCCAGGTGATGACCGAGGTCGTCTCGGTCGCCGAGGAGTTCGACCGGGATCCGGGTGTCGGCGCCATCGTCATCACCGGGTCCGCGAAGGCGTTCGCGGCCGGCGCGGACATCAAGGAGATGGCCGATCAGTCGTTCTCGGACGTGCACAACGGCAACCTCTTCGCCGGTTGGGACCGGCTGGCGCAGGTGCGCACGCCGGTCATCGCGGCGGTCGCGGGTTATGCGCTCGGCGGCGGCTGTGAACTGGCGATGCTGTGCGACTTCATCATCGCGGCCGACACCGCCAAGTTCGGCCAGCCGGAGATCACCCTCGGCGTCATACCCGGCATGGGCGGATCCCAGCGGCTGGCCAGAGCGGTCGGCAAGGCCAAGGCGATGGACCTGGTGCTCACCGGCCGGATGATGGATGCGCACGAGGCCGAGCGCTCCGGTGTCGTCGCCCGGGTCGTGCCGGCCGACGACCTGCTGCGGGTGGCGAAGGAGGTCGCCGGCACCATTGCGGGCATGTCGTTGCCGATCTCGATGCTGGCCAAGGAAGCGGTCAACGCCAGCTTCGAGAGCGGCCTGGGCGAAGGGCTGCGGCTGGAGCGGCGGTCCTTCCACGCCGCCTTCGCCACCGATGACCAGAAGGAAGGTATGGCGGCCTTCATCGCCAAGCGCCCGCCGCGGTTCACCAACTCGTAGCTTCTTCCTCGAAATCGCCGGCGCCCTGGCGCAGCCGGGCGAGGATGCGCAGCAACGGTGCCAGGTCGTCGTCGGCCAGTCCGGGCTCGGCGAAGACCGTCTCGTTCAGCTGCCGGGTCGCGGTCAGCGACAGCTCGTGCCCCTCGGGCGTCAGCTCCACCAGGGTGGTGCGCCGGTCGGTCGGGTGCGGCGCGCGCCGGACCAGCCCGGCTCGCTCCAACCGGTCGACGGCGTTGGTGACGCTGGTCGGGTGGACCTGCAGCCGGGCGCTCGCCTTGGCCATCGGCAGCGCGCCGGAACGGGTGAAGTGCAACAGCGTCAGCAGCTCGTAGCGGGCGAAGGTCAGCCCGAGGGGGCGCAGCACCTCCTCGACACGCGCCAGGAAGATCTGCTGGGCCCGAATGATCGAGGTGATGGCGGCCATGCCGTCGGCATACTCACCCCATCCGTGTGCGGTCCACTGTCGGCGCGCCTCGGCGATCGGGTCCTGGGGCAGCGGGCTCGGCATGCCGGTGATTGTTCCACCACCGTCTCGTATGCCGCGTCCGCGTCCTGGATGCCGCCTGACAGTGAAAGGATGATCACACCAATTTCGAACTGTGGAGGGTGACATGAGCGTGCGGGTCTGGGTTGACGGCGAGCTGGTCGACGACAAGCCCAGTGTGCGAGCGTTGGACCACGGCATCACCGTGGGCGACGGCGTCTTCGAGACGGCGAAGGTGGTCGACGGCCGACCGTTCGCCATCGACCGGCACAATGACCGGCTGGACCGTTCGTTGCACGGCCTCGGGCTGCCGTCGGCCGACCGTGATCGGCTGCAGGAGGGCTTCGACGCCGTCCTCGCCGAGCCGCTGGACTTCGGCCGGTTGCGCTACACCGTCACCGCCGGCGAGGGTCCGCTCGGCTCGGACCGCAGTGCCGGCCCGCTGACCTACATCGTGGCCTCGATGCCCGTGGACCGTCCGGCACCGACCACCAAGGTCGTCGTCGTGCCGTGGACCCGCAACGAGCGCAGTGCCGTCGCCGGTCTCAAGACCACGTCGTATGCCGAGAACGTCGTCGCCCTCGCCGCCGCGAAGAAGGAAGGCGGCAGTGAGGCGATCTTCGCCAACAACCGCGGCGAGCTGTGCGAGGGCACCGGCTCCAACGTCTTCGTCGTCGTCGACGGCGAGATCCTCACCCCGAAGCTGGAGTGCGGTCCGCTCGCCGGCATCACCCGGGCGCTGACCATCGAGTGGAGTCGCGAAGCCGGCATCCCGGTGCGCGAGGAGATCCTGCCGATCAGCGTGCTGGACACCGCGGACGAGGTGTTCATCACTTCCTCCACCCGCGACGTGCAGGCCGTCTCGGCGGTCGGCGACCGTGAGCTGGCCGCACCGGGCCCGATCACCGGCAAGGCAGCCGCAGCGTTCGCCGAGGCGTCCGCCGCCGGTCGCGACTGACCGGACGGCCGACCCGGTGCGCGGCGAGCAGGTCGAGGAGCGGTCCGTGGACGACACCGGCGTCCGTGACCGCTTCGCCTGGCGGGCCCGGATCAGGGCCAACCCCACGGCATACATCTTCTATCGCTTCGGTGTCGGGCTGCTCGGCCTGCTCGTCGTCGCCACGGGCATCGTGCTGCTGCCCCTGCCGGGGCCCGGCTGGGTGATCATCTTCGTCGGCATCGGGATCTGGGCGACCGAGTTCACCTGGGCCAAGCGGCTGCTGCGGTTCGCCAAGGCGAAGGTCCAGCTGTGGACCGACTGGATGGGCCGGCAGAACTGGCTGGTGCGGGGGCTGGTCGGCGTGGGCATCGTGGTGCTGGTCGCCGCCTGCTTCTGGCTGGTGTTCCTGGTCAGCGGTGTGCCGGGCTTCCTGCCCGATCAGGCCCAGGAGTGGCTGGGTCGTCTGCCGGGGCTGTGAGCCGCGACCCGATTATGCGCGTGCGCGCGGCGTCGGCTACTGTTGGCGCTCGCAGCACGGTCCGTTCGGCGGGTCGGCGCCGCACCCGGATGTGTAGCTCAGCTGGTTAGAGCGTTCGCTTCACACGCGAGAGGTCAGGGGTTCGAGTCCCTTCACATCCACCGAATTTCCCGGTCCCTGCTCTGCGCCAGAGCAGGGACCGTCTTCGTATGGCGCCCTGGTCAGGCCTCCCCACCGACACGGCGCAGGCTGGCCCGCATGGTTTCCAGGGTCAGCGCGAAGTGCGCCTGAGCGCTCCGATTGGCCGCGTCGGCGGCTCCGTCGATGACATGGCCGACCAGCTCGATGTGCTGGGTCAGGGCGTCGTCGTAGAACTCCTGGGTGTAGGGCTCGGCCCCGAAACCCAGGGTGGCCGCGGCGGTGAGGTGCGCCCCGAGTGACGTCAGGTGCGGATTGCGGGCAGCGGCGGTAATCAGGCCGTGCAGCCGCCGGTCGATGGTGCGTGCCTCGATCATCGAGCCGGCACCGCGGAAGTCCTCGAGCGCCTGCGCCAGTCGGGCCTTGTCATCGGCGGTGCATCGTTCGGCGGCCGCTCGGGCGATCATCCCTTCGACCATGCACCGGAAGTCGTAGAGGTCCAGCAAGCGAGGGATCTCGGTCTCCAGGGTGCGCCGCGCCACGTCCGGCGCGACGTCCTCCCAGGAGGCCTGCGCGACGAAGGTGCCACCGGATCGCCCGCGGCGTGCTTCGATCAGCCCGAGCTCGGTGACCTGCTGCAGCGCTTGGCGCACCGTCACTCTGCTCACGCCGAGCGAGGTGGCCAGTTCGCGCTCCGGGGGCAGGCGTTCACCGGGGGAGTAGGCACCGACGGCGATGGCGGTGACCAGACGGTCCGCCAGCGAGGTCGTCTTGGTCCTCGCCCCGGTGTCCAGCGGGGCGACGACCGCATCGTCCGGCAGTTGCGCTTCACCCGTGGCCACGCCGTCAGTGTAGGCAACGTCAATGCAAAGGTATTGTCATGGGACCTTTTTAGTGGTTCACTCGGTCGCGCCGACCCGAGGAGGACCCATGACGACGACCCACGACACTCGCTTCCCGGCACCCACGACCGAGGGTGAGGTGGACTTCCGCGGCCACCGCACGTGGTACCGGGTGACCGGGGAGGTGCGTCCGGATGCCGAGCGCGCACCCTTGGTGGTGCTGCACGGCGGGCCCGGAGCCGCACACAACTACACGCTGACGATGGCCAACCTGGCCCGTGACGGCCGGGCGGTCATCCACTACGACCAGCTCGGCTGCGGCGGCAGCACCCACCTGCCCGACGCCCCGGCCGAGCTGTGGACGCCTGAGCTGTTCGTCGACGAGGTGCGCAACCTGACCGCAGCCCTCGGCGTCGCGGGCAGCTTCCACCTGCTCGGCCAGTCCTGGGGTGGCATGCTCGGCCCGGAGGTGGTGCTGGCCGACGACTCCGGCATCCGCAGCCTGACCATCTGCGATTCCCCTGCGTCGATGGGCCTGTGGCTGGATGCGGCGAACACGCTGCGGCAGCGTCTGCCGCAGGACGTGCAGGAGACGTTGCTGCGGCACGAGGCCGCAGGCACCACCGATTCCGCGGAGTATGCCGAGGCGATGAAGGTCTTCTACGACCGTCACGTGTGCCGGGTCGTGCCCAACCCGCCGGAGGTCGCCGATTCCTTCGCTCAGATCGAGGCGGAGCCGACGGTCTACCACACCATGAACGGACCCTCGGAGTTCCATGTGGTGGGTTCCCTACGGGAGTGGTCAGTGGTCGACCGGTTGAGCGGCATACGCGTCCCGACGCTGGTGGTCGCCGGCGCTCACGACGAGGCGATGCCCTCGGTCTGGCGGCCCTTCCTGGACCACATCCCGGACGTTCGCTCGCACGTCTTCCCCGAGTCCAGCCACATGCCCCACGTGGAAGAGCCCGACGCCTTCCTCGACGTCGTGGGTTCGTTCCTGCGCGACCACGACTGACAATCCCGCGACCCCGTCCTGCGAAGGCTTCCGATGTCCAGCAACAACCGTCCCACCCTCGGCGAGGGAGAACTCGCCCAATTCGGCTACAAACAGGAACTCAACCGCGGCCTGTCGACCACGGACCTGTTGATCTACGGCCTGGTGTTCATGGTGCCGATCGCGCCGTGGGCCATCTACGGCACGGTCTTCAACGAGGCCAAGGGCATGGTCCCGTTGGTCTATGTGATCGGCATGGTCGCGATGACCTTCACCGCCCTGTCCTACGCCCAGATGAGCCGCGCCTTCCCGATCGCCGGGTCCGTCTACGCGTATGTCGGCCGCGGCATGCATCCGAAGCTGGGCCTCATCGCCGGGTGGACGATCCTGCTGGACTATCTGCTGGTGCCGACGCTGCTGTACGTGTTCGCCGCGGAGTCGATGTCCGGCATCTTCCCGGCCGTGCCGAAGTGGGTGTGGATCCTGGTCTTCCTCGCCCTCAACACCGCCGTGAACTACATCGGCATCTCGTTCACGGCCGTGGTGAACCGCGTCTTCCTGGTCGCCGAGCTGCTCTTCATCGTCATCTTCATCGTGATGGCGGTCGTCGCGATCGTGCACGGCACCGGTGGCGCCCGGGTGACGAGCACGCCGATCTTCAACTCGGCGGAGTTCTCCGCCCCGCTGGTCGCCACCGCCCTGTCGATCGCCGTGTTGTCGTTCCTGGGCTTCGACGGCATCGCCACCCTCGCCGAAGAGAGCAAGGGCGGGCACCGGTCGGCCGGCATCGCGATGATCGGTGGCCTCCTCCTGGTCGCGCTGTTCTTCGTCAGCCAGACCTGGCTGGCCGGCATGTTGGTGCCGGACACCACCTCGTTCCCGGACGACAAGGCGGGCAACGCCTTCTTCGACATCGTCCAATCGATCAGCACGCATGGCTGGCAGATCGCCTTCCTGGCGATGAATGCGCTGGCGGTGGGCATCGCCAACGCCGTCGCCGCGCAGAGCGCGACCTCGCGGTTGCTGTTCTCGATGAGCCGCGACGGGCAGTTGCCGCGGTTCCTGGCTCACATCAACTCCCGGACCAAGGTGCCCGAGCGGGCGATCCTGCTCGTCGCCGGGATCACGCTGGTCCTCGGCGTCTTCTTCGTCGGCCAGATCGGCACGATCAGTTCACTGGTCAACTTCGGTGCCCTCACGTCCTTCCTGCTGCTGCATCTGTCCGTGATGACGCACTACGGCATCCGCAAGAAGTCCACCAACATCCTGCTGCACTGGGTGTGCCCGGTCATCGGATTCCTCATCATCGGCTTCGTGCTGTGGAATGCCGAAGCGGCCGCCAAGATCGGCGGGCTGTCCTGGCTGGCCGTCGGCGTCCTGGTGCTGATCTACTACAGCCGCAAGGGGATCGGCATACTCCCCGAACACCGCGCGGATCCGGAGGGCTGACCATGACGACCACACACCTCATCACCAAGGACCAGGCCCGCGCCGGTTATTCGGCCACCCACGAGCCGGTGCTGTCGGTGCGGCCCGGGACCGGCGAGCGGATCACCTTCGAGACCGACGACGCCGCCTACGCACAGATGGACCAGCTGCGCGACCTGGCGAAGATCACCGCGACGCTGAACCCGGTCACCGGGCCGCTGCACGTGCAGGGCGCGCAACCCGGCGACGCGCTCGCGGTGACCATCCACGACATCGAGATGGCCGACCACGGCTGGTCGGTCTACCTGCCCGGCGCCGGCGCGCTGGCCGGTCCGATGGGCGAGGACTGGTATGTGCGTCGGGTGCCGGTGCGCGAGGGGATCGTCCAGCTCACCGACCGCATCAGCTGCCCGGTGGCACCGATGATCGGATGCATCGGCGTCGCGCCCGCGCAGGGGGAGATGTCGACCGTCATGCCGTCCTATCCCACCGGCGGGAACATGGACCTGGCCGACGCCCGGCCCGGATCGACCGTCTACCTGCCGGTCGAGGTCGACGGCGCGCACCTGGCGATCGGCGACCTGCACGCGGTGATGAGTCGCGGCGAGAGCTCCTTCGTCGCCATCGAGATCGCCGGCCGGGCGACCGTCAGCGTGGACCTGATCAAGGGCATGGCACTGCGCGCTCCCAGGATCGACACCGGTGACGAGATCGTCTGCGTCGGACTGGGCGACCCGGTGCAGGAGTCCATTGTCCGTGCCTACGAGGACCTGTTCGCCGTACTCACCGAGCAGCACGGCTTCCTCCCGGGCGACGCCTACACGGTGATGAGCGCACTGGCGCACACCGAACTCGGCGGGCCCACGGGCTCCACGGCGCCGGACCCGCTGCACCCCTTCCGGGCGATCGGGCAGGTGACCGTGGCCCGCATCGCGAAGAGTGTCATCGCGCAGGCCGGTTAGCGGTCGACCGCAGTCCTCGGGTGTGCCGTCATCGCCCGACGAGCAGTGCGACGTCGAGCACCGCGATCGCCACTGCGGCCACGAACGGCGCGCGACCACGCAGCCGCGCCGCGAGTCCGGCCAGCACGGTGGTCAGCCCGAGCGTCGCCCAGGCCCAGGCCGGCACCGGCGGGCCGGGGCCCAGCACGACGACGGCGGATCCGGCGAGCAACACGATCGGCGCCGCCAGCTGCACCCCGCGGGGGCCGAGCCGCTGCGGCAGGCCTCGGACGCCGCTGCGGATGTCGTCGGCAAGATCCGGCAGCGCGTTGAGCAGGTGTGCTCCGACGCCGAGCAACGCACCCGCGGCCATCGCCCAGCCCGGCGGGTAGCCGCGTCCGGCACGCGCGAGCGTCACGATCAGCGGCAGCGCCGCGAAGGCCACGGCGTACGGCAGCGGCGACCACAGCGTCCGCTTCAGGCGCAGGTTGTACGCCCACCCCGCGGCCACGCCGCAGACCAGATGGACCGAGCCGGCGGGCGCGCCACAGGCGAAAGACGCTGTCACGCACACGATCCCGGCAAGTGCGATCGCCCGCCGGACGGTGGCCGGGGCAACGTCACCGCGGGCCAGCGGCTTGTCCCGCCGCCCGGCGGCACGGTCGCGGCCCACGTCGAGCAGATCATTGGACCAGCCGATGGTCAGCTGTCCCGCCAGCACCGCGATCAGCAGCGGCACGGCCGTGCGCGCGGTGTGGCCGTAGGCGACCGCGAGCAGCGCGGTGACCGCCGTGACCGCCGCTGTCGGTGCCGGGTGGCACGCCGCGAGCAGGGCACCGCCCGGAATGCGCTTCATGGGATTGACAGTAGGAGGCCGGGGTAGGTTCTGGGGGTGAGCCATCTCGCCGCCGTGTCCGCCGTGCTCCCGGAGCACCAGCACGACCAGCAGGAGGTGACGGCCGCCTTCGCCGCCATGCT